>NZ_JAMZAQ010000010.1:0-36789 GCF_024181795.1 Vibrio sp. Y10_XG_PY6
GATAACTCGTTTCCGCTCGACTTGCATGTGTTAGGCCTGCCGCCAGCGTTCAATCTGAGCCATGATCAAACTCTTCAATTTAAGATTTTGTTCGGCTCAATGAATACTGAACATTACATAAGTAATGTTTGAATTGACTGTGCTGAATCCGAAGATTCAATGGTCACTTCGTTTCATTGAAACCTAATTTGATACCGAAGTATCTAATTGGATTATCATCAACGAGTGCCCACACAGATTGATAGGTCTATATTGTTAAAGAGCTTGCTTTGCGAGAAGTTTTTCTTCTCAAAGCGGAGATGCATTCTAGCGATTTAATTGACAGTGTCAAACACTTTTTCAATTTTATTTTTCGTAGAAGCTTTCACCTCTCCGACCCTGCTGAAGCCTTATCGCGTCTGCCGTGTCGGTGGATGCGCATTATAGGGAACTCAGTTCCGTTCGCAACCCTTTTTTGAAAAAAAATGGAAAAAAATGACTGTTCGATGACTATTTCATCAAAAAAGCAAAAAAGAGGGTAAAAAACCCTCTTTTTCTGCCTTAAAAGCCGTATTTAAATGAATGCGTACGCGTCTGCGAACATACGTTCGCTCTTCGCTTTCTTGTTCTGAGTGAACTGTTCACGTGCTGCGCCAGCCATTTCAAAACGACCTGCAATATAGATATCGTAGTTTTCTAAGCTTTCGAAATCTTCAGCTACAGCTTGTAGCACGTTACCAACTTTACCTTGCCAGTCTGCAGGAGCTTCTTCTACTACTGGCACAAAATGAACATTGGCAAACTTGTCGGCAATCTCGACCAGTTCGTCTTTAGCATAAAGCTGGCAGTTATCGCGCGCGCCCCAATATAAATAGATAGGATTGGTTTTATTCTGCGCTACGCAGTGATCCAGAATCGAGCGAACGTAACTGAAGCCTGTACCACCAGCAATTAATAATAATGGGCGTTCGCTTTCTTCTTGAACCCAAGCATCGCCATGTGGCGCATCAATTTCAATCTGACCATCAGTTTCAAGCGCCGCTTGCATTGCTTCGACAACTTCTTGTGCATAAGCGTTGTGTTCCGCAGCACCGATGTGCAGTTCAAGTTCACCTTCATGACGACAAGGGCTGCTTGCGATAGAGAAAGGACGTTTGTCTTTTTCACCCATCACCACCATTAGGTACTGACCCGCTTTAAAAGGCACTGGTGATTCTGGATGAAGAAGGATTTGGTAAGTATTACAAGCTAACGGCTGAATAGACTTTACTTTACATTGGATGGTCATGGTGTTCCTCTCGCTTACTCGTCAAAAGTAAGCACTAAATTACTTTCTGTATAGGCTTGGCAAGGGAATATCCAACCTTGCTGTTGCTCTTTTTGGTTTAGCATAGGTTCGAGGTGATAGCTCACCTCGCCCGTTAGCTTTTTACACATGCACATGGCGCAAGCGCCAACTTGGCAACGGTGTGGGAAGCGAATATTGTTGTTGAGCGCAGCTTCCAACACCGTCTCCCCTTCTTTTACTTGGAATATAACGTCCATTGGTAGAAGGTGGACTTGATGACTCATAGAATACCTAACTGGTCCCAAATCTCATCGACTTTAGCCACAAGTTTAGGATCTTTTTTGATAGGCGTACCCCACTCGCGCGTGACTTCAGATTCGAACTTGTTGGTCGCATCCAGTCCTAATTTGGATGAACTCTCAGTCTTACCAAGCACTTGAATCGTGTCTCTATCTGGGTCCATTCGAGTTGTCACCGCCCAAATGATGTCATTCCAATCTCGTGCATTAACGTCATCGTCGCACAAGATAATGAATTTGTTATCCGCGTACTGAGAAAAGAATCCCCATAAATATTCCATCAATTCTTGAGATTGACCGGCTTGGTCTTTCTTCATGGTCACAACAGCAAATTGGTTGTTTGCTGTGGCTGGTAGATAGACATCAACAATCTCAGGGCGTTGCTGTTTTAATGCATCCAGATCCGCTTCGTTAATCGCTTTATTGTCACGCTCAGCAACCTTGGTTCGTGTCGCGAGTTCAGCATCCCATTTAATGGTCGCATCCAAGCCCATCTTAGAGCCAAGCCCAACCACTGGCGAAGCAAAGTCGAGCGAGTCGATTGGCGTGTTGTCTATCATCAAGGTATCACGTACAGGATCCATATGCTCTGACATGGCTTTAACGACATCATTCCAATCTCGCGCGTTTACCGATTCATCGCACACAATAACAAACTTGGTGTACATGAATTGACGTAAGAAAGACCACACACCCATCATTACGCGCTTGGCATGTCCTGGGTACTGCTTCTTCATGGTGACGACTGCCATTCGGTACGAACAACCTTCAGGCGGTAGATAGAAGTCTTCAATTTCTGGGAACTGCTTTTGCAGAATCGGCACAAACACTTCGTTTAATGCCACACCCAATACAGCTGGCTCATCTGGCGGACGGCCTGTGTAGGTACTGTGGTAGATTGGGTCTTTACGCATGGTAATGTGCGTAATGGTAAACACGTGGTGCTTTTCTTTTTCATTATAGTAACCAGTGTGATCACCATATGGGCCTTCATCAGCAAACTCGTTTGGGTCGATATAGCCTTCCATGACGATTTCCGCGCTTGCTGGCACTTCCAAATCATTGCTGACTGACTTCACGACTTCCGTTTTGCTGCCACGCAGCAAACCTGCAAACGCGTATTCCGATAGCGTATCTGGCACTGGCGTTACTGCGCCAAGAATGGTTGCGGGGTCTGCACCAAACGCGACCGAAACTGGGAAAGGTTTACCTGGATTGGTTTCCATCCAATCGCGCAGGTCAAGCGCACCACCACGGTGAGCTAACCAACGCATGATGATTTTGTTCTTGGCAATTTTCTGCTGACGATAAATGCCTAGGTTCTGACGTTTCTTGTTTGGACCTTTGGTCACGGTTAAGCCCCACGTAAGCAGTGGTGCAACGTCTTCCGCCCAGCAACTCATTACCGGGATTTTGTCCAAGTCGACTTCATCACCTTGCCACACAATCTCTTGGCACGATGCTTTTCTTAAGCGCTTGGCTGGCATGTTCAATACTTGCTTGAACACTGGCAATTTTTCCAATGCGTCTTTGAAGCCTTTTGGTGGCTCAGGTTCTTTCAAATAAGCCAGCAGCTTACCGACTTCTCTTAATTCTTTAACGTCTTCACGTCCCATACCAATCGCGACACGCTCTGGTGTACCAAATAGGTTGGTCAAAACAGGTACGTCGTAGCCAATTGGGTTCTCAAACAACAGCGCAGGTCCACCAGCACGCAAGGTGCGGTCACTGATTTCTGTCATTTCGTAAGCGGGATCGACTGGGTGAGCAATGCGTTTAAGTCGACCTTTCTGTTCTAGGTGGTCGATAAATTCGCGTAAATCCTTAAAACTCATAGGCCTTCATGACTGGCTGATTAAACTGTCCGCAGTATAACAAATAGGAGGACGCTAAGATCCTCCTATTTTTTGTGGGTATGTGAGCCAGATTACTTTAATACTTGCTCTATCTGCCGGGTCTTCACTTGATGGTTGTTAGAGACTAACTCTTCCAACCAGGTTTGATGCCCTTGCTGCGCCAGCTCTCGAGCGACCATGGTAGCTTCTTCCGATAGTGCCATTTTGCTCACTAGAAACTGTTTCACTTGCGGAGATAAAGGGTTGGATTTTGTGAGTAGACTAATGGCTTCTGGTTTGAGTGACGGATTGACGGTGGAGTTCATCAATTGCTGAATTGAAAAAACGTCCCCAACCGTAGCTAAACGCTCGAGTTCGGACTGGCTGTTGTAATCCGCTCTCATTCGCCAGAGTAAGTTGTACACTTCCTCATCTTGACTGACTTGCGCTAATCTCACGATCACGGCTGTCGATGGTAGCCAACTGGTCACATTCGCTTTGGTTAACTGAGTGGTTAATGCGGCAAGCGCATGCGGTGATAAGCTGTCCAACTCTCGAATCAAAAGTGCTTCACGCGCTTGAGCTTGTTGAGATTGCCCTGTAAGCCATTGCTTTAAGTCGAGCTCTTTCCGCTCAGCTTGTAGTACAAAGTCCAAGGTACTTTGGTCTTGCTTCCAACGCTTAATCAAGCGGCTCGCAATGGCAGGAAAGTTAAAGGCAGGCACACTAAACTCATACCCGTCCCCTCGCTCTAGAACCTGATAAGTAGGAGTCATACGGATCTGAGACTCAACAAACAGAACCATTCTAGGCGTGAGAATCACATCTTGCTTCTCAAGCTTTTCCAATAACCGAAAACGCACGACCTCTTGTTGAGGTAAAGCTAGTCGATCAAGGGCAAATTTAAGCGAGTCGACCTCATCCCTGACAACGTAATCAAGCAGTTCAGAGACTTTAGCCTGTATTTGAGTATCCTGAAGCCACTGTTCTACTACAGACTCCTGCATTTCCTTGGCAGATAACGTCGCGGGTAGTGTGATAAGTGACAAGCTCAGGAGTAATGACGACAACATTCCTTGTTGCATGTTAACCTCCCGATAACATTTCTCCTCATTCTGATGCTTCCATCGGGAGAAAGCAACAAAAAAGCCACCGTTAACGGTGGCTTTTTTAGAATAAGGACTCAGCTATTACTGACGACGCATCGCATCGAAGAACTCATCGTTGGTCTTCGTCATCGCTAGCTTATCAATGAGGAATTCCATCGCGTCGATTTCGCCCATTGGGTGAACGATCTTACGCAGAATCCACATTTTCTGTAGTTCATCAGTCTTCGTCAGTAGCTCTTCACGACGTGTACCTGAACGGTTGAAGTCAATCGCAGGGAATACACGCTTCTCAGCAATCTTACGGTTCAAGTGCAGTTCCATGTTACCTGTACCCTTGAACTCTTCGTAGATAACTTCATCCATCTTAGAACCAGTATCTACTAGTGCCGTTGCGATGATCGTTAGGCTACCGCCCTCTTCAACATTACGTGCTGCACCAAAGAAACGCTTAGGACGGTGTAGTGCGTTTGCATCCACACCACCTGTCAGTACTTTACCTGATGAAGGTACTACGGTGTTGTAAGCACGAGCGAGACGAGTGATAGAGTCAAGCAGGATAACCACGTCTTTCTTGTGTTCAACAAGACGTTTCGCTTTCTCGATTACCATTTCCGCTACTTGTACGTGACGAGATGCTGGCTCATCGAAAGTCGACGCGACTACTTCACCTTTAACTAGACGCTGCATCTCTGTTACTTCTTCTGGACGTTCGTCGATAAGAAGTACCATCAACTCACACTCTGGATGGTTGTATGCGATGCTTTGAGCAATATTTTGCAGAAGCATTGTCTTACCCGCTTTTGGCGGAGCAACAATCAGACCACGTTGACCTTTACCGATAGGCGATGCCAAATCTAAAACACGTGCTGTGATGTCTTCTGTAGAACCGTTACCACGCTCCATTACCATGCGTTCATTTGCATGTAGAGGGGTAAGGTTTTCAAATAGGATCTTGTTACGAGCGTTGTCTGGTTTGTCGTCGTTAACGGTATTGACTTTTAGAAGGGCAAAGTAGCGTTCACCGTCTTTTGGTGGACGAATTTTACCAGCGATAGAGTCACCAGTACGTAGGTTAAAGCGACGAATCTGACTTGGTGATACGTAGATATCGTCCGGACCCGCAAGGTATGAACTATCTGCACTGCGTAGGAAACCAAAGCCGTCTTGCAGAATTTCCAGAACCCCATCGCCAAAGATGTCTTCGCCGCCTTTAGCGTGCGCTTTTAAAATCGCGAAGATGATGTCTTGTTTTCTTAAGCGAGCTAGGTTCTCTAATCCTAAGCTTTCGCCCAGTTTTACAAGGTCAGACACAGGTCTGTTCTTCAGTTCGGTAAGGTTCATGGTGGTGGATTCTTGTTTAGTCAAAATAAGATCTGTTTTCTAGTTAAGATGGATTTGGTCTCAGGATCGACCAAGAAGAGAAATTTGTTCAATTAACGCGCGATAAGTTAGCACTAATTAGTATTCTAGTCCAGAGTTAGAAAAACAAAACCGTGCGTTGTTACTTTGCACGGTTTTATCTGTAATCACTTGGTGATTATAAGTTTGCGTCCAAAAACTCTTTTAGTTGAGTTTTAGACAGAGCACCAACTTTCGTTGCCGCTACGTTGCCGTCTTTGAATAGCAGTAGCGTTGGAATGCCGCGAATACCAAACTTAGGTGGTGTACCTGCGTTATGGTCGATGTTTAGTTTACCGATAGTGAGTTTGCCTTCGTACTCGTCTGCGATTTCGTCCAGAATAGGAGCAATCATTTTACAAGGACCACACCATTCTGCCCAGAAATCCACTAGAACCGGGCCTGCAGCGTTGATTACATCGTTTTCAAAACCGTCATCAGTTAGCTGCAAAATCTTATCACTCATCTTCCACTCCAATGTGTTTTTCGAAACTGGTTGGATGATAACCAGTAATTAGATGCCCTATTGGAATGTATTTACTTTCGTATTGCAAGCTTTAGCTGATATTCTATAGCCATGAAAAAGACGCATATCACAGAGCAAAAGTTCGCCGATTTGGGCTTAAAGCCCCAAGTTATTGAAGGATTGGACAAAAAAGGGTTCGAATTTTGTACCCCTATCCAAGCCTTGGCGTTGCCGGTCCTGCTCACCGGCCAAGACATCGCAGGCCAGGCCCAAACGGGTACTGGTAAAACGCTCGCGTTTCTTACTGCTACATTCAACCACCTTCTGACGACACCGGAGCATGAAGGTCGTAAACCTACGCAGCCACGCGCAATCATTATGGCGCCAACACGTGAGCTTGCTATTCAGATTTACAATGATGCAGAAGCATTAACTGAGAGCACTGGTCTAAAAACCGCTTTGGCTTACGGTGGTGAAAGCTACGATAAGCAATTGAATAAGCTGCAAGATGGTGTCGATATTCTGATTGGTACGACAGGTCGTATAATCGATTTCTACAAACAGCGCGTATTCAACCTTAACAACATTCAAGCCGTTGTTCTGGATGAAGCCGACCGCATGTTCGATCTTGGCTTTATTAAAGACATTCGCTTCTTGTTCCGTCGTATGCCTGAGCCAAAAGAGCGTTTGAACATGCTGTTTTCAGCGACGCTTTCTTACCGCGTTCAAGAACTGGCATTTGAGCACATGAACACCCCTGAGCATGTTGTGGTAGAGCCAGAACAGAAAACTGGTCACCGCATTCAGGAAGAACTTTTCTACCCTTCTAACGAAGATAAAATGGCCCTCCTTCAAACTTTGATTGAAGAAGAATGGCCAGATCGCGCCATCATTTTTGCGAACACGAAACACAAGTGTGAATCAGTTTGGGGTCACTTGGCTGCCGATGGACACCGTGTCGGTCTTCTTACGGGCGATGTACCGCAGAAGAAACGTGAAAAGATTCTTGAGCAATTCACCAAAGGTGATGTCGACATTCTTGTTGCAACTGACGTTGCTGCGCGTGGTCTGCATATTCCTCAAGTGACGCACGTTTTCAACTACGACCTTCCTGACGACTGTGAAGATTACGTTCACCGTATTGGCCGTACCGGTCGTGCTGGTGCAAGCGGCCACTCGATCAGTTTTGCTTGTGAAGAGTACGCAATTAACCTGCCTGCAATCGAAGAATACATTGAGCACACTATCCCAGTTTCAGAATACGATTCTTCAGCGCTGATCCAAGATCTGCCAGCGCCAATTCGTATGCGTGCGCCACGCAACCAACAGCGTCGTACGAATACTGGCGGTACTCGTTCAGGTTCAGGTAACCGCAAGCCGCAAGGACGCCGTCCGCGCCAACCGCGTCAATCGGCACCAAAACAATCGTAAAAGGAAACTGAGTTCGTTTATGAGTCAAGCAGGATCATCGCCGCTATACGCCGCCATCGACCTCGGGTCGAACAGTTTTCACATGCTCGTTGTGCGTCATATCGATGGCAGCGTTCAAACAATGGCTAAAATTAAGCGCAAGGTTCGTCTAGCCGCGGGCCTAGATGAACATAATTCTCTTAGTATGGAAGCTATGCAGCGAGGATGGGACTGCTTAAGTCTATTTGCGGAACGCTTGCAGGACATTCCTAAACAAAACATTCGTATTGTAGGCACAGCCACTTTACGTACCGCCACGAATGTAGATGTGTTTCTGGAGAAAGCGAACCAGATTCTTGGTCAACCAATCGACGTTATCTCCGGTGAAGAAGAAGCGGCCACTATCTATAAAGGTGTCGCACACACTTCTGGAGGCAGCGGTCGCCGCCTTGTTGTCGATATTGGTGGCGCAAGTACAGAACTCATCATCGGTGAAGGTTTCGAAGCCAAAGCACTGACCAGTTTAAAAATGGGTTGTGTGACTTGGCTGGAAAACTTCTTTAAAGATCGCCAGTTGAATGCGCGTAACTTTGACGCAGCAATTGAAGGCGCGAAGCAGACTATCCAGCCAATTCTAGAGCGCTATACTGAAATCGGTTGGGATGTGTGCGTTGGCGCATCAGGCACCGTTCAGGCATTGCAAGAGATAATGCTAGCGCAAGGTATGGACGAAGTAATCACTCACTCCAAATTGAAACGCCTGCAGAAGCAAGCCATGTTAGCCGATCATTTAGAAGAGCTCGACATTGAAGGCTTAACGCTTGAACGTGCGTTAGTGTTCCCTAGCGGCCTATCTATTTTGATTGCCGTTTTTGAATTACTGGAAATCGACGCGATGACACTCGCTGGCGGCGCACTACGTGAAGGCTTAGTCTACGAGATGGTTGAAGAGCTACGTCAAGAAGACATCCGTGCTCGCACAATTGCCAGCGTACAAAATCGTTATCAGCTCGATCACCAATACGGTGAACAAGTTGCGACACTGGCAAGCAAACTGTTGGAGCAAGCCGGCGGCGATGAGTGGATTACTGAACCTCAAGGCAAGATATTGCTTGAAACCGCCGCAAAGCTGCATGAAATCGGCTTAACGATCGATTTCAAAAAAGGCGGTGAGCACAGTGCTTACCTACTCCAGAATTTGGATTTACCTGGCTACACTCGCGCGCAGAAGTTCTTTATTGGTGAGATTGCCCGTCGTTATCGAGAACAACTCACCTCACTGCCTGAGCAACACGCGTTATCAGGCTCAAGTGCCAAGCGCGTACTGCGGTTGTTGCGCTTAGCGGTGTTGTTGACTCACCGTCGCAACCAAAACTTAGAGCCAAACGTCGTATTAACGGCTGAAGGTGACAACCTAACATTAAACATTGATGCGCAGTGGCTAGCGGCCAACCCGTTGACCGCCGCTGAGCTAGAAATCGAATCCAACCGTCAAACTGATATCGGTTGGCCATTAACGATTACCTCTGATTAATGGTTGTTATCCCATGACAAAGGCTCCTTCTGGAGCCTTTTTAATACCCGTTATTATCCTATGTACAACTCATAGAGTTTTGAGACACCGATGATCTAAATATTCATTTAGCTGTACATTTGCTTTAGAAACAACAAAGCCGCTATTAAAAGCGGCCTTGTTGCTATTAACTGATGAAAACTATGCCGTCGTAGTGACTTTAAAGTTAGGGTTCACTGCCGTTAGCTTCTTAATTAAGTAATTCAGTAGTACGCCGTACATAGGCACAAACAGACCAAGACTAATCACTAACTTAAAGCCGTAGTCCACCAGCGCGATTTCCGTCCAATGTTCCGCCATAAATGGATCTGGACTTTGGTAGAACGCAATCGCGAAGAAGGCGATGGTATCCAGTGCATTACCAAAAAGCGTTGAACACGTTGGGGCCACCCACCACTGTTTCATTTGACGTAGGCGGTTGAACACGTGCACATCCATAATCTGACCAAGTAGATACGCCATGAAGCTAGCAATCGCGATACGAGCAACGAATAAGTTAAATTCCCCTAAGTGACCAAAACCTTGGAACTGCCCCTCGAAGAACACCACCGATAAGAAGTAAGAGACAGCCAAAGCAGGCAACATTACTAAGAAAATGATCTTACGCGCCAACTGAGCACCGAAAATACGTACGGTTAAATCCGTCGCAAGGAAAATAAATGGGAAGGTGAATGCTCCCCAGGTGGTATGTAAGCCAAAGATAGTAAACGGTAGCTGAACTAGGTAATTGCTGGATGCAATAATGACTAGGTGGAATAAAACCAGATAGATAAGGGCGTTGCGCTGCTGCGCAGGGGTAAAGTTACTCATGCGATACCTTTTTAGTTTGGTTTGGGGGCGAGGGAACCCAAATCGAGCGTTTTCTACAGAGAAAAGCACTCTTACCAACAATGTAAAAAATGACGATTAAACTAGCTTAACTCATTCAGAGTAAAGCGGTGGGCGATTATACATTAACCAATTTTACTCACAAGCGGTGTTTTATACGCAAACGTTTCTTCGCGAACATCACGTCAAAACCAAGGGCTTTGATGCAAAAATAAGAAAGGGTGTTTCATGTGAAACACCCTTTAAAGAATAGATAACTTGAATTTAGAAGCCGCGTTGGAACAATCCGGCTAAATAGTCGAGCTCTTCCCTACTCTCTTCTATTGTTAGCGCTTCAAACCAAATCGCTTCGCTGTAGTGCTCCGCTTTCATAAATAAGCGGCAGCCTTCAAAATCGATCAACCAAGAGTGAATATCCGCATCCCACTGTTTTTCTACCACAGACGCAGATAATAATCCCACCAAACGCTCACCCAGTGCCGGAAAAGTATCGAGGTCGAAGCTTGGAGCGATAATAATAAGACGCCCTTCTTCAACAATGTAATCAGCGAGACCAAATTCCTTGTGCATATGGATTCCTTATCCGTGGTGAGTAATGTGTTCTTGGATCAGATCCAAGAATGGATCGGCGTATTTTTCTAGTTTACGTTGACCAACGCCACTAACCGCTAACATTTCGCCGTATGACGTTGGCAGCATTTCTGCCATATCAATCAAGGTCGCATCACTGAATACCACGTATGGTGGCAAACCGTCTTCATCGGCGATCGACTTACGTAGCTTACGTAATTTGGCAAACAACTTCTTATCGTAGTTTTTGCTGGTCAGTTTATCCGACTTCGCGGCACGTGCTGCGGTATCTAAACGTGGAACTGCAAGTTCTAAAGACACATCACCACGTAGTAATGGACGTGCTTCTTCGGTTAATTGCAACGTCGAGTTACGAGTGATGTTTTGAAATAGCAGCCCTTTATGAATTAACTGGCGGAAGATACTTACCCAGTAATCATGGCTGTGATCACGACCAATGCCGTAAGTCGAAATTTTATCGTGGCCATGTTCGCGCACACGAATGTTTTGCATCCCACGCAGCACCTCAACCACATACGTCATACCAAAACTTTGGTTAACGCGGTAAACACACGACAACGCTTTGCGCGCTTCTTCGGTCGCATCAAAGTGTTTTGGTGGGTCCAGGCAGATATCGCAGTTACCACACGGCTTTTCGCGATACTCTCCAAAATAGTTGAGCAGTACCTGACGACGACAGGTTTGCGCTTCCGCAAAAGCACTCATCGCATTGAGTTTGTGGCTTTCTACCTGCTTCTGCGGTCCATCATCTTTTTCATCCAACATACGACGCAACCAACTGATGTCTGCTGGGTCGTATAGCATCATCGCTTCGGCAGGCAGGCCATCTCGCCCTGCTCGACCGGTTTCCTGATAATAGGACTCGATGTTACGTGGAATATCAAAATGCACGACAAAGCGCACGTTTGGCTTATTGATACCCATACCGAATGCAACCGTCGCAACGACGATTTGAATGTCATCACGTTGAAAAGCTTCCTGGACGTAGGCTCGCTCTTCAGTATCCATCCCTGCATGATAACCAGCAGCGCGGATATGGTTGTTGCATAGCTTCTCGGTCACCATTTCAACTTTCTTACGACTGCCGCAGTAAATAATGCCGCAGCTTCCCTTTTGGGTGGCTAGATAGCGAATGATTTGAGAAACCGGTTTGTGCTTTTCCACCAAGGTGTAACGAATGTTGGGACGATCAAAGCTTCCTAGATATACCTGAGGCTCATGTAAGCGTAAGCGTTCTAGAATATCACGACGCGTCGCATCATCGGCGGTGGCAGTGAGTGCCATAAAAGGTACATGTGAAAAGTGTTGTTTTAACTGACCTAACGCCGCGTATTCTGGGCGAAAATCATGTCCCCACTGAGAGATACAATGTGCTTCATCCACGGCGATCATAGATAAGGGTAAGTTTTCTAAACGCTCGATAAAGTCACGCATTAACACGCGCTCTGGCGAGACATACACTAGCTTAAGCTGACCAGAGTGCATGCGATTATACACACTCAGTAGCTCTTCTCGATTCATGGTCGAGTTCACACACTCCGCAGCTACGCCATTGGCTTTCAGTTGATCAACTTGGTCTTTCATCAATGAAATCAGCGGTGAAATCACCAAGGTAATCCCTGAGCGCACTAACGCCGGAATTTGGTAACAGAGAGATTTACCGCCACCCGTCGGCATGATGACTAAGCTGTCTTTGCCTTCGATAGCGGCTTCAATAACTTCTTGCTGACCATCACGAAACGTCTGGTAACCGAAGACTTCCTCCAACACACGTTGAGGCGTTACAGGCGTATCTGATTGTTCGGCTAGCAAGGTTGAGGTCATGAATAATCTCAGATTGAATGATCGTAGAAATGCTTTTGCATGCCCAGGCACACAAAGTGAGGGCACATTGTAATGGGGTTTCGTGGTGAATAAAACCGCAAATTGCTAGGTGTTTCGCATCACGACTCGTATACTGATTTTCTGCTCTATAAACACACAATTAGGTGACACCTCATGACACCAGAAGACGAACAACAACGCGCTCGGCAAGGTATCTTGCTGGCGATTGGTGCCTATACCATGTGGGGCATTGCGCCGATGTATTTTAAATCCATCGCACAAGTATCCCCTTTGGAGATTCTGAGCCACCGGGTGATTTGGTCTTTCTTTTTGCTTGCCGCACTCCTTCACTTTGGCCGTCACTGGCGCTCGGTTTACTACATCGCGAAAGACAAAACGAAGATCGCTTACCTGATCGCAAGTTCTGTATTAATTGGCGGAAACTGGCTGATTTTCATCTGGGCGGTCAATTCCAATCATATGCTTGACGCGAGCTTAGGCTATTACATTAACCCATTAATCAATGTCTTGCTCGGCATGGTCTTTTTGGGAGAGCGACTTCGTAAGTTGCAATGGTTTGCTGTCGTATTAGCGGGCTGTGGTGTACTGGTCCAATTGATTGTATTCGGCTCCGTGCCCGTTGTTGCGATGGCGTTAGCAATGAGTTTCGGCTTCTATGGCCTCTTAAGGAAGAAAGTCAGTGTCGATGCAAAAACAGGATTGTTTATCGAAACATTACTCCTTCTGCCTGTCGCCGCCGTGTATCTGCTGTTTATTGCAGAAACCCCAACGTCGAATATGCTCACTAACCCGTTAGCATTAAATAGCTTGTTGATTGCAGCAGGTGTGATTACCACACTGCCCCTGCTTTGTTTTACGGGTGCGGCAACAAGACTCAAATTATCAACGTTAGGCTTTTTCCAGTACATCGGCCCAAGCTTGATGTTCTTACTGGCAGTACTGATGTATGGCGAACCCTTTACCATGGATAAAGCGATTACCTTTGCCTTTATTTGGGGAGCGCTAGTCGTATTTAGCTTTGATGGACTGCGCAACAACCGTCGCTCACGCCGAATCGTTCAGCCACAGTGATCGTTTTTTACAAGACAAGTTAGAAATTGCCAGATAAGCTTGGTCATAATGTGACCAAGCTTTTTTGTATGTAATGGAACAGATTCAATACTACGCAACCGACCATGATCAGCTGAGCCTGATCGAGGCGAAATACCAGAAGTTTGCCTTCCAAAGGCACTATCATCTGGACTTTCACCTCGGTCTGATCACGCATGGCACGCAAAAGTTCCAATATCAAGGCTGTAGCCATCAAGTGGGTCATGAGCAAATCGTAATTATGCCGCCAGATGAACTGCACGACGGGCACTCTAAGCTCGAAAGTGGCTATGAAGTGAATGTATTTGCGATCGAGCCGCGCCTACTCAGCGATCTTGCCGATCTTAGTCAAAATGGTCAAATAATCCGCTTTAATGAATTGATCATCTCCGATCCACAGATATTTTCACAACTTAGTAACTTGCATGCTCTTCTTCGCCGCGAGAACCTCAGCCAACTCACCAAAGATTGCCTTCCTTTTGAAGGATTTAATCAACTTTTTGATCGCTACGGATCACTCGCGAGGCAAAAAGTGGTTCCGCTTGGAAAACAGTCTTTGCATACCTTAAAAGATTACTTAATGGCGAATCTCGACCAAACAGTTCGTTTAGATGCACTATCAGAGCTCTGTCAACTGAGCCCCACGCAATTTCAACGCCATTTCAAAGCGCAAACGGGGATGACTCCCTACGCTTGGTTTGCTCGCTTGCGATTAGAGCAAGGAATGAAACTACTCCAAGCAGGATGGTGTGGTACGGACGTCGCCTATCAAGTGGGTTTTTATGATCAGGCCCACTTTAGTAAAGCGTTTAAACAAACCTATGGCGTCTCGCCTTCACAAGTGGCACGCTAATATCTCATACGCTGTGGTATTCAGTACTGCTAGTTTTTTACAAGCACTACCGAATAAGAATCACGACAATAACTCATATCCACTATGTTTTGAGATGTGTTATGAATGAATCGACTATCCTTTTAACGCTTGCCAGTATCCACTTCATTGCCTTAATGAGCCCAGGTCCGGATTTTGCGCTTGTGGTACAAAATGCCACCCGTCATGGCCGTCAAACCGGCTTATACATTGCGCTTGGCTTATCAGTCGGTATTTTGCTGCATTCTTTATTCAGCCTAACGGGGGTGAGCTATTTAGTTCACCAGCATCCTCTGCTCTACTCCGTCTTACAATTGCTTGGGGGCAGCTATCTGTTGTATTTGGGTATCGGTGCACTGCGCGGCGTGATCGCGACGATCAAAAACCCACTTTCTGATCAGCCAAGCAAAAACAGTAACCTTGTGATCGGTAATAAACGTCAGGCGTTTACCAAGGGGTTCGCAACCAATATTCTCAACCCCAAAGCCTTAGTATTTTTTGTGAGTTTAATGTCGAGCCTTGTCCCAGTGGGCATGTCGGTGACAGGAAAAGGAATTGCTCTGGTGATTTTGTTTGGTTTGTCGCTACTCTGGTTTTCTAGCCTTGCATGGATGCTGTCAACGCAGCGCTTGCAAACAAGATTGCAGCAAGCCGGCATTTATATAGATGGTTTATGTGGTGTGGTATTTACCCTAGTTGGCAGCAGTATTTTAGTGCAAACCTCCGCTCCTTTCTCGATAACTCTCTGATTTAAAAGCGTCGCACACTCGACATTTCTTTAATAGGAAACTCGACGACTATCTCCGTGGCTGCCAAGCTGAATAACCTTAGTTGGCAACATGGAGAGTCATCATGCAATGGACATTTAACCGACTCGTACTCTCGGGTCTTTTTCTTACTTCCCCTTTCACCTTCACTGGACAAGCCTTCGCTAACCAAGCTGCAGATTCGGTCGCACCAGAGCACAGCACTGGCATTGAGCAAAAGCAGCTGGTCAAAGCTAAAGATTATATGGTTACCGCTGCTAACCCACTGGCGACTCAAGCGGGTGCAGACGTACTTGAGCAAGGCGGGAATGCGATAGATGCCATGGTCGCGGTGCAATTGATGCTTGGCTTAGTTGAACCCCAGTCATCAGGTATTGGTGGCGGTGCGTTCTTAGTGTATTGGGATAGCGAAAAGCAAAAACTGACCACTTACGACGGGCGTGAAACCGCCCCCCTCGCCGTAACGCCAAAGCTATTTTTAGATGAGAACGGTCAGCCATTGCAATTCTACGATGCCGTGGTTGGTGGACGCTCTGTCGCAACACCAGGCACCGTGAAACTATTGTGGGATACCCACCAGAAATACGGCAAGCTGGAATGGAAAAAGATCATTCAACCTGTTATCTCGCTTGCGGAGCAAGGATTCAAAGTCAGTCCTCGCCTAGCAAGCTTGATAGAAAAAGACGCCGAGCGTTTATCACGCTTTCCAGTCACAAAAGCCTATTTCTTTAACTCGGATGGCTCGCCAAAAACCAAAGGTACGCTATTAAAAAACCCTGAATACGCACAAACGCTGAGTGCTATTGCTAAGCAAGGCGCCCAAGCCTTCTACCATGGGGATATCGCCAGAGACATTATCGAGACGGTACAAAACGCGCCAGGTAACCCCGGTGTATTAGCCCAACCCGACTTTGATACCTACCAAATCAGACAACGTGAGCCGGTTTGTGCAGCATACCAAAGCTATGACATTTGCGGCATGGGACCACCAAGCTCTGGCGCGCTCACCATTGGTCAGATTTTGGCGATCACTGAACAGTACGATCTCAAAGGCTGGGGGGCTAACAGCATTAAATCTTGGCAAGTACTCGCCGATGCATCGCGTCTAGCGTTTGCTGACCGTGGTAAATACATGGCAGACCAAGATTACGTGCCGATGCCAACGCAAGGCTTGCTTGATGAAAGCTACCTCCAGCAGCGAGCAGAGCTGATCCAAGTCGGCAAAGCACTAAGCAAAGTTGAAGCGGGCAATCCTCCGTGGTCGCACGCAATGAACTTAAGCATGGACGAATCCATTGAACTCCCTTCCACCAGCCATTTCAATATCGTCGATAAGCAAGGCAATGTGGTTTCCATGACGACCACCATTGAGAATGCGTTTGGCTCACGCTTAATGGTGCGTGGCTTCTTGCTCAATAATGAACTGACCGATTTTTCTTTCCGTACTCATAACGAAGGAATCCCAATCGCCAACCGCATAGAACCAGGCAAACGTCCACGATCTTCAATGGCCCCGACCATTATGATGAAAGATAACAAACCTTACATGGCGATAGGTTCTCCGGGTGGCAGTCGAATCATCGGTTACGTGGCGCAAACCATCATTGCCCACACGCAATGGGATATGGATATCCAACAAGCAATCAATCAACCACGATTACTCGACCGTTTTGGCACCTTAGATATTGAACAAGGTACCGCTGCAGAAGGCTTACAGCCAGAGCTGGAGAAGATGGGCTTTAAAACCAATGTTCGTGATTTGAATTCTGGACTGCATGCGATACGCATAACAAAAGATGGACTAGAAGGTGCCGCAGATCCTCGTCGAGAAGGAGCAGCAATCGGCAAATAGGCCTGTTTTGCTCGACTCCTTGTGCGAGATCTCTCACAAGGAGTGGAGCAAACCTCTCTTTTTTAATGGTAAAACAGCCCACAAACAAACATAAGATATTGAATAATATAAATATGTTTGTTTTTCAAACGCTTTTGATTGAGAAAAATGTGGGCTTCGACCATTGTTGAGAATCGTGAAGAGCGTAATATGAACCTTGTCGGAAGGATGCTGACACGGAACAGGAAACACCACGGATTTGGTGAACTTCAGGAAGAAGAAACGGGTATTCAGGATGAATAGTCGGGCATGGATTGCAAAACTGGACATTGAACGGAATCAATAGCAACTAGGACGGTTGCTACTAAGGACGGGAAATGGACACCTCTGGACGAGGAAAGGACTGAACATCAGGATGATGTCATGGACACCGCTCAGGGAACAAGTGATGAGAGCTAACGAGGATGGTTAGCAGACCAGGATAAGGTCAAGGACACCGCTAGGAAGGCGACGAAAGGATTAAGCTGAAGGAATGCAGCACGCTATCAAGGATTTGATGCATGGAGCACTTTTAGTAGCTGGATTGCTGCGAGTAAGACTATAACCCCGACGGGCGTAAGCCCTCGGGGTTTTTCTTTGTCTAAAGATAAGCGATTTAGACTAAACTCCTTTTCGAATAGCGTCATTTAGTTCCCTATCTTTCAGCATTTTGTTGATTCAAAACAGCCAAAACAGAAAGAGCCACCGAAGCAGCTCTTATGTTCATTTTTTCACAAAGCCCTACAGCTTCTCCAGTCTCGCGTAAGCGGTGACTAACCATTTAATGCCTTCACCATTGAAAGCAATCTGCACTCGGCTTTGTGGGCCACTACCCTCAAAGTTGATGATCGTTCCTTCACCAAATTTCGGATGCATCACACGAGAACCTAGTGAAAAACCAGTCTCATTGAAGTTTTCTTTTACTGCGGTTTGGCTAAAACGTCCACTACTTGAAGGGCGACTCACTTGCGCCTTCATGCGCACTTCATCCAAACACGTTTCTGGTAATTCACGAATAAAGCGCGATGGTTTGTGGTATTTGTCCTGGCCATATAGGCGACGCATTTCCGCGTAAGTAATGTAGAGCTTTTGCATCGCGCGCGTCATACCCACATAACACAGACGGCGCTCTTCTTCCAAACGCCCAGCCTCTTCAGCGGACATCTGGCTTGGGAACATACCTTCTTCCACACCGACCATGAATACCAATGGGAATTCCAAACCTTTCGCACTATGCAGCGTCATCAGTTGGACTGCATCTTCAAATTCGTCCGCCTGACCTTCACCCGCTTCCAGAGCCGCATGCGTTAAAAATGCCGTCAGCAGAGACATTTCTTCCGCTTCTTCTGGTTTTTCGAATTGGCGAGTGGCGGTAACCAGCTCCTCCAAGTTTTCTATGCGAGCTTTAGACTTTTCGCCCTTCTCTTGCTCATACATCGCAAACAAACCCGAGTACTTGATCACGTGGTCCGTTTGCTCGTGCAATGGCATTTCTAGTGTATCGTCTTCCAGCGCGGTGATTAATTCGACAAAACGACTTAACGCGCCAGCTGCTCGACCCGTTAATACTTGCTCATCGAGCATTGCCAGACTGGCTTCCCACATAGTGCAACCTCTATCACGAGCAGCACGACGGATAGTCTCTAGCGTCTTATCGCCCAGACCACGTGTTGGGGTATTCACGACACGTTCAAACGCGGCATCATCGTTGCGGTTCGCCATCAAACGCAAGTAGCTCAACGCATCTCTGATTTCTTGACGCTCGAAGAATCGCATGCCTCCGTAAATACGGTACGGTAAGCCTGCCTGAATTAATGCTTCTTCCAAAACACGAGATTGCGCGTTGTTGCGATACAGCATCGCAGCATCATTCAATGCGCCGCCATTCTCTTGCCACTCTTTGATTTTATTGACCGCAAAGCGCGCTTCGTCAAGCTCGTTATAAGCGCTGTAAACCGAGATCGGCTCTCCCACATTGCCATCCGTCCACAGCTCTTTACCCATACGTTCAGTGTTGTTCGCAATCAAGGTATTGGACGCTTCAAGAATCGTCTTGGTCGAACGATAGTTTTGTTCGAGACGAATGGTGTTCACGCTCGGAAACTCCAGCGTGAACTTCTCAATGTTCTCGACTTTTGCACCGCGCCAACCATAAATTGACTGGTCGTCGTCACCTACAATCATCACGTGACAATCTGGGCCAGCCATCATGCGTAGCCAAGCGTATTGAATGTTGTTGGTGTCTTGGAATTCGTCAACCAAGATATGCTTAAAGCGTGCTTGGTAGTGTTCACGCACAAACTTGTTGTCACGCAGTAGCTCATGCGCGCGCAGCAAAATTTCCGCAAAGTCCACTAAGCCAGCACGATCACACGCTTCTTGGTAAGCGGTATACAGCTGCAAATAAGTTTTGGTCACTGGATCGTGATAAGCGTCGATATGCGATGGGCGTAATCCTTCGTCCTTCTTACCATTAATCCACCATGAAACTTGGCGTGCAGGCCACTGCTTTTCATCCAAGTTTTGTGCTTTGATCAAACGCTTTATCAAGCGCTGCTGATCATCGCTGTCTATGATTTGGAAATCTTCCGGTAGCTTGGCATCAAGATAGTGTGCACGCAAAATGCGGTGACAAATACCGTGGAAAGTCCCATTCCACATGCCAGATGCACTGCCCATCATCAACTCTTCAATACGACCACGCATTTCTGCTGCCGCTTTATTGGTGAAGGTGACCGACATGATCGAGAAAGGAGAAGCTTGCTCGACTGACATAAGCCAAGCGATACGGTGAACAAGAACGCGAGTCTTACCACTCCCTGCACCAGCAAGGACAAGTAAGTTTTCTAGAGGAGCTGCAACGGCTTCACGCTGTTTATCGTTTAGACCGTCGAGTAATAGAGATGGATCCATCATGATGAGCTACTGGTTATTTATACATAAAAACCGATTATAACCTAAACAGCTGGGTGCTGTTTAGACAAAACTTGATAAAAAATTCGTTGTTTTTTTAATCTTTCATTCAAAGAGTTAACGAAGGTAATCACTCCAAAACCATTCGCGAGAGTTATTTTTATGAAAGTTTTTCTGCCTCATCTCTATCTTTTAATTTAAGCAGGTGGATAAAGGTTGTACGCCAAACGGCGAATCGACTTGCCGAATGAAAGTAAAAGGAAATCACTCAGAGGAAATTATGATGAAAAAATCGAATCTTGCTGTTACTGCTGCTGTTACTGGCCTTCTTGCTCTTGGTGGCACCATGCTCACCGCAGCCCCTGCTGTCGCAGCAGAAAAAGAAAAGTGTTATGGCGTGGCGAAAGCCGGTAAAAATGACTGCGCAACGAAAAACAGCTCTTGCGCGGGTACCTCTAAAGAAGACAACCAAAAAGATGCTTTTGTTGTCGTTCCTAAAGGATTGTGTGACAAATTGGCTGGCGGTAGCACCAGCGGTTCATAACTCAACATCACAAGTTTCTGTGGGGCGCGTTGCACTTTAACCAACGCCCCCAGTTACTCGCCAATCAGAAAAGGAGTTTCACGTGAAACATCACTCTTTCCATCCTCTTGCTGGTGTTGGATTACGCTCCCCTCATCTCGATTATTTTAGCCGACATAAACCTGAGCTGTCGTGGTTAGAAATCCACAGCGAGAACTACTTTCAGCCCAACTCAGTAGAGCGCCATCAACTGCAAGCATTACGCGAGCACTACCACATCAGTTGCCACGGTATTGGTTTATCGCTGGGCTCGGTGGAACGTGTGAATACGAAACATTTAGCACAACTAAAAGCATTGATAAATACAATTGACCCGCTCTTCGTTTCTGACCATTTAAGCTGGAGTGAAAATGGTGGTCACTACTTCAATGATCTACTTCCCTTGCCTTACACGGAAGAAGCGCTGCAAGTCTTCACTCGTAACGTGCTTGAAGTGCAAGAACATCTACAACGTGAAATCTTAATTGAGAACCCATCTAGTTATGTGAAGTTTCACCATTCAACCATCAGCGAATGGGATTTTCTTACCGAAGTGCAAAAGCGCACCGACTGTCGTTTATTACTCGACTTAAATAACGTATATGTTTCCGCCTTCAATCACGGTTTTGATTGCGACACATACCTAGATGCGATTCCAGCCGACAAAGTCGACGAGATTCATTTGGCAGGTTTTACTATTAAGACGTTGGATAAAGGTGAGATTTGGATTGATACTCATAGCCGTCCCGTCAGTGATGAAGTATGGCAGCTGTTCGTTAGTTGGACACAAAAACACGGCCCTCGCCATACGCTGATTGAATGGGATTTGGATATTCCAGCACCAGACATCCTCCTTGGCGAAGCAGAAAAAGCGTCCTCACTATTGCAACAAAGCAATTTAATTGACCAAAAGAGCAAAAGGAAAGCGTCATGAAGCTTGCGACCTTGCAGAGTCAATTTGCTAAGGCCCTACATTATCAAGCGCTCGGTGAAGAATGCGACATTGTGAGTGACAAGTTTACCGCAGATGAACGCATACAGATTTACCGCAATAACTTTATCATCAGCTTGAGTGAGGTATTGGCAGCGACCTACCCAATGGTTGAAGCCTTAGTTGGAAAAGAATGCTTCGATCAAATTGCTCGCCAACACGTACTTTCTCACCCCTTAGCAGAAGGTAATGTCGTACATTATGGTGCTGGCTTTCAAGATACGATTATGCAGTTTAGTCAGGTCATGACCCAAGCCCCGTACACTCCTGAAGTCGCAAGGTTTGAATGGCATATGGACTTAGCTCGACAAATACAGAATGAGAAAGTCGAAAAACCAAATCGAATCCCTTTATCTGCACTTGCCCAAGTGACGGAAGAACAACAACCTCAATTGGTGTTTCATTTGCGCACTGGCAGTCGCAGCTTTGACTCAAACTACGCCGTATTTGATCTCTTTCATGCGATTCAACACCAAGAGTTTGAACAGCTCAATATCAATCAATTACAGCGAGGTGTCATCTCTATTCAAGCCAATGGAGAAGCTCAATGTCACGCACTCGATACCGATGTTTTTCAACTGCTGCAATGTTTAGAGCAGAAGCAGAGTTTGAGCGAAATACCCGAAGCTTTGCTCGTTCACCTTAATAGCATCATGGCACTCGATCTCGTTGACGACTTTACATTGAAATCAATCTAAGGAGCACTCTATGACTAATACGGTTAAAAACTTAGTCAATCGGTACGACGACTTGATCAATACCTTACAAGCTGGCTTTGTCCCTTTACTACTTCTCTTTTGTCGCTTATGGGTTGCATGGGTGTTCTTCAATTCAGGGTTAATCAAAGTTTCTTCTTGGGATAGCACGCTGTATCTATTCGAATTGGAATACCAAGTACCACTTTTGCCTTGGGAGTTAGCGGCCTACATGGGAACGGCTGCCGAGTTGATTTTGCCAGTATTTTTAGCGCTGGGATTAATTACCCGCCCGATGGCTGCGATTCTGTTTGTGTTCAATATCATCGCGGTCATCTCTTACCCGGCATTGTGGGAAAAAGGGTTCTATGACCATCAGTTGTGGGGATTCATGATTTTAGTGGTCATCGTATGGGGACCAGGAGTCATCTCTATCGACCATGTTATAAAGAACAAGCTGACGCGATAAAAAAATCCCCGCAGTGGCGGGGACTTTTTATTGTTTATTTAAGTAAGCAAGAAGCTCATCAGCTGAGATGCCCTGTTGAGCAAGATCTTTTGCCAACAGCTCAACTTGTTCACCTTTGCGCGACTCAATCACTTGCTGGAATTGGTACACGATATCACGCAAAATTGGCAGAGGTACTTGTTTAGCCGCACTACGAATACGCTCGGAGCTTTGATTACCCAGCTCATTAAGCAACTTGCCAAACATCACCTTTTCTGGTGAATCTTCCATTTGCTCTAGAATACGAGCCATTTCATACGTGGTTAACGACATTACTTTTTGAGTTCCGTTATGGTGTCAGGAAAAGTCTGAACGACAAATATACACGCCTTACTTACATTGGAAAATACTAAATTACACTGATTTACGCTTTCGCAAAGCTTGAATGCCAGTTCTTACCTGCTTTTGTAAACAGAACCACCAACGCAGGCAATAGAACCCACATATGAATTGCGATCAGTGTTTGAGGTTCCAAAGATAAACGCTGCAACGTACCAACCAACAAACCAGAGCCACTCATTTGGAACAACCCAAGCAGTGCCGCAGCCGTACCCGCTTTGTCACCAAACGGTTCCAATGCTTTCCCTGCCGCTGCACCCAGAATGAATGCAAAACCCACTGACGACATGAAAATAGGTAGCATAAAAGAAAGCGCGGTATTCTGACCATTCATCACCAGCATGATCACACCTGCGAGGCCCAGAGTCGAGATCCCCGTAACTAAGGTGTTGTGCGTGCCAACGCGCTCCATAAACTTAGGTGCAAGCATACAAGCCGCAATATTGATCACTGCATTTACACCAAACCAGAAGGTGAACTCATTCATCGACAACCCCATCCCTGTCATCAATACCGATGGCGCCGAGGTGACATACGCGAGAATAACCGCCATTGCCATTAAACACAGTGAAGCATGGAAGACAAAAGATGGCGTACTAAGCACTGCCCAATAACGGCTGAGCTTAAACACGGCTTGCTTTTCCGTTGATGGGTTGGTCTCTTTCATCATGAAAAACATCAATGAACCGGACACAACGGCAAAGCCAGCCATAAAGCTGAAGTTAGCTCGCCAATCAAATTGCTGAGTTAACCAACTACCTAGAATTGGAGCTAATGCCGGAATAAAACAAATCGCGCCGTTAAGATAGCTGATCATTTTGCCGCTTTTTTCCGGGCCAAAGATATCGCGAACTGTTGCAAAGGCTGCTACCGATGTCGCACACGCACCTAAGCCTTGTAGCAGTCGGGAAACCAACATCCATTCAATATTTTGAGCACTCCACGCCAATAAAGCGCTCATCGCATAGATAGTGATACCGCCCAATGCAACAGTTCGACGTCCGAGTTTATCTGCCAAAGGGCCAGCAAACAGTTGCCCGACACCCATCGCAAATAAGAACCAAGTGATCGTGTCTTGTGCTAGCGCATTATCGACCTGAAAAGTGGAAGCAATAAGAGGTAAAGCAGGTAGATAAATATCAATCGCAAGAGGACTGAAAAGAACCAAAAGGGTCAATAACGCCATCTGTTTTTTACTATTAGAAAACTGGCTAGGCACACAACACTCCGAATTGGATAAAGAACTTTGGATAGAGCTTAATCATCTGATGATATGAATGGAAATGATGTATAATCATGAGCATTATTCCTTAGAGGAAATTCACCGTGAACGTCGAAAAACTGGCTCGTATCGATTTAAATCTATTGGTCTGTTTTAAAGTTTTGATAGAAGAGTTAAACGTCACTCGCGCGGCTCATCGATTGTGCTTAAGTCAATCCGCCGTGAGCAAATCACTGGCTAAACTGCGCATCCAATTTGATGACCCGCTTTTCACCCGAAACTCACATGGATTAACACCAACGCCGCGCGCATTGTTTCTTAAACCGAAACTGGATCTGTTGATAAATCAGTTAGAAGTACTGACTCAACCAGAAGAGTTCTCTCCACAAAGCAGCGAATACCGTTTTCAAATAGCAGCGGTTGAAAGTGTTTACCCTCTGATTCTGCCCCATTTCTTACCGGCGATTTTTCAGCAAGCCCCTGGGGTGACGATCAGCACTCACCCTTGGTCCGATAATACTTTTAAAATGCTGCAACGTGGCGAGCTAGACTTAGGCTTAACTGGAAAAGATATCGATATTAATGATGCCAAGCTGACTCTGCTGCCACCCGATGACATATGCGAACTGGAAATTTATCGAGATCACCAGATGTGTATTATTCGCAAAAATCACCCAGCATTAAAACAGCCTTGGAACCTCGAAGCGTATCTCGCCCTGCGTCACGTACAAGTGCGTTGTGACGGCAACGACCGTTGGCTGTTAGATTATCGCCTTGCCGATATTGGAGCCGACCGCGATATTGCCGTCACCGTTCCGGACTTTAATAGTGCCGCAAGTTTATGTTCCTACACTGACTTTATTTTTACCGCCCCAAGCCATTTTGTGCAGCTCGCTGCTAAACAGCTTGATTTGGTCGTACTACCACTCCCGCTAGAATTTCCACCTATGGCATACACTTTATTCTGGCACCGAGACAGAGAAAACGACCCTGCATTGGGTTGGCTACGTACGATGATCACACAAAAAACCGATCACCTTAGATAAAAATACCGCTCTCAATTTGCGCTTAGCGGGTAAAATGAGTAGCTTAACTGTCGTAGTCCTTTTTGGCTCATCTATGGCCTAGTTGTACTCCGACTCAACCTAAGTCATTGCAAACTTGCGTTGATCATAAACTGCATGAAGCAGAAGGAAACAGCTCCCACACCTGAGCATGAAGGAGCGGTAATTTGAAGGAATAAAACAGATGCACAACGAAACTCTCAGCCGTGTGAATGCGATTCGCGAATGGCTTATACAACATAATATTGATGCCCTACTGGTTCCGCACGAGGACGAGTATTTGGGTGAATACGTCCCAGCGCACAACGAGCGCTTACATTGGTTAACAGGCTTTACTGGTTCTGCTGGTGCTGCGGTAATCACCAAAGACAAAGCCGCTATGTTTGTTGATGGCCGCTATACCGTTCAAGTCACCAAACAAGTCCCGGGTGACCTATTTGAATATCGTCACCTTATTGAAGAACCAGCTTTAGATTGGGTTCTAGACAACCTGCCAACAAACGCATCTGTCGCAATTGATCCTCGTATGCACAGCTCAGCTTGGCTAGACATGGCACAAGCTAAACTGGCTGGAAAGCTTGAGCTAAATATTCTGACCAACAACCCAATTGATGAGTTGTGGCATGACCGCCCAGCTGCTGTGGTTTCTGATGTTCGCCTGATGCCAACAGAAGCCGTCGGTCAATCAAGTGAGAGTAAGCGTCAAGAGATCGCCCAACTGGTAAAAAAAGCGGGTGCAGATAGCGCTGTGATCACAGCATTAGATTCTATTTGTTGGCTGCTGAATGTACGTGGTTTAGATGTATCACGCCTACCAGTTCTGCTTTCTCACGCGATTCTGCACTCAGATTCAAGCGTGGAATACTTCCTCGATCCTGCTCGTCTACCTGCTGATTTTGACGCTCACGTAGGCACCGGTGTGACCGTTCACCACCCAGAAGCACTTCAATCTCGCCTTGAAGCCATGACAGGTAAAAAGGTATTAGTTGACCCTGCAATCAGTAACGCTTGGTTTAAGCTAGTACTACAAAACTCTGGTGCGTCCGTGATTGCAGCAGCAGACCCATGTCTGATGCCAAAAGCGGCGAAGAACTCGGTTGAAATTGCGGGTATGAAGGCGTGTCATATCCGTGATGGCGTGGCAATGAGCAAGTTCCTATGTTGGTTAGATGCGGAAGTTGCTGCTGGTAACCTGCATGACGAAGCGATATTAGCAGACAAACTGGAAGCATTTCGTAGCGAAGACCCTACGCTAATGGATCTCAGCTTCGATACCATTTCAGCTGCGGGCGGCAACGCGGCAATGTGTCACTACAACCACGAAAACCAACCTGAACCAGGTAAGCTAGAACTAAACACACTTTACCTCGTGGATTCAGGCGGTCAGTACCTAGATGGCACTACAGACATCACACGTACCATCGCGATCGGTCAGCCTTCACAAGAGATGATTAAACAATTCACTCTCGCACTAAAAGGTCACATTGGTGTTGCACGTGCACGTTTCCCGAAAGGCACACGTGGTTACCAAATCGATACACTAGCTCGTCAGCACCTGTGGGCGGAAGGCTACGATTACGACCACGGTACTGGTCACGGTGTTGGTCACTTCCTAAGTGTTCATGAAGGTCCGGCGAGCATTTCGAAGAAGCAAATCGACGTACCTCTAACAGAAGGCATGGTGCTATCCAACGAGCCAGGTTACTACCGTGCAGATGCGTTTGGTATCCGTATCGAGAACCTAGAGCTTGTTGTTGAAACCCCGACTAACGGTGACTTCCCTGTTCTATCATTTGAGTCGCTAACACGATGCCCAATCGACAAGCGCAACATCAACGTTGATATGCTAACTCGTCCAGAGCTTGCGTGGCTGAATGATTACCATCAGAAAGTATGGGATGAGATCAGCCCACTTGTTGAAGGTGATGTGAAAGAGTGGCTTCGTCAAGCAACGCTGCCTGTAGCACACAGCTAGAAGCTAGAAAAAAGTAGAGGGTTGATGTTTTGCATCAGCCCTCTTTTCTTTGCCTATGTTTCACGTGAAACATAACGATGACCGGTGGCTTTATTTACTGCTTAACCAGAATACGCTGAGTGCCAATCTCGCCATACAGGGTCAAATCCTTTGGCTCGAATCATATCTTCCACAGAACCCGCGCTTCGCTCATCGCTGATCTCAAACTGCTCGAGTTCAACATCATCCATCGCATAACCCCCCGGCTGAGTTTTTGATGCAGCAGACATACTGGTGATGCCTAACGGTAATGCATTGTCTCTAAACTTGGGTGATTCACGAGTCGATAATGACAACTCCACCTCTGGATTCAACAAGCGATAAGCGCAAATCAACTGAACAAGCTGCTTATCCGTCATGACTGATTTTGGTTGGAGCGCGCCCTCACAAGGACGTAAACGTGGGAAAGAAATTGAATAACGAGTCTGCCAATATGTGCGCTCAAGATACTCCAAGTGCGCTGCCACATAAAAACAATCTGTTCGCCACTCTTCCAACCCTATTAAAGCGCCAATACCGATCTTATCAATACCCGCTTTTGCAAGGCGATCGGGTGTATCCAATCGGTATTCGAAATCCATCTTATTGCCACGCAAATGGTGCTCGGCATACGTCGAAGGATGATACGTTTCTTGATAGACCATCACCGCATCCAAACCCAATGTCTTGAGCTCTGCGTATTCGTCTTGATCTAGCGGCTGCACTTCCATCGCTAAATAATTAAAACGTTGCTTAATCATCGGCACCATTTCACGGAAGTATTTCATGCCCACTTTGGTTTCGTGTTCGCCAGTCACCAGCAATACGCTATCAAACTTCATGCGTTTAATGGCTTCAACTTCTGCTGCCACTTCGTCCCTATTCAAGGTACGACGCTTGATTCTGTTCTCCATCGAGAAGCCACAATAAGTACAAGCATTGGCGCACAAGTTGGAAAGATACAACGGAATATAAAGCGACATGGTATTGCCAAAACGCTTGCGAGTTGCTGAATATGACAACTGCGCCATTTGCTCTAAGTACGCCTCAGCCGCTGGTGAAATTAGTGCTTTAAAGTCTTCCAAATCACGCTTGGGTTTATTCAATGCCCGCTCAACATCTTGTGCCGTTTTCGCGTAGATCGACATCGAAATGTCATCCCAATTAAGCTGCTTAAATTGTTCAACGAAGCTCATGTTTTCCTCGCTTAATAGCTAAACCAATCTAGGACTAAAGCTCATCTAGGAATGACGTCAGTGGACTCGACGCAACCGCATGAGAAACCTTACCCGCAAGTCCGGCTTCATAAGCCATACGCCCCGACTCTACCGCCAACTTAAATGCTTTCGCCATCGCAACGGGATCGCTCGAAGCCGCAATCGCGGTATTGACGAGCACGGCATCCGCGCCCATTTCCATCGCACGCGCGGCATGTGAAGGAGCACCAATACCCGCATCGACAACGACAGGAACATTAGCTTGGTCGATAATGATCTCTAGGAAATCATGAGAAACTATCCCTTTGTTAGAACCGATCGGCGCGCCTAATGGCATGACCGCAGCACAGCCTACTTCTTCCAATCGTTTACACAGTACTGGGTCAGCATGACAATAAGGAAGCACAATGAAGCCTTCACGCACCAGTTCCTCAGCGGCTACAAGTGTCTCAATTGGATCGGGCATCAAGTACTTCGGGTCTGGATGAATTTCCAGTTTTAGCCAGTTTGTACCTAACGCTTCTCGCGCCAATTGTGCTGCAAACACAGCATCTTTAGCATTCTTTGCACCTGAGGTGTTCGGCAATAAGTTCACCCCCGCTTGTACTAACGGCAGCAAAATATCGTCTTGTTGGTCGTTCACATCCACACGCTTCAACGCCATGGTCGCAAGTTGAGATCCCGACACTTGAATCGCTTCTGCCATTAATCGGCTGTTGGCAAACTTCCCTGTTCCCGTGAACAGTCTTGATTCGAATTGTTTATCACCAATTTTAAGCATCGACTTTAACCCCCTGCGATCGCTTGAAACAAAGAGATGCTATCTCCCTGTGAAAGAACTGTGCTAGCCCACTCACTGCGCGGCACAACATGGTTATTAATTGCAAAAACACAGCCCATTTCAGGCAACGCAAATTGACTAATGATTTGCTGTAGATTCGACTCACTGGCAACTTGATGTGACTGGTCATTGATGACAATAGTGATCATATCTAAGTCAGCAGCGGTCATTTGTGGTGCTTGTTGTTCTGATAACGTCATTGCTTCCAACTCTCTTAATTCTGTCCATTACTCGTAAGCTAAATCTGAGCACACACTTGGCACTGTTTGTCTTTGCTTATCGCCGTGGTTTGCCATTGCAGTTTCAATCCATCAAACAGATGCAACTTGGCAGTCTCAACATGAAACTTTCCCGTCGCCAGTTTTTGAATTGCCGCTATCGCTTGGTAGTTACCAAGTGTCCCCACCACCGGACCGACGACACCGCTCTCACTGCATTTTTGCGTTTGCGGTAATTCATCGAACGGATACAAACAGCGGTAACACGCTTTACTCTGCGCTTCTTGTTCACTTGGTGTTTGGTAATCAAAAACAGCGAATTGCCCTTGCCAACCAATTGCCGCCGCCGAGATGAGCGGCGTATTTTGCTCGAAACAAACTTGGTTAATTAGCTGGCGCGTTGGCATGTTATCGGTGCAGTCCAGCACCACATCCGCTAGCATCACCTCAAGCTGCAGCTGTGCTTTGTCTAATCGCTTATTGAGAGCACGAACTTGGACCATAGAATTAAGTTCAGTAAGTTGCTTTACAGTCGCTTTTGTTTTCGCAACTTGGAGGTCTTGCTCACGATAAATGATCTGACGTTGTAGGTTACTGCTATCAACTTCATCATCATCAACCACAACCAATTTACCAACACCCGCTGATGCCAAGTACAAACTCGCTGCGCTTCCTAACCCACCACAACCGATGATTAGCACATGCGATTTACTCAAACGCTCTTGCCCACCTTCAGCAATTTCAGGCAGAGCGACTTGGCGTTGATAGCGAAGAAACTGCTTATCCGTGAGCATGCTCGCCTCTCTTGGTATCCGCCAATTCACTATTCTGATCAGTAAACGTTAGTTGTCTTTCCTTCATCAGTTGTGCAAAAAACTCGATAACGGACTGAGGTGATTCTGCCAAGGTAATAGCACGCACGACTGCCAAGCTAGAAACGCCCGTTTGCCAAACTTGGTCAGCATTAGATTGGTCGATGCCACCGATCGCGACCGTCGGAAAGCCAAGCACGTCGCCACTAACGGCTTTGTCTTTTGAAGGACGGAAAGCCGACTCTGTGTTTCTATAAGGAATACTATCAATCAGCTTTTGATACAGTGCCAAGCGCACCAAACCTTGTGGTTTCGATGGCATCTGTTTTGTGGTGGTTGGGAAAATATGCCCTAGCGCGATGTAGCTAGGATGAATTTGTACGATGCGCAGTAGTTCGTAATAACCATGAGTAGAAAGACCAAGACGAATGCCGGCTTTAGTTAGCTGAGCCAAATTCGACTCTTCTATGTCTTCTTGTCCTAGGTGAACGCCATAAGCGCCATGCTTGATTGCCAACTGCCAATAGTCATTGATGAACACTTGAGCTTGATACTGACGACCTAACTCAATTGCTCTAATGATCTGTTGTTCCAAATCGGCTTGTTGTGGGTTCTTGATTCGTAGTTGAATAGTGTTGATGCCTAGTGGCAGTAAACGCTCAATCCAAGCAACGTCATCAACGACTGGGTAGAGCCCTAGACTTTGCTTAGTTAGAGTTGGAAAGCTAACGCTCTCACCTTGCGCAGACCAACCAACTTGAATACCGAGTCGGTTATCTTCCAGTACTGGTGTGGGGAAATCATCAAATTGGTTAGCCCACTGAGTTGATTGTTCCTCGTCAAGGTTGTCATTCGATAGTGTTTCACGTGAAACATTCGCTTGTTGGGTTAGCATTCCTCGAGCAAGTGTTAACGCATCTTCGATAGGAAAATCGAGTACTGTCAGCGCTACTATCCAAGCAAGGTGATGTTCGGGATCGAACATTGCGTTGGGTTTGGACTTAACGGAAAGCGCTCTCACTTCGTCGTTAAAGGGGTGACGCCAGATATCAAGCTGATGCACTTTCTCCTTTTTATCGGAAACCTGAGTATCAGCAATACCAATATAAATCGCTTTCGACGGTTGCTTAGCACACGCTTCTACCGACAAAGTAGAGCGGTAATAAAGCACAAATAAACTCTCATGTTCAGAGTCATATCCATCAATGAGATCAGTCGTTATGTTTGTGGTCTGTTGGTCGCGAACAAGCTGAATAGATTGAGTTGGGCTCACGCCCAACTCAATGTCTTCGATTATAAAACCCTGTTCTTTCGCCAACAACAAACATTGCTGAACTAAACCTGTCAGTTCAATCAATGATGACGGAATAAGGATTTTGCTCATTAGTCACTTACCTCGGCATGTGCTGCTGGGTGGTATAACTCAGAACCTGACTCTCTAAATTCTTGCGATTTCTGACGCATCCCCTCAAGAGGATCATCAAGCATTTTGATCGAGATAGCTTGGTCCGCAGCAACTTGCTCAGTATCTTTCGCGTATTCTCGAACCTCTTGCGAAATCTTCATCGAGCAGAACTTTGGTCCGCACATCGAACAAAAGTGAGCAACTTTTCCCGACTCTTGAGGCAAGGTTTCATCATGGAAAGCGCGCGCGGTTTCTGGGTCGAGTGACAAGTTGAATTGGTCTTCCCAGCGGAATTCAAAACGTGCTTTAGAAAGCGCGTTATCACGAACTTGTGCGCCAGGGTGCCCTTTCGCCAAATCAGCAGCATGAGCAGCAAGCTTGTAAGTGATCATGCCTACCTTCACGTCTTCTTTGTTCGGTAAGCCGAGGTGTTCTTTAGGAGTTACATAACAAAGCATCGCACAGCCATACCAGCCAATCATGGCAGCGCCAATGCCTGAAGTAATATGGTCGTAACCAGGAGCGACGTCTGTCGTCAGTGGACCAAGCGTGTAGAACGGAGCTTCATGGCAGTGCTCTAGCTGCTCTTCCATGTTCTCTTTGATCATGTGCATTGGAACATGGCCAGGACCTTCGATAATGACCTGTACGTCGTATTCCCACGCAACCTTAGTCAACTCGCCAAGGGTACGAAGCTCCGCAAATTGCGCTTCATCGTTAGCATCGGCAACCGAACCAGGGCGCAGACCATCACCAAGAGAAAGTGCCACATCATACTTGGCACAGATTTCACAGATCTCTCGGAAGTGGGTGTATAAGAAGCTTTCTTGGTGATGCGCTAAACACCATTTCGCGATGATAGAACCACCACGAGAGACGATGCCGGTAACGCGTTTTGCTGTCATTGGTACATAGCGCAGTAGTAAGCCAGCATGGATAGTGAAGTAATCAACACCCTGCTCTGCCTGCTCAATCAGAGTATCGCGCATCACTTCCCAGTTAAGGTTTTCCGCAACACCATTCACTTTCTCAAGCGCTTGGTACATAGGTACGGTACCGATCGGAACCGGGCTGTTACGCAGAATCCATTCTCGAGTTTCATGAATATTGCGACCTGTGGAGAGATCCATAACAGTATCGCCACCCCAGCGTGTCGCCCACACTAGCTTCTCAACCTCTTCCTCAATCGAAGACGTCACCGATGAGTTACCAATATTGGCGTTTACTTTGACCAAAAAGTTACGTCCAATGATCATTGGTTCGGATTCTGGGTGGTTGATATTAGAAGGGATAATCGCGCGACCTTCGGCAACTTCTTTGCGAACAAACTCGGCGGTAATGTCTTTTGGAAGATTCGCTCCAAAGCTTTGACCAGGATGCTGTTGATTCAGCACATCATCACGGTACTTGGCACGACCCATGTTTTCACGCAGCGCGATGAATTCCATTTCTGGGGTGATAATACCTTTGCGAGCATAGTGCAGTTGAGTGACGCATTGCCCATCTTTGGCACGTCGAATACGTGGTAGATTGCCGTAACGAAGATCGTCTAGTGTTTCGTCTTCTAAGCGTTCTTTGGTGTACACCGAGCTTACTTCATCGAGTAACTCTGTGTCACCACGCTCTTCAATCCAGCTTTCTCTTAGCTTTGGTAAGCCGCTATAAAGGTCAATATCGTAGTTCGGATCAGTATAAACACCTGACGTATCGTAGACTCGGACGGCTTCATTCGGCTCGAAAATAGGCGCTTCTTTTGTGCCACCAATCAGACTATCTGCTAGCGCTATTTCACGCATAGGTACACGAACATCTGGACGTGAACCTTCTACATATACTTTTGTGGAATTTGGGTACGGCTGTACCGAGAGTGTTTCAATAAACTGTTTTGCTTCCAGTCTCGCTTGTTTGCGACTCGACATAGCATTTTTCCTTGCTTTGTTATACTAGATAAAAAGTAATTGGATAAAAATGCTTGGCGGATAGATGCGACAAGAGGAGTCAAATTAAGGCTAAATAAAGCTTAAGTAATTTGCCTATAACAACATTCGACTATTTGATAGGTCAACCAGAAAGAACTCCGGTATAAATATCTTCTCTTGTTCCCTTCGCAGATTCTAATCTGATCAGGTTCAACGGATCCCGAATTAACGGTCTCAGCCTTATGGCACTCCGACAAGTGATATCAGTATATAAAAACGGCCTGGTTAAACCAAGCCGACCTGTTTAATTTTTAACTACTTTGCTAGCTGCGCATCAATAATTGGAAACCGATCCACGCAGCAGAGATACTCAGCACCACATTTAATAAAATATTTAACCCCATCTTAAAAAATGCACCTTGCTGCATAAGTAAAACATTATCCATAGAAAAGGTGGAAAACGTCGTCAGTGCCCCTAAAAAGCCCAAACCAATCACTTGTCGCCAAGGTTCTGTTGCCAACAGTTCATTGTCGAACGCAGCAATCAACAAGCCCATTATAAATGAACCGACTACATTAACGGTTAACGTACCGTATGGAAAACCACGCCCCAATAAAATGACACACAGTTCAGATATCAAGTAACGAGAACACGCACCGAAAGCACCACCTAGTGCAATAAAACCAAGAATGGAAAACTGCCCCATAATTCCCCCAACACTATTGATGACGATATTGTAACCAAAACTAAAGCAATATTGATGGTGAAATTTTAGAATTCGACAACGTATTGCATTTAAAACACGCTGAGATTAAAAAAGTTACAGGAGTCACTTTACTTCAATATACCCCATCAAACCGGTTTTCATATGCTCAATAACATGGCAGTGATACATCCAACGTCCAGGGTTGTTAGCAACAAAGGCAGCTTTGGCACTGCCATTTTTTCCAAGTAAAACCGTATCGGTATGGAACGGTTCGTCGAGTTTTTTTCCATCTAACTCAAGAACAGTAAATGTATGCCCGTGAAGATGAATAGGATGATGATATTGAGTAACGTTCTTCAAATTGAAGATATAGGTTTTTCCAAGCTCCAATGTTGAAAGTGGCGCAGGGATATTATCTATGCTCATTTCCTCCCAAGCCCGTTTGTTCATCAGCCAGAATTTAGGTATCGCTTTGCCCGATTTATCGACAGGAGTGATCGCCCCCTCCCATTCAAACACATAATCGATTTGCTCCGCATTTTCCAAATCAAGATCAGGCACAGGGTTGAGAGGCAATAAAGGCAGTTTCTTGTTGCTTGGCAGGTCAGACTCAACAACTTCAAACTCACACAAAGAGAATGGGAAGCGCCCTTTCATTTGACGCACATAAACACGCTCTCCAGCCTTCGGAGCAATCAATCCGATATCCAATCTCATTCCCGGGCCAATTTTGTGTTGAGTGAGCCTATAAGGCGTTTTAACTGGATTGCCATCGATAGCAATAACCCAAGCCTCTGTGCCTTCAATCGCGATCGGATAGGTAATGGTGTTATCGACATTAGCAATTCTTAATCGCGTAGTCGCGTTCTGCTCCAGCGTATAAACAGGCTCATGAATACCGTTGACGCTACTCCACTCTCCTGGCGTTCCCATACGTGCACTCAAGCGCGGCACCATTAGATTCTTCCACTGTCCTTGCTTGTCTAAATGCCAATGCTTGAGGACGACTTCATGCTCTTCATCAAACTGAACAGGCTCAGCCTCTTCAACACTTATTAGCCCAACCAACCCCATACCAAGCTGCTTAACGCTGTTCATGTGTGGGTGATACCAAAACGTACCTGCATCTGGCGGTGTAAATTCATAAACGAATGTTTCACCCGGCATGATAGGCGGCTGACTTAAGAAAGGTACACCATCCATTTCAATGGGGATTCGCAGGCCATGCCAGTGAATTGTAGTTGGCTCTGAAAGCTTGTTGGTAAATCGGATAATAACTTTCTCACCTTGGCGACAGCGAATCGTAGGCGCTGGAATCGAACCATTAAACGCGAGTACGTCTGTGTTAAACCCTGGGACCAATTCTGCAGTAGAAGGCTCTGCAGTGATATCGTATATATGTTGCCCCTTATTAGTACTCCGAGATAGAGAACATGCAGGTAGAACGGTAAGCGCGGAGATTGCTAAGGATGATTGAAGGAAGCGTCGACGAGATATATCCATACATAGTTACCCATTAATCCAGATCGGTTGAGTGTAACTAAATATAAATAATGATTCTCAATTATTACTAACATTTCGGAGCACTTGGTTATAACGACTAGTCTAATAGGTTGGTGAGTTCGAGTAGCTAATAAATACTTACAAAGAGCAGCAGGCAGCAAAAAGTCATATAGGTGGGATGAGAGGACACATGCATAGTGGCAAGCAGATACAAAAAAGGCTCTGACCTAAGTCAGAGCCTTGATATATGGCAGGGGTGGAGAGATTCGAACTCCCAACACGCGGATTTGGAATCCGCTGCTCTGCCAATTGGAGCTACACCCCTGTAGAATTCTTATATTCTAGATTTGACAAAACCTCGCATGGGCGAGGTTGTCGATATTAAGTGGCGGAGTGGACGGGACTCGAACCCGCGACCCCCGGCGTGACAGGCCGGTATTCTAACCAACTGAACTACCACTCCGCAGTGGTATCACCCGCTTGTAATCAGCAAGTGTCCAAAATTTAAAGCCTGGCGATGTCCTACTCTCACATGGGGAAACCCCACACTACCATCGGCGCTATTTCGTTTCACTTCTGAGTTCGGCATGGAAATCAGGTGGGTCCAAAACGCTATGGTCGCCAAGCAAATTCTTTAATTCGGAAAGCTGTTTTCTTAATTC
>NZ_JAMZAQ010000011.1:0-30955 GCF_024181795.1 Vibrio sp. Y10_XG_PY6
CATGTGTTAGGCCTGCCGCCAGCGTTCAATCTGAGCCATGATCAAACTCTTCAATTTAAGATTTTGTTCGGCTCAATGAATACTGAACATTACATAAAGTAATGTTTGAATTGACTGTGCTCTTATTGGTTTTCACTTTAGAAAAGTAAAACAAAACAGCTCAAGGCTGCTTCCCAATTCGAATGGCCACTTCGTTTCATTGAAACCTAATTTGAAGCCGAAGCTTCTAATTGGATTATCATCAACGAGTGCCCACACAGATTGATAGGTTTATATTTTTAAAGAGCTTTTCTAACTTATCCAGCAACTTAGTTGCTCGTCGTTAGGGGTGCGTATCTTACTCCGCACCGTGAGAGAGTCAAGCATTTTTTCAAATTTCTTTTTCTCTCACTTCCGACTCGCTGTGTGACTTTCGTCTCACTCCGTGTCGGTGGATGCGCAGTATAGGGAGTTGAGAAATTAGTACAAGCGTTTTTTGCAAAAAAACTTTCAACCGAACAAATAGCAATCACTTTGTGTGTATACCAAGCGATCTTGGCTATTTTCTCTCATTTAAAAGGATCTTTCCTCAAGAAAAAGGGCGTTTCTACCTGAATTACGATCTTCAAATTTGATGTAATTGAAGCAAATGATATTCACTCAGCGCGCTTTTTCTTTTCTGCCTGCTGTATAAAAGATAAAAAAAGAGCAGAACGATAACGAACTGCTCTTTGGTCTTTGCTTTTTACTTGGGATACTTCAGGTGAAGTCTTGGAAAAGTGCTTCTTCTATATATAGAAGAAAAGATCAGAGCATCCTTGCCCTTCTCTTTACGACAGATTAGTTAGGGGGTATATCTAAATGTCGTTATTGTTCGATGACACATTGAGCTAGTAAGAGTGGAGCATGCTTGCATTCTCAATGGCGTCATCTTAGAGAGGAACTTAGTTCTTCAATACTTTTACGGTGTAGCTACCATCTTTTTGTTGGTACAGACCGTGGATGTCGGTTTCGAAACCTGGGTAATGCGCACCGATCTCACAAAGCATCTCTAGGAAGTCCAGCACAGGACGAGACTCTTGAGTCACCATTTCACCAGGAAGTACTAGTGGCACACCTGGAGGGTAAGGAAGGATCATGTTCGCACTTACGCGACCAACCATTTCTTCCAGTTTGATTTCTTCTACGTTACCGCGAAGCTCTTCTTGCCATGCTGCGTGTGGTGTTACTTTCATTTCTGGAAGTACATCGAACGCTTTGTACATTAGCTCTGGTAGGTTGTATTTCTTAGTTAGGTCGTGAATTGCTTGTGCTAGTTCTTGAACGCGCATGCCTTCATAGAAGCTTGGGTCTTCGTTATATAGCGAAGGAAGGAAGCTCTTGATGGTTAGGTTCAAGTCGTAGCCACGTTTAAATTCAGTTAGACCGCGTAGCAATTGCATTGCTTTTGATTTGTCGATACCGATTGAGAATAGGAACAACAAGTTGTATGGGCCTGTTTTCTCAACCACGATGCCGCGCTCGTCTAGGAATTTAGCCACCAGCGAAGCAGGAATACCTGATTCTTCTAGTTCGCCTTCTTTATTCATCCCCGGAGTTAGTAGCGTTACTTTGATTGGATCAAGATACATGTGGTTGTCATCCATGTTCTTGAAGCCGTGCCATGTGTCGCTAGGATCTAGTTTCCAACACTCTGTGGTATCGATGTTTTCTGGTTGCCATACATCGAAGAACCAGCTGTCACTTTCTGCTTCTAGGCGTTTGATCTCTTTACGGAAGCGAATTGCGCGATCGATAGAGTCTTGCATCAACTTCTTACCTGTGTTGCCGCGCATCATTGCCGCTGCAGTTTCAGTAGAAGCCACAATGCCGTACTGAGGTGAAGTTGAAGTGTGCATCATGAATGCTTCGTTGAAAGACTCTTTATCAAAGTCACCTTTCACGTGAATCATTGAAGCTTGTGAGAACGCTGCCAACAGTTTGTGTGTTGATTGTGTCTCGTAGAACACTTTGCCTGGCATCGCTTCACCACTCATACCACATTTACCTTCGTAAATTGGGTTGAAGTTAGTGTAAGGCACCCAAGCACTGTCGAAGTGGATGTGTTTACAGTCTAGCGACTCTTTGATGAATTGTGTGTTGTACAACAGACCATCGTAAGTTGAGTTAGTCACTACTGCGTAACTTGGCGCTGTTGCACCTGGTGTTTTCGCCACTTTCTCTGCAATGACATCACGGCTGAATTCGCTTTGTGGAATACCACCAAGGATGCCGTATGCGTTACGAGTTGGACGGAAGTAGATTGGTGTCACGTCGCTCATCATCATTAGGTGAGTCAGAGATTTGTGACAGTTACGGTCAATCAGTACTGTGCTGCCCGCAGGCGCTGAGTACATACCCACGATTTTGTTCGATGTAGACGTACCGTTAGTTACGATGTACGAGCTGTCTGCATTGAAGGTACGTGCGATGTATTCTTCTGCATCTTTATGTGGACCTGAGTGGTCTAGTAGAGAACCTAGCTCAGGCATTGAGATTGATACGTCCGCTTTGAATGTGTTTGGACCGTAAAAATCGTAGAAGATACTACCAGCAGGGCTTTTCTGGAATGCAGTACCACCCATGTGACCTGGAGTACAGAAGGTGTATTTACCTTCTTCTACGTATTTGAATAGCGCTTTAGTGAATGGAGGCATGATGGCATCTTTGTATGCCTCAGTCGCTTGGTTGATTTTGATAGCGATGTCGTCAGCCATACCTAAAGCGTACTCGAAGAAGCTCACGTTTAGACGTAGGTCTGTTAGTGAAATGTCTAGAGTAGACTGTTCGTTAGCAAATGCGTGAACAGGCAGTTTTTCGTTGATTTGACTGATACGTTCACATAGCTCTAGTGAGTATTTATCCCAGTCGAACAGCACACCGCAAATGCGTGGGTTCATCTCAATCATTTTGATCAAGTCTTTATCATCTACTGGGTAAACCACTTCGTAGCCCGCTTTCTCAAGAGCAGCGTGAAGTTGACGAACTGGCTCTTCTTTAAAGAACACACCCATGTGGTTCAAGATAGCGAATATATTCATTTGGACATCTCCAAGGCGAATGAGGGCGCTCTTTGCCATTTACAGGCAATGAGTAAGGTGAGCGCCGCGTGAATTTGGGTTTTATGGGCTGGCACCGTAGTGCCAGCGTTTTGGGGATTAGTTGCTTGCTTGGGCAGGCATGTCGTCAGCGTGCATTTTCACGTACTGAGCAAGACCTGCTTTTTTGCTGTAGAACATCAAGATAACGAGAGACACGATGAAGGTTGCTGTTAGCGTACCGCCCTCTGCACCTGCTAGTGCGATGAAGCAGAACAGACAAGCCACACCAGAGAACAGCATTACGAAGCCGTTGCGTGTTGTCATACCTTCGAAGCGAATCAAGTTAATGCTTGAGTAGAAGTAAGGCAGCATAGTTAGTAGAACTGCATCAGTCGTTAGCTGGTTGAACAGGTCTGATGCGTGTGCTGTTTTAGAGCTGAAGAACATCAGTACAACCATTAATGCTGTCATCTTGATTGACGCAAGGATTAGACCTTTCTTAGGCACACCGTTTTTGTCAGTTTCGCCGTAGATTTTAGGGAAGTTGCCATCGCTTGCTGCACGTTTACCAGCCTCGCCCACCAGCATCATCCAAGAACCTAGCGAAGTGAAACATGCTAGTGCTGTGAATGCTGATACGAATGGTGCTGTCCAGCTACCGAATAGCTCAGTGGTTGCCAATGCAAATGGCGCACCTGATGCCGCAACTTCAGAAGCAGGGAACATGCCGCTGATCATTTGAGTTGATAGGATATAAATCACACCTGCGATACCAGTACCCAGCATGGTTGCTAGCGGTACAGTACGTTTAGGGTTTTCTACCATACCTGTCGATACTGCTGCTGATTCCACACCAACGAATGACCATAGACAGATAAGAACCGCAGTCACAATCGCATGGCTATCCGTACCCGCAGATACGTTCCAGTTTTGGCTGTATAGCGCAGTGTCGAAGTGCGTCCAACCAAACGCCGCTGTACCAACAACAGGAATGAGGATTAGAACAAGACCAAGCGTACATAGACGGCTTACCCAGCTACCACCAAGTAGGTTGACGAAAGTGAAGATCCATACCGATGCAATCGTCGCAATACCTGCTGGGATTGGGTCATTAAGCACAGGGAAGAATACTGAAAGGTAAGAAACACCTGTAATAGCAATAGCTAGGTTACCAATCCAGTTCGCGTGGTAATACAGCACGCCCGTTTGGAAACCAAAGACTGGGGAAACTTCGCCCGCATAAGCGATAGGACCACCTTCTTGAGGGTTTTTGGTTGCCAGACGAGCGTAAACAAACGCAAGGCTCAGTGCACCGATCAAACAGATCAGCCAGCTGAAAATTGAAACAGAGCCTACTGAAGCTAGGCTAGAAGGTAACAGTGCAATACCACTACCCATCATGTTACCGGCGACTACACCCGTACAGGCAATTAGGCCGATTTTTTTCGTATTCGATGACATAACATCTCCAAATCTATTCTACTCAAGTCAACGTGACTCAAACTGAACGGTTATTAGCGAGATGCTATGAAGTAGATACCTGCTCGACCTCGCTAAATTTCGAAGTGAAGACTACGCCCAAAAACTGGGAAAAAAATAAACTTGGCGTTATCAATAAAATGATTAGTTCATCAACATCAAGTTGAGATAAACATGATGAACACAAAAACATAAAACTATATTATTCATATAGTTATAATGAAAACATCAAACCTTCTACCGATAGATAAACTTTCATCAACTCGTTGGTAATCGCGATAAAAATTATCAACCTCAATCAACTTCCCCGTCCCGAAGGGTTGATTCCCTGAACCTGTTGATTCCATAAACCTCTCCCTGATCGCGCTTTTTGACCCACATCAATATTCATCTCGCCTGCAAGAAAGCATCAGAATCATTCTCGCCAAATAACCCAGCCAGACACCCCATACAATCAATAGAGATAGAGATAGAGATAGAGATAGAGATAGAGATAGAGAAGAAAACCGGATATGTCTTCCCGTTGCAAGCTTGCGTTACTGGCTCCTTCGTAAGTCATTACCCCACCGCCCACCCTTTTCACTTTTCGACAGCTACAAAAAAGCCCCTCACCGAAATGAGGGGCTAGTATTTGACTGACGTTGAGTGCGAGAGAATTAAAGCATTCGAACGACAGAAGGGTGAACAGCGCGATACATGGCGTAATCAATCGCCTTCATGTTACTTGGGAAGACCAAGTTTTCGCACAGCAGGTACGTCTCAACCGACGTATCAATATAGAAAGCTTCGCTGTAAGACTCACTGGCCAAATCCAGATCACCATCCAATTCAGCGTGCTTACCACGAATCACATAAGACAGCACCGAATCACGTAACCTCAAAGCCTGCCCAAGATGCTGCTTGGCTGAAGCCATGTCACCAATAATGGTTTCGTGCAGGGCTAAAGCTTCATAAATTCGCGGTTGAATTGGCCCAACCATCATTTTTACGTTAGTTTCTAGTGCGTCACTCAACTGCTGCACTCGCCCTTTCTTCAACTCCTGTGAAAAGTCGAGCACCTTCTGCACGTGGTAAGCAATCAATAACTCTGCCTGAACGTAAGCATTATCTGGCTCAATTTCTAAAATGTTTTCCAGCAAGTTGACGCCTTGGCGAAACTGCTTGGCATCCGAGACATTGAGATAATGGTTAGCTTGAACAAACAGCTCCAAAGCATCTGGGTTAATTGGCATTCCCGCCACCAACATCGTGGATTTCAGCTTGGCATCCGGCACTTTCAGAACTTGCATCAAGTCTAACGACGCTTGTTGAAGCACTGTCTTTAAATGGCTGCTGGTTAACGCGTATTGACGACTAAACAACACCTTTTCAGATGAGTTATTCCGATATTCCACCTCTAAAAAGCTGCCACCCTCATTTTCACGAACCCGCACCACAACCGATTTGCCTGGCACAATACCCGAGGTAAACGACGTCTTCTTTAGCATGACTCGGTAATCGCTCACTTGAGCAATGTCGGACATCAACTTTTGGGCAAACCCGTCTGCCAAGTCGTAGCTTAACCCTTCGCTCGTGAAGTTATCTTGAAACTTGAATTCGATAAGGTGAGTATCGATGGCTTGAGTAATACGCACTTCCGATTGCTTGTAGGTAAACACACCCATCACCACAACCAAAACACTGATCCAGATGAAGTTCATGATCCCCAGGCGCCACGGACTGATTTTATTTTTTTTCGGAGGGGCCTTTTTCTCTTTAGACATCTCACAGACCGCGCGAGTCAGAGGGCCAGCAGGAAAGGTGACGGCAGGTGCGATAGGTAGAGTATCTTCTTCTGATTCTTCAACAATAGGAGGAAGAGTTTCTGAATCACAATGACGACTTGCGAGGAATTCCTCGAGTGTCATTGGGGTCACATTCGCCACCAGCTTGTAACCACGTTTCGGCACTGTAATGACGTAGCTGGTATTTTCTTCCCGACCGTCACGCAGTAATTTACGTAACTCAAAAATGGACTGAGTCACCACTTGATCGGTCACAATCGCCCCTGCCCAAACGTATTGGATCAATTCCTCACGATTGAACACCTCATTCGCATGCTCCGCTAGGAAATGCAGAAGATTAATTAAGCGTGGCTCAACAGTAACTTCCCTATCTTGTCGATACAGCTTATTTTCATCAACGCTTAAAACCCAGTCATTGATTTGAAAATAGACTCCAACCATGTATGAAAACTCTCGTATCTACAGACAGCGCTACGGCAGGAATCAAACAATGGTCAATTCCTACAGGTAACTAAAGGCGAGATTATAGGTGGGAAAACGGCGCGCACCTAGAAAAGCAAGCCGCCAAAAATGCAAACTTAAGTTAAGTGATGCAGAAATGAGACTACTCAAGTGCTGCAAGGATAGAACAATGAGTAGCATCATCGTCCGTATGACCACAGCAAGCATCATTAATCTTCTTCAAAGCTCGGCGAATTTTCGTTAGCTCGTTAATTTTTCCATCAATCAGCTCTAACTTAGCAGAAGTAATAGCTTTAACCTCTGCACAGCTGTGTTCTGTCGCTTCTAGTTTGATTTCTAGTAGCTCTTTAATCTCATCCAGGCTCAGGCCCAGCTCTTTACCTTTAAGGATGAAGTGTACCTGCTTTTGATTCTCTTCATTGTAGAGACGATAACCTGATTCACTTCGACCTGCGGGCTTTATCAGCGCGTTTTTCTCATAAAAACGCAGCGTATCTGCCGTCACACCACAACGTTTTGCCAGTTCACCTATCTGAAACATAACTTTCCCTATTAACTATCTCGTTACTTTTAAAGCTAAAGAACCTCTTTTTCACAATTATTTTTGAGATGCCAAACGATTGCGCGAGCTTTTTTGTAATAAATTGGTTAGAATACGCGCCATCAAATGTGGAGACTATTTTCTAACCAGAAAACATCCGGCAAAGGTCTTTACCAAAACTGGCCAATATTTTACCCCAAGAGGTAAAAACAAGTTCATTTTTGGCAAACATCTTTAACTCCGTGAATTTGAGGAAAATGGAAGCATGAATAACGCTCGTCCTATTCGCCGTGCGCTTATCAGCGTATCAGACAAAACAGGTATTGTTGAGTTTGCACAAGCTCTTGCTGAGCGCGGTGTCGATATCCTATCTACTGGTGGTACAGCACGCCTACTTGCCGAACAAGGCATCGCAGTAACAGAAGTCTCTGACTACACAGGTTTCCCAGAAATGATGGACGGCCGCGTTAAAACGCTTCACCCGAAAGTTCACGGTGGTGTGCTTGGTCGTCGTGGTCAAGATGACGACGTGATGGCAAAACATGGCATCAATCCAATCGACATGGTCGTTGTTAACCTATACCCATTCGCAGAAACCGTTGCAAAAGAAGGCTGTACACTAGCTGACGCGGTTGAAAACATCGATATCGGCGGCCCAACGATGGTTCGCTCTGCAGCGAAAAACCACAAAGACGTAACTATCGTGGTGAACGCTCACGACTACAACCGCGTTATCGCTGAAATGGACGCGAACGAGAAGTCTCTAACACTAGAAACTCGTTTCGACCTAGCTATCGCAGCATTCGAGCACACAGCATCTTACGATGGCATGATCGCAAACTACTTTGGCACTATGGTTCCATCTTACGGTGAGAACAAAGAAGGTGATGAAGAGTCTAAATTCCCACGTACTTTCAACCAGCAATTCGAGAAGAAGCAGGACATGCGCTACGGTGAGAACAGCCACCAAGCAGCCGCATTCTACGTTGAAGCAAACCCACAAGAAGCATCCGTTTCTACTGCTCGCCAAATCCAAGGTAAAGCCCTTTCTTACAACAACATCGCAGACACTGATGCAGCGCTTGAGTGTGTGAAAGAGTTCAACGAGCCTGCATGTGTGATCGTAAAACACGCGAACCCATGTGGTGTAGCTCTAGGTAAGGACATTCTAGAAGCGTACAACCGCGCTTACCAAACTGACCCAACATCTGCATTCGGCGGCATCATTGCATTCAACCAAGAGCTAGATGCTGAAACAGCAGCCGCTATTGTTGAGCGTCAATTCGTTGAAGTGATCATCGCACCTTCTGTTTCTGCTGAAGCGATTGAAGTGGTTGCAGCGAAGAAGAACGTGCGTCTACTTGAGTGTGGCGAATGGACAACTAAGACAACTGGCTTTGACGTGAAACGCGTGAATGGCGGTCTACTGGTTCAAGACCGTGACCAAGGCATGGTGAGCCTAGACGATCTTAAAGTCGTGTCTAAACGTCAGCCGACAGAAGAAGAGCTAAAAGACGCCCTATTCTGCTGGAAAGTAGCGAAATACGTGAAATCTAACGCGATCGTTTACGCGAAAGGCGACATGACTATCGGTGTAGGCGCTGGCCAAATGAGCCGCGTTTACTCAGCGAAAATTGCCGGCATCAAAGCCGCAGATGAAGGCTTAGAAGTTGCCGGTAGCGTAATGGCATCTGACGCTTTCTTCCCATTCCGCGACGGTATCGATGCCGCAGCAGAAGCCGGCATTAAGTGCGTAATTCAGCCAGGTGGCTCTATGCGTGACGACGAAGTTATCGCAGCAGCAGATGAGCACGGCATGGCGATGATCTTCACGGGTATGCGTCACTTCCGCCACTAATTTCCTCATCGTATTTGGCACTGTGGCATTGTTAACTGCTTTCGGCCACCCCGGTTACGTAGCTGGCTATGTTTCCGGGATGGGCTCAATTGTTGCCTAGCCACATCATCAAATACTTTGAGTAAACAGTATTTATAAGATTAAGGATTTTCATATGCGAGTTTTAATCATTGGTTCAGGCGGTCGTGAACATGCGCTAGGCTGGAAAGCAGCGCAAAACCCAAATGTTGAGACTATTTTCATTGCTCCAGGCAACGCAGGTACGGCACTAGAGCCAAAACTAGAGAACGTAAACATCGATGTAGAAGACATCGCTGGCCTTGTTGCTTTCGCCAAAGAAAAGGCGATTGAACTGACTATCGTTGGCCCAGAAGCACCATTGGTTATTGGTGTGGTTGATGCGTTCCGCGAAGCGGGCTTACCAATCTTTGGCCCTACCCAAGCCGCAGCGCAGCTTGAAGGCTCCAAAGCGTTTACTAAAGACTTCCTTGCTCGTCACCAAATCCCAACCGGTGCATACGCAAACTTCACAGAAATTGAACCAGCGCTTGCTTACGTGCGTGAGCAAGGTGCGCCGATTGTGGTGAAAGCCGACGGCCTTGCGGCTGGTAAAGGCGTGATTGTGGCAATGACGCTAGAAGAAGCCGAAGACGCAATCAAAGACATGCTAGCAGGCAACGCATTTGGTGACGCAGGCAGCCGCGTGGTTATCGAAGAGTTCCTAGATGGCGAAGAAGCAAGCTTCATCGTGATGGTGGATGGTGAGAACGTTCTGCCAATGGCCACCAGCCAAGATCACAAACGCGTAGGTGACAAAGATACAGGTCCTAACACTGGTGGCATGGGCGCGTACTCGCCAGCTCCTGTGGTAACACCAGAAATTCACAACCGCATCATGGAAGAAGTCATTTACCCAACGGTACGTGGCATGGCGTCTGAAGGTAACCCATACACAGGTTTCCTATACGCGGGTCTGATGATCGACAAAGATGGTACGCCTAAAGTGATCGAGTACAACTGCCGCTTCGGTGATCCAGAGACACAACCAATCATGATGCGTATGGAATCGGATCTGGTTGATCTTTGCTTGGCTGCGATTGACCAAAAACTGGATCAAGTTGAATCAAAATGGGATCCACGTGCGTCGATTGGTATCGTACTCGCAGCCGGTGGTTACCCAGCAGCGTACAACAAAGGCGATGTGATCTCTGGTCTGCCACAAGTTGAAATTGAAGGCGAGAAAGTCTTCCACGCGGGTACAGACAATAAAGATGGCAACATCGTAACAAATGGTGGTCGCGTATTGTGTGCAACTGCGTTGGGCAACAGCGTATCAGAAGCGCAGCAACGCGCTTACGAGCTTGCAAAACAGATCAGTTGGGACGGCATGTTCCATCGCAGTGACATCGGCTACCGTGCGATTGCACGTGAGCAAGAAAAATAAAAACAACTTAAGTTGGCTAAAAACAAAAGGCGCATTCAGCGCCTTTTTTATTACTCTGTCAGCAAGTAAGTCTCACCAAGCTTACTCAGCGAGTAATGCTGGTCGTGGTACACAATCAAAGTCATCATCATTGAGCATCAACAGTTCATCAACCATTGCTTTATTTCGTGACTGCTTGCCGACAAAAGCCACGTAACTGTCTACAGATGAAAGACGCTCGATAATAAATTTTGGCAACGTCTGATTAAACTCGAGTGTCGAGAACGCTTTACCTTTGCAGGTTTCAAACGATTGGCCATTCCAATAACCTTGAATGAGGCTCTGACTGTTACGAGACTGCGCCTTAACCGACGCCACTACATCATTCGCTTCTGTCTTGTAACGTTCTAATTGTTCATGCTGAAGTGGTAAGACTTTACGATTAACGCGATATTGTTGGTAAACCGCTTCGCCATCTTTATTAAAACGGATGTGGATTTGAAAAGGCACCAACTCTTGCTTGGTATCAACTTGCTCACCTTTTCGAATCAACTCTCGAAGCTCACCTTCATCCCAACGGTAGTCACTTTGAAACCAGCCATTATCCCCCATCGTTACGTAATCAGCAGCCGTACTCACGCGAGTGAGTTTCTCGGTCATCCAGTACAAGCTACTTGCGTCTCCAGCAACTTTGCCGCCAGAGAAGTGAGTGAATTGTTCTAAATTAGGAGTTTCAACCGACGAACAGCCAAAAAGGGTAAAGCTAGATAAGAGAAGTGAAGCGAGTAGATGTTTTTTCATGAAGTTGCACCGAGGCAGGATACCTCGGTGCATTCTAACTTAGTTTACTGATTCTTTCAGCGCTTTACCTGCTACGAATGCAGGTACGTTAGCTGCTGCGATTTGAATCTCGTCACCAGTCTTAGGGTTACGACCAGTACGTGCAGCGCGGTGGTTTACTTTGAATGTACCAAAACCAATTAGTTGAACTTGGTCACCCTCTTTAAGTGCACCAGTTACACCATCAAGAGTCGCTTCAAGAGCAGCTTTTGCTTGTGCTTTTGATAGGTCTGCTTTCTCTGCGATAAAGTCGATTAATTGGGTCTTGTTCATTAGGTTTCCCTTCTCATAGGTTATCGAATTCGTCTCACTCTAAAACATAAATGCCCCATCTGGCAAAGGTTTGTAAGCGATCTTTCGATTTTCTGACGTACTTTTAGCCATAATATGAGTAATAACTCACAATTTGTTACCACATACCCCCTGAAAACCCTTGCTTTCCAAGGTATTTGGACCAATTTATAAGGCACTTTTGCGGTTATAATAGCTGCAAATAACCATTATCAAACTACATTCAAGGGCAACTATGCTGCTGTTATCCATTTATATCTCTATTGCAATCGGCATTTCGTTTATCTGTTCGGTGCTGGAGGCGGTACTGCTGAGTATCAGTCCGAGCTACATTGCGCAGCTCAATCAACAGGGGCATCCCGCAGCTGGGCAACTGGCTAAGCTAAAATCAGATATCGACCGACCATTGGCATCCATTCTGACTCTAAACACCATCGCTCATACCATCGGCGCGGCCACTGCTGGTGCACAAGCTGCGGTTGTATTTGGTAGCGAAGCGTTAGGTATCTTTTCGGCAGTGCTCACACTGGCGATCTTGGTGCTTTCAGAAATCGTACCGAAAACAATTGGCGCAACTTACTGGCGCCAATTGGCGCCAACCGCGGCAGTCGCATTACGTTGGATGGTATGGGCGCTAACGCCATTCGTATGGTTTTCAGAGCAAATCACCAAGCGTCTTGCTCGTAACCACGAAGCTCCGAAAATGCGTGATGAACTGTCTGCAATGGCGATTTTGGCACGTGAAAGCGGTGAATTTGCCGAGGGTGAATCAAAAATCTTAAGCAACTTGCTTGGCATCCAAGATGTACCCGTAACGCAGGTTATGACGCCACGTCCTGTGGTATTCCGTATCGATGCCACGATGACCATCAATGAGTTCCTAGAAAAACACAAGGATACGCCTTTCTCACGCCCATTGGTTTATAGCGAGCAGAAAGACAACATCATTGGTTTTGTGCACCGCCTTGAGTTGTTCAAACTCCAACAATCAGGTTGTGGACAGAAACAACTGGGAGCAATCATGCGCCCGATTCAAGTGGTGCTAAACAACACGACTTTACCGAAAGTGTTTGACCAAATGATGACTCATCGCCTACAGCTAGCCCTTGTCGTTGACGAATACGGTACTGTGCAAGGCTTGGTGACGTTGGAGGATATTTTTGAACACCTCGTGGGTGAAGAAATCATCGATGAAGCGGATAAAAGTACCGACATGCAAGAGCTGGCTTACCAACGTTGGGAAAGTTGGAAAGAGATGCACGGCGTAATCGAAAGCCGCGATGACGATGAAGAAGAGGAAGAACTGGAGAAGCATCACAAGGAGCCAGAAACTCAAGAAGCGACAAAACCAGACTCTAAAGAATCGTAATCAGCATTGGGCATAACCGCTCAAACGCCGCAAACAAAAAGGCATCCATTTGGGATGCCTTTTTCTATCTACTCAACGATTAAAGTGCGATGCCGATGTTGCTCACGCCTTCTTCACGTAACTCTTCACGTAAATCTTTAATCAAGCTGATGTCACGCTCTACCGCTTCACGTAGTGGACGGAAAATAGCCCACTGCACGTCCCATTCTTCACATACGGCTTCATTTTCTTTCTGATTGTCGTTGGTGATTGGCTCTTCACCTTGCGCTTGCTCTAGATCAGCAACGGTTTGTACCGACTGTTGGCTCACTTTAAGCATTGAATCGAAAAGGTAGTCGCGATCCAATAGGCCATGCAGTAACGTAGACAAACCCTGACACGCGTCCATCGCTGGGTAAACCCCGTAAAAATCGAACTCATCCGCACTTGGGAACAACTCTTCTAACTTCTCTAATTGACGTTCGAAGTTAATTTTCGCGTTCTTAACTGTCAAAATTTCCCATACACTATCAAGAATCGCTCGGTACGCACGCGGGTCAGCAAATTCTGTATTCTCACAAAACATCGCATAGTTTGGATACATGCGTTCACACAGACACGCCATAAAGGTAATTTGTTGCCAAGGTTCTAGTTTTTCTAAACGAACCTGAAGAGGATTCTTAAGCATAGTCACTCAATCATTGAAGAAAAAAACAGCGAAAGTGTACTTGATTCATCACAGGGAAAAAAGTTAATGCCGCATTCAAATCAGATTTTCCTGCTCTCAGAGCATCGCGACACCTACAAAACGTTACTGGCAGAGAAAAATCTGCCCGATCTTTGCCTCACCGACGAACCAGAAGCCGCTCAGATCGTACTAGCGGACCCGCCCTTACTATCACAAAGCTTAGACGAATTTTCACAGCTTGAATGGGTGCAATCCACGTTTGCTGGTGTCAACGCCTTAACATCCCCTAGCCTTCGTCAGGACTATACTCTAACTAACGTTCGAGGCATCTTTGGTCCACTGATTGCCGAATATGTGCTGGGTTACAGTATTGCCCATTACCGCCACTTTGCCCGATACCACCAGCAGCAACAAAACAAACAATGGCAGCCTCACCTCTATACATCATTACAAAGTAAAACCATGGTGATTCTCGGTACTGGTAGCATTGGGTGTTATTTGGGCAATGCCGCTAAAGCAATGGGGATAAAAACTATCGGTATGAACCGCACAGGTATTCCGACCTCAGGTGGTGAGTTTCATCAGACCTTTCATATCAGTGAACTAAGTAAGGCATTTGAACAAGCCGACATTGTTGTGAATACCCTACCAAGTACACCAGAGACGCGACAGTTACTCAATCGTCAAACACTCAGCCATCTAAACAAGGCGTTATTATTCAACGTGGGTCGTGGCGACGTACTGGATGAGGCTGGGTTGCTCTTCGCTCTGAAAAACCGTTGGGTAGAACACGCCTTCTTAGATGTATTTGAGCAAGAACCGTTATCGGTAGAGCATCCGTTCTGGAAGCTACCGCAAGTCACCATCACTCCACACATTGCTGCACTGAGTTTTCCCGAGCAAGTCATCGAGATTTTTGCTGACAACTATCTACGCTGGCGCGATGGGTTTTCATTAAATTATCAAGTGGATTTCGAAAAGGGTTACTAAGAATGTCGTTAGACGAGATATTGCAGCAAGTGAGGGCCTGCCAGATCTGCGCGGATAATTTACCTTTGGGCGCAAACCCTGTCGTACAAGCAGCAAAAGGGGCACGCATCCTAATCATCGGTCAGGCCCCTGGCACACGTGTACACAAAACCTCGATACCTTGGAATGACCCAAGTGGTGATCGATTACGCCAATGGCTCGATATCGACAAAGACGTTTTCTACGACCCAAATAAAATTGCCATTGTCCCAATGGGATTCTGTTACCCAGGCAAAGGGAACTCTGGTGATTTACCGCCTCGCAAAGAATGTGCGCCCACTTGGCATAAAAAGATTCTTGAGCAGCTGCCCAATATAGAGCTGACTCTACTGATTGGTCAGTATTCACAACAGTACTACCTGACCAATAAGCCCAAAACGCTCACGCAAACCGTTCAGCAATGGCAAGATTGGGAGCCGGACTTTATCCCGCTCCCTCACCCATCTCCACGCAATACATTGTGGTTAAAGAAGAATCCTTGGTTTGAATCTGAAGTCGTGCCATACCTTAAAAAACGCGTTCACTCGATGCTTTAGGTCACCCATGATCTAATTGCTTTTTTATCTGTACAAGAAAATGAGCACACAAACACAAACCGCTAAGCTATTGTTTATAATAAAATTAAAAAATAAGCGTACAGACTAAATAGCAATTAGATCATAGTAGGCCAAATACTACTAGAGCTGTACAGCCTTGAGTCTCAGATAGAAAAACTGAATTTTAGGTAAAAAAATACCGGCACTGAATGCCGGCATTTGATTTCAAAAAATCTAACTTACTTATGGTATGGCTTAGATAACTCGTGTACCGCATCCACAAACACGCCTGCGTTTTCTGGCGGCACATCCAAGTGGATACCGTGACCTAGGTTGAACACATGACCAGTCCCCGTATCACCAAATCCTTCTAGGATATCCGCTACTTCTTCACGGATGCGCTCTGGCGAAGCGTAAAGCATTGATGGGTCCATGTTACCTTGCAGCGCCACCTTATCACCAATACGTGCTTTCGCGTCTGCAATGTTGATTGTCCAGTCTAGACCAACAGCATCACAGCCCGTTGCTGCGATTTGCTCAAGCCACATACCGCCATTCTTAGTAAACAGTGTGACTGGCACGCGACGACCATCGTTTTCACGAATCAGACCATCAACGATCTTGTGCATGTATTGCAGTGAGAACAGATTGTAATCACGAGGCGTTAGTACGCCACCCCATGTGTCAAATACCATTACCGATTGCGCACCCGCTTTAATTTGCGCGTTTAAGTACTCGATAACGCTATCTGCCAGCTTATCTAGAAGTAGGTGCAGAGTTTGTGGTTCCGCGTACATCATCTTCTTGATCTTGGTAAACGCTTTAGAGCTACCACCTTCGATCATGTACGTCGCAAGAGTCCAAGGGCTACCAGAAAAACCAATCAGCGGCACTTCACCCTTCAGGTCTTTACGGATCTGGCGTACTGCGTTCATTACGTATTGCAGTTCACCTTCAGGATCTGGCAAACCAATTTTTTCCACGTCGGCTTTACATGTAATTGGGTTATCAAAAACAGGTCCTTCACCCGCAGCGAAACGTAAACCAAGCCCCATTGCATCTGGAATCGTTAAGATATCCGAGAATAAGATCGCGGCATCAAGAGGAAAACGGCGTAATGGTTGAAGTGTCACTTCGGATGCTAATTCTGCATTTCGACACAAAGACATGAAATCACCCGCTTCTGCACGAGTCGCTTTGTATTCTGGTAGGTAACGACCTGCCTGGCGCATCATCCATACTGGCGTGTAATCTACCGGCTCTTTTAAAAGCGCACGCAGATAACGATCATTTTTTAATTCAGTCATTCCGTAATTCCAACTGTTAGGCTTTCTTTGAAAGGGGGTATTCTATCACTGATTTAAGTCCAATAGCTGTGTGCTTTGCAACCTGGATCAAGTTATTAACTTTTAAATCAATGCTTAATTTGCACCCAATAGGTATCAGTGTTAAAAATTTGTTCGCTAGCGAAAACTACAATTATAAACTGAGTACCCGTACTCAGCATCTCATAACGACATCTTACTTACCCCCTCCCTCTCGGAGGGTTTTTTTTATCTATTTATCAGATAATTAGAATCAATATCTTGTAGCGTTTGTTCGATAAGCGCTCTTGCAATCGTTCCTTTAGGCGCAACAGGCGGCATCTCGTCAATACCAAACCATTGTGCATCAGACAGCTCAGTGTAGTCTGGACTTAACTCTCCCGATTCATAGTCAGCTAAAAACCCCATCATCATACTCGATGGGAAAGCCCAAGGCTGGCTGCCAAAGTAACGAATATTTTTAACGAGAATTCCTGTTTCTTCATGAATTTCTCGAGCCACACACTCTTCTAATGTCTCACCAACTTCTAGAAAACCGGCAATGACGGTATACATACCATTTCGATGCCTTGGATGTTGAGCCAATAAGATCTGATTCTCTTTACGCACAGCAACGATAATACATGGAAATATTCGAGGATAATGGAGAGTACGGCATTCGCCACACTGCATAGCTAACTGGTTATTATTAAGAAAGTTTCTTCCACCGCACTGTGGGCAAAAACGCAGACTTTGCGTCATGTGCCCATACTGGACCGCTTTACTTAACAACATAAATAATGGCTCAGGAAAATGCAGGCAGTCGCGTAGTGAGACTAATGGTAGATCATGCTCCAGATCAGACAAATTAAGCCACATGACGGGCGAACCTGAATACTCACCAATGGGTCTTGCACTCACTTCAGGCAGTGATAACTGCTCTGCAGACCCGAAAGGCACAGCACCATCCACCAGCCAAATTTCACTTCCTGCAACAACACACCAGTACGCATTTATCGCGCGGTTAACATCACCTTTTCTTAACATTACACCATCCCTTTGCTTGAAGTTCGTTCATTTTACTGGCAATCTAATTTCATACTAGAGTTTGTCGTTAAGTAAATTCGCACTCTAAATTCTAGTAAGGACAAGAGTTTGTAATAACTTTACTAACTTTGCTTTGCAAAGGATACGTTCGCCAACAGGCGATCAGATCATGAGGGCATGGTCATGCTAAAAAAATTCAAACAAACACAAGACCAGTGGGGTGGCTCAAGTGATGTCATTGATCACTGGTTAGAGACACGACAATCCCTGATTGTTGAATATTGTAAGCTTGCAGCGCTGCAACCTTGTTCGAAAACCAATGTTATTGAACTCCCATCTCCTTCCGAACTGCAGGATTTCTGTCAGCACCTCGTTGATTACATCTCCGAAGGCCACTTTAAAATTTATGACATGGTTATGGACCGTTGGAAAGCAACCGGCTTTGTCGTGACTAATGAGATCAATCAAACCTATGGTCAAATTGTTCTAACGACTGAACCATTATTGAACTTTAACGATAAGTACTCAGAAGTGACTGAAGATGATGAATTAAATGATTTCGATTCTGATATGTGTCTCATTGGGGAAATTCTTGAGACTCGCTTTGAAGTCGAGGACTATCTGATACAGCAAATCGCAGAAAGCCTGTCTATGCCACCTGGGGCTTAGTATTTGCAAACATTTAGAAATAGAGTGAGAGAAAAGACTGACGATCATCGTCGGTCTTTTTTGTTTCTAGCTTTATCGAAAATCCCACCGGAAGAACAAAGTAGTATAAAAAACTAAAAAGGCACCCGAAGGTGCCTTTTTCTTGAGCTTTTAACGATTACTCGTTATATGACTTACTCTTCAGAAGAGAAACCAGCGTTTAGAAGTGCCGCTAGGTTATCCGTTGCTTGCTCAGCAGAAGGACCATCTTGCGCTTCAGAACGTTTAGCTTGACGCTCTTGGTGGTATGCGAAACCAGTACCAGCTGGGATCAGACGACCAACAATTACGTTCTCTTTCAGACCACGTAGGTCATCACGCTTACCAGAAACCGCAGCTTCTGTTAGTACGCGAGTTGTCTCCTGGAACGATGCCGCAGAGATGAACGACTCAGTCGCTAGAGATGCTTTAGTAATACCTAGTAGTTCACGTTCGAAACGTGCAGGCTCTTTGCCTTCAGCTTCTAGGTTACGGTTAGCAATCTTAACTTGTGAGTACTCAATCTGTTCACCAGGTAGGAACTCAGAGTCACCAGAGTGAGTAATAGTACACTTACGTAGCATCTGACGAACGATAGTTTCAATGTGCTTATCGTTAATCTTAACGCCTTGTAGACGGTAAACTTCCTGTACTTCGTTAGCAATGTACTGCGTCACCGCGTGTACGCCACGTAGACGTAGGATGTCATGTGGAGACTCTGGACCATCTGCGATCACATCACCACGTTCAACTTTTTCACCTTCGAATACGTTCAACTGACGATGCTTAGGAATCATCTCTTCGTAAGCTTCACCGCTTTCACGTGTGATCACTAGGCGACGTTTACCTTTCGTCTCTTTACCAAAGCTCACAGTACCTGTGTGCTCAGCAAGGATTGCAGGCTCTTTCGGCTTACGTGCTTCAAATAGGTCAGCAACTCGTGGAAGACCACCGGTGATATCTTTGTTACCGCCAGACTTCTGAGGAATACGTGCTAGTGTTGCACCAACACCTACTGCTGCGCCATCTTCGATGTTCACAATCGCTTTACCAGGTAGGAAGTAGTGAGCTGGCATATCAGTACCAGGGATCATTACATCGTTACCTTGCTCGTCAACAAGTTTGATAGCTGGACGCATATCTTTACCTGCTGAAGGGCGAGCTGCTGGGTCAGTTACTTCGCTTGAAGATAGACCAGTTAGGTCATCCGTTTGACGAGATACTGTTACGCCGTCGATCATATCTACGAACTGGATGCGACCTGCTACCTCAGTAATGATAGGTAGTGTGTGCGCTTCCCAGTTTGCAACTGTTTCGCCAGCTTGAACTGTATCACCATCGCCTTTGCTTAGTAGCGTACCGTAAGGCAGTTTGTGCTTCTCTTTAGTACGACCAAACTCATCAACGATAGTTAACTCTGTCGCACGAGAAGTGATAACGATCTTACCGTCATCAGCCAATACAGATTTAGCGTTGTGTAGCTTGATAGAACCGTTGTTCTTAACTTGAACACTGTTCTCTGCCGCAGCTGTCGATGCCGCACCACCGATGTGGAACGTACGCATCGTTAGCTGTGTACCTGGCTCACCGATAGACTGAGCAGCAATAACACCCACTGCTTCACCTTGGTTCACTAGGTGACCACGTGCTAGGTCACGACCGTAACATTGTGCACAACAACCGAAGTCAGAATCACACGTTACTACAGAGCGCACTTTCATGCTGTCTACTGAGTTCTCTTCCATGATTTGACACCACTTCTCATCGATCAGGGTGTTACGTGGAATAAGAACGTCTTCAGTGCCAGGTTTTAGTACGTCTTCAGCAACAACACGACCAAGAGCAAGCTCAGAAAGTGCAACTTTAACATCACCACCCTCGATGTGAGGCATCATGTCGACACCTTCGTGAGTGCCACAGTCATGTTCAGTTACAACAACGTCTTGAGCAACGTCTACTAGACGACGAGTTAGGTAACCCGAGTTCGCTGTTTTCAGTGCCGTATCCGCAAGACCCTTACGAGCACCGTGCGTTGAGATAAAGTACTGAAGTACGTTCAGACCTTCTTTAAAGTTCGCTGTGATCGGTGTTTCGATGATTGAACCATCTGGACGCGCCATCAGACCACGCATACCCGCAAGCTGACGAATCTGTGCTGCAGAACCACGAGCGCCCGAGTCCGCCATCATGTAGATGCTGTTGAATGACTCTTGCTGTTCCTCTTCACCGTCACGGTTAACTACCGTTTCAGATGAAAGGTTTTCCATCATTGCTTTCGCAACACGGTCGTTGGTCGATGCCCAGATATCGATAACTTTGTTGTAGCGTTCGCCCGCAGTAACAAGACCTGATTGGTACTGTTCCTGGATTTCACGTACTTCTTCTTCCGCTTCTGCGATTTCAGTGTACTTAGCTGCTGGTACAACCATATCGTCGATACCAACAGATACACCAGAAAGTGCCGCGTATGCGAAACCTGTGTACATGATTTGGTCAGCGAAGATTACTGTGTCTTTCAGACCTAGTTTACGGTACGCCTCGTTAAGTAGGTTAGAGATTTGCTTCTTACCTAGCTTTTGGTTAACGATGCTGTACGGTAGACCAGCTGGCACGATTTGCCATAGCATTGCACGACCAACAGTGGTGTCTACCATCTTGGTTTCTGTAGTGCTGTTGCCATCTTCGTCTACAACAGTTTCTGTAATACGTACTTTAACGCGTGCGTGAAGCTCAGCTTGTTTAGTGCGGTATGCTTTCTCAGCCTCTTCTGGGCCAGAAAGGTACATGCCTTCACCTTTCACGTTGATCTTTTCACGAGTCATGTAGTACAGACCCAATACAACGTCCTGAGAAGGTACGATGATCGGATCACCTGACGCTGGCGACAGAATGTTGTTTGTCGACATCATCAGAGTACGAGCTTCAAGCTGTGCCTCTAGAGTTAGAGGTACGTGAACCGCCATTTGGTCACCATCGAAGTCCGCGTTGTACGCCGCACATACAAGTGGGTGTAGCTGAATCGCTTTACCTTCGATTAGTACTGGTTCGAACGCCTGGATACCGAGACGGTGAAGTGTCGGTGCACGGTTCAATAGTACTGGGTGTTCACGGATTACTTCGTCTAGGATATCCCAAACGACCGCTTCTTCACGCTCTACCATCTTCTTAGCAGCTTTGATTGTAGTCGCAAGACCACGAGTCTCTAGCTTGCTGTAGATGAATGGTTTGAATAGCTCAAGTGCCATCTTCTTAGGAAGACCACACTGGTGTAGACGAAGGTATGGACCTACTGTGATTACAGAACGGCCAGAGTAGTCTACACGTTTACCTAGAAGGTTCTGACGGAAACGACCTTGTTTACCCTTGATCATATCAGCAAGAGATTTCAGAGGACGCTTGTTAGAACCTGTGATCGCACGACCACGACGACCGTTATCTAGTAGCGCATCAACAGACTCTTGCAGCATACGTTTTTCGTTACGTACGATGATGTCCGGAGCAGCTAGCTCTAGAAGACGCTTCAAACGGTTGTTACGGTTGATCACACGACGGTATAGATCGTTAAGATCAGAAGTCGCAAAGCGACCGCCATCTAGAGGTACTAGAGGACGTAGATCTGGCGGAAGTACTGGAAGTACTGTTAGGATCATCCACTCTGGGTTGTTACCCGATGCGATGAACGCTTCTACCAGCTTAAGACGCTTAGTTACTTTCTTACGCTTAGTTTCAGAGTTTGTTGTCTCTAACTCTTCACGCATTTGTTCTGCTTCAGCGTGCATATCCATAGAACCTAGTAGGTCCTTGATAGCTTCCGCACCCATCTTAGCAGTGAACTCGTCGCCCCACTCTTCTAGACGATCTAGATACTCTTCTTCCGTAAGCATCTGACCTTTTTCTAGATCAGTCATACCTGGTTCTGTTACTACGTACATTTCGAAGTAAAGAACACGTTCGATATCACGTAGAGGGATATCCATCAGTAGACCGATACGAGACGGTAGCGATTTTAGGAACCAGATGTGAGCTACTGGTGAAGCCAGTTCAATGTGGCCCATACGGTCACGACGAACTTTAGTTTGTGTAACTTCTACACCACACTTCTCACAGATAACACCACGGTGCTTCAGGCGCTTGTACTTACCACAAAGACATTCGTAGTCTTTAACTGGACCAAAGATACGCGCACAGAACAGACCATCGCGTTCAGGTTTGAACGTACGATAGTTGATCGTTTCAGGTTTTTTAACTTCACCAAAAGACCATGAACGGATCATGTCTGGTGAAGATAGACCGATTTTGATTGCATCAAATTCTTCGGTCTTATGCTGTGCTTTTAGAAAGTTTAATAAGTCTTTCACAATCAGCTCCTGTAAGGAGTTAAAAGGAGCTCACTCGCTAAAGTGAGCACCTTCTTCCAAATAATCGCTTTGATTCTCTCGACTTTCATCAAGAGAGAAAGGATTACTCTTCGTCTTCTAGCTCGATGTTGATACCTAGCGAGCGGATCTCTTTCAACAGTACGTTGAACGATTCTGGCATGCCAGGTTCCATGCTGTGGTTACCGTCTACGATGTTCTTGTACATCTTAGTACGGCCGTTAACGTCATCCGACTTAACCGTTAGCATTTCTTGTAGCGTGTAAGCAGCACCGTATGCTTCTAGTGCCCATACTTCCATCTCACCGAAACGCTGACCACCGAACTGAGCTTTACCACCTAGTGGCTGCTGAGTTACTAGGCTGTACGAACCAGTTGAACGAGCGTGCATCTTGTCATCAACAAGGTGGTTCAGTTTCAGCATGTACATGTAACCAACAGTTACAGGACGCTCAAACGCATCACCTGTGCGACCATCAAATAGCGTTAGCTGACCTGATGTTGGTAGATCTGCTAGCTCAAGAAGTGCTTTGATTGACTCTTCTGGAGCACCATCAAATACAGGAGTCGCGATTGGTAGACCGCCACGCAAGTTCTTGATCAGAGTACGTACTTCATCATCAGATAGAGAAGCAATGTCTACTTTCTGGCGAGTGTCGCCTAGGTCGTAAACTTTTTGTAGGAACTCACGGAATTTCGCTAGTTCTTGCTGCTCTTTAACCATCTGGTTGATCTTGTCACCGATACCTTTCGCTGCCAGACCTAAGTGTACTTCTAGGATCTGACCGATGTTCATACGCGAAGGTACACCCAGTGGGTTAAGTACGATGTCTACAGGCTGACCTTTTTCATCGTATGGCATGTCTTCAACAGGGTTGATCTTAGAGATTACACCCTTGTTACCGTGACGACCCGCCATCTTATCACCAGGCTGAATGCGACGTTTAACCGCTAGGTAAACCTTAACGATCTTCAGTACGCCGGGTGCTAAATCATCACCTTGAGTGATCTTACGACGTTTAGTTTCGAACTTCTTATCGAAGTCAGCTTTTAGCTCGTCCCACTGCTCAGCAAGTTGCTCAAGCTGAGTTTGTAGTGCGTCATCTTCTAGCGTTAGCTCTAGCCACTTCTTACGATCAGTCGTGTCTAGTTTCGCTTCAGAGTAACCGCCTTCAATCAATACAGCTTTAACACGGTTTAGAAGGCCACCCTCAAGAATCTGGAATTCTTCAGTTAGGTCTTTCTTCGCTTCTTTAAGCTGCATCTGTTCGATTTCAAGCGCACGCTTGTCTTTCTCTACGCCATCGCGAGTGAAGACTTGAACGTCGATGATCGTACCTGATACAGAGTTAGGTACACGTAGTGAAGTATCTTTAACATCAGATGCTTTTTCACCGAAGATAGCACGTAGTAGCTTCTCTTCAGGCGTTAGCTGAGTTTCACCTTTAGGTGTTACTTTACCAACTAGGATGTCGCCACCCTTAACTTCAGCACCGATGTAAACGATACCTGACTCGTCTAGTTTAGACAGAGCAGATTCACCTACGTTTGGAATATCAGCTGTGATCTCTTCAGAACCAAGCTTAGTATCACGCGCCACACAAGTAAGTTCTTGAATGTGGATTGTCGTGAAGCGGTCTTCTTGAACTACGCGCTCAGATACTAAGATCGAGTCTTCGAAGTTGTAACCGTTCCAAGGCATGAACGCGATACGCATGTTTTGACCAAGCGCAAGTTCACCAAGGTCTGTTGAAGGACCATCAGCAAGCACATCACCGCGTGATACAGGCTCACCTGGCATCACACATGGGCGCTGGTTAATACATGTGTTCTGGTTAGAACGTGTGTATTTAGTCAGGTTGTAGATGTCGATACCAGCTTCACCTGGTACTAGCTCTTCTTCGTTAACTTTAACAACGATACGAGAAGCATCTACTGACTGGATTACACCACCACGTTTAGCAACTGCAGTTACACCTGAGTCAACGGCTACGTTACGTTCAATACCAGTACCAACAAGCGGTTTGTCAGCTTTCAGTGTTGGAACTGCCTGACGTTGCATGTTCGCACCCATCAATGCACGGTTCGCATCATCGTGTTCTAGGAACGGGATAAGCGATGCAGCGATAGATACAACCTGGTTTGTCGCAACGTCCATGTACTGAGCGTGCTCACGAGGGTGTAGACCAGATTCACCTTTCTGACGAGCTGTGATCAGCTCATCTGCAAAAGTACCATCTTCGTTTAGCTTAGCGTTCGCCTGAGCGATAACGAATTGGCCTTCTTCGATTGCAGACAGGTAATCTACTTCGTCTGTTACTACGCCATCTACAACGCGACGGTATGGTGTCTCTAGGAAACCGTACTCGTTACAACGCGCAAACGCAGATAGAGAGTTGATCAGACCGATGTTTGGACCTTCAGGCGTTTCGATAGGACATAGACGACCGTAGTGCGTTACGTGTACGTCACGTACTTCGAAGCCAGCACGTTCACGAGTTAGACCGCCAGGACCCAATGCAGAAATACGACGCTTGTGCGTTACTTCTGATAGCGGGTTGTTTTGGTCCATGAACTGTGAAAGCTGTGAAGAGCCAAAGAATTCTTTAACTGCCGCAGAAATTGGCTTCGCGTTGATCAAGTCTTGAGGCATGATTGCGTCAAGATCGCCTAGGCTTAGACGCTCTTTAACTGCACGCTCAACACGTACTAGACCTACACGGAACTGGTTCTCAGCCATTTCGCCTACAGAACGGATACGACGGTTGCCTAGGTGGTCGATATCGTCCACTTCGCCCTTACCGTTACGGATCGCGATCAGCTTCTTCATCACTTCGATGATATCAGTTTCATCTAGTGTGCCTTGCTCTTGAGCATCTTCACGGCCGATAGAGCTGTTGAACTTCATACGACCAACAGTCGATAGATCGTAACGCTCTTCAGAGAAGAATAGGCTTTCGAATAGAGCTTCTGCAGCTTCTTTTGTTGGCGGCTCACCAGGGCGCATCATGCGGTAGATTTCTACCAATGCAGAAATACGATCAACCGTGCTGTCGATACGTAGTGTTTCTGACATGAATGGACCGTGGTCTAGATCGTTCGTAAATAGAACTTCTAGCGCTTTGTGGCCAGCCTGAGATAGGTTCGCTAGTGCTTCCAGGCTGATTTCCTGGTTAGCGTTAACAATGATCTCGCCAGTTGCTTCATTGATGTAATCTTTTGATGCAACTTTACCTACGATGTACTCAACTGGTACTTCGATGTGATCAACACCATCTTTTTCTAGTTGGCGGATATGACGAGCTGTTACGCGACGACCTTGCTCAACGTAAACTTTACCATTCGCTTCGATGTCGAATGACGCAGTTTCACCACGTAGACGATCTGGAACCAACTCCATCAATAGAGTTTGGTCTTTCACTTCGAAGTTCACTTTCTCGAAGAAGAGATCTAGGATTTCTTCTGTCGACTTACCTAGTGCACGAAGAATGATCGATGCTGGTAGCTTACGACGGCGGTCGATACGAACGTACAAGTTATCCTTAGGATCAAACTCGAAATCAAGCCATGAACCACGGTAAGGAATAACACGTGCGTTGTATAAAACTTTACCTGAAGAGTGGGTCTTACCCTTATCGCTGTCGAAGAACACGCCTGGGCTTCGGTGCAGCTGGGATACGATAACCCTCTCGGTACCGTTAATTACGAAGGTACCATTGTCTGTCATGAGTGGAATTTCACCCATGTAGACTTCTTGTTCTTTAATGTCTTTTACAGTACCTGCTGGCGCGTCTTTATCAAAGATAACTAGGCGTAGTTTTACACGTAGTGGCTTTGAGTAAGTTACACCGCGGATTTGACATTCTTTAACGTCAAAAACTGGCTCACCAAGACGGTAGCTAACGTATTGCAGCTCAGAATTGCCGTTGTAGCTCTGAATCGGGAATACAGAACGGAAAGCGGCTTCAAGACCGTATTGACCTTCAGGATCCTGTTCGATGAATTTGTCGAACGAATCGAGCTGGATCGATAGCAGGTATGGAATGTCCAAAACTTGTGGACGAGTACCAAAGTCCTTACGGATGCGCTTTTTCTCGGTATAAGAGTAAACCATGGGGTTCCTCAGCTCGCTGATAAGTGACCCAAACTGTCCGCCCGCTCCTAGTTACTTAAGGGGGGTAAGGGACAGTGACTAATATAGCTGTTTACTGTAGTGACATTTCATTTCGTAAGAATGAAATGTTTTTTGCATGGATATCAGGCGCTTAAACAGCGGGAAAATTCGCCTATACCCTACAGCGCAAAAAGGCCGGTGGTTAAAAAACCACCAGCCAATTAGCCGTTAGGCTAAGAAACTATGCAATAATTACTTAACAGCAACAGTTGCACCAGCTTCTTCTAGCTGAGCTTTAAGAGCTTCAGCTTCTGCTTTCTCAACACCTTCTTTAAGAGGTGCTGGAGCGCCGTCTACAAGAGCTTTAGCTTCTTTAAGACCTAGGCCAGTTGCGCCACGTACTGCTTTGATTACAGCAACTTTGTTACCGCCAGCAGCTTCTAGGATTACGTCGAATTCAGTTTGCTCAGCAGCAGCTTCGCCGCCAGCAGCGCCGCCAGCTACAACAGCAGCAGCAGCAGAAACACCGAATTTCTCTTCCATTGCTTCGATTAGTTCAACAACTTGCATTACAGACATTTCTGCAACTGCGTCTAGGATTTGCTCGTTAGTAATAGACATAACAATTCTCTTTTAAGTCAACAATAAGTTTATTAAGCAACCAGTAAAAAGCAAGGCTTATGCCGCTGCTTCTTGTTTTTGATCGCGGATAGCTGCGATAGTACGCGCCAGCTTGCCAGCCGAAGCTTCTTTCATGCACATCATTAGGCGTGCAATTGCTTCGTCGTAAGTTGGTAGTGTTGCTAGTACTTCAGCGTCAGTTAAAGCGCCTTCATAAGCAGCAGCTTTGATCTCGAAATCTTTGTTCTCTTTAGCGAAGTCTTTGAAAAGACGCGCTGCAGCACCTGGGTGCTCATTAGAGAATGCGATTAGTGTAGGACCAGTGAAAGTGTCAGTTAGACACTCGTACTCAGTACCTTCAACCGCACGACGAGCAAGAGTGTTACGAACAACTCTCATGTAAACGCCAGCTTCACGAGCTTGTTTACGTAGAGAAGTCATCGCGCCAACTTGAACGCCACGAGAATCAGCTACAACTGCAGAAAGTGCACCACTGGCAGCTTCGTTGACTTCAGCAACAATTGCTTTTTTGTCTTGAAGGTTTAAAGCCATCTTGGATTTACTCCTGGTTGTCGTTACACCACTCACTATCATCACGACAGTGAGAGCTATTGAGGTGCTTCCCCAGAAGAAAGTTAACTATATTACATAGAGCTTTCTGTCAGTTCGGGCACCATCTACGTAGGATAATTAAGTTTGCTTTTACACAAACACCTACGGTCTTGGACGGAGACTGGGTCTTAATTCATTTCGAACTAGGAGACAGTTCAAAGAACCAAAGTTCAGCCCCAACCACAAATATTAGGCGCAAAATTATACACTAATTTTGCGCCTAAGCAAATAAATTATGCTTGAGTGTTCAGGCTAGCCTGATCAACAGCAACACCAGCACCCATAGTAGTAGAGATGCTTACTTTCTTCAGGAAAGTACCTTTCGCTGAAGATGGCTTAGCTTTCTTCAGAGCAACTAGAAGTGCTTCTAGGTTCTCTTTGATCTGCTCAGCAGAGAAGTTTGCTTTACCGATAGTAGTGTGGATGATGCCGTTTTTGTCGTTACGGTAACGAACCTGACCAGCTTTAGCGTTTTTAACTGCTTCAGCAACGTTAGGAGTTACAGTACCAACTTTAGGGTTTGGCATAAGACCGCGAGGACCTAGGATAGTACCTAGTTGACCTACAACGCGCATTGCATCTGGAGAAGCAACAACTACGTCAAAGTTCATTTCGCCTTTCTTAACTTGCTCAGCAAGATCTTCCATACCTACGATGTCTGCGCCAGCTTCTTTAGCTGCTTCAGCGTTAGCACCTTGAGTGAACACTGCAACGCGGATTTCGCGGCCAGTACCGTGAGGTAGTACAGTTGCACCACGTACGTTCTGGTCAGATTTACGAGCATCAATGCCTAGGTTAACAGCAACGTCTACAGACTCAACGAATTTCGCAGTCGCTAGTTCTTGAAGAAGAGCAACAGCTTCGTTGATTTCGTATTCTTTAGTTACGTCAACTTTTTCGCGGATTACGCGCATGCGCTTAGTTAGTTTTGCCATCTTATTAACCCTCTACCACTAGGCCCATTGAACGAGCAGTACCAGCGATAGAACGCTTCATCGCTTCGATGTCAGCACCAGTCATATCAGCAGCTTTAGTTTCTGCGATTTCTTGGATTTGAGCGTCAGTTACAGTACCAACTTTTTCAGTGTTTGGACGACCTGAACCAGACTTAACGCCAGCAGCTTTCTTAAGAAGAACTGCAGCAGGTGGAGTCTTAGTTACGAACGTGAAAGAACGGTCGCTGTATACTGTGATAACTACTGGAGTTGGTAGACCTTTCTCAATAGATTCTGTTTTTGCGTTGAACGCTTTACAGAATTCCATGATGTTCACACCGTGTTGACCTAGTGCAGGACCTACTGGTGGACTAGGGTTAGCCATACCAGCAGCAACTTGTAGCTTGATGTAAGCTTCAACTTTCTTAGCCATGATAATTCCTAAGTTTGGGTACAAACGCTAATCGCGGATCAGCTCCCCGTTTGTGTAAGAAACTTTTTACTTCACTTGAAGTAAAAAGGCGCGAAATTATAGTCATAATCCGCGCCTTATACAACCCTAAAAAGGTGATTTTTTATACTCTTTAACGAAGAGTCTTAGTCCAGCTTTTCAACCTGACCAAATTCAAGCTCAACTGGTGTCGCACGACCAAAGATCGAGACAGACACTTTCAGGCGGCTCTTCTCGTAATCCACTTCTTCAACAGTACCGTTGAAGTCAGCAAATGGACCTTCGTTAACACGTACCACTTCACCCGCTTCGTACATTGTACGTGGACGAGGCGCTTCACTCGCTTTCTCAAGACGATTAAGAATCGCGTCAGCCTCTTTATCCGTGATAGGTGCCGGACGGTCTGAGGTACCACCAATGAAGCCCATGACACGCGGCACACTGCGTACTAGGTGCCATGATTCATCGTTCATAATCATCTGAACAAGGACGTAACCTGGGAAGAACTTACGCTCAGATTTGCGACGCTGACCCGCGCGCATTTCTACTACTTCTTCAGTAGGAACCAGTACTTCACCGAATAGCTCTTCCATGCCGTGCATTTTGATATGCTCGCGCAGAGATTGAGCTACACGACCTTCAAATCCAGAGAAGGCTTGAACCACATACCAGCGTTTTTTTGGAGCTTCACTCATGAATAAAAACCCTCTATACCCCAGTTGCTAGAGCTACTAGACGAACCATAATTCCGTCAATACCCCATAGCACTAGAGCCATTACAATACTTACAGCTAAAACGATCAGTGTTGTTTGCATGGTTTCTTGGCGAGTAGGCCAAACAACTTTACGTACTTCCATACGCGATTCTTTTGCAAAACTGATCGCTGCTTTACCTTTAGTCGTTGTTGCTGCAACGCCTAAGGCAGCTGCAATAAGAACAACAACGCCTGCAGCACGAACCACTACAGACATTTCACCATACAGGTAATTACCCACAACAGCGGCAGCTGCCAATACGAAAGCGGCTAACCACTTAAACGTATCTGCTGCGTTTGAGCTATCAGGAGTTTCAGCATTATTTGCTTTCATAAAACCAACCTGTTACAAGTCTTAATATAGACGACAACAACCCCGCTGTTGCAGGGCAAACTCCATATCGCTGAAAAAATCAGCGTACTCTTCTTAAGATTAAGCATCTTTGCTTAATCTTGCTCTGCGCCCAACCCACTTCTGAACAAGAAAACAGCAAAAATAATGTTGAGTGCAGAAAAAGGGCATCAAATGATGCCCTTTTTGCTACTGGTTCGTCAAATCTAATTCAAGATTTTCCGAAAGCATCGCTAATTCGCTATGAATTAGTCGAAGATCTTAGCAACAACACCAGCACCTACTGTACGGCCACCTTCACGGATCGCGAAACGTAGACCTTCGTCCATTGCGATTGGTGCGATTAGCTCAACAGTCATCTGT
>NZ_JAMZAQ010000012.1:0-6273 GCF_024181795.1 Vibrio sp. Y10_XG_PY6
CCGTAAACTTTAGCAAGAGTAGTACAGATAGCTGCAGTTAGAGTTGTTTTACCGTGGTCAACGTGGCCGATAGTACCAACGTTAACGTGCGGTTTCGTACGTTCAAATTTTTCTTTAGACATGAGTGGTCCCTCTAGGTACGGATTTAGGTGGCCCAAATTGACCACGCAACCAAAAAAAGATAATTGGTAAATCTAATATCAAAAGGAAATAAACTTGAGAGCTGGTGCTGATAGGCAGACTCGAACTGCCGACCTCATCCTTACCAAGGATGCGCTCTACCACCTGAGCTATATCAGCACTCAAATTAGAGTGGAGCGGGCAGCGGGAATCGAACCCGCATCATCAGCTTGGAAGGCTGAGGTAATAGCCATTATACGATGCCCGCAACACGTAACTCTGAGAGCTATTTCCTAAAGAATATGGTGGAGGGGGACGGATTCGAACCATCGAAGGCAGTGCCGGCAGATTTACAGTCTGCTCCCTTTGGCCACTCGGGAACCCCTCCAAATTTTCAAGCCATTCAGACTACTAAAGGAAAGAATGGTGCCGACTACCGGAATCGAACTGGTGACCTACTGATTACAAGTCAGTTGCTCTACCTACTGAGCTAAGTCGGCATAAGTGGTGCGCATTCTATTGAATGATTTTCGAGGTTGCAATAGTAATTTTAAAAAAAATCATAAAATTCGATTTTTTAGATTCGTTTGCTGTAAATTCGTACAAACTTGGCTTTTTTAAAGTAAACTTCGACCTTTGTCGTTTGCTTTGAAGTTCGCTTGATGTATGTTCTTGCTTCTACTAAACCAAGGATAAAAGAGACCCATGAGTCCATTTTTGTCATTTGACCGTGCAAACTGGGCCGAGTTAAGAAACTCTGTACCGATGACACTTTCTGAAGACGACTTGACTGCGCTTCAGGGCATTAATGAAAACCTAACCATGGAGGAAGCGGTAGAAATCTACCTTCCTTTGTCTCGTCTTTTGAATCTGTACGTCCAAGCCCGTCAAAGCCGCAACTCTGTATTACAACAATTCTTGAATACGGAAGAACATGCCCCTCCTTTTGTGATTGGTATCGCCGGCAGTGTCGCTGTAGGCAAAAGTACGACAGCTCGTATTCTGACCGCATTGCTTTCTCGTTGGGAGAATCATCCCAAAGTGTCCTTGGTCACTACAGATGGCTTTCTATATCCGAAAAAGGTACTAGAAGAACGCGGTATCATGCATCGTAAAGGGTTTCCTGAGTCCTATGATATCAAACGTTTAGTTGAGTTTATGTCTGACGTTAAAGCGGGTAAGCCGGATCTTGAAGTACCTATTTACTCCCACATCACGTATGACATTACGGACGAACTAAGAAAAGTTGATAGACCGGATGTTCTTATCATTGAAGGTTTAAACGTTCTACAAAGTGGAATGGATTATCCGCATGATCCACATCGCGTCTTTGTCTCTGATTTTTTGGATTTTTCGATCTATGTCGATGCTGAAACAGAGACAATTGAACAGTGGTATGTGGAACGATTTTTAAAGTTTCGCCAAGGGGCTTTTACTAAACCCGGTTCTTATTTTAGTCACTACACGCAACTGTCAGTCGATGAAGCAAAGCAAAAAGCGAAACAAATTTGGCATGATATTAATGGGCTCAACTTGGAGCTAAATATTCTTCCCACCCGAGAAAGAGCCCATTTGATTCTACACAAAGGCGTCAACCACCTGGTTGATAAGGTGTCTTTACGAAAGTAATTGAACGTCAATCGCTTTTACGCAACGAGATTTCCCCACCAATGTAAGTCTCTGGCCCTTGCGAGGTTTCGAGTAATATCCCGCCTTGATGATCGATGCCGCGTACGACGCCGTGCACCTCTCTAGGTCCGATGAGCAGCTTGACTTGACGATTGAGAAAGTTATCTAATCGATTCCAACGTTCGACAAAGCTGGTAAGCCCTTTCAGTTCATACTCGATAAGTGCGGAATTCCAATGCTTGATAAGCGTCGTCGCTAGGACATTTCTATCGATCACGAGACTCTCGTTTACCTGATTCAATGTTGTCCATGGTTGATCAATCTCAGGTTGCTCATCAGGCATTCCAATATTGAGCCCCATCCCAATCACAAGATGAGCAGCACCACCGGCCTGCCCTGACATCTCCACTAAGATTCCTGCCAGTTTTTTATCTTGATAATACAGGTCATTTGGCCACTTGAGTTTAACGCCTTGTATGCCCATTTCTTCTAGTGCTTCCACTGCGGCAATACCAATAACAAGGCTTAAGCCCATTGCCGCGGCCATTCCCGCATCTAATCGCCAGTACATGGATAGGTATAAGTTAGAGCCAAATGGAGAGATCCATTGTCTACCGCGGCGACCACGTCCTTGTGCTTGATACTCAGCTATACAAACACGGCCCTTTTCTGACTCTGCAACTCTATCAAGCAAATACTGGTTGGTTGAGTTAATCACAGGAACAAGCTCAACAAGTGACTCCGCACTAGCAGTAAGGAGAGCTTCATCTAGCAACTGCAATGGTGATGCCAACTGGTAACCGCGCCCTTGCACTCGATAAATATCAATGCCCCACTCACTAAGACCTTTAATATGCTTAGCTATTGCCGCTCTGGATACATTCAGGGCTTCGCCCAGCGCCTCTCCAGAATGAAACTCGCCGTTACTTAATGACTTTAAGATATGAAGTTTCGTAGAGTGATCTTTTCTCATCTTAACGCCTCGATCTGAGCCAGGTTGGTTTCCCCGGTACGGTTCAGAAATCGAACTTCATGCTCAAGTTCTATTTGGTATTTATCCCACACTGCCTGCTTCACTAGGGAAGCAAGTGCGACAACATCATCGGCACTGCAGTTGTTCATGTTGGTCAAAACCAAGGCTTGCATGGGGTTGACCTGTGCACCATGCACAGACTTCCCCTTTAATCCGCACTGATCAATCAGCCAACCAGCCGCGACTTTCATTCCGCCAGGAGTTGGATAGGCCACGATATTAGTATGTTGCTTCATGAGCCGATCATAATGATCTTGAGTGATCACTGGGTTTTTAAAGAAACTTCCTGCGTTACCTACCTTGACTGGATCCGGCAGTTTCTCCGTTCGCACTTGGCAAACTCGCTCGAAGATTGTTGCTGGGCTAAGTTGTTCTTCCGGAATATCTTTTAAAGGACCATATTGATTAATCGGTTGCCATTGCTTAGCCAACTTAAGCCCTAGTGCTGTAATAAAGCACTTTTCATGCAAAGCGTGTTTAAAAATGGAGTCTCGGTAGCCAAAGTTACAGTCTCTGGCGCTCATTCTTCTATTTTCAAATGTAGTTAGATCAAGAACATCCACGTAGTCACAAATGTCTTTTAGCTCTAGTCCATAGGCTCCAATGTTTTGAATAGGAGCCGAGCCTGCACAGCCAGGGATCAGGGCTAGGTTTTCTAACCCACCAATTCCCTGACTCACACACCAGGAAACCAAATCAGGCCAGTCTTCACCACCTGCAATATGCAATAGGTATTGGTCATCCGTTTCCGTCACATTTTTACCCATGATTCGATTAACGATCACTAACCCGTCAAAATGCTCAGTGAAAAGAACATTACTTCCTTTACCTAAAAAAAGTTTCGGTAAATGGGTGAATCTCGGGTCTTGAAATAGTTGGATAACCTCCTCGAGCGACTCGATGGTCGCTAAATAGGAACACGACTGTTCAATCCCAAAAGTATGGTAAGCCTTAAGGCTTGCATTTGTTTTAATTTGCATAGTAGGTTTGCAACGTCAGATAAGATTCTCTTAAACTGTCGACATTCTACATTAGTTATCTTTTAACCGCAGTGACAATACCTGACTCATTAATCATAGAAGTGTTAAATCCTATCAAGCTCCCTCTCATTAAGAGGTTGTACAAAGCGCATTACCCTTCGGGTCGAGCCAAAAAGGATGAACTGATCATTACAGCGAGCCATAAAGGTGAAATCGTTGCGTTACTACGCTTAAAAACCGTAGATAGATCTCGATTGCTGACGGGAATGCTGGTCATTCCAACACTTAGGGGAACTGGCATTGGAAAAGAACTACTAACTCATTGTAAAAACAATGTTTTCACTGATGGCGATTATTGCTTCGCGTTTACACATCTCGAATCCTATTATTCCAAGCATGGATTCAAAACCATTGATTGCTCTGAGCTACCACACCCGCTAAAAATGGCATTTCAACGCTATGTAGATAGCGGTAAAGATCTCATTCCAATGCAATTCATCTCTTCAACGACATCAAAACGCGCGCTTTTGTAGCCAGGTAAATCATATCTTTGATAAAATGGCAGGTTCGCAATATTGCACTAAACTAAGGTACTCATACCGATATGATAGTAAGTAGGAATCCATTCGAACAGTTGCCAAGTCTCGCTGTCAATCCGGAAGACTTTGATGTTCTGTATTCAGCAGAATCATTCAGGACTCGTCTTTTGGATGCAATCAGCAAAGCAACGTCGCGAATTTACCTAGTCGCTCTATATCTGGAAGATGATGAAGCTGGACGTGAAATTCTCACTGCGCTTTATGAAGCGAAACAGCGCAATCCTGGGTTGGACATCAATATCTGTGTCGACTGGCATCGAGCGCAGCGTGGCCTGATTGGTGCGGAAACATCTGAGGGTAATTCTGCGCTTTACAAAGCGTATGCCAATAAGTACCAACACCCGATCCCTGTCTATGGTATACCTGTGCGTGGCAGAGAGGTTTTTGGGGTACTGCATTTAAAAGGCTTCATTGTCGATGATACTGTCATCTACAGTGGGGCAAGCTTAAATAACGTTTATCTGCACTATCACGAACGCTATCGCTTTGATCGTTACCATGTGATTCGACATGAGTCTTTAGCTAATTCAATGGTGCAATTCATTCAGGAAGAGATGATTGCTCACCCAGCTGTCAATGATCTTGCTGGAAAAGATAAGCCAGAAACCAAAGAAATTAAGTCGGCGATTCGTCAACTGAGAGCTTCACTTGCTCAAGCTAATTATCAGTTTGAAGACCAACCTGCAACAGAGGAAAGTGTAAAAATCACCCCGCTAGTTGGTCTAGGCAAACGCCGCAATCTGCTCAATCAACAGATTGTAAAGTTACTAGCGGCCGCCCAAAACGAAATCTTTATCTGTACGCCTTACTTTAACTTCCCTAAAGCGCTGCATCGTGAAGTGAAGCGAGCCATGAAACGCGGTGTGAAAGTAACTATTGTTGTGGGCGACAAGACAGCAAACGACTTTTATATTGCCCCTGAGGAAGACTTTAAAACCATTGGCGGACTTCCATATCTGTATGAAGTAAACCTACGCCGCTTTGCGAAAGCAAATGAAGCGAATATCGCTGCGCGTAAACTGTCAATTCACCTCTGGAAGCATGACAATAATAGCTTCCATCTCAAAGGCATTTGGGTTGATAAACGCTATATGCTACTGACGGGGAATAACTTAAATCCTCGGGCTTGGTCACTTGATCTAGAAAATGGGCTTCTCATCCAAGACAATTATGCGAAGCTCACTGAGAAGTTCGAAGATGAAGTTTCGCGTATCCTTGAGCATACCCATCTTATCTGTACTTATAAACAGTTAGAAAAAGTGGAAGATTATCCGATAGGGGTGCAGCGGTTAGTAAGAAAAATAACCCGCCTAAAAGCCGATGGGGTTTTAAAACGCATCCTGTAAGCATAATTAACTTCAAAGCTCAGCATTTTCCTGCTGGGCTTTTTTATTATTCCTAGATCCAACAGCTTAATACTCTTTTAGACCTCTATATTAGTAGACTTCAGTAAATAAGCTTGCGAGACGCAACGTAACCCCAAACGCAACAACCTAGAATCTAGAACGGCAATACATGCGTAAGTGGCTAGGTGCTTAATAACTCAGTCTTCCGATCTTACTCTTTCTCACACTACGCTAGTGAATAAGCTCTCTAACACGTAATAAAAGGGAGCTTTAATGAGTCAGCACAGGGACTCAAAACTAGCGCTCGAGACTGGGATCCTGTTCAGCAGAAACCACACAGAACTGCGCAACACCTCACTCATGACAGGGCTTAGAAAGCATAGCGAAGAGGGAAGCCTGCCTCTCGATGCAAGGTTTCAATATGGAAATGGGGTTAAGGGAAGTCGGGTAACCAAAACGAAAAAAAGCCCCAGTCTTTCAACTGGGGCTTAATATAAGTGGCGGAGTGGACGGGACTCGAACCCGCGACCCCCGGCGTGACAGGCCGGTATTCTAACCAACTGAAC
>NZ_JAMZAQ010000013.1:0-5369 GCF_024181795.1 Vibrio sp. Y10_XG_PY6
GCGCTGTGAGTAAGGCTTTTGGCCCCCATTCCAGTCTCACAACACCCATCACTTATTCCTTTTCCGCAATCCCCATCTAGCAGCTACAACAGGGCGGATTTATCGTGCTTTCGCAAGTTATGATCGGTGCCTTTACCTGCCACCTACGGAACATCCCTTGATCGGTGGCTGACGCGCATCGCTCTGTCCAATACATCTTGAGTCCAAACAGAGAGCAGGAATACTTGAAGTGCTTACGTGATATGGCTATCATGAAAGGACTTACATAGGCCGCAAAACCAGTAAGTATTCCGAAAAAACCGCTCCTGCAAGAGCGGTTTTTTCACGTCTGAGCAATAGATTACGTTCAAAACTAAAAGATCGCAATCATGTCTATTACTAAACAGCACACTCCATTTTGTCTTTGGCTTGTTTTAGCCCGTAAGCTGTTTGCAAAGCCATCCAGCCCTCAGGCGAACGCTTAAACAACTTCGATAAGCGAATAGCCATTTCATAGCTTAACTCACTTTTACCAGTAACAAGGCGACTTACGGAAGATTTGGAGACTCCTAGTTTCTCTGCAAGTTCCGTTACCTTCATTTCCATTGGCTCCATATAAGCTTCTTTAAGAAACTCCCCTGGGTGCATTGGGTTTAATAACGTAAACATATTGATTTCCTAGAATAAAATTTAAAAATTTGCGAGTTGCGCAACGAGGAACGTTGCGGGTCAAAAAAAACCATGTTAATATGGTTAGTTGCATGAAGTTATTGTAAACAGATACTTAATGCTAATTCAGAGTTTTCGCAGGCCCGGAATTATACGCATATAAAATATCTTTACAATGTGATTTTGTAATTTTGCTTTACACAACGTATAACAAGTTTAGACCGAAATCTAGATTTCTTTGTACATTCTTCATGCACCTTAACAATTATTCCAAACTAAAGAGGTGCCCAAAATGATTAAAAGCTATAAATCCAAAAAACTAAAACTATTTGCCGAGAAGGGCAAAACTCAAAGTGTAGATCAACGTCACATCAAGCCTATCAACATTATTCTCAACGCTTTAGATACCGCTACATGTGAAGATGACTTCGACCTTCCAGGTAAAAACTTGCATTCTTTTAACGAGAAAAAGCCCAAGGTTTGGTCTTTGAATGTCTCAGCAAACTGGCGGATCACATTCGAGTTCGATGGCAATGATGTCCACAATGTTGACTACTTAGACACACACTAAGCAGTAACAACTAATCATTGCAGATAAAAGGATTTATCTGCAATGATTTGTTTTGTTCGCGTTATTGGTTATATGTTAAATACCCCAGATACCTTCTAAAAACGCCCATCTAGCTCCATAGAAAGCCCTAGAATCGTTTTTTCACCCCTAACCTGACCCTATACACAGCAAAACCGTCTTGAAAGTTTGTGACGCTTTAAAGGCGATTTACAGGGCAAAAGTCAGCGCGTTCGCTTGAAACAAAAACCACCCTCTACGGTGCATTTTTGTCATTCTTCTTAGCGAGCTGCTTATCGCACCATGCACTTATCCGTTTGGCCTTTAATGCCATAACGCCTACAGCAATCATTGCCAAGATATACAACCAAGCTAAAACAATCCCCCAGTTCGGAGCTTTATCACTAATCACTATGAAAGGTGCGCTACATAACAGCGCACTAAAAACAGCTCGAGAAAACATGAAACCCTCTTTATTAATTTCTTCTTCACTCTTCCACCGTATCAGTAATGTCTAATTTCCAAACGCCAAAACACCCTAGTAAAAATCAGACTCATAACATAAAATGTACGGACAAAATAAAACCACTATATACGGACATATAAACCAATGACCACAAACAAAAATGTACGGACAAAAATAAACAAATCTGAAAGAGTTGAACTGAGATGTACAAAGGCTTTCAAGGAATCACTTCAAGAAATAGCTGTACAAAATGGACTATCAATATCAGCCTTAATTGAAAGCATATGTACGGACAAAATAAAAGATTACTTTTCGGACAATTCAAAAGAAATAAAAAAACCAAAAACAGCCAGCGAACCGGTTATGGTGTCACAGACAAAACACACTGAAAGAAAGGACTACGAGAGAGAAATTTGGCGCATGATGCAGGAAGGTACCACTCCAACCAAAACAGCAGATTGGCTGAATGAAAATGGCTTTAAGCCACAGCGAGGAGATAAGTTCACTCTCAACAGCGTTCACTCAATTCGAAGAAGACTAAAAAAAGAGAATGGTTCCTGAGGAAATATTCCTCATCTTAAACTGGTTCATCAAAAAGCCTCGCCCGGAACGCTGTTAGGGGGAGCATTAAATTTTGACGTTGGTATAATTGAGTCAGCACGAACGCGATAGTGATTTTAAAAGGGTAACTCCGCCCAAAGCACGAGGACTATCGCAAATGCACTTCAATATTGATTTAAAAATATCGTTTCAAGTTCATATCCCTTACCAACTCTTGCTCCTTCTATTTCACTTAATCGTGATTGCTTAAATCATTTCCATTTTGCATCCAATCACCAGGCTAGATCAGCAAAGCTGAACTTGCCTGGTGATTGGATGGGACAAGCGAAGCGCGTCAGATTGTATTGTTACGATTAAATCAGAAGCCTTATTCCCCCATCAAATTTACTCAGCGCCCCTCCCTGTTTGCTCGCTTCGCATTGCAAAATTGGGAGGGACACTTCGCAAATTTCTCGGACGCTCACGCCCTCGCTAGGTTAGAACTTAGTTTAACCTAGCGAGGGCTTATACCAAAAGGGATCCTAGATTTTCACGCATATTATTTAACGCATATACAAACTGAAATTTGAAAAAACTCTTATTTTTGTGCAAGATACGTCTAACGATGTGAATCAGTTTTATAAGTGTTGCTACTTCGAAAGCAGTTTGTTTTTCCCTGTTCAATCTGAAAATAAACAGAGTATCGAAAGCTCAGCGAGTAGATAAATGTTCACCGGAGCAGTTAATTCCGAGGCGCTAAAAATAGCGAAATACAGTTCTCAACTGGTGAAATGAGACGGCTCTTTGAACGTCACTCAAAGAACAATGGAAATGGAAAACGGTCAGATAATCCTTGTGCCCAATAGCACTCAACTGGCGAATAGGCATTAAGTTGTCGCTGTTCTGAATTGCTCAGAATTGTATGTTCTTACAAGGATATTCATGACTGTTTTTGATGTTCAAAGTGAACTTTCTGCCCTGAAAGCTCAGACTCAATCCATGCGGAAGCGCTCCTATTCCACTCGAAAATCACGCCTCGACAAATACACCCATCAACTCTTAGAGCTTCATCAAGCTGGCGCAACTGGTGCAGAACTTCAGCGTTGGCTTCGTACCAATAAACGGGTCAAAGTCGCCCACTCCACTGTTCTCAGGTGGTTAGAAAAAAATGGCTAAATTTGCAAAGAACGTAGACCGCCAAGCCGTTGCAGCAAAGCAGGCCGCTAACGTCATGAAGCAGATGCAAGGTAAAAATATCTCTAGCGTAGGCACCGTTCGCAACTACGAAGAACGCCTGGCGATTGTGGCTCAACACGTCAATGCCGAATTTAAATGTGGTCTGCGAGATTTAACGGTAGAACAGGCACACCAGTATTTGACCGATAGATCCACAGAAGTGGGGCAGAAAACCTTAGATATGGAGCGTCAGGCTATTCAATCCATGATGCAAAATGTCACAGGAAAACTAGGCCAAACGGAAAAACTTGAAGTTATTAAATCCGAACAGCAGCAAATTCTATCCTCCCGTTCTTATACCCCTGAGCAAGCAAAAATGATTGCTAATGCACAAACTGAACGCAACGCTCTCTCGACTGAAATAGCTCACGCTGCCGGACTCCGAGCACATGAACTGAATACCCTGCAACGTATCAATGTACGCACGCCCGATCCAAGGCCGGCACTAGGAGAAAAATTCTCAGGTCGAGACGGAGTACGTTACACCGTAGAGGGGAAAGGCGGTCTGGTTCGTGAAGTTCTCATTCCCCAAGACCTTGCCGAAAGATTGGAAGATCGCAAACTTAATCAACCAGTGCGTATTATCGATCGAGGTGTGAACTACACCAGTCATTACGACATTAATGGCGGTAATCGTTGGTCCAGTTCTTTCACCACTGCATCAAATCGAGCATTGAATTGGAGTACCGGAGCGCATGGCCTAAGGCATAGCTACGCCCAAGAGCGCATGAGTGAACTGCAAAAAAACATGACCTACGAGAAAGCTCTTGAAGTTGTGTCTCAAGAAATGGGGCATTTCCGCCCTGATATTACGGAGGTTTATCTGCGATGAGATGGTTTGTGTTACTTGCTGTACTTGGCGGCATTTGCTGGTCTGCAAACTGGAGCTATCACCAAATGGATCAGGCTGTGTTGATCACCGACTATTGGCAAGCCCAGGAGAATATCGAGCAATGGGGACTGGTCAATTTTGAAGGAGACAACCCCCTCGTTTACGCTTTTATCAGCGCCAACGGATTTTGGCCTATTTTCAAAGGGCTGTGGCCTATCTGGACTTTGTTTATTTTAAGTTTCTTTGTCCTGGTACCACTTTCGATTTACATCTTTAATGGCTTGAATAATACCCAAATAGCCGCAGCAAAAGAGGCTCAACTTGATGCAGAAGAACGGGTAAAAAAAGCTGAATCAAATGCAAAAAGCTATGAACAAAAGGCGAAATCTTGGGCGGAAGAACGAGTAAGTTCAGCGTACGAAGAGCAAGAAAAACGGATTCGAGCGGAGCTGGACAGCGAAACTCAATACCTTCATCAATTCAAAAATGAACTGATACAACGCGAGCAGTTAATCAGTGGAAAAGAGAACGCAGTCAAAAAAGCTCAACAAGAAACAGAAGATCAGATCATAGAAATAAAACGACTCTATGCCGAAGAACTACAGAGATTTGAGGTCGAAACGGCTGAGCTAACAAAAGCGAGAGACAACGCCCAAGCTGGATATCAAAGATTAAGGAGGAAAAAAGCGAGTTAACCTCCCCCCAGACCCCCCTCTGAAAATCAAAGATTTTCTTTTTGGGCATTGACCACCGAAAATAGCTCAAGGGGCGTTTTAAGAGGCCCACGCTATTTTGTGGACAAGCCCAAAAGGACGATAAGGTTGCCACACAAGGCGGCGCTCTCAGCCCTTTCGGCTGCGCCGACCCCTACCCATTTCCGACTCGTTTTGAGTGGGTTTGAGCATTGTTTGTGGTCGCTTTCCGTGGAGTTTTTTCTCTTACCCTTTCGGGCTGCCCTGCGCTGTGAGTAAGGCTTTTGGCCCCCATTCCAGTCTCACAACACCCATCACTTATTCCTTTTCCGCAATCCCCATCTAGCAGCTACAACAGGGCGGATTTATCGTGCTTTCGCAAGTTAT
>NZ_JAMZAQ010000014.1:0-4482 GCF_024181795.1 Vibrio sp. Y10_XG_PY6
TTTTCTTGAGGACGTTCATTACCTTAGAAAAGGATCGTTGAGATCCCAGCTCTTTGGTTGTAATCTCAATCCCCAGATGTGACAAAACCGACCCTGCAAGGTCGGCTTTGATCGGAATACTTACCGGTTTGACGGCCTGTGTAAGTCCTTTCATGATAGCCCATATCGTTTAAGCACTTCAAGTATTCCTGCACTCTGTTTGGACTCAAGATGTTTTGGACAGAGCGATGCGCATCAGCCACCGACCAAGGGAAGTTCCAAAGGTGGCAGGTAAAGGCACTAATCAAAACTTGCGAAAGCACGATAAAACCGCTCTCTTGTAGCTGCTAGAGGGAGAACTGCGGAAAAGGAATAATTGATTAGTGTTGTGAGACTGGAATGGGGGCGTAAAGCCTTACTCACAGCGCAGGGCAGCCCGAAAGGGAAGAGACTTACCCAATCTGAAAGCGACCAAAAAGATACCCAAATCACTCATAAATTTGAGTTGAAATGGGTAGGGGTCGGCGCAGCCGAAAGGGTGGTTTGCGCTAGCTTGGCTAGCCTCCTCTTTGCTCTTACTGTCATTGTTTGATACTTCATGATTTCCCTTATTTGCATTTCTTTATCTTACTTTCTATCTTTTGTTAAGCACATAAGCAAGGCTACACAAAGACCCCTCCACTTCGTTACGTTGTCATTGTGCCTTGTAAGGGACGCTACGCTCCCTTAACCCTAGTTAAAAGCACTCAAACTAAAGAATTGCCATGACTGAAAAGAAGAAAGTAATACGAGAAAAGTCCATCAAGATCAGAGTCACTGAGACTGAACTTCAAGCTCTGAAAGATCGGTGTGATGGTGCGGAATTAGCTCCTTGGGTGAGAGAGACTTGTCTTGGGGAACGGACTCTTAAAAGAGCCAATGTTCCTAAAGTAGACCCCGCATTATTGCGCCAGTTATCTGGACTTGGAAATAACTTGAATCAGATCACTAGAGTAGTGAATACCCAGAATTATGATGTCGTGAATGTGGTTCAAGTATTGGCTCAACTTTCAGCAATCGAGCGTCAGCTTGGGCAAATAATGGCACAGTATGAGATCTCAGTATGATTGTTCAGTTCGCTCGTAGAGGTAAGGGCGTTGGGAGTGGCCCTGTTGATTATCTCTTAGGGAAAGATAGAAATCGGGAGAGGGCGACACTCAATCAAGGCGATCCTGATTTAGTTCAATCACTCATTGATTCGAGTCCTTACGCCAAAAAGTACACATCGGGCTTTCTCTGTTTTGCTGAAACGGACTTATCACAAGAGATTAAAGATCGCCTCATGGCTGATTTTGAAAAGGCTTTGTTACCAGGCTTAGACAAAGACCAATACTCCATTCTTTGGGTAGAGCATCTTGATAAAGGGCGGTTAGAGCTGAATTTTGTTATTCCAAATATTGAGCTTCATTCTGGCAAGCGACTTCAACCTTACTACCACTTTGCAGACAATCCTCGTATCGATGCGTGGCGCACCATTAAGAATCTTGAACTAGGGCTTCATGACCCAGATGACCCTGCTAATCAGCAAGGCTTGGTGAGTGCTAAAGACACTCCATCCGATGCAAAAGAGATTCAGCAACTTCTTACCGATGGTCTACTTAATCTTGCTCAATCAGGCGCGATCCGTAGTCGAAAAGGGGTAATTGGTGCGCTTGAAAGCAAAGGATTTGAGATTGCCAGAGTGACAGCTAAAAGCATCAGCATTAAGAATCCCGAAAGTGGGAAACGAAACATAAGATTAAAAGGTTTGTTGTATGAGCAAGATTTTGAATATGGCGAGGGACTTCAATTCGCAATCGAAGAAGCAAGCCAACGCTATCGAGCAAACGCTAAAGAAAGACTTCGAGAGGCACGAACAACGTATTCAAGATGCGTTGAAATCAAGCGAGCAGAAAATCATAAACGACATCCAAGAGCAGCAATCACGTTTGAATCTCTTGGTGATGAAAACATGGATTTGGTTGCCAGTGACCCTGTTATTTTTGGTGATCGTCAGTTACGGGATCGCTTGGTATCAAGGGCAGACGATATTAGACAATCAGAAAAAGATAGCCCGCCAAAAAGCGATCCTAGAGCAGTTCCAGAACAAGACTTGGGGGCTTTCTCTGTACGAGAGCCAGAAAGGGGAACGTTTTATTGTGATACCAGAGGGTTACTCGATTCTGGAGGGGTGGACAATGAACGATGGCAAGAACGAGCTGATCAAGTTGGAGAGGAAATAAATGACCGAGCTAGAGAAACAACTTTTGCACGCCTTCGAGGTTTTAGAGAGGCAGCACAAGGAGCAGCACAGCGAGTTCGTGAAGCTCTACAAGGATTTAGAGAAAAGATTCGAGCAGAGCAGCGAGGAGAACCAACGCTTACAGAGCAGTGTGAGCAGCTTGACCATGCAAGTAAACAACTTGACGCAGCAGCTCCAGTCGTTGGAAAAGCAATACAGCAAGAGCAGTCGTTAGCACGACAAAATCGCAGAGGTCGAGGTTTCGGATTTAATCGTTAATACATTTGAAAATACGCTTGCCAGGAGTACAATGTACTCCTATTCTTTTGGGAGAGGATCGGGTTATTAGCTACGCATTAGAGTTTATTGAAACGCCATTGTTTGAATCTCAGCGAAAAGAGATGCTCACGGATGAAGAGTTTCGAGCGTTGCAGTCAGACATCATCAAAAACCCAGAAATGGGATCGTTGATTGTCGGAACGGGAGGGCTAAGAAAAGTTCGCCTTGCTGGAGAATCGACAGGTAAGAGTGGTGGTTATCGAACGATTTACTTACTGATCCAACCTGATGTTGTCTATTTGGTGTTGCTGTACAAGAAAGGGAGAAAGGACTCTTTAACTCAGAAAGAGAAGAATCTCCTTAAAGAAGTGTCGAGGTCGATTAAGAGAGAGTATGACAATGAGCAATAGTATTTTTGATGAACTTTATACATCGATGAAGCAAGCCGAAGCGATTGCAAAAGGAGAGCAGACTCCTGCGAATGTCACTCGTTATGAGATTGCCGATGTTAAAGCGATCCGAGCACAACTGGATGTCAGCCAAAAAGAGTTGGCACAAGCGATGGATGTGAGTATTGATACCGTGAAAAGTTGGGAGCAAGGACGGAGAAATCCGACAGGTTTAGCAAGCAAAGTCCTAACTCTACTCTCTAAAGAGCCAGAGCTTTATGCGAAGTTTTCAGTTTAAAGATTAAGAGGTGTCTATGAGTGCAGCTGTTACTTTTGAGCAATTCTGTCAGCGTTACGAGTACGATCCGAGAAGTTCGTTATCTCGATTTGAATATGAGAAGTACAAAGAGAAGAAGTACAAAGAGAACTTAGAGATAGCTAACGAGCTGATCACCAAAGATGCCATCGATAAGATGAAAACATAGAAAAAACGCCCTTAGAGGGCGTTTTTTGTTTCAATCGAACTGCGAACTTTTTGTCCTGTAAATCGCTCTGAAAGCGTCACAAACTTACAGCCCGATTTCTGGCTAATTAGGTAAGGATAAGTGCTTAAAAACGCTCCAGGAGCGTTTTGAGAGCGTCAGATTGGCGTTTTGAGATGCTAAGTCGGCTATTTAACGTAATAGGAATAATAATCACCACCACAACGTTATGTTGCTTTAAATTATGAGCTTCTTTGCTTCGATTTGAAGCCATTCAAATGTGTTTTTGGGCTCTCCATGCATTTCCATTTGATGCCAAAGTTTTTCAAATGACAAAATAGTGACTTGTAGAGCAACTTCTTCATTTCCAATTTCCATTGTTAAATTTTCGAGAAGTTTAATCGTATGAGCATCTACTAAAGTGTCGTATTTTTTTATTTTACACAAAGCCATAACGCAATACTCACAAAGTGTTGATATGCATGTAACTTTATAATAGTGCTCAATTGCGTATATAGTGGTTTTTTTTGGCCTAAGTCTATTAAGAACGTTCAATTGCTCACACAAACCTAGTCTTAAATATGATGTGTATGAGATAAATGGGATAAAGCGTGAAACTAAAAATTTATTTTAAAACATCGAATAACAAAGGCTTTGAAATCGCATCATATCAAGAACATTACGAGACAATTGTTGCTCAATGGCTTTCGTTAGGTCGTACACTAGAATCGAGTTCTTTTTTCCTTGTGCTGTACGATGATGATGGTAAGTGTGTAGATGCCAAATATCTTTCAAAAAATAATTTTAGTCGATTGCTGATAGAGTGGGACTGCTTTGGTTTAAAAGAAAGTAATGAGTAATTTAACGTAACACTCGTTGTGCGAACTGAACGATAGAACGCAAAAGGTTGCCCAAACCGGCGACCTTTTTTACATCTGGCAGATACGAAAAACGCCTCCCAATGGGAGGCGTTTTTCTTGAGGACGTTCATTACCTTAGAAAAGGATCGTTGAGATCCCAGCTCTTTGGTTGTAATCTCAATCCCCAGATGTGACAAAACCGACCCTGCAAGGTCGGCTTTGATCGGAATACT
>NZ_JAMZAQ010000015.1:0-2396 GCF_024181795.1 Vibrio sp. Y10_XG_PY6
TTGTCCTGTGACTGCGTACCTTTTGTATAATGGGTCAGCGACTTATATTCAGTGGCAAGGTTAACCATCTAGGGGAGCCGTAGGGAAACCGAGTCTTAACTGGGCGTTCAGTCTCTGGATATAGACCCGAAACCAGGTGATCTAGCCATGGGCAGGTTGAAGGTTGAGTAACATCAACTGGAGGACCGAACCGACTAATGTTGAAAAATTAGCGGATGACTTGTGGCTAGGGGTGAAAGGCCAATCAAACCTGGAGATAGCTGGTTCTCCCCGAAAGCTATTTAGGTAGCGCCTCGGACGAATACTACTGGGGGTAGAGCACTGTTAAGGCTAGGGGGTCATCCCGACTTACCAACCCTTTGCAAACTCCGAATACCAGTAAGTACTATCCGGGAGACACACGGCGGGTGCTAACGTCCGTCGTGGAGAGGGAAACAACCCAGACCGCCAGCTAAGGTCCCAAATTACTACTAAGTGGGAAACGATGTGGGAAGGCTCAGACAGCCAGGATGTTGGCTTAGAAGCAGCCATCATTTAAAGAAAGCGTAATAGCTCACTGGTCGAGTCGGCCTGCGCGGAAGATGTAACGGGGCTAAGTAGTAAACCGAAGCTGCGGCAATGCACTTTAGTGCATTGGGTAGGGGAGCGTTCTGTAAGCGGTTGAAGGTGTGTGGTAACGCATGCTGGACGTATCAGAAGTGCGAATGCTGACATGAGTAACGATAAAGGGGGTGAAAAACCTCCTCGCCGGAAGACCAAGGGTTCCTGTCCAACGTTAATCGGGGCAGGGTAAGTCGACCCCTAAGGCGAGGCCGAAAGGCGTAGTCGATGGGAAACGGGTTAATATTCCCGTACTTCTTACAATTGCGATGGGGGGACGGAGAAGGCTAGGTGGGCCTGGCGACGGTTGTCCAGGTTCAAGTGCGTAGGCTTAAGAGTTAGGTAAATCCGGCTCTTTCTAAGGCTGAGACACGACGTCGAGCATCTACGGATGTGAAGTCATTGATGCCATGCTTCCAGGAAAAGCCTCTAAGCTTCAGATTGTAAGGAATCGTACCCCAAACCGACACAGGTGGTCGGGTAGAGAATACCAAGGCGCTTGAGAGAACTCGGGTGAAGGAACTAGGCAAAATGGTACCGTAACTTCGGGAGAAGGTACGCTCTCGACGGTGAAGTCCCTCGCGGATGGAGCTATTGAGAGTCGCAGATACCAGGTGGCTGCAACTGTTTATTAAAAACACAGCACTGTGCAAAATCGCAAGATGACGTATACGGTGTGACGCCTGCCCGGTGCCGGAAGGTTAATTGATGGGGTTAGACTTCGGTCGAAGCTCTTGATCGAAGCCCCGGTAAACGGCGGCCGTAACTATAACGGTCCTAAGGTAGCGAAATTCCTTGTCGGGTAAGTTCCGACCTGCACGAATGGCGTAATGATGGCCACGCTGTCTCCACCCGAGACTCAGTGAAATTGAAATCGCTGTGAAGATGCAGTGTACCCGCGGCTAGACGGAAAGACCCCGTGAACCTTTACTACAGCTTGGCACTGAACATTGACCCTACATGTGTAGGATAGGTGGGAGGCTTTGAAGCGCAGTCGCTAGATTGCGTGGAGCCGTCCTTGAAATACCACCCTTGTAGTGTTGATGTTCTAACGTCGACCCCTTATCGGGGTTGCGGACAGTGCCTGGTGGGTAGTTTGACTGGGGCGGTCTCCTCCCAAAGCGTAACGGAGGAGCACGAAGGTGGGCTAATCACGGTTGGACATCGTGAGGTTAGTGCAATGGCATAAGCCCGCTTGACTGCGAGAATGACAATTCGAGCAGGTGCGAAAGCAGGTCATAGTGATCCGGTGGTTCTGAATGGAAGGGCCATCGCTCAACGGATAAAAGGTACTCCGGGGATAACAGGCTGATACCGCCCAAGAGTTCATATCGACGGCGGTGTTTGGCACCTCGATGTCGGCTCATCACATCCTGGGGCTGAAGTCGGTCCCAAGGGTATGGCTGTTCGCCATTTAAAGTGGTACGCGAGCTGGGTTTAGAACGTCGTGAGACAGTTCGGTCCCTATCTGCCGTGGGCGTTGGAGAATTGAAAGGGGCTGCTCCTAGTACGAGAGGACCGGAGTGGACGAACCTCTGGTGTTCGGGTTGTGTCGCCAGACGCATTGCCCGGTAGCTAAGTTCGGGATCGATAACCGCTGAAAGCATCTAAGCGGGAAGCGAGCCTTGAGATGAGTTCTCCCTGATACTTTAAGTATCCTAAAGGGTTGTCGTAGACTACGACGTTGATAGGCAGGGTGTGTAAGCGTTGTGAGGCGTTGAGCTAACCTGTACTAATTGCCCGTGAGGCTTAACCATACAACACCCAAGGGGTTTTGATGGACTCAATGAAAGAAC
>NZ_JAMZAQ010000001.1:0-429002 GCF_024181795.1 Vibrio sp. Y10_XG_PY6
ACTTAACAAACCACCTGCATGCGCTTTACGCCCAGTAATTCCGATTAACGCTCGCACCCTCCGTATTACCGCGGCTGCTGGCACGGAGTTAGCCGGTGCTTCTTCTGTCGCTAACGTCAAATGATAGTGCTATTAACACTACCACCTTCCTCACGACTGAAAGTACTTTACAACCCGAAGGCCTTCTTCATACACGCGGCATGGCTGCATCAGGCTTGCGCCCATTGTGCAATATTCCCCACTGCTGCCTCCCGTAGGAGTCTGGACCGTGTCTCAGTTCCAGTGTGGCTGATCATCCTCTCAGACCAGCTAGGGATCGTCGCCTTGGTGAGCCCTTACCTCACCAACTAGCTAATCCCACCTAGGCATATCCTGACGCGAGAGGCCCGAAGGTCCCCCTCTTTGGCCCGTAGGCATCATGCGGTATTAGCCATCGTTTCCAATGGTTATCCCCCACATCAGGGCAATTTCCTAGGCATTACTCACCCGTCCGCCGCTCGACGCCGTTATCGTCCCCCGAAGGTTCTGATAACTCGTTTCCGCTCGACTTGCATGTGTTAGGCCTGCCGCCAGCGTTCAATCTGAGCCATGATCAAACTCTTCAATTTAAAGCTTTTGATTCCCTAAATAAATAGGGAGAGGCTCAATGAATACTGACTTCAAAACTACTTATGTAATTTTAAAGCTATTATCGTTCCAACAGAACGATAATGAATTGACTGTGCCAAGTCCGAAGACTTGATTGGTCACTTCGTTTCATTGAAACCTAATTTGAAACCGAAGTTTCTAATTGGATTATCATCAACGAGTGCCCACACAGATTGATAGGTCTATATTGTTAAAGAGCTTGCTTCGTAAGCTTTGCTATCGAAGCGGAGGCGTATTCTAAGGAATTAACTTTCAGTGTCAAACACTTTTTCAAATTAATTTTTAGAAGCTTTCTTTCGCCTTATTGCCAATTGCTTTTGCGTTTCCGCTTTGCCCTGACAACGGAGGCGCATTATAGGGAGATGATTTTTCTTGGCAACCCCTTTTTAGAAAAAAACTTAAAAAAAAGCATCAAGTGATTAAATCTCACTCAAACGCTTAATTTTAGCACTCAGTTGTTAACTTCAAGTAGCAAATAGGCAATCAGTATGTGTCTACCCAGCTCTCTTTAAAGCTGGTGATATCAAGATCCAGTGATTGCGCCGCTTCGATTTGCTCAATTGCCTCTAATTCTTTATTTACACTATTCATCGTCAATGTGTTGTTGTCTAACTCAAACACTTGTTGTTGCGTTGTGTAATAGAACTTAAGCGTAGTGAGCGCTTTTACATCGTCATTGCTCGCGGCTGCTTTAATGCTTTTTAGTTTACGAAATATTTTGTTGTGCAGTTGCTTGAGCTTCCAAACGTACAGCACCTCTTCCATGTATGGTCGAGTTTTAATTTGATTCAATAAAGAGAGGGAAGTTGCGACTGCGAGAACGACACCAATCAAATTCCAATGAAAGTTTCCCGTTGATTGTTCAGGTACGACTTCAGTGTTGCCAAACAAAACAATAAGCAAGGTACTAAAGGCAAGAGATGAGATAGCGAGCAACGCAACAAAACCGCCAATCACCAGGTTTACTTTCTTTTTATAAATGTCTTTATTTATCTTTTTGATTTCCATATACCGCTCCTAACAGGGTTGCCTCCTATTCTAACCAGCATACTCCGCACGACAATCGAAGCTTTGTAAGTAAGTTCACATTTACTATTAAACTCGCATCCCTTCCCTGCTTGGGTATATACTTCCGCGCATTCACTCTTCCTATATAGAGGCTAAATTCATGCGCTCTTTTGTTTTACGAGCTCGCGCGGCGCCAACCACCAGCAAAGCACTATTAGAAGGTGTTGGTAACGAGGCGCATACCGAGATCCTTGCTCATACCATGATGAACACCATGTTCGTGGCACAATCTCACCGTGAAGATGTGGTTGTCCACTTGGTATTAGAGAGCACGAAGGATTACTCGCGCACGATTACCATTCGTTCAAACGACATTACCAATATTGGCGGTTTTCACGAGTCAACGTTGATCGCTGCCGTTGCCCGTGCGTTGGACGCATCTGTTGGTATGGGTAAAGAGCAGCTTCGTGAAGTCGAACCTGGTATCACCGTTCGTACAGTGAGCTTCGAACGCTTGGTTCAAGAACTAGCCGAAGATCACCAGCTTTATATGTTGGACAAGAAAGGCGAATTTGTTCGTGATGCAGAAATTGGTGAAAACCCATGCTTCTTGTTAACTGACCATATTCCGATGCCTAAGAAGTCTTTTAACAGCTTAAAGCGCCTTGGCACAGAGAAGATCAGCTTGGGTCCTAAGATGCTTTTCGCTTCTCAGTGTGTGGTATTGATCCACAACGAACTGGATATCCGCGAATTCTAGTTATTCGCGTACACGTTGCTAGATGATGAAAGAGGACTCGATTGAGTCCTCTTTTTTGTTTCTGATTTTCTATGCTGCGCTTATTTGCCGCCAATACTCAAGCGAGCAAAACGCACATCTGGCGCGAAGAAAGTGCGGCTATCATTAATAAGCTGGGTATCACCCACAGCTTCTACTTCTTGCAGCATCTTATAGAAGTTACCTGCAACTGTAATTCCGCGCACAGGTTGAACACGTTGACCATCACGACACAAGAAACCACTCGCACCAAATGAGAAATCACCACTGACAGCATCTGCACCAGAGTGAACCCCTTGCAGTTCCACTAATTCTAGGTATTCACCTGCTTTGACTTCTGACGCACTGCTGTTGCCTGTCGCAATCACTTTATGATTTGCCGATACGTCTAAGCTCGATTTCGCACTGCGAGATGCACTTGCCGTCGACACAGCACCCAAATAATTCGCTGTTTGGCTATTGTGCAATAGCGTATTCAGTTGGCCATTGGCGATCAACACATTGTCTTGAGTTGCAAAACCTTCACTATCAAACCCTGCGATAGCCATACCATTTGGCATGTATGCCGCATCGGTAAAGGTGAGAAGTTCACTTGCAACGCTTTGACCAAGCTTGTCACCCAGTGGCGTAATGCCTTTCATCGCACTTACACCAGAGAAAGCACTGCCGAAAGCACCGAATAAACTTGCCAGCGCATTGATGTGGAAAATAGCGGGGTAGTTACCTGTCGCAACTGGTGCGCCATCAAGGAGGTCGCGAGCAAGGTTGTAACCGCCTTCAATGCAGTAAGTTGGATCCAACTCATCAAAACGGCGACCTAGCGACATTCTACCTGCCATCGACTGTTTGCCATCTTTTTCAAATAAGGTATACGCGTAACAAGTGAAAGAGCGCTCGAAATGTTGACATAACGTACCCTGAGTATTCGCAATGATGAGCTGAGTTTCACCGTCACTGTAACCATTGTATGGTGAGCTTGAAGCGTGAGGCAAAGCCACAACACCTTGCTCAAGCGCAAGGGACAGTTCAATTTTCTCATCGACCGATGTGGTATCGTCTTGCGCAATTTCTGCAATATCAGTGGTGATTTTACTGTTTACGCAGCTGATGGTTTGATGTTCATCTTGCTTGGAAAAGCGAGCACTTTGCAGCGCGTTGGTGAGCATCAAATCTAAACTTGGTTGCTCTAGTGATTCAGAATAACTTGTCGCGACACGAGCATCTTTAATGACTCGAACACCCAGCACTTGACTTGAGCTTACTTTGTATTCATCCAACTTGCCTTGGTTCGCTTTCAGAGAAAAGCTGCTGTTGCGGTTTACAATGACGTCCGCTTCTGCGCCTTGACGCTTTGCTTCTGATAGGACGTAATCAACCGCATTAAGAAGTTGTTTTTCTTGGCTCATTAGTTACCGCCTCCTACCAGAATATTATCCACTTTCAGTGTTGGCTGACCGACTGTTGTTGGTACTGAACCACTTACTGAACCACACATGCCCGGCGCAAGCGCCATGTCTTTGCCGACCATGCTGATTTCTTTCAACACTTTTGGACCCGTGCTGATCAGCGTTGCTGTTTTCAGAGGCTTGGTGATTTTGCCATTTTCAATGAGGTAAGCTTCACGAACGGCAAAGTTGAACTCACCCGTACCCGGTTGAACCGAGCCACCGCCCATCTTCTTCGCATAGATACCACGCTCGATGCCTGCCAGCATGTCATCAAGTGAATGCTCGCCTTCTTCGATAAAGGTGTTACGCATACGCGAGGTTGGTGCGAATTTGTAGTTTTGACGACGACCAGAACCCGTAGGCTCATAACCTGTCTTCATGCCACCCATTTTATCGACCATAAAGCTGGTTAGCTTACCGTCTTTGATCAATTGAGTGCGCTGAGTCTTCATGCCTTCGTCATCAACATGAATCGAGCCCCATTCGTTGGTCATGGTGCCATCATCAACTGCATTCACTGCGGTGTGAGCAACCATTTCGCCCATCTTGTCGTGGAATACGGACGCTTTCTTCGCAACCGAAGTAGTTTCGAGTAAGTGACCACACGCTTCATGGAAGATAACGCCGCCAAAGCCGTTACCAATTACCACTGGCATTTCCCCCGATGGACAAGCATCCGCGCCAAGTTTCACTAACGCTTGCTGCGCGATAGTTTGACCCAGCTCTTTCGCATCAAGCTGTTCGCTGAACTCCCAACCAGCAAGAGCGCCAGGACCTTCCATACCAGAAGACTGCTCATTACCTTTTTGAGCAACGGTATTACCAGCAACTCGGATGTAGTGACGAGTATCGTCAACGTGTAGACCTTCTGAGTTGAAGATAGACACTTGCTGCTCGCGCTGAAGCACACTACCAATGAACTGGCTGATGTACTCACTTTCTGCACGCGCAGCTTGGTCAACTTTCAATAGAAACGCGATTTTTGAATCTAAGTTGGCATCCTGACTTAACGGCATGCGACAACCGTGTTGGATTGGGTAGCGGTTCAAATTCAAAGAACCTGCTGACGCGATTTGTTCACGCTTGTCTTTTGCCGCAAGCAATGACGTTACGCGTTTTAGCTCGGCTTCGTCGGTGCTGTTGGTGTAACCGTAAAGCACTTTATGACCGAAGAAGAGACGAATACCGATACCAAAATCGATACCCGAGTTCACCTTATCCACCTCACCAGATGCGATCTGGACGGTGTTAGTTTGATGATGTTCAACGAATAGTTCAGCGAAATCAGCCCCTAAAAAGAGAGCATGATCGATCACTGACTTCGCTGTTGCAGAATTAAGCATGAAGTCTCCTTGCTCGATGATCGTCTTAGCCTTCCTAATTAACTGTCGAAAAGTTCAACAAAGTTAAATTGGCAACGCGTTAAATTTTAACAGTTTTTTAACCTTGTTTTGTGCTAATCCTTGCTTAGCGAGACCACGATTATTTATTAAATATTCCAGGTTCAGCTCTTTCACCAGAGCGTTGCACTAGTAAATTCCACACAGCAAACCATTTAGGTGCTTACTTTATCACTCACCTCGCATAATTGAATACTCATTATAATTACGCTCAAAAAACGTATCCCTTCCGCAATGGTCCTGCTATCATCCGAACGAAATAGTCGGGGGGCCACACGACAAGTGTTGGCTGAGATCGAAATTCGAGACCCGTTGAACCTGATTCAGTTAGCACTGACGTAGGGAACTATGCACACTTTGCCTTTCGTCACCCCTCTTAGGTAAGCGATAGCGATCGAAAAATCGATCTATCTGCAACGGTCAAAGTCAGTTCCTATACGTCTTGTAGTAGGAGCGACCATGACGCAGCAATCACAACCTCATTCACATCACACGCCAGCCTTGCCTACCCCTATCGTATTGACCATCGCGGGCTCAGACAGTGGTGGCGGTGCAGGTATTCAAGCCGACATCAAAGCGATGTCCGCAACCGGCAGTTTTGCTTGCTCGGTAATCACGGCGATTACTTCGCAAAATACCCAAGGCGTTTCTGCGATTTTCCCCATTCCTCTCGACCATGTAGAGAGCCAACTTGATGCAGTATTTACCGACCTCAACATCGTTGCAGTCAAAGTGGGCATGCTAGCCGACTCCAACATCATCAAAGTTGTTGCAGACAAAATTAAACAATACCAGCCAAAACACCTCGTGATTGACCCTGTAATGGTGGCCACCAGCGGCGATCTATTACTGGAACAGTCGGCAATCAGCACATTAAAAGAAGAGTTAATTCCACTGGCAGACATCATCACTCCTAACCTGCCAGAAGGTGCAGCATTGACGGGTAAGCCAGTGCCTCAATCAGAATCTGAAATGAACGATATGATTACCGACCTTCGTGCACTTGGTGCCAAAGCTATTCTGCTCAAAGGCGGTCATCTTGAAGAAAATGAAAACAGCAACGATCTGCTGATCATGCAAGACTGTGCCGAGTTAATCAGCGCCAAGCGTTTTCCGACCAAAAACACACACGGTACGGGCTGTACACTGTCTTCCGCCATTGCGTCTTACCTTAGCCAAGGCAACAACCTACACAAAGCGGTGCACCTTGGTAAGCAGTACATCAGCCAAGCTATCGCACACGCTGATGAATTGGATGTCGGTAAAGGTCACGGCCCTGTGAATCACTTCTTTGCGGGTCATACCTATGTTCGCTAACGCGATTGGCATTCAGCTTTCCGATGCTAGCCTGCGATACAAAGATAGCCAAACACCGACTTTAGCAGGAATGAACATGACCATTCCCGTCGGTAAATGGACGGTATTACTCGGACGAAGTGGCTGCGGGAAAACCACAATATTGCGTTACTTAGCGGGCTTACTGGATGACCAAGTTGACTGGCATGGCGAACTCATCACAACCGATGGCGCTGCACTGCATGACCGTATCGCTTACATGGCTCAACAGGATTTATTGCTACCGTGGTTGAATGTGTTAGACAACGTCCGCCTCAGTTCTCGATTTTCTCAAGAGCAAGCACCAGAGCAAAATAGACAACGTGCACTGACTTTACTCAGCCAAGTGGGACTCGCCGATTACGCGGATGCTAAGCCAGCTCAGCTCTCTGGCGGTATGAGACAGCGTGTTGCCCTTGCTCGTACTCTGATGCAAGACAAGCCTCTGGTTCTGATGGATGAGCCCTTCTCTGCGCTGGACGCGGTTACTCGCCATAAGTTGCAAACCTTGTCTGCCGAATTATTGAAAGATAAGACGGTTGTTCTGATTACCCACGACCCACAAGAAGCGGTGCGATTAGCTCATCAACTCTATGTATTGCAAGGCTCACCTGCGCAAGCTCAGCACTTGGTTGTTCCGGGTTCTACGCCTCCACGAGTTCTCGATGGAGAATGCGCGGCGCTACAACAAGCGATTTTGGATCAATTGGAGAAAGACTATGAGTGATATGACTCAGTACAACTCCGTTTCGGCACGTATTAGTAAAAAAGAACGCGTGACCCATCCGGCTCTCCGTTTGGTCATCAGCACGGTGGTGATCTTGGGATTGTGGCAGTTGGTTGTTGTGGTATTCGACATGCCAGGCTTCATCTTACCTTCACCAATTGAAGTGCTGGATAGATTGGTCACTCGTTACGATGTCCTGCTCAAACATACTTGGGTTACCGCGCAAGAGATCCTACTTGGCTTGGCGCTTGGATTATCGATGGGTTTGCTGTTCGCATTGCAAATGCTGATGTTCGAACCGCTGAAGCGTTGGTTACTGCCAATTCTGATTGCTAGCCAAGCGATCCCTGTGTTCGCCATCGCGCCAGTGCTCATGCTTTGGCTGGGTTACGGCATTGCATCGAAAGTAGTAATGGCGGCGATCATCATCTTTTTCCCTGTAACAACTTGTTGTTATGACGGACTGCGCAACACCCCCACCGGCTATCTCGATCTTGCCAAAACCATGGGCGCATCGAAATGGCAATTACTGCGCCATATTCAACTACCTGCCGCCCTACCAACGTTAGCGTCTGGTATTCGCGTTGCCGTGGTTATTGCGCCGATTGGTGCCGTGGTAGGTGAATGGGTTGGCTCAAGTGAGGGCTTGGGCTATCTGATGCTGCAAGCCAACGCTCGCATGATCATCGATGAGATGTTCGCGGCGCTGTTTATTCTCGCCGCGCTGTCTATCGCACTCTATTTCACCACTGACAAATTACTGAAAAAAGCCATTCCCTGGGAAAACAAATAGGGAAAGAAAAAGGAAGAACCTCGTGAATAAAAACAAACTCATGAGCGCTGCTGCTCTGCTCGCTTCAATGGTTTCAACTAACGTACTAGCTGCCGAAAAAGAGCTTACTTTAATGCTGGATTGGTTCGTTAACCCGAACCATGGCCCTATCGTGATCGCACAAGAGCGCGGCTACTTTAAACAGCAAGGTTTGAAGGTCAATATCCAAGAACCCGCCGACCCAAGCACACCACCTAAACTAGTTGCAGCAGGCAAAGTCGATATGGCGATTTCATACCAACCTAGCCTGACCATCGACGTAGCGGCCGGCTTGCCATTGATCCGCTCTGCGACCTTGATTGCTACTCCTCTCAACACATTGATGGTGTTGGATAACGGCAAGAACGATAACCTTGGCGACCTCAAAGGCAAGAAAATCGGTATTGCTATCGCAGGTAACGAAGAAGCAACAATCGGCACCATGCTTGCGCAGGAGAACGTGAAGTTTTCTGACGTGCAAATCATCAACGTCGGTTGGGCACTCTCTTCCTCTCTCGCATCAGGCAAAGTGGACGCCATTTGGGGCGGCTTGCGCAACTTCGAAACCAACCAACTTGCGCTAGAAGGCTACAAAGCCAAAGCCTTCTTCCCAGAAGAGCACGGCGTACCAGCGTATGACGAACTGGTGTTTGTGGCGAATGCAAAAACCTACGACAAAGCCGCTATCAAAGCGTTCAACAAAGCGCTGGAGCAAGCGACCACTTACATCGTCAACCATCCTAAAGAGTCTTGGAAAGAGTTTGTCGCTTACTCGCCAGACACACTAAACAACGAGCTCAACCAACGCGCTTGGAATGACACGTTAACTCGTTTCGCGCTTCGCCCATCAGCAGTCGATCTAAAACGCTATGACGACTACGCCGAGTTCATGTATTCACAAAAAATCATCGAAACGCTACCAAAAGCGAAAGATTACGTACCGAACTTTGACTAATTACGAGGCAGCCCCATTATGAAATACCAAGATTTGATCGACGCTTGCCGCCAAGATTGGCAAGAATACACCGAGCATGCCTTCGTGCAGCAATTGGCCAAAGGCACTCTGGCTCAACCTTGTTTTCTGCATTACTTAAAGCAAGATTTCTTATTCCTAAAACAGTACGCACGAGCTTATGCGCTGGCAATCTACAAAGCGCGTACGTTAGACGATATGCGCCGCGCACTACCAAGCGTACATGCGCTTTTAGATTCAGAGATTGCCCACCATGTTACCTACTGCGGTCAGTGGGGATTAACGGAATCTGATCTCGAAAACGAGCCGGAAGACTTTGGCACGGTGGCTTACACGCGCTACGTATTGGATGCGGGAATGACGGGCGACTTAGTTGACTTATATGCCGCGCTCGCCCCTTGCTCCATCGGCTACGCCGTCATTGGTAAAATGCTGATTGAAGATGAAAACACGGTATTCGAAGGCAATCCTTACGCAAGTTGGATTAACTTGTACGGCGGTGAAGAGTTCCAATCTGGCGTGGCAAGTGGGGCCGAACACTTTAACCAGCTACTGGCTGAAATCGACATCCACAGCCAGCGCGGTCAAAACCTGATTCAGGTCTTCAAAACCGCAACGCGTATGGAAGTGGCGTTTTGGCAACAAGGTCTAAACGCGCAATAAGGTTAATTGGAGAATCTCATGTTAATAGAACAAATCACTCAAGCATTAACCGCAGTGCGTCAGCAAAAGCCTTTAGTCGTGAACATTACCAACTACGTGGTGATGAACAACACGGCGAACGCTTTGCTGGCTATCGGTGCTTCGCCTATCATGGCGCATTCAAAGCAAGAAATGGCAGAAATGATGTCGTTTGCTGGCGCTTTGGTGATCAACATCGGCACCCTAGACAGCGTTTGGACGCCGCGCATGATCTACGCCGTCGAGAAAGCCAACTCGAACGGTAAAATCGTTGTGCTCGACCCTGTCGGTTGCGGCGCAAGTTCACTGCGCACCGAAACCTCGCGCGAAATCGCCCGCCTTGCAAACAAGTTAATCATTCGTGGTAATGCTTCCGAAATAATTACTCTCGCTGGTGAGCAAGCGCAAAGCAAAGGTGTAGATGCACTCGACAGTAGTGATGCGGCCCTTGGGGCGGCTCACTTCTTAGTTGAAGAATACGGAGCGAGCGTGGTGATCTCCGGCGAAACTGACTACATAGTGACAAAAGAGCAAACCGTACAGCTGAATAATGGTCACGAGATGATGCCATACGTAACCGGAATGGGCTGCACACTGACGGCACTGACTGGCGCTTTCGCAGCAATCGGCGACGAAACAGGCCTTGCTGCGGCAGCGGTGCTTGGCGTTGTGGGTGAAATTGCGGCTGAGCAAGTGCGAGGGCCAGGTAGCTTGCAAATGCATCTTTTGGATGAGCTTTACCAACTGGACGAAGAAACACTGGCAACACGTCTTAAATTACAAGTGAGATAAATCACTTTTCAATGCTTTAAACGCCTCTCACTCCAAAGACAGTGGGAGGCAAAAGGAAACATAATGAACGCCTATCGTTTGTATTTGGTCACCGACGACCAACAAGATTTATCCACTCTCAAACACGTTGTAAGAAAGGCGGTAGAAGGTGGGGTCACCATGGTGCAGGTGCGTGAAAAACATGGTGACGTTCGTGCATTTATCGAACGTGCTCAAGCCGTAAAGACGATTCTTGAAGGCACTGGCGTCCCGTTAATCATCAATGATCGTGTTGATGTTGCCCTTGCTGTTGATGCTGATGGTGTCCACTTGGGGCAATCAGATATGCCCGCAACTATCGCTCGCGAGTTGATTGGACCAAACAAAATTCTCGGTTTATCCATCGAAAATGAAGAGCAGCTTGCAGAAGCGGACTCTCTTCCGATTGATTACATCGGTTTGAGTGCCATCTTCGCTACACCAACCAAAACCAACACCAAAAAACACTGGGGTATTGAAGGTTTGAAAATGGCGCTGAACACCACATCCTTACCAATCGTCGCTATTGGTGGCATCAACGAAACCAACATTCCTGCCCTGAGTGCGACAGGTGTACATGGTTTGGCTTTGGTTTCTGCCATTTGTCATGCAGAAAACCCAACCAAAGCAGCAGAATACTTACTTTCTCTGATGGATTAAGACCCCAGCGCTTAAGGATGAGCGCCTTTACCTTCCGGATAAATGTCATCAATTCATCACTCAACCTTCATTCTCTCGTCAAATTGACAAAGCGTTGATAAGTTTTTCACGCCAGATAACGTAAGATAAGTCCCTTATTTTCACGTGGTTGAATAACCCTCAATAAAAACAAAACGCTCTCAATGAAAACCAAAAAATATGGATTGATGATGCTCGCCTTGTTTGTTCTTGGCATCATCCCAATGTCGCTGTTTGGCTCTTATCACGATCTCACTTCACAGGTGCCTGAAAGTCTGGGTATTACTTTTACTTTGCTCACTGACTCTGCTGGCAGCAAAGGCTTTTTAATTACCTTAACACTGCTACTGCTTTCTTTATTTCGCTTTAAGCCAAGTCGCACTGAGTGGATGCAAAAACTCTCAATGTTAGGGCTGTTACTTGTGATTGGCTTTGCCAGCAAAACGGGGCTAAAACTGATGACAGAAAGCCCGCGCCCATACACGGAATTGCTCGCAGCAGAACAATTGATTGAAACACCAGAAACGTTTTATCAGTTAGATACAAAACAACAAGCCAACGTAATTAACCAGGTTACTGAACACGTCAGTGATTGGCGAACACGCCATTGGCAAGGCGAGAAAGACTATTCTTTCCCATCCGGCCATACGATTTTCGTTTCGATTTGTTTGGCTTTCTTTGGTGGGTTGTTCTTACAGAACAAGTGCTATATTTCTGCACTGTCATTATGGATGTGGGGAATGAGCATCGCATATAGCCGCTTATGGCTGGGCATGCATCGCCCTGAAGATTTAATAGGCTCGGTCTTGTTTGTCGCGATTGTATTTACTTTACTCCCGACATTTCAAATTAAGAAACAGATGCCATTTGTTTCTCTCGCTTCGCGCTAATGTGAACGATGACTAGATAAAAAAGAAGCCAGCGATTCGCTGGCTTCTTGCTTTCAAGCGCTACTTTTTTCTAGCCATTTTTTGGTGGTTCAAACGCCGTTAGTTCTAATTCTGGGCCAGTGTATTTTTCAATACGAACCAGTGCCGAGTTCGCCGCACAGCCGTTTGCAAGTCGAGAGGTCGGAATATCCAACGTTAACACGTTACAACCGCCGTTCTTACAAATGCCGGTTTTCGGATCCAAATCCGGCCAACCGCCTTCATGAATACACACTGAACCTTGCTTGATTCGGTCAGTCACTTCTGCACCAACCAATACTTGGCCACGGTTGTTAAACGCACGAACTAGATCGCCCGTTTTAATACCACGCGCTTTCGCATCTTCAGGGTGAATCCAAATAGGTTCACGGTTTGCAATTGCGTACTCTTCGCGAATCTTCGCGTAGTTAAACTGGCTGTGTAGACGATGCGCTGCGTGCGCGGTCATCAGCTGCAACTCGCCATCTTTTGCATTGCCGGTGTACTCGGTTGGTGCCATCCACGTTGGGTGTGGAGGACAGTCTTCCAACTGGTAACCTTCAATCGTTTTCGAGAAGATTTCAATCTTACCACTTGGCGTACCTAGCGGGTTCATGATCGGGTCTTCACGGAAATCCGCGTAACGAACAAACTGTGCGTTCTTCTCGTTCCACTTCATCTCGATCAGTTGGTTATCTTCCCAGAACTTGCTGAAGTTCGGCATTGCTACGCGAGAGCCACGGCCACCTTGTTGCGCCACCTTGTAGAAGCCGTACAGCCATTCCATTTCAGTTTTACCTTCGGTGTACACATCACGTCCACCCGGTGCTAGCATCTCCGCCATGTCCGCGAATACATCGAAGTCATTACGCGCTTCACCTTGCGGCTCAACCACTTGCTTCATTGGCACCAAGTGTTGGTTACTGTAGTCACCCGTCATCGTTAAGTCGTTGCGCTCGAACGATGTGGTGATTGGTAGGACGATGTCCGCGTGCTTCGCAGCCGCTGTCCAGTAAGGTTCTGAAATCACGATCAGTTCAGGCTTTTGCCATGCTTTAATCAAGCGGTTGGTGTCTTGGTGGTGAGTAAAGTTCGCACCACCTGCCCACCAAATCATCTTGATATCTGGGAACGTCAGTTCATGGCCGTTGTGATGGTAGGATTGACCTGGGTTTTCCAACGCCTCGACAATACGCGCCACAGGGAAGCTTTGCACCGCGCCAGATACCGCCCAGTCGTTACCCGCAGAAGAGCCGCCACCCAGTGATGCTGAAATCGCAGGAAGCACGCCAGCGTCACGAGCAGGGTTACCACCGTTTGAGTAGTGGTAAGAGAAACCAAAACCACCGCCCGGTAAGCCGATTTGACCCAACATCGTTGCCAGTGTAACCAGCATCCAGTGACGCTGTTCACCGTATTGTTGGCGCTGCATGCCCCAACCCGCCATCAGCATGGTGCGGTTTTTACTGAAGATGTCAGCTAAGAGCTCAAGTTGCTTCGCAGGTACGCCACAGATTTGCGATGCCCACTCCGCTGATTTTTCTACGCCGTCTTCTTCGCCCATCAGGTACGCTTCAAATTTGTCGTAACCAGCGGTGTATTTATCGAGGAAGGCTTTATCGTGCTTACCTTGTTTCACCAAGGTGTGTGCGATACCCATCATCATCGCTACGTCGGTCATTGGGTGAGGAGCAATCCACTCCGCATTCTCGCCAAAGAACTCGATGGTTTCAGAACGAATAGGGTCAATCGCAATAACCGTCTTGCCTGATTTTTTTAATTGATGGAAGAACTCAAGACCAGCACAGTCTGTTGAGCTCCACGCGATTTTTAGGGTGTTGATCGGGTTTAAGCCCCAAAGTACAACCACGTCGCTGTGCTCTAGTACCACTGGGTACGTGGTTTGTTGCTCGTACACTTCGATAGAGCCCACAACGTGCGGCATGATGATCTGCGCAGCACCCGTTGAGTAGTCACCCAAGTGGCCTGAATAGCCACCCGCCATGCTCATGTAACGTTGCAGCAAGGTTTGTGCTTTGTGCAGCACGCCACTTGAACGCCAGCCGTAAGAACCAGCAAACACAGAAGCTGGGCCATATTCTTTGCGAATTCGCATGTGCTGCTCGTGGATCAGCTTGTAAGCCTCATCCCAAGACACACGCACAAACTCATCACTACCGCGCACACCTTCTGGCGACGATGGGTTTGCCAAGTAGCCTTTACGTACCATTGGGTACTTCACTCGCGCCTTGGTATGCACTTGGTCAGGCCCAGTAGTTTGTAGACTATTTGGTACAGTTTGTGGCAGAGCATTAGTAGTCGAGACCAACTTACCATCTTTCACTTCACATAACATTGGGCCCATGCGGCCCGCTGTCAAAATGCCCTTGCCACGCTGGTTTGAAGACGCAACAGACATAGGCGCAAAAGAAGTAAATGCCATGGCGCCAGCCGCCATACCTGTGCCTTTTAGAAATCCACGACGGGTTAAATTAGTCATAATCTTATCCTTCTATTTATCGTTAGTGACCAACCACATCTTTCGCGTGGTGCTGGAAGAACTTAGTAAGAATTTCTAGGTTTTCGGCAGTGATGTCTGTTCGATCACCCATACTCTTCGCCACTGGTCCCCATGCGTTCACTGTGAAGTGATTTGAAGGAATTTTCGCGTGACAAGTTGCACAATAAACGTTGTCTAGCTCTTCTGCGTATGACCAAACTGGGTCAAGCGTATCCACAACAGGAGAATCGATCGTGCCTGTTAGTGACACTGCGCGCCATTCGTTGCCGTAAACGTCGGCCTTAAACTCACCGCCCTCAAGAGCTTGCTGACCTTGCTCGGTTAGCGTTGCTACGATGGCACGTTGACCTTCACCCATGTACAGCACTTGCTCTGCGCCTTTCATTTGGAATGCGTCCAACTTAACAGTACGCTCATCACCTTCAGAGCTGATTACTTCTAACTTCGTCGTTGGGTTAATTTTACCCATCTCACCCATTGCGATTTCAGTCACAGGATAAACGACTCTGGCACCAGGTGATGTTTTTGTGGTGAAGCTCATCAACGTTTCAAATGCCTTGCTGTCTAGCTCAGCTTCTGGTGCAAAGTGAGCAACGCCTTTGTGACAATCGATACACGTTTGATCGTTCGCTTTTGCGTACTCGTGCATTTTCGCTGCATCGCGAGATTGCTCAAATTCTTCCATCGCGTCAAAGTCGTGGCAAGAACGGCACGTTGCAGAGTCGTTTTCACGGAACTGCTCCCACACCATCTCCGCAAGCTCTTTGCGGTGCGCTTCGTATTTTTCTGGCGTGTCGATCTTGCCAGTCACGAACTCATGGTAGATGTCTTTCGATGCACGAATCTTCGTGATCAGGTAGTCCATCGGTTCTTGTGGGATGTGGCAATCAGAACACTCGGCACGAATGCCTTTCGCATTACTGAAGTGCACTGAGCCTTGGTACTCTTTGTAAGGGATTTCCATAGAGTGGCACGAGAGACAGAACTCAGTATCAGAGGTGTAATGCATTACCGCTGCAGTACCACCTAATGTTAACCAGCCCACACCAATGCCGGCAGCAACCAGCAGTGCAACATATCGTTTTTTTATTGACATAATTAGCAACACTTCCAAATAAAATGTAATTATAGATCGCAAAATACTACTTTATGGGTAGTTCTCTCTTGATCCACATCATTTCCGTGTTGCTCTATGTGTCTCAAGTATGAAATTTCGTTATTTTCATCCCACAAATGAATATTCAGTAAGAATTCATTCCCCAACTAGACATTCACCACACAAATCACTTTTGTAAGTGCAACCGTTTGATTAAAGAGATAAGAGGATGAGAAACTGGCTCTCTACATAAATGCTGTAAGGACACGCATGTCAGTTTATATTGAGACTCACCGAAGCCGATTAAGACCTATCGAAGCCAGCGATTGGGAACTATTTCAGCGATTACATTCCGAACCAGAGATCATTGAGCTCTGTTTTGATCGCCCGAGCGAAAAACAAATAAAAGAAAAATTTGCTTCGCGATTATTACCATGGACACCAGACAGTCAGCACTGGCTTTGCCTCGTCATACTCGATAAGCAATCTGAACAACCGATTGGCGTCACTGGCCTTGCCATTGAAGAAGGTAACGCAGAGGTGGGTTACTTACTTTTGCCTGAATTTCATGGCCGACAGTTTGGAACAGAAACCCTTCAAGCGCTTCTAAATTGGGCGAGAGCAACACATGACATCGACCGCTTTTCCGCTACGGTCACTGAAGGGAATATTGCTTCAGAGCGTGTTCTCATGAAGTGCGGATTCGAGCTATCTGAAGTCATTCCTGACGCATACCAAATTGGCGACAAGCGTTACGCCGACAAAATCTACTCGCTACAAAAATAAGGATGTATTTTGAATAAAGTAGTCATCGTTACTGGCGCAAGCCGAGGCATTGGAGCCGCAACGGCGAAAAAACTGGCCGAGCAAGGCTATGCCGTGTGTGTTAATTACCGTGCGCAAAGTGAAGCAGCTCACCAAGTGATCAGAGACATACAAGCAAATGGCGGAAAAGCGATCGCCGTTCAAGCAGATGTATCGGACGAGCAACAAGTGCTCAATCTTTTCGATGCAACAGAAAACGCACTAGGCTCAGTCACCCATTTGGTCAACAACGTTGGCATTCTATTTACTCAGTCACCGTTGGCGGAAATCAGCTTGGAACGCTTTCAGAAAGTAATGAACACTAATGTGAATAGCTGCTTTCTCTGTTGTAGAGAAGCGGCGAAGCGATTCAGTACTGGTGGCGCAATTGTGAATGTTTCTTCTGGGGCATCACGCTCAGGCGCGCCATTCGAATATGTCGATTACGCCACATCAAAAGGCGCAATGGATACCTTAACCAAAGGGCTATCGCTTGAATTGGCAGACCGAAATATTCGCGTCAATGGCGTTCGACCTGGTTTCATTTATACCGATATGCACGCCGATGGTGGAGAACCAAACCGAGTGGATAGACTCAGCCCTCAAATTCCACTAAAACGGGGCGGTACGGTAGAAGAAGTGGCGAATGCGATCGCTTGGCTACTCAGTGATGAAGCTTCTTATGTTACAGGCTCTTTTATCGATCTTTCGGGCGGTAAGTAAAATGGAAGTCAACATTCGACAAGCAACTCCTGACGATTTGGATGCAATTTTTGAATTAAACCTACAAATTAACGCACTGCATTTTGCCAACGCGCCTGAAGCTTTTGTAGCGCCTTCGGAAGACGACCGAGCGTTCCTCATTCAGGCTCTCGAGAATGATGAACGCTTGTTTTTAGTCGCAGAACATGAAAAGGAGGTAGTCGGCTTTTTAACCGCGATGATCACTCAGAATGAAACCGTCAGCTTTCTGATCAAAGATCCAATTTGTCGAGTAGGAACGATTGTCGTCAATGAAGAACAAAAGCAGCAGGGCATCGGCCGCCAACTGCTTGAGGCTTGTGAGCAATGGGCTCGCGATGCCAATGCTACACAAGTTCGATTAGAAGTGATGGAATTCAATCAATCAGCACAGCGGTTTTACGACAAGCAAGGTTTTAAAACTAACTCACGCATTATGCTGAAACATTTGTAACGATAACGACAATTAAGCGCTTTTCACGACTAAAGCCACCTAAATCGCATTTATCGATGCAATTTATCCCCTGATTTTAGAAAAGACGATATGATGTGCGGATAAAGGAGATTCGAACATGATTTATCTTTTCGATTGGGGGAACACCTTAATGGTGGATTTCCCTCACGCACAAGGAAAAATGTGCGATTGGGAACACGTAGAAACGATTCCTCTGGCCAAAGAAACACTGGCAACACTTTCCCAAAATCATGCTATTTACATTGCGACCAGTGCGTCTGATTCCAACATGGAAGAGATTCAGCGTGCATTCGTCCGCGTCGACTTAGACCAGTACTTAAATGGCTACTTTTGTTTTGCCAATCTCGGCATCGCTAAAAACCAACCTGAGTTTTATCTTACTATCGCAAAACAGCTAGGGGTTAACGTGAGTGAGTTAACCATGGTTGGCGACTTGCCTCATAAAGACATTTACCCTGCAATGCAAGCTGGCGTAAATACGATTTGGTTTAATCCAACAGGAGCCAATGCGCCGGCCGATCCCATTCCGAACCAGATTCGCTGTTTATCTGAACTTGTACCTTAACCATCACTAACCTGCACTAATCAAGGAAGATGAATGCAAATCAGACCCATCCAGGTAAGCGATATCGAGCGCTTTACCGAACTGTGGAACCGAGTCTATGCCGAAGGTAAATACCTGCGCAGTCCGGCTCCAGATAAAGACACCCTGACCAATATTTTACGTCGCGTAGAACTTGAATCGATTCCTCAATTTGTTGCTTTGGACAATCACGCTCTGATTGGTAGTGTAGAGGTTTTTCCTGCCGAACTGTGCGGTTATGAAGGCGGTCAACTCACTAGCACAGGTATTTTAGGTATTCATATCGATAGAGCGTTCAGAGGAAAAGGGCTAGGTAAGCAGCTATTGTCTGTCGCACTTAAAAGTGCCTGGGAATATGGTTACGACACCATTGTACTTAATGTTTATAAGGAAAACCTTGCCGCGATAGCGTTGTACGAACGATTTGGATTTGAGCACCATGGTGAACTAGGAGAAGTCTCTCTCCCCAATGGCGAAGTGTTGATGAGTCAGAAGATGATGTTAAGCGCGCCTAACAACCCTCAGTAACGTGCCCTCGGACGATAGACTCTGTGGATGCTTGATTTACATAATAGAAATAGCATGCCTCTTCTGCCAAGGTATACCCTTGCGGCCAAATGTACACCACCCGATCCAGACCTGACTGGTCGACAAATTGATAATCGGGAATAGACACAAAGTGGGTACTGTTTGGGTGTTGCTGACCAATAATACAAAAGTCACTGCCTTTGCAGGGAACATCAATTTTGGACACGCCACTCTGCGGCAAATCGATTTCTAATAACGCGCCAATGCTATTGGCGCTCGCTTCTGGCATACCACTTAAGGTTTTTACGTTCCTATCAATATAGTGGACTTGGTTTTGCTCGGCAGCATTGTCTATCACCACTCGGGCGTTAAAAAATTTAAGCGCGGTACCCAATGACGAATTGGAACTGTGTAACATCGACGCATAGGCTTGGCGATGAATGTGGAGTAGTGTTGGCAACGCAGCCAAAGCGATGAAAGCCAAAGTGGCGAGCACTATGGTGATTTCCATCAGAGTAAATCCCTTTAATCTCACTTTTTTATCTCAGCAGAATGAATGGTCGTTTGCCTCACATCCATGTGAGACCTTGCCAATATATCGCTGATTTAAAACGTTTAAAGCCCTAGTAGATGACAAACAAGAGTCATGGGCCAAAGTTGAGACCGCTCGCCAAGTTACTATGCAAACGCACACATTTATGTGTCAATTTTAGGACTTTATTTATCAATCACTTATTTACTGAAGTAGATTACCCGAGTAGTGGAACGTTATTACGAACAAGTCCGCGACGTACGTTAGTGCACATCTTCCCGAAACGACGGATCTCATCAAACTGCGGAATCACACCCCGCTCCATTGCCGACTCCCAATAAGTAACCTCTGAATCGACCATTTCTAATAATTTCTTTGGACAACCGATGCACTGCCCTTCCGGCCCACACACAAAGGTTTCCGGTTCGTAAATCGGTAGTTCAGCTTTTACTTGCTCGATGATATTACGCATCGCGGTCATTCGGTCTGGCTTTGCCGTCATCACTCTGCTCCACGGATTAAGATGAAGCAGAATTGTACTCACTGGCACGTGAATGTCCCTACCCAATTTAGGTATATTCTGTTTGAACCGATTTTTTTATCGTCAGATCTGGCTTTTTAACCACTAGATAGACCGCCGTGGCCGCCAATGCAAAGCCAGAAATGCCCATCCAATCAAACGACTCACCAAACGCGAGCCAAGCTTGAATCGCGGTTGTTGGCGGCACGAGGTAAAACACAGACGCCACACTCGAAGACGCGCCATTTCTCACCATGTACAGCAGCAGTAGGATAGCCACACAAGAGAGCACGACGACCAACCACAACACGGTTAAAATAAACTCCAGTCCCCACTGAACTTGCATGGTTTCAAACTGCATCGCAACAGGCAGAAACATGATGAGTGCGGCCAAATATTGCACCGTCGCACCACCAACCATATCCACCTGTTGGCAATGTTTTTTCTGATACAGCGTCCCTAACGTTATACCAACCAAAGACAGTAAACAGACTCCAATGGCTAAGAACTTATGTTGCTCAGACTGCCACTCCATGTTTCCCATCAGCACCATAGCGATGCCGACAAAGCCTAGAGCCAAACCCAGCCATTGCGAGGGTTTAAATTCCTCACGAACAAACACCACCAGCAAAGCCGCGGTTAAAATCGGCTGAATGCCCACCAACAACGAACTCAGCCCTGCAGGCATACCCAAATCAATAGCGAAATAAGTGCCGCCTAAATAGAAGCCATGGATCAACACACCCACCACACAGCTGTGCCAGAAATCGCTTCCTGTCGGCAACCTTCTACGCAATACCGCCACAAGAACCAAAAACAGTAAGACATTGAATGCCATACGGATAGAAAGTAGTGTCGCTGGCTCGGCATATTGCAAACCAAAACGCGCACCAACAAATCCAGAAGCCCAAAGGATGACAAATACAAAAGGGATGGCTCGGATTAACATGATCGCCTCACTCACGCTTGTTTTATGTTTTGAGATACTGTTAATGTAATTAGGTACAGTGTTTTCAAAAAGTGACAGATGGAAGTATTTTTATGGGTACAGATTTATTGGGAAACGGTGAAGGGAATAAGTACCTCGTGGTGGAAAAGCACCTTAAACAAGCCATCAATGGTGGCGTTTACCAAGTGGATGATCGACTACCCTCCATTCGCTCATTGAGCCAAGAATTAAGCGTCAGCAAAAACACCGTGATTCGTGCGTATCAAGAGCTGGAAGCGCAAAACTTGGTGTACTCGGTTCCCAAGTCGGGTTATCGAGTGAAAATCGCCTTGCCGACCTCTCGCTCAATTCCGGATCCGACTCGCGTGGATTTGCTCTCGATCTGCAAAGAAATCCTCACGTACCCTGAATACCAAGAGCATTTGCCCGCAGGCTCAGCCCACCCAAACATTGACTCCCCCGCGATCAAAAGCTTGTACGCCGAGATTGGCCGCCACAGCCGCCAGCAAACGTATGTACCGAGCCATTACCAATTGCCACCCGGTGATCACCTCTTAATCAAACAACTGGCGAAAATCACACAAGATTTGGGTACGCCAGCCAAGTTGGATGAGATCATGGTGACGCACGGCGCGCAACAAGCCATTAGCCTAGCGCTGCGCGCAACGACACAAAAAGGCGATATCGTCGCGGTGGAGTCCCCTTGCTATTTTGGCAACTTATTGATGCTAGAATCACTCGGCCTCAAAGTGGTGGAAATTCCGAGTTGCCCACGCGACGGTATGTGCCCCGAAGCCTTAGCAAAAGCAATGGCGACATGGGACATAAAAGCGATCATCGTAACGCCAAACTTCACCAATCCAACTGGTGCCATGATGCCGCTAGAAAAGCGCCAGCAATTGCTCTTGGCATCTGGCAATATTCCTATTATCGAAGACGATGTGTTTGGCGGGTTAGGTTATGACAAACCATTATCAAGCTTGAGATTGCTCGATGACAAGCAACGCGTAATTTACGTGAATTCGTTATCCAAAACGCTCGATTCGCGTTTGAGAATTGGTTGGATGTTGGCGGGGCGATATCGAGATCAAATTGAGCAATATCTACTGTGTGAGAACATGGGCAGTTTGAACCTGATGCAATCCGCCGTGGCAACGTTTCTAACGTCAGGCAAGTATCGAACGCATGCTGCGCGAATGGGTCGGGTTTATCAAAACAACATGCGACGATTTATCCAGATGCTTCATCAATACTTGGATGAATACGAACCTCTAAAAAATCGATACCAGATCAACGCCGTACAAGGCTCGTTCTTGCTTTGGTTGCGCCTGCCCGAAGACACGGACAGCTATGCGTTGTATCAAGCGTGCAATAAGCGCAGAATCAGCCTACTTCCCGGCACCGTATTTGGCACTCAAGGGCAATATCGGCATTGCGTACGCCTCAGCGTGGCAAACTTTGGTCATGAAACCGACTGGAGTCACGCGATGCAAACTCTGGCAAAATTGATAGCAAAACATGCCTGTTAACTCGCTCTTGCTAAATGAACTTATGCCGACACACGCAAACAGGTAACAAAAAAACTCCACGCAAAGGTGGAGTTTTTCATATCGTCATCGCTTTCAGTGCGACTTAATTTGCCACATTCTCGCGACGTTTTCGGCTAAATTGGCAACGTTGACGTCGGCCTCTTTCATGGCCTCAGATAAGCTCATCGCCTTTGGCACGCAAGCAAACACCGCATCAATGCCGCATTCATAGACCGCCTGATAGTTATCGCCCACGCAGCCTGCTAATGCAATGACTGGTAAATCAAACTGCTTGGCCACCTGAGCAACTCCCATCGGCGTTTTGCCATGTGCGGTTTGATGATCGATTCGACCCTCGCCTGTGAATACAATATCCGCATCCGCAACATGCTGAGCAAGCTTGACCGTTTCAAGCACAATCTCAATTCCCGGTTGCAAACGTGCTGGCGTGTACCCGAGCAAGGCCGCCCCCATACCACCAGCAGCGCCCGCCCCTCCACGAGTCAGTACATGCTTACCCGTCGCTTGTTCCGTCAACTCGCCAAACTTGCGCAATGCGTTATCGAGCAGAGTGACGTCTGATACGGTCGCTCCCTTTTGCGGGCCAAAGATAGCCGACGCGCCTTTGTCGCCACAGAGTGGGTTATCAACATCGCATGCTACCAACACTTCACAAGTTGCTAAACGTGGGTCAAGACCAGAAATATCGATGGAGGCAAGCGCCGCTAACCCGTCTCCATTTGGGGTAATTGCATGACCAGATTCATCAAGAAACGTTACCCCCAACGCGGTCAACATGCCCACGCCACCATCATTAGTAGCGCTGCCGCCCAAACCAATGATTAAGCGTTGAATACCGCGGTCTAGCGCGTGTTTGATCAGCTGTCCGGTACCAATGCTGCTGGTCAGTTTTGGGTCGCGAGCGTCACTCGGCACAAGGTGCAACCCACTGGCCTCCGCCATTTCAATAACCGCGGTTTCACCGTCACCGAGGATGCCATAAAACGCTTCAACATCATTCCCTAATGGCGCGGTCACCGTTGTGAAGACTTGTTCGCCTTGAGTTGCATCTATCAAAGATTGAACCGTGCCTTCGCCTCCGTCTGCGACCGGAACCGTAACAAACTCGGCATCATGCCATACGCGAGCAAGACCCGTTTTGATCGCCTCGCTCACTTGTTTGGCGGTTAAGCTTTCTTTAAATGAATCAGGTGCAATTACCACTTTCATACGTATTTCCAGAGACTTATAAGAGAACGAGACTCAAAATGTACACCAATGCCATTGCCGTGACACCTTGAACGAGCGTAGCCATGGTTTGCGCGCGGTACGCTAAGCCCACCGACATTCGGCTAAACTGCGAAACTACCCAGAAGAAGCTGTCGTTTGCATGAGAAACCGTCATCGCACCTGCACCGATCGCCATCACCGTTAATACGCGGCCCATTTCTGAATCTAGCCCCAATTGCGTAAGCATAGGCGCAACCAAAGCCGATGTTGTCACCAGTGCAACCGTTGACGACCCTTGCGCCGATTTTAGCGCAGCCGCAACGATAAATGGCATGAAAATACCCACGCCCAGCGCCGATAACGTCGTACCCAAGTATTCACCTAGCGGCGTTGCTTTTAATACCGCGCCAAATGCACCACCCGCACCGGTAATCAAAAGAATAGGCGCAGCAGCCGTAATACCTTGGCTGATTCGCTCGCCAAATTCTTCAATCTTGTTGTCTGATTTGAGTAGGCGAACAGAAAGGAACAGGCCAATCACCAACGCCGTTAGTGGCTGTCCTAAGAAAGTCAGAACATCAAACACAAAACCTTCGCCTAGCGGTAAGCTTGGGAATTTCGCGATAGAGCCAAAACAGATCAATAAGATTGGAACAAAAATAGGAGCGAATGCTTGGCTCGCCGTTGGCAGTTGGCCGTAAGACGCTTTGAGTGCTTGCCAGTCTTGCTGAATTTCCTCTGCGGCTTCAATGCCATCTGGTTCTACATGCTGGAATCGGTTCGCCCACAACATACCCGCCAGTGCCGCAACCGCTGCAACAAACACACCCACACCAATCACTAAACCAAGGTTAGATTCCAGGCCTAAGTTACCCGCAGCGGCAATCGGGCCAGGAGTTGGCGGCACAAACGTGTGCGTTGCGTATAGGCCAGTTGCCAACGCCACACTCATTGCAACGCTTGAGGTTTTTAAACGCTTCGCGAGTGATTCTTTGAGCGAGTTCAGAATGACAAAGCCTGAATCACAAAATACCGGAACAGAAACGATGTAACCGATGATGCTCATGGTCAATGTTGGGAAACGCTCACCCAGCACTTTGATGACCGTATCAGCCATGGTGATCGCCGCACCACTTTTTTCCAAAATAACACCGATGATGGTACCTAAAACGATAACCAAGCCAATGTAACCAAGGATGCCGCCAAAGCCAGAAGCAATGGTTTTGGCAATGCTATCTGCCGGTAAGCCGTAAGCAAATGCCGCAAGGAACGCTGCGATGATCAGCGCTAAAAAGGGATGTAATTTGAATTTGGTGGTCGTGAGCACAATAAATGCGATCACCCCAAGCAGGATTAATATAAGGTTCATGATAACTCCATTTATTCTTATTTTGCTGAGCGAGTCCGTGTTGGCTCACTCAACATGTAGGGACGCATGAATTATTAATCGTTTGCTTTCGAATTCCTTTAGGCGGAGTGACAAATGATGTGGTCAAAAAATGACGCGTATTGTGCAGATGCACAATATTACGACATTTTTGAGAGCCGAGTCGCAATATAAAGCTCCGCTAACCCCACAAAATTGGTGGTTGGTAGCCCCGTTATCTCGGTGATTTTTTCTAACCGATAACGCAGAGTGTTCCGGTGAATAAACAGCATTTTAGAGCATTCCGTCACATTGCCATTGCATTCAAACAACGCATCTAGGGTTTTCAATAATTGCCCGGATTTTTCTTTCTCTTTCAACCGTTTCACGCCATCAATAATTTGTTCACCTTGCCAAATATCCGCCAACGGCGCTAACAGCACAGGCAAACGAAGTTCATCGAACAGGTACTTACGTTTCTCTGGGTAGAACTGCTTGCCAATAGCTAATACCTGCTTCGCGCTTTGGTATGACAACGCGACATCTTTAGGCTCATTAAACAGCTGCCCTAGCGCAATGTGAAACGTATGCGAATCGTGATCACTTAAACGCGACATCAACTTATCAATGCGTTCACTTTCAACTTGGCTATCCCACAGCTTGGCGGAATGACACGGTTTCAACACCACAATTTCATTCACCGAGACAATCGCAACCAGGTTGTTACGCTCTGGGTATTCAAGCAGCTCAACAATATTGCGCACACTCTTCATGCTTTTTGAGGCGGACGGTGTCGAGACTTCAATCACCGTTGCCACCCGTGGTTGAGTAATATCGATAGAAAGACGCATCGCCCAATCTTTCAGCTCTTCATCGGTCAATTTGCCATTGATCCAAGCCAGAATAAACTCTTCGCGATGACGTCTATCCCACTGAAATTTTTCCACCAGCGCGGCTTGTTCGATTGTCAATTCAGCGGTCATTTTGACCAGTTTGGCGAAATCTCGGATTTTCTCCGGCTCGCCTGTCACACCAACAATACCGACCACGTCGCCATGCAATTTCAACAGCATATTGATTCCGGGTTTGACACCCTGCAACGTCAAACATTGCTGCTCATTCAGCTCTAGCGAATCGCCGTGATTCAACGCCAATACCGCGCCATCATGCACTTGCCCAACGCGTTTGGGATCGCCACTGCCAATAATGATGCCTGCTGAGTTCATCACATTCACATTGTGACCAATGATGGACATGGTTCGATCAACAATTTGCTGTGCTAAGGAGTGGTCGAGAATAACCATTTCGATTTTCCAGATTGACAATTTAATCATTCAATAAATCACAAATAGCCAACTGTCGCGATGATGCAGTTAAAAATAACTGAAGCAGCTCAAAGCATTACTCAATTAACCACACGATAAAAATGGATTAAACCCTCATTTTGAGCTGAGAGTTATATACTTAGAACAAAGGTCACCGATGCATTCGTCACTGTGCATCGATACCGCTCGTCTACCTACAGAGGAGGAAACAACATGGAATTACGTAATAAATCGGGTGAAGTCGCAAAAATTGCAGATAATCTCACTTTAAAGGAAATCACAGAAATGGGCTACACCGTAGATTTATGCGATGAAGCATTTGACCCCGGTGAACATTGGAAAGCGGAAGGTAAAACGCAAGGTATGGGCGAGTACCCAGAGGAGTAAACGTCCTGACGGGCCAGCGCACAAAGCGTTCCATAAACAGAAAAACCGAGCGACTTAACGCTCGGTTTTTTACTTTTGAACTTCTTGAATAAACAAGCCCATCTCTTCAAGATAATTGCCGTTTGAGCATCCCCAATCGGTGACTTCAATCAGCTCGGTAACTAACTGTCCAGATTCATCATTTTGTACTCGCTGCACAAACGCTTCAAAGCGTTCTAACTGCGCCTGAGTTTTAATTCCATGCACAGCATATTCTACAAGCAAGCCGTTGTATGTCTGCCAGCGCTGTTCACCTGAAACATCACTGCTTAAAATTACAGAGCACTTTTGTTGAATGTTCTCAACCGCATCATTTCTTGGCGGCGTGACAGAAGAGCATCCAACCAAAATCGTACCTAGCGCCAATAGCGTAACTTTTGTCTTATTTATCATATCGTTTCCATATGTACTGCCGCGATATAGAAATATTATTACACATGACAAAGATCATCGAGAGCGCCTCGCAGATTAATTAACTGATGAACTGTAAAACCCGTGCCAGCCTTAACACTGCGCACTCCGAACGCGTAACAACTCTTGCTAACTCATTAAAATGTAAACAAATAGTAAAATCACGTTTACGCAGTACACTACCAGCAAATTAATTTGTCCCTCCTTTATTATCAACAAGCGTGCAATAATTAGGGGTCTACTCCCAACCATTTGAAGGATCAAAATGACCGCAACGGATTATCTCAACGACCTCAATCAACGTTACCTCGCGATTCACCGCACCAAAGAAGATTTCTTTTGGGAAACTTACATGGGGATCAGCGATGACCATGATGGCTCGACGCAAGCACAAACCGCATGGACAAGCTTTTTAAGCAACGCCGAGCAAATTACTGCCATCAAACAACAGCTTGAAGCCGCGGACTCAATTACCGACCCACAAGAGAAACAGCAAACCATTACGGGTCTTTCTGGTTGGCTGGCGATGTTTGAATCTCACGCAATCGAGGGCGAAAAAGCACAAGCGTTGAAAAATCAGCTCATTGCCTTTGAAGCTGAGCTCTTCGAGAAAAAACAGAACCACGTACAAACGTTTACCGATGAAAACGGCGAGCAAGTGGAAGGTTCACTGCCAGTATTGAGCTCAACCATTCGCACCAACAATCATGAAGAAGTTCGCCAATCGGCTCACCAAGCGTTGCTGAACCTTGAACAATGGCTACTGCAAAACGGCTTTATAGAACTGATCAAACTGCGCAACCAGTTCGCTCGCTCACTGGGTTATGCGACCTTCTTTGATTACTCCGTGCAAAAAACGGAAAAGATGAGCTCTGAGCAGCTATTCGAGATTTTGGAAGATTTCGAACAACGCACGCGAGATGCGCACCTAAACAGCTTAGAAAACTTGGCGAAAGAGAAAGGCGCAAGCGCGCTAACAGGCTTCAACTTTGTTTACTCGTTCGCGGGTGACGTCATGCGTGACCTTGACCCATACGTGCCGTTCTCAAAATCTCTGAGACGCTGGGTAGAATCGTTTGGTCGTCTGAATATTGATTACTCTGGCGCGACGCTAACGCTTGATTTGTTAGACCGCAAAGGTAAGTACCCGAACGGGTTCTGCCACGGCCCGATCCCTTCTTTCTACAATCAAGGCGAATGGGTCGCTGCGCAGGTGAACTTTACCAGCAATGCCAAACCAGACCAAGTGGGCAGCGGCTACGACGGCATTAACACGCTGTTCCACGAAGGTGGCCACGCAGCACACTTTGCGAACGTAAAAATGAACGCGCCTTGTTTTTCACAGGAGTTTGCGCCAACGTCGATGGCTTATGCAGAAACTCAGTCGATGTTCTGTGACAGCCTGTTAACCGATGCCGATTGGCTAAAACAATACGCACTGGATGATGAAGGGAATCCGGTTACTGATGAGATCATTCAAGCGATGATCAACAGTCGTCAGCCATTCAAAGCTTATGAAGAACGTAGCATCTTGGTTGTGCCGTACTTTGAACGCGCGTTATATCAACTTAGCGATGACGAGTTAACGCCAGAGCGCATCACTAAGCTGGCTCGCGATTGTGAAAAACAGATCCTTGGTTTGGAATGCAGCCCTCGCCCACTGATGGCGATTCCACATTTGCTATCCGACGAAGCAGCTTGTGCGTATCAAGGTTACCTACTCGCGCACATGGCGGTGTACCAGACCCGTGCATACTTCCTTGAGAAGTTTGGCTATCTGACGGATAACCCAGAAATTGGCCCACTGCTGGCAAAACACTACTGGCACGCGGGCAATCATTTGTCACACAACGAAACCATTTTCAGCCTAACTGGCGAGGGGTTCAATGCTAAGTACTTGGCAGATGTATGTAATCTATCGCCAGAGCAAGCGTGGGAAGTACAGCAGAAGAAAATAGACTCACTTGCGACGCGAAAGCGAGCACCAGTTGCTTCACTGAACGCGACGATTAAAGTCGTCGACGGCAGTAAAGAACTGGCAAGCAACGCCATCTCTGACGAACAAATGTGTGACGATTTTGAACGTTACATCGTTGAGACTTACGGTCGATAACACGCCAAGAGCCAGAAGCCACGCTTCTGGCTTTTTACTATTAAGGCACAACAAAAGGAAGCGCCATGCATCAACAAATCATCAAGTTCTGGTTCGAGGAGCTAACGCCTCAAAACTGGTTTGAAAACACCCCAGAACTGGACAAAAATATTGCGTCACGATTTGCCTCGGTACTAGAACAAGCCGCTCGTTGTGAACTGTTTAATTGGCGTGACAGCGCACAAGGACGATTGGCCGAAATCATCGTCCTCGACCAGTTTTCACGTAATGTATATCGCAACACCCCAAAAGCGTTTGCGCAAGACCCGCTCGCATTAGCATTGGCTCAAGAAGCAATTCGGTTAGGACACGATCAAGAATTAGCGCCTGAGCAGCTAAGCTTTTTGTACATGCCGTTTATGCACAGCGAATCTCGCCTCATTCATGTCGAAGCTGAGAAATTGTTTCGCGCATCAGGGCTTGAAAATAACTACGATTTTGAGCTAAAACACAAAGCCATCATCGACCAATTTGGACGTTACCCACATCGCAACGCCATCTTGGGTAGAGAAAGCACACCTGAAGAGTTAACATTTTTGCAGCAACCCGGTTCCAGCTTTTAACCATCAATAACAACGAGAACGTTGAATGAAATTAGACGCCATATTGTGGGATTACGATGGGACACTCGTAAACTCTGTACCGAAAAACATCGACATCACCAAAGCGATCTTATCCATCGTTGCCCCGCATTTAACTGGCGATAATTTACCGAAATATCTCCATTCAGAAGCCAACTATCACTACGCAAACCACGCGGCGAAAAACTGGCAAGAGCTGTACGTGGATTACTACGGCATGTCCCATGATGAAATGCTACAAGCTGGTGGTTTATGGGCAGAGCATCAAGAGAAAAACCAAACACCAGTAACCCTGTTTGAAGGCATTGATGGCGTCATTAAAGAGTTTGCGCAGCTGCCTCACGGCATTTGCTCTCAAAACTCACAAAGCAATATTCGTCGAGTGCTGTCCGACAACGGCATCAGCGCGCCATTTAAATCCATCATCGGGTATGATGACGTCTCGAACGGACACCAAAAGCCCGATGCGTACAGTGGCATCAAATGCGTTGAGTCGATTTTTGGTCACGCAGAAAATCGACAGCTGATGTACATCGGTGACCATGAAGCCGACACGCAATTCGCACGCAACATCGAACAGCAGTTGGGTGGCCAAAGTAAGGTGATTGCCGTTGCAGCAGCGTACAGCGGCGCGATGCCAGAGCGTTGGAGCGTGCAACCAGATTACGTGGCAAAAACGGTTGACGAGCTGTTTTCGATTATTGCTCAACACACGTAATTTTTGACTGCGGTTTAAGGCCAACACCTTGAATGCCAGCGCTCACCTTGCCCTTTCAGACATTGAAACAATTTTAGCCACTACACTGGAGGCCCCATGGTTACATGGCCATGTTTATTGAAACTCGATGGCGACGATGAACTTATCTATTTGCGTTCTCATGCCGATCTTGATTCCGAATGCGAAGCGCTCATTTGGGGGCCAGATGATTACGTAATTGACTCAAATGGCAACACGTTCGGGTTGCAATACAACGATTCGAACACCACCGTTTTACAACCGGAAGAACGCACTCTGTCCGTCGAGGAAGTTACGTCACTCATCCAGTCGCATGAGTTTAGTCTCGCACAAAGGTGCATCATCAAAATTCACTTCACCTCGGTACAGCAAGCAGTTGAGGCATTAGCCAATTAGCTCGAACTCCGCTCACATTGATTACATATAATTATTATTTTTATAATTTATGATAATTTCATGTAATTAAAATCGCACCATATACTCTCCCACATCGAAACAAAACAACGTTTAAGCACACATGTTGGGAGCAAACAAATGAAAATGAATCATGTCGGTATTATGGTCGGAGATATGGATAAAGCGGTTGAGTTTTACACGCAAGCGCTTGGTCTAAAAGTCGTTATGGGCAACACGAAAGTGATTGAAGAACGCGAAACCGCAATTGGCAGAATGTGTATTGCGGTCTTTGGTGAGGGCTTTAAAGGCTTCAACATTGCGCATCTAGTGACAAGCGATGGCATCGGACTTGAGTTATTTGAAATGAAAGAGCGTCAAGCGCGCCATGAAGTGGATTTTTCTCGCATCGGTATCTTCCATTTCTGTTTGCAGACGGACGACTTTGAAGGTGCAATCAAGCGCACTGAAGCGTTTGGAGGCAAAGTTCGTATGGACATCATGCGTTACCACCCAGAAGACGATAACAAGCCTGCGAAAATGGTCTATCTAGAAGACCCATTCGGCAACCTGTTCGAGCTTTACTCGCACACTTATGAAGAAACTTACGCTTCTGAATACGAGTAATTGCATCAAGCAACACAACCGGGATCAGTGCGTTATTGAACCCGGTTGTTCAAACCGTTTCACCAACCATTGTTACGACTCAATGCCTAACGACTTCATCAACGATTCAACGGTATTGTTAACCCACAATATCAACGGATCATTACGGCGCTTTACGCTGTAAACGTAACCGAAGTTACCCTCTAATTTCGGCAGCGCGTCATCAAATTCGATAAAAGAAAAACGCTTATCTAACTGATTGATCAAGTGACGCGAACAAGGAAACAGCACATCGCTATCCGCAACCAAATTCAAAATGGTGTTGATGTGCGTGGTACGCAGTTGAATTCTTGGGACAACTGAAAAAGGCTGTAATAAGCGCGAGATGTGATCTTCTTTTTCATTCCAATGTTGGATGATGTGAACCGCGTACGCGTACTCTGAAATGTCATCCAAAGACATGCGTTTGCCACCATGCGGATGCGTCGAGCGACAGGCCAGAGCAAAGTCGTCCCGCCCGCCTTTTTTCTGAACCAGATGCTTCGGCAATTCCATAGGGAAATAGTTGATGCCAAAAGCGATTTCACCCGCATCGATTTTGTCTGGCGTGGTTTCCGTCCAGTCTTCGATCACCAAGTTCATAAACGGCGCTTCTTTGGCTAGCAGCTGAGTAAACGCGGCAGAAAACCATTGCGCAATGGACGAGTTGATCGCAACACGCAGAACACAGCTTTCGATCGCGGGATCAAAACTATGAGAAACATTCACTAGCTTGTCGATGTCGTTGATGATCCCAGAAAGCTGCGCTTTGATCTCTTCGGCTTTCGGCGTGAGCTCCATATTGGTGCCCTTGCGCACTAAAATGTCGTCGTTAAACAAATCCCGAATTTTACGCAAGCTTCGGCTCACAGCAGGCTGGCTGGTGCATAAACGCTCCGCAGCCGTTGTGGTGTTGCGTGTTTCAAGAATCACCGCAAGCACCTTGAGCAAATTGTAATCAAAGTTCATCAACGTTATCTCTTTAACTTTTCTCAAAGCATATCACTTTTGATATAGGCTAAATACCCACAATTCATTTCTGTAATAAATGGGCTAACAACTAAGCTTAGCTGGAAACATATCCTCACAACCAAATGGATGAAACCAGCCATGAAACAAAAATTACTCGTTACTCTATTGGGATTATCAGCGCTAGGAGCCAGCTCTGTATTTGCGGCTAACACCAATGTTGATCTTGCAGAAGATGCTTATATCTACGGCTACTCTATCGATGAAGCGTACAAGTTTTTCTATCACACGGCGGTAGAAAACAACTATCCACTGAACCGCTTTCAGAATATTCGTGCTCTAGCTGATGACTCTTACACCGCTCACCCAACCATTAATAACGATACGCTTCACCTTATGGGCTGGTTAGATGTTGCTGCAGAACCTGTCATTGTGAGCGTGCCTGATATGGATGAAGGCCGTTACTGGATCTTGCACACAATGGACATGGGCCACTACACCAACGCAGCGTTCAGTTCTCGTACTCGCGGCACAAAAGGCGGCCAGTTCATGTTTGCAGCACAAGATTGGCAAGGTGAAGTGCCAGCGTCTGTCGACGAAGTGGTTCGCGTAGACAGCAATCTTGTGAAGCTGATGGGTCGCATCATGGCAGTGAATGACGAAGACGCAAAAGTCGCGCTTAACTACATGGACCAATGGAACATTCGTACCCTATCGGAATATTTAGGTAAGAACGGGCCAAAACCAGTACAAAGAACGTATCCAGATCCAAAAAATTCAACATGGCTTGAACGCGTGAACTTCGTGCTATGTGATGGCTCGATGGGCAATGCAGACAAACAGTGGTTGGACAAATACCAATCTATCGGCGTTGAACCATGCAAAACTGACTTCACACCTGAGCAGCTAAAACTGGCAAAAGTTGGTGAGAAGAAAGGCATGGAACACCTCGTCGAACTTGCACCTAAAATGACAGATGCTCGTACGTTGCTTGGTACACGCGATACCTTGGGTGATGCGCCACGCGATATTTTTGCAGAAGGTACTTACCTTGGTCAGTGGGGTTTACCACCTATCGAAGCGTCTTACCGTAAATCAGATTTCGACAGCACTGGTCAAAAACTGGATGGTTCGAAGCATGATTACGTGATGCGCTTTAAAGCGCCGAACGTCAGCGAATTCTGGTCTGTTACTATTTACGGCAACGACAACCGTTTGATGGCGAAAAACGACCTAAACCGTCACAGCCGTGGCGACCGAACCATGAAAGCGGACAAAGACGGTTACTACACCATTTACATGAGTGCGAACGAGAAAGGCCGAGCAGACGATCCAAACTTCTTGCCAGTACCTGAAAAACCGTTCTACGCCATCATGCGTTTTTACGGCGCAGACGATGCAATCCAAAGTGGTGAGTATCAAATGCCTGAAATCAAAGTAGTTAAATAATTCGTTTTAACGAACCACTACTCTGTCGCCTCCTTAGCTCGTAAGTGCGTTAAGGAGGCTTATTTCAAGGTGGGTGCCTAGGGCGAACATCTAGCCCAAAAATCAAAGAGCCACCCACTGAATCTAGTGATTATTTTTATTTAGGTATCGTATGGATTTTAATCTAATCCAAACCTTTTTAATTGTTGCTGAATATCAATCTTACTCTCGCGCCGCAGAGCACCTAGGGCTAACTCAGCCAGCGATTAGCGCATCCATGAAGCGTTTGGAAAAAGAAACCAACAAATCGTTATTTGTGAAGGATGGGCGACAAATCAAACTCACTTCTGTAGCGCATCAGTTGCTACCTAAATTTCATCAGGCGTTTGCGATGATCAATGATGCCATTTCCGATCAAAGCACTTTCCGCCTGAGCTGTAACGAAGCGCTGCTCCACCGCATCACACCAACCAACACGATCAGCATTTGCGCCGATACGGATTTACCTTCGTTATTGAACGATCTACGACTTAAACAGATCGATTTGATTATTAGCCCAACGACCATTCATGACCCATCATTTATCAGTGAGTCAATTTTTGAAGAGCCAATGGTGGTGATTTGTCGTCAAGATCACCCACGTATCGCAGGAAAAATCGAACAAGAACAGTTTTATTCTGAAAAGCACTGTCGGTTTGTCGGAGACGAAGACTTCCCAGTTAGCAACACCGAAATTCACCAGCCAGGGCTGCAAGAGCGTGATGTGGAAATGATGACAACATCGCTCTCTGGCATGATGCTTTATGTGGCGAAACACGATTGCTTAGGCGTACTTCCCCTGTCTTTGGCGCAGAAATGGCAATCGGCTTTGAATCTGCAAGTCATTCAAACTCCAATGTTTTCCGAGCCAGTCAGCTATAAGCTGATTTTCCATAAACGAGATGAATCCAGCACTTCCCATCAATGTTTGCGAGCTTGGGCGCGTGACCAATTTGCTACAGGCCTAAACGCCTGACTCGGTCGCACATCAAGGCATTTCGCCAAAAACTCTTTCTCTCTTCTTAAACGCACTCTTTATGACTAAATGCGCATATGTTAAAAATGGCTTAACGATCAATATGGACGTTCAGGTCGTATACTTTTCCATAACCGCACAAAAGGAGTGAAGCATGCCCACCAACAACCCAATCGCAATCCAAGCCCTTGATCATGTCGTGTTAAGAACGTGCAACCTCGACGCCATGTTGCATTTCTATCGAGATATTTTGGGCTGCCCTGTCGAGCGCGAAGTAATGGAGCTTGGTTTAACCCAGCTCAGGGCTGGTAACGCATTGATTGATGTGGTGACGGTGGACAGCGAGTTAGGGCAACTTGGCGGAAAGCCACCAGTTCAAAATGGTCGTAATATTGACCATTTTTGCCTGCAACTAGCGCCTTTTTCCGAAAATGAAATACTGGAATATCTGCGTTCGAACGGCATTGAAACCGAAGAGTTTGCGAAGCGGTATGGCGCACAAGGGTTCGGTAGATCACTCTATATACATGATCCGGAAGGAAATGTCGTCGAGTTAAAACCTCAAGTCATTGATGAGTAAGCTACACTTAACTGTGTTACTGACCATTTGTTTCTCATCATTTTAGAAGGCTCAAAAAAATGAACGCGATCTCGTTAGTCCAAGGCGACATTACCACCGCACATGTCGATGCCATCGTGAATGCAGCAAACCCGAGAATGCTCGGCGGAGGTGGCGTCGATGGTGCCATTCATCGCGCAGCAGGGCCTGCGCTTATCAATGCGTGTTATGCCGTTGATGATGTCGACGGTATTCGATGCCCGTTTGGTGACGCACGCATTACTGAGGCTGGCAATTTAAACGCGCGTTACGTCATTCATGCCGTTGGCCCGATTTACGATAAATTCGCCGATCCAAAAGCGGTGTTGGAATCTGCATATCAACGTTCGCTGGATCTCGCGCTCGACAAGCATTGCCAAAGTGTGGCACTGCCTGCGATTTCTTGCGGAGTGTATGGTTACCCGCCCCAAGAAGCAGCAGAAGTCGCGATGGCCGTTTGCCAAAGACCGGAATACGCGGCACTCGACATGCGCTTTTACTTGTTTAGTGAAGAGATGCTTTCGATTTGGCAACGCGCCCTGACCCAGCACTAAAATCTGTGTGACAAGAGACATAAAAAAACCGGACTGCCAATACAGTCCGGTTTGTCTTATTTATCACTGAATTATCGTTCGTTAAGCGCTACGAATGCTAGGGGGGTCATCCAGGGCGCCTAATGTGTGCGATCTAGTTTTTGAAGAATCCGTTGTACATCATGTACAAATGCGCCGCAGACCAAGAGAAGTTCGACGCACCTTGTACCGCGCCCGTCTCTGGGTTGTAGTTTTCACGGATTGGCATGTCACCCGTCATACCTTCTGCGTTGTTAAACAGCTCATTCGCCATTGCAATCGCTTCTTCTTTGTAGCCGTAGTTTTCCATCGCACGGAAGCCAAAGTACACTTGGTCTAGCCATACACGACCACGCCAGTACACATCTTTACCGTAAGCAGGGTTGGTTTGCGATGCGGTCGGCAAAGGCACACCCGTTCCTTGGAATTTATCTGGCGTGTTGAACTCGTCTTGATCACGCATCACCGCGATCACTTTATCGGCATGCTCTTGCGTTGCTGCACCATTAAACAGCGGCGACCAACCTTCAGGGCCTTTTCCACGCTCTACAATCGGCAAACCCGCACAGCCATTTGCAAGAGGCGCAGGAGTAGTGCCATCTTCAGCCACATTTAAGTGAATGTCGTAGAAGAATCCTGTGCTTTCATCAAACATACATTGGTTAATGTAAGTCTTGATTTTTTCTGCGCCGTTAAGGAATTCTTGCGCACGATCTTTACCTTCTACGCCATCGGACACCAACTTCGCCATTTCCGCTAAGTATTTGTTGTCTGAGTACATGTAAGAGGCTTGATCCACCGATTCTTGCAGCATAGAGAAGCCAAGCAGCTCGCCGTCCGCAGCATTATTGTTGGTGCGATTTTCTGCAAAACGAACTTCCCAATCTTTCTTCGCAAGGTCGAGTTTCGCTAAGTTTTCCGCTGACGTATTGCTGTACACCCACTCTTCGCCTTCCAGCTTGATGCTGTTATCAAAGCCGTACGCACTTGCCGCGTAGCGACCAAGTTGATCCACATTTCTGTCTGGGTTGCTGATGTCTTCAGCTTGCGAATTCATATTGTGGATATTGTAGATAAAACCAAAACGAGCCGCGTTATCCATGCCCGATTCCCAGCCCGCCGCTTCTTGTGCGCCGACGTGAATCGTCATGTAATCCACTTCATCGAGAATCTTATTGTAAGACGCCATGCCTTTTACTTTATAAGAATTGCCGTTTTGCTCGATGATGTCTTCTGCCGGAATAATGGTCGTGAAGTTAGGATCGCGCGTTTCTACCCAAACGTACATCACGCCTTCTTCCGTGTTGTGTGCTGGGTCCACTGCCGCGCCGTATTCAGGCACACCATTTTGGTTGTGGTCGCGGTTTGATAGCCACCAATCGTGGTATGCCACCAACTTCGGATACATTTCATCAATGAATTTTTGCGCGTCTTCTGGGCGATCAAACTGGTTCACGAGAGCGTGATACACCTCCATCACAGACCATGCCGCCAACGATGGTTTCGTATTGCGTTCGTTCCAGTTTTCAGAGCCAGCACCACCACGACTAATAGGTTTGGTGTACGTCAACACATCCAGCAAGTAGCCTTTGTCTTGCGGACGAATCTTGTCATCAGCTTGAACTTGTTCTTGGAATACCGTGCGAATGTTGTCCATCGCAACATCTGGGTTGAAATGCGCCATCGCGTACGCTTGTTTCCACGAATCCCACGGCCACGTTAAGTTACCAGAGAACCAACGCGCAGTGACCGATGGCGTGACTGTCGCTTGTTCAATATCGCCCGCCGCAGAGCGCCAGTTACCGTTTAGGGTCTCCATCGCTTTTACGGCCACACGAGCTTGGTCTGCTGTCGCTTCTTTGTTGATAAGACCATTCGCTAAATAGCCGTCCCAACGCGCTTTCGACGCTTCCATGTATTGAGTTGGATTCGCCAATACGTCTTGCAATCTCAACGATTCTGACTGCACTTCTTTCGCATTGTGCAGGTTAGAATAGGCCGTATAAACCGCCGATATTTGCTCAGCTGGTAGGCTCATCTCCGCGGTAGAACTGAATGAGATTTCGTTGGTGAACGTCTTCGTCGGTAGAGAACGAGTAATGCGGAACTCGGCATCGCGGTCATTACGGATCGCCCAGTTGTCTTTCATCTCGCTAAAGTTAATTTTAATGCCGTTCTCGATGGTCGAAATCTGGCGCTTGTAATCTGGGTAGTACTGCGCCACGGTTTGGTCTTTTCGCGTCGACAGCGCGTATTTCACCAACTCGCCGTCCCACTCCAACGCCAAGTTCATATCACGATCAGTTTTGTTAGTGATGAGCGTTTCTACCAACGAAGAACGGTCAGTTACGAAGCGCAGCACCATTTGCACGTGAATATCCTCCAAGTCCAACACCTGCACTAACGCACCTGGAATGGAATAGACTTTCGCTTCTGCGTTCGATAAGTCGTAAGTTTGGCCACTCACTTTGTCGGTCAACGTGAGCTTGTCGAACGTTTGGCCAGACATAAAATGCGCGTACTCTTGCGTCACTTGCATAATACCGCCGAAAGCGCCATAACCCGCCGCATCTTCAGGTAGCAAATGGCCATGCCACGCGCCGTTATCCGTCAACGCGTTGTACTTCAGGTTCGAATAACTGTCGTAATCACGCAGGTAAGTTGGATTACCAGTACGATCAATCACGTTAGTAAATTCCGAAGTTGGCGCCTGTGGTAAACGGATTTCAGTTTTATCATTGGAACCACATCCAACAAGCGAAATAGTAGCCCCGATCAGAACGGCAAGTGTGCTCTTTTTAAACATACTTTTTCCCTATTATTTACGTTATTTTTATATTCTCATTTATATAAATGAGTGTTTTTAGTGTGCAGAAGCCCGGCTCGCACTAAATAAGCACAAGCTTCCGATAATTATTCTTTTATTTTTCTTTAGCGATAGTGATGGCTTTTAATAAATCGCCATTAATATTCGGAATTGTGTCAGCCAAAAATATCTGATTACCAGGTGTGAAAGTGAGTAAAACGTTTTTTAGTCGTTGACTGTTTTCACTGGTTTTATTTTGAACATCAAACTCAATTAGTTTGTTGTACACTTCATTTGCCAGTTTTTCTTCTTGTTCTTCGGTAATCGCAATACGTCCAACACAAATTGGAGGTCGAATATCGTGGCTAAACACTTCTTCACGAAAGCGCTGTGCAAATAGCGTGTCTAAATTTGAACCTTCTTCAAAAATAAAGCGGCCTGTATCTTTAAATTGATAGTGTTTATCCCCTTTCAGTTCAATGTAATCCATCATTTCTAGTGCACGTAAATAGAGCGCAACGGAAGTATCACTCAGCTGGTATCTCCGAGCGATCTCTTCTAAAGACCACTCAGGTCGACGCAAAAGATAAAGAAAATCAAATAAGTGAGGATATTGATGAAAAATCTCACTGTTGGTGTCGGTGATAAACTGTTCACTCTCTTGCTGCAGCTGCTTACCTCGCATGGATAACTCAACCAAATCCGTATCAAGGTGCGTGGCGTACAACAAGATTTTATCTAAACCAAGAGACGTATTGTGAAGCTGCCTTTTTATAGTAGAAAGCGGGATTCCAAGTCCAATAGAAAGCTCGGAATATCCAATGCCTTTTTCTTTTATTTTTTCTCGTAAAGCAGCAAGTAAATACGTTGCAGAATTATTCATCTAACAATGCCTGTATTTTATTTATTCAGCATCCATGATGATAAATTCAAGAGAGTCCTACTCTTGTGATTTTAGTCTCAATATTCTATCTTGTTGGCGTAAAACATGTCTTATCCAAAATATTTTTTACTTTTCTTTAACTGGATGTATTTTACCCACCACGAACAAGTTATGGCCATTTCTCTATGGGCTTATCAAGATAATAGTCAGTATAATTGTTTTGAAGAGTAAAATTAAGATGGCAAAGATTTTTACTAAAACTTTTCTGATAAGAGCGCAAATTTTCAGATGAAAAGTATCAAAAAATGACACCAATCGATTTATAAAAGCGTGAGATCACAATTGGAAAGTGAACCTATGGAAATTTTTAATTTCAATGATCAGTAAAAACCTTGTTATATTCTGAAAATAACAAGGTTAATTTATAAAATAATTATTGAAGTAAGATCATGTTATTAAGTAAAAATTATATCTTGCTCACATATTTCTTTTTCTCGCCACCATTGTTTATTTATATGTTCTTGATGAACGTAAAAACTCTCCCCCGGCATTGGCGTCAGCAGCGTTATATGTTCTTTTTGACAATGGGTAAGCAAATCTAAAATCGGTTCGTCCCAGCGGTGAGTAAACAGTTCGTATGTAGCCCAATGTACTGGCAACAGTTTTTTCGCATTTAAATCGCGAAACGCTTGCACGGTATGATGAGCCTGCATGTGCCCCCAGTTTTCGACCGGATAACCTTGGTCTTTCACATCGGCAGCCACTTCCAAACAGGCAATGTCGATTGGCCCACATCGCTGTGCGATCTCAGAAAAGTGCGAATCGTAAGCTGAATCGCCACTAAAATAGAGCGTCTCTTCTTTTCCTTTGATGACCCAAGAAGCCCACAAGGTCGAGTTTTTATCGAAATAAGTACGACCCGAATTATGGTTAGCGGGCGTACAAATCAGTTCGATTCCGGCATAGTGCACGCTATCCCACCAGTCGAATTCCACGATGTTGTCTGCGCAAACGCCCCACTTTATCAGATGCTTGCCAACCCCTAAGGGTACATAGAACGTCACGGGCTTATCGGCGTAGAAACGTATGGTCGATGCTTCTAAATGGTCGTAATGATCGTGCGAAATCACGATAATTTCAGGAATCGGCAAACAATCTCTGGCGTGAGTATTGGGAATATTGCGTTCAAACCACGCTTTTGCGATGAACGGAGAAGCGTAATCAAATACCGGATCGGTCAGAATTCGAATGCCATCGACCTCCACCAGCATAGTGGAATGGCCCAGCCAAGTAAGGCGCATCGATTCACTTCGCTGCGCAAACTGCGTAGGTTGAATTGGGGAATGTGGCAGATGTTCGTTAGGACTCAACGGCGTTCTACCACCAAGATAACTCCAACACACCTGCCAGAATGATTGCGGACTAGGCACATTTGGCATCTCGTTTTTAACGCGGCCGTTTTCAAATTGAGGCGAGTGGTGAACACGGTGCGCCAACTGCGCATGGTAGGTTTGAGGCGGAATCAGTGAACTTGGCTTTTGTGTCTTTTGTTCACTCGTTAGGTATGTGCGCTTAAGTATCGTTTCAGACATATCGTAGTTTTGTCTCGCTTGCGAACGCTCAACAGTAGGTTTATTAAAACGTGCGTGTATGTCTATTTCGTGACCAAAATGAGGTGTAAGATGAAGATTCAGTTTCAATCAAACGTCTTCTATTTAAGGATACGGTTCTCAAACCTTCTGAATACTGCGTCGGTTTGAAAGGAGAAAACTATGGTGACTTGCAGCCAATACGATTTTATTGAAATCGCCTGTATGTTTAAGCTCCCGATCGAGATCACACTAAAAAATGGTGAAACTCATCAGGGCAACGCGTTCGACACAGGCTACGACATGCAGCGACAAGAGTGCTTATTTTTAGATATGGATGGTGAGCACATCGCCTTCCCGACTGAACAATTAGTCGCAATGCGCGCGCTCAAAGCCAATCCGCATTTTGATGAAGTGACGTTTGAGTAAACGTCCTTCTTTCACTGATACCGTCCAATAAAAAACGCCTCTCAAGCTGACACAACTTGAGAGGCGTTCTCTGGCACAGTTCACCTGAACTTGTTGTTATTCACGCGACCGGATGAAAACCAGCATCGGCATCATGATCACGAACATCACTCCTACAAGCTGGAAAGTGTGTACAAACGCAACCATTTGCGATTGCTGCTGCAACATCTGTTGGTATTGGTCTAACGCAACCGGGTCGGTAATAGAAAGCCCCTGATTGGCCGCCCAGTCATGCAAGTTAGGATTATAAGGATTAATACCCTCTCCCAGCGCATGCCATTGCTGCTGACTATCACGATATTGGAACGTGGTGGCGATAGAGATACCAAACGAACTACCAATCGTACGGAACAGATTGTAAATACTTGCCGCCGCGACAGATTGCTCTTTCGGAATCGTTAAATACGCCAAGGTGGACAGAGTCGAGAAGGTTAAACCAAGCCCCATGCCCTGAATCATACTCGGCATCACAATCCAAAATGTATCGATCTGCAGTGAGTATTGCGTCATCAAATAACTACCAATCCCGATGCAGCTCAAGCCAAAGACTATTTTGATTCTGGGATCGAATTGCGGATTGAGCTTAATCACCAAAATCAACATCGCCGCTGACGCCAACCCACGCGGTGCCATTAATAAGCCAGTGGTTGAGACCGGATAATCCAGCAAACTTTCCAACAACATCGGTTGTTGAGTCGTCAGACCAAACATCGCCATCGACACCACGGCAATCATCAATGACGAGACCATAAGGTTTCGGTCTTTAAGCAGCCATAATGGCGCTATTGGGCTTTTGGTTTTCCAACTACGATAGATCCACATCACCAATCCCATGACTGCGAGTAATATCGCGGTCTGGATCATGCGTGAGTTGAGCCAGTCTTCTTCGTTACCTTTATCCAACACAAACTGCAGCGCGCCCACACCTAACGCCATGTAACCGATGATCCACCAGTCAAAGTTAGGTTTGGATTTGTTGTCGATGTGGATATAACGATAAATCAAAGAGGTACAGATCAAACCGAATGGCAAGTTGATGTAAAAAATCCAGCGCCAATTGATGTTGTCGGTGATCACGCCACCCACGACTGGGCCCAAAATAGGACCAAGCAAAATGCCTATGGAGAAAATCGCCATCGCTTTGCCTTTTTGTTCGTACGGATAAATCCGCACTAACGTCGACTGCGCCAATGGAATCACCGACGCGCCGAAAGCGCCTTGGATAATGCGAAACAGCACCATTTCTTCAAGAGACTGTGCTTGCCCACAAAGCGCACTGGCAATCACAAAACCGATCACAGCAACCAGCATGACTTTGCGTTCACCAAAGCGCGACACCCAGAAACTGGTCATCGGAATGAAGATCGCTTCCGCCATGCTGTAACCCGTCAACACCCAAGTAATTTGGTCTGCCGTTGCGCCCAACGCGCCCATCATGTGCGATAGCGACACGTTCGCAACGGTCATATCGATTAACACCATGATGGCAGAAAGCATCACGGCGACGGTGGCAATCCCCCGTTTGTCTGCCGTAATTTGATGGCTCATTGCACGCTACTTTGCAAATCAATGGTGACTTCTGAGCTCGCACCAACGCGAAGTTGCGGCGCATCGGCCGGTACTTCTAATGCCAAACGTACAGGGAAACGCTGTTTAATTTTAACCCAGTTACCCGTTGCGTTTTCTGGTGGCATCAAGGAGAACGATGTACCACTCGCTGGCGACAGCTGTTCTACCGTTGCTTTCCACACCACGTCTGGGTACATATCAATCACCACATCCGCATGCATGCCAGGTTTAATATGAGTAAGATCGGTTTCTTTAAAGTTCGCGCGTACCCAATAGCTGTCTTTTAAAATCACAGGGAACAGCGTTTGACCCACGCTAACGACCGAGCCTACGTGCGTATTGATTTCACCGGCAATGCCATCCACTGGTGACGTAATGTCGGTGTAGCTCAAGTTCAGCTCCGCTTGCGCTAACTGTGCGGCCGCTTGTTGAACAACCGCAGCCTCTGCGCCTTCTTCACCACGGTTCGCAATGGCTTTTTCTACCGTCGCACGCGCTTGCTCTAGGCTCGCTTGGGCATTGGCTAGTTTGTTTTTCGCCGTATCTAAATCTTGGTCCGACGCCAGTTTGCGTTTCACCAAGGAATCCGTACGTTTGTATTCCACTTGCGCTTCTGTCAGGTTAGAGCGCGCCGCATCTAAGCCCGCAACGGCTTCAGTTACCTGCTTATCGGCAACGTCATGTTGCTGGACCGCCAATTGGTATGCCGCTTTTGCTTGCTTCACTGCCAACAGATATGGGCGCGAATCAATCTTCAGCAGTAGATCACCTTTGTTAACAGATTGGAAGTCTTTGACATCCACAGAAACCACTTGGCCTTTTACCTGAGGCGCTACCGACAAAATTTTTGCCCTAACGTAGGCATCTTCCGTGCTTGGATGACTGTCAGAATACTGCCAAGACCAATACATCGCACCAAATGCGATAACACAGAGAGTAAAGAAAAGAGTTTTTACCAGCTTAGATCTGGAGGAAGAATGCTTCGCGATGTCGCCGCTCATTTATATTGTCCACTTGTTCAATTATGTGATCAGTGTAGGACTTTTCGATCTTCGGACAATAAAATGATCTGCAAGGTAAAGATCCAATTTTGCGTGTTGCTAAGTTGAGTAAATGATGTGCAATCAAAACGAGGATAAAAAAGAGGGGCAGTCCCCGTAACCGCCCCCAAAGTCATGCCAATAATAGTAATGTGCGTGTAACTACTGGTTTTTCTTAGAACTTGTAACCGCCGCTGATCATAAATACCCAAGGGTTAATTTTGACGTCGGTTTTTTGCTTCGCTCCACCTGCTTTGTAAGTTGCTTCTGTTTCAATGTTTGCGTACCACGCAGCAGCGTTGAGGAACCATTGATCGTTGATCATGTAATCCACACCAATATTCGCTGCTAGACCGAATGAGTCATCCAACTTAAGATCTGAAAGACCAGCGCCTTTACCCGTGCTATTGAAGCCCTCATCAAAGAACATGGTGTAGTTGAGACCTGCACCAACGTATGGACGGAACTTACTTTGTGGCTCGCCAAAGTAGTACTGAACCATAAGCGTTGGTGGAAGGTGTTTGGTGTCCGCGATATCACCAAGACCTAACAAATCTGTTGAGATATCGTGGCTGAATGGCGTTGCTGCTAGAAGCTCTAGGCTGATGTTATCTGTGAACATGTAGCCAAACGTCAAACCAAGCTGCGTATTTGAATCCACTTTCAATTCTTCTTGAGAACCAAGAATCTTATCGCTGCTGTCATTTGGAACGACAGACGCCGCACCAACACGAAGAACGAAGTCACCTTGTTTATGAGCGAAAACACTTGGTGACACGAGTGCAGCAACCACTGCTAGACTGCAGATTGTTTTTTTCATTTTTTATTTCCTTTTATAGGGCTTCGTTATGTCGTACCCAAAGGTGTGCCTGCTGACTGGCCTTAGATTTCAAGTAAACTCATTGCCTTGAAGCACACGGGCATCTATATTTTTTTGAGCTGCGCGCAATCTAGCACATAGAAACCCTACTATTTTGATGGAAATCAATTTGTGAAAAATATAGGTTTTTTGTATAGAGAAACGCCATACCGATCAACAAATTATGCAAATCGGATACAATTCTGTAATGAAAACTGTGCGTGTGAGAAGCTATGCATGCTCAAAAACACGAATCCTCTCGCTAAGGTCCGTAGCCAGCAAAAACTTTTTTCTTCCTCTACGTCTTCTATTTTCAAAAAATAACCCACTTAAAACGCTCGTTTGACCCCTTAAAATCGCGATTTGAGGGGTTTGTAAAACACTGAAATACAAGAAGTTATTTTTCTGGAAAATCAGTCACTTGGAGTGCTAGTCTGCTCGCAGATAAGGAGAAGACATGTTAAAAACCGATCTCATTTTTGAACGAGAAAACTTTTCTCATCACGATTTTCAGAATGCCACCTTTAAAAACTGCCACTTTTATATGTGCAGTTTCGACCATGCCGATCTGCGCGATGCTAAGTTCATCGACTGTCGCTTTATCGAATCCAAAGCACTAGAAGGATGTAGTTTTCGTTTCGCGAACTTAAAAGATGCTAGCTTTACGAACTGTATGCTGGCAATGAGCCTGTTTAACGGCGCAAATTGTATGGGCTTAGAACTGCGTAAGTGCGATCTCAAAGGGGCAAACTTCCAAGGTGCGAACTTTGCTAATCGCGTCAGTAACACCATGTTTTTCTGTTCGGCTTTTATTACTGGTTGCAACCTCACCTACTGTAACTTCGAGCGAGTGTTACTAGAAAAATGTGACCTCTTTGAAAACCGTTGGAACGGTGCGAACCTCGCAGGGGCAACTCTCAAAGGCTCGGATTTATCTCGCTGCGAATTCTCGCCAGAACAATGGGGAACCTTTAACGTTGAGCAATGTGATCTGACTCATGTCGAACTAGACGGGCTAGATGTTCGCCGCGTTTCTCTGTTTGGTGTTAAAATTTGTGATTGGCAACAAGAGCAATTGCTTGCGCCTTTTGGACTGATCATTATCTAAGGAAAGGCCATGAACCTGTTTAAAGACTTACCGAATAACCTCGACGAGGAAGTGTTCGAAGACCTGCTGACCCACAAAAACCTGCGTATAGAACGCATTGTCTCAACAGGGCAAACCTCGCCCAAAAGTGGCTGGTACGATCAACAAGAACATGAATGGGTATTGGTTCTTAAAGGAGCTGGAGAGCTGACTTTTGAATCAGGTGTAGTGCAACGACTTGAGGCAGGCGATCACGTGACAATTCCGGCTCATACCAAACACAAAGTGAGCTGGACTGACCCAACGCAAGAAACCATCTGGTTGGCAGTGTTTTATCAATAAACACAAAACGATCTTAAATCGAAAAATAGGCGCTGAATTTGCTCGATACTACCAAGCCGTCACTGGCACTGTTTGATTTTGATGGCACCATTACCCGAGAGGATATGTTTAGCCTTTTCCTCCACTATTCTGCTTATGGCCTGCGCAAGCGAGTAGGAAAGGTCGCTATCATGCCATTTTATGCGCTGTACAAACTCGGAGTGTTACCCGCTCGTCTTATGCGTCCGCTCAGCAGTTTTATTGCATTTTCAGGGAAAGAAAAGCAGCAAATTGAAGCGATTGGCGCTCAGTTTGCCCATGAAGTGATCCCGCTGTACTTACGGCCAGAAGCGATGGAAAGGTTGGCGTGGCATCAACACAGAGGCGATACCATTGTGGTGGTGTCGGCATCACTCAATGCGTATCTCAAGCCTTGGTGTGAAGCGAACGGTTACCGCTTGCTGTGCAGTGAACTGATCTCAGAACAGCCAAAACTGAGTGGCTTTTACCAGCAAGGTGATTGCAGTTTAGAAAGAAAAGTCTCGCGCGTTAAGGCGGCGTTTTCGCTCGACGAGTTTGAGTCTATTTATGCCTACGGTGATACACACGAAGACATTCCGATGCTCAAACTGGCAGACTACGCGATGCTCAACTGGATCGAGTGGAGAGCAAGCGAATAACGATATATGCTCTGATTTTCAAGACAACCACTCCGCCAAAGTGGTCGTTTTAGACTGAAAAAACAAACCCTTCTCATGTGAGAAGGGTTTTATTGATCAGGGCCCGAATAAATGGCTTAACGCCATACACCCCATTGACCCGTTGTGCCTGGTTCCTCACCAGACGTCCACCACTGAGCGGTCCATTCTTTACCGTTGTGCGTCACCACATCACCTTGGTCGTAAACAGCCGTCTTGTCCCACAAGTTGGTTGGTTCAACTGGTGGCGGTACATCCGCTTTGATCAGTGACAACGCATAACTGAAGTCTGCGCTTGGCGCTAATACTTGGTTCGCATTCACGTTCTTACTATCGAACATGTAGTGGTTCATCTCTTGATGCCAAATGCCCACATACCAATCGCCCGTTTGCTGCGCGTTAAATTGATCCGCAATTTCTGCCGCCCAAGTCGTCGTATTGTTTGCGCTGATTGGCAGTGAAATATCAACAATTTCATTGCCTGTCGCATTAAAAGTACGGAAACGGATGGTGTCACCCGCTTCTACTGGTCCAAAACCTTGCTGAACAAAGTAGCCCAGAGATGTCAGATTGTTGCCCGGTTCGGTTGGATCAACAGGGTCAGTCGGTGGCGTCGTGCCCGTTCCGTTTAACGTAATGTCACTACAGTTGTAGAAACCTTCACCAGCGACATCAATGCGCTGCCAACGAGTATAAAGCACCGCATCGCCCGAACGCTCAGCTGGGAAAGTCACCTGAATACGGTAGCGTTTTTCCGCATCAACATACACGTCACCTGCGGTGTCGATCAGCTCTAAATCACTCCAAGTAAGCGGTTTTGAATCATCATAGGTCGGCTTGGTGAGATAGAATTCCCAGTATGATGGGTTGTGCGGCGCCTTGCCGTAAAACACCAATTCAATCTGGTTATTTGCATCTGGTGTAACATTGGTGCGCTGCCAGTTTGGAGAAGGAATGTTCAAGCCTTTCTTAGCGGCATCGCCGGCAGAACACAGTTCGCCGTCACGGACTACGGCTTTAACATGTTCCATATCTCGGTAATTTGGTACGTTTGCTGCAATTTCACTGCGTTGCACAAACGGGTAAGCACCAGATTCTTCAAAAGCCGCTTTACACGCTTGGTTGGGGATCTCATTGGTCCAAAAACCACCGTCTAAATAACACGTATTCTGACGAGCACTTGGAAATTCTACCCAGCCGTGGGCGTTGACGTTAAATGAGCTCAATGCGGCAACAGCGCTTAAGCTCAAAAGAGGAAGTGTTACATGTGATTTCATCGTTCATCCTTAAATTTGCTGACTCGCCGCTCATGAACACAAGCGGTTTAAGCAAAACTAGCAGGATGAGATTATTTCGAAGGTGAGAATAAAGGTGGAAATTGTAAGAGTGCCATCTGCTTTCCAGCATTTGTTGTGTACTTATCTCATACTCGACTGACTCTTTCGAGTCACTTCAAATTCATGTGCCACAAAACCATGCCACTCTTGACCGACTAACGTTCGTCTTTCGGTGTGTCCATTACCACCATGGTTGTGATCGACTTGACGTGCTCACACTCACCCAGTACATCGGCATGGAACGCTTTATATGCGGCTAAACTTTGCGTTTCTACGCGTATTAAATATTCATTGGCTCCCGTAATATTGTGACATTCCACCACTTCATCCACAAAGCGCACGTGTTCTTCAAAACCAAGCTGTGCTTGCTTAGAGTGCGAGGCCAAACCAATCGACACATAAGCGACAAAACCCACGCCAAGTTGCTGATTATCCAGTACTGCTCGGTAGCCTTTGATCACGCCTTTACGCTCTAAATCTTGCACTCGGCGTAAGGTTGCAGACGGAGATAAACCAACGCGTTCCGACAGATCCACATTGGAGATTCTTCCGTCTCGCTTGAGCACTTGCAATATTCTTTCGTCAAATCTATCCATGATGATGTTTCATTGCTTATTTAGTTTCTAATCATCAAATAAAAGCACAATATTGACCTCAGTTCTACTTATAGTTGTTCTCAACTTATCGAGAACTGATTCAAGGAACAATCTATGGAATATCATCAACTGGGCGCTTTGGCGTTGTTCGCTTTTGTCTCCACTTTTACGCCGGGTCCCAATAACATTATGTTGATGACCTCAGGGGCAAATGTTGGATTTAAACGCACCATTCCACACATGTTGGGCATTACCTTCGGTTTTGGTGCCATGCTGATTTTAGTAGGCATTGGTTTGATGAGCCTCTTCAACGCTTACCCGATTACTCACTCCATTTTGAAAGTATTGAGCTTGAGTTATTTGCTGTACTTGACGTACAAAATCGCCACGAGCGGCAAAACCGAAGCAAAACACGATTTTCGCCCAATGTCTTTTTTAGGGGCGGTGGCATTCCAGTGGGTGAACCCAAAAGGTTGGTCGATGGCGTTGACGGCCATTACGGTATACACCAGTGGCGGTTCTTGGCTTGAACTGACTTTTATCGCCGGTATCTTCTGTTTAGCTAACTTGCCATCGGTAACATTTTGGACCGCGGCAGGCATGCAACTTCAACGCTGGTTGACCACATCTAGGCGTGTAAAAGGGTTTAACTATGGGATGGCAGCGCTTTTACTGCTGTCGACTATCCCAATGATATAGAAGACAAAATAGCCGTAAAACCGTGATCTAATACAAAGTTCAGGTAGATACTGAATCAATAATCACAATCTAACGCCACTTTTGGACAATGCCAGGGTCATAGTAGCGAAGCAATGCGCTATTTATTAAAAGCACACTAATCATAAGCCACAGCTATTTTTAATGTTCGTTGCTTGCTCGCAGTAACTGCGATGAATCTATCACCCTGGCCAAAAGCTCATGAGCTTAAGGTCCTTTACACAAGGAGCGTTACACAATGCACACTCGCAAGCTTATTCTTGCTGCCACTTTTGGATTATTATTGGCGGGTTGCAGTCAAACATCCACCACAACCAATGCTGAAGTCATTCCACCCGAGTATCCAGTGGATTATTTCTTTAAAAACAGCGAAGTTTCTAGCTATCAAATCTCTCCTGCTGGTGACTACATCTCAATGATGAAGCCATGGCAAGACCGTAAGAACGTCTTTGTTTATCCCACAGATAATCCCGATCAGATAAAACGCGTCACATCCGTAACAGGGCGCGACATCGCATACTACTACTGGGTTGGCGAAGACACCGTAATTTACTCTCGTGATACGGGAGGAGATGAAAACTTTTATCTCGTGACGGTTAATGTCAAAACAGGCGAAGAGAAAACCATCACACCGACATCCGGTGTTGTGGCATACGTCATCGACACACTAGACAATCAACCCGATGACATTTTGATTTCGAGTAACGAGCGTAACCCGCAAGTCTTTGATGTCTATCGACATAATCTAAAAACAGGCGAAAATACTCTCGTCGCGCAAAACCCGGGCAATGTGCGCTCATGGGGTACCGATCACGATGGCAACATTCGTGTCATCACCACATCAGATGGTGTTAATACCTCCGTTTTATATCGCGATACGGTTGAAGATGAATTTAAGCCGCTAAAGAATCTCACTTTCAAAGAGAGCTTTAGCCCCATTTCATTCACGCCGGACAACAAAAACTTATATGTGGCATCACGAATTACGCGTGATAAATCAGCCATCGTTGAATACGATGTAAAAGCCAATAAAGAAATACGAGAAATCTTCTCTCACCCGGAAGTTGACGTGAATAGCGCTCATTACTCTGAAGCGCTTAATAAGCTGGTTTCAGTCTCTTACGTGACAGATAAAAACCACTATCACTTCTTAGATGATTCCTACCAACAAACCTTCGAACGCCTCTCAGAGAAACTGCCAAATGTAGAAATTTCTGTAACCAGTGCGACGCGAGATGAAAGTAAAATGATTGTCGTCACCTACAGCGATGTCGATCGACCGAATTACTACTTCTACGATCGTAAAACAGACAAATTGGAGAAATTGGCAGAAAACGCTCCATGGCATAAGCCAGAACATATGTCGAAGATGACGCCTATCCAATACACCGCTCGCGATGGAGAAACCATTCATGGGTACCTAACGCTGCCGAAGGGTCGAGAGGCCAAAGATCTGCCTTTCCTTGTGCTCCCACACGGCGGTCCATGGGCTCGTGATCACTGGGGATTTCAGCCTGAGGTACAATTATTCGCTAACCGCGGTATCGCGGTGCTGCAAATGAACTTCAGGGGCTCAACTGGTTATGGTCGCGAGTTTTGGGAGAAGTCGTTTAAGCAATGGGGACAATCCATGCAGGATGACATTACCGACGGTGTCAAATGGGCTACCGAACAAGGTTACGCACAAGATGGCAACGTATGTATTTATGGTGCCTCTTATGGCGGCTACGCAACTCTGGCGGGGGTGACATTCACTCCTGATTTGTATAAGTGCGGAATCGACTACGTTGGCGTATCTAACTTATTTACCTTTATGGACTCCATTCCACCTTATTGGGCACCATTCCTTGCAATGTTACACGAGCAAGTAGGCAATCCGAATGATCCTGAAGATGCGAAAATGATGAAAGCCTACTCACCAGTGTTCCATGTCGACCAAATTAAGGCACCCTTATTGGTTCTACAGGGAGCACAAGATCCACGCGTGGTGAAGAGCGAGTCAGACCAAATCGTTAATGCACTGCGTGAACGAGGCGTCGAGGTCGAATACATCGTGAAGGAAAATGAGGGGCACGGATTCCGCTCTTTAGAGAACCGTCTTGATGGTTACCAAGCGATGGATAGATTCCTAAAAACACATTTACTTGAGCAGACTCAGTAAGCCTTTACATCGCTAAGTTCGAAAGGGCATGTTGGCGTGCCCTTTCTTATTTTTTCTACGTATTTTGCTCGCCCCAGTCCCCAGTACCACTTCAATACTCCAATAATCCAGCTCAATTCACAGTGTAAATTTATATAAAGACACTACCCTCTTATGAGAGATCTTGATAACCTTAAATGAGAAAGAGAATAATTATCGAGTAGAGTCAAAGATGAAGAAGAAGCCTCAACCTAAAACGATTGTTGTCACAGATACAGAGACAATTACCCCAAATATGCAGCGTATTACTTTGCAAGGTGAAGCGCTAAGCCAGTTTCCACGCGACTGCGAAGGTAGCTACATCAAGCTATTGTTCAATGAGATGGGCGGTACCGATTTGAGTACGCTAAGCGACGATGACCGACCATTAATGCGAACCTATACTATTCGTCGTTTCCATCCGGAAACACACACCATCGAAGTCGATTTTGTCCGCCACACCACACAAGATTTACAGTGTGGCTTTGCCGCGCGTTGGGCGATGGCCGCACAAAAAGGCGATACGATTAATATCGTAGGTCCAGGCAGTATCTCTAATTTGAATACCGAGGCTGACTGGTTCTTTATGGCCGCCGATATGACAGCACTTCCTGCTCTTTCAGCGAAAATTCGTACGCTACCAGAAGAGGCAAAAGGCTACGCCGTGATCAGTGTGATGTCTGCGGCAGACATCCAGCCTCTGCCCGCACCAACTGATATGGAGCTAATTTGGCTTACAGAAGGTCAAACCCTAGCAGAAGCGGTACGCGAACAAAAATGGCTAGATGGGGACGCTTCGATATGGTGTGCCTGTGAGTTCGATTCAATGCGCGCGCTACGCCAATACTTCCGCAACGAGAAAGAAGTTGATCGTGACAATATCTACATCAGCAGCTATTGGAAGCAAGGCGTGTCGGAAGACGGGCACAAAGTGATTAAACGTGAAGACGCGGAATCCAATCAATAGTAATTCATGTCTGTGTAATTCAGGCTCTCACCCAAATTAATAACGCCCGGCATCACCGGGCGTTTTAGCAACATACCTTGTAATGAGGTACTTTAAACCGCTAATCAACAAGCTCTTGCGCCAAAAAGTCGATCAATAACCGCACTTTTGGCGACAAATTGCGACTTTGCGGATACAGCGCCCAAATGCCTTCGCGATCGTCGCGGTAATCGGTCAGTACTTCGACTAACTCACCACTGTCTAACGCTTCTTGAACGTAGTAATCCGGCAGCTGCACTAAACCAAGATCGCGTTTCGCTGCATCCACCAAAGCAAAACCGCTGTTGCATTTAATCCTTCCCGACACGCGCAAAGACTTATCGCGTTTATTTTCTTTAAAGTGCCAATAGTCGACAGAGCCAACCAAGCACTGATGCCGTCCCAATTCCGACAACGTATGTGGCTCACCAAAACGCTCCAAATACATCGGACTGGCACACACGTAGGTTTGACGTGAGGAAAGACGCTTGGCGATCATGCTGGAATCTTGCAAGCGGCCAAGACGAATCGCCACGTCCACACCTTGCTCAATCAAATCCAGCTTTTGGTTGGTCAGCACTAAATCAAGATCCACACGCGGGTACTTTTCCAAAAACTGATGCAAAAGCGGCGCGAGGTTCATTTCCCCATACGTCACAGGAGCCGTCACGCGCAGCAAACCGCGCGGTTCGGTCTGCATTTGCGTTACGGCAAGCTCGGCCAGTTCTAACCCTTCCACCAAATGTTTACACTGCTGGTAATAGAGTTGTCCGGCTTCAGACAGGGAGACTTTCCGCGTCGTACGATGCAGCAATTTCACCGCAAGTCGTTCTTCAAGTGCAGATACCCGACGACTGATTTGTGCCACCGATGTTTTCAGCTTAGCTGCTGCTCCGGTAAAACTGTTGGTTTCCGCCACAGCAACAAATTCGCTGACCCCTTCCCAATTCGCCATGCTGTACTCCTGTCGACCTCTTCTAGACAAATAGTGATGAAAATGTTCTCGTCGCGCTACGCTTTGAAAACGGGAGAGTTTACACCTCAGGCAACGGACGAAGATCGCCGTACTGCGCATCAAGTTCAATGCCGAAGTGTTCTTTCAAGGCATCCAGATAAGCTTGGCCTGGCTCTAACTCCAATTCTGTCTGCTCACCTTGGCTAGTGTATTTGAGTGTGTAGTTAAGCAATGTCACCAACCCACTTTCTGTTGCTTTCGCCGCGACTCTTGCGCTGGTAAAACGCGAGTGAGGAGAAGTGGAAGTAAAAAAGTTGCCACACGCGATATCACCCGCAAACACAAACTCTAAATCGAAGCTATAAAGGTTGTTCCATGTGTCCGTTCCATCCGTTGACAACACTTGAAGGAAGTAACCAAACTGAGCATCTTCGACAAAGCGGAAGGTTTGTAAGTCCGTCTGGATCACTTGGTTGAGGATAAACGGCAATGGCGCGCGCGGCGTATTGGAGCCAAAGCCTACATCGACAATCCATGCTTGTTCATCCAGCGTTACCAACGTGATTTGATGACTACGGCCCGTTGGTGTGCCCGACACATGCACACGTCCTAGTAAACTGCGTGCTTCAAATCCGAGAGTATTGAGTACCTCAAGCATTAAGCCATTCAATTCAAAGCAGTAACCACCGCGAGAGTGATACACGGTTTTTTGAATGATGTCTTCAATCTCAACAGAGATGCCGCGCTGCAACGCAATATCAAAGTTCTCAAACGGCAGGCTGCGGTGCTGCGCCACGTGTACTTTATGTAATGTTTCTAAATCGGCAGGTAGCTCTCTTGGCAAACCGAGCTTGGTTAAATAGGCATTCAGATCCGTCTTGTTCATAATCACTCTTACTTCGCTGATGGGTTGATTGCGTTCTACTCTAGCCCCTCTACCTAACTTCAGGTCAACTGCCTTTTCCGCTTTCCCTTCCGCTTTGAGGAGACGTCACACTCTTATAATCTGCTCACCTTACCATTATTACGTATATGTAAAAATCATTTTCAAAATGGACGGATTATCATTTTTATTGAAACACCTAGAATAGATACCAACAAAACGACGCAGCGCAGTAAGCAAACCTTAACTACGCTTATTACGTCACTCCATATACTGAGAATATAAAGGAAAATCCAATGACTGTTGAAATCAAACCTGGTCAAACTCACATCAAATCCAAGGCAATGGTTGCATGGGCCGCTGGCGAACCACTGAAAATGGAAGAAGTGGATGTACAGCTTCCTAAAGCGGGTGAAGTGCTAGTGCGCATCGTCGCAACAGGTGTTTGTCATACTGATGCGTTCACTCTGTCAGGCGACGATCCAGAAGGCATCTTCCCTTCGATTCTTGGTCACGAAGGTGGCGGTATTGTTGAAATGGTTGGCGAAGGCGTTACCAGCGTTGAGGTTGGCGACCACGTGATTCCTCTTTACACCGCAGAATGTGGCGAGTGTAAGTTCTGTAAATCGGGCAAAACCAACCTTTGTCAGGCCGTTCGTGAAACACAAGGTAAAGGTCTGATGCCCGATGGTACAAGCCGTTTTTCTATCAACGGTGAAACCATCTTCCACTACATGGGTTGTTCTACTTTCTCTGAGTACACGGTACTCCCTGAAATCTCGCTAGCGAAAGTAAACAAAGATGCGCCACTTGAAGAAGTGTGTCTGTTAGGTTGTGGCGTAACAACCGGTATGGGCGCAGTTATGAATACGGCAAAAGTTGAAAAAGGCGACACGGTTGCGATCTTTGGTCTGGGCGGCATCGGTCTTTCAGCGATCATCGGTGCGCGCATGGCAGGTGCAAGCCGCATCATCGGTATCGATATCAACGAAAGCAAATTCGATCTTGCAAAACAGCTAGGCGCAACCGATGTGATTAACCCACAGAAATTCGACAAGCCTATCCAAGAAGTGATTGTTGAGATGACTGACGGTGGTGTTGACTACTCATTCGAATGTATCGGTAACGTAAACGTGATGCGTCAAGCACTTGAATGTTGTCACAAAGGTTGGGGGGAATCGGTGATCATCGGTGTTGCGGGTGCAGGTCAAGAGATCTCAACTCGTCCATTCCAGCTAGTAACTGGTCGTGTATGGCGTGGCTCGGCTTTCGGTGGTGTTAAAGGCCGCTCTGAGCTTCCAGAAATCGTAAACCGTTACATGGCTGGTGAGTTTGGCTTGCAAGAGTTCATTACTCATACAATGGGATTGGCTGATGTAAACAAAGCGTTTGATCTGATGCACGAAGGTAAGAGCATCCGTACTGTTATTCATATGGATCAATAATGCTGCCTCAGGCTCTCCTTTTGGGGAGCCTGAATTCATTCTGTTGTTAGAGAGTTTATTCATGACCATTGAAAATGTAAGCCAGGCCAAAGTGTTTGGCGGTTGGCACAAACAGTATACACACGAATCCAAAGCCCTAAACTGCACGATGCGCTTTGCGATTTTCTTACCACCAAATGCCACTAAATCGAACCCCGTACCCGCTTTGTACTGGTTGTCGGGCTTAACCTGCACCGATGAAAACTTTATGCAGAAAGCGGGCGCATTTCGTATGGCGGCCGAGCTTGGCATTGCGATCATTGCACCAGACACGAGTCCAAGAGGCGAAGGTATCGCTGACGATGAAAACTATGACCTGGGTAAAGGAGCTGGCTTTTACCTTAATGCGACTCAAGCACCTTGGTCACTGCATTACTTCATGTACGATTACGTGACTAAAGAGTTACCAGAGATCATTGAAAGCAATTTCCCTGTCTCAGAAGTAAAATCCATTTCTGGGCACAGCATGGGAGGTCACGGAGCATTAACCATTGGTCTGAAAAACGCAGAACAATATCGCTCAATATCGGCGTTTAGCCCTATCTGTAACCCAGTCCAATGCCCTTGGGGACAAAAAGCCTTTACTGCTTACTTAGGCAAAGATATTGAGAGCTGGAAACAATACGATGCAAGTGAGCTTCTCAAGCAAAAACCATCACCACTTCCTATTTTGGTTGATCAAGGTGATGCTGATGGCTTCCTTAACGAACAACTTAGGCCAGAAGCGCTGGTTGCTGCAGCAAAAGTGCATGATTCAAACCTGAACTTAAGAATGCAATCTGGTTATGACCATAGCTATTATTTCATCTCAAGCTTTATTGACGATCATCTCAACTTCCATGCGAAGTATTTGTTTGCCTAATTCATAGAAGTAACTTGATGAATTAAAAAATAAAGTCACCTACCTAGGTGGCTTTATTTTTGGTGCGTATTAACATACCAATCTTAAATAACATTGGAATAAAGATAGAGAACAATGTAAGGATGAAATCGGGTTTGCTTATACCTCAATCATTAACCCTTCTAATTCTCATTCACAATACAATTCATCGGTTGAAAATAGGATTAATTTCCATTAAAAATCTGCGAACTGACACGAATTCGTTATAGAGCGAAATAATAACGCATATTTCTGACCTTTTAATTAAGAAGTCACTTAATAACCTTGACGTACAGTAAACCGACAGTTACTTTTCAAACATAACATATTATAAAATCTCATCCGGTTGGCTCTATTATTACAATTACAAATAAAGTACCGCTAGCACCTTTGTCCTAGCTCAGCAAAAAGAATAAAACTCAAAGGGCATATGATGAAAAAGATAGTCGCGCTAGGTCTGTTTTTTGTTGCGCCATTCTTATCTGCAAGTACGATCGTATTTAGCAGTAGCCAACAACCTAGTGTCACATTAAAACTGGAAGAGATTCAATCTTTACCAACCACCAGCTACACAACCACGCTGCCTTGGATCCCTGCTTCTTCTGAATTTCTTGGGGTCAAACTTAGCACGCTCCTCACCCACGTCTATGGCAAAGTGCCAGAACAAGTTGATGTCAGTAGCTTGAATGACTATCACTCGACACTGTCTCGACAAGACATTCTTAGATACCAACCAATACTGGCTTACCAACAAGATCAACACTATATAAAAGTCAGGAATAAGGGGCCATTTTGGGTAATATACTCTCTTAGTCTCTATCCTGAGCTCAACTACAATAAATATCACGCGCAAATGGTCTGGCAAGTAAATGAGATGAAAGCAAAATAATAAGAATGAAGTTATCAGAACCCACCCATCAAAAGCAGAGAGCACCACAATACTCTACAACCAGTAAAATGTTGCTTGTGGTGTTTGCCACTTCTTTGCTTCTCGCAAATGTATTGCTTCTGCAGCAGACACGCGCACTGTCACAAAACTTTAATAATGAGCAAAAACAAGCGACCTGGTTTTTATTCCAACTCTCTAAAGAGCTTTCGGAACTTGTCGGAGAAGCGAGACGAGTCGATGAAAATGTATTAAATATCGAAGGTGCAGAGCTGCAATATGAATTGGCCTGGAGTAGATTCGATTTATTAATTAGTAGTAATGAAGCCTACACTTTTTTCTCTCGAAATAATATGCATCAGTATTTCATTGATCTTTTTGAGGAATTTCAGGGCCTGGAAGCGCAATTAGTTGAAGCAAGAACTGGCGATAGCCAAGCTGCGGCTCAATTTTATCGATCCACTCAAACACTGTACTTAAGCTTGGTCGATTTCGTTAATCAGAACTTTCGCCTAAGCAGCAAAGTCTATGAGGCACAGAAAGGAGAAACGCAACGGTTAATGCAAGCGCAGTATATGCTGTTTGCTACATTCGTTTTGTCGATCCTGTCTCTGACTTATTTCTTTTATCGTGAATCCCATTTCCATAGAAAACTGGCGCTCAGCGACCCACTTACTCATCTTGGAAATCGCAATGCACTATTTATCAACCTGAATGAGCTCACTCAAGAGAAAAGGCCTTTTTCTCTGTGGATTTTAGATTTAAATGGTTTTAAAAGTGTCAACGATACACACGGTCACCAAGTGGGAGACACCGTACTGCGTGAAATTGCTAGACGGCTTAAATCTATGGCGTTGAATGATTTTACCGTCTATCGCATGGGAGGCGATGAGTTCGCCGTCATCCTCGAAGGGGAGCATGTTGATGAAGAAGGCGTTCGTGAGCATATCAATGCGGTATTTGATGCGCCAATACTAAATTCCGACAACGTCGCAACACTATCAACCAGCATGGGCTTAGCGCAATACCCAAAAGACAGTAACAATGTTGACTTTCTTATCAGCATAGCGGATAAGCGCATGTACAAAATGAAATTTCAACGTTAAACGGTATTTATGATGAGAAAGTTCATGCAAGTACTGCTTCTACTAGCAGTCATTGCGGCAGGTGTGTTAGCTTGGGTATTTATCCCATCGCACGAAACTATCGGGCAAAAAACGCTTGAGCAGGCACTCAACGACGACTACAGCCTCGTTGGGCATCGAATCTACTCAACCGATCCGGATGCTGGCAACCGATTCGGCTACTTCGTATTGGCAACGGGTCAAAGTATTGAAGAGCAAGAGCCGTTTTTGGTCACTTCGGATCAGTTTATTCGTATGGAACAAACGGGTGATAACACCTTGTCTGTGACCGTCAATGGCCGTATCTACCAATACCACAACGACTTGTGGGTACCAAAATCGGATGGAAAGTTGCAGCACTTTTTAGTCAGCGCAACCGCTAAGTACGTGCGCTAAAAAACGGGAACATTACTACCCCCTCCCACCACACAAAAAAACAAAGCCCCGCATGCATGCACTGCGGGGCTTTTTACGTTTAGAAGAAAGTACCGTTGAACGGATGAACGTTACTTCGCTAACACTTTCTCTTTAATCACTTTTAGTACCCCAGCCTCTTGGTTGCTTGGCGCAGAGTAACGAGCGATTTTCTTAATCTCGTCATGCGCATTGGCAACCGCGTACGAATACTCACTGACTTGCAGCATTTCAAGGTCGTTGAGGTAATCACCAAACGTCATGGTTTCTGCCGGAGTAAAATGCATCGTCTCTTGAAGGTGCTGAATGGCCGCTCCTTTAGACGCCTCGGCATTCATCACATCCAGCCAAATTTTTGCGCTCACCACGACTTTATGCGTTGCGCCAAACTTCGCGTTCATGGTCGGGAACAGGAGCTCTTCCGAACCGTCAAAGTGACAAATTGCTACCTTGATGAACTCGTCTTCGACCTCAAGCAAATCCGGCACGTATTCACAGCGGTGGTAGTACTTTTGAAACTCTTCCAGCGATTGCTGATCATGCGTTTCGATGTACGCCGAGCGCTTGCCACACAATACGATGTTCGCCCCGTCAATTTCACGAGCCGCTTTCACAATCTCCGCCACTTCCGCTTTAGGAATGGTGCAACTGTAGAGCTCTTTGTCTTGGTACATCACCAAGGTGCCGTTTTCGGCCACATACAACACTCGATCTTTGATTGGCGCGAACGTGTCACGCAGGCTGTAATACTGACGACCAGACGCAGCGGAGAACAAAATACCTTGCTCTTCCAATTGCAAAAACAGATCGAAAAACTCTGGATCCAAACGACCGTATTGGTCAAGCAAAGTGCCGTCCATATCGGAAGCAATAAATTTGATGCGAACTTGTGACATTAACTAAAACTCTAAATGACGCTGCGAAAATATAATCCATGTAAGGTACAGGATCTTGTATGAATCTCAAGTCGGGATGACGACGCCTTTCGCGATTACCAAGGGTGTAGTTTAAAGTAATCTTCACTGTGATCGATGAAAGCTCTCACCGCAGGAGACAAGTGTTTACGCGATGAATACAGCGCGTAAATGTTGAGATCATTTGGCTTCCAATTCGGCAACACCGACTCAAGCTGACCCGATTGCAGATAGATATTGCTCAAATAGGTTGGCAACATCGAAATACCCATGCCTTGTAAAGCGCCATGCAATAACGCCGTGGCCTCATTGCTGGTTAGGCGACACTCAATTCCCACCGATTCGAACTGCTCGCCCTGCGACAAATGCCATACGTGACGCTCAAAGTTTTTGTAACCCAAACAGTCGTGTGAAGATAAATCTCGCGGATGCGCGATCGCGTGGTGAGTTTGCAAGTATTGCGGCGATGCCACCAACACCGATTCACACACCGCAATCGGCTTACCAATCAAAGAAGGATCGGGATCCGACGCAATTCGGATTGCCAGATCGATGCGTTGCTCGGTTAGATCACTCACTGAATCTTGCAGATCTATGTCGATATGCACTTTGGGGTGCTTTTGCATAAAACTGTTTACGGCTGGGATCAACTGTGAGAATCCAAATGAAGTGCTAGACGCGAGACGGATTTTTCCGGACAGCTCACCATCAACGGCAATGTTCGACGTCAACGTATCGGCCTGTTTTAACCAGCGCTCAATCTGAGGCAAGCTGCGCTCCCCTGCGGTGGTGAGTGACACCTTGCGCGTAGTGCGGTGCAACAAACGAGTTTGTAGCCAGTTCTCCATCGCCTCTACATAACGAGTCACCATTGGCCGAGACATGTCTAACCGCTCGGCGGTAGCGGTAAAACTGCCAGAATACACCACATCCACAAATACTTTTGCTGCCGTTACTCTGTCCATACATTTGCTCGAAATAAGAAATAGTGATGCACATTATTGTGTATTTTTCCGAGCGTATCAATTTCCTAATATAGCTCCCGTTCCCAAGCCATGGTCGCTTGGCCCCAAATTCTTTAGGAGCTTATTATGAAAAAATTCACTTTGATTGCTGCATCCATTTTAATGGCAAGCCCTGTTCTAGCGGCAAACCACTCTCCCCTTACTCTTGAGGTTTACAACGCCGACGGTAACAGCTTCCACGTAAACTCAACCTTGGTATACGGTGAGACTGACGCCATGGTTATCGACACTGGCTTCACCAAAGCTGACGCGATGCGCATTGCCGCTAAAGTGCTGGACTCAGGCAAAACACTTAAAACCATTTTTATCAGCCAAGCGGACCCAGATTACTACTTTGGCGCAGAGGCCTTACACCAACAGTTCCCTGATGCGCAGATCATCACAACGCCTGCGGTTCAAAAAATTATTAAAGAGAAATTGGCTGGAAAGCTGGCGTACTGGGGGCCAAAGCTTGGCGCAAACGCACCGGTAAAACCAGTGATCCCTGTCGCGTACGATAAAGCATCATTAGAGCTAGAAGGTCATAAGATTGAAATCCGTGGTAACCATGGCACATCAGCACACCGCCCTTACCTATGGATTCCAGATAACAAAGCGATTCTAGGTAACGTAGCCGTGTACTCAAACGTACATTTGTGGATGGCCGATGCCGCTGACCAAACCGCTATCAATGCTTGGGAGCAACAACTTAGCGAGATGCTTGCGCTTAAACCTCAAGTGGTCATTCCTGGTCACATGAAAGCAGGCACAAAGCTGAACGCAGACACCATTCGCTACTCGCAACAATACTTGCAGGATTTTCAGCAAGCGAAAAAACACAGCAATAACAGCGCTCAACTCATTGACACCATGTCAGCGAAATACCCAGAAGCTCAATTGCCAATCGCGCTAGAAATCGGTGCGAAAGTGCATACTGGTGAAATGTCATGGTAACCGTGCATTACTTCTTCGATCCCATGTGTGGTTGGTGCTACGGGGCATCACCACTCATCGAAGCCTTGATGGACACCTCTCAATTTAAGGTGGAGCTTCATCCCGGCGGCATGATTGAGAAGCGCGCAATTGAGCCTGAATTTCGTCAGCACATCATCAACAGTGACGCTCGTATCGCAACCGAAACCGGAGCAACGTTTGGTGAAGCATATCTGCAACGCGTGAAAAGCGAAGATGCGTTTGTTCTTGATTCTTATCTACCCACACAAGCGATCTTGAGTGCGGAGAAAATGGAGCTGAATCCATGGCACATGCTAAAGGCCATCCAATCCGCGCATTATCAGCTCGGGTTAAAAGTGAATGAAGCATCGACGCTCAAAGCCATTGCAGAATCGCTAGGCTTAGCAAACGATGCGTGGGAGCAAAACATGACGTTAAGCGAAGCCGAGCTAAACGAAAGAATTTGCTCCAGCCGACAGTTGATGCGCCAGTTACACGTTGGTGGTTATCCAACCCTGATTGCAGAAGTAAATGGCGAGTACTTGACCTTGCCGCACTCGACCTACTACGACAAACCGGCACAGTGGAAGCTTGCATTACGAAAACTGCAATAAGCTCTTCCCCACTCGCTCTTGTTCTTAAGCCAAGAGCGAGTGCCAACACCGACATGGCAATCCTGACTCAAACAGGTACAATCCTCGCTCGAATTTTTACTCGCGCGGATACCCACCATGCACTCGCCTGAACATTGTTTTACACGTTTTACTGCTGATACTTCTGACTATGAATTACCAACGCAGTTTACGTTTCCGTTCTACTACACGCCGCATCCTCTTTGCGTTATGGCCGCAAAGCAATTGCAGCAGCACTTATTAGCGCAAACCGACTTCGAACACGATTTTGGTTTGGTTAATGAAGAAACGGGGCGAGGCAAAATGTTTGGCGTATTGCTGGTAGAAAGCCCTCAAGGCGAGCTCGGCTTTTTAAGTGCGTTTTCTGGCAAAATTGCCGACCAAAACTTGATTCCAGGATTTGTCCCTCCTGTGTACGACATGCTGACCGATGAAGGCTTCTTCCGCGCAGAAACGGATGCCATCAACGCCGCCAATGCGGAGTACAAAACCTGTGCTGCGAATCCGGAATTGGCGGAGCTTAAAGCGCAAATCCAAGCCGACCGAGCCGCTTATCAACAAGAAGAGCAAACACAGCGCCAAGTGATGATTGACGGCCGCGCCGCACGCAAACGACAGCGCCAACAGGGCGAGCAAACGCTCAATGCCGATGATCTCAAAATCTTGTTGGATGAGTTGGGTAAACAAAGTGTCGCCGAGAAAAACGTTCTCAAATACTTAAAGCAAGCGTGGGATGAAAAGCTTGCAATCAAAGAAGCGCGCTTGGCCGAGTTAGAGCAGCAACTTGCTCATCTGAAAGAGCAGCGCAAAACGCTCTCCAACGCTTTGCAGCACAAATTGCATAAACAATACCGCTTTCTAAACAACCATGGCGAAGCACGCGACTTGGTGGACATTTTTGCGGACACCACAAACCCAATACCACCAGCAGGTGCAGGGGAATGTGCTGCGCCAAAACTGCTCCAATACGCGTTTAAATACGGATTCAAACCGCTGGCGCTGGCAGAATTTTGGTGGGGTATTTCGCCAAAGTCTGAGGTTCGCCAACACAAAAAATTCTACCCATCGTGCAACAGCAAATGCCAGCCGATTTTGGGCCATATGATGCAAGGGCTGGATGTCGAACCTAACCCATTGGCGGAGAATTGGGCAGAAGACAAAGAGCTAGAGATAATCTACCAAGACGACGCTATGGTCGTCGTCAACAAGCCATCGGGCTTACTTTCAGTGCCGGGTAAAACCATCAAAGACTCTGCTTATACACGCCTACAAGCGATGTACCCTGATGTGGAAGGGCCGTTTGTGATTCATCGTCTCGACATGGCGACCTCTGGCATTTTGGTGTTTGCCTTAACTAAGCGCGCGAACAAAAGTCTGCAAAAACAGTTTATGGCTCGCGGCGTACAAAAACGTTATATGGCACTACTCGAAGGCGTATTGAACGCGCCAGAAGGGGAAATTTCACTGCCAATGCGTGGTGACCCCGACGACCGCCCACGTCAACTGGTGTGTTTTGAACACGGGAAACATGCAGAAACCTACTGGCAACTGATTGAAGTCAAAGATGGACGCAGCAAGGTATACATGTATCCGAAAACCGGGCGAACTCACCAACTACGTGTACACAGTGCTCATCACATGGGGTTAAACATGCCGATGGTTGGTGATGGTTTATACGGCGAAAAAGCGAATCGCTTACACCTGCATGCTGAGATGCTAGAGCTGGATCATCCATACAGCAAAGAGCGCATGGTGTTCAGAGCTGAGTGCGAGTTCTAACTTCTTCCAGATTTTAAATAACAAAAAGGCACTGACTAACAGTGCCTTTTTGGGTTTCTAACAACAGAATAAGCGTGATGCGCGATACCGAAAACTGTTAGCTCACCTTAAACTTGGTCCACACCTGAGAGCGCCAACGCCTTGCCATGATGATACCACGCACCCATTCATCGAGAGCGATTGCCATCCAAGCCCCTAAAACGCCATAACCCATGTGGATGCCAAAGATGTAGGAGAAAAACACGCCTAGTCCCCACATACTCAAAATCCCCATTTGCACTGGGAACTTGATGTCACCCGCGCCTTTGAGCCCCGCGATAAAAATCAGGTTAAACACACGTCCGGCCTCGAGCAAAATTGAGCCCATGACTAACGAACCTGCCAATGCGAGTATTTCTGGTTGATCGGTAAATACGCGCAGAATCTCTTCTCTAAACAGGTAAATCAGTGTGGTTGCCGCCGTTGATGCCACAAATCCCACTAAGAAGTAGATTTGTACGCGTTTTAAAATGCTGCTCACCCAACCTTTGCCGATGTAGTAACCAGTCTGAATTTGCGCAGCCTGACCAATTGCCAACGCGAAAGCAAACGAGAAACGGGCAATGTTTTGTGCATAAGTGAAAGCCGCCAACGATGCCGTCCCCATTTGCACCACAAAGTACACAATGCAGATTTGCGCCACGTTATAAGACAGCACTTCACCCGCGTTCATGCCGCCGATTTTTAAGATCTTTTTGTAAATCTCTGCGGGCACTTGTTTCATGGTCGACATCGGTAGTTCAACGCTGCTGCGAGCGAGAATAAACCATAACATTAACGTACCGATGACTTGGCTGACGACGGTTGCTATTGCTACACCTTGCACACCATACACAGGTAAACCAAATGGCTGGTAAAGCGCAATATAGTTACCAATGATGTTGAACACACCCGAGATCAAGTTCACCACCATTGGAGAGCGCGAATAGCCATGGCTACGCAGAATGGTCGTAAAAACAACGCCAATCGTAACGTTAAACGTCATCGCACCGCTGATCAGCAGATATTCACGTGCGTATTGCTCGACTTGTGCCTCCAAACCGTAATACGGGAGCAGGAATATCGCGCCAAGCACGGCAATCACACTCAAGAACGCACCGACAATCACGGACAGCGCAATACTTGCAACGCCGACGTTCACAGACTCTTGCTCGCGCCCAGCACCGTTGTATTGGGCAATCAAAATCCCCGTTCCGCTGCTGACAAACGTCGAAACGATGATTAAGAAAAAGGTAATCTGCGTGATCACACCAACAGCGGATACCGCTTTGTCTGAGTATCCACTCAGCATGAACACGTCACTGGTTCCTAAAGCCGTCCGTAGCAAAATTTCGACAAGAATCGGCCAAGCTAACGCCACAATAGACATTCGCTGGTTGATGTTCTGGCTTTTAGGCATGTTTGTAACCTTTCCTACAACTAAAAACTGCCTCACAAAATGTGTGAGGCAGTTTGGAAAAAGAGTAACTAGAACGAAGCTCGAGATGAGGTCGTGATTTAGCGCGGATTCTAGTCGCATATTGGTCACAACGACAACAATATTTCGCTCTGTTTCGGAAAAATATTTCTAATGCTTTTTCACAACGAAAAACTCATTGACGGAACTTAGAGATCGTCGATTGACGAACAATGAGATCAATAAGTAGAAGGTGCCATTCATGCTACTCCCAACAGAGCTCAGTCAGGATAGACCCTGCAAATACAGCGGTGGAAATGCATTACTTTGAATTATTAATCGAACCATCTGAAACCATAAAGATCCGCCATGGAAAACTTTATAAGCCTTTGTTGTGCTTTGAGCACTCTCACCAAACCACACTTCTAGGCCCATACTAAAAATGACTGACATCACATTTGGAAACTTTGTTGTTCTATTTATCGCTAAAATACCGCCTAGAATAAGCGTACACGTTAATTAAGCAAGGATACGTAATGTCGACATTGGCTGGAGCACGCTTAGAGGAAATGGCGGATATCCGCTCAACAAGAAAAAAGAAAATTGTCTTTTTATGCTCCAGTATCGCCGCGGCATGTTTAACTTATGGCTCCATTGCTCAATTGTTTGAGGATAATTGGGGATTAAGCTTTTTCCATGCTCTGTGTGCCTTAGCCTGTTTAGGTATCAGTTATGTAATAAAGGTCCAACGACATCATCAATATGCCGACCTATGGCTGAGTGCAGTCTTGATGTTCGAAGGGTTATTGCTACTTCTGTATAACGATGCCCCCTCAGGTAAACTATTATGGCTATACCCCATTGTCGCCACTCTGGTGCTGATCAATGAGTTTAAAGTCGGTCTGCTGTTTAGTGGCACCTATATCTTACTGATCTTTTTTGGCGTCGTTTTTTTAGATCGGCTACCAACAGCCAGTGACATCATAGAACGACGATTTATGCTGACCCTGATAGCAACTGCATTTGTGTGTCACACATTCTCGTATTACTACACAAAAGTCCTCAACTACATTCAAACACTTTATCGTGAAGGGATTGAAGAGTTGGCGTATTTTGACCAACTCACAGGGCTTGCCAACCGCTGGAGCTTTGAAACTTGGGCGCGAGCAAAACTCGATGAGATCAACCATTCATCTGATGACAGTATCACTGCTCTGGTCTTCCTAGATATTGATAACTTCAAACACATTAACGATACCTACGGGCACGATATTGGTGACCAAGTGCTTCAAGCCTTTGCAACTCGATTAAAAAACAATGTTCGCCATAAAGACAGAAAAACCGACAAACACGACTACTCCATCGCTCGATTTGCGGGCGACGAGTTTGTGCTCATGCTGTACGACATAAACAGTAAAGATGACCTCGACAGCATTTTGAAGCGTATTGTGAATCTATTCCCAAAAGGCTACCGAAGCTACGATATGATTAACGAGTTAACGACGAGTGTGGGCGCTGCTATCTACAAACAAGATGCGAAGGATTTATCTGAATTGACTCGGTGCGCAGATAAAGCAATGTATGCGGCTAAACACACAGGGAAAAACCAATACGCGTATTACGAGCACTGCAATACCGAAGAGAAGTCAGCCTCTGAAACGCCGACTGTATCAGAAGCTTGCTAATGGTTAAGCGAATACATGCATCACCCATAGCCCCAGCACCAGAAATACGATTAGCCACACAGCTTGCAACACTCTGCTCGGCTTATCTTGTTGGCGACCGAATTGGCCTTTAAACGCACGGTCCTTCACTTTGCCTATTAAGCCTTTCCCTAGAGCACGTCGATAGAATTCACGTCTCTTATGGGCTGCATTGGCGACCTCGGTAAAACGATGTCTTTGCTCATTGGTGAGATCTTTGTCCTCGTAACGAGGAGGGAGATCAGAATGCTTGCGTTGTACTGCCATCACTTCCTCCCTGGTCGATGGGTACATTTTTATTAAGTATATACCCAAATAACCAAAAGATGCGTTATAAGTGAAGGACATAGACGAAAAAACCACCCGAAGGTGGCTTTATCACGGGCAAAAAGTGCGCTTTAGAAGTACTCACATAAATACGCAGTCGCGTCTTTCACTTGAAGCTCAAATGAAGAGTTCCCTTCCACTTCAAAAAACTCACCACTTTGGTAAGTCGTCCAATCACTCTCGCCGACACGCTTGACCACAAGTGCACCTTTTACAACCGTCATACGCTCAGGCGCTTGAGTGCCGAACGTGTATTCACCAGGAAGCATTACACCAACGCTAACGTCCTGATCATTCTGGTTAAAGCCTAGTGATTTTACACTACCTGCAAAATAGCTATTTTCCTTAATACTCATTATTGGTTTCCTTATCAAAAGTCCGCTCTTTTTTACCTTGTTTCTTCCTGTTACTCAAGCTCTGAAAGCCATTAAGCTCAACGTTATAAAGCACATCCTTTGCTACTGAGCGAGGCCACCTTTTTCTAGGCTTAACCAGACGACGTAATTAGTGAGATAAAGTCGGTGAATTAGTTAACGCTAGCAAACAATAAAACCATCAATAAGAGTGTATCCGAATGTAAAAGTGGACATTAGATCATAATTTCTTAGTCTTAATGGCGGGATTGTTTGTTTTTGAGAAGGAAGGTTTCCACCATATTAAAAAAGGGAAGAAAAGTAGACCAATGACGGACTCAGCTCGCCGAAGGCGGAAAACAAGACAGGAACCAAAACTTTCATTTTGGGCTCGCCACCAATCCAAAGTCCTCAAAAGCGCATTTGCCGTTTTCGGGGTGGGTCTTTTGACGTTTTTCAGCTATCAAATCCACCTATCCTATCAAGACCATATTGACCCGGAAAAAGTCTACGGCGAGTGGATTGAGATCGGCGCACCACCCTACCAAACAGAACGTCTGACTTTCACAGAGGATGGGGTATATCGAAACCATCGACTCATCACGACAGAATTTGAATTCGATGGAAAGGTCATCACGTTGAACACTGGATTAGGAAAAACCGCGTACCAGATCTCGGGCTCTCACCTTTCACCTCAGATTCGCCGTATTGAGCCTCTTATTCCAGACCAACGATTCATCCGTAAGGGATTTGAGCATACCGTTCAAGGCTCAGAAACCGGAGCGGCTTCAAAACGTCGCGCTGCATTAAGTGAACATTTCAGCCGTGACTAGCACGTCTTCACGGCTATTTCTCCTTTCAATTATCTTTCTACTTCGATGAAACAAAACCTTAATAAACAATGAAATAAGGTATTCATCGCATTTATCCCCCCCGATACTGAGTAAACAATAATTTTAGTTTCTGCTGAGATTTTATAAATTATTGACTCAGTCTGACACTTTCTGTGTAACAGAGTGCGAGTTTTAGTTAAGTTCTCTCAAGTGCCTCGAAAACCGTCTTAATTTTTTTTGACGAAAAAAAACTCTCTGAAATGCTGAGTGTGATGCTTTTGCACATGGAGTAAATCCAATCATCTTATCTGGTGCAAGAGCAGCCTATGTTCTAGGTAGAACATGAATCCAAGGATTGAGAGAGAAGTTATGATTCGATTTAACCTATGTGCAGCTGGCGTTGCTTTAGCACTATCAGGTGCTGCAGTTGCGGCTCCAACCGCACCAAGTATCGATATGTACGGTTCCAACAACCTTCAGTTTTCTAAAATTGAACTCGCGATGGAAACCACGTCAGGCTACTACGACATGGTGAAATACCATGAGCAAGCGAAGATCACTGTTAAATTTAACCAGTGGAGTGGCACGCCAGGTGATACTTACAACGTCTATTTTGATGGTGCAAAAGTAGCAACCGGCCCAATCACTGGTAGCCAAACAACAGCGACATTTGAATATGGTCAGGGCGGCCTATACCAAATGGAAATCGAGGCGTGTGATGCGACAGGTTGTGCGAAAAGCGCACCAGCTGAAATCACGATTGCAGATACCGATGGTTCTCACTTGAAGCCACTGACGATGAATGTTGATCCAAACAACAAAACGTACAATACCGATCCAAGCGTCGTGATGGGTACGTATTTTGTTGAGTGGGGCATCTATGGTCGTGACTACACGGTCGATAACATGCCAGTCGACAACTTGACTCACATCCTTTACGGTTTTATCCCAATTTGTGGCCCAAATGAGTCTGTGAAGTCTGTTGGCGGCAACAGTTTCAATGCACTACAAACCGCTTGTACAGGCGTGCCTGACTACGAAGTCGTGATCCACGACCCTTGGGCTGCTTATCAGAAGAGCTTCCCACAAGCTGGTCATGAATACAGCACACCTATCAAGGGTAACTACGCAATGCTAATGGCATTGAAACAACGTAACCCTGATCTAAAAATCATCCCATCTATCGGTGGCTGGACACTGTCTGACCCATTCTTCGATTTCGTAGACAAGAAAAACCGAGACACATTCGTCGCATCGGTTAAGAAGTTCCTGAAAACTTGGAAATTCTACGACGGTGTTGATATCGACTGGGAATTCCCTGGTGGCGGCGGTGCAGCCGCGGATAAGGGCGACCCTGTAAACGATGGCCCAGCTTACATCGCACTGATGCGTGAATTGCGCGTAATGCTTGATGAATTAGAAGCTGAGACTGGCCGTACTTACGAGCTAACGTCAGCTATCGGTGTCGGTTACGACAAGATTGAAGACGTAGACTATGCAGATGCGGTTCAATACATGGACTACATCTTCGCGATGACTTACGACTTCTATGGCGGTTGGAACAACGTTCCTGGTCACCAGACTGCGCTTTACTGTGGTTCATTCATGCGCCCTGGTCAGTGTGACGGTAGTGGCGTTGATGAGAACGGCGAACCGTACAAAGGTCCTGCTTACACAGCAGATAACGGCATACAGCTTCTTCTTGCTCAAGGCGTTCCTGCGAACAAGCTAGTACTTGGTACAGCAATGTACGGTCGTGGCTGGGAAGGCGTCACTCCAGATACGCTAACCGATCCAAATGACCCAATGACAGGTACTGCTACAGGTAAACTGAAGGGCAGTACAGCGCAAGGTGTTTGGGAAGATGGCGTAATTGACTACAAAGGCATTAAGTCATTCATGCTAGGTGCCAACAACACTGGCATTAACGGCTTCGAGTACGGCTACGATGCACAAGCAGAAGCACCATGGGTATGGAACCGTACTACGGGCGAGTTGATCACATTTGATGACCATCGCTCAGTGCTAGCAAAAGGTAGCTACGCTAAGTCTCTAGGTCTTGCGGGTCTATTCTCTTGGGAAATCGACGCGGATAACGGCGACATTCTCAACGCAATGCACGAAGGTATGGCTGGCGGTGTAGTTCCTCAACCAAACCGTAAACCAACCGCAGTTGCTGGCGCAGATCAATCTGTAACTGGCCCTGCAAGTGTGGTTCTAGATGGTAGCCTATCGAAAGACTCTGACGGCACTATCGCGAGTTACGCGTGGGAACAAGTATCTGGCACGGCAGTAGTATTAGCAGGCGCAAACACAGCGAAAGCAAGCTTTGATGCAGCAGAAGTTACCGTTGAGGAGCAATTAACTTTCAAGCTAACGGTGACTGACAACGAAGGTGCAACGGCATCTGACCTTGTTGTAGTAACGGTGAAACCAGCAGGTGTGGTTGACCCAGCGAACAATGCGCCAGTAGCGCAAGTTGTTGCTCCAGCAACAGCAAACGCTGGTGACGTTGTGGTTGTAGATGCGTCAGCCTCTAGCGATGCAGACAACGATACTCTTACTTTCAACTGGACGCTTCCTCAAGGTTTGAACGCAACGGTTGAAGGTTCTAAAGTAACTTTCACTACTGCTGAATACCCGCGAGACACTAGCCTAAGCTTTACCGTAAGTGTGAGCGACGGCAAAGCGTCTTCAACGGCAAGCGCAACTGTTGTTGTTGCACAGCATACCACCGATCCAAACCCTGGTACCTGTGACAACGCATGGGATGCAAGCGCAGTGTACACTGGCGGCAACCAAGTCACTCATGCAGGTAAAACTTGGGAAGCGAAATGGTGGACTCAGGGTGACGATCCTAGCCAATCTGGCGAATGGGGCGTTTGGAAAGAAGTTGGCGTAGCTAACTGTAACTAAGCCCAACCTTGCAGACTTTCTGTAAAGTTAACGATCAAAGGACAGCTTCGGCTGTCCTTTTTTGTTTTTATCTCATAACGAGAAAAGCGATACCATAGACGAAAAACAATCCGAGGTATTGATTTCAAATCGAATTAGCCCAAAACGGACCGAGCCAATTAGCAAGCATGAAGATTACCAAGCACGATCGAGTAAACGGTCAAAACTACTGAAGACTTGTCCACACTTCATCACTCGGCCATGGCCTTGACCTTGCGTTGTCACTAACTCAACATTTTCAATCTCTTCAGCGGCTTGTGCAGAAATACTGTACTTAGTGAACTTATCCTGCTCATCATGAACAATGATGGCTGGAGACGAGCGCTCAGCCAAACGCTTCAGCGGATCAATTGACTGTAATGGGTAACCAAATTGATCTTCAACTTCTGAAACCACAGCATTAAAAAGCTTCATCGAATAACCTGAACGCGCAATGCTACCGAATAGGTTCTCTACGTAATTCAATACCGGTGCAATAAGCAGTAAAGGCTTGTTTTCTAATTTGCTATGTCTGCACTCAAGAGCAGAAGCGGTGCCCATGCTGTGCCCAACTAGACCAACAATATCGTCTACCGTATCTAACACATCTTCTAACCCTTTGACAAAACCCGGAATGTGCCCATACTGCCCTTCACTCTCACCATGTGCTGGATGATCGTATGCCAAAGCGGTGAACCCTTTCGACGCAATATGTTCCATCAACGGATAAAACTGACTTGCGGTGCCAGACCAACCATGAGTTAGCACCCAAATAGGTCCAGAGCCCAAAGTGTAGGTTTTGATAATGCCTGCATGCCCTTTAATTTCACCCTTGGCAAGTCCTTGAGGTTCGGTGTTTTTAGGTGCTGTGCGAGCAGGTGTCAGGAGCAACTTACGCGCGGTATTCTTTGCATGTGACGGGGCAAGTGTGTGGTGTAACCGAGTACTAATGTTCACCAAACTGCGCTTAATACTGAAACGTTGCGATGTATTAAAGTAAATTTTTTCACTCATGATTATGTCCTTAACTATCAGCTACGCACAAAAAATAGAACGGTCGTGCTTTTTATGCTGATAAGAAAGAGCGAACTCAGCCGCTCTTTATAATTTTATGTCTACAAATCTGGAAAGCGAATAACTGGTATCAGCCTTTCCAGCGAGAAAATAAGTTGTCGATCCCTTGCCAAAACAGGCGCAAGCTTTCTTCCTCACCTTTAATTGAGTAAAAAACATGCGCACTCAAATAAAGACCGTATAAATCAAACGTTGCTTGGCGTGTATCTAAGTCTGCTGCAAATTCTTGCTTCTCTTTGCCTTTCGTTATTTGGATCTCCAAGTAGCTCAGCCAAGTGTCTATGGATTTACGCAGTCCGGCCTGAAGTGGGCAATCTTTATCTGCCGTGTCATTCCAAGCGTCTAGAAACATACAACTTCCTTGAAATGCGTGGTTCCAAGTCATCCAAGAATCGAGCAACCCTCGAATTTTACGTTCGATATTGCCATCCCCTGCTTCACGAACAGGCTCAATAACCCGAGCAGCGAACACTTTATTGGCGTGCTCCAATACCGATAGTTGTAAATTCAACTTCGAATTGAAGTGGGCAAACAGACCACTTTTCGACATACCGCATTGCTTGGCTAACTCACCAATCGTAAGGCTTTCTAATCCGTCTTCGCTGGCGATCTCAAAAGCCCGTTGCAGAATAAACTCTTTTGTCACTTTTCCTTTTTGCATAATCTTATTTTTAGCACGATCGTTCTTTTTTGCAATCTAGAGTTAACTGGTCTAACCATACATTAGTGTCATTTTCGACTCGCTAATCACGTATTGAGTTGGTTAATGGGTTAATAATTAAGAAGTTTGAAGTAAGTCTTAAATTTAAACACAGCTTCAGTGTAAGCGCGAGTCTGTTGACTTTTTCACGCATTAATTCAGCCACAACCTGCTACTTTCACCTAAGTTTTTTTATTTAGGTAAGTAATGTAATGGCAAAGAAACAAAAAATAGCCAGCTTAGAGTTTGCGCGTATTATTGCGATGTTTGCAATTATAGGATTGCACTGCCAGATGGCCCTGACATACTGGCAATGGGATGGAATACCGTGGGTTGGCTATATGCTCAACCAATTGGCTCGTTTTGCTGTGCCACTGTTTTTTCTCATTTCTGGTTATCTTATCCAGCCCAAGTTAAGCCGCGCACCTATCGAAACCCTAAAAAACTACGCCAAACCACTGATGAAGGTTTGGCTCATTTGGAGCGTGATCAGTTTATTGATGCCATTCCAGTGGCAAACTGTCGCTGAGGCGGGGTATCTCGCCGAAAGGCAGGGCTACTGGGGCTACTTAATGTCGACCCCGTTCAATTCACTCGTCGAAGGCGGGCTCGTTCACCTGTGGTTTATTCCAGCTCTGGTCATTGCCGTTGCCTTAATTGCCTTCCTCGTGCATATTAATATGGCTCAATTGGTACTGCCAACCGCCGTATTGCTATACATATACGGCGTGTTTGCTGGCAGTTATTCGACCATTACCGATCTGCCAGCGCCTTTCTTTACTCGTAATGGGCCGTTTTTCAGTACTTTGCTGGTAACACTGGGTTATCTAGCACGAGAAGAGCAGTGGCGATGGTCGCGAAACAATACGATTCGATGCATTCTTCTTGGTACGGCGCTGCATTTTGGTGAAGCTTATTGGCTAATGCAACACGAGGTCGCTTTTAATTCTCACGACTTCCTGTTTGGTACTGTTATCTGGGCCGTGGGTGTCTTCATGTGGCTCTTAGTCCACCCACATTTTGGCGATATGCCTTGGGTATTCAAACTATCTCCTAGCGTGTTAGGCATTTATGTTAGCCATCTGCTTGTGATAATTATTATGATGAATGTCGCTGAATTTATCGGGTTGCAACACCTCGCGAAAGACGCATTTATTTATCCTGCAACGATTGTCGCAACCATAATACTTGTGAAAGCAATTGAGGCTTCGCCGTTGAGAAAATGGCTGCTGCGCTAAATCCATTCAGCGCTCGATATAGCTAGCTCTAGCTCAAAAGGGTTAGAGCTAGCCAGTTAAAAATGAGATTTCTCTCTCACTGACCAATTTTTGACTTTCTAATCCTTCAGAATTTGCCGTCACTCACAAAAAACATTGTTCATTTCCTTTAAATTGGCTCGACTATTACAACATTGCTCATTAAACGGAGGCTGTATGTGGGCAGGTCAAGGACTCGTTCCTTTTTTAGAGATTAGCCATTGGTTAACTTACGGTTTGTATGCCGCTGTGGTTTTATTTGGCGCAGCAAGCATTGCGTCACTCAGAAAATAGTGGCGCACACTATCATTTCCTAACTCCTACTGTTAATTCGAGCTCTCTCACAACTAACTCATTAATTTGTGGCTAATATTTCTCCAACCAGACAAAGGAGAAATGTCTATGCCAATCTATCCAATTGTAGCTTTCTGCTGTTTGTTGTTCTCTAGCGCCACCTTTGCTGCCCCCACCAATGAACTGAACCTTGTTAATTCTGGTGTCGGTTACGCGGCTCTCATTATCTTTTCGATTGCTTACATACTGGTTATGTTGGAAGAGTATCTGAAAATGAGAAAATCCAAGCCTGTGCTGCTCGCTGCAGGGTTAATTTGGATTCTAATTGGCTACACCTTTGCTCAACACAACCAGCCAGAAGTCGCCAAATCCGCACTAGAGCACAACTTGTTGGAATACGCGGAACTGCTGCTGTTTTTGTTAGTAGCGATGACTTACATCAATGCTATGGAAGAGCGCAAACTCTTCGATGCCTTACAGGCGTGGATGGTCGGCAAAGGCTTTGGCTTCAAAAAGCTGTTTTGGCTGACGGGGTTTCTCGCCTTTATTATTTCACCGATTGCCGATAACTTAACCACAGCCCTCTTGATGTGCGCTGTGGTGATGAAAGTCTCTGGTGATAATCCTAGATTCGTGAATCTTGCCTGTATCAACATTGTTATCGCTGCCAACGCTGGCGGTGCATTCAGCCCATTTGGTGACATTACGACCCTGATGGTGTGGCAAGCCGGGCATGTCAGCTTTGCTGAATTCATCCCGTTATTCGTCCCGTCACTGGTGAACTATTTGGTTCCTGCGTTTTTGATGTCACTCTTTGTTCCAAACACCAAACCGAATACGATTCACCAACACGTAGAACTGAAACGCGGCGCGAGACGTATTGTCGCACTATTCATTCTGACGATTGCCACCGCAGTCTCTTTCCACGCTTTGCTGCACTTCCCACCAGTTATGGGCATGATGATGGGCTTGGCCTACTTACAATTTTTCGGCTACTTCTTACGCCAAACACTCAAACATTCCTTAGCAAAAAAAGCGGCCATGGCAATTGCCAATGGCGACGATCACGCATTAAAACGCTTAGGTTCAGTCGTTCCGTTTGACGTGTTCCACCGTGTATCTCGCGCAGAATGGGACACCTTGCTGTTCTTCTACGGCGTAGTGATGTGTGTCGGCGGTTTGAGCTTACTTGGCTATCTCGAACTGGTTTCAAACGTCATGTACAACCAATGGAACCCTGTCTGGGCCAACGTGATGGTTGGTGTTCTATCTGCCATCGTCGATAACATTCCGGTTATGTTTGCTGTACTGACCATGGAACCAAGCATGTCGATGGGGAACTGGTTACTTGTCACATTGACTGCGGGTGTGGGGGGCAGCTTGCTTTCAATTGGCTCTGCGGCAGGTGTCGCATTAATGGGAGCCGCGCGTGGACAATACACCTTCTTTGGCCACCTAAAGTGGGCTCCCGTCATCGCCTTGGGTTATGCCGCCAGTATTGCAGTGCATTTGTGGATGAATAGCGGTTTATTTACCTAAGCACCGCAACTCACGTTCTTCACTTGCTATGCGGCCTAACGGTCTGATGGGTGGTTAACGCCATCCATCACTTCGATAGTTCCCAATTCATATGGGTTGACGCCCTCTAAACAGCCGACATTGTAGCCGTATTCACTCGGGTCAGAGCGACGCTGATGGTGCGTATAGATACCGCATTCGCCACAGAAAAAGTGCTTCGCTGTGCGAGTGTTAAATTGATACAGCTTCAAAACATCTTCGCCTTGCACGATACGAATACCATTCAGAGGCACAGATGCCACAATCGCGCCGCGACGTCGACACATGGAGCAATCACATCGTCTCGGCTTCTCAATACCATTAGGTAATGCAAGTTCCAGTTCAACTTTTCCGCAGTGACAACTCAGTCGATGTAATGCGTTGATTTGGGTAGTGCCGACTTTCTTAATCATAACTTTTCCTTGTTGTTTTTCTACCTGTGTACATTATGTTAAACAGGCTAGCATCAGCACAATCTTGTCCAAAAACTCGACATTCATCACTTTTCGCGACATTTTATTGGCCGATTTGTTAGTTGCTGTTTTGGCAACTGTTTATCTCGCTGGATGGACGTGTTGTCTCCGGCGCGGTTTTTAAACCAAGGAAAAAATTTTATGGATAAAGATCATAGCCTAAGAGAGAACCTCTTGGCTCTGACGCTCGGCAGTGCGTTAGTGTCGCTTGGGGTAATATTTTTCAGCAAAGTAGGATTGCTCACCGGCGGTACGGCTGGTTTGGCGATCTTCCTTACCAAAGTGAGTGACTTCAGCTTTGGTCAGATATTTTTCGCTCTCAACCTCCCTTTTTATATTTTGTCTGTAATGCGCATGGGATGGCGCTTCACCATTAATACCTTCATTGCGGTCTCGATTGTTTCTTTTGCGGTCGATCATCTGCACCATGTGATTGAAATTTCACGAATCGAACCTTTCTATGCAGCACTTCTAGGTGGTGGGTTAATTGGAATAGGTATGTTGGTGATTTTCCGCCACAAGATGAGTTTAGGCGGTTTTAACATTTTAGCGTTGTACCTTCAGGAACGTTTTGGGATTCGAGCAGGTAAAGTTCAGATGGCACTCGATTGTGCCATCGTAGTGATGTCGCTGTTCATTGTGGATGTGCACCTTATCGCTCTATCCGTCCTAGGTGCCGTGGCGACAAACTTGATTTTGGCGATGAACCATAAACCAGGACGATACCAGGCAAAAGCGCAAATAGCTTAATCAACATCGTGTAATGAGTGAACTTACAAAATATGAGCCCCGAGCCATTCGCTCGGGGCTTTTTTATTCAACGTTGAGATCATGTCAACGAACTCGTTGTGCAGTATTGCTGCATCCCCACATCAACTTGAGCTTTATATTTCTGGCTAAGATGGAAGTGCACTTGCATCAGCAAATCATGCGCATGGAACAGCTCAAACGCGTCACCACCATTTTGCTGACAAATGGCTTCGCAGCGCTCGGCATGCTGCTTGGCTTGTCCGGCTTCACCCGCTTTGAGTAAACTCATCGCTAAGCGATACTCTGCACGTTCTTCTTGCATCCAACCACCCGCCACTTTCCAGTAATCCAACGCGAGCTTCGCCGCTTCTAGCATCCTCGATTTTTCCACATCCGTGCGCTCAGCCAGCGCTTCATACTGACACGCCAAGTTATTTGCTGTGATTGCGATAGAGCGTGCTAGCAGCCCTTCAGCATCTTGTGGTGTCATACCTAGCGCGGCTTTCGCCAGCCATTGGCTCGCCAGTTCAAGCTGAGCAAGCGCAGAAAGTTCATTCGAAATCAAAGCGTAAACTCGTCGTTGTTCTTGCTCTTCCAATAATTCCATATTGTCAGTGCCATCTACGAAGTAGCGCGCAACGGCAATACTGCGTTGCAATGCCGAACTCTCGGCAACCTTGCGTTCATCAAAGCGCTCTAAACAAGCAAGAAACGGTTCTGGACGCTGGAGGTGCCCAATCGCGGTGTGCAGCATCAATGCGAATATTCGCTCGATGTGGCTAACGTTTTCCACCTCACTCAGAGCCGTTTCCAATTGAGCATAAGTTTGTTCGGGCTGTGCTTCGTGATGCTGCCAACACTCACTCATGAATGCATCAAAATCCGTTTTGAAAGGCATGTCCTTATTATCCTTTTTCTATTCGTATAACGAATATGAAACTCTATACTATCGTTTCCCCTGTGCAGCACGCTTAATCACAATATGAGAATCGCCTCACTTAAAGTGGTGTACCTTGCTCCAACGCAAGTAAACGTTGCTTGCGCTCTACTCCACCAGCATACCCTGTCAATTTACCGCTTTTGCCAATAACGCGATGACAAGGCACCACGATAGAAATAGGATTTTTTCCGTTTGCCAACCCAACAGCGCGCACAGCTTTAGGGTTGCCAATCGCGTTGGCGAGATCTTGATAGCTCCACGTCTCGCCGTATGGAATGGTCGTTAGTGCCTGCCAGACTTGATTTTGAAAATCCGTGCCTGTAGCCGCCAAAGGCAGCTCAAATTCATTACGTAGGCCAGAAAAATATTCATTCAACTGGGTAACAGCTTGGCGCAAAACTGGGTGTTGATCGTCTCGCGCTCCCAGTTCACTCGGCTTAGTGGTGCATGTTTCAAACCAAATGCCAAGCAAGCCCTCAGCGTTAGATTGGATGGTCACCGTTCCTAATAGGCTCGGCATTTCGGTATAAAATGTTTTCATGATTGATTCCATAAGTGAAACGTTGCGTAGCTTCCCCAAGGGGCCGCAGTATGCGTATTCAGTGATGGGTAACGCTGCATCGCCTTTTTCACCACTAAGTCTTTATCTAAAAAGCAATCGGGTTGAGATTGCCCTCGCAGTTGAGCATAACTGACTGTCCAAGGTCCAATGCCTTTCAAGACTAGCCACTGCTGAGGGTCGGCTTCTGAGTTGTCCTGCATGAACTGGGCGAAGCGCACTAGCGTCTCTTTACGGCTTTGCGGCATGCGCAAAAAGCTCACGTCGGTATTCGCTATCGCATCTGGTGTCGGGAAAAAGCGTTTTTCTGACTCTCCACTAAGTGTGGTCACCAATAAGTTAAGTTGACCAATCGCCGCTTTAACCGACACTTGTTGGCCTAAAATCGCTCGAACTCCAGCCTCCCATGCATTCCATACACCAGGAATCCGAATACCTTTACTCGACACAAGCCCTGGTGCGACATAATCCAAATGCTGCTCGACAGTACAAATATCGGCGTCGAGATCGAACATACGACGAATGTCAGACACCAAGTTTTGCAGCTTCGTTACATCTTCAATTTCAAACGCTAGCTCTAGGTACCCTTCACCTTTGGTCGCTTTAAACCATGCTTTACTGGTATCCAGACAAACGTTGCGCTGATAACTCTCATCACTCACCAGCTCAACCCCCTCAATCGCTCGTAAACGGTAGAAGTTCAGCATGTGCTGCCAATTCAATTCACCTCGATAAGGCAAGGCAATTCGATTGCTACCCATACCGTCAAACTCTTTGCGACGGACTTGAGAAGGCGTCAGTTTGAGAAACTTTTGGAAAGCATCGTTAAAGCGGCGTGTACTGTTAAAACCAGACGCAAACCCCACTTCGGTGACCGACATAGAACTGGAATGAAGCAACTGTTTGGCGAACATTAATTGTTGATATTGCGCATACTGCTTGGGTGACATGCCTAGATACTGCTCAAACAACATACGTAAGTAGCGATCCGAAATCCCAACACGCTCTGCTAGCTCAGACACCGAGTGGTGATGCAGTTCCCCTCGATCAATTAACGAAATCGCTCGTTGAAAGGTCGTTTCTACGCCTTTCCATGCCCAAGAACCCGGCGCGCTATCAGGTCGACAGCGCAAACAAGGACGGTACCCCGCTTGGAGAGCTTGCGCTTTATCGGTGAAGTACTCTACATTTTCTTCTTTAGGTAAATTAGCCGGACAAATTGGGCGACAAAAGATCCCCGTTGTTTTCACTGCCACATAAAATCGCCCATCAAAACGGCTGTCTCGCGCGACTCGCGCCTTATGACACTGCTCGAACGTCAGTGAGGTATGGGGGTGAATAAACATAGTGCTTTCCTTGCTCATGCCTTTTGTCATTTATTGTTCATAGGCATCGTTCAATATAGTGTTATTGTAGCTTGCTTAAGCGCCTACCATTAGCCATTTTCGGAACTCAATATTGAGATTTATTGGCATTAGCGCTTTTGTACACTAAAGTTAGATTCAGAACATCACAACAACGTCGGCTAAAGGGAATTGGCATGGACTTACACACTTGCGTAATTGTACTAAGAAACCAAAAGGTTATTACCAGTAAATCCGTAGATCATTCAATTGGAATTATCGAACGAGACTCAGATAACGAGATCTCAGAAATTCAAATTAATGCCACGGATGGGCGTAATATTCGAACCTATCACTACAACAATGTAGAGGAGTCACTAGAGGGCTTAATGAACCTCTGACGGTTTTCTTTAACACACCTTTCTCCCTTGTTAATAGCGAAAGCAATAGAGCACAGCAACCTGTGCTCTTTTTTTTGTTTAACAGCAAAAATGTTTATCGAAAATAATGATGGAACCTGATTTAAAACACGACAAAACTGGCATACAAAAACTCATAAAAAACACTCAAGCAACTGATTAAAAATAACAAAAAACCGTTATTCAATTTTTTAGAACGAGTTTATCAAAATACTCCCGTTATTTTTATTCTCACCGCCACCTAAACTGTTCTCAACAGCACGGGAGCACACGCTTCCCACTCATTGAAAAGAGTCAGAGGACAGAATCATGAAAGCACTATTACAGAAAATTACCACATCAAACGCAGGTTACAGCGCACTATCACTTCGCGTTCCAATCGGCATTATCTTTATGGCGCACGGCGCACAAAAGCTGTTTGGCTGGTTTGGTGGCTACGGGCTAGAAGGCACAGGTCAGTGGATGGCATCTATCGGTTTAGGTCCTGGCGTGCTCATGGCGTTACTTGCGGGCAGCGCAGAGTTCTTTGGCGGCTTGTTCATCTTGCTTGGCCTGCTAACTCGCCCGGCAGCCGTTGCTTTAGCGTTCACGATGGTGGTAGCGATATTCTCCGTCCACTTTGAAAACGGTTTGTTCATGGCAAACAACGGTTACGAGTTTGGCTTAGCTTTACTGGCAGCAAGTGTTTCACTGGCGTTTTCTGGCGCAGGTAAGGCCGCGCTAGATAACTTCTTGAACAAAAAGCTCTCTTAAGGAGACCCCATGATTACGGTAAGACATGCAGCAGACCGAGGTCGAGCAAACTTTGGCTGGCTTGATAGCAAACATACGTTTTCTTTCGGTAGCTATTACGATCCACAACATATGGGCTTTTCTGAGCTGAGAGTCATCAATGACGATGTAGTCCAACCTGGCGCAGGTTTTGATACACATGGCCATCGTGATATGGAGATCATCAGCTATGTGCTGGAAGGAGTTATCGCGCACAAAGACAGCGAAGGTAACGTGAAAACATTACCTGCCGGGGAATTCCAACTCATGTCGGCAGGGAAAGGGATTTACCACAGTGAGTACAATGCGTCGAACCGCGACACGCTGCGCTTTCTACAAATTTGGATTCAGCCAAATACATTTGGAACCAAGCCAGGTTATCAGCAAAAAGACTTTGGTCGCACGCCTGGACTAACAACTATCGCGACTCCAACAGGAGAAAACGGTACGCTACTTATTAAGCAAGATGCCACATTACATCAGTTAATTCTTGAACCAAATAGCGAACTTAACTTTGAGATAGAATCGGGTAGAAACTTATTCGTTCACCAAGTAACGGGAAGCCTTAGCATCGACAATACCACCTTGACGGCGGGCGACGGCGCGAAGGTCGAACAGCAAAGTAAGGTTGTTTTACGCAATACATCGAACGAGAGCACAACCGCCCTGCTATTTGACTTGCCATAACTATCGATTCATCGAGATAAAAAGAAAGCCGCCTGGATTTTCCAAGGCGGCTTTTTAATTTCTCTGACTTTTCACTCAACGCTATTCGTCGGAAGTGCCGGAACCAATTTGCTGAAAACTGTAAGCCGTCAGTGGATCAATCTCTTTGACAATTTCTTCCACTTGCTTAATCGCGTCTACAGACGAGCTAGCTTTACGATAGCTCAAATAGATAGGGCGACACCAATCTTCTACGCCAGACACCTTGTGAAGCTGCCCATTGGCGATAAAGGGCTCTACCAGAGAGATGGGTAAGTAAGCGGCACCGCCCTTCTCTAAAATAAAGTCCAATGCTATACGCGCTGTTGAGGTGCGCAGATACGGAGCCGGGATCTTAGGGTGACGTTCAGAATGTTCTGATGAGAAGCGCGTTCCCCAATCCACATACACGTATTTGTTTTCAAAAACGGTGTCTAAAGAGTCTTTCTCAGTCGATACCAGAACGAGAACAACATCGGCCACTTTTTTGCAGTTAAGCTCATCAGCTTTGATTTGGTCGAACGCAAATGCCATATCTAACGTGCGCTCTAGCAAGCTGCGACTGAGCATTTCCCGCCCCATCACTTCTGCCATAAAACCATAACCACCAAATGAATCTGTGACGACACTTAAACAGTTCTGCAAGTAAGCGTCCCAAATATTTGGCGTACCGCCTAACGTTAATTGCAGCGCTTTGCCATCTTCAAGCGATAACTCTAGCTTCGCTTGTTGCAATGTGGTGACCATCACCTCTGCATAACTGATTAAGCGCTCACCTGCAGAGGTCAACTTTATGTTATTTCGATCACGAATAAACAATTGCGTATCGAAGTAACTTTCCAATTGTTTGATACGTGCGCTCACTGCAGCTTGGGTAATATAAAGATTCTCAGCGGCGCGTCCGAAGTGACGAACCCTTGCCAGCTCTAAAAATGTTCGAAAGACTTTTACATCCATAAACCATCTCCTGGTTAATATAAAACCAGATTAACAACTAATTAAAATCATGACGACAAAAAAGTTTTGTTTTTCTTTTGTTAGCTTTACGCCTAATTTTCGCCGTAGTTCACTACATTCATCAATAACGGTTACAGAGGCTGTTGACATGTCTGACACTGAATTCCGTCATGGCAAAAAACGTTTTTACGACAACGTAAAATTCCCACGCGGCTTTGCAAAGTCTGGCGATTTTACTCTCTCGGAAGAGGAAATCCTAACAATTTATGGGGATACTATGCTTGGCTTAGAGTCAGGCGAATTAACACCTGAAAATAGCGAAGAGAAACACTTCATCAAGGTGCTAGAAAACCCGGGCAAAGCAAAAACAAAACTTGAGCGTACGTGGCTAAAGTACACCCAACTTGCTCGTGGTCGCAAGCGCTTCCACACGCTAAATGGTCGTAATAAGCCTGACGCGACAGAAGATTACATTGAAGAGAGTTTGGTCGAAGACGATTAATAACCAAATAAACTAATTCTCGCCTTTTTCTAGCAGTAGGCAGTAGGCGAAAGCTCGTTTGGTTTGACTGAGCGAGCAAAACAAGCTCATTTCTTCTCCTAAAGCCCAAGGGCGCGTTCTCCCAAGGGCTTTTTTAGTATTTAGTGCTAGTCTACTTGGCAAGCATCGCGATCTTTTTCAAAAAGCTCTCTTTCAAGTGCTCTTGGTCGTACTCCAATTGATAGGTATTGTGGAAGCCAACCTTTAGATCAACACCATTCCCTCGTAAGAAAACGTTGTACCCGTCGTAATCGGAAAACGCTTCTACACCTTCATACATTTTGCCAAATTCGGTTGGTGTACCGTTGTTCATCACACATTCGTAAGCCTGTAGTACTTTGCTCGGATCTAACTCATTTTTCATACCGAATTCCTCACTGGTTTACACATTTCAATTATGGTTAAGGAATGAGCGTCGTGCCATGTCCATCCCATAATATTTGAAGTTCGTGTGCGGTTTCACACTCTGTAGGTTGTTAAAAAACAAGGTTAAGTGCGAAGGCAGAACTTAATTTAGATCATAAATTTTATCTATCAATTCGTCAGTTTCATAATGCAATTTCTTTGTAAAAAATCGGCTTATAAAAGCATTTAGATATAAAAACAGTCGATAAAATCAACACTGGTTAAAGAAAAAGCAAAATTTTGACCTAAAACAATAGCAGTTCGTTATTACTTATTTTATAATGCGAATTAATGTTTCGGTACATCGTAAATTCCAATAACTAGGGGCACAAAATGAGACTTATCCCGTTAACTCGAGCAGCACAAGTAGGTAAGTGGGCAGCTGCGCATATCGCTAAGCGTATCAACGACTTTAAACCTACTGCTGAGCGTCCATTCGTTCTGGGTCTACCAACTGGTGGCACTCCTCTAGCAACCTACAAAGCCCTAATCGAGCTTTACCAAGCCGGCGAAGTGAGCTTCAAAAACGTCGTGACTTTCAACATGGATGAGTACATTGGCATCCCTGCGGATCACCCAGAGTCTTACCGCTCGTTCATGTACAACAACTTCTTTAATCACATTGATATCCAAGAAGAAAACATCAACCTACTGAACGGTAACACTGACGATCACGACGCAGAATGTAAGCGTTACGAAGACAAAATTAAGTCTTACGGCAAGATCAACCTGTTCATGGGCGGCGTGGGTAACGACGGTCACATCGCGTTCAACGAGCCAGCGTCATCTCTGTCTTCTCGTACTCGTATCAAGACACTGACTGAAGACACTCGCATTGCGAACTCTCGCTTTTTTGACGGCGATATCAACCAAGTGCCTAAATACGCACTGACTATCGGTGTGGGTACACTGCTAGACGCAGAAGAAGTGATGATTCTAGTAACAGGTCATAACAAAGCTCAAGCACTTGAAGCAGCAGTAGAAGGTTGTGTAAACCACCTATGGACGGTTTCTGCACTTCAACTTCACCCTAAAGCAGTGATCGTATGTGACGAGCCAGCTCAACAAGAACTGAAAGTGAAGACAGTGAAGTACTTCTCGGAGCTAGAAGCGGAAAACATCAAAGGTTTTTAATCCATAGGATGACAGCCTAGAGGCACGCTAAAAATACGAAACCCGTGATCAATCACGGGTTTTTTCTTATCTGAACAGCGGGCTTAAGTCGTTAATAAGCTTTAATACCAAACTGACGAAGACGCTTAGGAAGCACTTCATCTAACTTGTCTAGTTCACTCGGTTCGACTTCGATAAGGTTGAAATGATGCTGCTCATAAACAGTACGAATGGTCTCACGGTCAGCCTCAGCCATCCCCCCAGTATCACTTCCCCAAAACTGTAAATAGACTTTACCGCCTGGCAAGTAAAAATCGCTAGTGACATCTTGGTCAATCGGCAGCTGACGTTCATAAGCGTGCACCACACCAGCCAAGTACAGCCAGTTGTCGATGAGCAACTCCCCCTTAGAGCGCACGTAATGCCCATCTAATGTTCGGTGTTTGGCTTCAAACTTTTGGCGAAAGCTTGAGTACGATTTATCCGTGGAGTGTGACTCCGCATCTTGCCCTAAAAATTCAATTACAGACTGCTTAAGACGCTTATTACGCAGCACCACATCGTGCCATACGACAAAGGTATTTTGTGTCTCTTTATCGGTTCTTTGCTGGCCACCAGCGCGTATACCAGCTTCAGTGACACTCCAACCTTCTTCAGATTTGGCGATCCACCCCAACTCACTCAACAGTTGGTTCATGCGCTTCGCATTCAGTTTCAGCTTTTCACCCAGCAGCGTGGCGCTTAATGTTTTCCCTGAGCTGGAAGTCAGCTCAATATGTAAATTGGTCGGCCAGACGATGAACTGGCCAAATTTAGGGTGATCCACATACTCGCCGCCAAACTTGGCGCCTTCTTCCGTCAGAATCCATTTTTCGTCTTGGCGAACAATGTAGCCAGCACGTTTGAGATCGGCAAACAACAGCTTGGCTTCAACCTTGCGCATTTTAGCTAATGCCGACGTCGATATTTTTTCAGACATGTGGGTACCTCATGCTGCTGTAAAACTGAACACTATGTCATCATAGTAACGTATTGATTTCACGGCTTGAAGTCAGAGAAACAAGATTTCGTGTTACAAATAACAAAGCCAATCTCAAGGGACTGGCTTTGTTATGTTAAGTTGAAAGAAGCGGGGGCTATTTAATAAAAGCAATGCAGCCTTGCAAAATCACTAAGTTCACAATGTCGATGAAGAATGCACCGACAATTGGTACTACCATAAATGCTTGTGGTGATGGACCATAACGACTCACGATAGAGCCCATATTCATGACCGCAGTCGGTGTGGCACCTAAACCGAAACCACAGTGTCCACTGGCGATCACCGCGGCATCGTAATTACTGCCCATCATGCGGAATGTTATGTAATAAGTGAACACCGCGAGTACGGCCGACTGAATAGCAAGAATAATAAGGAACGGGATCGCAAGATCAAAGATATTCCACAATTTCAAGCTCATCAGAGCCATGGCAAGGAACAGCGATAGCGAAACCGTACCAAGAATATCAACGGTTTCTAAATCAACCTTGCGCACCTTGGTCACTTCCATGATGTTGGTGATGACAACACCAATAAACAGCGCATAAACAAAATCTGGGATCATCAACCACTTGATGCCAAAACTGCTCACCCAACTCTCCAGATAGCTCGCGCCTGTCACGCAAAGCAAAATAATGGATAAGCTTTCTACAACTCTTTTCGCCGTGACACGATCTTCTTCATGTTCGTTATAGGTCACCAATTCAGGGAAACTCTGATGGCTTTGGTTGGTGCGTCCGTATTCCGATTCTAAGTTGTGCTTGTTGAGTAACTTTTGCGCGACAGGGCTGCCAATAATCCCGCCCATGACCAAGCCAAACGTAGCAGAAGCCATCGCCACTTCTAGGACATTGTGCAAACCATACATTTCTTGAAAAGTTTGCGACCACGCCGCACCAGTTCCATGTCCGCCAGAAAGCGTAATAGAGCCGGCGATCAACCCCATGAGTGGATCTAACCCCAATGCGGTTGCTAGGGATACGCCGACCGCATTTTGGATAAGAATGTAGACCGATGCCACAACAAGGAAGATGAAAACCTTCGCACCGCCTTTAATCAGTTGGGTGTAATTCGCGGCTAAGCCAACCGTCGCAAAAAACATCAGCATAAAGGTGTTTTGCAGTGGCAAATCAAATGATACATCCACACCATTTAAGTGCATCGTCGTGATCACGCAAGCCACGACTAGACCACCAACAATTGGCTCTGGGATATTGAATTTCTTTAAGGTTGGTAATTTGGTGTTAATGAACTGCCCTAAAAATAACACGCAAATTGCGACGAGAAACGACTCTTGTGGGCCGATAGATATTACCTGATTCATGAGACCTCTTTACTCTCCTCTTTCTCATTCATTGAGCAAGCGCTCAACGTGAGATAGGTGCCTAAGTCAATCAGATTGCCTCTCGAACCTTTTGTTTTCTAGGGTGTATTTGCCACAAATTCTCATCAAGTAAGAAATGGATGCACCCAAAATCCCACTGATTATCATTATATGAGAATACCAATACCAAGCTGGTGGTAAATACCTTGATTGGATTAGAAAAATAACACTTCTCAACTTATGAGAAGTGTCTAATTTATGTTCACAATAAAGTCTTCAAAATAGCTATCACATAGGTAGATATTTAGGGAAAGCGAAGGCTGGAACATACGCTTAATTTTAAATTATTACTTTCTCTCCGGCACACTAGGTGTTATACCTATATATAACACCACTTCAGCCAAGAGATTCACTCATGACCAATTGGCATGATCGCCAACCGATTTTTCGACAGTTGGCTGACCAGATCACTCAACAAATACTGCAAGGTATCTGGCAAGAAGGCGATGCTCTACCCTCAGTTCGTAGCATCTCTGCGGATATGAAAATTAACCACCTCACCGTCATGAAAGGCTATCAATTACTTGTTGATGAGGGATTAGTGGAGAAAAAACGCGGTCAAGGTATGTTTGTCGCTTCAGGGGCAAAGCTCAAATTGCTCGCAGACGAGAAGGCACGTTTTCTTCAACAACAAATTCCGCAGATAGCCGACACAATACAGCGTCTGGATATGTCACTCGACGAATTCATTCAACAACTAAAACCACACTTGAAAGGTGACCAATGAGCGCATTAGTCAGTGTAAACAACGTCTCCAAGCAATATCAGCAACAAGGAGAAGCACTGCATGAAGTGAGTTTCGACCTACATGCAGGACAAGTACTTGGCTTACTCGGCCATAATGGCGCAGGTAAATCAACGCTTATTAATGCCCTACTCGGCGCACATGAATATCAAGGCACTGTTCGTATCAACGGATTTGAACCCATTATGCAACGCGACAAAATAATGCAGAGCTTGTCCTACATCTCGGATGTGAACGTTCTGCCAGATTGGATGACTGTCGCTCAACTGCTTAACTATACCGAAGGCGTGCATCCAGGGTTCAATCGCGCCCAAGCAGATACGCTGCTTCGTCAAACGGACATCAAACCTCATGCGCGCATCAAATCTTTATCCAAAGGGATGAAGGTGCAATTGCACCTTGCGATTGTAATCGCGACTAACACCCAAATCCTCATATTGGATGAACCGACACTCGGGTTAGATCTCGTGTATCGTGATACGTTTTATCGTCACTTGTTAGAATGGTTTCATGACGGCGAACGCGTGTTGATCATCGCCAGTCATGAAGTATCAGAGATTGAGCACTTACTGACTGATGTTCTGATTCTCAAGCATGGCCGCCCTGTACTACAAACCTCGATGGACAGTATCAGTGAAGACTACTTCATCCTTGAGGCCAGCGACGAATACCGCACACAAATTGAAGCGATGAACCCACTGTCGTCACAAAAAGGGCTCGGTTCAACGAAATGGTTACTCACTGCCCAGTATGCCCAACAAGCAGAAACAATGGGGGCCATCCATGGGGTGAAGTTAGCGGATCTATTTTTAGCATTGCAGAAGGAGGCAGCGTAATGCGTTCAGTTGTCGCGATGTTGCAAAAAGAGTGGTTAGAAAACCCTCTTGTTTTACGTATTCCACTGTTTGTGTTGGCATGTGGACTTATCCTCTTTGTCAGTTTAATGAGTAACGACACACTACAACACAATATGTTTTTTCAAATGAGCTTTGGTGGTGATGTCAGTGACATTCACAAAGAGCTTGGTGACGATGTAAACATGTTGATTACCGGCGGGGCGGGACTGCTGTCTATCTTGTTAGCCGTTCAATACTTCCCGAGAACACTGCGCAAAGAGCGTGCGGAGGGCAGTATTATGTTTTGGCGTAGTATGCCGGTCAGCGACATAAAAACTCACTTAGTGAAGCTAGGGTTTGGCTTATTGGTGATTCCGCTCGTTTGCTCGGCGCTCGTGCTCGCAGCAGATTTGATGTTGTGGTTGCTGAACATCTCTACCGATCACCAACTGGCTCTATTGTACCGCCAAGCCTCGTTAGGTTACGTGCTGCTGCATTGGGGAGAGTTTTTAATCAGAATGTTATTCGCCGGTATTCTACTATTACCGCTGGCATTAACCGCAATGGCTATTTCTCAGAAAGTGAACTCACCACTGGTCATTTTGTTTATCGCCATTTATGCGCTGCGCTGGATGCCAATCGCACTATTTGGCTATTACGGCCTAGATCAGTTCTTCTCCGAAGTGCTTTACCTTCCACTGCACGCCATTGTTGCACCAAGCCCATTTAATGCAATTCCTCAAGCGGGTTGGTTAAACGTTGGCATTTACGCTTTCGTCGGCGTTCTTGGTTGGACAGCTAGTCTCAAGTTCAGCCGAACCATTCAATAATCCGTCGTTCGATAAACGGCCAAAATCGAGCCATAAAAAAACGGTCACAACCTGTGTTGTGACCGTTTTTATTTCGACCTCAGGAGATCATGAACTTAAATTTAACCAAGGAATGAAATGTAACCTTGTAAAATGATTAAGTTAACGATGTCGATAAAGAAAGCCCCCACAATTGGCACCACCATAAATGCCTGCGGCGACGGGCCAAATCGGTTAACGATAGAGCCCATGTTCATCACGGCTGTTGGGGTTGCCCCCAAGCCAAAACCACAGTGACCACCCGCAATAACCGCAGCGTCATAGTTGCGTCCCATCACTTTGAACGTAACGTAGTAAGTGAAGATAGCTAAGACCACAGACTGCACAGCCAAAATGACCAAGAATGGAATCGCTAAGTCAAAGATATTCCATAACTTCAAGCTCATTAATGCCATCGCCAAGAACAATGACAAAGAAACGGTACCGAGCATATCGACGGTTTCTGCATCTAACTTACGAAGCTTGGTCACCTCTAAGAAGTTCGTGATGATCACACCAATGAACAGCGCATATACAAAGTCTGGAATCATCAACCATGAGATTTCATACGTGCTGACCCATTGCTCAACATACTTCGCACCCGTAACACAGATCAGTAGGAAGAAGAGTTTCTCCACCACTTTTTTCGCCGTTACTTTATCTTCTTCGTATTCGTTGTAGGTCACCAACTCAGGGAATTTTTCGTGAGTTTTGGCATCCCGACCACCACGACCATACTCCGATTCAATGCTGTTTTTTTCTACGAGGCGCTGTGCCACTGGGCTACCAATGATACCGCCGATGATCAAACCAAAAGTGGCTGATGCCATCGCAATTTCCAAAACGTTATCCAATCCATACACGTCTTGGAAGGTTTGTGACCACGCAGCACCTGTACCATGGCCACCAGACAGAGTAATCGAGCCAGCAATTAATCCCATCAAAGGATCTAAACCGAGCGCCGCCGCGAGTGAAACGCCAACGCCGTTTTGTATGATGATGTAAAACGATGCGACAGCTAAGAAGATAAAAACCTTCGCACCTCCTTTCATCAACTGAGTGTAATTTGCGGCCAAACCAACCGTCGCAAAAAACATTAACATAAACGTATTTTGTAACGGCAAATCGAACTCCAAGTCGATGCCGTTGAAATGAAGAGCAGTAATCATGCAGGCCACAATAAGGCCACCTACAATCGGCTCAGGTATGTTGAACTTCTTTAAAATCGGTAGCTTAGCATTAATAAAATGCCCCAGGAAAAGCACACTGATTGCGACCAAGAAGGACTCCAGTGCACCTACAGATATTAAATGATTCATATCGCCTCTTATTATTGTTCTCTTCATCCTCCGTAATGATCGAGTGTTAATTTAACCTTCATTCAATAGCAAATGTTCTCGCTTTACTGTTTCGAAAATACTCAAAAGTTGGTGTAGATGCGCCTTAGGCTAGTTTAAGGGGCGCTCCTTTAGCGATGTGTCAGTTTTCCGCTGTTAGCAAGCCCTTAAATGTGAAAGGAGCCGATATAGCTCCTTCAAATGCCCCCTCGCAATACCTGTGCGTGACTGCTTGGGGTATAATGTTGTGAGTAAATTCTGGGTGACACTTTCTGAACCACATTGGGCTCCCTTACTTAAACAGAATGTGTCAATTACTATCAAACAAAGTTCCTTCCCGTTGTAACCTCTAAACGCCGAGATCGCGTTCAAAACAATTGGGTTTGCTTGTTCCTGTCGTAGTTTTTTTAACTCTGGCTCATGGTGAATAAACGAGCCGAATCCAAGGAAACTCTCAAGCTGCAACAAACGTTTTCGTCACAACGGAGCCGGATTATAACATATTGCTGATAATTTTCTTCAATTCAGTGACATTCACCAATCCCATGGTTTCGTTCCATAATGATTAACTGCTGAATAGCATTTTTACAGACAAAAGAGCGAAGCGAATTCAACTTAGCCTCACCAAAAAAATAAACCTTAAAAGCCAATCACTTATCTATGGTCTACTGAGTACAACGTGTTTTGATAGGCTTTCTGGAGAGCCCAGCAACCAAAATGTACGGTGTTGTCATGGTAGTCTTTCGAGGCTAACTACCCGATTCTGGGTGATAAAAACAATCCCAGTTATGAATCACACAAAAACATGTATAATTTTTATGTAAGTTATTCAAATAACAAGAGCCCTACATGAAAATTCATTTGCTTTTCCCTGTGCTATTACTCTGTGCCATCTCATCTGCCACTGCAGCGGAAAATATCCGTATTGAATATTCTCCCGTGGAAACAACCCATGAAAACATCGCCCTGCAATCTATCCAAAACAGCGATGTAAACCCAATTTTTCTTGAGCTATCTCAGATCCACTTTCCATTTCGCAAACCACTCACACTGATTTACGGCGGAGAAGATGGCCCAATGTACGATCCCGATACGCACACGATACACATTCCTTACACTTTTTATTTGGAATCACTCAATTACTTCTCCAATAACCAGTATGAAGAACGCCTTGGAAAATCCCCAAAAACAGGGGCGTTAGATACGTTATTACACACCTTGCTGCATGAAGCCGGGCATGCTTACATCGAAGATCAAAACATCCCTGTTCTCGGAAAAGAAGAAGATGCCGTCGATAATTTTGCCACGATCTTAATGATTGACTTCCTAGAAGATGGCGCAGAGATGGCCATTAGCGCCGCCGACATGTTCGCATTTGAGTCCGATGACAGACCGGACTACTACGACTTCGGTGAGTACATTGATGAGCACAGTTTTGATTTGCAACGCTACTTCTCTACCTTATGTTTGGTGTACGGCAGTGATCCGGAACAGTACAAGTCGCTTCTCGATGAAGTTGAAAAAGACTACCTACGAGATCGCAAAGACTTTTGCCAATATAACTACGAGAACATACGCGCGAATTGGAACCACTACCTGCAACATAATGAACCAAAAGAAAAATCGCCACGTAGAACTCAGTAAGACAAATCAAATAATAAGACGATCGCAATGACAAAACTCACCATATTTTATGACGGAACTTGCCCACTGTGCGCCAAAGAAATGCACGCACTTAAGCGACGAGATGTAAAACAAGCGATAAAAATCGTCGATATCTACAGCGATGAATTTTCTGATTACCCACAGATAGACGCGCAAAAAGCCAATACTATTTTGCATGCGCTGAATGACAACAATGAACTGATACTTGGTCTTGATGTGACTCACCGAGCATGGCAGTTGGTAGGACGAGGTTGGCTATATGCTCCACTACGTTGGCCATTACTCAAGCCAATTGCAGACTGGCTTTACCTGCGCTTTGCCAACAATAGGTATCGTGTCTCATACTGGCTTACTGGTAGCTCCCGCTGCAACTCGGGCCAATGCTCTCGCTAATTGTGATCCTGCTTAAAAATGTGAGTCTCTCTCGTCCACGATCACCAACTTCCTGTACTTCTCACCCGCCAACTCGGTTAATCTGCAATCAGTACAAAAATAATTATTAACACTTTTATTTGGTAAAGCTATTGAAGTTTACCAGTTTGTAACGCTGCGCCGAGACGTAAGGAAGTACCTATGAATCTAACGATAAGAAAGCGACTTTATATTCTTTCCATCATTCCCGTGTTAACGATTGCTTTGGGTATGATGTGGTTTACCTACCTCCAAACCAGTACCTACAACCAACAACAAATCAATCATACGCACACGACGATGATGGCGATGAAGAAAGCGGAACTGAAAAACTATGTGCAGATGGCTCATTCCGCACTCAAACCGTTATTGGATCGTAATGCCTCATTGCAAGAAGCTATTCCAGTGCTCAAAGAGCTAGAGTTCGGCCAATCAGGTTATATTTTTGCGTACGACTCAAAAGGCGTGCGTGTTGTTGTCGGAAAAAACAACAAAGGGGTTGGAGAAAACTTCTATAACCTTCAAGACAAAAAAGGCAACTACCTGATCCAAGACCTGTTGAAAAACGCCAAAACGGGTGACTTCACAACCTACTACTTCCCTAAGTTAGGGCAAACCGAAGCATTACCAAAACTCAGCTACTCCATCTTCATTCCCAAGTGGGATATTATGATTGGCACAGGTTTTTATACTGATGATATCGATGCGATCATTACAGATATGGAAAACACAGCAAACGATGAGCTAAACAATACCTTAGCCGCTATTGCTATGTTTTGTGTCTCTATTGCCGTTGTCGTGGCCATTTTTGCCGTACTCGTCAACCGTAGCATTATGCGCCCTATCGAACAGTTTGACAGCTCAATCCAATCTTTCGCGCAAGGTGACGCCGACTTAACCGCGCGGATGGAAGAATCTAGCGTGCCAGAATTTAAGCAGCTCGCGCATAACTTCAATATCTTCGTTGAGAGCTTGCAAGGAATTATTAAGAGCGTCAGCCATGTCGGACAAGAGGTAGTATCAGAAACGAACAACATGTCTCAACGCGCCTCACAAGTGGATGAATTGGCTTCTGGTCAACGTGAGGAAACGGAACAAGTCGCGACTGCAATGACAGAAATGACGGCCACCGCTCACGAGATCTCTGGCAATGCAAACCAAGCCGCCGATTCCGCTAAAAACGCCGATGACAACGCACAACAAGCGAAGCACATCGTGGACTCCGCCGCTAACTCCGTTGAAGCGCTAGCAAATGAGGTATCTGAAGCAAGCACTGTAATTTCACGTCTAGAGAGTGACGTGCAGAACATCTCATCCTCACTTGAAGTCATCCAAGATATTGCTGAACAAACCAACTTGCTTGCGCTAAATGCCGCCATTGAAGCGGCACGAGCGGGCGACCAAGGACGCGGATTCGCAGTTGTAGCGGATGAAGTGCGTAAGCTTGCAAGCCGCACTCAGGACAGCACAGGTGACATTCACAAGATGATCGATCAACTTAAAGCTGGATCGGATGCCGCAGTAAAAGCGATGGAATCTAGCCAAGCACGTGGCGAAGCGACAGTAGAAGAAGCACGTGCTGCATCGGTTGCGCTGCAAGATATTCAAGCAGCGATTGCGAATATCATGGACATGAACACGCTGATCGCTACCGCGACCGAAGAGCAAAGCCAAGTTGGACAAGAGATTTCACAGCGCATCGAAGTGATCTCTCAACAAAGCAGTCAGTCGGCAAGCCTTGCGAATCAAAACCGTGCAGGCAGTGGCAACCTTAACCACAAAGCCAACGAGCTGTACGACTTAGTCGGTCGCTTTACGGTCTAGAGCTTTCCTCAAGCACTCAACATGCAAACAGCGACGCCAAAACGTCGCTGTTTTTATTTCTGCTATCATAATGCGACTTAGCTATAATGCCGCCAACTTAGCACCCACAAGGGCAAAACCAGATGATTATTATGACCACCAATTTCGGTGACATCGAGATTGAACTGAACCTAGAACGAGCACCAGTTAGCTCAAAGAACTTCAAAAAATACTGTGAAGATGGCTTCTACAACGGCACCATTTTCCACCGCGTTATCGACGGCTTTATGATCCAAGGTGGCGGTCACACCGAAGACATGGCAGAAAAGCCAACGCGCGCTCCGATCGCAAACGAAGCAAACCGTGGTCTAAAGAACCTTGTTGGCACTATCGCAATGGCGCGTACCGATGCACCACACTCTGCAACAGCTCAGTTCTTCATTAACTTGGAAGACAATGATTTTCTAGACCACACTGCAACCACCAACCTAGGCTGGGGTTACGCGGTGTTTGGTAAAGTGACCGCGGGTATGGATGTCGTAAACCGTATCGCGAAAGTGAAAACGACCTCTAAACTTGGTCACGATGATGTGCCATGCGATCCAATCATTATTGAGAAGGTGACGATCAGCGAATAAGCACACTCGCCTCTTCGAAGAAGTCGTCACTATAAAACGATAAAAGCGCCTAACGTCTTATGACTTAGGCGCTTTTTGTTTTGAAGGCTCAGCTTATTAGTTTAAGTTTAGTAACGGAGTTATTGATAGAAAAGCTCGGCTTTTGCTCCAACCAAATCCAGCTCAGAGCCCTGAAAATCAGCCAGATATTCCGCGACAAGGTTGTACCCGACCCAATACCCCATGTACTTCGGCCAGCGGCTTTCATCACTGCCAAGAAAGTAAGCATCGAAGTTGTAATCTAAACTGGTCAGCTTGTCTTTCATCTCAGCATAGAAAGGACGCCAATCTTGATCTTTGATGTTCTCAAACAAGCTCGGAGTGACGCCACCATTCACCTTACGTTCGAAATGACAAGCTAACCCTTCCATAATCAGCACATCACCAAGTGCAACGCCATTCTCTCCTGCTCGCATACGGAAAAGGTGATGCAACTCATGCGCTAGCACCGCAGCTAGTTCTTTCTCAATCACGTTTTTAATATCTGCACGTTGAGTATCAAGCAAAATTTCTACACGATGGGCGCTTAAGCAATAGCCACCAATCCCCGTCTGCGGTACGTCATTGCGATCAAACGGGCTAATGGTCAGGTCAACGTTACTTAAATCAAAGTAACTAGAAAGCTGTGAGCTCAGGTCATCAAGTTTCTGATGTAAATACTCAGCGAGTGGAGACAACTCTCCCGTCGCATTTAAGAGGGTGACGCGATAACTCATTTATCTTCCTTGATAATGTAGGTTAAGAGCAGCGAGTTTACAGTGTAAAGAGTGAGCAGTTCTAGCGATTACATCCCTTTGAACAAACTTTGAGATGCACGGCTCACAGCGAGCTTGTTTTCCCCAATGTGAACAAACATTCTTCCAGCAAAGTCTTTGTTTACTTTGCTAATTTTGCACACTTGCACCACGCTTGAACGGTGCACTTGCCAGAACTGTTCTGGGTTAAGCTGCCCTATCAACTCTTTCAACGATGTGCGAATCAAATACTCCTGCACTTTACCTTGTCCTTGTTGGGCATACACAGAAACGTATTTTTCTTCCGCTTTGAAATACAGCACATCAGACGTGGCGATCAGATGAATATCTTCCCCTTGCGTTGCTTTGATCCACTGAAGATATTGCGGCGTTTGTGGCGCGGATAATTGTTGTAACTGTTCTAACAGGCTGTTCATCTGCACATTGCTGCTTTCTTGCTCTCGCTTAGCAAGGCGTGCTTTCACTCTTTCACACGTCGTCAGGAGGCGCTCATCCGAGATAGGCTTGAGCAAATAATCGGCGGCATTTTGCTCAAAAGCTTTGATGGCGTAATCATCGTACGCAGTGACAAACACAATCAAAGGTGGATTGGCGAGTTGATTGAGTTTTTGCGCTAGTGTCATGCCATCCAAAACTGGCATACGAATATCAAGAAACACAATGTCAGGTTGGTTGTGCTTAATAGCTTGCAACGCTTGTTCACCATCCGCGACTTTGGCTATTACCTCTAGCTCTGGCCACACTTCAGCTAGGCTTTTATCAAGATGACGCCTCAATAACGGTTCATCATCAGCAATAATGGCAGTAAACCCTGTATTCATTCCTTTCTTCCTTGCTTACGATTCCATTGGCCAGCTCAAGCGAACACAAACGCCACCCTGAGCAGACTCACTGATAACAACCTCTCCTTGCCCTGCGAACAAAGCTTCAACTCGCTGCTTGAGATTACTCAAACCCACGCCGGAGCCCATGTGCCCACTAACGTGATTTAAGCCAACACCTGTGTCTCTGACTTCAATCTGCAAGTTCTGTTGTTCGCGCTTGATGAGCAAACTGACTTCGCCGCCTTCTCGCTTTGGCTCAATACCGTGAACAATGGCATTCTCCACCAAAGGTTGCAACATCATCGGTGGCAGTTCTGTTGTTCCTAAACCGTCTTCTACTTCAATTTTGTAGCTTAGACGTCCATCCAGACGTATCTTCTGAATACTCAAGTAGGCTTCAATTAAGGCAATTTCATTCTCAATCGTGGTGTGCTCTTCACGTGAGCTTTTTAGCGTCGCACGTAATAGTGCGGTAAGTTGATCCAACATCTGCTTGGCCTTATCAACGTCCTGGGACATCAACACGCTGATATTTGCCAAGGTATTAAATAGGAAATGCGGTTCAATCTGGCTTTGCATCTGTTTAAGCTGACTTAGCAACAGCGCACGTTCCTGCTCTGCCTTTTCACGCTTGATACTCTCTAATTCACGCTGAGCAATCGCTTCTTTCTCTCGTGAGTGAAAATAAAAGTAACACATGCCGCTGAATAACAAGCCCATCAGCAACACTGGCAGCATGCCCGAAATGCCGAAGTATTCACCGAGCCAAAACTGCGCATTAATGACGCCAAACAACAAACAGGCGGTCAGTGACAAAGCAATTTCTAGTCTACGAGGGATGCTAGGAAACAACTTGTCGACTAACCAAGAGAAGAACAAGGCGGAGTAACCAAAACCAAAGCTCACCAATACATGTACATAGTAAGGACCACCCCAAACAGACAATGTCATTACCGAGATAAACAAACAGAATAAAGTCGTGACAACCACACTGCGTAGCCATCCACTTTCTACCATTAACTTAGCTGAATACATTTAGAATTTCCCTTTGATGTTAAATACAATCATATGCTTATCATTGATTTGTGCGTAAGTAGATTGGTCGTCTCCGGTTAAAAAGCGTGCGGCAACTTCCACTTCTACACTTTGATCGCCGGTATCAATCCATTGGTAGTTAAGCCAATGCGTGACAATCACACCGCCATCTTGCGGCGACAACATCACATCCAACGTGGGTGTTATATCGCTTAACCAGCCCATATCCGCTTTACCGTTCCATGCAGCCCATGCTTCTACATCCCAACTCCAGTGCAGCATTACGTTATGCTGAACGATATTGGCATGCTGAAACCCTTGGGCGTAGCTTGTCGCAAGTAGAGCGCTGCTAGCCAACAGAGAGTTGTTAGGATCAGGGATCTGAGAAAGTAATTCGCCACGCTCTATTGCTTGTTGCCATTCGCTTTTCGACCATGCTCGGCTGTCGTACCAATATTCAGCAATCACGTTGTGTCCGGCTTGGTTTGCCCAGTTCACCCCAACTAAAGCTTGGAATGCGCTTCCCTGTTCCTCAACTGAAACGGGTTGGTAGAGATCACCCTGCTGAAACTGATAGCCGACACTTTGCTTTTGCCACATTATTGATCCGTGCATAGCGATGGATTCATCCCACACGGCAACGACACTGGCGCCAAGCAAACCTCGGCGTACATCATCGTAATAACCAATAAGTTGATACTCGGTGTCACCCACCAGCGCGTATCGACGAATACCAACACCTTGCTGCTCTGAGGCTTGATCAAGTGCACTTTGGTCTTGTTGCCCCCAGCTTGAATCCGTCGCAATCACCGTCCACTCGCCTGCCATATCATAGTGTGAAAGTGAAAACACACCCGCACCCTCTTCTGCGACTAAGCCAACAGGGTTTTGTCGATACGGCTTAAACAGATCCAATGGTCGGTAGCCATAACCCACGCCCCAATCCACGCGCAACTTACCTAAGCTCACATCAAGTGTGGTATCACCGACTTGCCACTCCCCTAGCCAAGCAAGCTCTCGAATCAGCAATTGGTTATCAGCTTCACTCCACCACTCACTCTCTCCCCATTGGCTGAGGTACAAACCTTGGCTGTACAGAGCAAACAAGCCACTGAAGTTCTGATAATTCACCTGCACATCCAACAGTGCATTCAGTGAATCACGAGAACTGCCCTGCGCTTGTATAAATGCGCTATCACGCTGCTTGGCAGTTTCGTAACTGACAGCCCAATCCCACTCAAAACTCAGCTCATCATTGGCAAAAGCTGGGGCTGCCGCGCCCACACACAATGACGCAGCAATCAACAGACTGGTGCTTTTGTTAAGGTTAGGCTGGTGCGGTTTCATGTGACTTCCTTGCTCGTTTTCATGGTTCTATTTACGAAGCTCAGACTAAAGCTGAGTCGTATTGGCTTTCGGCAAATAACTTGGGTTGTAGAACTTGTTATCCAGCTGCCAAGGCACGATTTCTTGGTACTCGATAACGGTCTTTTTGCTCGGCTGAATGCTATCAAGCAAGGTCATCTCACTGACGTAGTCTTCACCGTTGTCAGTTGCACGCCCATATTGCGCTTGCTTGGCGAGTTTGCCAGAGCGCAAGTAGAGATCGGCTTTGATTGGAAACGCATCTTGCTCAGACAACCACAAGTCGATCTTCTGATAGCTCGCCCCTTTGGTTTTCGCGGTTAAAGCAAGGTGATAAGCCGCGACACTTTCCCCGTTTACCGAAACGGTTTCTGTCGCTTTCCATTCACCTTGATAATCTTGGCTCCACGTCAGGGTTGAGATGTCGCCGATAGACGCTTCACCAAGCAGCTTTTGCATCGGCGTAATGCGAATCGGACGGCGGCTCTTTGGCATTTGCAGCCAGTAGTTGTCGCCCATCATCAGCATCTTTTGCCCAGCTTCGACTGCCGATTTGAACACCACCAACGATTCACGATTTGGACGCGTGTACACGTGGTAAAGGCGGGTTTTATCTAATTCTTGGTCTTGATATAAGCGCACCAATGACACCACTTTGGAAGAATCATCTTGCAAGCGGTAGCTGTCGGCTTTTTCAATCAATTGCGCGACTTGCTGTGCATCTAACGCTGTTTCATTCGCACTGGCATTCATGCTTGCCATGCCGCTTACCGTCAGCAGTGCAATTGGTAATAGTGATTTGAAATTAAACATAAATCAGTGCCTCCGTAATTGGCTTGTTCACCCCTTTGCGCGCCGAGAAAAACGCCGCAACCAAACAAATCATCAATACTGCGAATCCTGCGACAGCCACCAACTCCCAAGAGAAGTAAATCGTCAATGGGTAACCTTCCGTGCGTCCTGGCGGTGGCGGCATTTGCACATCCACGACCATCAGTAAGACGGTAACTAACGCAGTGAACAAAGCGCCGATTAAGCTGCCAATCACCGCAAGCAACCCTGCTTCGTGCAAGAACCCAGCAATGATTTCGCGAGGGTAGCTACCAAGTGCTGACAAGGTGCCGATTTCACGTGTACGCTCGGTGACCGACATGGTCATGGTGTTGAACAGCGCGACAAAGACCACCAAAGCCATTACTGCACCCATGATGCCGAAGATACGGTCGTACAAATCTTTCACTTTGAGATAGAAGAACGCACGCTCTTGCCAAGGCGTAATCTCAATATCTTGGTCACCAAAGTTCTGCTTTTGCTTACTCAGAACCGAAGCCACTTGTTGCTCGACTTGGCTCGTTAAACTGGTATCGAACAGGAAGACCGATAACGCGCTGACTTTGTCTGAGCCCAACAACGATTGCGCACTATTGATGTGCACGTAAAGCTGGCGTTTATCAAGCTCAGGTACGCCAGTTGAGTAAATGCCACGGACTTTGAAGTCATATGCGTTCAAAGCACCGTCGGTTGTGGTCGCCAGCAAGGTGATCCAATCGCCAACGTGCACGCTTAGGTTGTTTGCCAAATCAACGCCGAGCATCACTTCTGGCTCTGCTGGGTCATAACGCGATGCATGAATGTTGGAAAGTGTTTGCCCTTCGCGCACGTCCAAAAACGGTCCTTTCATATCGAATTCGCGTTCGTTCACGCCAATGCCGATAAAGATCGAAGACTTGTTGCCGTTGGAAATCAAACCGCTGAATTCAACTCGTGGTTGAACGCCTCGCACTTCATTCAACCCAATCAATTGCTTGGTGATATCGTCGGCATGAGTTAACCCGTTACTCAGCGGCATCTCTTCTTCTTTAGCGAAGTAACCCGGCGTGGTTAACGTCAGATGCCCCGTGTCACGTGCTGTCGACTCTTTCAAACTGTCGTAGGTGTATAGACCAAAACCACCCGCACTGGTTAAGGCAAACACGGCAATGGCGATGATCAGCATCGACAACAAACTGCGACGGCGATTGCGTTGCAGGTTCAACCAAGCAAGGCGAACGGAAACTGGAATTAGCTTGCCCATGAAACCTCCTCCACACTCTCGTGTATTTGGGTAATCTTGCCATCCACCAACTCAATGGTTCGATCGCAGCGGGATGCCATGCGAGGGTCGTGAGTGGCGACGATAAAAGTAGTACCAAGCTCGTGTCCGAGCCCTTTCATGATATCGATGACCTTGTTGGCAGTTTGGCTATCAAGGCTGGCGGTTGGCTCATCGGCAATCACCAACGCCGGTTTGTGTACTAAGGCGCGAGCAATTGCCACGCGTTGCTGCTGACCGCCAGACAGGTTATCGGGCATGTGATGAATAAACTCACCCAAGCCAACGTGTTCTAGCATTTGTGTGGCAAGCTCGGTTTGTTCTGCTTTTGAAAAGCCGTTGAGGTGCAGCGGATAAGCCACGTTCTCTAACGCTGTCATCACAGGTACAAGATTGAATTTTTGGAACACAAAACCAAGCTTTTCGCGGCGCATTTTCGCAGCTTGCATTTGTCCGGTTGGGTATGGGCTGCCTGCAAATGTCACCTGACCTTGGTATTGAGTATCCAGCATGCCAAGCACGTTAAGTAAGGTGCTTTTGCCTGAGCCAGACGGTCCGCATAATGCCACCATTTCGCCCGCAAATACTTCACCAGACACGTCTCGCAATGCATGCACGGTTTGGCTGCCAAGGGCGTAATCGCGACTAAGTTGATTAAAAACGATCATGACGCCTCCCTAATATTTCGCTAGCAGCGCTTTCGCGGTTTGCGTTTCTAAATTGCTATCACCCAACTGCTCCATTTGCGCTAACCATGTTTTGGCTTGTTGAACGTCTTCAGCGCGCAGTGCCGCTTCAATGGCGTAGCGATAAATCCAAGACGTTGCCGCAAAAGGTTGCTGACTAAAACTCGGTTCATCGAGCAGAGAAAGGTACAGCTCGTAGCCGCGCTCAAAGTGATTGAACATGTCTGGCAGAGAGGTAAAGGTAGTGGCTGCCATGGCGGTGGCTAGTTGGTATTCCGGCAAGCCTTGTAAACGTTGTTGTTCTTGCAGTGGTACTGGCTGATTCGCCATTAAATCCAAACCCTTTTGGATTGTGGCAAGACCGCGCTCGGTGAACTTCATCTTGTTCCAAGGCATAAACGCCTCACGACCTTGCAACGTCTCAGCACTGCCTAAATACACCAAGGTCACCGGCGTTGCGCCCTGCTCTTCGAGTTGTTTGGATAGTTCGCCGTAAACGGTATCAACCAAACCAGAATCACCCTGCGCTGCTTGGTTGAACTGACTGAGTGTGCGCTCGCTTGGGTTAGCTAGAGCCAGATTGCTGCTGAGTGCAAATGCGGCGATAAACGTACTTGCCAGTTTAAGAGCTTTGACTGAGCGAGATTGAGAAACCATCATGTACTGTCCTTAGTTGAACGTGATTTGATGGTTTCAGATTAATGGAGAAGATCGCACACTGCTTTTGCATGCGACCAATGGCAGTTATTTAGAATGAACGGTTGTTTGCTGCGATGAATGACATTCCCTTCTTAAAGAGAGCATATATCCCTGCTTGTTTGTAAGCGTCCATCTTTCACCACAATAGGAATAAAAATACTGGCTTAAAACCTGCGTCTAGTGTATTTATCCATTCCACAGCTTTCCAAGCAGCTTACCCATAACAGACGACATCGACGCTCCTCTCATACACACCTTTGCATGGTGTCTGTTATTTCCAAATAGGATTCTTAGCATCGGAATAGTTCGAACTCTCGAGTTCTGGTTGTTTTCGCGCTCGAACTGGGTGCGTTATTAGGTCGTAGAAAATGAATAAGCGTTTTTTCCCCAGGGTCGATTTGCCACTGCTGATGGCGATCATTCCGATCATGCTATTGAGTACACTAACACTTTGGAGTGCCAGTGGCTTTAATGAGGCCATGCTCTTCAAGCATTTAGCACGCTGCGGACTGACCTTGGTTTGTATATTGGTCATGTCATCGATTCCCGCCGCTAGCTATCAACGCTCAGCTCCATATCTCTACATTATTGCGGTTGCGCTGCTACTTGCTGTCGCTTTGTTTGGCGATAGCACTAATGGTTCTCAACGTTGGCTCGATATTGGCTTTTTTCGCTTTCAACCCTCGGAGCTAATCAAACTCTCGATTCCAATCATGATCGCGTGGATGCTACATATTGAAGGTGGCAGACCAGATAGTAGGAAAATCGCATTCTGCTTACTCATCACAATGATTCCTGCTGGGTTAATCGCGCTACAACCGGATTTAGACGGTGCAGTTTTTACCGTCATTTACGCCTTATTCGTTTTATTTTTAGCTGGCATGAGCTGGAAAATAATCGGTGGCTTTGTCGCGAGTATATTAACGTTGGCGCCAATTTTGTGGTTCTTCGTCATGGAGACGTATCAAAAAAGCCGCGTTACTCAGTTCTTGCACCCGGAGTCGGATCCGTTAGGTTCGGGCTACCAAATCATCCAATCTTTAATTGCGATAGGCTCCGGCGGAATGAAAGGCAAAGGTTGGATGAATGCTACGCAAGGAACACTTGGCTTTATTCCAGAAAGTCATACGGACTTTATTTTTTCGACTTATGCCGAGGAGTGGGGTTTTGTTGGTAGTTTAGTCTTGCTCACACTGTACTTGTTTATTACCGCGCGCGTCATGTTGCTTGCATGTCAGTCTGACCACTTTTTTAGTCGGCTTGTGAGTGGTGCATTAGCGATGAGCTTTTTCCTGTATGCTTTTATCAATACAGGCATGGTGAGCGGCTTGTTGCCAGTAATGGGAAGCCCTTTGCCGTTCTTTAGTTACGGCGGCACGGCCATGCTGACGCAAGGCATCTGCTTTGGTGTGATCATGTCACTGTGTTATTCCAAATATCGCAACGTATAATGCTGCTAGCAAAGAGTGCGATCAAAAAAGGCTTCCCTCGGGAAGCCTTTTTACAACGGTGGAAGCTAAAAAATTATAGCTCTGCGTTGTGGTAAACCTGCTGAACGTCGTCACAGTCATCTAGAAGATCTAGGAATTTCTGGAACTTCTCAGCATCTTCACCCGCTACTGGAGTGTGAGTTTGAGGAACGAAAGTGATTTCTTCCACATCGATCGTTAGATCTGGGAACGCACCATTTAGTGCTGTCTTCGTCTTGAAGAACTCTGTATGAGGAGCGAATACAGTGATCACACCGTCTTCTAGCTCAACGTCAGTTACGTCTACATCTTCCATCATTAGCGTTTCTAGGATGATTTCATCATCGTCGCCTTTGAACTGGAATACCGCTTGGTGATCGAACATGTGAGAAACTGAGCCCTCAACACCAATTTTCGCACCCACTTTAACAAAGCATTGGCGTACATCTTGGAAAGTACGGTTGCCGTTATCGGTCAGACAATCAACGATAACACTAGTACCGCCAGGGCCGAAGCCTTCGTAGCGCGCTGGTTGGTAATCTTCACCACCGCCGCCACTCGCTTTGTCTAGTGCTTTGTCGATAACGTGCGCTGGTACCTGATCTTTTTTCGCTTTCGCGATCAGGTGGCGAAGAGACAAGTTCATGTCTGGGTCACTACCGCCGTTTTTCGCGCACATGTAAATTTCTTTACCGTATTTGGAATAAACTTTAATTTTCGCGCCTGCAGTTTTCGCCATAGAGGCTTTGCGCACTTCAAAACTTCTTCCCATCGGGATGTCTCTCTAAATTCAAATTTAATGCGAAGGATTTTAGCAAAAAGCGAAACCTTTTCAATTTCGCTTAGCAAAGGAATGGGGAGGTTACCTCATTCGCCACATAGTTTTATACCGTTGTCACGATTCGCGTTAAGCGACACCCATTACTCGTTTGTACTTTTCGACCGATTGCTGAAAAAACGCTTTTTCATCAGCATCGTTAATCTTGGACAACTGTTCTTCTATTGCTTCAGGACCAGATTTGGCCTCTCTGAGCTTCCAAACCAAAAACGACGCTTGTTTATCCAGTTCGATTTTGTTTTTTTCATCAGGCGGCAATAGGGATAGATTGAACGACATTTACAGCCTCAAGGTACTTTAAATACTAGCCGCGCACTATAGCATACAGAGTTACAATTGCAGAATAGAAACGCACTTAACTTGATCAATTTCAAGTTAACTATTTGGGACCCGCACTGATTTTCAGCGCTTTTGGTAAAAACTGCTCGAATATTTGATGCAACCGATCTTTGGTCACAGGTTTGGCGACAAACTCATTCATACCGACGTCAAAGCAATGTTGTTGATCTTCTTTAATAACATTGGCACTCAACGCAATAATGGGAACGTGTTTCCCCCACTCTCCCATTTGTCGAATACGCTCAGTAGTAATGAAGCCATCCATCACTGGCATTTGGCAATCCATAAACACCAAGTCAAAAGCTTGCTTCTCACATAGCTGAAGCGCTTCTTCACCATGATTTGCGACGCTCACTCGAACGCCGAGCTTTTCCAACATAATACGCACGACTTTCTGGTTTACGATGGTATCTTCAACAATCAATACCCAAGGTTGATTGTCATGCTGGAGGCTGGTTTCATTATCTTCAACTTTTGGAAACGTCAAAACATTAGGTCGTTCCGTGTAGGTAGACCGTGCTTTTACTACAACTGGAATCGAAAACTCAAAACAACTACCGAGCCCCAACTCACTTGTCAGTTGGATTTCTCCTCCCATTAAGTTCACCAACTGAGCACCAATCGCCAAACCAAGGCCGGTACCACCGTACTTTCTGGTTGTACTGCCATCGGCTTGTTGGAAACGTTCGAAAATCGCTTGTTGGTTCTCTTTCGCAATACCAATGCCAGAATCAACGACGCGAAATCGAATCATGGCGACATCATGCTCTTGACGTGTTAACTCAACAAGAAGCTTCACATGACCTCGATCAGTAAATTTGATCGCGTTGCTCAACAAATTGTTCAATACCTGTTTTAAGCGTGCAGCATCACCTTGCACTTCCGCTGGCAAGTGAGGATCAATATCGCTAAGCAATTGCAGATTCTTCTGCTTGGCTTTGACGGCGTGTAAGCTGATCACATCATCCAAAATACGGCGCAGATCATAGCTCGCATTTTCTAATTCGACTTTACCTGCTTCGACTTTAGAAAAGTCGAGAATATCGTCGATGATCGTCATTAAAGAGTGAGAAGAACTATCGATGATCTCTACAAACTCTTTTTGCTGAGGATCGAGTTTGGTGTCACCCAGTAATGAAGCGACACCAATAATGCCATTCATCGGTGTTCGAATTTCATGGCTCATGGTGGCAAGAAATTCACTTTTTTTGCGGTTAGCGACTTCCGCTCTATCTCTTTCTTCTTCGAGTTCAGTCTGATGCTCACGGACTTTCTCAACGCTTCGGTTGTATTTCTCCGCCAACACGCTCACTTCATCAAAACACCAACGCTTTGGGAGCGTAACTTTGCTTGGGACCTTCCCGCCACTAAAATCGCTCACGGCGCCGGAAAGCAGTTGGAGAGGATTGACCAAAAGGCGGAAGGCGACCCAAAGCACGCCAATTATGAGCAATAGGATCTTGATCGCTTCTGTCGTGAGCAAGAAAAAAAATTGTTGCCAAAGATCTTCATAAATCGAGCTCAGATCCGCCTGAACAGTCAATGTCGCCAGCTCATAGGTTTTATCACCAACACGATATTGCATCGGCCAACTTCTTTCTACGACATCCTCAGAAAGTGCGGTGCCCAGTTCGACGATAACTTCGTCTTCATTAGCGATACGTAAATAATCCACAGAGGGCATGCGCATTGCGCCCTCTGCTTGAGTGAGTAACAGCTCCCTATCCTCCACCCATAAGCTGGCAGAAAAGCTCGATAAGTAACTGGATTCGACCTGCTTTAGCTCGACGTGCAAATGGGCTAAATCTTCGTTAAAAACTCGATATAAACTCACAGCGGAAATGATGACAGTAAAGATTAAACTCAACGTTAGCACCGCCAACATAAGTTGGTTGCCGATACTAAATCGACGTTGAGATCGCTCTTTTTCATCCATATGAAATCGCTCCGATAAACTTGCGCTACTCTAAATATAGCCACGCGTAAATAATAATCGAGGATACGATGAAAAGACTTCTACTTAGATTGGCTTTTAGTTTTATTGCGATAGGAACTTATGCTACTGCCGCTGAAGTGAACTATTACGTTATCGCCGACCAAGCAAGGCCATTTCAAATAGAACAACAGGGGCAAATGCATTCCGGGATTGTGACTGACATCGTCAGTGCCATTTTCGCTGAATCAGATTATCAGGTGAATTATCATACTTATCCGTTTAAACGAATGATCTCCATATTAGAAGAAGGTGGCGAACCAAACTGGCTAACTTACGGCAGCCCAAATTGGGGCAAGGTGCAATCAGAAAACTTGTCTGAAGAGCCCATTTACACTGTAAAACATGTATTGGTCTCTAGTAGTGAGAAACCGTTAGAGTTCAAGAATATGGACACCATGCATGGCCGATCTATCGTATTACTACTCGGTTTTGATTATCCGAATTTAATCCCATTCTTTGAGGATGGTAGTGTGAATGAAATACGCGTTAAAGATTATGATGCCGCATATCGAGTGATAACTCGAACACCAGGAGATACAGCCTTCGTCGAAATGGAATCACGCGTTATGTACAACTTAAAACGCCTCAATTTGTCGCTAGAAGATTTTCAGATCCAATCTTTCGACTCAGTTATCCCTGACTACTCGATCTATTTGGCCTTTTCGCCCCAAATGCAGCCAGAAACTCAGGACTACATCAATACACGTTTGGCTGAGTTAAAAACATCGGGTGAAATTGATGAGATCATTCAAAGGTATCAATAAATGACCTAACGAATGAAAACGCCAACGATTCTATCGTTGGCGTTTTCATCTATTGAGACATAGATGATGCTTTACTTGGTGTGATTGACAAACTTAGGATCAAACATGTGCCCTAATTTACTCGCCTTAGTTTGCAAGTAGTGTTGATTGCTCGGATTATTACCTTCTTGCAAGGGCACACGCTCAATGACGTTGATATCAACCGCTTTTAACGCAGCCAGCTTACGTGGGTTGTTCGTCATTAGTCGCACCGCATCAATGCCCAAATGCTCTAACATCCCTTTACAAAATGCGTAATCACGCATATCGGCAGCAAAGCCCAAACGTTCATTGGCTTCTACAGTATCGGCGCCATCGTCCTGGAGGTGATAAGCTCGAATTTTATTAATCAAGCCAATACCACGTCCTTCTTGACGCAAATAAAGCAGTACACCACATCCCTCTTCGACAATATTTTGTAGCGCCCTGTTGAGCTGAAAACCACAGTCGCAACGCGTACTAAACAAGGCATCGCCAGTAAGGCACTCCGAATGCAACCGAATAAGCGGTGCAGCGCTGCTTGCAGGCTCTCCATACACGAGGGCAAGATGCTCTTTGTTCGTGGCGGTTTCAACGAAGCCATACATCATAAATGTGCCCCATTGGGTCGGCAATTTGGCTTTATCGATGAACTTCACGAGATTGTAGGGCTCGACATGTCTCAGCTCAGCCCGAACGTTCATCAGAATTTCTCCTAAATGATTTTCTCCTTTACCGTCTCCCCCATCCCCCCAAAAGGCATCTTTGTGAGAATGCTCTGTGAGACAAGCGTTACCCGTTCTCATTAACTGCTGCGCTAAAGGTGGATTTTGCAGAAACTTTTCTCTAACGATGAAAGCCATAACGGCCAACTTCATATCCTCCCAGTCACTTCTGACGAAATGTTCGTATTTTCGGCTTAAGGCGAATGCTTCATCGGGAGTGCTCGCGTGTTGAATTTTGCTTTGTAACTGCGCATCGAGGAACTTTTGGGCTTGATAATAATGTTCGCTGGTGGGCCAAGTTTGGGAGGATATATTGACTGGGGCATGGCAAAAATTGGAAAGAAAACCGTGGGGCTCATCGGGCTCATAAAAAAGGATTTGGTCAACCATACTCGCGCTCCTTGCTTTGTGGTCGCGATAATCAACAAAAAGCATATCGCTATTGATATATCTTTTAGTAACGCTAGGTAAGATTGTCAAACTTCTACACAGATGAAAATGAGTTTGGATCTAGAACTTTTTAGGTGAAATAGAGGTGAATTAGAACGTTTGGATAAGAAAAATAAAGAGATGTGAGATGTTGTGGTGAGACGCAATGGCTAAAATGGAAGGAAAAATAAAAAGGGCAGCCCGACGACTACCCTATGGATTGCTATACCAAACTAGAGCAATCAGTGTATCAAGCCAAGCTCCCTTGCTTCTTCAATGGTCAATCCACTTTCACGGATTTCACGTAGCGCTTCAATGCGTCTTCTGGCTTCTGCTGATTTCACTGTTTTCTCAGGCTTCACAACGGCTTCTTCATCAGGTAATTCCCATTTGTGAGCGATGTTGGTCATCTCGTCATGGTCGATAGAATTAATGGACATATTTCCTCCGAACACACCATGTTTTCGATGCGTAATCTATAGCAAAACAGGAACGAGGTGGTAAGAAAAACTGTAGGGAAATGTGACCCCTCCCGCCCTTTCGTTAACTCCTTAATAGATCCATCATTTAAGTTTTGCCAAGGGGCAAATTTACGATTAAATTTGAGTAATTACCCCTAAGAAAAGTGTGCTGATCCAGCTCTCAATTCTCGTCTTTCTTGACTTCATTAACAACGCCGGATACCACTTTTTATTTCGCCTAACTTTCGAGTCACTTCACTGATTCGCCGCGTGCCACTTTCTAAAAACCATCACACCTGATAATGATAATAATTATCTTTTACATTAGTAAGGTGTTTATATGGATGGTATTAACTTAAATCATGCATACCACAATAATCCGGTCATCCAGATCCGAGATTTATGCGTCGATTACATCACCGATAATGGTGATTTCAATGCGGTAAAATCCGTCAGCTTCGATATCGGCAAAGGGGAAGTATTTGGGCTTGCTGGTGAATCGGGATGTGGCAAAAGCACGATCGCATTCTCGATCAACCGTCTCCATAAGCCGCCAGCGTTCATTTCTGGCGGTAAAATATTATTTGATGGCAAAAACATTCTTAGCCTCTCAGATTCTGATCTAACCGCTCTGAGGTGGAGTGAAATCGCCATGGTGTTTCAAAGCGCGATGAACTCACTCAACCCTGTCTTAACGATCCAAGAGCAATTCGCAGATGTATTGCGTCATCACCAAGGACTCACCAACGCTCAAGCGAAAGATCGAGCAGAAAAACTATTGGACTTGGTCAATATTCCACGAGAACGGTTAACGGAATACCCTCACCAATTTTCAGGTGGAATGCGTCAGCGCTTAGTGATTGCTATTGCTTTGTCTTTGAACCCTAAGCTGATCATTATGGATGAGCCCACAACCGCTTTAGATGTGGTGGTACAAAGGGAGATTTTACAGCAAATCTATCAGCTTAGAGATGAATTTGGCTTCTCAGTACTCTTTATTACGCACGACTTGGCGCTGATGAGCCAATTGTGTGATCGCATTGCCATCATGCGGCATGGAGAAATCGTCGAAGTCAATCAGGCATACGAAATTCGCAATAATCCTCAACATCCCTACACACAAAAGCTATGGGCTTCTTTTCCAAACATCCACGACGTCCACAAACAACAGAACGACCAGGAGCGCAATCATGAATCAGCCTATCATCCAAATGAAAAACGTGATTAAAGAATTCAGAGTAGGCGGTGGTTTAGAGAAAGAGGAAACCTTCCGTGCGCTCCAAGGCGTGAGCTTTGATCTGTATGCAGGAAAAACGCTGGCTTTGGTTGGAGAATCAGGCTGTGGTAAAAGTACGTGTGCTCGCTTGATCACTAAAGTCTATCCGGCAACAGAAGGCGAGATCCTTTTCAATGGCACTAATATCAATGAGATTACGTCACGCTCAGCGCTCCAAGAGTATCGCAGTAAAGTACAAATGGTGTTTCAAGATCCGTTTGGTTCACTCAATCCAACTCATACCATTCGCCATCACCTCACACGCCCTTTAAAGATTCATAAGCAAATCAAAAGCGAGCGTGACATTCCTGTCCGCTTGGAAGCGCTTTTAAAGCTGGTGGAACTACCTGAAGAGACATTAAATAAGTTTCCTCACGAGCTTAGTGGTGGACAACGTCAGCGAGTAAACTTAGCACGTGCTCTCGCCGTCGGTTCGCAAATCATTCTTGCGGATGAGCCAACATCTATGCTGGATGTCTCCATTCGCCTCGGGGTACTGAATCTAATGCAGCGCATGAAGCAAGAGCTAGGAATCGGCTTTTTGTACATTACTCATGATTTGGCGACCGCACACTACATCGCGGAAGAAACAGCTGTGATGTACAAAGGGCAAATCGTTGAATGGGGTGATACACACTCAATACTGAAGAATCCGCAGCACCCGTACACCAAACTATTGATTTCAGCCGTTCCCGATCCAGATCTTCCTTTTGGTAACTTAGTGAAAAGTGAACCAAACTATTCGATAGATGCCGATGAAATTCGTAGTCGTAGCAGCATCATTGTCGACGAATTTGATCAAATAGGACCCAATCACTATGTAAAACAATGGACTGAGGCTGCGTAATGGAATTGAGGACTTGGCAAGATCAGATCGCCATGTGGTATGAACATCGGAAGCATGATCAAGTTGAAAAACTGGAAGCGATCTTATATCAAGCGCCCGACGGCGTGTTTGGTCCAGAACTGAACGAAGTTCAAAGCAAAGCGATTGCTTGCTGGCTAGACGGTTGTTTACGTGTGTTTCAACATGCTAGGTACCAAGATCCTCAAAAAGCGTATCAAACCTTGCTTTACACGAGCGCAAAGCTCGAGCAAGCGGCCTGTCAGGTATCGACCGATATTCTGATCAAAGATTGGTGTTTAAAGCGACTTCAGCACCTTACCGTTTTAGCGTTAGAGTTTTGTAATCAGCAATGTGATCAAAATGAGTGGCAAAAACAAGCACATAACTTGATCGAGTCGCATGTTGCTTTGATGCGTTCTTTACATTGGAATGAAGCCAAGAAACATGATCAAGGTTTATCTCATTAATCTGGAAAAATGATCAAGGCTTACTTTGAGGAATTTGAGGTAAAAAAAAGCGAGTTTCCTGAGGAGAAACTCGCGAAGTCTATTCAGAATGAATGTAACAATATGAGCCAATCTATTAATCATCAGAAAGGACAAAAGGTTGTCTATTCGTGATAAATAGTAGTCTCAGGCTTGGCTCCTAATGTCAGTGATTTGTTAGAGTTAAGTCTGTTTTTTATCATCGAAAGACATTGTTACATTTCAAATCAATACGCCACGCCTATTGCTTGATACACATCAAGCAACGCTTTTAAATCGCCATTTCATCCAGAGCGCGGAATACCATTTCATCCATGTGGCCATCGAAGATTTGACGGCACACCTTCCTACGTACCGCTAATCCAGCAATCAAGCGTTCAATGGTAAGATGCTTAATATCATTTTGAGTGTTAAACAGCTCGACGGTTTTGCTTAATGTCTCATAAGGAATTGGCTCATCCCCTACCCTTAGCCAATCAAGCTTCTCTATGTAATCAGAGCACTCTTCTTTGATTGAGGCATACGAGTGCCCTGTCATCGCAGATAAAGCCGTTATACTGCGTTCTAGAGCCTCTGGTGAGGTATATTTAGATAAAGTAATGGTGATCTCGTCTGCATTGATCTCTACCAGGTGTTTTCTTTGCTTCACGCGGCGGCCTAAATTCCCTCTTGGAGATGGCGCTTTGCGTTGGATAGGCTCAAATTCGCCGTCTATGATGCCTGAGAGCTCTTCAAGCTGTTGTCGGGTAACCATCTCATTACGAAGTGGGTTTGGCAGCGTAGGCGCCATGTTACGCTTTCCTGCGTTGGTTGTTCGCGCACGTGAATAACGTAAGACTTCTTCCACATCGCATTTAATATCGATCTGGTAGTCCATCACTTTGTCATTCTCGATCATAGTTTCGATCGTCAGGTGATAACCCCACAAATTCACGACAAACAGCTCATCCGTTCCCTTACCATCCGATAAACGCTTCAGCTCTCGGATCAAATCCATCGAGAATCGTCGCCATTCGATGTTACGTGCCAGCTTCTGGTTTAATTCACTCAGCAGCATGCAGTCAGTATGACGACGCACCATGCGGCTGCGGAAGAAAGAATACAGTTGGAATACCAAAGTATGTTGCTTCAAGATCTCTGGTGGGAACAAGAAGAAATAATCACGCGTTAATAGTTCTTCATAAAACGAAGGCTCCCAAACCAAAATGTACAAGTTTGGCTTGATACGAATTTCACCATCGCTTCCCTCTACAGGCGCTTCTTCAGACGCAGTGATGGTTCGAGCAAGAAAACGAAAACGATCACTTTTGAATCCTTCTGGCATGTTTTCACTTAGCCAACGACCAGTAAGTTCATGCAGCTGGAAATCGGTAAACTCAATACGATCAATACTGTCGCGAATAGAATCACGTGCTGGACCACTGTCTTTTTTGCCTCGAAGCGACAAAATATCAGTAATGTATAACGGCGTCTTGTTCGGCACGTGTGCTGCGTCGAGTTGATACTGATCTTTGTGATGATCATGGTATTGCACGGTCAATGTGAACAGAGCAAACAAGGTCATCAGATCATCCACAGTCATGATATTTTTGGATGATCGCGTTTCAATAACCGCTTTGGTACCAGAGATCGACACCATGGATTTCTGATAACTTTTTCGAGTTCTTGGTGGTGCAAGTGCTTGGTCAATGATCCCAGCCCAATTCGTTGGAGACACGACAAATTGATCGGCTTCATCTTTCATCGTTGGAGGGGTATTCAACCCATGTTCATTCAACAAACGCTTGTTCACTTGGGTTTGAGCCAATGCTTTTGAACGTTTTTGCTTTTCGTTTTGGCGTACTTTGTCTGTAACAAGACTTGTTGCACCCAACACTGAAATAAGCTGATTAGGATTAACAAACTTATGTAACATCGTCTTACCAGCAAGTCCTTCTTCAAACCGCACTGGAGTTTGAGTAAACAAACCAATGTTTACTGCTGCACGTAAGCGTTGTTGCAGAGCTGCACGAGTGAGTTGTCCGTCCGTCGCTTCCACAATCTCTGTGGTTGAAACCAATCCATCTTTGCTGCTGAAACCTCGCAATGAGATCAGATTAAGCAACTCTAAGATGCTTTTGGTCACCCCTTTGAAATGTTGGTACTGCTCTACCCAATCTGCAGAGGATTCATGTACCTCAAAAAGATGGCCATCCTTATGGCTTCTAGGTGCTTTAATCAGAATTTTTTCATCAGCCGTCATTTTAGATCCAGATCACACTAGCCGTAGTTGTGCTATGGTTCCGAAGAATAAAGAAAAACAGATCATAAATAAAGAAAAAAGATTGTTTTTTAAATAACTGATCTTTTTGATTAATCTGATCTTAATTGATTATATGATCTAATGATCTGGCTATCGTTTTGCCGCTAAGTGCATGTTCTATAAAGTGATTATTTTCATGCATGTCGGAACTATGATCATGTTAATTCTGAAACTATGATCAACAATAGCCTGAAAGCATGATCACATTTGCTCGTAAGCATGATCATTAAGTTTATGAAAAAATGATCAAAAGAGTCATGAAACGATGATCATGATGTTTTTACAGGTTATCCACAGATGCTGTGTTTAATAATGATCTTAATGAGAATTTTATTGAGCATTGTCGATGTTATTGATACTCGGATCGATGATCAAGAGCTGAGATAGCTATCGTTCTGGAGACAATATTGATGATAAATTACTCATGTGATGAAAATACATCCAAGTAGCTCTTATTCCGCAGTAAAACCTAGTTTCGGACTATTCTTAGGAAGCATGATCATGAGAGTAAGATTTATCATAGTAACTTGAACAATTTCATTGTTCCGGCTTATCTATCCACTAATTTCTTCTCCATCCCCCATTCTGACTGCACTCAACCGTAAATTAGAGACAAAAACTCATGCTTCCGAGAGATTCTATAGCTTGATCATATTTCCGATTGATGGATCTTATTTAATCCGCGTGTTTACACCCTCGTCTACTCTATTTTTCCATGATCATGCTTTCGTATTTGTGTTTTATCATGGAAGCATGATCATAAGCATACCTTGATCATACTTCCATAGGAACATCACTTGAACTGCCCTTTTTGGCTCGGATACATGATCAAGGTTGTTATTAGCGTTCATGTTGAAAGATTGCTTTCTATTTTTTGTTTAAATTAGGTTGGCCTAACATAATCCGTAATTTAGCTTAAGAATATAATCGTTCCGGTAGAAAATTGATTTACATTGTAAATGGGTGACGCTGTAACACTTTTATTTTTAAGTTTAAGGTGTCCATTTATTCGAAGATTATTTAATTAAAAATAGTTATGTTTTTTACCATAAATCATAAAAGCGTCGATTTGAGTGTTTTTTTATGTGATGGTTATTCAAAATGTTCGTGCACCTTTTTGTTGTTTTTGGTCTTTACTGCTGTACAATTGCAAGCATAAATCCTTCCAACGGAATTTGGCATGAAAAGAGAAAAAACGATTGAAAACCTTCTTGAGTTGGCGGAGCTGACTCAGCAGGTTCAAGCTGACCGTATTGAAATTGTTTTAGAAGAGCGAAGCGATAACTATTTCCCACCAATGTCTAAGGCGATGATGGAAACCCGTTCAGGTTTAACTCGTCGTAAGCTCGATGACGCGATTGGTAAGATGGAAGCGGCTGGCCATCAATTTACTAAAAATAACGCGAATCATTATTCAATTACGTTAGAAGAAGCACATATGCTTATGGATGCGGCTGAAGTGCCTAAATTTCATGAGCGTAAGAAGAATTCAGGTAACAAACCTTGGATTATTAACGTGCAGAACCAGAAGGGTGGTACAGGTAAATCAATGACAGCGGTCCATTTAGCGGCATGTTTAGCGCTAAATTTGGATAAACGCTACCGTATTTGTTTAATCGACTTAGACCCACAAGGCTCGCTACGTTTATTCCTCAACCCACAAATCAGCATGGCAGAGCATGACAATATCTATTCTGCTGTAGACATTATGTTGGGTAACGTGCCTGATGGTGTAGAAATTGACAGTGAATTTTTGCGTAAAAACGTATTGCTGCCAACGCAATACCCGAACTTAAAGTCGATTTCAGCGTTTCCAGAAGACGCAATGTTTAATGCTGAAGCATGGCAAACGCTATCTGAAGATCCATCACTCGATATCGTTCGTCTGCTAAAAGAGCAACTGATTGATAAAATTGCTGATGACTTCGATATCATCATGATTGATACCGGCCCACATGTTGACCCACTAGTATGGAATGCGATGTATGCATCAAATGCGTTGTTAATCCCTTGTGCGGCTAAGCGTCTGGACTGGGCTTCAACAGTAAACTTCTTCCAGCATTTGCCTACGGTATATGAAATGTTTCCGGAAGACTGGAATGGTCTTGAGTTTGTTCGCTTGATGCCAACCATGTTTGAGGACGACAATAAGAAGCAAGTTTCTGTTTTAACTGAAATGAACTATCTTCTAGGTGACCAAGTTATGATGGCTACTATCCCTCGTAGCCGTGCGTTTGAAACCTGTGCCGATACCTACAGCACAGTATTTGATCTGACAGTAAGCGATTTTGAAGGCGGTAAGAAGACGCTAGCCACCGCACAAGACGCTGTTCATAAAAGCGCACTGGAATTAGAGCGTGTGCTGCATTCTAATTGGCCGTCATTGAATCAGGGGTAATAAGTAAATGGCTTTGAAAACGTCTGAATTAAACGCGAAATTATTTGGCAAAACGAATAAACGTCGTGTTGTGACTCCACAAGAGGCGCAAACCGCGGCAAAAGAAAAAGCTCAAACGATTGAGCTAGCTGTCGCAGGTGAAAATATTGTTCAGTTTGAACTTGTTCGTATTCCTGCAGAGAAAGTCGCGACAGAAACAACGGTGTTTGTTGATAACGCTCGTGAGCAATCGTTCTTAAACGAGCATGCTTTATCTGATGTTTTAGTCACACTCAAAGAGCGTGGCCAACAATATCCAGCGGTGGGTCGTAGAACTAAAGATGGCAAGATTGAAGTTTTAGATGGTAGCCGTCGTCGCATGTCTTGTATCCTCGCGGAGCAAGATTTTTTGGTTTATGTTGCTGACAACATCAATACTGACCATGCAAAGTTTTTGTCTGATGTGGCAAATGCTCACAAGCCGCTCTCTTTGTACGAAAAAGGTAAAGAGATGCAGGCTAAACTAGATAGTGGTGAAGCTGAAGATCAGAAAGCATTGGCGAAAATGTTCCAGTGTAGTGAAGCGTTAGTAAGTGGCGCTTTAAAAGCGGCGGCATTACCGTTAGAACTGCTTCAAGCGTATCCCAATGTCGGCGATCTTGGTCGTCCAACTATCGTGAAACTGCACAAACAGTTTTCAACGTTGACGCCAGAGCAGCAGCAAGAGCTGTTAGATAAGTGTCGCTCTAGCGAAGGCTTTTTATGGCAGCGAAGCACAGCTCAAGGCGTTGCTCGTCTGACAAAAGAAGTCACGGAAAGCATCGAAAACTGGATTGCTGAGCTTGCACCAGCAAAACCTGGCAAGAAGACCGAAAAAGTCGACTTAGTAAAAGGTCGAGCAAGCTACAGCCGAAAAGGTAGCAGTCTGGCGTTGAACTTGAAGAAAGTTGACGACAGCTTGATGGAAGAGATTCTTGCCTTTGTGCAAAACAAGCTGCAATAACAAAAGATGATTGAATCAACCGCCTCCGGGCGGTTTTTTTATATCTGCGAAGCGTCAAATTAAAGATGTGATACCATTGCGTCAGTTCAACGTTGGATAGACAAAATGCAGACACAATCTGATTTCCTTTCATCACTTCAACAACAAGCTCACCAATCTTTCCAAAGATTCGGCATCGTCATTCAAGGCGAGTCTTCTTGGCAAGATGCATTGGTGTCAGAGTTCCATAAAACACAGATGTATCAACGTTGGTTTTGTGTCGGCGATTTTGGTTTGGAAAACGCATACAGTGTTTCGCCTAAACAAGGGCACATGTTGTTAGGCAGAGAGTGTGACGTTCTATTGTTTGATGCTCGAAATGGTTTTGACGCAAATAGCTTTACCGCCGCGCTTGGTTCATTGGTTGGCGGTGGTCTTCTTATTGTCATTACTGAGTCGCGACAACCTACGAATTTTGCTCAGCAATGGATGCACAAACAATGGGAGAAGCTCGTTGTTATTGAGCAAGACAAAGCATTGCCAACGGCTCCAGACATCAAGCAAGCAGAAAAAGAAAGCCACTACACGGAACAAGAACATGCCATTTCTCTAATTGAAAAGGTGGTGACAGGACATCGAAAGCGACCATTAATTTTGACCGCTGATCGTGGGCGTGGAAAAACAAGTGCTCTCGGCATTGCGTGTGCGAACTTATTACAGCAGAAGCCACTTAGAATCTTAATTACGGCACCATCTATAAAAGCTGTTGAGCCTGTTTACCAACATGCTTTACGTTTACTCCCTAACGCACAGCGTATTAAGAAGGACAGATTAGAATTAGGGCAGGGAGCCATTCAATTTATTGCTCCTGACGAACTTCTATCGAGCCGACCTGAATGTGATTTGTTACTTGTCGATGAAGCGGCTGCAATTCCAGTTCCTATGCTCAAAAGCATTACCGAACATTATCATCGACTCGTTTTTTCTACGACTATTCACGGTTATGAAGGTTGTGGCCGGGGCTTTACGATTAAATTTGTTGATTGGCTTCAGAAACAGCGTTCGGGAATGAAAACATGGCACATGACACAGCCCATCCGCTGGAGCATGAATGATGCGCTCGAATCATGGCTCTATGACGCGTTTTTGTTGGATGCGGAGTTAACGCACCATCAACTTAACCAGGTCGACTCAATTTCCCTTTCTAAAGCCGATAAGGACGATTTGATATCGCAGCCTAGTTTGCTGCGCGAGTGCTTTGCTCTTTTGGTGAATGCTCATTATCAGACCTCGCCGAATGATTTGATTCACCTTTTGCAAGACGACAACAGTCAGCTCTATTTTGCTAAGCAAGATAATGCGGTTGTGGGGGTAATATTAGCGGTCGAAGAGGGGGGGCTTGACGCTGAATTGGTTGAAGAAATTCAGCTTGGTAAGCGTCGTCCTAAAGGACACTTAGCCCCAGTTACGATTGCAAACCAACTAGGATTTCCGAATGTCGCGAATCTATCGACGCTGCGAGTCATGAGAATTGCTGTTCATCCAGCATTGCAAGGAAAAGGCATTGGTCAAAAAATGCTGCAGAAACTTGAGCAAATGGCTGCTAAACACATTGCTTACTTATCCACGAGTTTCGGTGCGACTGAAGAATTGGTCCATTTTTGGCGACAATCGAACTTCCGTACAATTCGCTTAGGATCAATGCGCGATGCTGCTAGCGGTTGTTATTCAGTCTTGATGGTCAAAGCTCGTGATTCCAAACAGACGGCTTGGGTCGATGAATCTCAGGCGCTATTTGAAGAAATGTTGTCTAACAATGTGGCTGACGCCTATCCAAAATTAGAAGCCTCAATTTTTCGAGCTCTATTACCGCAACCTTTGGGAATGAGTCCACTTCATCCCGCTAAGTTATTACTAATTGAATGCTATGCTGATGGTGGTAACAGTTATGAGTCCGTGTCTGCTTGGCTTCAGCAGTGGTTACTTAACTTAGGTTTGAACTCCGCTTCCGACTTGATGATCAGTAAGCTTTTTCTTAACCGTAGTTGGACTGAATGTGCTCAGCAATTTGGGCTACCTGGAAGAAAGCAAGTTGAGCAGCAGCTAAGGGACGAAGTAAAGCACATTTGGAACGATTTACACTGTAAACAATAAGGTGAGATTTACACTGTAAATGAAATTATTAGGAGCTGATTTTACACTGTAAATCCAGCTCCTTTTTTATTTCAGTGTGTATTTTGATTGAGCTTTAGGTTAAATCGAAATGCTCTCTTAATATCTGTTTAACCGTTATTGATGGATTACTTTCTTTAGTGACGTGAGCCTTATAATAAGAAATGCGAGGTTTGTTCAGAAAACGGATTTGGGTAGACTGAAAGTGTTGATGGGAAGCAAAGTGGTAAGGGTATGTGGAAGCTGTGTCTTGAGTTATCTGAAGATAAGACCAAGGTAATAGCCCGTCTTCCGGGAGAAGTGGACCTCGGTGGTGAGCTAAATCAAAATGAATTAAACGAGCAGCTCGTCGCAATGAACGCTGAAAGGTTGTTTGTTGTTGAGGGGGAAGTCGTGAGATTCATTAACTGTGCCAAAGAACGTAAAGCCGAAGCTTACGAAGGCATCGTCATTGCGGAAAAACGCAACGCGCAAGTTGAGGTCGAATTATCGAATAATGACATGCTCGCCAGTATGAACGTTGTCGGCGCGTACGGAGGCCGAGGTTTACGTGGCCCCGAGATTGTTCAAGCCCTTGCTCAAGCGCGAGTTTCGAAAGGCATCAACAAACTGGCTTTGAAGAAAGTGTTGGTTGTCAGCACTCAGCTCAAACCCGGCGAAACTTTTTCTCAACCTGTAGCGGTTGGTAAGCAACCTATCAAAGGCAAAGACGCTCTTTTTACTCCTCTCGTTAAAGACATCACCAAACGCATCCTCAAACCCAAAGACGGCCAATCTGCTAGCGACAAAATTGATTTACGTAACCTCGGTGAAACTATCGCGGTTGACGTAGGCGATGAGGTGATGCGCCGCACGCCTGCGACCAAAGGTACGCCAGGTTTTACTGTTCAAGGGCGAGTGATTCCTCCACAAGCTGGAAAAGACAGCCCAATGAAGCCAGGCAAGGGCACCGAGATAAGCAAGCACGACCCAAACCTATTGATTGCATCGGTATCCGGTACGCCTCTAATTAAAGACAAAACCATTGAAGTTGATAACGCACTCTGTCTCAATAGCGTTGGCGTGAATACAGGTCACGTGAAATTCAAAGGGAATGTGATTATCGGTGGCAACATTGAATCCGGCATGATTGTTAAAGCGACGGGTTCTATTACTGTAGGCGGCTTCATTGAATCGGCTGACGTACAAGCGCAAGACGACATTCAAGTTGGTAAAGGGATCATTGGCCACACCGTGAGTGATGGCCAGCCAAAGAGTTGTCACGTCAAAGCCAAAGGTTCGATTCGTGCCAGCTACGCCCAATATTGTGATTTGCAAGCTGGCGAAGATATTGAGTTGGCGGTGCACAGCATGAATAACGATATTGTTTGTGGGCGCAATCTGACGGTGCTGGATGCGAACGGTAGGAACGGTACGCTCAGCGGCGGAGATGCAAAAGTCGGTGACAAAGTGGTGTGCTTACAATTGGGCGTAGAAGGCGACACCGCCACTAAGGTAGAAGCGTTCGCGCGCTATTCTGCATTTAAGGAGCGATTAGCAGAGCTCAAAGATCAATACAAACGCGCTCAAGAAGGAACGATGGATGTGATTCGTAAAGAGCTCGAATTTAAGAAACGTCCTAAAGCCGAACGTACCGACGAAGAACAAGCTCAGATTGATGTGATGAAAACACAAAACAACGAGCAGCTTGAAGCGATAAAGCAAAAGCTAGAACAAACGGAACATGACTTTGAAGTCGCGTTAGAAGAAAATATTGTCGAAGCCAAAGAGCGTGTCTTCACTCGCGTGACGGTGCAGTTTGGCGACGAGCAAGTAACGACAAAGCGTACTCATGGCGGTTGTTCGTTCCGTTTCAATCAATACGAAATTAAAGTCTCGGCGAACTTGGAAGAAGAGGACGTCGCTGCGGTTTAAGCTTTCTTACTCACTGAGCCCACACGCCGCAACAAGATGTGTGGGCTTTTGTTTATCTACAAATCGACAATGTGCTCTTGATAGTAGTCCGCAAGCGCACCGACTTGGCTGCTACACATTACTTTCATTGCTTGTTTAATGTGTTCTATTGGCCAGTTCCACCATTGGATATTGAGTAGCATTTCAATCTCTTTATCGCTGAATCGTTGACGTACGACTTGGTTGTTTCCAACCACCACCGAATAAGGTTGGACATCTTTCGTCACTACGGCGCGTGCTCCGATGACGGCTCCATCGCCGATGTTTACTCCGGGCATGATCATCGCCTCGCTGCCAATCCAAACATCGTTCCCCACCACCGTGTCTCCGGCACGCTCGAAACCGTCTTGTACGTCTTCTCCAAATTCTTCAGGAGAGAAGGGGAAGGTCGAAATCCAGTCAATGCGATGACCTTGGTTTCCTGCCATCATGAAGGTGGCTCCAGAAGCGATGGAACAAAACTTGCCAATGATTAATTTGTCGATGCTATCGGGTTCTCTACTTTGCCATTCTTGAAGTGTGACGGGGTCACCCAACAAGTAGCGTACTGCTTGCTCTTCGAAGCTTTTTTGATGATAGAAGCCCGAGTAATAGCTGTAATCGCCAACGATGATATTGGGATTAGTGATGTGATCTTTAATGACTTGACCTTTTAACCACGTGTCGAAAACACTCATAACTCATCCTTTCAAATTTAGGTTGTACAGAGTTTAGTGGCTTTCTATTATTTCCAGTAGTTTGATTTTAGAGATTCAGAATTACTGTATGGAAATAAAATGGCTCAGCTACGTACCACTTTACGTCGCTTTGTGCGAGGAGCGAAGTATTGCTGGCGCAGCAAAGCGACTGAATTGTTCGAATGCGCATGTAAGTCGGCAACTTAAACAGCTTGAAGAGATATTGTCGGTGCAGCTTATTCAGCGAACTACGCGCCAGTTTAATTTGACCTACGATGGTTTGCGGTTTTATCAGCAGGTAAAGCAACTGCTCGAAGGCGCTGAGCAGATTAATGAACAAGTCATGGCAAACGAGATCGTATCGGGAAAATTGAGAATAGCGGCGTCTGCTTCTTTTGGAGCCGCGTTACTCAGCCAAACATTGATCGAGTTTCGATTGCAACATCCACAAGTGAGCGTCGAAGTGATCTTCACAGAGACACCTCTCGACTTGATTGAGGCTGGGTTTGATATCGCATTCTACTTTACCGATAATCCTCCAGAGGGATACGTCGGCCATCAGCTACGCACTTTACACTGTAAACCAATCGCTCATCGCTCGTATTTAGCTGATAAACCAAATGTAAGTACGCCAGAGAATCTTGGTGACTTAGAGCACATCCTTTATAAAAGTCGCGACTTGGTGTTAGATAAATGGACGTTTACGCATAAGCAAACTCAGCAGCAGGGCAGTATTGGGTTAGAAAGTACGCTTAGTTTTAATCTTGTCCGGTCCATGTTGGATGCTACTTTGGCTGGTTGTGGTGTTGCCATGTTAGATGAATTTGCGCTGGCCGAACTCGAACCTGCACAAAAAGAACAACTCGTGAGTTTGCTGCCAGATTGGCAAACGGATGCGATTTTGCCGCTTTATCTGCTTTACCCAAAACGTGAGCACTTACCAAGAAGAACGCGAGCGTTCATTGATCACTTTAGGAACATATATTCTGTCGGCGAATAGCGACAGCAAACTTAGTAACAATAGAGGAAGCAAAGGAATGCGAAAACACTGTCACCAGCTTTCCTGATGCCGGTGTGTTGGTCAAAACAGGTAACGAAGAAAACATATTGCGAGGGTGAGCTTCTTCAAATCAGCATTAAAGGCAATAACTGCTGACCGGACATAGAAGAAGCTCATGGATTCAGCTAACTTACATTAAGTATCGTGCTTACAGCTCGTAACGCAGACCTAAGTGGTAGTAGCTTTCGTCTGCGTGCGCACCGCCAAACGAGACTTCTTGTCCATTGCTGTAGCCACGCGAGCCGTTACGATCAACGTAGTTTGTGTAGATAGAAGAACGAGGCGTCAGTTTGTATTGCACTTCTAGCGTTGTATCTTTCAGCTCTAGCTCGTCACCATCACTGTTTTCTAAAGAACGATAACCAGCACGCAGTGCCCATTTGTCATTTACACTGTAAACCGCCGTCAGTTCCATCACTTTGTCGGTACTGGTTTGTGAGTAATAGCCCTCAAGTTCATCTTCCGAGTACAACGCACCCAACATCAAATCACCTAGGTAGTAACGCGTACCTGCGCCCCAGAATGTGTAATCGGTGTCGTTGCTTTCACGTGCATCACCTTTATTTTTCTGCATCGCCACCACTGGCGCCAAGGTACCCAAATTCCCCATGTCTAGCGTATAACGCAGTGCAGCGTTGTAACCGTAGTCGAGCTCAGAAGTGTTGTTTCCTAAAATGTACGCGACAGAAAAGTCGAAATTACCTAGGCTGTTTTGATATTGCAGCGTGCCATCTTGACGGAAAACTTGCGTCGCGGTTTTGTCGACTTTATTCGCTTGGCGCGCCATAGAAACATCGGAAGAGGCGAACACATCACCAATGTCGGTAAACATAATCAACCCAGAAGCCACGCGACCACCAGTAATGCGACCATAATCTTTCGCATCAATACCCGCCCATACATAACGTGCGGTCAGAGACGGTTTGTCGTTTACTTGGTTTGCGTATTCAGCGGCACCCACTTGGTATTGCGCTTGGCCGATGATCGACGCGTACTCGTTGATGGTTTGTGAACCGTTTAAACCAATACGGCCATCAAACTCGCCATTTGCATCGCCGTGCTCATCATTTTTACTGGTGACATTGAAACCAAGACGAGAGTAAATATTTAAAACTGACCCATCTTCCGCTTGATACAGCTGCGCTGCCATTGCGTTTGATGCCATCAATGTAGGGAGAAGTAGAGTCAAAATGTGCTTTTTCATGATTAACGACCTTTCATTTCTATTGTTTTAGGTACGACAAAGCCCCTTCCGAGTAACGGAATAAGAAAAATTGTCGTGAAGTAGAGAGAGGGTGCGCCCTTGTTTGCCAAGGGCGCGAGCTAGTCCATTCCTATAGGGGAAGAATGATTTAGCTTAAATCGACGTCTTTGCAGCCAAAGAAGTAAGTCGCGAGGAAGCCGACGATGTAAGAGATAAGCAGGCCAGCAACAAACACCATCATGCCCGGGAAGATGCCATTTTCTGATGTCATGAGAGGAATCGCCACGATACCGGATGGGCCAAACACCGTATTAAGACCAACTGGTAAGCCAAGGTAAGAAACTAAGCCGATAAAGAAGCCGCCCGCAGCGCCACCAATACAAGCGGTAACGAATGGTTTTACGCGTGGTAATGTCACGCCGTAAATCAATGGTTCGCCAATACCTAGAAGACCAGGAATAATAGCGCCTTTAACTTGAGTACGCAGTAGAGCGTCTTTTTTGGCTTTGAAATACAGCGCCATTGACGCGCCAACCTGACCGCCACCAGCCATCGCCAGGATAGGAAACAGCGAGTTAAAACCCTGTGCTTCCATCAATGCGAAGTACACTGGAACAAAACCCTGGTGGATGCCAAATACCACAGAAATTAAGAACAAACCTGCCAAGATTGCAGCGCCTAATGGGTTATCGTTCAAGTTGAGGAACAACCAAGACATCCCTTTAAACAGCTCGCCGCCGATCGGCATGATGATCAAGAAGGTTACCGCACCCATGATCAACAGAGTGATAACGGACGTTAAGATCATGTCCAGATCATCTGGCATGTATTGACGAACCTTACGCTCGACTTGCGCACCGATGATCGCCGCCAAAAGTACGCCGATAATGTTGCCGCGCGGATCAATCGCAAAGCCGAAAAACTCGTTCATGCCAGAGTAAATACCGGATGTAGCCTCTGGGTTGTAACCCAGCACAAACAAAGAGGCGAGAATGGCACCATTAACACCAGAGCCGCCAAACGCTTGCTGCGCGTTGTAACCAATCAGAATACTTAAGAAAGCAAACAGACCCTTACCAAAGACTTTCATGTAGGCGATCAAATCCAGCATAAACTGGCTTGGTGTCTGGTCGAGAACAAACATCTGTTCCAATAACGTCGCAAAACCTAGCAACAAACCAGCGGCAATAAAACCAGGGATCAACGGCGTAAAGATGGTAGCAAACTTGCTTAAAAAACGCTGAACCGCACTGGTTTGTTTGCTCTTCATCTGCTTTTTTTGCTCGGCCGCGACGGCAGAAAGATCTTGTTGCGGCATATCTGGTTCTTCACTGTCACCAGAGGTTAAGCTGTCGATCAATTGATTCATCATCTCAGCCGCTTGTTGAGCTTTTCCGGGACCGAGAATGATCTGAAACTGCTCATCGCTTTCCACCACACCCATTACGCCGGGAATTTGCTTGATAACAGACTGGTCAGCCAAACCATTGTTGGCGAGCGATAAACGCAAACGCGTCATACAGTTACCACATTTGCTTACGTTGCTGCTGCCACCCACTGCGGACAGCAACTGCGATACTGTGTTTGAAGTTATTTTTGCCATAGGGTCTATCCTTCAGAACTCGGATTATTTAGTTATTATTTAGTGCTGCGCGAATAAAACCGTTGTGCGCGGCGAGGCGTGATTTGGCTTGTTCGGCATCCAAATCGGCCAAAATCATTAAGATGGCAGTTTTGCAGTGGCGATCGCAGGCATTTAATGCTCGCTCTGCTTCTTCTTTTGATGCGCCAGTTGCTTCTATAACAATGTTGGTTTGGCGTTGGATGAGCTTGGCGTTGGTGGCCTCTACATCCACCATTAAGTTACCAAATACCTTACCGCTACGAATCATTGCGCCTGTCGTGAGCATGTTTAACACCAGTTTTTGTGCGGTGCCGGCTTTCATGCGAGAAGATCCAGTAACGACTTCTGCGCCAACAATCGGCAGAATCGCGATGTCGGCCGCTTTTGCCATGGCACATTCTGGATTACAGGCGATAGATGCGGTCGTAGCTCCGATGGATTTAGCGTACTCCAAACCACCTAGTACATAAGGTGTACGGCCACTCGCTGCAATGCCTACAACCACGTCATGCTTGGTGAGGTGAAGCGCTTTTAAGTCGTCTTGACCCATTTGCGCGTCGTCTTCGGCGTTTTCTACCGCTTTCAAAATCGCTTGGTGTCCACCAGCAATTAAGCCAATCACCATATCTGGATGCGTGCCGTAGGTAGGAGGACACTCGCTCGCATCAAGGATTCCTAAGCGGCCTGATGTGCCAGCTCCCATGTAAACCAAACGGCCACCATTGGCGAACGCTTGAGTAATTGCATCAACCGTCTTTGCAATTTGTGGTAGCACTGCTTTGACCGCGAGCGCGACTTTTTGATCCTCTTCATTAATGACTTGTAGCATCTCGATGGTCGAAAGCGTATCAATCTCTGCACTGGCTGGATTACGGCTTTCTGTCATCAATCGGCTTAAATCAATTTTCATGTTTTACACTCTTCGTAATGTTCAATCTGAGGGCGATTCTATGGAATAAAATATTCTGTTTTGGTGATAAAAATCACACTTGAGGTTATTCTTTGTGCAGGAGAAATTTGGAATAATGAGAGAAAATATACGTCCATTACATCCGATATAAACTGGCTTGGTTAGAATAATCATGGAGTTAAATCAAACTCCAATTATTTTTGTTTTGGAATAATTTATTTAAATTTTTTGAGGTTTTTGTTGTGTCAGTTATCAATAAGATAGTCGCGAGGCGTACTCAGCTTTCGCAAAGTGGTCGTTTGGTCGGCGATTGGATTGTTGAAAACGCAGAAAAGGCGGCGCTGCTCACTAGCCAAGAACTTGCGGCGCAAGTAAAAGTGAGTCAATCGAGCATTGTGAAATTTACTCAGCGTATTGGCTTTAAAGGCTACAGCGAGTTTAAGTTAGCTCTAAATGAAGAGATTGGCCGTAAGCATGCGATGCAGTCGACACCGTTGCACAGTGATATTTTGGCAGATGATCCTATCGCGGTTATTTCACAGAAACTGGTGAAAGCAAAAACAGATGCTATGTTTCAAACCACCAATGCGCTGTCTTATGAAGCTTGTCACCAAGCGGTGAAATGGTTGAGTGAAGCGCGTCGAGTGCAAGTGGTCGGGATTGGGGGCTCTGCACTGACCGCGAAGGATTTAAGCTTTAAACTGCTTAAACTTGGTATTACGGCGCTTTCTGAACAAGACAGCCACGTGCAGATTGCTGTTGCCCGCACGCTCTCTCCAGAAGATGTTCAGATCGCAATCTCGTTTTCGGGTGAGCGCAAAGAAATTCTCGTCGCGGCAGAAGCGGCAAAAGAGCAGGGCGCGAAGGTGATTGCGTTATCTGCTCCTGGGAGAAGCCGCTTGCGCGGTATTGCCGATATTACGTTTGATACGATTGCCAATGAAACGGAACATCGCAGCTCATCCATTGCTTCACGCACCGCGCAAAACGTGATCACCGATTTGCTGTTTATCATCTTGGTTCAGCAAAGAGACGACAGTGCCCGTCAGTTGATCAGCGATATCAGTACCGACATCAAACAGATCCTCACATGATCGCTTAACCAACAGCGAACTAAAGATCCGGATCGTGCATCAGTAAAGCAATAAAGGCGGGGAGATGCTTTTCAATGGTGAGATCGGCAGAAATTGCCGGTAACTCCAACGTGATGCAAGGTAAATCACGTTCACTACACCAAGTGCCGAATGAGCCGGGTGTTTCGTAGTCGACATCGTCAACGATTGGCAGTTGAAACTGCTCGCCGAGCCATTTGGCAAGGTTGGAATGTTTGGGATCATCTACAAACGCAAGCGGTTCATGAAACGACACCACAAACTTTGGCTTGCGCAGTTCAATCAAGTTAATTAATGCGCTAACTTCTGGCTCTAGCTGGTTTTTAGTGCCAGTTTTCACTTTTACGTCTCGAACGGGTGTGTGAGAACTCCATCGATACACTGTGCCATGCTCAGTCCAATTTTGGGTTGGAAACGCGCGATTGAGGTCCACTTGGTTTGCATTTGCGCGTGTGCCTAGCTGGTTGCCGTCCGGATTCAGTGATAGAATCACATCATGTCGTAAGTTTTCAGCAGGCAAGCTTCTTAGCGCGCAGGACAAACCTGCAATCGAGGCCGTCTCATCCCCGTGAGTGCCTGCTAAAATCAAACCTCGCGAAGCACTTTCGACTTGTGCCGGAAAATACAGTAATGGCGCACCAAGCACGGATTGACCGTATATTGTTGGCCGAATTAAAAATGCCGCTCTTTCCGTTCTTGGAATTAGACTCACCGTAATCTCCTGATTGATGAAGTAGTATCAATATCTAAGCTAATTAAACCTAGCTAAACCGAACCGTTTAAACTCGTCAACGGTAGAAATGTTAATTGTGGCACTTGCTTCACAAGACGCGTTAGGAGAACGAAAAACGATATGGATTTTAAAAAACATTCAACGGCGTTGCTGATTTCCTCTTTATTCACCCCTTTTCTTGCTACATCGGTTGCTGCGGAGACCTTACCTAAAGGCATTCAACTTGCCGCAGAACAGCATTTAGTACGTGCGAATGACGCAGAGGCGGCGACGCTTGACCCAGCGAAAGCCGAAGGTCTGCCAGAAATGCATGTGATTCGTGACTTATTTGAAGGGCTTGTGATTCAAGATCGTGACGGAAATATCATTCCCGGTGTGGCAGAATCATGGGAAACCAAGGACAACCAAACCTTTGTTTTTCACTTACGCAAAGACGCAAAATGGTCGAATGGCGAGCCTGTGACGGCGGATGATTTTGTCTATTCACTGCGCCGAGCGGTAGATCCGAAAACTGCTTCTCCAAATGTTTGGTATCTCAAACTCACCAAGATCAAAAACATCACCGATGTAGCAGAGGGCAAAAAGCCTTTGGACGAGCTCGGTATCAAGGCGGTAGATAAATACACCCTACGTTTTGAGTTGGACAGTCAAGTGCCGTACTTTGTTGCCATGACTGGGCACACGTCCATGATGCCAGTGCATCAAGCGACAGTGGAAAACCGCGACAAGCCGTGGAGCGATCCAGACCAATTTGTTGGCAATGGTTCATTCACATTGGATAAGTGGGTCGTGAATGAGCGCATTGAACTGGTTAAGAATCCAAGTTACTGGGACAGCGCAGATACGCATTTAAACAGAGTGACTTACATTCCGTTTGAAAACCAAAACGCGTCGATCAATCGTTATGCGGCAGGAGAGCTGGATATCACGTCAGATGTGCCGACTCATATGGCGCAGAAGCTTAAACAAGATTACAAGCAGGCTTACACGGTGGTGCCATTACTGTGCACGTATTACTACGCGTTCAATACCACTCGTCCGCCATTTGATGATGCGCGAGTGCGTCAAGCGGTGTCGTACTCCATCATGCGTGATGTGATTACGAATGGTGTCACGCAAGTGGGCAACCTTCCTGCTTATACCTTTGCGCATCAGTACACCGCCGGGTTTGATGCGACGCCGCCTGAATACAGTAAGTGGAGTCAGCAACAACGTGACGAGAAAGCGCGTCAGTTGTTAAAAGAAGCGGGTTACAGCAAAGACAAGCCGCTCGATTTTAAATTGCTGTACAACACCAGTGAGGCAAACAAATCGATCGCGGTTGCGATAGCGTCGATGCTACAAAAAAATCTCGGTGCAAACGTGGAGTTAGAAAACCAAGAGTGGAAGTCGTACTTAGTGGCGCGTAAACAAGGCAATTTCGATGTGATGCGTGCTTCCTGGTGCGGTGATTACAATGAAGCGTCTACTTTCCTGAGCTTACTTCGCTCAGGTTCTTCGGGTAACTTTGCACGTTACAGCAATGCAGCGTACGACAACGCGATGAACAGTGCATTGGCTGCAACTAATGAGAAAGCGCGCCAAGGATTTTACGATCAAGCTGAACAGTTGCTGGCGACAGATATGCCTATCGCGCCAATCTATTACTACATGCAAGCACGTTTGGTTCGTCCAACCGTGGGTGGCTTTGCAAAGAATAACGTAGAAGGGCGCATCTACTCGAAAGATCTCTACATCAAGAAGTAGCGCTCAAAACAAGCGATAAACAGAAGCCCCGAAGATGTGTCTTACGGGGCTTCTGTTTATTGTTAGCGAGCGGAGAGCTTGTCCACTAGCATTGCGACTCGTTTGCCAAGATACTCCGCCGTTGCAACATCAGAAGCATGCAACTGACCACCTTCACCACCTTGTGCAACAATACCACCTTGTACACCATAACGATTCAGGTTTTGCTCCCCAGAATTGCTGATCTTATCCAACCCGACCCACATCATGCCGTGTTGGTTAGCGAGCGTTTGTAGATATTGTAATGTGCAAGATTGGTCGCCATTCATTGCCCCACCACTGGTAAAGCCAGCCGCGATTTTGCTCGCCCATTTTTGGTAATACCAAGATTCACTGCTTGCATCTGCAAATGCTTTAAACTGCGCTGCTACACCGCCCATATAGGTCGGTGAGCCAAAGATAATCGCATCACACTCAGCAAGTTCATCCATTAGTTTAGGGTTCACAAAACGTCCCTCAATAATCTCACTGCCTTCAATTCGGTGAGAGAGGATTTCACATTCATCTTGCTGCTTAATGCCTTGTTGTTCAACGCCTGCGGCAATCGCGCGAGCAAGCTGACCAGTAACGTCGGTTTTAGAGAAATAAATAATCGCAATTTTGGACACAATGGTTCCTTTTTTCATTGTTGATTTTTAATCGTGCGACTAAGGCTAAAACCTCAAGCTAAGTTGAGGTCAAGAAGAGATTTGAGATAGATAAAGTACGAATTGGTATCTAAAGAGCTTTCTTATAGGGTAAGCCGACGGCATAACTACAGTGAATGCAACGACGATGAATATCGTGTATAAAAGCGTTAAAGGAAGATCTTAAAAATGTAGAAAACTCTCTTGGAAACAATGATAAAGGTACCGATACTAGTGATGATTAATAGGCGGAAAAATAGATTAAAATATGTAAACTCAGACCTGATCCAAGGCGGGAAAAGTACATTTCATCGTTTCTTAAGGCGAGGGATTATTATCATTATGGTAGGAGGCCTTTCTACAGCCTCTTCCACGGTATTTGCACACTTTATAGCGGGGGTGTTTGATGTGGATATGAATGTTCATCCAGAGAGCTTAGAAGAAAAAGTGCATGCACTACTTTTTGTTTCGGTCAGTCTTGTTTTTTACCTCTTTTCTGCCCTTATCTCGCTAAATATTAGTGGGTGGCTCATAATGAAGCTAAAAATATAAGCTTAACTAAAACCATGTCCTTGTATTTTAAGGAAGATGGAACTAGTGACGATTTTTTCTTTGCTTGCACCATCTCTATTTTTTGTATTTATTTAAGGTTCGTAAATAAGAAGCTTCCTTTGGTTAAAGTGGCGCTTTTGGTTTCGGCGATGTGTCATGTTTTTATCATGAAAGAATACAGTGGTGACCTTCAGCTTATACGTTTTGTCTCTTCACTGTTGTTCTCCATTAACTTTGGGTTATTTGTGACTACCAAGTGATATTAAAAAGCCGATGTAGATACATCGGCTTTTTAGTGGGTTATTTCTTTCTGCGAGTATAAATCCGAGATTTTGCTTTACTTGGCTCTGGCTTGTTTTTCGCCAGCTTTAGCACTGCTTTTTGCAAAATCTGGTTGTTTGGGTAAGTGATCAAGTTACCGTTATCGTGCTTAATTAACACGTGAAACATACTGATTTCTTGAATCTCGCCGCTGATGTCTTCGTCTTTGTCTACGACTTTAATGCGATCGCCCACTCGGTATGGGAAGACAAAAAAGATCAAAAAGCTGGCAGTGATGTTGCTCAGAATTGACCATTGCGCAATAAACGCCACACCCAATACGGCGAAAATGGACGATAGGAACAATGACACATCGCCATAGCCAATCCCGGTGATAATGGCAAAAACAGACGCGGTTAAAAATAAAAGCACGACGTTAAAACAACGCTGAATAAAACTCAGGCGGGCCTTTTTTACACCTTTTGAGGTCGCTAAGTTTAAAATGGCTCGATTGACGATTCTCTTCAGAATGCGATAAGCAATCAGGACAATAATGCCCATTAAGACTTTGTACCCGAGAGAGCCAGCGGTGAAATACTGGCTCACTTGATCTAGATGGATCCAATCATTCATTTCTTCAACTCGACGATATTAAGAAAACCGCTGTTATAGCTGATTTTCTGATGTAAGTAATCACAAATTTTCTCTCTCCATTTTTCGTCTCTCTACCTAGGAATTTCTCCCTAGAACCTACGGAGAGTTGTAGAGTTTTATCTATAGTGTGCAGAGCTTTGCTTCTGTTTGCGCTCACCGCATATATTCAACCAAAGTTGATGCGGTTTTAAAGTGTTTAATGTTTGAGCTGTATCTCATATCCGGTATTGTATGAGGCTAGGAGCGTATAAACGTGCTGAATATGATTTTTGTCCTGATAACCTAAGACGTGTTGAGTGAAATGGCTTGCTAGGATATCTATCAAATGGAAGAAGATGAAAAGGCGATTATGATGTTGGTCGTGATTGTGGGGCTAGTGCTCGTTTGGATAGCGCTTGAAGAGCTTAACTATCTTGGATTCTCAATAAAATAAGCCCCGTTAAACATGAGTGTAAACGGGGCCTTTCTCTTTTGTAAATGCTAATTTCGGTTAGCTAACCGCACGTACTTTGCCTTGCTTCAAGTCATTCAGCACTTGCGCTTTAGGACCATCAGCAATGATGCTGCCTTTCTCCATCACAATCACTCGATCAACAATGTCGAGCATCGACGTTTTATGCGTAATCAGTATCAATGTTTCGCTCGGTTTGAGCTGAGATAGCTGGTGCTTAATATGCATTTCAGAGCGGTTATCCATCGCGCTGGTCGGTTCATCCATGAGTAGGACGGGAGGACGGCCCAAAAATGCACGAGCGATCGTGACGGCTTGACGTTGACCACCAGAAAGCATCGCACCACCTTCACCTACTTGACGTTCTAAACCAGCTGGATCCGATTGTGTAAATGCGGTCACGCCTGCACGGTTTGCTGCATCAAGCACGTCTCGGTCATCGGTTAGTGGACGACCTAAGGTAATATTGTCGCGAATCGAACCGAAGAATAGATTCGAATCTTGAGGCACACAGCCGATGTTACGTCGAACATCAACGTGATGAAGCTGTGCAATATCAGTATCATCGATACGTACGTGCCCCTCTGTTGGCTTATACAAGCCCATAATCAAGCGCTCTAACGTTGTCTTACCCGAACCAATCCGACCGATTATCGCGACTTTTTCACCAGGATTTATCGTGAGAGAAATGTTACGTATAGACGCGACAGGAGAGTCTGGGTAATGAAACGTTACGCGATCAATTTCAATCTTACCTTGGATTATTGGGCGATGGATGTAGCGTTTCCCTTCTTCTTGCTCATCCGGCATTTCCATGACTTGATTGATAATCGTCATAGAAGACTTCGCCTGGTTGTAGCGCGTTGAGAGCAAAGACAACTGAACCAAAGGCCCTATGGCGCGACCACTCAACATGGTTGCGGCAATTAAGCCACCCATGGTGAGTTCGCCTTCTGCAATCAGATAAACACCGAGAATGATCATCCCAACGTTACTACTTTGCTGTACGAAGCCAGCCGCGTTCTGGATGCTGTCGGTAATGCGGCGGCTTTTGATGTTCCAGTTCGCCATGTGCGCCACCGCTTCTTCCCAACGGTATTGGAATTGGCTTTGCGCGCTGAGCATTTTTACGGTTTCTAGCCCCGCTAGACTCTCAATTAAGTTGGCGTATTTTTGCGATGCTAAGCGTGACCCCTCCTCTATAGAGCGACGTAGCGGTCCTTGAATCAGTAGTGAATGAACAATCAAAATGACCACGCCGACCATTGGAACATACACAAGATCGCCAGCCATTAGCCATATAATCACCAAGAACAGAATGGCAAAAGGCAGGTCAATTAGGGCACTGACGGTTGCAGACGTGAAGAATTCTCGAATAGACTCAAACTCTTGAAGATGGCGAGCGAATGCGCCGACCGAAGGCGGCTTGGACTCCATTCGGATGCCCATCACTTTGCTGAACAGTTTGGAGGAAATCAGAATGTCAGACTTCTTTCCTGCGACATCAATAAAGTAGTTTCTCAACGATTTGAGTATGAAATCGAATAGAAAGACAACAAAGATGCCGCTTGCCAATACCCATAAGGTTTCAAACGCGAGATTCGGTACCACTTTGTCGTACACCAAACGAGTGAACAGAGGGGCGGCAACGGCAAAGAGGTTGATGAGAAGTGAGGCGATTAAAACATCGCGGTAGATACGTTTTGACTGCCACAAGGTTGACCAAAACCAGTGACCTTCGTTGGTTTTGAGCACCTCGGGAGAGCGTTCATCGAAACGGAATTGCTTTTTAACTAAAAAGTAGCGACCAGTGTACTGCTCAAGTAGGTCTTCTAATGGAATGGAGATTGGCACCATTCCACTTTCTAAGGTGGTGACTTCGGCTTCGCGTGTCTCCGCGTTAATGCTGTTGAGAACGCATGAGTCACCGCCTTTAAGAACTAAGATTGCCGGCAGAATCAGGCTGGAGATGTTCTCCAGCTCTGCACGGTTTTCCTTGGCAACCAATCCGGCCCTTTCCGCTGCTCTTGGTAGCAAAAATGGAGTTAGCTTGCCGTCTGAAAGCGGAAGGCCATTGACCAGCGCTTCTGGCGAGTTAGCTAACCCATAGTAACGGCTAACGTAGATGAGCGAATTCAGTAAAGGGTCTTTCATCTGTGGTAAACCTTTTTATTCCTTGTCGACGATGAATCCTTGGAATACCTCAACAAAATGCTCGGTGAGAAAGTCCAACTGGATTTGAGTTTCAATACGCGACGCGATAGTCGTAATGCCTAGGTTATGAGCAGTACGAGAAATCGACGTTAGCGTGAATTTCTGTTTTTCGTCGTGTAAGTTGTGTGTGAATAGGTAATCGAGCTTCACATAGTTAGGGCGGAACTCTTGGATGTACTCCAATGACTGGAAGTTACGTCCATAGTTATCTACGCCAAACTCAGCCCCAGATTGGCGAATGGCATTACATAACAGCGCCGTGTGGTGAGGCTGATCAATAAAACACTCCTCTGGAATTTCAAAGTGTAGCTTAGAGGCCACTTTTGCGTGTTTTTCCAACATGCTGGTGGTCCAGCGAATGAACGATGGCTGAGACAAGCTGCTTTGCGCAATATTGATCGCGACAGGATCGGTTAGCTCGCCACTTTCTAGCATCTTAATCATCGACTCAATAACGTATTGGTCGAAAATATTGGTGGCGTCTAACTGCTCTAGTGCGAATAAATATTGGTTGGCACGGAACGTTTCGCCCTCTTTTTCGATGCTTGAGAACACTTCGTTATGGAACACTTTACCCCAAGTGTTCTTCGCTGCTTGGAAGCGGAATTTAACCCAATCGCTATGAATCGCTTCTTCAACCAGCGCTTTCCACTGCTGTTTACCCATTAAGTTAGAAGGTGTGTCACTGCCGATAAAGCCGTAAGCTTTGTCTGGTTGAGCTTTGGCTTTCGAGAGCGCATTATCCACCATAGATAAGATTTCAGAGCGCGTTTTTTGGTCTTTACTATGCGCAACACCTAAGGCTGCTTTTGGTTTGGCTAGACCTGTTGGATCAGTGTTCAACCCGTTAACGCAGTTCACGATGCTGTCCGCCAAAATGCGTAGTTCGCTTTCATCCATGTGTGGGAAAAGCAGACCAAATTCATCACTAGACAGGCGTGCAATGGTAGCTCCCGGCACATCAATGGTGTTTTTCAGACGTTGAGACAGCTCTTTTACGTGGGCATCGGCGCGTTGGTAGTCTTTTGTCTCATAAATGTCACCAATGTATTCTGCATGGAGTAGCGCGATACCCCCTTGCGTTTGCTCTGCAAGCCATTGGTCTATTTGGTTGATGTAGAACGAGCGATTACCCAGTTTGGAGATAGGGTCGAGGTAAGCTTGAGCACGCAGTCGTTGTGCCTCTTTCGCTTGCTCTTTGAATGACAGCTCAATTTGAGCAGACATCATGTTAATGCCATCTACCACCGCGATCAGATCTTTAGTTCTTGGACGAGCAAGTGGTTCACCAAATTGGTTATTAGCGATTTCATGCATTTTCTTCACGATGGCCGCTAATGGTTTTAGTGAGCGACGGAGGATGTACGAAATCGCAATTAAACCAGCCAGGAAAATGACACTGAATGCAGATAACAAACCAATAAAGCCTTGCCAGAGCTGCTCGTAAGCTGCTCCTGGGTGGCTAATGATTTCCACTTCAGCAAGTTGCATCCAACCACTGGTTACTACGCGCTTATCGTGAATGGCTTTGAATAGATTCATGTCGATAAACCATTGTGGCACCGTACTTGGTTTAACCGGGTAAGTGCGCACGATTTGGTAGTCAGAATCTAAAGCGGTAAGGCGAACAACCGAATAGGTGCTGCCGTCAAACAGAGCATTAATCACGGATTCTACCGCGACTTTATCTTTGTCTTTAAGGTAAGGAGCCAATGCCAAACCTACGGTGTTAATGGTGTTGTTGACCTCTGAACGTTGCTGTTGTTCCAAGCTGTCTCGAGTCGTGTTGAATTGGATTACGAATACTGATGCCAACAAGAGTATAAAGACCGTAACCATTCCCACTACAAGCTTCTTATATAGGGTCATGTTTCTCACTCGTCATAGTTAATTTTAGGTTTATTTAACTGCAACTTACGTTCGCGCGAGCGTAAGTCATTCCAAAGGCTCAACCGTGATGCTTTCCCTGCCAGCTCTCCAGTGCTAGCAGAAGACTTCATCAACCACAGGTTTGTACCATTAAAACTGTATATCGGTAGCAAGTCGCTACGTTTAGAGGCTCGGACAATATCAGGATTGATATTGTCGAGAATGAGCGGCTCAGAGCTTGGGGTTGGGTAGTAAGCTAATACCATGTGAAACTGATTCAGTTCGATGGCTTTTACGTAGATCAAACGCATCTTAGAATCTGGTATTCCTAGCTCGAGTAACGAGAAGTACTTGGCGATGGTGAAATCCTCACAATCCCCTGCATTACTCCCTAAAAATTCGAGTGGCGTAGCCCAATAATCTGTCTTTCCCCACAGTTTTATGTCGTCAACAAAATACAGCTGGTTAAAAAAGTCGTTGACGCCAGCGAGCTGTTCATGTGTCTCTAATTGTTTAAATAAGTCGAGGTTTTTTCGCCATGTATTTACGCGCAATCCCGCACGTTCGCCGTACACCGCTGTGACCGTATTGACCCATTGTTGTTCTTTACTGCTTAACGCACCAATTTGGAACGAAAAACAACTTAAACTGATTAATAATGTAACTTTACGCTTCAAATTGGATCGCATATTCGACTCATATCACAAGTATACTCTTCTAAAGGGTTCGTCAGTGAGAAACAAGTGCTTTTTATTTAATCACTTATCGCTCAATACTCGCCGTTGTGAGTACCTTGGTGTGATTTACTCCTTCAAGGCGTTCGTTTTGGCACTTAAAATCGGTTTAAGTAGATATTCCAAAACGGTTCGCTTCCCTGTGATGATATCGACCGATGCCGTCATTCCTGGAATGATTGGTAAATCTGCATCTTGACCAAAATTCGTTTTATCGGTGCGGACACGAACGATGTAAAAGCTATTTCCTTCTTCATCTTGGGTTGTATCTGCGCTGATGTGCTCCAACTCACCTTCTAAGCCGCCGTATTTAGTGAAGTCGTAAGCCGTAAACTTCACGATGGCGTGTAGGTCTGGGCGCAAAAATGCAATGTCTTTTGGCGCAATTTTCGCTTCTACTAATAACGTATCTTCAGTTGGTACAATTTCGACGATATCCATGCCTGGCTGGATAACTCCCCCAACGGTGTTGATGTTCAGCGTTTTGATTTTGCCTGTGACTGGCGAGTTCACAACGGTTCGATTGACTCTATCTTCTAAACCCACTGCTGATTCAACCAAGGCAGATAACTGGTCTTGGGCGCTGTTGAGCTTTTCTTGCTGTTCTGAACGGAATTTGAGCGCAACATCAATACGATTAAGCATGGATTCTCGAATCGCTGATTTTAATACCGGGATTTTGAGCTCACTGGAAGTCATTTCGCGGCGGGTGTCGTTGACTTGGCGTTGTAACTTGAGTAATTCAATACGAGGCACAACACCTTCATCAGCCAACGGTTTGGTGATGTCTAATTCTTTCTTCGCATATTGATAGCTTTGACGTAAGTTCCTTACTCGCGCTTCAATCTCTACTAAGTCCTGCTGCTTTTGCTGAACTTGTTGGTCAATCACCGAAAGTTGGTTGCGTAAATTGTCTAAATCTTCGCGGTATTCAGCTTTCTGGCGCTGAGTGAGTTTCGGTTGAGTTTCTTCTAAAGTTGGTGGAAAGGTCAGTTTGCCATAATCGAGTACTACGCTTTGACGCCAGTTTTCCGTTTCAAAATCACGATTCACGGCAACACTGTTGATTGAAGCTGAGAGTTGCAGCACAGACGCAGTTAGGTTGGCAACTTGTTGTTCACGCTCACGAAAATCAGAGCGAAAGCGAGTGTCATCGATAAGAAGTAACTGCTGACCTTTTTCAACCAACTGACCTTCTTTGACTAAAATTTCTTTGACTAAGCCACCTTCTAAGTTTTGGACAACTTGAATCTGTGAAGAGGGAATGACTTTTCCCTGACCAACAGTGACCTGGTCTATTTCAGCCCAAGATGCCCAGCCTATTGCAGCAATAAAAAACAACACCATCACCCAGAGCATCAAACGTGCGCTATTGGGGGTGTTGAGGAGCAATGCTGCAGTTTTGTCGTCAACAAAATCCAACTCTTCATTGTTGAGTTTGTTGTAGTTATCTCGGCTCATCACAGTCCCTGCTTATATAAATGCTGATTATCTTTTTGATCTTATTATTATTAACCGATCATGTCAGTATGCTCGGCGAATAAAAATATGAGACGAAGACCATTCTCTCTCCGAATGAGCGTTTTCAATGCTTCTCTAGCAAAAGAAAAGTGAAGATATCGTCAGAGTATGGCTATTGCGCCTTGAACTTGGTTTTATCCAACTGATGTTTTTTTAGTTTGTCGTACAAGGTTTTGCGTGATACCTGTAATTCTAGTTGAACCTCTTTGAGTCTGCCTCGGTGTCTTTGTAGTGCATCGAATAATAAGCAATATTCAAAGTATTCTGTGCGCTGAGTCATACTCTGAATTTCGATACTTTTTTCACTGTTCCAATCTTCCATTCGGAAGGTATCTGGTTTGAGTGCGCGAAGTTCTGCAAATTGGCGCAGCTGCTTAATATTCTCTGGCCATTCTAAATCGGTCAGATGTTTGACTTCTTCTAAGCTAATGTGTGGCGGTTGAAGCTGATAACGGCTCGCTGCGTGGCGTACAAAGTGCTTATATAAAGGCCCTATATCTTCCTTTCTTTCATCGAGTGTCGGCAAGTGAATTAGAGTAGCCAGGGCTTTGATAGACGGATCGACTTGGGTTGTCGCACCAAAAACACGCTCAAGTTTCGGGTGGTTAAATAAGCATCGCCATTGTTCATGTGACACATGATCAGCACTATGTAAGTACAAGCTGCAATGGCTTTTTCCTTCAATCAAGCGATGTATGGCTTTATCGAGGGCTTCTAATGAAAGCTCATAGAGATCCTCACCAGAAGCGGCGATTAACTCGCTGTCTGGCGTTGCATGTATGTCGTGGGCAAATTGTGCGGCGAGCCGGCGACCTGTGCCATCTTGACCAACAAAAATGATCGGCTGGTTCGTTGGTGTGCTGATCAAAGCGCGACGAATGCTCACCATGGCTTTACTGTGACCAATCATTTTCGGACCAACATGAGTTTGCATGTCGAGCTCTTTCTTAAGCCAGATGTTTTCCTGCAATAGATTCAACTTATCGCCAGCATTATTGAGCGACTTCATAAGTTGTTCCGTTGAAAAAGGCTTTTCGAGAAAGTCGTACGCGCCGCTTTTCATGGCATCCACCGCGGTTTTCACATCTCCATGTCCGGTAAGTACGATAAATTGAAAGTGATCGTTTTTGCTTCGCAACGTTCGCATGAACTCCAATCCATCCATCACAGGCATATGGATATCGGTAATGATGATCGCTGGCGTATTTGGGTCGATAATGCGTAAGGCTTCCACGGCGTTTGGTAAGCAGGTGACGTCTATCCCTTCAATAAGCAGTGCTTGAGCGACGGCATCACGAATATGTGGTTCATCATCAACAAAGAAAACGGGATTATTCATGGTTGTTTTCCACTTCTGGGTTGCGTTGGTTTTGGATAGCGATTGGCAGTGTCACGATAAAGGTCATGCCTCCTGCTTGTTGTTCCGTGTTCTGATGTTTATAAGCACTGAGTGAACCGTGATAGCTTTCTAAAATGCGTTTGGAGATGGTCAAACCTAATCCTAAGCCCTCTGGCTTAGTCGTAAAAAATGGGTCAAAGACTTTTGCTAGGGCTTCGTCCGACATGCCGGGCCCGTTGTCGGAAACAAGAATGTCACAGCTGTCATCATAACACTGAACGGCAATAGATATTTGCGGATCAATGCAGTAGTTTTCCATCGCTTGTGCAGCGTTGTGGAAGAGATTGATCAGAACTTGCTCTAACTCAACGCTGTGAATTGCTAGCTTCACATTATAATCGATGGCTGGGACTTTTAATGTCACCCCTTGTTTAATGAGTTTGTTGCTCAAAATGCTGGTGGCAGTATGTACTGCGTCGTGCAGTACCGCGATTTCATTGTGTGAATCGTGCGTGGCTTTCCGAGTAAAGACTTTTAAGCGAGCGATCACTTCCGAAATGGTGTCATTGAGTGTCAGCATTTTGCCCAAGTTGTCGGCGACCATTGGGTATTTTTCCATTGCCAACAAACGCTGCGAGTTTTCGGTATAGGTTCTTAGTGCGGAAAGTGGCTGATTTATCTCATGATTAATACTGGCAGAAAGTTCTCCCAACAATGCCAATTTCGCGGCTTGGGTCAACTCTTGTTGTGTTTGTTTAAGCTCTTGTTGGCTTTGCTCATATTGGCGGATGGTCTGTTGTAGCTTTTGGTTGGCCTCACTCAACACTAAGGTTCGTTGCACCACTTTTTCTTCTAGGCTCACATTAAGGTCGGCTAGGCGTGCCTTGTTCACGAGTGTTTGGAACCACGCCAACGCAATCAGCGCAATGAGCGCATATAGAATCAGGAAGACGATATCAGCCTGTAAAACGGCGGCAAGGACGGTATTGTGGTTTATCAAGGCAACGACGCGAAATCCTTTATCCAATAAATGTGTCGCGTATGCGAGGTAATTGGGTGAGAGGAGCAATTGATTATCAGCAAACTCGCTGACGCCAGTTTGCGCGGTAAGCTCACCAAAATACTCTGGTAAGGTATCGCCATACTGACGCGTTTCGGTAAGCTCGTTTATCGCACTCGGTGACAGCGGGAAAAGTGCACGATAGCGCCAGTTAGGCAAATTGCTCATAAACACGACATTGTGTTTATCCGTGATGAGTACGTCCGTCGTGGTTTGCGAAAGACGCTGTTCCAACTGCTCCAAATTCACTTTTACCGTGATCACGCCAACGACCTCATCATTTACCCAAAGCGGAGATGAGAAGAAGTACCCACGTTTATTTGAACGAACGCCTAACCCGACATATTGAGCAGGTTCACCGCGTCGCGCATTTTTAAAATAGGGACGATAGCTAAAGCTGGAACCAACAAACGTATCTTCTTGCTGAAAGTTACTTGAGGCAATGACCAACCCTGTGCGGTCATGAACGTAAATCGTATCGGCCAAACTTTGTTTCAACCAATCTGCTAACAATAGGTTGAGCTCGTGAGAGGGCGCTCCGCGTTCTACTGCTTTGAGTAATCTCGGATCGTGACTTAATAGGTTTGGTATCTGTTCAAACTTTGCCAGCTCGTAGTCGACTTCTTGCGACACTTGCGCTGCTTGTCTCTCTAGCTTTTGTTGCCACTGATCATGTTGGTATTGAGTTGCGTAATGATGAGTAAGCGCAAGCCCTGAAATGCCAACGGCACACAGTAGCAATAGAAAATGGCGTAGGGCTTTAGGGTTGAGTAAGTTCACGATCAGCTCACTGGTTTTTTGTGTCATGGTATCAAATGACACACTGTGATGCTGTGAGCGGCAACGATAACAAGCACAATGATGTCCTTGTATTTCCTCAGTATCGGGAGCACAATCGACAAAAACGAGTGAAGGAGTAAAGATGGAACTTGCTGATATTCGTCGTGAGTACACCAAAGGTGGGCTACGTCGTAAAGATTTGAAAGCTGATCCTATTGATCAATTTAATCTGTGGCTAGAGCAAGCAGTTGAAGCGGGTTTAACGGATCCGACTGCGATGACAGTTGCAACGGTTGATGAAAATGGCATGCCGTTTCAACGCATTGTTCTATTGAAAAACGTCGACAAAAATGGCTTTGTATTTTACACCAACCTAGGCAGTCGCAAGGCCCAGCAGCTTGAGCATAACTGCAATATTAGTTTGCACTTCCCTTGGCATCCGTTAGAGCGCCAGGTTCATATTACTGGTGTGGCGGAAAAGCTCACCGCAGTAGAAAATATGAAATACTTTACTTCTCGTCCAAAAGAGAGCCAATTAGCCGCAATCGCGAGCAAGCAAAGTAGCCGTATTTCTGCTCGAGGCGTATTAGAAGGTAAGTTTTTAGAGCTAAAACAGAAATTTGCTAAGGGTGAAATACCGGTTCCAACCTTTTGGGGTGGTTTTCGCGTAAAACCACAGAGTATTGAGTTTTGGCAGGGTGGTGAACACCGTCTTCATGACCGCTTTCTTTTCTCCCAACATGATGGAAGTTGGGACATTGACCGTCTTGCGCCATAAACTCTCTTGCCTCATGAATAAACGAACACCGCCCACTTGGGCGGTGTTTTTGTAGGTGGAAAGTGGCGTGAATTATCGCTCTCCATTCAACACTACCGATAATTGATGCTTAAGCAGAGTTTTGGGTACAACAGAGCCGTAGCCAGCTTCCATTGCTTTATCTATTAGTTCGTTCTTGCTGTTCGCTGCAAACTTATTACGTAAGCGTGCGACGTGACCTTCAACGGTTTTTGTTGATATGCCCATGACCTGAGAGATGAATTGTGGCTTCTTGCCGTAGAGCAAGAGGAAAAGCGTTTCTTGCTCGCGACATGTGAGCTTCTCAGGTTTTGGTTGTAAATCAGAGAAACGAAAGATGGATTGCTGATTAGGGTTGGTGCTGATTGCACGACAAACCCAATACCCAACTTCAATCACGGCGGTGTCGGTGAGCTCTCTTCCGTAGAAAATGGTCCCTACGATGTTACCATTGTCATCTCGCCACGGTGTTTTAGTAAAGATATGCGCTCGCCAGCGGCCATCTGGATAAGGGTGGATATCAAGAATTTTGAGTGACTCACCAGTTTCGATGACGTGTTTATCTTGGCGTTGAAATTCTTGTGCACATTCAGTGGTTGGACTTGCCATCTCAAAATCAGTTTTACCGACGCACTCCTCGGGCGACGTGTGTCCCAACAGTTCTGCGTATTCCTGATTTACGTAGCGGAATACCGAATCTTTATCTTTGCATCCCCAACAACCTGGAAGCTGTTTAAGGAGGGATTGTTCTATGGTATCGACTGAAATATTCACAAAAGGACTCACTACATACTGCTTTTACCAATACAGAGACGTCCGTGTTGCGTTGTTAATATTGACATTGCCAAGTAGGCAGTCACGTTGCTAGAACACGTTCGTTGATTGGCGCTCAATCCAATTAAGTTCATGGTGTTCGATATTTTCGTCACACAGTGATAAACAACAACGAAATTGAACGAAGAATTTAATTGGGAAAATGGTCTGTTTCATTACAGATATGTGCGCTCACGGATGTCCGCCTGATGTTCGGCTTACAACTCGTATCGTCCTTGATCATGCTTCCTACAACTCAGTTGTAATTTAGTTGGCGTTCATCATCGAGAGGGAGAACGGCGCCTAAGTCATATGAGAGGGACAGTGAGACGAAAGCTATAATATCAGCTTATGCCATTGTTTTCATTGTTGAGAAGCGAAAAAAAAGCCAGCCTGAAGACGGGCTGGCAACACAAGATATAATCTTGTCGACGTGTAGAAGAGGTTCTAAATTACCTAGCGAGGGTCTGCTAAGTAAGTTAGAGGTATCAATGAGATACCGAGAGCTTTAGATCGTATGCATCTTAAAGCTCGAGGACTAATGTATTGAATCAGAAGCATATTAGTAAGGGGGGAAATCCCTCTATGTTGATTTCAAGAGGTGGCTTTGATCTGTTTATGAGGCGATTTATCTATTTTGAACCGCAGTGTTCTACCAAATAACGGATTGTTCGGTAACAAGGATCTTTATATCTATTGGTTATGTATACGTAAGGTGCTTCTATCTATCCGTTTTTGTTAATAAAATTGGTTGCTCATTGACCGTAAGTTAACCTCGCATGATCATCGTTCCGGAACTATGATCATGTAAACGAACTTGATCATGCTGTTTTGATCTTGTGCGATTGAGTTGGGGAAAAGTTGCAACCCAACAAGGAAGGTATATGATGCCAAGACGTAAGCTGACCGTGTAAAGACGACTGTTTAAAATGAGTGATTCAGATAACCCCAAAGCCCTGCCATATCAAGAGATTATGCTGCCTAAGCCAGCAGAACTGATCACACTTCCGTCTTATATGGATTGCCATGATCATTCTTACACACAGATCGTGATTGGTTTAAAAGGACAAGCCGAATTTGAAGTGCGTGGACGAGGTAATCTTGTCGGTCCTGGCCAAGGTTGTGTGGTAACCGCATGCTCTGATCATGCTTTCGGTGGCGTTATTAACCAATCGGATATTTTGGTGTTGAATATGCCAAAACCGACAAATGATGATCCTGAAATGCTGCAGAAAATCAATAATCTGGAGAGAGACCATGTCTACTTTCAGTTAGACGGTCAAATTCAGAAGCTGATACAGATGTTGGTTCAGGAAATGCGAAACCATCCGGATGATCTGCTGTTAAGTCGCGCGTGCAACGACACTGTGATTGCACTGATGCAGCGCCATATCTCGGCATTTGAGACTAGCCGAAAAGAGTCACGCTTTGATTTGGAGGCGATTGATCGCTACATCGAGCAGCACCTTAGCCATAAAATCAGTGTGGCTCAGTTAGCGGGACGAGTGTTTCTTGGGGAAAGTCAGTTCCATTGCTTGTTTAAGGAGCAGATGGGGATTACACCTCATCAATATGTTCTCGGAAAGCGTATCGACATGGCTCGTGAATTAATCGAGCAAGGCCACCTTTCTTTAGGGCAAATTGCCGAATTCACTGGTTTCTCAAGCCAGAGTACGTTTACTCATACTTTTACTCGCTTACAGGGAATATCGCCATCCCGCTATAAAAAACAAGTTGGATAACAACGCGTATTTTTAGGTCAAATTAGCAGCAATCAGAACAAAACCATGCAATATGCATGGTTTTTTTGTGTTTTATTCACGTGACCTATCTCTCGTTTTGTTAAATTCTCTGTCCTTTGGTGTGACTGATATGCCACTTGATCCTACATTTTCTCTTAGAACGGACGCTTCACAAAAATCTTATTGATATTCTTGACATTTTGTTGTGATTGCAATGAAAAAATTAAAATTTACAACACAAAATATTACCTATTTGAATGTGACTATGTGGATGTTTTGTTATAAAAGCGAGTTTTTGGCAAAAATGTCGTAGTTTTTGACAAGTATTCTTATCGGCCTCAAAATACACTGCCAGCCATTGATAATCCTCGAAGCGGTTTTCGAGGAGTGAGATTGAGGAACACACATGTTTACAGCTACGAACGTGTTGACACCGGAATTTATCGGGCAGCCGCTTGATAAGTTGTGGTCACTGATCTCGCCATTATATATGGTGGACGAGTCTCAATGGCTAGAGCAACTATTGCCACTAGCGACGCCGACAGAGGATGAAAAATCGGCGATCACTACCCAAACGACCCAACTTATCGAAGCCATTCGTGCCGATAAGAAGTCAATCCAGATGATAGATGCTCTATTGTTGGAATACAGCTTAGATACTCAAGAAGGTATCTTGCTGATGTGTCTTGCAGAAGCATTAATGCGCATCCCAGATGCCGCGACAGCAGATTCTTTGATTAAAGATAAGTTGAGCGTCGCAGACTGGAAATCTCACCTGAAAAACTCTGACTCTGTGTTTGTTAACGCATCAACATGGGGCCTCATGCTAACAGGTAAAGTGGTTGGTCTTGGTGAGCAAGGCACCCAGAGCCCAGGTCAGGCTGTAAACCGTCTGGTAAATAAATTCTCTGAGCCTGTGATTCGTAAAGCCATGTATCAGGCAATGAAGATCATGGGTCACCAGTTTGTTCGTGGTCGTACGATCGAAGAAGCGCAAAAGAATGGTCGCCCAATGCGCGACAAAGGTTTCACCTACTCATTTGATATGTTGGGTGAGGCGGCGTTAACTACAGCGGACGCGAACAAGTACTTCAAAGATTACCTAATGGCGATCGAAGCGGTAGGTCGAGAGACTTACGGCAATGACACCAGTCCTGCGCCTTCGATTTCCATCAAGCTTTCTGCATTACACCCGCGCTACGAAGTCGCAAATGAAGAACGTGTAATGACAGAGTTGTATGACTCACTAATGCAGCTATTGAAACGTGCAATTGAAGTCGACGTTGCAATCACAATCGATGCAGAAGAAGCGGATCGCCTTGAGCTTTCTCTGAAGCTATTTGAGAAAGTGTACCGTAGCGATCTTGTGAAAGGTTGGGGCAAGTTTGGTTTGGTTATTCAAGCCTACTCAAAACGTGCTCTACCAGTCTTGGTGTGGCTAAACGCACTCGCAAAAGAGCAGGGTGACCTTATTCCGCTGCGTTTGGTTAAAGGCGCGTACTGGGACAGCGAAATCAAGTGGTCTCAACAAGCAGGTTACGCTAATTACCCGGTATACACTCGCAAAGAAGCGACGGACGTTGCGTACCTAGCTTGTGCTCGTTTCCTACTTAGCGAAGGTGTTCGCGGTAATATCTACCCGCAATTTGCAAGCCACAATGCCCACACGGTGACGGCAATCGCCGTTATGGCTGAGCACAAAGAGTACGAGTTCCAGCGTCTACATGGTATGGGTGATTCACTGTATAACCATGTTATGGAAATGTATGGTCAGCCAGTACGTATTTACGCTCCTGTCGGTAGCCATGCTGATCTTCTTCCGTACTTGGTTCGTCGTCTGCTGGAAAATGGCGCAAACAGCTCGTTTGTACACCGTCTGGTTGATGCGCGTTGTCCGATTTACGAGTTGACTCATCACCCTGTTGATGTGTTGACGGGTTTTGACACGCTACACAACGACAAGATCCCATTACCTGCCGACATCTTCCCTGAGCGTAAGAACTCATACGGCGTCAACATTGATATCGACAGTGAGGCGAAGCCATTTGAAGCGCAAGTAGAAAGCTTCATGGACAATCAGTGGGTTGCAGGCCCGATGATCAATGGTGAGCGTTTTGCCGAAAGCATGATCAAGGAAAATGCGGCTGAGATCATCACCGCACCGTACGATCGCCGAATTGAAGTCGGCAAGGTGGCATTTGCAACTCTTGATCATGTTTCCGCTGCAATTGATGCGGCGCAAACTGCTTTCTCTGATTGGAAAGGTGTTCCTGTTGAGCAAAAAGCGGCTTGTTTAGAAAAGCTTGCTGACTTAATGGAAGAAAATCTGGCTGAGCTGGTGGCGATTTGTCACAAAGAAGCGGGCAAGACGATTCACGATAGTATTGATGAAGTTCGTGAAGCAGTGGATTTCTGTCGTTATTACGCGAAACAAGCGCAAAACCTACAGCCATTTGAGCTAGAGGGTTTCGATGGTGTGAAACGCATTTCTAGCCGTGAAGGTCTTGGTGTGTTTGTGTGTATCAGCCCTTGGAACTTCCCGCTGGCTATCTTCCTTGGTCAGGTAACGGCAGCACTGATTGCGGGTAACACAGTGGTTGCCAAGCCTGCTGAGCAAACAAGCCTAATTGCCGCTCGCGCTATTGAATTAATGCTTGATGCGGGTTTCCCTGCTGGTGTGATTCAGTTACTTACTGGTCGCGGCGCTGAGATTGGTCATGCACTGACTTCTCATGATGCCATTGCTGGTGTGGCATTCACTGGTTCAACGGCAACTGCGCAACGCATTAACGTCACGCTTGCGGAGCGCAGCGCGAAACCGGTTCCGTTTATTGCGGAAACAGGTGGTCAAAACGCAATGATCGTGGACAGTACTGCATTGCCAGAGCAGGTGGTGCGTGATGTGATTCGTTCAGCGTTTGCATCTGCCGGTCAGCGTTGTTCTGCCCTTCGTGTTCTATTTGTACAAGAAGATGTAGCAGACCGTATGATCAACCTGATTCAAGGTGCGATGAATGAGCTGCATGTTGGTTTACCTTACCTACACAAAACGGATGTTGGTCCGGTTATCGACAGCAATGCAAAACAAAAACTCCTTGCTCACCTTGAGCAAATGAGCAAAACACAGACTAAAGTCGCTCAGCTACAGCTGGATGAATCGTGCCAGCATGGTGACTTTGTCTCACCAAGTGCGTTTGAAATCTCGGGCATCGATGTGCTGAAAGAAGAACAATTTGGTCCAATCTTGCACATTGTTCGCTTTAAAGCCTCTGAATTACCGAACGTGGTTGCGCAGATCAACAAGACGGGTTTTGGCTTGACGATGGGTATCCATAGCCGTAACGAAACCACGTACCGTTGGATTGAGAAACACGCTCGAGTGGGTAACTGCTACATCAACCGAGACCAAGTTGGTGCTGTGGTTGGCGTACAGCCGTTTGGTGGTCAAGGCTTGTCGGGTACTGGCCCGAAAGCTGGTGGTCCACACTACCTATTCCGCTTTACTCAACATCTTCTTGCTCAAGCAGAAAACGCATAAGGAGTCGCATTATGGTTCATCAGATCACCTATTTTAAAGATGCATTCTCTGCGTGGGAGCAGTGGAATCTGACTGATTTTGATTACAAATGCGAGCATGTTCTGGCATTTAAATCTGCATTAGAAGGGCAGCAGTCTACCGTTGCCAAAGTGGTTTCTTACCACTTGCAACAAGCATCAACTCTTCTTGCAGAAACTCACCAGTTAGTTGGCCCTACCGGGGAAACTAACGAACTGTATGCCGCAGGACGCGGTGTGGCTTTGGTGATTTGTGAAAACAACATCGAGCCTGCTGATAATGCGTTATACAGTGCTTTTGCGATGATCACCTGTGCCTTAATTGCAGGCAACAGTGTGGTCGTTTGCAGTGACAATGCAGAGCTAAACCAACTGGTTAAGCAAGCTGTAGCGTTGGCAAACTTCCCATCTAACTTAGTCCAGGTTGTTGCGTACGATGCGTCTGCCCCGTTGCTTGAGAGCGATGTACGTAGTGTGGGTTATGTTGGGCGTTCACAGGTTGAGCATGCGCTCAATCTTCAACTAGCTAAGCGTGACGGTGCAATCGTCGGCTTAGTTTCTGAAACGGATTTAGAGTCACCGAAATTGGCTCATGATCCTCATCTCTCGTTGCGCTTCATTACTGAGCGCACTCGAACGATAAATATTACCGCGGTGGGTGGTAACGCGACTCTACTCGAGTTGGGGAACGAAACTCACTAACCTGACTTGTAATGCCAATCTGGAGTAACTGGACTGAGAGCCGGTCCAGATTGGTTTTTTATACTCTGATGTATTGCTGAGACGGTAAAATATCAGGGCAGGCAAGGAAGGAAATAATTATAACGAGGACTATCTAATGATAGAAAATAGCTTTGCTATCACGTCCACTTTTGTGGCGTATTTACTGATTATGGTTGCTATTGGCGTTTACGCGTATAAGAGGACTTCCAATTCATCTGATTACTTCCTAGGTGGCCGTAGCCTAGGTCCGTGGCCTGCTGCATTATCTGCAGGTGCTTCAGATATGAGTGGCTGGTTGCTGCTAGGCTTGCCTGGCTATGCGTACGCTGCGGGTATCGAGGCTTTCTGGTTAGCCGGCGGTCTACTTCTTGGTACATGGGCAAACTGGCTCATCAGTGCAAAACGCCTACGTACCTACAGTATCCAAACTGACGCGTTAACGTTGCCAGAGTTCCTGTCACGTCGCTTCAACGATAAGTCGAAACTGATCCAGACAATCTCTGCGTTTTTCATTCTTCTATTTTTCCTTTTCTACACCAGCTCAGGTTTGGTCGCAGGGGGCAAACTGTTTGAGACGGTATTCGGTCTAGATTACACCTACGCTGTTATCATCGGTACGGTGTGTGTGGTTTCTTACACACTATTCGGTGGTTTCCTTGCGGTATCTTGGACTGACTTAGTGCAAGGCTTGCTAATGGCGGCTGCGCTGATGATTGTTCCTGTTGCAGTAATGGACGGTGGTCTAGGTCAGCTAACTTCTGATCTGCATGACATCAACCCAGAACTTGCAACGCTATGGAATGACGCCAAAGGCGAACCACTGTCTGCGATTGCTATCATCTCTTTAGCGGCATGGGGTCTTGGTTACTTTGGTCAGCCACACATCCTAGCGCGTTTTAAAGCGTCTCGTTCAAACAAAGATCTAACGACTGCACGTCGTATCGCTGTGATTTGGACTGCACTATCTATGGTTGGTGCAATGCTTGTTGGTCTTGTCGGTCTGGTTTGGGTTACGGGTCATCCGGGCACTCAACTAGAAGATGGCGAGAAGATCTTCATGTTATTGGTTAACGCAGTATTCCACCCTGTCGTTGCGGGTATGTTGTTAGCAGCAATCCTAGCGGCGGTAATGAGTACAGCAGACTCACAGCTTCTTGTTTCATCTTCAGCGCTTGCAGAAGATTTCTACAAGCAAGTATTCAAGCCAGAAGCCTCTTCTGAAGAAATCGTAATGATTGGCCGTATCGGCGTTATCGTGATTTCGCTTGTTGCGCTATTCCTAGCAATGACACCAGATAGTTCAGTACTTGGTCTTGTTTCTTACGCTTGGGCTGGCTTCGGTGCTGCATTTGGTCCTGCGGTTGTACTTAGCCTTTACTGGAGCGGTATGAACCGTAACGGCGCACTAGCAGGTATCCTTGTTGGTGGTATCACTATCGTAGTTTGGAAGCAGCTAACTGGCGGTTGGTTTGATGTGTACGAAATCGTACCGGGCATCATCTTCTCTACGCTTGCTATCGTTGTTATCAGCAAAGCGACAGGTGGTGCAGCGCAAGACGTATTAGACCAACATCAATCGTACGAGAAGAAACTAGTTGAACTAGACTAATTCTTCCTTGTACGAACACAAAGCCCGCTTATACAGCGGGCTTTGTGTTATCTGAATTTAATAAACGTTAATGGTGATTGCTTGAGGCCAGATTTTCACGTCGCTTTATTCTTTGTGAGTGTGTTAGTCACGACGAACTTTGGCGTAAATGACGGTGTTACTCAGCTCGCCAGAAGGCGCACGCCGAGCATTGCGTAGCTCACCTTCAAACTCATACCCACAGCGCTCAGCAACCGCACGACTTTTGCGGTTATTCGCATCGGCTAGAATCGCGATTCTTTTCGCGTCCAACGCTTCGAATGCATAGTTTTCAATCGCCGCTACCGCCTCAGAGATATAACCGTAGCCTACCGCGCGATCATCAAGCCAATAGCCAATCTCAAATGCCGGTATCTCTTGATCATGGATCATTAACCCAATGGCGCCGAGTAAACGATCGCTTTCCTTGTCGATTAGGTAGTAGCGCAACTCTTCTTCGAAGTTTTCAAAGTTTGCGATGGCTTTCTCTGTTCCTGCAATCATCGCTTCTAAAGTGAGCACGTGAGGTACCCATGGCAGGTAAACTTCAAGCGTTTTTTGGCTACGAACAACGGCCTGATGTGCTTCTTCTGCACGTTCCAAGCAAGCTGGGATGAGCTTTAAACGTTTGGTTTCCATGTCGAATCTCCTAGGTTTTTATACTCCAATCGTTTCGTAATGCAGGATTCAGAACGTTGTCACTAAAAATCATTTAAACAGAAACACTTAGAGACATCTAGCCTTCGCAACAACATTATTCACTTGGTTTGTAAGGGAGAAGCTGAGAGAATTGAGGCGTTATAAACATAAAATGGTTTAATATGAAACTTCTAGTAAGAAACTTAGCTCGTGAGACGACAGAGCAAGACATCCGTACTCTGTTCTCAAACTACGGCAAAGTTGAGCTTTGCACCGTCGTGCTTGATCAAGAGACGGGTTTATCAAAAGGGTTTGGTTTTGTGATCATGCCGGATGAAGCCGAAGCCGTTGCGGCGTTGGAGGCACTAAACCTGTCTTCAGTACATAAGAGCAAGATTCGTGTGAAAGTCGCACAAGACTAGTATTTTTGCCTTTCAAGGTGAAAGATAAAACCAGCTGAGAGGCTGGTTTTTTAGTGCCTTAATTTTGAGAGGTTGCTACGGTTACTTGAGGCGAAAATATTTGCTGGTATACGCAGACTTCTCGTTCTTTTCCCTGCATTTTGATGATGTGATTGTCGATATACGTCATGCCCAACTTTTGAATGACTGATTGGGATTGTCTGTTTTCGACCAAGTGCATCGCTTTTAGGCCCGATAACTCAAAATGTGGTCTGGCAAACTGAATTAAAGCCATTGACGCTTCTTGAGCAAACCCATTCCCCCAATAATCGACGCCAAGCCAATACCCTAATGTGCCGACTCCCTCCGAGATGTTTAGCAGACTAACAGCACCAATTAACGCTTCGTCTTGTTGACGTTGAGTAATGGCATATATGACCCCACTACGTTGGTGATATACGCCAACATGGCTCTTAATCCAAACTTGTGCCATCGGATCTTCATAGGGATGAGGAATATTTGCGGTCATATCAGCAATGCTCTTGTCTCCTGCGAGTCGTGCGACTGTTGCGCTGTCTGTCGGATGAAATGGGCGAAGAATAAGCCTTTCTGTAGTGAGCGTTGGTTGAAGCGTCATCGTGCGTCCTTGAGATGAGTCAGTATCGTGGAAATTGCAGATTCACACTGTAAATCAGGCATGTTTAAACAACCAAGTAATGCCTGAATAGAAAATGTGAGTGAAAGCCCTATTTAAAACGCTATAGAACTGTTCATTGCAGATTGAAATAGCGAGTAGCAACAATTGCTTATGTGTGATGTGTCGTATTATTACACACATAAGTGCGTTCGTTCATAATAATGGTACAAAAGTTGAGGTCTGACCAATGTCTCAATTTTTTGATACTTTCGTCCAATTTTTTGAAGATAGGACACAAAAAATTAAAGGGGCTTTTTTATTGTGGAATTATTTTGAACAAAATATGTCAATTGTCAGTAGTACTGAAAAACAGGGAGAAGAGAAATGCCGGATATATATTGCGCAGCTTGTAGAAAATCAACGCAACATAAAGTGATCATGAAGCGTTGCGAGCCACAGCCCGTTGATTCGTTGACAGGTAAAGTGGTGAGTTTTACACAGCTGATGGCGAAATTTGTATCAGGTGAACACTACTACGAGATGGAACCACAATACTACTGCCGATGCTGTAATCATCGTGCAATTGGAGAAGTGATTCCTCATCCTACCAGGCATACGTCGGCAGCTCTCTAATTCAGAGCGATAGCTATGATTAATAGCTAAACAGGGCGGCTTGCCCCGCACGCCAGATCTATAAAGGCGTATCACACGCTTTCAAATTTGCGACTCTACGGGAGCCGCTAGATTACTTTTGTTCTTCATACTCGGTTATGGAGAGAGCGGCAGTAATCACAGCCCTTTCCTTCCTTAGTTATTTTCTAATTATTCTCTGCTGAATTTCACATGCTGTGCATTTGATGGTTTGCAATTGTTTAAGCAACGATTAATGTGATGCTTCCTGAGTGGTTACAAGGATGTGGTTAATGAGTTACCAATTGGACCGGATTGATTTACACATTTTGAGAGTGCTTCATTCAAGAGGCAGAATTCCAGTTGTTGAACTCGCAAAGCAGATCAACTTAACGACCTCGCCGTGTTCTGACCGCGTGAAGCGGCTAGAAAAAGAGGGGTATATCAATGGCTACCATGCGGAGCTGAATGCGGAAAAATTAGGGTTGGATGTGCAAGTATTCATCCATATTCGCTTAGACCAAACCAGTTTTTCCATTTTTGAAAAGTTTGCGAAAGCCGTCGAATTGATGCCGGAAATTGAAGAGTGTTATTCGCTCTCTGGGGACTTCGATACCATGATAAAGGTTCGTGTTAAGAGCATGAAAGCGTATCAGGAGTTTATGTCGAGTAAGTTAGGCACGCTTCCGGGCGTGATCCAGACTCGTAGTGAAGTGGTAATTGAAGAACATAAAACGGGATTTGGTGTTAATCCTGAGCTCCTTGGTTAGGCGAGGCATGCGTTGAGCCCCGTTATTTAACGTGACTTGGCGTATTACTTTTTCAAGATCAAAAAAGGAGCCGAAGCTCCTTTTTGATAAATCGGTGAGCGACTATGCGCCGATAACGGTGCTAATAACACCAATTAAACCGCCAAAAACACCGCCCCAAACGACTAGCCAGCCAAGGTGTTCTTTAATCATTTTTTGCACCATTTCTTTGACCAGTGCGGGTGTTAATTCGCTCAAGCGCTGATCAATGATGCCTTCAATGTTTTGCTTTATCTCATCCATCATAGCAGGAGATTCGAACTGCTCTTTCAGTGCTTCTTTGATGTTATCGCTCTTGCTCAACTCAATAATGGATTCTTGCATCTTTTCGACGAAAGGCTGCCGCATAGGTTGTAATGCCTCCGCTCCGCCAAACATCGCTAGCATGCCGCCAAATTGAGAGCCTTCGATCACTTCTACCAAAGAGTCAAAGGCTGGGTTTAAATCCACTTTCTCAATCACAGGTTGAAGATCGATGTTTACACCGCCCGCCATTTCTTTGTTCAAGAATCGATCGATGTTCGCTTCGGTAAAGAACTGCTCCATCATCAAGTTTTTGATAGCCAGTTTAAACTCTTCAAATCGCGCGGGGATCACGCCAGAACCGTATAATCCAGGCACTTTTTCAAACAGCATGTGGATGGCAAGCCAGTTAGTGATGGCGCCTGAGAACGCAAACAGCCCCGCATACCAAAGGTAGTCGTTTTGTAATTGATGACCTCCAGCCATCAAAGCGATAGCGAGGACATTCGTTAGCAAACTTTTGTTCATAGTGACCAGTTATATGTGAATATCGGAATAAATAAGTGGGCCTGATTCTATACCTAAGTCACATTGAGATGCTAGGTTTTGCCGTGGTGAGTGACCGTGCTGCGAAGGGATAAAAATGGATGTGCAGAAAAACAAAACCCGACAATTACTGTCGGGCCACTGCTTTTTCTTAGAAAAACTAAGATTCTATTTTTAATTTTAGATGCGGTAGATCTTACAACAAAGTTGGCATTTCCATCTTTCTGAGTAGCCGAATAGCTTGTCAGCCCAACTTGGTTTGAGTTGTACGATCTGCATTGAACCACATTTACACATAAGCTAATTACCTTATTGTTAATCTAATAACTAAGCCATCTATTGAGTATAGCTGTTTCTCAAAAAGTGAAATGACAAATGAAGACGGCTCAAAACTCTGTATTGTGTTCATTGCAATGGATACGCAACGAGGCGGTATATTAGCAGAAAAAATGTGAGCTTTATCATGGAGGGTGTTTCATATATGAGAAACTATAATGGCTACATGAGTATAGGTTTATTAATAAAAATGAAAAACGGCGCTTCATGCGCCGTTTCTATTGGGTTTCTCGCTAATTAAGAAACGTGTTGATTTTCTAACTCTTCAGCGATAAATCCGCCAGTTTGGTGCGCCCAAAGCTGGGCATAAATACCGTTGTTCGCGATGAGCTCTTGGTGAGAACCTTGCTCAACAATACTGCCTTTATCTAGCACGATGAGGCGATCCATTTGTGCGATGGTCGACAATCGGTGCGCAATCGCAATAACGGTTTTTCCTTGCATTAACTCATTCAAGCTTTCCTGGATGGCTGCTTCGACTTCTGAATCCAGAGCCGATGTTGCTTCATCCAGTACCAACAATGGTGCATCTTTGAGTAGCACACGAGATATTGCGATACGCTGACGTTGGCCGCCAGACAGTTTCACACCACGTTCACCAACTTGCGCATCGTATCCGACATTACCAAATGGGTCGGTCAGAGTTTCAATAAACTCATGGGCATGCGCTTGCTTAGTGGCTTTCAGCAAATCTTCTTCTGTCGCATCTGGGTTGCCATACAAAATATTGTCTCGAATCGAACGGTGTAGCAGAGAAGTATCTTGGGTCACCATACCGATCTTTGAACGCAAAGAGTCTTGTGTGACTTCTGAGATGTTCTGTCCATCGATCTTAATGCTGCCGTCTTCGACATCGTGGAAACGAAGTAACAAGTTCACCAAAGTCGATTTTCCGGCGCCGGAGCGCCCAACCAAGCCGACTTTCTCTCCTGGTTTGATGTTGAGATCGAGATGGCTAATTACGCCTTTGTTCTCACCGTAATGGAAGCTGACGTTATCAAAGTGAATGCCACCTTCAGTGACTACTAAGTCTTTTGCGCCTGGTTTATCTTTAATATCAATAGGCTTAGAGAGCGTTTTCATTCCATCGACTACGGTTCCCATATTTTCAAAGAGGGCGCCAACTTCCCACATGATCCACATCGACATACCATTTACGCGTAATGCAAGGCTAACAGCAATCGCAATCGCGCCAACGCTGATGGCACTATCCAACCACAGGTAAATCGATAAAGCAGCAACGGAAAACACCAAAATATAGTTTGAGATCTCTACAGCAACGTCGAAGCCGGTCACTAGGCGCATTTGACGATAGACCGTATTCAAAAATCCCTTCATGCCTTGCTCAGCATATTGGGTTTCGCGCTGGCTATGAGAAAACAGTTTGACCGTCTGAATATTGGTATAGCTGTCGACGATGCGTCCTGTCATTGTCGAACGTGCATCGGCCTGCGCTGAAGCGACGTCTTTAAGCTTAGGAACGAAATAGATTTGGATAGCGATGTAAGCGAGCAGCCAGACGATCATTGGGATCATCAAACGCCAGTCTGCCGTTGCTAACATAATGATCATGCTTGTGAAGTAAACCGTAACATAAACAAACACATCCATAGCTTTCATGACGGTTTCGCGCACAGCTAGTGACGTTTGCATGACTTTAGTTGCAACTCGGCCTGCAAAATCATCTTGATAGAAGTTTAAGCTTTGATTGAGCAAATACCGGTGTGCAAGCCAGCGGATAGACATTGGATAGTTGCCCAATAATGTTTGGTGAACGAGCAACGAATACACGATCACCAAAATGGGCATGACAACCAACAATAAGGTTCCGTAGAAAATTAAATCTGCTTTATTGTCTTGCAAGAACGTTTCTGGATTGCTGGTAGACAACCAATCAACCAATTGTCCCATCGCGCCAAACAACATAACTTCAACGACAGCAACAATCGTGGCCATCAAAGACATGATGATCAAAGGCTTTTCGTAGCCGCGGGTGTAATAACGTAAAAAAGCGAGCATCCCTGAAGGAGGCTGATCCGGTGTGGATTTGGGGAACGGCTCTGTAAAGCCTTCAAATCGTTTAAACATAACTCATCCTAAAGTTAAAACAGTGCCATTTGGGGTGGCTAAATCCATCGATTCACGTAGCTTTGGACGAAGCCGCGTGTATAAGAGTTTTTGGCTGCTCCTCGAGAAAGCAGACGGATTGACGAGAGGGGCGAAAAAATAGTCTAACCGATTGTGTTTTAAATGTAACTAGTTGGTTATGGGTGTGGTTGTCTATGGTTCTGATTCTTATGATGAATTCTTCGCATGTTCATCGCGATGCCATAAAACCTTAAACCTGCATAGTGACAATAAAATTTCGGGAGAAATAAGCTAAGTGCAGTGAAAATTACTTCTAGATAATTAAATTAATTGTGAAAACAGCAAAACTGAAGTTAACAATAAATTTACAATCTCCTCATTCTAGTGATAAGGAATGTATTGGATGCTATTACACGAATCAGTAACCCAATTTGCTAATGGGAAAGAAGAAAGCACGCAAAGTGCTCAGCGCCAAACCGCAAACTGCGTAGTGATGGTGCCACCGAAAGAGTTTCGTTTTAATGAAGAAACCGCACAAGATAATGAGTTCCAACATAAAGTGTCACTCAGCCAAGAAGAAGTCTCGCGTAGAGTGATGGCCGAGTTCGCGAGTATGGTAGCAACGCTGCGTCAAGAGGGCGTTCAAGTTGTTGAGTTTGATTATCCAGCTTCAGATGTTTCGACGCCAGACGCGGTATTTCCAAACAACTGGTTTAGCACTACGCCAGATGGCACGTTGTACACCTTTCCAATGGCCTGTGAAAACCGTCAAAAAGAAGTGCGTCCTGATGCGCTTGTGGCGGCACTAGCGCAAGCTGGGCGAGAAGTTCATCGACGTAGCAGCCTAACTGAATATCTTGATGAGCAAGCGTATTTAGAAAGCACGGGTGTGATGGTCTTTGACCACTTAAATAAAACGGTCTACGCCGCACTTTCACAACGTTGTGATCGTCTGGTTTTAGAAGATTACGCCGATCGTATTGGCTATGAACGAGTGATCTCTTTCCAAACTCGTTTGCCATCTGGTGCGCCTATTTACCATACCAACGTGATGATGGCCGTGGGTGAGCAGTTCTGCGTGATTTGTGACGAAGTGATCCCAGAATTTGAGCGTCGTTTTGTTCTGAAATCACTCGCCAAAGATAAGCAAGTGATCTCTATTTCGATTGAGCAAATGAACCACTTCTGTGGCAACATTCTTCAGTTGGAAACCATCAATGGAGATAAAGTCATTGCGATGTCGCAATCGGCATACGATGCTTTCTCTCCTGCACAAAGAAATCAACTTGCGACGCACGGTAAATTGCTGCCATTCGATGTTTCTACCATAGAATCTATTGGTGGTGGCTCGGTTCGCTGTATGTTGGGTGAGGTATTTTTGCCTAGTCGACAAGCGGTGTTATAAACAATATTGCGCAGTTTTGCTTGCAAATGCAGTTTACGTTCATTCTCTCCCAAATAATAAAACCGTTAGCCTCGAGGCAGTACGAGGCTGACGGTTTCACTTTCTAGCTTCTTCCTAGGATATTCCGAGCTTAACCCATACTCTCGCGCAAAGACTTGATGTCTTTGGATGGTGGCGCACCAAATAAACGGCTGTATTCACGGCTAAATTGAGAAGGGCTTTCGTAACCCACTTTAAACGTAGTCGCCATGGCATCGAGGTTTTCTGTCAGCATTAAACGCCGAGCTTCGCTGAGTCTTAATTTCTTTTGAAATTGCAGTGGCGTCATAGATGTCATAGAGCGAAAGTGGGTATAAAACGCCGATTTACTCATGCCACTGTAGGCGGCTAACTCACTGACACTTAACGGTTTTACGAAATTATTCTTCAACCAATCAATGGCCTTCGCGATTTGATGGCTGTGACTTCCTGCAGTCACGATTTGATTAAGACGAGCGCCCTGTTCGGTGATTAACAGTCGATAAAAAATCTCTCGCTTAATGATCGGCGCTAAAATTTTGATGCTTTGTCCTTCATCCAGCAGCTCTATTAAACGCAGAAAGGCGTCAAGTAATGGCTCCGACAACTCTCCAACCGCTATGCCTTTTTGTGCTTCTTTGCTTTGATTAAACGTCAGCTCACTATCGACAATAAGTTGAGATATTTCAGTCAGATCCAGCTCCATAATCACCCCTAAATAAGGTTTATCTTCACTGGCTTCAATGATGTTGGCGATAATCGGCAAGTCGACAGAGGAGATCAAAAAGTGGTTAGCATCGTAAACAAAGCTATCTTCACCCAACAACACGCGCTTTCTCCCTTGAGCAATTAAGCAAATACTTGGGTTGTGGGTGTAGCTTGTCGGTGGTGTTGGGGTTGCCCAGCGACTGAACCTTAATCCTGGAATTTCTGTGTCATATTGGTTCGCGCCATTTGCCCATTTCTCAATGTGCTTGGCAAGCTTTTCTATTGCACTGGCCAGGGTTGACGAAGTGTTTGACGGTACCTCTTGCATAAGTCAGTGCTCTCCTCTGGTTGGCCTCAGGTTCGGGGTTAACGGCATGCGATTTCTGCCTTTGTTGTTAACGCCTCTTCGGAGTCAATTAAGCATAGTTATAACAGTTCATTTCTTTAAGTAAAGAATATTGGGCAAGTGTCTATTTCGAGGTTAAGCGATCAGAGAGTGATCTTTCTGGTTGGTTTTTGAGCGGGTTAATTGTCTGTCATGAATTTTACTATTTAATAGTCAACTACTTATGTATAGATGAGTTTTTATTCCGCTTTTTCTAACCGGTCTCAAGTATGGTTGTCTTTTGTATTGGTTTGGAATATTGGGCAAGTATTAGCAATGAATAGGCTAACGGTCATCTATCAAAGCGCAATACAGTGAACCCATGGTTTGGTGAGTTGTAAGCACTCAAGAACACTATTTGGAGTCATGATGAATAACAAAAGCAATACTCAAATCCCTGACGTACTGCAAGCCGGTGTATTTCAAGGTCGAGGCATTTTCGAGTTTGGTGAAAAGAATGAAGCGTATGCGGATTACTTTACCGGTACGAGTTATCTGGCGTTGCTCAATCAGCCTGGTCTTATCGTGGCGAACGTAACGTTTGAACCAGGGTGTCGCAATTTTTGGCATATTCATCATGAAGGTGGGCAGATTCTGTTAGCGACAGGAGGGCGAGGTTGGTATCAAGAATTTGGCCAACCAGCACAAGAGTTGAATGTTGGCGATGTCGTGCATATCGCTTCAGGTACTAAGCATTGGCATGGCGCAGCTAAAGACAGTTGGTTCTCACATGTTGCAATAGAAATACCGGCTGAAGGCGCAAGTAATGAATGGTGCGAACCAGTCTCTGATCAAGAGTACATGCAACTAAAGTAGCCCGAGCAAGTTTTCAGTGAGAAAAGGGAATCTCGATGAGACAAGCATACCGTTTCAATCAGTGGGTGAGATGCGTTTTGGTGAGTAGTGCCTGGATGTTCCCCTGCATTGTAAACGCAGAAGTTAATAGCGCTGGATTGGAGGAAAATATAGTGAAAATTCGTTTTATTTTCGATGATTGCAGTGTTTTAGGTACATTGAAGAGCAGTGCGAGTACAGACGATTTTGTTCGTCAATTGCCTCTAACATTAGATCTACAAGACTACGCAAATACAGAGAAAATTGCTTACTTACCGAATAAGTTAACTCGCGAAGGCGCACCTTCTGGAACTCAATCAAAAACGGGTGACATCTCTTATTACGCCCCTTGGGGAAATTTGGTTATCTTTTATAAGGACTTTGGTTACGCGTCTGGGTTAATTAAATTAGGTCAAATCGATGATGGGATTCATTGCTTTATTTCGAAAGAAACAAACCGTGTCACGATCGAAAAAGTAAATTAATGACCTAGTTAACAATGTGAATTATTAATGTAGAAATCAGAACGCTAATAAATATATTTCTAGAACTTCTATGGATTAGAACACCGTTACATAATGGAATTTTGATATGAAAGCATTAAACAAATCTGTTAAATCAATATTAATATTGGTGCTCACTATGGCAACACTATGCACAACGAATATCGCTTCAGCATCAGAAATATTCAGTGATAAAGAGCGAGCTATTATTCCTATTTCTGCTTTTACTGCGAGTGGTGAAATAGAAAAACTAACACAAAGCCTTAATGATGGGTTAGACGCAGGCCTAACGGTCAACGAGACAAAAGAAGTGCTGGCTCAGTTGTACGCGTATGCTGGATTTCCGCGCAGTTTGAATGGACTAGCAACATTTATGACGGTGTTGGAGGAACGTAAAAGCCGAGGTATTACCGATATCTTAGGGCGAGAATCAAGCGCGTTACCTAACGATAAAACCAGCTTAGAATTTGGCGCTGAAAACCAAACACAACTTGTTGGTGCAGAAGTAAAAGGCGCGCTATTCGATTTTTCTCCGCAAATTGATGAATACCTAAAAGCACATTTGTTTGGTGATATTTTTGAACGCGATGTGCTCACTTGGAAAGAGCGTGAAATTGCTACGATTGCAGCATTAGCAAATATGAACGGTGTTAATAGCCAATTAGCAGCTCACTATAATATCAGTATGAATAACAATGTTTCTCTTAAAGAGTTAGAGGAATTTATTGTTGTATTAAATGAGTGCTGTGGTGAAAGTGTGTCTAACAATGCTCAATCGGTCCTAAAAACAGTTTTGGAAAAATAAATATTATTTGGCCAATCATATCAATTAGAAAGGAATTCGTTTTATGAAAAATAAATCATCATTGTTTATTTGGTCTGTGCTGTTGTCGACGGGATTTATGCTTCCAATCGCTCAAGCAGCCGATGGTAACTCATCTTCGCAGCAAGTTTATCGCTCTGCTGATCAGAAATCGTTTCAAGGACCTGAAAACCTATTTACCGGGAAAGTTAACGTCGAGATGTTGTTTCCTGAAAACGAAGTTGCAAACTACAGCGCCGCCTATGTCACTTTTGATGCAGGAGCTCGAACCGCTTGGCATACTCACCCTGCAGGACAACACATGATCGTCACTTCCGGTACCGCACTTACAGGAACGCGTGATGGGCATGTAATTCGATTTGCTGCTGGTGATAGTGTTTGGTGTCCTCCTGGTATCGACCATTGGCACGGTGCAACACCAAATGCGCCAATGACTCACCTAGTGGTTACGGCGTCAAAAGACGGTGAAAACGTTATCTGGAAAGAGCAGGTCACCGATGGTCAGTATGCAGCAGGACAGTAATAACCAAGGCCACGTTTTTATAGTGAGCGCAGAGCTTTTACTCTGCGTTTTTTATTGTCTTGTTGGGCCAACCAAGCGCATTTCCCAATCCTCGACTTCGCCAGTTTCTAGGCGGCGCTCGACCAACTTGCCCCAAGACTCGACTAACGGCAGTTCAGACAGCTTAGTGAGTTCTTCTCTATCTAAACAGCCAGTGAAAACCGCGCCCATGATGCGAGCCAATGGCCATTCTGGATAAGGTCTTTCACACAGAATAATCTCGTCACCTGCACCGATATCGCCTTCTTCCAATACTCGGAAATACCAGCCTGTTCGAAGCGTATCTTGCAGTCTTCTCGCCATGTCGTGTTGGTCAAATCGTACGTTAAGTTTCCAACAAGGCATGCGACCTTGCGACACTTCAAGTAGTGTTGAGCCGATACGGATTTTATCTTTCAAGCAAATCGTGGATTCGGTGACGCCCTCGGAGCTGATGTTTTCGCCAAAGCCGCCAGCGGATTGGAAAATAGTTCTTTCGCCTAATTCTTGTTGCCAGATTGGGTAGTGCTCGCTTGGGTAAATATGAAGCGCTTTTTGAATCCCACCATGAAAGCGCGGATCGCCTTGCTCATCACTGGTAAAACCAAGCTCTGTTGCGTGCTGGCGCTCGGGCAACACTTGTTTGTTGATTGCGCTTTGCGCTCCATGAGCATAAGGGACAGTTTTCCCTGCTAGCACAGCTTTTACGACGCCGATTTTCTTCATGTAACCTCCTTATTATTTGAATGAGAGATAAAGTGTTTACCTTCATTCGCGATGCGGAGCATGATAGCCTAGTGAACTTGTGTCGGAATAGGGATGAAAAGACAATCAACAATGCTAACTCGCCAAATTGATTCGAAGTCAGGCGTCATGACCTCCAATGAAATGATGGCCGCGAATCCCCATTCTCCTGTTTTGGTGAAAACCATCGACATGCCAAAAGGTTACATTGATGCGCTACATCAACACACTTGGCATCAAATCATCTTTCCTATCAAAGGGTTATTGCAAACGCAAACGGAGCATTATCAGCATTTGGTTCCGCACACTTCTGCGTTATTTGTTCCTGCGGGTGTTCAACACGAGTCGATTGCTCTGAGCAATACGATATTTGTTGGCATTTACCTCAACCCTGCGTTTGGCGCAACGTACGAGCCACAAGTGAGAACCATTGCTTTAACGCCGTTTTTAAATGAGCTTTTACAAGAGATCCGCAGACAGTGTGAAGGTGAGACAAGCCACGAAGAAGTGCTGCATTTGCTGGCGGTGTTGCATGATCAAATTTTGAAAAGCAACGTGCAGACATTTCAGTTATTACTGCCACAAGATCGCCGACTAAAACTGATTTTCGAGCAACTGACTGACGAGCCCGCGTTGAGCTGTTCGCTAAAAGAGTGGGGGGAGAAAATTGGGGCGTCTGAGCGCACTTTATCACGGTTGTTCGCCAAGGAATTCAACACTTCATTTCTGCTTTGGCGGCAACAAATTCGGCTGATTTACTCGCTTTCTTTGTTAGATGAATCGTTGCCAATCCAAGCCATTGCAGACCTAGTGGGTTATCAAAACGACTCATCCTACATCAAAGCATTTAAAGCCTATTTTGATATGACGCCACAACAGTTTAGAGTGAACGGCGCATCGCGCAGGTAGAAATACAGAGCTTCGACTTCACTTAATGTTTTTGAGAAGAAGCCATGAAACGTCCCTTTTTAATTTCAACTACATGGTATGAATAACAATGGCACCAACGATAAATACTCGAGTGAATCAATTCTGCTTTGGTCAGTCCAAAACGTCGCTGTCGTTGGAAAAAGAGCCCCTCAAACCGCTTGTTCAGGGCAAGATTCGGGTGCGACTGGAAGCCACCAATATTAACCCAAGTGACTTGCTTTCCATTTATGGTGTTGGGCAATACCGCCGCGTTCACGTACCACCTCGCGTGCCGGGATTTGAAGCGGTTGGGCGTGTGGTGGAAGTCAGTGGTGTTGGTCAAACTGACCTTCAAGTTGGGCAAAAAGTGTTGGTGGCGATGAGTGGTACTTGGCAATACTACATAGATGCTTCGCCTGAGAATCTTTTTCCGCTACCTGAAAGTTTGGATAACGGCTATGCCTGCCAGTTGTACATCAACGCGCTAACCGCGTGGGTTATCACCACGAAAGTGGCTAAGTTGAACAAAGACGATGTGGTGATCATCAATGCGGCGGGTTCGGCGATCGGTAAGATATTTGCCCAGCTTGCTCATTCACTGGGTTTTACACTGATTGCTGTGACTTCAAAGCCAGACGAGTATCCGTACGATACGACTCCAGTATTGGACGCGAAGCAAGACTTACACGTGCAACTGCAAACGCGCAAACTGCCACAACCAACGGCCGCTTTGGATGCGATAGGCGGTGAGGCTGGCACATATCTCATTCGTACCTTGAAAGAAAATGGCCAATACATCAACTACGGAACGTTGTCGTTAGCGCCTTATACGCCTGCGTTTTTTGAATCGATGAAGACCAACAACATCGACTTTAGCACCTTCTTTTTGCGATATTGGGAAGAGTCGGTAGGTAAAGGCGGGAGAAAAGCGGTATTCGCTGAAATGTTAGATCACTTTATTGCCAACGATATAAAGTTAAATGTAGCGTCTGAGCTGCCACTAGAGGATTTTCAAACTGCGATTGAAATGGTTGAGCAACGCTCATCGGCGGTGTCAGGAAAAATCATTTTGACGCTATGAATTACAGTGAGTCTGTTGAGAAAAGGGAGGATAAATCCTCCCTTTTTTGGTGGGTTATTTGTAATGATGGGACTATTTTAGATGGAAAATTTGTTCTGTTTCGAGCGATGTCATCGTACGTACTTGACGCCAAATGTAATAAAAAATACCGAACATCATTAACATGCTTGGAATTGCAATCATCGGGTAGCTGTAAAGCGTCATCTTACCCAACTCTTCATTAAAAGCAGCCGTGCCCGAAGGACTGGTCACGATCCAGGTCGCAAGGAAGTAGTTCATCGCGGATGAGAACGCAAAAGTACTCGCAAACAGATAGTTTGATGACATTAGACAACGTTCAAATGCCTCTGATTGACCGTTCTCTTTCAAGCGTTCGTTAATCAGCGATAAATTCAATACCGTGTCATTCAGTACTAACTTCTGCATCAGTGGGTAGCGGGTAAACGTTGAGCCCAAAACCGCTAAACCGATCAGGCCAGGGATCAGGGCTTCTTTCAAGGCTAACCAACGTGTATCAAGCTCTAACAAGCCAATGCCGCCAGTTAATAAAACACTGATAAAGCCAAGTACAGAAATAAAGTTAAATTTCTTGTTCCGGACAAGGTCCATACCGCCGTAAATGATAGGAAATAGCAAAGCGACAACCAGCGCCATTGCTGTTCCTAGGTGTTCATCGCCGCTAAACTTCATCAAGATAAAGGAAGGGATGAATACGTTAAAAAGAATCTCGAATAGGGGATTCGGCTTTTTCGCCGTTGTGTTACTCATAATGTTTTACTGACTCTACTCTATGTCGGCTGTTATTGTACTTTGACGAGAAGTGTTCATCTAGTCGCGCTTGATGTAAAGCGTTAAAGCGCCGAGTTGTGTAACGACTTATGAAATAGACCGGAGCATAGCCAGTTAGTTGACATGATTGACTACTTTTTTGTGTCTTAATCGCCCTCCCTCTGCGCAATGATCTGATTGCGTGCTCTGAATAATCGAGTCGCCACGGTGTTGTGATTAAGCTCTAAGACTTGAGCAATTTCATTATGATTAAACCCGACTACGAGTTTTAAGACCAATGGCTCTCGGTATTTGGGTTCGAGAATCATCATTTGTTTTTTAAGCCAATCTTGTGCCATGTCGTGGTCACTGCCAGGGTAGGTTTTTGCCTGTATTACACACTCATCAATATCGACAAAATCGTACTGCTTTTTATCAAAGCGCCGAGCATTCTCACGACGCAAAATGGTGATGAGCCAAGGCTTCGCGGCATTGGGATCATTTAAGTTATCAAAGAATCGCCACGCTTTCAGGAAGGTGTCTTGCGCCAAATCTTCAGCAAGGTGATGATCTTTGCATAGCCAATATGCGAGACGATAGATATCTTGGTATCGCTCCTTCGTCAGTGCTTCGTATCGTTTGTGTTTTTCCATAGGATTAAGATCAGAAGTGTAGAGCTGAGTAGCAAGGTAACCTCTGAAGCTTCAAAGGTTACCTGCGGTTTCGTCCTTGCCCGCTTAAAATGGTTGGGTAGAAAAACGTGAGTATTGAAGGGCGTCTGCGACTTCTTGAGCTTTAGATTCCGAAGTCATGAGATGCAGCAATTTAAGTGCGGCCTGATAGCTAACTAGGCTGCCGTTTGAGGTGATGACGCCCTCATCAACAACAAAATTCTGGTCGACCTGTACATCAACTGCTGGATAGTCTTTTTGTAATCCGTTTTCACCTCCTGCCCACGTCGTCGCTTTCTTACCGTTTAACAGGCCAGCCTCGGCCAATAGATACGCACCAGAGCAATTACTTGCCATCCAATCTGCCGCCTTTGATGTGGTTTGAATAAAGTGAATGAGATCCTTGTTTTCGATTAGCGCATCCATGTCGTAGCTGGATGTTAAAACCAGCACGTCGAGTTCCGGCTGATCGCCAATCCAAGCATCCACACCAATTTTTAATCCCTCTTCAGTGGTGATGGTTTTCTGTTCAGAGACGGAAATAGTGACTACTTCATAATCGCTAAACCAAGTCAGACGACTTGCAACGCCAAAGACCTCTAAAGGCGCAGTAACATCAGAGGTCAGTACGCCGTCGTAAACTAGAATGCCAATGCGTTTATCCGTCGCATGTGCCGTTTGAAGCACCCCAAAGAATAGGACTAAGGTCGCTATCAATAGTTGTAGTGCATTCTTTAATCCATTTTTACCCATTGTTTTTCCTCGCTAACAGAGCATCAAGTTATTGAGATTCATTATATTTGGGCTGATTGGTGATTGAAGAGCCACTTTGTCTTTACTAAAGTGAATAAAGTTCACGAATGGAATGCACGAGTTTTATGGATAAGATACGGTCCCTACGATTTTTTATTGCCACTTTAGAAGGTGGCAGTTTTGCTGCGGCCGCCAAAGCGTATGGCACAGACCCTTCTACGGTGAGTAAGGCCATCCATCGTCTTGAAAGCGACTTGGGAATACAGCTTTTCCAGCGTTCTACGAGACAGATCCGTCTGACAGATGCCGGTCGTCGATACGCAAATACCGCTAGGTTTGTACTGGACGAACTGACAGCGTGTGAGGATTCATTGAAAAGCCACAATGATGCGCTTTCAGGACTGCTTAAGATTAATGTGCCGGTCTCTTACGGTCGCCTTTACATTCGCCCTTTATTAAAAGAGTTTTGTCGCCGCTACCCCAGCATCACGATCGATATTCATTACGATGACGCCTACGTTGATATTATTGAGCAAGGGATTGATGTGTCGATTAGATCTGGTGTCGTTCAGGACAGCCAGTTGATTGTGCGCCAGCTTAGTCCTATCGATTTTATTATTTGTGGCAGTCAGGATTACTTAGCGCGCCATGGTGTTCCGAGTGGCCCGGATGTATTCAATGACCATTCTTGGGTTCGTTTTCGTTTTAAACAAACGGGAAAACTGTTGCCGATTCGGATGCCAGAACCAGACGGTGCAAGTGAGTATAACCCCGAGAGAAATTTTATTGTAAACGACGGCGAATCCATGGCAGAGCTTTGCGCAGAAGGTTTAGGGTTAACTCAGATTCCTCATTTTATCGCGAGAGACTGGCTCAAAGCGGGGCGTTTAGTGCCGATATTTCCGAGTATGCGCCAAGCAGGAAATGGCGTGTATCTTCTCTATGCCAACCGGGAATATGTGCCTGCTCGAGTGAGGGTGTTCATCGATTTTATCACCCAAGCGATACAGGAGATGGATGAAACGCCATTCCATACGTGGGCTGAAACGTTGCCGATTTACCAACCGAACCAAGGCGATTGAAAACTTCATGTGAGTCTTTGGTTAAAACACTCCAAGCCATATGGTGCTTTTATGGGTTTTTGTTAGGTTATTGGCCGTTATTATCGACAAGCGCAGTTTGCTCTTCGTCACTCATAAAGGAAAGACAATGCCAACTAAGATCTTAGTGCCAGTTTTGGCTCTACTTCTCAGCGCATGTGGCGGCGACGGGGAGTCGTCAGCACCTGTAGACAGCGGCTCTCAAAACACAGGTTCCACATCGTCACAAGGCACATTTGCCGAGCAGATGCTCGCAGCGGTCAACAGTGCTCGCTCTACTACACAGCAGTGTGGGGCAACCACCATGCCACCTGTTGGGGCCCTGACTTGGAGCTACGATTTGGAAAGCGCCGCTTATCGACATTCAAGCGACATGGCGAACAGCGATTTCATGAGTCATACAGGCTCCGATGGCAGCAATATGTCAGATCGAGTCAACGCAACGGGCTATGCTTGGAGCGCCATTGGTGAGAATGTCGCCGTAGGGCAAAGTTCCATTAACGCCGTCGTTAATGCTTGGTTATCGAGCGAAGGTCACTGCCTCAATATCATGAGTGCGGATTTTGATCAGATGGGCGCGTCGCTTGTCGAAAATCACTCTGCAAGCTACGGGTATTACTGGACTCAGGTTTTTGCTAAACAGCGCTAATGCGATAAAGAAACCTGATAGATAAACTAAAACGCCAGTAGTCACCATCTGCTGGCGTTTTATTGTTTACGTCTCTTTTAGCTTGTCAGGTTACGAAGTTTTGGATCATCCGTCAGGTATTCAACAAATTCGATCTCAAAACCTGCAGGGTCAACAAAATACACATTCTTGCGGTATGGCTCATCAGCCCCAGGTTGGGCAATTGAATAACCGGCATCGGTCAGTCTTTTTATGATGGCATCGACGTTGTTGGTCACATAAGCAAAATGCGCTAGCCCTACTTGGTGGCCGCCCAACTCGCGGTTCTCTCCTTCACCGTGGTCACTCATAGCAATGTATTGATACTCGTCGCCAAAATGTAGCCAGTTTCTTGGCTTACCACTCCATTCGCCTTTCCCCTCATCACGCACGTACCAATGTGGAAATGCAGTTTGATAAAACTTCAGCATTTCAGGGATGTTTTTCACGACTAAATTAATATGTTCTAGTTGGATCATGATGTGCTCCTTTTTGTCATTTCCTAGCCAACGATGAACATGCTAAAACCTCAAGTTAAGTCGAGGTAAAGAGCTTTTTTAAAATTTTTTAGGGTTGATATCTTTGGATCTTGATACATGGAGAGATTCGGTGGAGTGGTACTTTGAATCTGCGAGTTGGGTTAGGTGCTTGCAACCCTCTTTCATCTTTTGTTTGTTCGTGCTAATCATTTTCGAGCGAGTTTGTGGTGAGTAGATTCCCTGTCTCACCTAGGTTCGCGGGAATGACGCGAAGAGAGCGCTTAACGAACAGCGTCATTCTGAAGGAGCCTAAGCGAGTATTCAGAATCTATTTGCAGCGCGTTTTGATGCTGGTGGTGTGAATTGAATTATCCGTAACTGTAGAACTTGCCACCGTGAGCTCGGAGTGCTGAGATCTTTAGAGTTTGATACAAGCGCAGGTTAGGTGGGGTTGGTGGTTTGAGGTTGAGAGGAGGATCATGTTCAGAACCCTCTAACCGTTGATGCGTCACGTGTATGTGTATGAATTTCTCTCGTTCAAGCTTGCGGTGGGTAGATTCCCAGTCTCACCTAGGCTCGCGGGAATGGCGTGAAGAGAGCGCTAAACGAATAGCGTCATTCTGAAGGAGCCTAAGCGAGTATTCAGAATCTATTTGCAGCGTGTTGTGATGCTAGCGGTGTGAAGTTAACTGTCCACGATTGCAGAACCAGTCCCTCCCCTTTGAGCCCGGAGTGTTGAGATCTTTAGAGTTTGATACAAGCGAAGGTTAGGTGGGGTTGGTGGTTTGAGGTTGGGAGGAGGATCATGTTCATGAACTCTCTAACCGTTGATGCTTCACGTGTATGTGTGTGAATTTCTTTCGTTCAAGCTTGTGGTGAGTAGATTCCCAGTCTCACCTAGGTTCGCGGGAATGACGTGAAGAGAGCGCTAAACGAACAGCGTCATTCTGAAGGAGCCTAAGCGAGTATTCAGAATCTATTTGCAGCGCGTTGTGATGCTGGTGGTGTGAATTGAATTATCCGTGATTGTAGAGCCATTCCCTCCAGTTTGAACTCGGAGTGCTGGGGGATGTACTTACACCCCTCCCCAAAAACCAAAAAAGCCAGCAGTTAATACCTGCTGGCAAAGTCTTTGGGCTTCTAGGTTTTTTTTGATTTTATTTCTTGTTACTCATCGCTGTCACGGTGCCCCGATTGGTTTTCCGGGGAAGAAAACACCGCACCGTGCGCTTTGTGCTCAAGAAATTGGAGATTAACCTTGCTTACGGATTAGGTAGTCAAACGCGCCTAAGCTTGCTTTTGCACCCTCACCCATCGCGATGATGATCTGTTTATAAGGAACCGTCGTAGCGTCACCGGCTGCGAAGACACCTTCTAGGCTGGTTTCACCACGGCTACCAACTTCAATTTCGCCGCGCTCAGAAAGCGCTACTTCTGAATCTTTTAGCCATTCTGTGTTTGGTACTAGACCGATTTGGACAAAGATACCTGACAGTTCAATTTCTTTGATTTCATCTGTGTTGCGGTCTTTGTACTTCAAGCTTGTTACGCGAGTACCGTCACCCACAACTTCAGTAGTTTGCGCCATCGTGATGATGTCTACGTTTGGTAGTGAGTTCGCTTTGTCGATAAGCACTTGGTCTGCGCGAAGTACGTCTGCAAATTCAAGAACGGTTACGTGTTCTACGATACCAGCAAGGTCGATAGCCGCTTCGATGCCTGAGTTACCACCACCGATAACAGCGGTTTTCTTGCCTTTGAACAGTGGACCATCACAGTGTGGGCAGTACGCGACACCTTTGTTGCGGTACTCTTGCTCACCCGGAACGTTCATTTCACGCCAGCGTGCACCAGGGCTTAGGATGACACTCTTACTTTTCAGCGTTGCACCGCTTTCAAGTTGGATGTGAATCAAGCCATCATCTGTGTGCGCTGCGCCCATTAGTTTTTGCGCTTGTTGCTCAGTCACAACGTCTACGTCATATTCTTTTAGGTGCTCGGCTAGGTCAGTCGCCAGTTTTGGACCTTCAGTACGTTTTACCGAGATAAAGTTCTCGATTGCCATGGTGTCCATCACCTGACCACCGAAGCGTTTAGCGACAACGCCAGTGCGAATGCCTTTACGCGCTGCGTATAGTGCAGCTGCACTACCACCAGGGCCACCGCCGACAACTAGCACGTCGTATGGGTCTTTTTCGCTCAGTGCTTTGGCTGCTTTCTCGCTCGCGCCATCATCCACTTTGTTTAGGATTTCAGTTAGAGACATACGGCCTTGACCGAATAGCTCACCGTTCACGAATACGCTTGGTACGGCCATGATGTCGCGTTGTTTCACTTCATCTTGGAAGAGTGCACCGTCGATCATGGTTGCTTTCACTTTCGGGTTGATTGCCGCCATCATGTTGAACGCTTGAACAACGTCTGGACAGTTTTGGCACGACAGTGAAATGAACACTTCAACTTCCAACTCTTTATCTAGCGCTGCGATTTGTTCAATCACTTCCGGCTCTAGTTTGATTGGGTGACCACCAGAGTGCAGCAATGCCAATACCAGAGAGGTAAATTCGTGACCCATTGGTAGGCCAGCAAAGCGAAGTGCTGTGCCTTTTACTGGGTTGGTCACCGTCATCACTGGTTTACGTGCGCTTGCGTTGTCGTCACGTTCAACGGTGATAAAGTCGCTCATCTCTGCGATTTGGTTCGCCAGAGACAGAATGTCATTCGATGCTTTGCTTTCATCTAGACTAACCACTAGACGAACGTCTTCTTTTACATTAGCCAGATATTGTTTGAGTTGTTGTTGGATCGCTTGGTCTAACATAGTTGTTGTTACCTTAAATAAACAAAAGAGTGGTTACTCTGGATAAAATCAGTAGGGAGAGAGCAAACCAGGCAGAAGGTCGTCAAGGTATCTAACCTGGAATGCTCTCTAAGTTAAGCGTCAATTAGCATGTCAAATTGAGCTTAAATTCAGTGGCTTAGATTTTGCCTACTAGGTCTAGAGAAGGAGCTAGCGTCTCTTCGCCTTCTTTCCATTTTGCTGGGCAAACTTCGCCTGGGTGTGCTGCTACGTACTGAGCTGCTTTCACTTTGCGTAGTAGGTCTTCTGCGTCACGACCGATACCTTCAGCAGTGATTTCCATTGCTTGGATAGTACCTTCTGGGTCGATTAGGAACGTTGCACGGTCTGCAAGACCTTGACCTTCACGCATCACACCGAAGTTGTTTGTGATGTTGCCTGTTTGGTCGCCAAGCATGTAGTACTGGATCTTGCCGATGGTTTCTGAGCTATCGTGCCAAGCTTTGTGAGTGAAGTGTGTGTCTGTTGATACTGAGTACACTTCAACGCCGCGTTTTTGTAGCTCTTCGTAGTGGTCTGCTAGGTCACCTAGTTCTGTCGGACATACGAATGTGAAGTCTGCTGGGTAGAAGAAGAATACAGCCCATTTGCCTAGAACATCTTGTTCTGTTACTTCAACGAATTCGCCGTTTTTGTATGCTGTAGCTGCAAATGGTTTGATCTTTGTATTAATCATTTTTACTTTCCTCAGAATGTTTTAGGGTGAGCAGTTCTTGCTTTCGGAAAGTATATTCGCATTGGATTGTGTTTAAGGAAAATTGCTTGTAACTATCCTATTGATAGTCATTTCCTATCTTTCTTAATAGAGAAACCCGATGTAAGTGAGTTTGCTTTGATAGGTTTTATTGAAGAGGAAGGCCAAGTGGTAATAGAGAATACTGATGATGACCTTTAAGATATCGTCTGGCTAAGATCGAAAGAACCTGCATCTCGGCAGGCTCTTTCTAATAGGAAGTGGGGAAGCTGATGCTTTTATTTTTTAGTTCAGATTGTCGAGCACCTTGCCGCACAACTTCTTCAGCATGATCATTTCATCCAGCTCTAACGTGATTTTACACATCATGGCGTTTGGCACTGACTTGGCTTGCTTTTTGAGGTCACGACCTTGCTTTGTGAGGTTGAGTACGCGTACGCGCTCATCGGTGTCACTGCGACCACGTTCTACATAGCCTTTTGTTTCTAATCGTTTAAGCAGCGGCGTGAGCGTGCCTGAATCCAAATGCAGTTGCGAGCCCAATTCTTTAACGCTGGCGCCGTCTTTCTCCCACAACACCATCATCACTAAGTACTGCGAATAAGTCAGATCAAGTTCGTCCAGCAAAGGGCGGTAAGCTCGGATCACCGCATTTGCAGCACTATAGAGCGGGAAGCAAACTTGGTTTTCGAGTAAGAGTTTATCGTCGTTGGTCATGGTGTTGTCGGTGTAACACTGGCTCATTGGCGTTGCCTACCTGCTCACAGAGAAAGAGAGTAACAAAATCAATTGTGCACAATATAGTTGCAAACGATCTTTACTTCGATATAAGATTGTAAGCAATTAAATTGTGCACAACTTAAATTAAGAAGGACAATCGTATGACTACTCTATACAAAACTCAAGCTACTGCTTTGGCTGGTCGTAATGGTCAAGTAAAAACAGATGACGGTCTTCTCGATCTAGAGCTGTCATACCCGAAGGAAATGGGCGGCACAGGTGCGGCAACTAACCCTGAGCAGCTTTTCGCAGCGGGCTATTCAGCATGTTTTTCTAACGCTATTCTGCACGTAGCACGTGAAGGTAAAGTAAACCTGAAAAGTGCACCCGTAACAGCGGAAGTGGGCATTGGTCCGAACGATAACGGCGGCTTTGCACTAACAGTGAGCTTAGCGGTAGAGCTAGATATGCCACAAGAACAAGCATTAGAGCTAACGCGCATTGCACACCAAGTTTGCCCATACTCAAACGCCGTTCGTGGCAATATTGATGTTGCTGTTACAGTAAACGGCGAAGCGATCTAATCGATTTAGACATTATTTCTAATAGAAGGAAAGCCTGCGAACGTGCAGGCTTTTTTCGATTATTTGATGGCAGTGCAGAAGCTGACGTCTGCATGGTGCGTTTGTGGATCGTAGCTATGATAAAGTTCGAAGCAAGGTCGACAGTCGTTTTCAATACCAGATTCAACCACTTTGCTCATCAAATCATCCCATGCTTTAGGGTATTGGCTGAATTCGGTAATTTGCTGGCGCATCACCGCATATTGACCGCCGGGGAAGTCTTGCAGCTCAATGCCTTTTGGTACTTCGGTATCTTCTGGCACCATTAGACAGATGTCAGTACGACACTTCTCGTCTGGCGTGATTTCTGGGTTATCGTGATAAATGAAGATACAGGTATTGCCCGCCAAACCTTTCATTCCTGCCCATTGATACAAGCGACCTGATGGTTCTTCATAACCTTGGCCATAAGGGCCGTTAACGCGAATGTAAGCCAATTTTGCTTTATCAAAGTTTTGCGTTTCCATATTGTTGCTCCATGTTGTGAGTTCAGAGTCAGTATATGAATCGCTTAGGGCTCGTTCGTTTCCATTCTTGCGCAGTGCGTGTCCAATCTTGCTGTTTCGCGCGAGTTCAGAAAATTGCTGGTAGTTTTTACAATCGCGAAAGGCGGTTGGTGTTACGCCATAATGCTGCTTAAACGCTTTAGCTAGGCTTTGCGAACTAGAAAAACCGTACTCTAACGCGATGTTCAGCACTGGTTGCTTTGATTTGAAAAGGTCGTCTGCTGCCGCCTCTAGCCGTAAACGTCGGATGAAGTCGGCTAATGTTTCGCCTTGTACCGCCTTGAAGGTACGGTGAAAATGATAGGGAGAGAGGTTGGCTAGCGCTGCCACTTCGAGCAAATTGAGAGGATCGTTAAAGTGCTGTTCCAGATAGCGAATAACAGGAACGAGTCGTTGGTGATAATCGACACGCATGAGAGGGGCCACCCTTGTTTGATTTGCTCAAAGCGTACCGCAACGAAGCAAGGATTCAAGGCTAGTATCGAATAAATGCGTCGTAGTCATTTATTTCTGATTATGATGCATTCTGTTGCGGGTAGGAGATGGTTCTTAAGATGGCTTCTCAACGGTAATTGAAATCCGTTCAGAGCGCTTAATATCCCGTCAGCTCCATATAACCAGTCCCAGAATGAGAGCCCTCAATACGCACTGGGCCTTCCCAATAAGGCACAGAAAGGGGCATTTTCGCGTTCGGGTTGAGTGCAGAAATGGTAAGTTCAATTTGCTGGTTAGGAATCGATACTTGCCACTGGGTTGGATACTTTCGCCCTTGGATTTCTGTTTGCTTGGTCGCCTCTAACCGAATGTCTTTTTGTGGGATAGCGATGCCAGAACCATCTTGCTGCATCAGCCTTGCGCTGGAGTAACTGGCTTGTCCGGTTTTAGAATCCCGCAATTGGAACACCACCAGACTGGTCTCGTCACTCAACCTTAGGGCAAACCAGTCCCAGCCTTGTTGTGAGTCGAGTAAGAATTGCGAGCTCCACTCTCGGTCTATCCAAGCTTTGCCCGACACTTGATGGGTTTTGCCGTCGATCGTGACCTCACCAGAGACATCAATAAACGGTTGGCTGTAGTAATACGAAGCCACTTGACCATCGGCGCTTTTGGTGCTGTAACCTTGCTCGCCTTGTTTTTGATAAGGTGCGCTGCTGGTAAGCGTCAGCGAATATCCAAACTGTTCTGAGTTTGCATTCAATGCGGCAGGGAAGAGATCGGTGGTTGAAGAAGTCCACTGCCAATCGTCGAGATAAACCCGAAATGGTGAAGTATCAACACCTGCTAGAGAGGCTTGAGCGCGTGACCATTTCTCATCTGCATAGTGTTTGTCCTTCGTCGTGACCGCGCTGTGCGCCATGTAGATTTGCTGAGTTTGCCATTCGGTTTTCTTCACGTCATCTTCGCCCGTTGGTGGCGCAGCAGCAAAGCGAAATTGTGTCCATTGAACGCCAAGTGGATTGCCGTCTTCATCAATTAAGTTAGCGGTTAAGTACCACCATTCATGACGAAAATTCGGGTGCGCTTGATGGTCTGCTGGGAAGGTCAGTTCGACACCTTTTTCCACGGGTGTGAATGGGTTGCTCTCGCTTGGCGTGTCTCCACTGCCCAACAACGTGCCCATATTTAGCGTGCCCATATTGTTTTGTTGGGGATCTTCACAACCGAATAGGAATAAGCTGCTTATGAGTAGAGTAAGCTTGCTTGCCAATCGAACCATCACAACACCTCGCTTTGCAAACTGGAGACGACAGGCTTGCTGACCAATCGCCACAGCGGAATCAAGGTGGCAATCACCGCCACCAAGATGGTGATCGCCGCAATGCTGAGGGCATCACTCCAATTCCACAGATAATTTAAGCTCCAACCAAAAGCGCGCAAGGTGACGATGTCTGTCAGCACATAACCAACCATGGCTCCTAAAGGTAGGGCGATAACCAGAGTAAAACTGACCAGAGCGACGATCTGTCCGACCACCATGGTCATTAATTTACGACGGCTGACGCCAAGTGCATACAGCCTTGCAATGGCGGCTTTACGCGCGTCGAGCAACATAAAACAAGCACTGAACAAACCAATCACGGCGACCATCAAAGTCACGCCGTTGAGTGCGCGCGTAATGGCGAAGGTCTGCGAGAAAATATCTAACGCGATGGATTTGATTTGCGCCTGATCGTAGAGTTGACTTGGATGCAGATTCAGTTGCTCGCGCAGTTGGTCGTATACGACTTGTGGGTCATCTGAGACTTTAATACCAAGGCTTGTTGGCAGGTCGGTAAAGCCACTCTCTTGCCATAATTTGGGTGCTAATAACACTTCACCATTGGGTGAGCCATAATCGTGAAATATCGCGCCCACAAGCAGGTTCTTATTTGGAACAGCATCAAGCGTGAGCTCGCTACCCAGTGACAAACCCAGTTTGACCGCGGTTGGTTCACTGATCGCGACTGATTCACCTTGGTAAAAACGCTGCCAGAAGTTCTCCAAATGCGATTTGAACACCATGGTTTGCTCTAAGGTGTCTTTGTCTTTGGTACCAAGCAAAATCGGTAAGCCTTGCAGGTTATCGTCGACATAATATTGCTTGTAGACGGTCTCAACCTTGTCGAACAGCCCTAACGCGCGCTCCACATTAGCGATTTCACCCTGTGCGGGGCTAACGTAAATATCGGCGTGTAGTCTTTGTTCTAACCACTGTTTTAGGGTGGATTCAAAACTGCCCACCAGCGTATTCATCCCCATATTGGCTGTAACGGCGAGTAGCAGTGCCATCATGGCGAGAGAAAGCGGAGAAATCAGCTCACGCAGCTCTGCAAACAGATACTGCATCAAACCGGAAGTGGTGCGTTTTTCACACCAATTAGCTAAGACACTGAGCGTTTTGGGTAGATACAAAGGAATCGACACCACAAGCACGCCGAGCCACGCCATGGTAAAGCGGTGATGCTCACTCAGCCATAACCCTGCGAGTGCGAGAGTCGTCAACACAGCACCTATCACGAACAATTGGTTTTCGTTAGAAGCTTCAGGTGCTTGATAAAATCCACCATGAGAGGAGAGCGGCTGGCGCACTCGCTGTTTAAAGTGCTGCCAACACGCCAACAGGGTTGCGGCTAACGTGAGCAGCAGGGCTTGCGCCCACCATTGCCACTGCCAAGTGCCGGGCAGTAGTGTCGCGCCGTAAAGTTGTTCTAAAGTCAGTGCTACGGTCGGATGTAGCCAATGGCTAAGCTGCATGCCCAACACAAAACCGAGGGAAGCGCCGATGGTAACGAGGATAGTGAGTTCAACTAACAGCGCAGAGAACACAATGCTCGGCGCAACACCCGCCTGTTGAATCTGCACTAACAGCCGATTGCGTTTCAGCAAGCTGTACTTTACGCCGTTGTAAGCGATGAACAGCCCGACTAAAAAGGCAAGTAAGCTCATTGCTGTGAGATTGAGGTGAAAGCTGTCGGTCAGCGAACCAAGGTCTGTGCTTTGATTATTGGAAATCCATTGTCCTTGCTCACCAATCAGCTTCTGCCATTTTGTTTGCTTGTCTTTATTCCCTTTATCACCCGAATGGAAAACTGCAATGTAACTGAGCTGTCCTTGTTTATTGAGCAGTTGCTGGGCAAAGCCAATGTCCAGCAACATTCGGCTACCTAACTGCCATTCGTCAGGTAGCACCACCACTTGGGTTGGGATGTCGTCCAGAGTTAGGGTTTCTACCTCCCCTAGGTTTTGATGTTGAGATTGGCTCATCATCACAATTGGCTTGCCAGCTAAAAGCTCAGGTAAAGGTAAAGCACTGTCGAACAAAGACACGTTCTGTTCACTATCCGATGACTTTCCGTTTGCAGAATACCGAGCGCGTGAAGAGATGGCGGCAATCAACTCGCTACCTTGCACTAACCAACGTCGACCTTGTTCATCTCTCACTCGCCCTTCGATTACAGGTAGTGCTGCACTGAGCCCGTTTTGTCTAAGGGTGAAATAAAGAGATTCGGGCAGATAGTTTTGCCCTGCTGGTGGAATAATTAAGTTCTGAGCTTGTACGCTAAGTTGCTCGGTAGACTCCGCATAACTGCGCTTGGCATTGAGGTTGATGGCTTGCACTGCAACAAACAAGGTCACAGCCAGCACGATACCGATCAGAATTGCCGCGGCTTGCAGTGGCGCCTGCCGATAGTGCGCTACAAACAGATTCAGGGCGAGTCGAGTATGCGTGAATCTGGTGTTTGGTTGCTTAGCTTGCTTCATGATGTTGCTCATTTACATCACTCTGATTTTGCGTCAGTCCGCTTTGCAAACGACCATCCTTCAAACGCCCATCTTTTAAACGTAATTGGGTTTGCATGAACTCGGCACACTCAGGGCTGTGGGTCACCAAGAGCACAGCGGTATTGCCTTGGGTGGTGATTTCATTCAACAGTTTCATCACTTCTAAGCCCGCTTTTTGGTCAAGGTTTCCTGTGGGTTCATCGGCAAGCAGAAGTTTGGGTTTGTGTGCCAATGCTCGTGCAATCGCGACGCGTTGTTGTTGACCGCCTGAAAGAGCAGAAATATGCCTGTCGAGAAGCTGGCTGATGCCTAACGTTTCGACCAGATAATCGCACCAGTCATTCCATTTCTGTTGATTCAAATTGAGAGGAAAGGCGATGTTTTTCTTTACGTTAAGAGGTGTTAAGAGGTTGAATTGCTGAAAAATAACCCCGAGTTTTTGATGTCGGAAGCGGCTCCATTGTGGGTCTTTCCAAGCCGCTGCGTTGTCGCCGTCTAGCCACAACTCACCACCGGAAATTGGCTCAAAGCCAGCGATGATATTGAGTAAAGTACTTTTGCCGCTACCACTTGCCCCCGTCAGTGCGACACTCGCTCCCGAATTGAGGGTGAAGTCGATGCCTTCCAGCACACGATGGCTCTCTTTGCCATCGACAAAGCTTTTGCTGGCGTGTTTGAGTGTGACAAGTGGGCTTTCCATTTCCTCTCCCTACAATCAAAAGGTGTCGTTTCTTTTGGCAATGGTTATTACAGTAAGTTCTATAGAAACTTTAGCCAACAATCAGATAAAAACAGCGATTTACATCGATTTCTTAATAACTTGTACTGAATAGAGGAGGGAATAGATTAATCGAGAAAGGGATATAACAGGCATTAAAAAAGCCCGAGTCAAACTCGAGCTTTCAAAGAAATTCAGCTTGGTCAGCTTATACGTAGTACGCTTCAACTTCGCCTTTAAGTTTGATCAGCATTGGGTTACCAAAACGGTCTTTTGCTTTAGGAGAAGCAATTTTCACCCAACCTTCGCTCACGCAGTATTCTTCTACGTCTGTGCGCTCTTTGCCGTTAAAACGGATACCGATTTGGTGATCGAAACATTCTTTGATGAAGAATGGGCTACGTGGGTTACCTGCTAGGCGATCTGGTAGAGCTGGTTTAGCTGTATCTGTCATGTTTGTGACCTAAATTCCGTAAAAAGTGCGCCATTGTAGTCAGTGCACAGTGAGTGTTCAAGATATGTTGAGAGACTTAATACTAAAGCCTTTTGAAATAATGCAAAGTTTCCCGCTTTCAAAGTGTGGAATAAAAACACGGTCTCGTTGCTCAACGGTGTTTTGCTCTCGAAACTTCTCCTGCCACCCCTTATTTGGTTTTGAATCATGACTATACTCATTACTGGCAGTTCTAACCTTATTCATACAACTTAATGTCTCAGAGCATGCCACTAGTCGAGAAACGATTAACAAGGAAGGGTGAATGGAGACTGTTGAACAGGTTAATAAACGTCATTTATCGGATAGAGATACTACCTCTAGCACTTCTATTTTTCTTTGTATTCTAATCGTAGTGGCTGTAATCGCTCGGTTTTTTGTTGCGTTTAATTACGAAGTAAATTGGGACGAGTTTTATTACCTATCTTTTGTGCATCGGTTTATTAACGGCGAGGTGATTAATAGTTTCCAAACCTTTCACATTCACTTCTTTACTTGGCTGAGTGGTGTATCAGATAACGATGTTGACCAGATCATTGTGGCGAGAGTCGTTATGGTCTTCTTTCAATTACTCACGGGATTTTATCTATACAAGTTATGTCGATTGTACTGCAGCAAATCGGCGGCACTTTTTGCGGTGCTTGCCTATTTTTCTTTTGTTTATAATGTTCGTATGGGGGCCAGTTTTCGTACTGATCCTATCGCGACATGTATGATCATGGCGGCGCTGTATTATGTGTTTAGTACAACATTTTCTTGGCGTGTATCCATTCTTGCTGGTGTCCTTACGGCTGTCGCCTTGCTCGTCACTTTAAAGACCGCTCTGTATATCCCGACTTTTATAGGCATAGTTTTAACCTCGCTTTATTGGTCGCGAAATCGTAAGCGTTATTTTAGGCAAGTTCTCATGTATGGAGTCGCAATACTGGTTGCCTTTGCGATGCTATACAGTTGGCATTACTTCTCTATACATGGAGCGAGTTCGGTTGGTGATGCAGGAACGATGTTCGGTGCTGCGGATAAGACACTAAACCAGCGCGAGCTTTTTCCTCGATTGTTTTACTTTGTTCATTCAGTTTCGACGAACTCATGGTATTGGTTAGCTCTTTTCATTGGTATTGGTACTGCTGTTTATGCGTGTTTTTCGCAAAAGCTATTAAGTCGTGAGTCATCGATTAAGTTTTTGTGCCTAAGTTTATTACTCTTCACTTTGTTCTTTTATCGCAACGCTTTCCCATACTATTACGCTTTTATGCTTGCTCCAGTGAGTGCTTTGTTTGCTGTGGCTTGGGTTGGTATCCAGAATTTCACTAACGCAAGAGTTGCACAATTTTTTAATTTTATTGTTCCTTGCTTGTTTGCGGTATCCATTGTGGTGAATGGTTTTGTTTTACCGATAAAAAGCAACTTGGCCTACCAGCGTCAGTTTCTTGATGAAGTACATAAAATCTTTCCTCAGCCTGTTGCTTATATTGATCGATGCTCCATGGTTCCGACTTTTTCAAAACAAGGTTTTTTCATGAGTACGTGGGGTTACGAAGATTATATTGCGAGAAACATCCCCGTTATTCGCAATGCAATAGAGCAAGACAATCCGGCTTTTGTACTGGTTAATTCGCACTATTTAGATGTGTTTGGCCCTGACAAAACCGATAAAGGGCTATTAAGGCAAGATATTCAAGCGTTAAGGCAGAACTACATTCATCATTGGTCGCATCTGTATGTTGCAGGAAAGACGTTTGAACTGACGCCCAACTCTCTTAGTCGGGAAGTTAAGGTCAACATCGAGGGCGTATATACGCTTGAAGCTAGCAATAGTCTTATGATTAATGGCAAGGTTTGGTTGGCTGGTCAAGCACGGTACTTGGCGCGGGGGGGCTATGAATTAGTGTCGAAAGAGCCAGGTAAAGTCGTTCTGCGTTGGGGAGATAACCTGTACCGACCTCGCAATCTTGAAGAGAAGCAGAGGTTATTTACCGGCTTCTAATACGCACAGTAATGTTGATTCAGAACATGAGGAGCAAGCATGAAGTTAATTGTTCAAATTCCGTGCTTTAACGAAGCGGACAATATTGCTGATGTTATTCGCTCAATACCAAAGCGCGTTGATGGTATCGCTAAGATAGAGATTCTAATCATCGATGATGGTTCTACGGATGGTACTTCAGAAGTCGCACGCAAGTGTGGTGTTGAGCACATTATTACTAACCAGGGCAATAAGGGGCTTGCTTACTCATTTCGAAGAGGGATAGAGGAGTGCCTTCGTCTTCATGCTGATATCATTGTGAACACCGATGGCGATAATCAATATAATGGGGCCGATATTCCGCACTTGGTTAAGCCTATTATCGAGCACAAAGCAGAAATTGTTGTTGGTGACCGAGGAGGGTATAGCAATACACATTTCTCTGTATTTAAACGATGTTTACAAGTGTCGGGGAGCTTTATTATTGCCAAAGCGACGGGATTGGATGTTAAAGATGCTGTGAGTGGTTTTCGCGCAATATCGAGAAGTGCGGCACAACAACTTAATATCGTATCGGATTTTAGCTACACAATAGAAATGTTGATTCAAGCAAGTGCAAAAAGGATTGGTGTGGTTTCGGTGCCAATCCGAACTAATGAAAAAACGCGAGAGTCCCGTCTGTTTAAGAGCATTCCGCAGTTTCTAAAAATGTCGCTCTCTACCTTGGTCAGGGTTTATACCATGTATCGACCTCTGCAAGTGTTTTTGTTTATTGGCTCGGTGGCGATGATTTGTGGTGTGATTCCCATTATGCGATTCCTGTATTTCTTTTTAAATGGAGCGGGAGATGGCCATATTCAGTCATTGGTCTTGGGGTCAACGCTACTTATCTTGGGTTTCATCACTTTATTGATGGGGTTGGTGGCCGATCTAATAGGGTTCAATCGAAAGCTGACCGAAAAAGTATTGCACCGAATTGAGGTATTGGAAGAAAAGCTGGAGCATCAGGAAAAGTTGCCCACTTATCAGTTTGAAACCAAGCGAAAACGATCTGGAGAGTAATAGCGAGTTACCTCGATACTTTAAAGAAGTGAGTTATTTGATACGGCTTGCTTAGGCCTAAATAAACTCGAGATAGCGAAGAACAACATATCCCCTAGAACCGTGACGATTCTGGAAACAAGGACGGCAACTAAGAGTGTATCTTCAATACTCGGCGAATCTAGAAGTGTGATTAAAACAGCCTCTCGGACACCCAACCCTGCAGGAGAACCTGGGGTGGCAAACCCTATTAACCATGCGATGATGAAGTAACAAGATGTTTGTAAAAATGTCTCTAAAGTTGGAGTTAGATTGTCGTTTAGCGTAAAAAATATGAGTGAGAAAATGCCGCCCGATACCAAAAAAAAGCAGAGATAAAGCCCACAAGCTTTTAGGTAATTGCGACTGGCTATCAAGCTTAATATTGATCCGGTGATCACGATAAGTCCAGCGAATAAAGTCATCTCGTACCCCATTAAACTAGGGAAGTACTCATTCAGCAGAAAGACGCCAAACGAACCAGCCGCAATACCCATCAACCCTATTTCCCATAAGGTCGATTTCAGTAATACATTATTCTTAATTCCGTGTTGTACGCCAATTACTTGTCGGCTAGCGAATTGGAAAATGTTTCCAGGTAGATACTTAGCAATTTGAGATCCGCCAAACACCCAAATGGCAGTTGATGCAGACAAAGTATATTCACTGTTCGCGACTAAAAGTCGCCACGCCATAGAAAGAACATAATTGCCAAAGGCGTAGAGGCCTATGCAAAAAATAAATACCAGATAGGAGTAAGAGGGAATATCCTGAATATTCAGTTGCTGCGAGTATGTAGAGAGCTTGATTAATACAAAGGCGATGGAAAAAATAGTAATGATTCGCCCAACCCAACTTAATATGAATTTACTCTTATTATGTTTCATGATTCACACGCTGGCATAAAACCATGGTCCAAGGAATGGGAGAGCGTACTTCGAGAATCTCAAAGTGTTGATTGAGCAAAGTCAGAAAGGCATTCTTGGACCAGTGTTGGATATGTCCGGGAGTATTGCCCCAACTGTTTAAATATTTACCTCTTGCCATGTTTAACGCACACCACAACGGCTCTCTTGGCACACTAAAAATGTAATAGTCAGTATCGAGATCTTGCAATGTTGCTAGTGCTTGCTCGGGATGCTCTAGGTGTTCCAAGACCTCACAACAAACAACAAGGTCAGCAGAATCAGTCTCTCTAGCAACGTCATACACACTTTTTTGTTCAAACAAAATGTCTTCCAAGTTGTGTGCTTGGGCATTGTCTCTTGCTAGTTGAATCACTTGTTGGGAGAAGTCACTCCCTTTCACACGGATCCCTTGTTGATGCCATTTAAGTGCCCAGACTCCTTCTCCGCAGCCGATTTCGTGTATCGACTTTGGTGTGACCATATCAACCAGTTGCGATAAATGATGATCGAAATTGCTCATCATTTTTCTGGCGATGGGGTTCTGAGTATTGTATTTGTCGTAATAGTTTCCGACAGGGATTCCCTGCTCTTCGATACCTTTAGATATTTTCATGGCGTACTCAAATAAATTATCTCAAATGGCCAGGAAGTTCTTCTATTGATGAACTATGTTCTTCAGCCAACCATCTGACTTACAAAGCGTTACGCTTCCCTCTAGTAGAGTGTAGGATAATTTATTGTTTTGTTTGCCTCGTTAGAAAAATTCTACAACCCCTTTAAATACTGCGCGTTGGCTGTTGGTTGAATCATGGCATTCAGCGTTTGGACGGTTTGTTCGCTGTGTTCTTCAAGTAGAGCTAAGAACGCGTCAATCAACTCAGGTTTGCTTGCTGAGACTGTCGTTTCGGTCTGGATATCACGCAGATCGATCAACACATCGGTAAACAATTGCGGCAGATCGTGCAGTACTTGCAGGTTTAAGACGTTGTGCTCGCTGTAGATTGAATTGTGGCTGCCTTTTTGTTTTTGCACCACGTAAGGATTATCTTTTAAGTTGATGATAGACGTGCGTTTATCACAGCGTTTCAAACAACCTTTGTTGACCTTCACCTTACGGCATCCTTCGGTTTGTTGGAACAAACATTGGCGGCTCGTGAGTAGGTTATTTGGATGATAAATGCTGTAGAAGCTGCGCATGTTTTTCGGACGCTTGATATGGCGCATCTGCTTCATATTCAGCTCGTTAGAAACAAACGCGCCACTTGCCGCGAACTCGTCTTGAAGGCATTTAAACGCGTATGAGTTCACCGTGTTCATTTGTGGGCCAGCCACCCAGCCTAAGCCAAGCTCTTTTGCGATCATGCCGACGCCTGAGTTGTTGGTGATCAACAACTCAGGTTGGATGGTTTCCAAAAATACGCGCGCGGCGTGGTAGTCTTCGCCAATCAAAATGGCTGGGAACCAAGGTTTGAGCATTGGGTTGGCTTTGAACAACTCAATCATCGCGCTCAGTTCACCAGACAATCCCATTGGCAATTGATAGTAAACATCAATGTCTTGGTATTCGCACAGCATGGCTTCTTGTGCTGACGAGATCAGAACCGATAATTTTGGCGCACCTTGGCGAGGTTCTGGTTGAGGTAACGCTGGCAGAGTTGGTACATCAATCGACCCTTTCAAGCTGCTGCCGGATACTTGTGTCGAAGTGACATCGAACGACTTGGTTTGCTCTGCCACTTTCTCAATGATCGCGGTTTTGTCATCGTACAGTTTCTTTTTCACCGCTTGCACATCATCAGCAGACTGGCATTGATAAACCTTCGAAAAATGCTTTACAGCGTGGTCGCGCGGGTTGTCGATGTACATCGCCTTGCCGAAATCACCTTGCAAAAATGCGTTGGAGAAATCACGGTTGAACACCGTGTATAACTCTGTGGTGTCTTCAGAGAGTTCCAAACCTTCGCACAAGCGATCGATTTGCTGACGCCAATTGTCGACCACGGTATAGACGTAGTGCGATTTCTTGATTCGTCCTTCCACTTTTAAGGAATACACGCCAGCATCGGCAAGCGCTTTCAAGTCCCCAAAGGCGGAGTTGTCTTTCATATTGAGTGGGTAGTTGTTGTCTGTTTTGGTCGTTTCGTACTGTTCGCGACAAGGTTGGCTGCAGCGTCCACGGTTACCTGATGCACCATTGCGAGCGGAACTGATGTAGCAAATTCCGGAGAATCCGATGCAGTATGAGCCGTGGACAAACACTTCCATCATTACGTTGTGCTCGCGACCAAATTGCGCCAGATGTTTGATCTCATTGATGTTAAGCTCGCGAGATAGATTTACTCGGCTTGCGGTGAGCTGGTTGAGAAAGAGGATCTGGCCTTCGTTATGCGTGTTCAGTTGCGTTGAAGCGTGCACATCCAAATCGGGAAAGTGATGTTTGAGAATGTAGGCCAGACCGAGATCTTGCGCGATCACGCCATCGATTTTGGTGGTGTTCAGTTGGCTGAGTAAGCGAACAATCGCTGGAATTTCACTTTCTAAAATCAGCACATTCAACGTTAGGAAAATCTTACAGCTGTGCTGATGGGCCAACGTTAACACGCCATTTAAGTTATCTAAGGTGAGGTTGGTCGCTCGGTTACGAGCATTGAAGCGGTCGAGCCCACAGTAAATTGCATCGGCGCCAGCGGCAATGGCGGCTTTGATGGAATCTAAATCACCACCGGGTGCTAATAACTCAAATTGATCGCGTGTCACTACTTTTCTCTTTCTTACTAAAATAGGCTGCAAATGTTACGTATTTCACGCTTTTGATGCTCAGCTAGTTAACGCTTTATTAATCTGAATCAATTAATCCGTGTTACACGGTCGACTCTTGAGTGGGTAGAGTGCAATTCGCGATAGCGGAATCTGACTTCTATAGTTTTCCTACACTTGGTTTTTCTATATTTACAGTTTTCGACTCAGATAGAGAGGAAGGGACGACAAATGAAAAAAGTAATCATCGGGTTGGTCGTGGCGTTGACGTCATTGAGTGCGTTGGCTGGTGAGGGTGTGGTAACCGTTGCGAGCACGCATTCAGCAAAAGATACGGCGGATAAATTTGTCGCTATCGCGCAAGAAAAAGGGTTGAACGTCTTTGCGCGCATTAACCATCAAGAGAATGCCACGAAAGTCGATATGACGTTGCGACCAACTGAAGTTATCGTGTTTGGAAACCCTAAAGTGGGCACACCACTGATGATCTGTACGCAGGAGGTGGCGCTCGATTTACCCCAAAAAGTGTTGGTGTATGAAGATGCTGAAGGCAAAACGTGGTTAGCTTACAACGATCCTATGTATTTAAAGCAGCGCCATCATATTGAAGGCTGTGACGAGGTATTGAACAAAATCAGCGGCGTGCTGGGCAATTTAACCCACGCGGCGGCGAAGTAGGGCTGGTTATTGGCTTCGCTTTTTTTACTCCGAAAACGAAAAAGCCAACCTCACAAGGAGGTTGGCAAATCTTACCTAGACTGGGGGTAGATAAGATCAGGAGGTGGCGAGTACGCTGTGCACTTCTGACTTAATTGAGTCAGACTGCGTGCCGAAAATCGCTTGTAAACTGTCGCCAATCACTAACACATCTCGCGCGCCAAGTGCTTTTAGCTTAGCAACATCAACGTTGGCAATGTCTTTCACCGAGACACGCAGACGAGTGATACACGCATCAACCGACTTAATGTTGGCTTTGCCGCCCAATGCAGCGACTACATCCACCGCAATTTCACCAGGCTGTCCGGCAATCTTCACTTCTGCAATGTCGGTTTCACGACCCGGCGTTTTCAGATCCAACTTCACAATTAGGAAGCGGAACAAGCCATAGTACAGCGTCGCCCAGATTGGACCGATGATGATGAACATCCACGCGTTGCTCGACATTGGGTAGTAAAGGAAGAACTGGATCGCGCCGTGCGCAAAGTCAGTACTGTGTTTGATTTCCAAAAATGCGGTGATCGCAAACGCAATACCGGTGAGGAAAATATGGATCACGTACAGCACTGGCGCGACGAATAGGAAGGTAAATTCGATTGGCTCAGTGATACCAGTCAACCAAGAGGTCAACGCCGCAGACATCATCAAACCGCCGACGATTTTCTTACGCTCAGGAGACGCGCAGTGGTAAATCGCCAATGCCGCTGCTGGTAGCGCCCACATGGAGTACATAAAGCCACCAGACAGATAACCTGCGGTTTTATCGCCCGCGAAGAAGCGAGTGAGCTCACCGGTAAACTCTTTGCCGGTTTCTGGGTCTACATAGCTGCCGACTTCAAAGAAGAACGGTGCATTCCAGATGTGGTGCAAACCAACAGGGAGTAATGAACGTTCGCCCGCTCCGTAAACCGCCCACGCGAGTACCGGGTTTTGGTACGCTGCCCAATGAGAGAATGCATCAAGAAGTTGTCCGACAGGTGGCCATGCAAACGCGAGAATCGCACCAACGACGATCGCCGATAGACCGGTGACAATGGGCACAAATCGCTTACCCGCGAAGAAGCCCAAATATTCCGGCAGTTTGATGTTGTAGAAGTGGTTGTACATGATTGCCGCGACCGCACCGATAAAGATGCCGCCAAACACCCCGGTTTGCAGCGTCTCAACGCCCATGATGGTGGCGTCAGTTTCTAAGCCGCGCAAGCCAGTCACGATACCGAGCGATGCGTTCATTATAATTAGGCCAACTAAGCCTGCGAGCGCAGCGGCACCGTCATTGTCTTTTGATAACCCGAGCGCCACACCGACCGCAAACATCAACTGCATGTTGCCGAACACGCCTTCACCGGCAGCGAGCATCACTTTGTTGACCGCGTCTGGAATAAACGCAAAACCCGCGTTACCAATACCCAGCATTAAGCCGGCCACCGGTAACACCGCCACAGGCAGCATCAACGACCGCCCTATTTTTTGTAGTTGTCCAAATATACTTGCAAACATGGTTTCCTCCTGACGAATGCCAGTGTTGTAGGACCTGATTCCTTCAGGTCATGTTGTTTCACGTTAGGTCAGGATGATCATAGCGAGCAAGGCGGCGCCTAAGGTTACAAAAGGCAATCAGTTTGTAAGTGGCCGCTTACAAATCTCTTACACTGAGGAGTGAAAATTGTAATCGGCTCGATTGTGCATGGGCGTTTAAGAATGCATCATATTGGCCAGCGCCAAACTCAGGGACAGGCACAGGGACGGACACAGGGAAAGTAGGATGGAAAACAAGCAGATACTGGTCGTCGATGACAACCTCGACCTTCGCGAAGCGTTGTCAGATTACCTTGGCCACGCAGGGTTTGAAGTGCTTTGCGCGGAAAACGGCGGCGTGATGTGGCAACTGCTCAACGATCACCATCCTGATTTAATCATCCTCGATATTATGATGCCCGGTGAAGACGGCTTTACCCTGTGCCAGAAACTGCGCAAAAATTCCGATATCCCGATCATCATGCTGACCGCCGTCACTGAAGAAGCCGACCGAGTCGCAGGGCTAGAAATGGGCGCTGACGACTACATCACCAAATCATTCAGCCCGCGAGAACTACTCGCGCGCATCAAAACGATTTTGAGACGCAGCCAATCGACCGCCAATAGCAAACTGACGCGTAAAGTGCGTTTTGACGATTGGTTATTAGATACCGTAACCCGGCAACTGACCCACGTTGCTAGCCGCGAGGTTAAGCAACTGAGTGGCGCGGATTTGTCGCTGCTCGGTTTGTTCGTCAACCACGCGCAATCGATATTGTCTCGCGATGACATTGCGCGCGAGATCTGGGGACGCGATGCCGACCCGTTTGAACGCGGCATCGACGTGCAGATCAGCCGCTTGCGTCATCACCTTGAAGATAAAGACCGCTCGCTGATCCTAACGGTGCGCAATAAAGGCTACATGCTGACCACGGACGTGCATTATGAGAATTAAACGCTGGACGGGATCACTGGTCGTTCGCACCAGTGTGTTCTTGTTGCTGGTGATCATTCTGGCGCAGGTATTATCTGGGATTATCTGGTATCAACACGCCAGCGAACGCGATAAAGAAGGCCTGACCACCACAGTCAAAAGCTTAGCACTGAGCGCTTCTTCCACCATCGCTTTCTTTCAAACCCTCCCTTCGGAATATCGCCACTTGGTGCTCAATCAACTACGCAATATGGGTGGTACGCGCTTTTTCGTCTCACTCAACAATCACCAGATTGATGTCGACCCGCTGCCAGAAAGCGAACGCAAAACGTTGGTCATCAACCAAGTTCGTGAAGTATTAGAAAGCGAGCTGAGCGGCATTCCTAATATCGAGGTGGAGTTCACCCAGCGCGACAAACTCAAAGTATTCAACAACGAGCTACCTATCGATGAACTGCCACTATTGTGGGCGCATTATTCGCTTTCGTTTGGTGACCTCAATCCGCCTATTCTGGTGATGCAGGTCGAAGTCGCGCAGAACGAATGGTTTTATCTCGCGGCGGTGCTACCCGCGCCTTACATCAACCTAGAGACTAACTATTTTGAGCTGCGCCAATGGCTGACACTATTGCTGTCCGCACTAATGCTGTTGCTGTGTACCTGGTTTATCGTTCGCAAAGAAATTCAACCAATTCGAGAGCTGGCAAAAGCCGCAACCCTGATGTCGAGCCGATTAGATGTGCCCGAAGTCTCTGAGCGAGGCAGTAACGAACTGAAAGCGGCGGTACGTGCGTTTAACAAAATGAATCGACGCATCGACAGCCACATTAAAGACCGCGAAATGCTGTTCAGCGCCATCTCCCACGATCTGAAAACGCCGATAGCCTGCCTAAAACTGCGGGCGGAAATGCTAGATGACGACGCCGACCGAGAACGCTTTATCCGCCTGAGTAACGACCTAGATTTGATGGTCAAAGGCGCATTGCAATGCATTAAAGAGACCGATATCCACGAGGAAATCGAGCCGATCAATTTCACCCAACTGATTCAGCACATTTCCTCCAATATCGCCGATGCGCCGGACACAATTCGCATCCACGGCGAAATCCGCACTCACTTTGCTGGTAAACCGTTAGCGATTAAGCGCTGCATTCAGAATCTGGTCGATAACGCGCTCAAATACGGCCATCAAGCGGATATTACGCTGAGTGAAAGCCCAGAGTCGATCCAGATTGAAATTGAAGATCACGGTGACGGTGTTGACGATTTATTACTTGAAAAGCTCTGCCAGCCATACTTTCGCGCTAGCAACGATAAAGAAGGCAGTGGGCTGGGGTTAACCATTTCACAGAGCATTGCAAAGGCTCATGGTGGCAACTTGTTGCTGAGCCATTCTCAGTTTGGCGGCCTCTGCGCCACGCTGACTTTCCCGAGAGACTGACTATGAACAAACTGGCATTCTTGTTCCCACTGTTGCTCGCCCCTTTCGTCGCTCACGCTGAGTCGCCACAAGGGGTAGAGTTTTTACATTGGTGGACTTCTGACGGCGAGCAACAAGCGCTGCAAACACTCAAAGCTCAGCTAAAACGGCACGATATTGAGCTGCTGCAAAGCCCGGTGTTAGGCGGTGGTGGCGACAGCGCGATGACGGTACTGCAAGCTCGCGCGCTGGCGGGCAATCCACCGAGCTTCGCGCAAATCGAAGGGCCAAGTATTAAGGCGTGGGATGCCATCGGTATTTTGCACAACGTTAACGCGGTTGCCGATGAGCAACGCTGGGACGAGGTGCTCTACCCGCTGTCTATCGAAATCAATAAAACACAAAACGGCTATATCGCCCTGCCACTTACGCTGCACCGCTTGAACTGGTTGTGGGTCAACCACAAGCTGCTTAAACAACTGAATCTTTCCGCGCCGAAAAATTGGCAAGAAATGTTCGCCGCCATGGAGCTTGCGAAGCAAAATGGCATCGTGCCAATCGCGGTCGGTGAGCAGCCGTGGCAAGTCGCCCAACTTTTCGAGAACTTAGTGATCTCTACTGGCGGCGTTGAGTTCTACACCAATGCAATGGTTAAACTTGAGCGAGACAGCATCGACAGTGATACCCTGCGCCAAGCGTTGACGCAATTTCGCCGCCTGAGTTTGTTGATCGACAACCAATTACCCGACAGTAAGTGGGATACGGCGACCCAAGCGCTAGCCGACGGTCAAGCGCTGTTTCAAATCGGTGGAGATTGGATTTTAGGTGAGCTGCTCGCCAATCAAGTCTCAGTCCCGCAAGAGGTCGGCTGTTACCCAACGCCGGACAGCGATGGTGTATTCCTCTACAACATGGACAGCTTGGTGTTTATGTCGAGCAAGTCGTTTTCTGCCGAGGCTGCTCAGCAAACCGCAAGCGCGCTGGCAGACGTCGAGTTTCAAGCTAAGTTCAATAAGGTAAAAGGCTCGATTCCGGTACGTACTGATATCGACATCAGCGATTTTAATCCGTGTCAGGTCCAGTCATATCAAGACTTTCACTACGGCGTTAAACACAACCTCGCTGTGCCGAGTATGATTGATTCGATGGCGGTCAATCCGGTTGCTCAGCAAGCGATAAACTCGGAAATCTTCCGTTTTTACCGCAATCCCAAGATGGAACCCGACGAGCTGATAAAACGCATTATTGCTATTTCGCAAAGCGGTTAATGGCAATGAATTTGTGCCGAGTGGAGTAAAAAAGCCCCAATGATTGGGGCTTGAATAAAGCGAAGTATGCCGTTTAGAAATAGTGGAAGATCGGCGGTTCATGCATCAAGAAGTTTTGATGGGAGATGTTCCACGCATAGGCGCCCGCTAAGGTAAACACAACATAATCACCAATATCGACGTGGGCGACGTGTTGATTGCGTGCCAGCACATCTTTGGGCGTACAAAGCTGGCCGACAAAAGTTGCTTGTGCATGCTGAATTGGATGAGAAATCTCATGGTGTTGCTTGCTTTTCAGGATGACGAATGGATGATCATGGCTCTGCGCTGCTGGCGTGCGGAAGTGGTGAGTTCCCCCGCGTGCGATGACAAAGTTTTCGCCAAGATTTTGCTTAATATCGAGCACTTCCATCACGTAATAACCGCATGCCGCCGTGATGAAACGTCCGCATTCAAAACGCAGTGTCCAGTCTTGCACTTGCTCTTTAGCGATCAGGAATTCCAACTTGTCGCAAAACTCCATCCACGGAAAGTGTTGCTCAGGGTTTTGGTAGTTAATCCCCATGCCTCCACCCAAGTTGATCATCAGCTCACCGAGTTCAAACTTTTGTTGCCACGCCTTCACGACTTGGAAATAGCGCTGCATTAACGCTAAGTGACGTTCAACATCGAGCTGATGCGACATCAAGTGAAAATGGAAACCTTTCAGTGACACTTGCGGGAAATCGCGTAGCAACATCAAAGCATTGCTCAGTTCGGACTCGTCCAAACCAAAAGGAGTCGGCTTGCCGCCCATCGCCAACTTGCTGAGCGTGATGTCGCCAATATCAATGTTCATACGCAAAAAGATCGAAGCAGGGCGGTTGAGGCGCTCGGTTATTGCTCCAATGCGTTGCAGCTCGGTGAGGCTTTCGACATGAATTGCATCAACATCCAGCTCAATCGCTTGTTGCAATTCACTTGGCATTTTTCCTGGGCCACCGAAGATCAATGGCTTATCGAGTTGCTGCTGGTGGAGGTGTGCCAACTCCCCGCCAGATGCCGCTTCAAAACCATCGACATACGGCGCGAGCGTTTTGAGAATCGGGCCCGATGGATTGGCTTTGGCTGCGTAAAATAGCTCGACATTTTTCGGCAAAACGTGACGCAGTTGTTTGATGTGTTCTTCTAAGGCGTTTAGGTCATACACGTACGCGCACAAGGGTTGATTTTGCTGCTGTGCGAGCGTGTGAACTTGCTGGCTAACGCGTGTCGGTAGGGAGAGTGAATTAGACATGTTGCGCTCCTTTTTCGTGTTGCTGCCAAGGCGCGGCGACTTGGGTATAGCCCGACTCCTTATCGGCTTTTTGCATCAAACGCGTGGTGAAATTATTTTTGCTTGGGAAGTGACCGCCATTCAGCAACGCTTCTAGTTCCGGCTGTTTTCCATTCACTGATTGCCAACGCACAATGGCACTTTGCACCGCATTCCACAGCGTTTGCTCTAGTGGCTCATCACCTTCTGCGATGAAGAAAATCGCTTCGCTGATGTTGTTGATAAAGGTGCAGTATCCGATGCGATTCCAGCCTTGTTCGCGACTGTAGTAAACCGATTGTCGCGCGCGTTCAGACAAGTCAGTTAATGTTTCTGCTGGCCAAAACTCCGGCAGTAACTTGGTTCCTTCCAAATCACGAATCCAAACACAACACGGCATCTCTTGCTCAAAGCCAATCAAGGTGTTTTGCAAATGCGGCTCAAACGCCACCCCGTGTTTGAAGTAGTAGTTAAACACCCCCGGAATTAGGCAATGCAAATAGCGTTCAAACCACAGTGTCGCGATGTCGGAATAGCGATTTTGCGTTGTACGCGCTTTGTTTTTAAGGCGTTGAGCAATGCAACTGTTGCCGTTTTTGTCGTAAGCAAACAGAGCGCCAGCGAGGGTTGGTTTTAAGATATCGACTTCGCTCAGCGAGAAATTTTCGCGGTATAAAATCCCAAACGATTCGCGCGCTTTGGTGTTGTCGTCCCAATTGCGCTCAGCGACACTTTCTAGATTCAACGTGGTGGCGTAAGGCTCCGTCATCACTTTAAATACGGGGTTGTGCAGCTGTTCGTTTTCTCGAATCGGTTTGAGAATCGACGTGAGCTGCACGGCGCTGTCGAGTTCGTACCACGCGTTTTTGCGCACGCAATTGGTTAATCGTACGTTGATGGAGAATTTCGCAAACCAGTCCATGTCTGGATGGTAGAGGGTACGAACTGAAGAGGTCGGCTGCATCTTTTCACCACCTAAACCTAGTGGCGTGATCTTGCCTTGTTCAATGGCACGCTTCACGCTTGGGTTGCTCAAAATGGTGTAGCTTTCCCAAGGATGACAAGGGTAGAGGGTCTTCCCGTTGCTGGTGGCGTGTTGTGGCGCGAGCTGTTGTAGCATGCGTTGCGCAGGGTTAGCGTCTCCGTCGGAACTCAGCACATCAAGTAACGATGTATCCACTTCAAACCAGTACAGCGGGACTTGCGCGCAGACTTCTGGAGAAAACGCCAAGAGATCATCCATGGTGACGCCCGAACGACTTTTTGGGGTCGGATGGAAAGTATGCCCCCAAATCAGAGATTGTTCCGAAGCGATAAATTCGTTGTGATGCGATTTGGGTGCGACGTTGAGAAACTGCTCGGTAACCAGCACGCTATTTTCCAGTTGTTCGATCAGCTCATGGTTAAACGGGATCGCCAACACCTGCTTGAGATAGTTAAGCAAAAGCGTAAGAGTTTGCGTGGCATCCAATTTCGCCCAACCAGATCCCGGCATTTTTGCCCAAGGCAGTTCTGCCAATTTGATTTTGCCCAGTTTGCTCGCGTAGTGAATCGGTAAAACCAGCAGGCCATTTTGTTGAGACAGATGAACGGCTACCCGTTGTTTTGCGGAATAGTTGCGCTTTAACGTTTGGGGGAGCGATGTCGATTGGTAGTGCCATTCTACTTGTTGATTCGGCAGTGCAAATTCACGTAAGTAACAATTAAGAACACCCATTATCGTGTTGAGTTGGGCCTTCTCCCGATTGAGCTGCACATCATGCGCGCGTAATTCGCTAGTCTGAGAAGATTGAGTTTGTAACATGTTGATTTCCAAATTTTGAATGGAGAACCAGCGCGATCAAGGTGATTACGCTGACTATCGCAGAAAGTAGGAAAGGAACCTCAAGTAGCCCCAAGCTAGAAATGAAAGAAGCGCAAAATCCCGCCGCCACGCCACCCCATTTGGACATGGCATCAAAGCGAGAAAATACTTTGCCACTGAGTTTGCGATCCAGATTGCTCGCAAGATGCTGATGCAATCCGTGATAACAACACACCATCGCGATGCCGAAGACAATTCTCGCAGCAATGAGTGCGGTTTCGGACGCAATCAAATGCAAGGCAGAGCTCACGGCAAGCAATGCAAACCCGAGCCACAACGTGCGCAGCGGTTGATGGCGATTCAGCCCATCTGACAACACGTGGATTTTGCCTGCCAGCAACAGATAGACGCCATGCGGCAGTGCGTACAAAAAACCGATCCATGCGTGGTTAGTGATGCCATATTGCTGCACAAACGGCGAGAAATAAGGAAAGGTCACCACCATGGAAAACGCAAACCCGAACTGAGCAAAGAAGATCCAACGAATGGCATGCATTGCGTTTTTCTTTGCAACAGGTTGTTCTTGCTGAGATTCTGAGTTTGGCTTTTCGAGGTTTTGTTCGGCGGGTTTATCCGCTGGCAGTGTTAGTGTGATGCCCATCGCAATTAAAGGCAAAATGCATAACCACAGGTACGCGTTGAGCGGGTTGGTTTCGGACAAGCTCCAGCCGAGCCCAATGGGCGCAACGATCAGCGCCAAGCGAGCAGATAGTTGGGTTTTATTGAGTGACTTGCCGAGTGTTTTGGCTTCTTTAATTTGACTAGATAAGTAGCTGTTTGAGGCGGCCATGGTGCCGCCAAAGGTTCCTTGAACAATAAGACCAAACACAAACATGGCGAGGTTGTCTGCCAAGCCGCACAGCGCAAACCCTGCTGCAAGGCCAAGTTGCGCACGCAAGAGTGAGCGGCGGCGACCATAGCGATCGGCAAAGCTGCCCCAAAATCGTGCCGCCAACGCAGTACAAAACGTGGGTAGGATAAACAATACCCCTGCCCAGTCCGCATCAATGCTTGCGCCTAACGTTGGCAACACGACGGGTAGAAATAGCGGCATACCTAACGCGGCAAACGCAGCGATAAAGTGGCACAACAACACACTGTAGATGAGTTTGGTCATAATCGTTTAACGTACGCTTTTTTTGATGGCTTCTAAGTAGGCGCGTTGCGCTTCTTCGCTAGAAAGCAGCAAGAAGTTCGGAGCCGACAAACCATAGAACTTATTGATGTCACTCGCGCCGGAGGCCTCTTTCGAGAGCAAACTGCCAGAGCTCAACAAGTACTTGGCGTACAAATCAGGCGCCTCTTGCAGTAACTCGCGTGCCAGTTTTGTTTCTAACCCTTCGCCTTCCAATCGGTTGAGTTGCTCTGCAATGCTTTTGGCCACGATGGCGTAAAGCGATGCTGAAGAGGCAATGCCCTTCGCTGCCATGGCTTCTACAATCGCTGCAATATCCAGTTGTAATGTGATGGTGGTAAACATCTGACCGAGCGCCAATTCATTGTCGACTTTGATGCGTTGGTCGAGCAGTTCATCGCAATCCACTGGAAGTAGTTTTGCGCCGTGTTTTTGGGCAGCATGCTCTGTTGCAAAGTGGAAGCGCTCTGGCCAAATTCGCGCCGCGTCGTTGTCTTTCATCGCGAGCGTCATTTTGCCCTGTTGATCAAATGCAACGATGGCGTTTTGTTGGTTGGACTCCAATGCGATGCCATAACGAAGCCACAAGGTGAGGTGCACTTGGCATAATAGGTCGACGTAATCTTGGAACCAAGCCAGCGTATCTTGTTGATAGTACTGCTCCGCCAAATGTTCTAAAAACAAGCGACCGTCAGGCATTGGGCTAGCCAGTGCTGCAACCGGAACTAACGCTTTATCTTCGCAATGAGTAAGTGGGTACTCACGTACGATGTACGCCAAGGTTTTATCCTCGCCGACGTGCCCACCGTGCTTTTCGTTGCAATGGAACAAGCGAGTGTTTAAGTCTGCGTCCGTTTGTTCAAGGTGGCTGAGTAGACGTTCAAACCAGTGGCCGTCATACAGTGTTGAAGGCTTGATTAAGCGAATGTTTTTCGTGCCTAGCGATCGCATGATCAGCGGAACTTTGATGTGAATGTGCGGCGCGTCGTTGACTACCACAGTACGAACGGAAAGCGTTGGCGTCACGTCTAGGTACGTAAACGGCGCTTCTATCATGCCTTCGGGTAAGGCTTCTAAAGAGCGAAGGGTGAGCGGATGCGCAGGGAACAGTACGTGGCTCAGTGCAAAATCAGCAGGAAGCCCCACTTGCTCCATCGTCGGCCAGCAATCAGGTTGTTCGCTGGTTAATGTCACCAGTGATTTTTCAATCGCAATCCAATGCAGAGCAAAGCTTTGTGCGAACTCGGGCGCGTACTTAGCAAGGTCTTCATCGCTCAGACCAAACTTCGCACGCGCAGTTGGATAGTACGGGTGGTCTAGGTAAGACGCGATCTGGTCGGCAAGCAGCAGTTTTTGATGCCAAGAGCCAAGCTTGGATATTGGTTGAGAAATGTGGTCGGCGTGGTGACGAAACGCTTGGTCACACAGTGCTTTGTGTTTCTCTGCGCATTCCAGTTCTTGAAGATATCCCGCTAATAATTCGTGAGAGCTCTCATGCGCCAGTGTCGTTAGTAGCGCAATCCACTCTTGATAATGCTGCTGATGCTCGACCTGGCCATTTCTCTCCACCCACCAACCTAGCGGCGCTTCGCCATTGGTTTGGCCGTAACACCAATGCTGCATGTAATACGTTGGCACAACAGGTAAATAGAGCGTGAAATCCGGATTATCAAAGGTTAGCCAGACTTGCTCGAGTTGAGGAACAATAACCCCTTTGGGTACGGCGCTACTGAACTTGGCATTCGATAAAATGCCAAACATGTCTTCGCGCAGGCAAGTATCGATCAATCGTTGGGTTAGGTATAAAGCGTTGTGATTCATGCTGCCACCTCGCGAGTCGGAGCTAGATTGAAATTGTTAAGCGCGTTCTGCAGTGCTTGGTCGAGGTTTCGCCCCGATGGCGAGACAATCGAAATTCGGGCGAGATAATCCTTGTTGGAATAACTCTGTTGGAAGAGTTCTCCCGCGGTTTTTAGTACCTGTTGCTGGGTGATGACATCGCCATCGTGTTGGATGAAGGAGGTCGAATCTCCATCAATCACACCACTGTGCTCCGCAACCACATAGTGCACGTGTGCTGAGCCATGAATTTGGTAATCGCCATCCAATCTTCGGCCCAAATGCAGACCCAAAATTGTGCTAAACCAACCGAAGTGAGCGAGATTGTTGAGCAAGAATTCGCGGCCATCTCCAATACTGCGGTAGTTAATTTCCACCAGAACCGGGCCATTTTCCGTAATGATAAATTCGCTGTGGCAAACTCCAAAACCAACGCCGAACGCTTTCAGTTGAGCCAAGCAAGCTTCTCGGTGAGCAATGCCGTTTGGTCCGTTCCAGTCTGCGGCGGTTTCGATAAAGTAAGGCGGCTCTGAGAGCGACACATCAAAACCGCCCACGGCGATAAGGCGCTCACCATCTCCCAGAGTTTCGAGCGTAACCAAAGGCCCTTGAAGGAATTGCTCCACCAGAATGGCGGCGTTTGGGTGTTTTTGCCAAAACGCATCGCAGTATGCGTCGAGCTCGCTTTGGGAGTCACAGCGCTGCACATCTAAACTTGCCACGCCTTCTTTGGGTTTTGCCACGACAGGAAAGGCCATGCCTAATGCCACATTCGAATGGCGGTGCAGCAAACAGCTTTTTGTGTTGGGTAGGGCTTTTTTATTTAACACTTGTCGAGTTAAGTGTTTGTTTTTGGCTTTTAACGTGACAGACCAATCTTTGGATGGGAGGCCAAAAAATTGCGCGCAGATGGCGGTGGAAGTTTGTAAGTGATCACTATTGCTGAAAATAGCGTCTGGCTTTAATTCATGCTCCGTGATGGTTTCGATGAGTTCTAATGGGTTGAAGACATCACATTCTAGAATGGTATCCGGATTAAAGTGACTATCACGACTCGCCAGCTCTAAATGGCTGATCTTGTGGTCGGTGACAAGAACGACGTGAAGGTCCATCGCTTTAGCTGCAGGCACGAAGCCGTGAGTGACTGCATCGTTAACGACATGACTTACGATAATCATCGTAGATTTCATGAGCTTTCCTAATTTTCTAACATTTTCTTCTAACGTTGATAAAGTCGCTCACGGTCGTCTTCCAATGTGCCTCTCGCGAGACGGAGGGCAGAAGTTTTAGTGTTTATTGTTATTATGTTTGGTTTTTTTGTTGTTAGTTGTGTTTTTAGGGTAAATAAATATAGAGCATAAAATTAATATTGCAAATAGAAATAATATTTGTTCTTATTTCCATCCGTTGGCTTTATAACAACTAAACGGAATTATGGAATGAATAAATTATTGACCCTGACCCCCTTGGCGGTCGCGATTGGTTCTTCACTAGTAGCACCAAGCGCAGTGGCTTCAGAAGAGACGAACTCAACCTCATCAGCAACTGAAACGATTCAAGTCTTCGGTCATCAGTACGAAGGTTATGCTGAACACATGCCTCAATCAGGCACCAAAACCGATGTGGAATGGCTTGATGTGCCACAAGCGGTATCTGTAGTAACGAAAACAGAAATGCAAGACCGAGGCGCGGTGCGTTTAGTGGATGCGCTAGATGGGGTAGCCGGGGTCAATAACACCTTGGGCGAAGGCAGCCGCGATCAGTTCATGATCCGTGGTTTTGATTCACTCAACGATATGTACCGTGATGGCTTGCGAGATGACGGTACGTTGCAGTCTTACCGCAGCTTAGCGAACGTTGAACGCGTTGAAATTGTGAAAGGCCCTGCGGGCGCATTGTATGGCCGTGGCTCGGCTGGGGGCATCATCAACTTGGTGACGAAACGCGCTAACGGTGAGAATTTTACTCACGTAAACGGCAGTGTAGGCAGCAACAACCAGTATGTCGGTCAGGTCGACAGCTCAATGGCGTTTACAGATAAGGTCAACGGGCGTATTAACTTGGAATACCGTCAAGCCGACTCGTACGTTGATCATGTTGATTCAAACGATTTCTTCATTGCACCGACCATTCGTGTGTTACCAGCGGATGGTCACACCATTGATATTGACGTGGAATACGCCCATCAAGAACTAGTGCCATATCGTGGTGTGCCATCAAAAAATGGCAAGCCAGTTGATTTGCCAGTAAGCACTTACTTTGGCGGCACAAACGACTATCAGGAATCAGACAGTCTCCGTATTGCGGTGGATTACGAATGGCGTCTGAATGATCAATGGGTATGGAACAACCGAGCGGCGTTCAACCATATCGAACTTGAGCAAAAAGGCACGCGTCAGGGCAAAGCGACGGGTAATGAAGTGTCTCAAACCGTGAACAATTTTGGTTACGACCCACGTACGACGACCACTTTACAATCTGAGTTGGTTTGGGAAACCAGGGACAATCAATTGATGGTGGGTGCAGATTTCAACCAGATCGATATCGACCTAACGTTGGCAAGTGACAAAACGCTTCCTCCGCAAAATATCTACGACCCAGTCATTGGCCCAACGCCCGATCCGGGCTTTAAGCCATTTCGTGACAATACCACCACCACGACAGGTTTGTATGTGCAAGACGTCTATACGTGGGGCGACCTTTCTTTGATCGGTAACGTGCGTTACGACTCGATGGAACTCGAACAACAAAAAGCGGGTTCAGATAAAGAAAAGTTGGATGATGACAAAGTCAGCTACCGTGCTGGTTTGGTATACCGCATCAATTACGACACATCCGTTTACGCCAGTTTAGCGCGCTCTTGGCAGTTGCCGTACGCAGGCATCTACATCAATCCAAAATTGGCGGAGTTCTTCCACACCGACTTAAAAGAGGTGGGTGCGAAAGCGTACCTTTTGGATAACGCATTAATGTTGAATGCGGCACTGTTCCAGATTGATCAAGAGCAACCACAAACTAACGTGGACGGCGATGTGATCGATAAAATTGAAGTGCGTCACCAAGGCATTGAATTAGAGGCTCGCGGTCAAATCACCAAACAGTGGGACATCTCTGTTGGTTACAGCTACTTGGATGCGGAAGACAAAGCCACAGGTAAAAAGCCGAACGATGTGTCAGACCACTTGTTCTCCCTTTGGAGCACTTACCAATTGGATGACAACTGGCGTTTGGGTGGCGGCGTGAAATATGTGGGCGACCGTTATGCAGGTAACGACGAAGCCGTCGCACTTGGCGATTACACCACGGTGGATTTGATGGCGGCGTACACCACTGGTCGTCACAAGATCCAAGCGAACGCTTACAACATTTTGGATGAGAAATACATTCTTGGCGCAACAAACGGCACGTCTGGCCTAAACCAGATTGGCTACGGCGCACCAGCCGAGTTCATGCTCAGCTACGGATATCAGTTCTAGGCTTTTTGTGCGTAGTTAGCGCCTGTTAGCCAATTTTTACCTCATATTGAGGATGTTTAGCCCCGAGAGCCTACGGGATGTATTCTGCCCGAGGCTCAATTTCTCGCAAAGGAGATCTTAATGTCTTACCAGAATTTGGATGGTAAAGTGAGTGTACGTGCTGGTTTGTCTACCACTTACAGTGTGCTTGCGATTGCAATCGCTTCTGCCACATCCATGAGCGCGGTTGCCGCTCCTGCTAAAAAAGAACAAACTACCGCGATGGAAACCGTCGTTGTCACTGGCAGCGTAATTGGTAACTCTGAAATTGAAGACGTCAAAGAGTACCCAGGTGCTCGTACCGTCATTACCCGTGATCAAATCGAGAAAACCGCCGCAGGCTCGATTGATAACGCGTTACAGCGCGTGCCGGGTATTAAAGTTCAGGATGAAAGCGGAACGGGCGTATTGCCTAACATTTCCGTACGTGGTTTGAAAGCAAGCCGTAGTGGTCATGCTCAGTTCTTGATGGATGGTGTACCGCTAACACTTGCGCCATATGGTCACACTGGTCAGTCTATCTTCCCAGCAACACTGTCGATGCTTGATCGTATTGACATTGTACGCGGTGGTGCCGCAGTGCAGTACGGCCCAAACAACGTCGGTGGTGTGATCAACCTAGTAACCAAACCGATTCCACACACTTGGCAAACTGAAATCAGTAACCGCCTTACCGTGTTTGATGGCGGTGATGCGCCACTGAATGATTTTTACCTGCGCACGGGCGGCTGGTTAAGCGACACATTCGCGCTGCAGTTGGAGGGTAACTTCCTAAAAGGCGAAAGCTTCCGTGAGCATTCCGATACGGACGTGAAGAACTTTCAAGCTAAAGCACAGTGGCTATTGAGTGACACTCAAGAGATTCAAGCATTCCTGCAACGTTACGATGCTGAAACGCAAATGCCGGGCGCACTTTCGCCACAAGATTACGAGCAAGATCGTCACCAATCGAAACGTCCTTACGATGATTATGAAGGTAAGTCGACGCGCTGGAGTGTTAAGTACATCCACGATTTGCCATTTGCCGACAGTGCCGAGCTAGAAGTGCTAACGTTTGGTCACAAGTCAGAGCGTCTTTTTAAGTGGGGCTTTAACAGCGCGGGTGGCCATTGGGCGGATCCGGCTCTGCCTGCGACGGACGTTCGTACCTCTCCACGTGAATTTACCGTGTACGGCATAGAGCCGAAAATGGCGATGTATTTTGGTGAAGGTAAATCCGTTACTCAAAACTGGATCGTGGGTACCCGTTATGTTAACGAAGACATTGACTACAAACTCACTCAGACTCCAATCGCTGGTGGCGCAACCAAAGTGCCGCGTGATTGGCATTTAGATACGGATGCGTTTGCTGGTTACGTTAGCAACGAGATTGGCTTGTTCAATGATACGTTGAAGGTAACGCCAGGGCTGCGTGTTGAGTCGGTTCGCATGACGTTTACCGATCGCGGTAAAGAGCAAACGGCAGACAACACGGTGACCGAATGGCTGCCGGGTTTGACGGTGGCATACAACGTGACTGACCAATGGGTAACGTATGCGAACGCGCAAAAGTCACTTCGTGCGCCACAAATTGCCTACATCCGAGGATTGGGTGAAGAAGGGAGCGAACTGGCTTGGAACTACGAAGTCGGTGCGCGTTACACCCAAGATGCGACCAGCTTTAACGCTGCACTTTATCGCATCGACTTTGAAGATCAATTGCAATGGCAAAGCTCAACGCAGACCTTCGATAACATCGGAAAAACACTTCACCAAGGCATAGAGCTTTCTGCTCGTTACGTGCCTGAAGCACTACCTGCACTGAGTTTAGGCGCAAGCTACAACTACCTCGATGCCACGCTTGAAGAAGAAGGCGCGAATAAAGGTAATCAACTGCCTTACACCTCTAAGCATCAGCTTGGTTGGGATGCGACCTACGCATTTTACGGCATGGACACCACGCTATCGGGCTTCTACTTCAGTGATTCGTATACCGATAACGCCAACACCAGTGCCGAAGACGCAACAGGTGCAACGGGCAAAGTGCCGTCTTACATGGTGTGGAACTTCAACTTGGGGACGGATTTATACAAAGACGACAAAGGCAAGTTACGCATGAATGTTGCGGTGAACAACTTGTTTGACGAGGAGTATTACTTCCGCGGGATTGATACAAGCCCAGTTGGTCGGTACCCAGCTCCAGGACGCTCTTACACGCTGGATCTGAACTATCAGTTTTAAGCGTTTCGTTCACTGAGTTTGAAAAGAAAAGTCGCCAATTTACCTTGGCGACTTTGCCGATCTTAGGTAATGGAAAACTCTTAGCACTGGAAAAAGCAAGATGAAAAATAAAAAACAATTTACGATCAAATACTTTTCAACCGTTTTGTTGATGCTGTTGAGCTCAGCTTTGATGTCATTTAGCGCATTTTCTCAGGCGCGCAGCGTGCAAGATGAGCAAGGCACTTTTGAGCTAGAAGCGATACCACAACGTATTGTGGTTTTAGAATTTTCGTTTGTCGATGCATTAGCGGCAGTCGATGTCTCACCGGTAGGCGTTGCCGATGACAACGATGCCACACGAGTCATTCCTGCTGTTCGTGCCAAGATTGAGCCTTGGCAATCGGTCGGCATGCGCTCACAACCGAGTTTAGAGGCGATTGCGGTGCTCAAGCCTGATTTGATCATTGCCGATGCCGAACGCCATCGCGCGATTTATCAAGATTTGCAGCGAATTGCGCCAACTTTGCTACTAAAAAGTCGTGGTGAGACATATCAAGAAAACCTCGAATCTGCACAGAAAATCGGCGTGGCGATTGGCAAGCAAGCGCAAATGACGCAACGCATTGAGCAGCACAAACAGACCATGGCAGAGTTCAAACAGCATTTTTCGACACAAGAAACCATTCAGTTTGGTGTGGTTTCCGACAAAGGGATGTGGCTGCATAGCCCGGTTTCTTACGCTGGTGGCGTTTTGAGCACTCTAGGCATCCAAAGCCCGCTGGCTCCATCTGAGCGCAATGCGTATATCCCAACCAGCTTCGAACTTTTACTAAAAACCAACCCTGATTGGTTACTAGTTGGACTTTACTCTCAACCAAATGTCGTGGATGAATGGCGCAAAAATCCATTATTTAAGCTGTTAACTGCGGCGAAAAAGCAGCAACTGGTCGAAGTCTCTCCGGAACTGTGGTCATTAAATCGCGGCATGTTGGCGGCGGAAGAAATTGCCCGCAATCTTGAAGCGTTATTGGAGCGCTCATGAGTGCGGCGATAAGCTCGGAAAGCGCGTCTTCGGTTAGCAAATCGCATTGGAAAGCGAGCTTGTTTGTCTGTGCTATGGCGTTGTGTACGCTCTCAGGCTATGCAGCCTCAATGATTGGCTGGTCCAACTTTTCTTTGAGCGTTAATGATCTGACAAGCTATTGGTTTGCGTTTGATGAGGGCAATATGCTGCATCAAATCCTCGCGACGCTGCGTGCGCCTCGTGCCTATGCTGGGTTATTAATTGGCGCTTCGCTTGCGGTATCCGGAGTGCTGATGCAAGGATTAACTCGTAACCCTTTGGCGTCGCCATCCATTCTCGGCATTAATGCCGGTGCGGCGTGTTTTATGGCCTTGGCGTCCATCGGCGTACCATTCTTTAGTCAATTGAACCCAATCATCAACGCAGTACTCGGCGCGCTACTAAGTGGTGGTGCGGTCATGTTGTTGGGCGGTTTTTTCTCCGCGCGTTCTCACCCATTGCGTTTAGTGCTAGCGGGCATTGCCATCAGTGCACTGCTGATAGGGTTAACTCGTGCGTCGGTAATTTTGGCGGATGACATGGCTTACAGCGTGTTGCATTGGTTAACGGGTTCACTCTCTGCGGTAGATTCTGAGCAGTGGCAGCAACTGTGGCCTTTTGCGACTTTAGGTTTGGTGCTCGCCATGGGCTTAGCGCGAAACTTAAATTTACTCGCGTTGGGGGACGAAGTTGCTGTTGGGCTAGGTGGTAACATTCGTCTTACGCGATTTATCAGTGGTTTAGCGGTTGTGCTGTTGGCAGGAACTAGCGTAGCGATTGCTGGGCCAATTGGCTTTGTCGGGTTGTTAGTGCCGCACTTGGTACGCCCGATTGTTGGTCACAACTATCACATTCTCATTCCGGTTTCCGCCTTGTGTGGCGCGGCATTGGTGACGTGGTCAGATGCTTTATCACGATCGATTGCCTTTCCGGCTGAAACGCCAGTGGGCGTGATTACCGCGCTGTTGGGCACACCTTGCTTTATCGCGATTGCAACGAGGAAATCATCATGATGAATCAAACCAAACTGTTTGCATTACTTGGATTGTTGCTGATTGCGTCTTCTCTCACGCTGTTTGTTGGCGCGGCGAACATGTCGGCTCAACAGGTTTTTGCATTGCTGTTTTCTTTCTCTGATTCGGACTTTGTGATTCACCAATATCGATTGCCGAGAATGTTGCTCGCCATTGGCGTGGGCGCTGGGTTGGGGCTGTCAGGCGTTTTAGTGCAAGGCGTCATCCGTAATCCACTTGCCTCACCAGATTTAATGGGGATAAGCGCCGGAGCAGGACTGGCGGCTACCGCTTGCTTGGTGTTGTATCCGAATGCGCCGGTGGCAATGTTGCCGATGGTCGCTATGGCGGGAGGTTTGCTTGCTGCAGGCTTTATTGCTGTGCTGGCTTATTGGTCGAAGCCAACACCTGCACGTTTGGCGCTGATTGGTGTTGCTGTCAGCGCATTTTTAGCCAGCGGTATCGACTTTCTTCTGATTGTGCACCCTATTGAAATCAACACGGCGATGGTCTGGCTAACGGGCAGTTTGTGGGGACGAAACTGGCAACAAGTGCCGTTTATTTGGAGTGCTCTAATGCTGCTACTGCCATTGGCGTTTTGGCTGGCATGGCGGCTAGATGTGATGGGACTGGGAGAAGAAAGTGCCACTACACTTGGCACAAAACCAAGACAGATCCAAATTCTTGCGTTGATTGCTGCGGTGCTGCTGGCGAGCGTCAGCGTGTCTGTGGCCGGCACGATCAGCTTTGTTGGCCTGCTTGCGCCGCATCTTGCGCGTTTGCTGTTTGGTCACAACCACAAGTTGTTGATTCCTGCCGCGGCAACCCTTGGCGCGCTGTTGGTGATTTGCGCTGATGGCTTGGCGAGAGGCTTACAGCCGCCGATTGAGCTGCCTGCGGGTGTGTTGACCTCCGTTATTGGCGCACCATATTTCATTTTTCTTTTGTATCGTTATCGAGGTTGGTAAGCATGTTACGAACGCAGAATTTATCCGTCGCGTACGGTAAACAGACCATCATTCCGGATCTCTCTTTGTCGATTCCTCAAGGTAAAATTACCGCGCTTGTTGGCCCAAATGGTTGCGGTAAATCGACACTATTAAAAACCTTGGTACGCATCAATAAACCAGCTTCCGGTAAAGTGTTGTATGACGACAAACCTCTAAGCAACTACGGTGATAAACGCTTGGCGCGTTCGTTGTCTTTGCTGCCGCAGATTCTTGTCAGTCCTGAAGGTATTACAGTAAGAAAACTGGTCGAATATGGCCGCTCGCCTTATCTCTCTCATTGGGGCCGGTTAAGTCAACAAGACAAAGCCTTAGTCGAGCAAGCAATGCAAGATACTGGCGTGATTGAGTTTGCTGACAAGCCAGTTGAATCGTTGTCTGGCGGTCAAAGGCAAAGGGCGTGGATAGCGATGGTAATGGCGCAAGATACCGACGTAGTGATGCTTGATGAGCCAACCACTTACTTGGATCTCTCTCACCAAGTTGAGCTGATGAAACTCATGAGGCAGATGAACGACAAAGGCAAAACAGTGGTCGTAGTGCTGCACGATCTAAACCAAGCGTGCCGTTACTGCGATCATTTGGTGGTGTTGGAAAAAGGTCAGTTAGTCACGCAGGGAACACCGCAAGAGGTACTGACAGAAAGCATGTTGGCATCGGTGTTTGATTTACAAGCGAGAGTATTTAACGATCCAATCTCAGGCACGCCGATGTGTGTGGCGGTGTAGGTCTTACGTCTTTCGAAAGCTATCTGCAGTTAAAACGCTGAGCCATAAAAACAAACCCCGCTAGTAACAAAGTTGCTAGCGGGGTTTGTTGTTTTTAAGAGCGTTCCTAACGTGGCGTTTAAGCCAGTTTAAACGTCGCTACTTTCGAGTTGAGATCCTCAGCTTGCGATTTCAGCTCAGCAGATTGATTCATCGATTCTTCGGCACCAACCACCAAGTGATCGGTCACATCTTTAATTGACGTGACGTTTTGCGTGATTTCATTGGTTACGTGCGTTTGCTCTTCGGCTGCGGTTGCAATTTGCGTTGCCATATCGCTGATCAGCGCAACGGCCGCGTTGATTTCATCCAGAGCCAGTGCTGCGCGATCGGCATCTTCCACTGATCCTTGGGCAAGTTGAGAGCTTGTATCCATGATGGTCACAGCGCGTTGTGTGGTCTGTTGCAAAGTCTCGATCGTCGAGCGAATTTCTTCGGTTGAGGTGTGTGTGCGTTGTGATAGCACACGAACCTCGTCTGCAACAACGGCAAAACCGCGACCTTGTTCACCTGCACGCGCCGCTTCAATCGCCGCATTCAGAGCAAGTAGGTTGGTTTGCTCTGCGATGTCTCGAATCGTTGATAGTACTGTAGAGATGTCTTGCGCGTGCTGGTTGAGCTCGCCGATGACAACGCTCGCTTGGTTGACTTCAGAAGACAAATTATTGATGGACGATTTGGAGTTGATCACCAACTCATGACCATTTTGTGTGCTCGCTGAAGAGTCTTGAGCGGCTTTAGCCGTCTGCTCTGCATGTGCTGCAATCTCTTGCGTTGCCGATGCCATTTCAGTCACAGCGGTCGCCACCATAGTGATTTCTTGTTGCTGATGGTTCAGATCGGAAACCGATTGATTCGCGCGAGTCGTGCTCAGCTCCGATTGTTGGCTCAGTTCTTCCGCTTGGTGACGAATGTGGCCAATAAGTTGCTGCAAACTTTCAACGAACTGGTTGAAGTTTTCAGCCAGTTCACCAACTTCGTCATGGTTTTCTACTTTGATGCGTTGAGTCAGGTCGCCGCTACCGTTGGCGATTTGCGCGAGCGCATTCGAAACATTGTAGAGCGGACGGAACAAGATGTTACATAGCAGGTTAAACAAAGCCACACAGATAACGACGACGATAGTGGTTGCGATGATTTGATCCCAAACAGCATCGTAAAGTGGGGCAACCAACGAGTTTTGATCTAACACTGTGACCGTTGTGAGTTTGGTGCCCTCAATATGGCGCGCGTAAACCACATATTCGGTGTTGTTAATCGAGACACGACGCTCTGTGCCGGAACGTGCGGCAGAGGTAATATCGCTGTTGTTTAGGCCTAGCTTGCTAACAGGTTGGTTCAGCAGCTTACCGTCGTTATGGGTGAAAATATTGCCCTGTTCATTGGCAATAAACATATAGCCTTCACCCGGTAGGATCACTTGGTTGAGGCTGTTTAAAATATCTCCAATTTCGACATCTGCACCCAGAACGACGGTTTGACCATGTAGTTGCAGTGCTTTACCAAGCGACACGACGTTGGCCCCCGTGGCCGCTGCGACGGTTGGGTTATCCATAAAGACTTTCGATGGATTGGCAATGGCGTTGGTGTACCAACCCCACTTGCGTGGGTCGTTATTACCTGGTGGCAAAACCACCCCATTAGCGTTGTCTTGTGAGCCGTCTGGGTAAGCGAGAAAGACGTTATCAAACGCGCCAGAGTCTCGGACTTGTTTCAAGTGCGTAACTAGAGAACGCTTTTCTGAATCGGAAGAGAGTGACGTCAGTGCTCGCTCTTTTGAGAGTAACCAGTCCTTTACGTATTGATTGTAAGATGCGCTGGTGCTCTCTAGTCGTTGCGCGACTTCGACATCCAGTCTGTTTAATGAATCTCGAAAAGACAGCCCTTCTACCAGCACTCCCCCGAGAATGATGGCAGCACTGGCAGAGATTGCCAGTTTGTTTTTTAATGATAGATTTTTGAACATAAAGCGAATAATAGATCTTTGAATAATAGTTGTTGTGTTTTTATTCTCATCAGGACTCACCGAGCCGTTGAATATGCAGCAGAAAGTCAGATTCGAATCTGTTCAATAATTATATTTTATTGCTCAAAATAAATACTGACTCCATGTCGCGATTTTGAGTTTTACATCAAATAAGAAAAAGGCTTTTAAGCTGTGTTATTTATCTATTTGTAAAGTAAGGATTTGTCTATTTTTGTAAATGATAATTGATTTCATTAAAAGGTGATTTACGTCACGTTTGAGTAGTAAATAATCCATTAAAAATGTGAAGGTCATCGAACGAGGATTATATTAATCGGCTTAATCATTGTTATGGGCAATAGTTATGCGCAGTATATTGTTAGTCCCCGCGTTATTACTGTCAGGGTGTGCTCTGACACAACAATCGACGCCGATTCAGCCTGACGCCAACTGGCATGTCGACCAGTTATCGAACGGTATGAAATACCATCTTTACCCAACAAAAGACCAAGAAGTATCGGTCCGTTTGGTTCTGAATGTCGGCTCATTCCAAGAAGAAACCAATCAAAAAGGTTACGCTCACTTTGTTGAGCACATGGCGTTTAATGGCAGCACGCATTTTACCGGCAACGACGTTGTTAAACTTTTCGAGCAATCTGGTGGTAGCTTTGGTGCCGATATCAACGCCTTTACCACTTATCAGCAAACTTCTTACCAACTTGATCTTGCCAATAATACAAAGCTGGAAGATGCCCTGAAGTGGATGAGAGATATCGGAAACGGACTTCAGTTTGCTCCTGAACAAGTAGAGAAAGAGAAAGGGGTGATCCTTGGTGAATGGCGACGTGCTAACCCGGATGATAAGTCCTTTTCTATGCATGCTTATCAAGCGTCGATTGAAGGCACTATGTATGGTGAACACGACCCAATTGGTACTCGCGAAGCGATTCAAAATGCCTCATCAAGCAAGCTAAAAGCGTTTTACGACAAGTGGTACCAACCACAAAATGCCGAGTTGGTTGTGACCGGTAATATCGACGTGGATTCACTGTCCAATATTATCAAAAACAAATTCTCGAACTGGGAAAGCACCTCGGATACCGTAATAGAGAAGCGCCGCGATATTCGAGTGAACAACCAAAACCGAATCTTGCCAAGTAACACGATGGAATCACCAAGCCTTCATTTAGTGATTGAGCGTGGTCTAAGTGGCAGCACTACGATTGAACAACAGCATCAAGTGTGGCGTGATGAAGTCGCAACACAGCTAATTCAACAACGTCTGATTCGTGTACTTAATGATGCCGCTGAACCTTTTCAGTATGCTTATGCCCAGCCTTACTACTCCAACTACCAGCGCATGATGTCGGCAGGTATTTCGTTTTCGCCTGAGCGTCGTGAACAAATGCATCAAACTTTCATCAGCACGTTGGCGTCACTGAGAGATTATGGTGCGACCCAATCTGAGTTAGAGAGCATCATGTCAAATTGGCAAGGTGAGCTCGCAAATATTGATTCAGACTGGGACCAACGTAAGCCAAACAGTTATGCAGAAGCACGCGTTTTCCAAATTGACCAAGGCAGTGTGAGTCAATCAAAAGAGAGTTACGCCCAGAGTTTGTCTGAATTCATCAACAACGAGAATCTAGAGAGCATTAACACGCAATTGAATGCCTTGTTGTCTGAGCAACCAATCTTTGTGATTGGGTTAGGGAAAAGTGAAACGTCAGCTCAGTTCAATGATGTATTTACCGATCTATACAGTGCCTACCTCCAAACGGGCGAAAAACCGTTAGAGATGTATGACAAAGTGGATGGATTCTTACAGCCTACTCAAGAAGGTACCATCACCAGCATGCGTCAGGAAGCGGGTGGCTTTCAAGTTTATACGTTATCAAACGGTGTCGAAGTGTGGTTCCAAAAAGATGCCAAAGCGGGTGGTCGAGCTTATATTTACTATGCGAGCCAAGGTGGTAAAGCCGCCGTTGATCCAGCGTTATATGCTGCGTATGAAATCGCTGCAACGACGGCGATACGCAGTGGGTTAGGGGCATTTTCTGGTTCAGAGTTAGACAGTTACTTACGCAAAAATAACATTGCGCTTAGCGCGATTCTCGATGCGACCAGTCACGGTTCACAAATTACCGCGCCAACAACGCATTTAACTTACGCGTTGAATGGGTTGTACAACCTAGCGACGGAGATCAAAGTTGACGAGCGCCAGATGGCGGCAGCAAAGCAAGAGTTTAAACAGCAGAGTGGCGCTTTTTTTGAATCGCCGATGGGAAAACTGATTCAGAAAGCAAACGGTAATTCTTATTTGCCGGGTAGTCGTCATCGTATAGTGTCCAGTGACGATGTGGAGCAAGTGACTTCCGAGCAAATATTGGCGGTGCATGAGCAACTTTTCAAAACCAATGATGGTTTTAAGATGGTCATTGTGGCAAATGTCGAGCCGGAAGAAATTACGCCACTCTTGCGTAAGTATGTGGCCTCTATCGAGATGAAACCGGGTCGTTCGATTGATTACCATGTTGCGTTCAACACCGACGTGCCGGCGCGAACAGTCGTTGCGGATGGTCATGAACCTTCATCGTTGTACGTAATGCGTTTGACTAACACGAACGATTACCAACGTACGGCAAGGGATACGGTTATCGAAGATATTTTGCAACGTATCAGTAATGCGCGTGTCTTGGATATTGTGCGAGAAGAGTCTAGTCTCGATTACAGCCCAAATATTTACACCGTGACGCAAGATCGCGAACCAATCTCTGATTGGCTCTTGGAATCTCAAGTTGAGCCCGAAGACGTGGCAGTTTTAGATAGCAAGTTAGGCAAAATGTTTGATGACCTAGCTTCGAACATCACGCAAAAAGAGGTGGATACGGCAGCGAAGCAATTGGCGGTAGCGATGCAAGGATTAGATGATAACCCTGCTCAGCGCGCATGGTCGTATACTCGCTACTTGGTGCATGATTACGGCGTCGATGTGTTACTTGACGTTGAAAACGCGGCTAAGAGTGTGACATTAGAAGAAGTGAAAGCGCATGCGAGAGCGGCTTTTGGTCCACAAGCAAAGCGCTCGGTGATGATTTTAAACCCGGCCGAATAATCACTGTAGCTTCTGACGAAGCTCGTGTCTCTAGTAATAAAAAAGACGGCGTGAAAGCCGTCTTTTTTATGCACTTTAACCAAAGAGTTTACGCTGATTTACGCGCAGGTCGCTTTTCATTGTTGGTATTGTTTTCTTTCGTGCTGGCGTTCTCTTGAGTCTTCCCTTTCAGTGTCACCACTTCTTTTTCAGGTAATTCGGCCGCTTCACCAAAGAATTTACCACCAGGTTCGATGCTGAGGTTATTACTCCAGATCCTCCCACTTACACGTCCCTTGGCAAGTACTTGAATGTGTTCTGCGTGACAGTTACCATCCATCATGCCATTGATGATCAGTTGCTTAGCGTAGATCTCACCGTTTACTCGGCCGCTTTCTGCAACGACGAGAGTGCCTTCTACATTAATTTGACCATCGACGATGCCATCAATCTGGACATCGTTTTCTACTTTGAGTTCTCCGCTAACAGCACAGCCTTTGGCGATGAGAGTTGAAGCTGCTGAGCTACTCGTTGTTCCACGGTTTTGATTAAAGATTCCCATCGTATTCTTCGCTCCTTAGTAAAAATGTCTTCGAAATCATTGAGGCTCCAATCGACAAATGGCTTCGGATTCAGTGCTCGCCCAACAAAACGCACCTCGTAGTGAAGGTGAGGGCCAGAAGAGAGCCCACTGTTGCCGGAAATTGCAATCAGTTGCCCTTTTTTGACGAACTGACCGCTTTTTACTTTGAACTTTTTCAAGTGCGAATAAGAACTCGAAAAACCGAAAGAATGTTGCAGCCTGAGGAAGTTACCAGAGCCTTTATTGCTGCGGCGGGTGACTTCCACAACCCCATCTGCTGGGGCATAAACCTTAGTACCGGTATTCACGGCAAAATCGAGCCCGCGATGCATCTTAGCGACTTTTGTCACCGGATGAATGCGCTTACCGAAGCGAGAAGAGAGCCGCGCTTTACCGACCGGAGACCCGCTTGGTATTTGGTTTAACAACACCATGCGAACGTTCGACGTAATCGCCGCCGCATCAAGTCGGGCATCCAAATTATCCGTGGTAGTATGTTCTCCAACTCCAAGGACTTTCTCTAACTCTCCCAAACGCTCCGAAACAAGTTGTACTCGCTCTTCTCGCTCTGAGAGATCACTTTCCAGCTCGGATTTTAATGCTTTCAGTGTGCTGAGCTCTTCACCCATAGTGCGCGAATGTTCTGTCAGTTCAGCTTGTTTTAACGCGGCATTATCGACGCGAGTGTACAAGTGATGAATTAAGATCGCGGTTGCGGCCAGAGCAATGACAAAAAAGCATAAAAACGTTTTTAGATTGCGTTGCATCCTTTTACTGAAGTACCAATGTCTGGAGCCATTGATGGTTGATATAGAGATCGTCAACTGGTCTTTCATCGTCTTCTACTGCTCGTATCTGGTATACGTCTCGTCACTGAGTTAATGGGAATGTAAGGAAAACGAACGGGGACCGCTAGAGGCAAACTGGAAAGAAGTGTCAGGCCGTGAGGCGTTTTCAGATATTAGATAAAAGACTCAATAAAGATTTAATATCCTAGCGCTTTTGGTCGTAGTTACTCCAAATCGCTTTATTGAACTGAAGATTTTGATTTGTAAGGTGGTTATCCGAGAAATTAGATTGTGAATATTGCCAATAGCATCCTCACGCAATTCAACTTACTTCACGGTTTACCTTATAAATGTTGGATAATTTATCAAACCGACATTCATTATATCGATAACTTGTTTATGATAGCGGTCGATATAAAAGTGCTATTCAAAGGCTTTAAACCTAAGCGTGATATTTCGCTTAGGAACACATAACTATGACAACGGAGTTGGTCGTGAAAAAACTACTATTGGCTACAGCAGTGGTCGCAGCTGCAGGGGGCGCTGGCTACCTGTACCAAAACAATACTACCCCGAGTGATTCAGTATCACTACTTTCGCAAGTTCCTGCGGATTCGCTCATGGTAACGTATCAGACGGAACCTTTTAATCATTATAAATACATGAATGCATTTGGCACGGCTAACCAAGGCTCGATTGCTGAACTTTTTGCCGATGAATCACTTTCTCCACAGCAACAGTTTGCCGTTAACTTGTTTGATGGATATCTGGAGAGCGCTGCATCGCCAGAAACGTTAAAAGCCTATTTAGGTACCGGAGAAAACATTAATCCTGTGTTGTACACAATCGGTATGGTACCAGTGTACAAATTGAAGATTGAAGACCCTGCCGCGTTATGGAAAACATTGGATCACGAAGAGCAGATGAGCGGTGCTAAGCACGAGCTGGTTAAACTCGGTGAAGTTGAGTTTCGTCGTTACGAGATGACAGATTCGGTTGACCCGCAAGATGGCATTGGCTTGGTTGTTGCCGTGGTTGACAACGTACTTACGTTAACGGTTGATATTCCGCAACTGGGTGTTCAAAACCCGCTTAAAATGGCATTGGGACTTGAGTCACCAAGTCAAAACATTGCGGAGAGTGGACGCCTAGCGGCGTTGCAGGCTAAATACGGCGAAAACAATAACTCTTTCGGTTACTTTGATCACCGTGAATTGATTAAAGGTTTGACGACGAAAGATGGCAATATCTTTGCGCGTCAAGTCAGCATGCTGGATGCCATTGACCCTGAGCCGACAATTCAGGAGATGCGCTCACCAGCTTGTCATACTGAACTTACTCAAGTTGCAGAAAACTGGCCTCAATCCGTCGCATTTGCGGAATACAAGTTGAAAGGCGAGCAGGCATTCATTAAAGGTGCTTTTGTTGTTGAATCGAAAAATAAAGTGATTCTAGATGCGCTTAAGTCGATTCGTGGCGTTTTGGCGGAATCGAACAATGATAAGAGCTTCTTTAGCATGGCGCTTGGTTTAGACATTAATACGCTAGCGCCATCGATTGGTCAGATTTGGAGCGACTTGACTCAGCCTCAGTACCAATGTTCTGTATTGACTCAAATGCAGCAAGAGATGGGTGGCCAAAACCCAGCCGCAGCTGTGAGCATGGGCTCCGGCATGGTTAACGGCCTGAAAGGATTAAGCCTGCAAATGTTTGATATCCACGTTGACACTAATGTTCAGCACGGTGAAGTATTTAGCCAGCTAGATGGTATGTTGTCTCTATCTGCCAATGATCCAATGATGCTGATTCAAACCGCGCAAATGTTTGTCCCTGAACTTGCTCAATTACAAATTCAGCCGGATAACCAGCCAGTTAATGTCAGTGACCTGCTCGAAATGCACACAGGCTTGAAGATGGATGTGTTTGCTCGCTTAAACGAAAACCATTTTACGCTCTACAGTGGTGAGAATGCCGAAGACGCGAGCAAAGAAGTGATGGCACAACCACTTTCTCCAAATGGCTTGTTCAGTTTTGACTTCGATTCAGAACGCATTTTGGAAGAGTTGGAAAGTGCGTCAGCCGTGACTGGTGAGCCGTTACCTGATGATGTTATGAAAAGCTTACAAGGCGAGCTTGTTGGTGGTATGACGATGGATGTAACAGATCAAGGTATTGGTTTTGAGTTTGATTACCGTGGTGCGACCAAACCCGTGACGGTTGCACAGCAGTAAAACATCGAGTAGAAAAAAGGCGGCGCAGTGCCGCCTTTATTTCATCGTCGAACTCAGGTTTGTTTACCATCGAGTCGGACTTTCATCAAGACTATGACTGCAACCAAACAGGGTTACTCCAGGCCGTGCTGCCGTCTTTATCTTCGACTTCTAAACTTATCCATCCCTCTGCGTCGCTAGGTATAGGTAGCGACAGCTCTATGCGTTGAGTATCAACTTTTGGGTTAATCGTCAGAGTATTCAGCACGTTGCCGCCTTTACCGATCAATCGAATTTCTTTTAGACCATCGGCTGCAACGACGTGGATGTCCCACGTGTCGCCAGCTGTTGCTGTTTCACCAAACATAATGTTTTGCGGATAAAGAATAGGGCCTTGTGTTGCGTAGCCATGGCCGGCTTTAAGTGCTTGCGCAAACTTCGACGGCGTTAGCTCGCCATCGACTCTTGCCATCATTCGAATCTGCCCCGTGAGTTGGTTCCACGCATCGTGGGTGTCGGTTCCCGCTGTAAAGTACATTGCTTCACCCAGGTCCCAGAGTTTATGCGCTTTCTTCAACGTTGGTTCATTGTCTACGCGCGCATTAAGCTCCATAAGGTCGAAGCGATCCGTTTTACCACCAGGGACTGCATTTTTAGCGATATTCGTAAAGTAGCCATAATCGTTGTATGGATGGTTCATCGGTACGACTTCAGCCCCCATCTCATGTACGGCGTTAAGTAACGTGTGAACGTCAGCAGTGCCAGGATCGACCTTTAGCTCGGCGCCATTATCGATAGGAAATGGGTTCATATGTCCCCATGATGGCGAAACTTCGATCGACGGGATGAAAGGCACGCCACGTTTCGCAGATAGTTCTGCAAACTTCTGGTGGTTAATGGTTGAGTCATGATCGCTAATGAAAGTCAGGTCAAGATCCGTTGCCAACTGAGCGCGCACAACAATTTCTGGCGGAGTAACGCCTTCCAACACGTTGCCATGATGGTGTAAATCTGCGCCATACCAATGCTGACGGTTAGGAAACGTCACTTGAGGCACTTCTACTCGTTGCTTCGTCGTTTTACCGGACGTTAGAGTTACGTCTAATGTTTGGGTTTTAGCTGTAAAACCTCCACCAGAGTTGATACCTAATTTGTATTGACCGGGTGCCAGTTTTAGTTCCGCATGACCTGCAGGCAGCAGATCGGTAAAGAAGGTGCGTTTACCCAAAAATTCAACCGGTGGCGCTTGACCTTCAAGGATGGTGATTCTCGCATCTTTGGCCAGACCTGATGTTGCCTCTTCAACTTGAAGTGAGAGAGTTGCTGGGCGTTTTAGAGACGTAAAATCGAGTGTTTGCTCGCTATTTCTCGCCACTTGAATCGATTGCAGCTCGCTGTTTGCGTGACCAGTCGCTGTGCCGTAGATTTGGTACTCACCCTCAGGCAGCGCCATGCTGTACTGGCCATCTTTGGCCAATGTCCAGGCATAGGGTTGTCCTTCTTTTTCGATCATCACGATAGCATCTTCAGGAACACGACCATTATCTGCGCGTAATTGGCCGTTGATGGTGCCTGTCGCTTGTCCTAGTCGGTCAGCTTCTGCCTTGACAATGGGGGCCATGTCTCCATTTGGAACCACTTGTAATCGGGATTGGAAAGTGCGGCTTTCACCTGCTTTCAAGGTATGTCCTAGGTACATGTCACGACCATTGTATTTGACGCGATCAAAATAAGGAGCATGAAGTGCAAAGGCCCAGTCTCGATCATAAGCGACCATGCGATCGGCGAGGGCATGGTCGGCCATGGATTCTTCTTTCCCTTCCAGCCCGGGCACGGCAAATTGGTAGCCAGTGTCTGGCCAAATGGTGTGCCCTGATTCTAATGCAAGATCTTTTTTACCTTGGTTGGTCATGACCGTTTTAAGCGCAATTGAGTCAGATCCAGAAGCGAGCGTATACCACGTTGTGATATCAACGTCATCGAAGTTGCGGCTCACTTTGATGACCGCTTTATTGTCGCTGTCTTCGATAATTTCAATGGATTTGCGATCATTCGGCCACGCGGACCAGCTGTTAGGAATGAAGTCAGCAAAGGCAACCCGGTCAAGGTCTACTTTGCCATTCTTTACTGCTGCCAAATCGACCAATGTTCCTCGCGGTACGCCCCATGGTGGTGCGGATTCAACAGCGAGAGCGAAGGCGACATGTTCGTTTTGAACGGTAATGTCTTGAGCGTGTGTTGCTTCGCCATCGGGGATCGTGGTCTTTCCTTGTGTGATACTCACTCCCGCATTCGCTGAAGTTCCAAGCAAAAGGCCAGAGATTAAAGTTGCCACTGCGCTTTTTGAAAAATTATGCATGAAGACACTTCCTTTTTTTCATGATTTATTATGTGAGTTGTCGATGGCATTGTGCGTTAACTTGATTAGACGTTCAATTAAAAAAGCGAAAGAAATGAAGAGGTCAACTCGTTTCTATTATTGTTTTACAATTGATTTCTGAATCTTAAGTTTTGATTTTAAAGGTCTTTTGTTGTTTGATTCGTTTTTGTATAGAGTAATAAAAATATTTAGAACACTAATTATTTTGGGAGAGATGTGAACGATTTTTGGCAGCATTGAGCAAACAAAATGATAACAATTACACTGTATATGTGAGAAAAAAGGTCAAGATAGTTCTGAGAACGCATATAATATTTTGAGTTAAATTTGACTTTTTATTCTTTATGTTTGGGTTTTTATCTTGTCTCTGACTAAAAGGCCTTTAATAAAGATTAGAGCAAACATAGAGACACTATGTTTTTTGAGTGAACTATATACGGTGGCAATATGTCGAAAACATATCAATTGATTGCTTGAGGTTTAGATGGGGTTTATTCGTAAATATAAACTGAGCGTAGTTTTATTTTTGAGCGGTGTGACATGTTTAATTGCGTACCACGCTCAGGGCTCTTACGTAGATGAAAATGGCTTATTAGTAGAGTCATTTGGGTTTATCCCTTTGTTTTGGCTCTTTTTAGGGTTAGCCTTCGCCTCTTTTGTGGGCACTTTTTTCAAACACCGTAATCGTAATTAAAGAGCAAACGTGAAGTTTACTCCTTTATCTGAGGATGGGAGTATTGCTGATATTTTGGTAACTCTTTCCTTAGGTTACTAAATGTTGCTCGTGTACTTTGTTTTGATAGTTTGTTGATTAGCCAGATTGGCAAAAGGCCTCCGGGGTCAGCAAACGCTTTGTAGTCAATGAGTGTCGTGCCATTAGTGAGCTTTTGTAATTCCCAAGTTGCAGCAACCGAACGAATGCGAACATAGCCCTTTTGTTCAGCAAGATATGAGTCTGGTGCGCTTTTGATTTTTATCGTGAACCCAAGCTCATCGACCCAATATTCAGAGTAGGTGAGCATATCACGATTTTTTGCAGGCCATGGCGCCGTAAATTGGGTATAAACGATGTTTTCGGTGGCTGATATTTGATTTAAAACTCTGCTATGACTGGCATTGTCAATCCAGTTCGGGATATTGTCACTATCCTCCAATAGCGTTAAAAATGCGTCATAGCTGGTGGGTGTGAACATCCGAGCACGAATCTCAACTAAACCGTCGGTATGCTCTCGAGAGTAGATAGTGATTCCGTTATCGTCACTATCAAATTGCCAGTACTCGTTGGCTTTTGCGGCGGTGCCAGCGGATATAAAAGTGGCGAGTAGTAGCGCGCCAATTCGTAAATGCAACATCATGTTAGTACCCGCCAACTTATCCTTAGTTAAAGCTTATACGATGTGTTCTTAATTATAAGGACAATAGTAAGTCTTTTCGTTACTGTTCTGAAGGTTGCTCTGCTCCAAAACCTCGTTGAATATTGGTGAGCGTTATTGCTGCAAACACCACAATAACGATTGATAGATGCCAGGCTTGGCTTAAACCAAGCTGTACCAATGTTAAGCTGACCAATGAGGATACGATCATTTGTCCACCTCCAGACATGGCTGCTGCAGCACCAGCCTGCTTTTTGTAGGGTTGCATTACCATGGCTTGCGCGCAAGGTAGGGCAATGCCGTTACCTAAGATCATTAATAGTTGCCCCAACATTAAATACAGCGGTTCTACCGGGCAGAAGAACAACCATATTGCAGCACTGAGATGCAGGAATGGACTACAAAGTAGCATTCTTTTGTTGCCGATAATTGGCCTTACTCGGTTACAAATCGTGGTGCCGCCTAACATACCTAAAGCGGGAATGAGTGCCCACATTGCGTATTGATCGGATGTCATGCCAATTTGGTCTTGCATGATAAATGGCATCACGGACACGGTCGTTATCATCAGGCTGAAGTTTAACCAACTGATGCTGGCAAAACTCATAAAGTAACGTGACGTCACCAAGTCTCGATACTGGAAACGCATATTGCGTGGTGACGGAATAACAGATCGTTTTGCAATGGTTTCTGTAAACTTAAAGGCGATGATTACCCAAGCGAGTGAGACATAACCTAGCAGTGAAATGAACACCATGCTCCAACCAAAATGGAAGTTGATAAAACCGCCAATCACAGGTGCAATGAGTGGCGTGATCGAAGCTGCCATAGCGATGTAAGACATGGCGACAGGGAGCTCATCACCGCTAAATCTATCTCGAGTCGATGCTCTCGCGAGTACCGCGCAGCACCCAGTTCCTAAGCCTTGTAGAAAACGCCCCATCACCATGCCTGTGAAGGTGTCACTGAGGAAAATGATCATTAATAGACCAGACATCGCGATGAGCAAGCCCGTCAGTAGCACTTTTTTTCGACCCAAAGCATCCGATACCGGACCGTAAACGAACTGAGAGGGACCAAAACCGAGTAAGTAAATACTCACGAGCAGTTGGGCTTGATCAAGGGAGATAGAAAAGTCTTTTGCGATCCATGGCAAAGAGGGCATAACAAGCCCCATGCTCAATTGGCCAACACTGATAATAAGACAGGCGAGTAAGATAGTGCGAAAGTTGATTGGGCGACTCATGATGGATCACCATCAGAATAACCTCTTTGCTTTCGTGTTCTGAGGCAGCCTTCATCATCCACTTCATTTAACTTAGATTTGACGCGTTTTACGGTAGATAGGCTGACATCACACTGCTCCGAAACACTCTTCAACGTATAGCCTTCTAACAGCAACGTTGTGATCTGTTGGTGTTTAGTTTTGTCTGCTGGGCGTCCGCGAAATTTCTGTTTCCACAAATCTGGTTGATCTTTAATGGCTTGCCGTCCTTGCTCTGCTGCAAACAGGCGATGTTCAGTCTGTACTTTTCCATATCCAGATAACACGGTGAGTAGCGTTTGAGTTTGAACAGAATCCGGTTCAAATGTGAGTGGTTCACAAACGGTTTTCAGTGTGACCCCTTTTGCTAGTAACACTTTGATTGTATTTAACGCCTGACTAAAATCTCGACCAAATGCCGTTAGCCACCAGAGCACAATCGTATCACCTGCTCTGACGGAATCGAGCAGTTGTAAGAATGCCTCTCTCTCGGTTGGAGGCATGCAACCACGAACCTTATCCTCAAAATGCTGAGCTTCGGGCGCAAAAGCTTTTAGAGTATTAAGGTGCTCTTGGTAAGCTCGATTTTTTGGCGAATAACGTGTGTAAAGATAAGTAGCCATATGGACTATACGCCTTTTTAATTTGGTTCATATACTGTAATGGCTCATAAATATACAGAGGTTCATTAATGCTTACAACACTAAATGGACCCGAAGTCGTTAACGGACTTCGGGTCTTTTACTATTAAAGTCGTGTATATAAGCTTTCCGGGTTATTGTTCTATGATTGATCTGATTTCGGGTGGTAATGCAAAATCACCATCGAAGTAGGTGATAGCAAAACTTCGCCTTCAGCATGCCCTGGGTTGAGGTTACGTACGTTTGTGTCGCAGATCGTTACCCATTCTTGCTTTCGCTCATTAGGGAGCTTAAAGCGCGCTGTAGCGTTAGTTTGGTTGATGAGATAGACCAGCTCTTGTCCTTCTTTACCGATGCCAAGGTGAAGTGCGACAGAGCTTAAACGGTTCCAATCATCATGCTCCATTAAGCGACCGTCTGTTCGGCGCCAGAAAATGCGGTTGTTATTGCGGTTTTCGCCACTGAAAGCTCGGATAAATGGCACCATGTATTGATTTCGGTTGGCGACCATTTGTGACATCCACGTTTTGAAATGTTGCTTACGCTCCGTTTCTCCCCAGTTAAGCCAACTGGTTTCGTTATCTTGGCAATAGGCATTATTGTTACCGCCTTGGGTGTGAGACAGCACGTCAGCAGTGAGGATGTGTGGGATTCCAAAAGCAAACAGCAAGCTGGCAATAAGGTTGCGTTTTTGCTTCTCACGCGTGGCGATGATCATCAGATTTTCTGTCTCGCCTTCGACACCGTAGTTTTCTGAGCGATTGTCACCGTGGCCGTCGCGATTTTCTTCGCCATTAGCTTCATTGTGTTTGTGCTTGTAAGACACTAAATCTTGCAGTGTGAAGCCATCGTGATACGTGATGTAATTCACCGTGAGTTTGTATGGCCAGTTCGCTGCACTATAAATGTCACGAGAGCCCATTAATCGAGTGGCGAACTCTTTTAAATAGCCTTGATCACCGCGCCAAAAACTGCGGGAAATATCACGCAGTTTGTCATTACATTCGTTCCAACCAAATGGAAAGTTACCCACTTGGTAGCCATTTGGACCAATATCCCAAGGTTCGGCAATCAATTTAGTTTCACGCAAAATTGGGTCTTGCGCGACGGCTTTAAAGAAAGCTGCTTCAGGGTTGTAATCATCGCCTTGACGCCCTAACGTTGCGGCTAAGTCGAAACGAAAACCATCGACTTTAAATTCGCTAACCCAGTAGCGCAATGTATCCATTACAAGATTTAAAGCGGGTTGATAGGTGAGATCGACCGTGTTGCCACAACCAGTGTAATTTGCGAAGTGGTTGCCATGTTTGATGTAAAAACGGGAATCGAGCGCTTTCAGGTTGAAAATTGTAGGCCCTTCCCCCCCCTCTGCGGTGTGGTTGTAAACTACGTCGAGAATCACTTCTATGCCGTTTTTGTGCAGTTCTCGAATCGTTGTTTTGAGCTCTGTGACGGCGTCTTTTTCTGCATAGCGCGGATCGGGCACCATAAAGAGATAAGGGTTGTATCCCCAATAATTGACCTTTTCCATCTCTAGTAGGTGAGGCTCATGCATACACGCTGCGACAGGTAGCAATTGCAGCGTGTTAATGTTTTGCTGTTCATAAAAGGCCAGCATTTTAGGTGATGCAAGACCTAAATAGCGCCCCTTCAGCTTGTCCTCAACTTCTGGGTGAAGTTGGGTAAGCCCTTTGACGTGTGTCTCAAACAACACCATCTCTTCTCTGGGTATACGCGGATGATCCGTATCTTGCCAGTCAAAATTATCTTCGATAACGATGCACTTCGGCATATCGAAACTTTTGGCTGGAGAGTAGGGAGGGTGGTAGTGGAGGGCTTTATCAATTGACTTTGCGTAAGGGTCAGAAATTAATAGTGGCTCTTCCTTGTGGGAGACAAGGTAACCGTATTTTTGCCCCGGCTTAATATCAGGAATAAAAGTATGACGTATGCCAGCGTATTCATTCGGTAAATCATGAAGCGCGTAACTGCCATCGTCTGCAAACAGGGCGAGTTTTATGTCTTTATTCCCTGGTGCGTGAATAGAGAAGTTACAACCTTCTTTATTTACAGTTGCACCCAAGGGGTAAGGGCGAGAGAGAAGTCGTGTCATCGGAGATACTTTATTTAATATTTATTGCTACCTTTAGGAAACTATAAGTTAAAAACTTTGTCTTACTAAGGTCAACCACCCTAAATATAAAAATATTCATGTAATTTAATTACTTTATGTGACGGCTTAGAGTCAAAAATATGAAATGGCTATCACTTTGTAGCGGCTCAAAACCGAATAAACTTACTAATTCCTCCCTAGATTGGTGATCTGACTCGAAAAAACACCATTCGGTAAATTTTCTACTCCCTTCTCATCCCCCCTAAATTAGTTTGGGGCGGAGGAAGTCATCCTTGTACGCCTCGGGTAATCTCATAACTGTTGAAACAAACGGGGATTCGTTCCCATCTTACCTCTCTTTCTTTAGGTGTGTTTTTACTGCCTATATTCATCTAAAAGAGTGAGCAGGGAAGACAGAATTATAAATACCCTTAATGGAGTTAAGAATGAAAAAAGTAAGTGCAATTGCTGCTGCTGTGGCTGCAACTTTAGCTGCTGGTTCTGCGTTCGCAGTGGATTTCCACGGTTACATGCGTGCTGGCGTTGGCGTGAACGCTGACGGTGGTCAACAATTAACATTCGAAAAGAACAAGATCGGTCGTCTAGGTAATGAAAGCGATATCTACGGCGAGATTCAACTAGGTAAAGAAGTTTACAACAACAACGGCAAAACGTTCTACGTAGACTCTATGGTTGCAATGACTTCTAATGGTTCAAACGACTGGGAAAGCACTTCTGCTAACTGTGGTTTGGATAACGGCGAAGTGAAATGTGTTGACGATGCACAATTCGCACTACGTCAATTCAACGTTCAAGCTAAAGGCCTACTAAACTTTGCTCCAGAAGCAACACTTTGGGCTGGTAAGCGCTACTACCAACGTCACGACATTCATATCTCTGACTTCTACTACTGGAACATCTCTGGCGCGGGCGCTGGTGTTGAAGGTATCGAAGCTGGTCCAGGTAAAGTTTCTTTCGCTTGGGTTCGTAATGACCGTGGCGATATCGCAGATCCAGGTAACGATGGCGGCGATACAAACGTTAACACTCTAGACGTACGTTATGCAGGTCTTCCTCTATGGGACAACGGTTCTCTAGAAATGGGCTTGAACTACGCAATCCTTAACGAAACTGACGCTGCGCCAAACGGCACTAAAGATGCGAAAAACGGCGTAATGTTCACAGCAGAATTGACTCAAGGTCTAGACGCTGGTTTCAACAAAACAGTGCTTCAGTACGGTACTGAAGGCTACTCAAAAACAATGGCATTCTACGGCGACGGTAGCTGGTACGGCGCAGAAGCTGATAACGGTGCATCTGGTTACCGCCTAATCAACTGGGGTGTAATCGGCATGGGTGACAGCTGGGAAATGGGTCACCAGTTAGTTTACGGTGTTGGTGAAGACATGTGGGCTGGCCAAGACAAGTGGGAAACAATGTCTGTTGTAGTTCGTCCAATGTACAAATGGGATGACAACCACAAAACTATCTTCGAAGCTGGTTACGCTATCGACGATAACGACGGCGACGAAAACAAATACGGTAAGCTAACTGTTGCTCAAGCATGGTCTGCTGGTTCTAGCTTCTGGGCTCGTCCTGAAATCCGTGTTTACGCTTCTTACCTAACGGCTGACAAAGAAGACAACTCTAACACATTTGACAACGGTCGTTCAGACGATACGTTCCAATTCGGTGTACAAGCTGAAGCTTGGTGGTAATCATCTAACCACTAAGTCCTAAATTGTCCTAGAATGATACAGCCAGAACTTATCTGGCTGTATTTATTTAAAAAACAATAAAGAGTCGAGGTAGACAGTAATGAAAAAATGGCTTGCTCCCGTACTGCTGGGCATGTTGGCTACTGGTTGTGCGTCTGTAGAACAAGTAGAGATGAGTCCAAAAGGTCAGCAACAAGTGATCACTCAATCGGGTGATATTCAATGGGTAACGGTTGATGTACCTGTGGTTACTGAATTCGCTTTGACTGATAAAAGCCAAATGCTGTTGGATGGTAACAGTGCTGGCGCTATTGCAGCGTTTGCTCTTCCGGGCAACCGTGGCAGTCTCGATATCAAATTAGAGACATTCGTAAGTAAAGAACTTCAATTTTATGCTCCTAATGTCGCAGTGATGAACTCGGCAGGAGAAACCATTTACCAAGCAGATTTCTCAAAGTTTAAGTACGAACCAGCAAAACTGTTGGACAACGATAAATTCGTACTTGATCTCAATGTGATTCCAGACATGACAGGTAACGATCTGCATGTATTGGTGTACACGACTTCCGCTGATCTAAAAGGCAGTACGCAAGTTCTGCATCCTGCAAAAGCCTTCGCCATGGCGCGCCACACTCAGCCGCCAGATATTGCAGACCCTTTAGCGAAACACAGCCCACTGGGTCAGTTCCGTTTGTCGGTATCCGCAAATGATATCGTGAATACCAAGATTGTTGCGAAAAACGACAACATTCCTCAAGGTACGGATCTCACTAGCTACTATCACAGCTCAATTGAAGCGGCAGTCGCAGCGAACGATATTCCTAAAGCACTCACCTTGCTCGATGAAGCAAAAGAACTGGGTATTGAAGGTGCGCAACAAGTGTTTGTGAAAGCCGTAAATAAAAAATAATTGAATATAAAAGGCCAGCAAAATGCTGGCCTTTTTTCATAGAATATAAACCAATAAAAATACCCCTACATAGAGTTATCTTATTCACATAATTATTTTTATTGTTTTGTTTTTTATATTGGTTAGATCAATAATTATTGACAGTTCCTAACTTATTTTTTGTACTTAGGAAATAAATTAACTTCTCGAAGTAATTTAAATTCGCAATCCGACGCTATTTATTTAGCGTTTGATATTTCCATTTTAATAACGATTAATATTTCTTTTAAACGTTGAGTTTATTTTGCTTTGGATATACTAAAAAGGAATTACGTGAAATGAACATGATGAAGACCTCTCTTGCTGCTGCCCTACTTGTTGCCTTAGTGGGTTGTCAATCGACAGCAGAACCAGAAGCAGCCGCAGAGCCTGTTGTGAATATGTCTCAAGACGAAGTGGTTGCTTTCATGAAAGCGTGTGACAACCCAGATAGCACGGCGAAAGGACCAATTTCTAAACCATTGTTTGTGGTGGGTACGTTTGCGGATTCCGACTGGAAACACGTGCCTCAACGTCAATACACCTACAAAGGAAATAACTTCTACCAAGCTGTGGTTCAGGAAAAAGTAGGTTCCTACAAAATGCAGTATGCGACCGAATTGTGGTTCCCACAATTTACCGCAAAAGGCAATCGAATGAACGTTGGAGAATTAACACCATTAACATTTGGTGGTTACGGTACAGATACTTCAGTTGATATTAAAGAAGACGGGAAATATGTTTGGAGCCTTCAATTTGAAGGAAAAGGCAAACCTCTTCATGTTATGGTAAATAAGTGTCAATAATATTCCATTCAGTTATTTAAAATCTATTTTTATTTATTAACCTCTACATGGGAAGCATGTTGGGGTTAATTTTATTACTCAAATGTTTTTATTTAATTTGAGTAAGTTAGGGAGAGTAAAATGCGTAACGTCCGACGTAACCATCGCCTGTATCGATCGCTGCTTGCGTTAAGTGTGATTGGTGCTTTATCTGCGTGTAATTCTTCTGGTGGTGGCGATACTAATAGCAGCACTCCGCTACCGGATACCAGTTATGCTTGCCAAGCCAATGTCATGGCGCAAAGTAACCAACTTCGTACTTATCAAATCATGGTCGAGAGTTTTGTGGATGGCGATGCGAGCATTGGTCACGGTACGGGCTATGGCACCAGTCATCATAATGGCGATTTGCAAGGGGTGATTGATTCACTCGATTACATCCAAGATTTAGGGATGAACGCGATTTGGTTGACGCCAGTTTTTGAGTCTGAAGCGATAGCAGGACAAGATCACTGGGCCGATCGTTTGGATGCCACGGGCTATTTTGCGACAGATTACTTTAAGATCGACCCAAAATTTGGTGATTTAGCGACCGCGAAAACCCTAGTTGAAGAAGCACACAAACGTGGTTTGTACGTATTTTTTGATGGCGTATTTGGTCATCACAAAGATGGCTTGATCAAACCCTCACCTTCCGGTTTGCTGCCATCTGGATCAAGCAACCCCGTTGATTATCCGGCCAGTCTCGATTTCTACAAAGAAGTGGCGACGTATTGGATCAAAGAGCTCAAGATTGACGGCTGGCGTTTAGATCAAGCCTATCAAGTTCCGACAGACGCTTGGACACAACTTCGTAAAGCTGTCGATGAAGCCTCACAAAGTGTGACGTACACCAATAGCAAAGGTGAACAAGTGAATCCGTTGGGTTACATGGTGGCAGAGATTTGGAAAGGGGAGTCTGAGATCGCGAATGAGGCGTATGGATCGAACAGCGATCCAGCATTGTGCTCTGCATTTGACTTCCCGATGCGCTATCGCATCGTAGAAACTTTGGCCGTGAATGAGAGCGGCGTGGGTGGTCGCGGTGTGGATTGGCTAGACAACGGCTACAGTACACACCACCAATATCCAACGCATGCGCAGCCGAATTTGATGATCGGCAACCATGATTTAGTGCGCTTTGGTGACTTGTTGCAACGTGGAAACTTGGCGGATGTGAATGATGCAGAATATTGGTTACGCCATAAAGCCGCGTTTGCCTTCCAAGCTGCGTACACCGGGCCAATCACGTTGTTCTACGGTGATGAAATCGGGGATCAAGTGGATGGTTTTGCCGCAAAAGAAGACAACAACATCTGCGCCATTCAAGGTTTGTGCGATGATCACGTTGCGCGCAGCAGTGCGAAAATTGAAGGTGTGACGGCGACGCTTGATGCAAACCAAGCCGATCTCAAAGCTTACGTGAAATCGCTGATGACGATGCGCAGTGCGCACCCAGCATTGTATCAGGGGTCACGCACGAATTTAGTTGCGAGTAACGGCAGTTATGTGGACTTGAAACAAGCTGGTTCGGACAAAGTATTGTTTGCGCTAAATACCTTAGAGAGCGCTAAAAGCGTCACTCTTGCTCAGGAGAATGTTGGCACAGGTGAGTTGGTGGATTTGCTCACGAATGAAAAAATTACGCCAAGCAATGGTCAATATCAAATTCCGATGTCGCCATTACAAGGTCGATTCTTTGCGGTTACACCCTAAGGAAATATCCGGAATCACCGCTCATCAGTTGAGCTGACCAGAAGGTTTTCTCATACACAAGCCAAGTGTTGTTGCTGACCCCCATAGGCGCACACTTGGCTTTTTTCCGTCCGTTTTACTTTTCCCTTAATGGTTTTCCAACGATGTAGCCAACAGGTTGCTTCGCTTTTTGCATTGGCGTTTGTTTTCGGCAGGTAGATATTTGTGAGATAAGCTGCACATTAAAAAGTAAATTAACACTTGTGCAACGTAAAAGTGTGACCGAAGGATTACTTATGCCTTACTAATATGTTTATCGTGTTTGGGATTTACATAACTAATGGAAAATTATAATGAAATCCATAACGAAACCCCTCTGTCTTCTTGCTGTTATTAGCTCTCCGCTTGCATATAGCCAAATTCTCAATGGTGACTTTGAACAGTGGAATGGCAGTGCGCCTACGCAGTGGTCAGTGATTGACGCTGGCATCGCGGTGTCGCCAAGCAGCGAACAAATCAAATCGGGCGGCCTGGCTGCTCAAGTCGTCGTGAATACAGGTACCCAAAGCAACACTGACCTTTTGCAAACCATTAATGTGGAGCAAGGGAAAACCTATCCGTTTTCTGTCTCGGTTTATCACACCGAAGGAAATGTAAAAGCACGTCTGGTGGTTGATGGTTATCACAATTACTCAGATCCGCAGCAGGTAAACCAGTGGCAAGAGCTGGCGCATAACTATACTGCGAGTTCGAACAAGACCATCAATGTCGGGTTGCGTTTTTATGATGAGGCCGGGTTTGACGGCTCAGAAGTTGTCTACATCGATAATTTTCAACCGACCGAGACAAGTACACAACCTCCTGTAGAAAGTTGTAGTGATCATGAAGTGCTTCTTACACTCACGACGGACAACTATGGCTCAGAAACTAGCTGGGAGTTGAAAAATAGCCAAGCGCAAGTGCTTTTCTCTGGTCAGGGGTATGAGTCGTCAACCACTGTTGAAAAGACCATGTGTTTAGCCGATGGTAACTACCAATTTACGATTCAAGACAGCTATGGCGACGGCATTTGCTGTGGCAATGGTTCGGGGTCTTACGCGTTGAAGGTGGGAGATAAGACCCTTGCTTCTGGCGCTGAATTCTCGAAAAGCGAAACCACCGACTTTACGTTAGGTGACTCAACCTCAACCCCACCAGTGGTTGATGGTTACTACCAAGCGGCGTCTGGCAAGACGGGCTACGCTCTAAAAACGGCGCTGTTTAACATCATCAACAACCACACTAGCCGAGGTTATTCTGCGGTGTGGACCTTGGTAAAAGATGCCGATATTGATCGTTATTACGAAAATGATGGCTCTATTCTCGATATGTATTCAGAGAAACCTGCGGGCAGTGATGCTATCAGCTTCACGAAAGTGACAGACCAATGTGGTCAATATAGCCAAGAAGGGGATTGCTACAACCGTGAACACTCGTTCCCGAAAAGCTGGTTTGGCGGCAAAGTTGAGCCGATGAACTCAGACGGTCATCATTTGTTTGCAACCGATGGTTATGTAAACGCCAAACGTAGCAACTGGCCATTTGGTGAAGTGGGCACCGCGACCTACGTGTCTAGTAATGGCTCTAAACTTGGTCAAGCAAGCACAGGCCTAGGTTATTCCGGTACGGTGTTTGAGCCGATCGATGAGTTTAAAGGCGATTTTGCTCGTGCCTATTTCTACATGGCAACCCGCTATGAAAATGTTGTAGGTAACTGGGAAGGCAATTCAAGCAATGCGGATGCTGTCCTTGATGGTTCAAGTTCAACGGTTTTTGAACCTTGGATGTTAAACATGCTGAAACGTTGGCACAAAAATGATCCCGTTAGTGAAAAAGAACAAAACCGCAATCAACAAGTGTTTGAGTTTCAGGGCAATCGTAATCCATTCATTGATCATCCTGAGTTTGTTGAACAGATTTGGGGAAACTAATACCTTCTTGATTTTGGTATCCACCATTTAGTGACGCCAACAAAACAAAGGGGAAGCGTGATGCTTCCCCTTTTTCATTACGGATGTTTTTAAATGAAACTAGTTTTTCGTTACCGTCACGATTGGCGCCGACTTGTTAGCCGCGTTGAAGTGGAAGTTGTAATTTCCTGCTTCTGCAATCGCAATTTTCAGGTTTGCACTACCGCCACCGACTTCCATCGTTAGCGCTTTACCAAGCTCAACACTGCCTTCGCCACCGAAGTTGGTGTCTGCTGCCCAGTCTGCGCTCGCAACTTTCATCTCGTAGTTGCCCGCCGCTAGGTCAATGTCTAGCGAGTAAACGTCATTTGCTACATAGCTGAACTTCGCAGTTGAGTCTTGCGCTGGAGTGTCCCATGTGGTGATAGTGCCACGTAGGTAAAGTGCTGTTTCACCGAACGTTGGTGCATCTGCTGACTTCGTCACTGAAACGACAGGTTTTTCTACGCTTTCATCTTGAGCATGTAACGCGTTCAGAGTGAAGTTGTACTTACCAGTTTCAGCGACAGACAACGTACAGTTCCCCGCAGAGCCTAAGTCTAGTGAGCCAGAAGCCAAATCCGCAGCATCACAACCGATGTTTGGATTTGCCCATCCTGAGTCCGCAAATTTGAACTCGTGTTCACCTGCTTCAAGAACGCCTGTTACAGAGTACATGCCGTTGCCAATAAAGGTCATCGCCCAGTCACTGCTATCTGACCACTCGTTCATGGTGCCTTTGACGTAAACCACAGTTTCGCCGTAAGGAGGAATGCTCGATACGTCTTTATCGTCCGTGTTTACTGGTAGGCCTGCACCTTGCGCGCCGTCTTGTGGCTGTACGAATACCGCTGTTGTCAGTGCTGGTACTGTGAACGTTTCATTGGCGAAGCTTGCACCTTTCACGATGTCATCCGCAGAGTTTTGTTGAACTTCATGCAGCTCGAAACCAGTTGCGCCAGCAACTTTGAAAGATTTCTCAGTTGATGTTGAGTTCACAACGGCCACGATTGCATCGTAGTTCGAATCCAAATCGGCACCTGCTGATGTGCCATCGTCGATAGACATCACAATCAAGCCTTCTACTTGGTCTTGGCCCACGTTGCGGAAATCAACACGATTCATCACTTCTTGCGCGGTGTCTAAGCGGAACAGTTCGCTTGTACTACGGATTTTTAGTAGCTCTAGGAATTGTTGCTTCGTCAGCTCGATGTCTGTTGAGTCTGGTTTCGCCGTGCTGTCACCGACGATGTTTTTGATCAACTCCCAGTTTGCACCGTCTTTGTCTTCACGTGGTAGACCAACGTTCCAGTTATTGTCGCTTCCATCGAAGAATACACGGTTGAACCAGTCACCAGAATCGTACGAGTCACGCTGCATTGACTTAGAGCGCAATAGCTCAGAACCCATGTGAATGAACGGAATACCTTGACCTAGCATCACCGTTGATAGTGATACAGACTGCATTCGTGCGCGCTCAGCAGATGAAGTACCTGTCGCAATCTTGTAAGCGTTGTTGTCCCACAACGTTTGGTTATCGTGCTTAGACACGTAGGAAATGTTCTCTGATGGCACTTTTGTGTAGCCTGCTGGAGCACCATTGTAATCAACATTCTTACCAAGTTTGGTTTCGCCTTTGTAATCCAGAAGGACGTAGTCAGCTAAGTTGCCTGCCATACCTAGACGGACCAGATCTTGGTTGTGTAGGCGGCCATTCACAGATTCTGCATCAGTTTTAGTTTCTTCGTTCGCGTAAGCGGCGTTACCAAAGCCTTGGTTGAAGCGAAGTGGGTGCTTACCTTCTGAATCTACACCGCCATCAAACGGGCTTCCGCCACGAACTGCGTCACGCAGACGGTCAGAGAAAGTACCGATTTCTGTCCCCGCCATGTTGACTTGTGTCGCTTGATCGAAGCGAGCGTTTTGCGCGACTTCACCGAAGTCCCAGCCTTCGCCGTAGAATAAAGTATTCGGATCAATTTCACGGACTTTTTCAAGTGCGTAAACCATGACATCTTTCGGCTGGTGGCCCATAAGGTCAAAACGGAAACCATCGACTTTATAGTCATCCGCCCACACCATCAATGAGTCAACCATCAGTTTACCCATCATTAGGTTTTCGGTGGCGGTGTTATCACAACAGGTTGAGTTTTCTACGCCGCCAGTGTTGACGTTTAGGCGGTGGTAGTACCCAGGGACAATTTTATCCAGTACTGATTTTTCGTTCACACCAGATGCATTCGTGTGGTTGTACACGACGTCCATGACCAGTTTCAGATCCATTTTATGCGTCGCTTGCACCATTTCGCGGAACTCAAGGATACGTTTAGACCCGTTAGGATCGGTCGCATAACTGCCTTCTGGTACAGTGTAGTGGTATGGGTCGTAACCCCAGTTGAAGCTGTCTAGCATGCGAAGATCGTTCATCAACGCTTGTGCTTTGCCCGTTGTTGGGTCGTAGCTATTTAATACCTCTTCAATCACTTTGCCGTCATCTTCGGTCTCACAAATGGAGGCTTCTGGCTTGATGCCACAAAGTTTACCCACGGTGTCGGTGATATCGACTCGCTGGTCAGCGTCTTCATCCACGGTTGCAATATCAAATGCTGGCAGGATATGTAGCGTTGTTAGGCCAGCATCTTTTAAAGCTTGTAAGTGAGATACAGACTCACGCTCAGGTTCTGTAAGCGCCAGATATTTGCCATCAAGACTTGGTGTGCCTTTGCTGTCGTTAAAGCTGAAATCACGAATGTGTGACTCGTAAAGGACGTGGTCTTCGTCTTTTTTAACCGTTGGGCGTGCGTAGTTTTTCCAATCTTGAGGCATTAAGCTTGGATCATCTAAATCAACCACTTGCGAGTATCGTGAGTTCTTAGACAAGCTCATTGAATATGGGTCTGTTACCAAACGCGTTTCAACGACGCCAGTTGTTGGGTGGTATACCTTAACTTGGTAGCGATAGTATTTGTTGACAACGTTGCTTTGTGCCTCAGAAGCCCAGATACCTGTTGCTGGATCTTCTGTCATTGCAACGGTAGCTTCTTCCGCTAAGTTTTCATCGTAGATAATAAGATCAACATCTTGAGCAGTTGGTGCCCATAGCTTGAAGGTTGCAGCACCGCCTTCCACAATCGCGCCGAGCTCTTGACCAATCGCGTTACCTGCCTTGGAATCGGCAAATACTGCATCAAGAACCCCCGGCTTTTGCACTTCAGTTGCAGAAATGACGTCACCATTTGCGTTGTAAGCTACCATAACGATTTGTGACTTCAGGATCGTGCGTAGGGTCGCGTCATCGACATCAATGCCTGCAGCTTGGAGGCTAGCAAGGTGACGGAAGCGTGATTTCAGACCATCAGATAAATCACCTGCTTTCGTCAACTCAACCGCCGTGCCACCAGAGATTTGCTTGTCTTCATCCATTTTAATGTCGTTGCTGAGGCTGTAGAACAGCTTCATGGAATCCGCATTGGCCGCCGCTTCCCACGCGATGGTGTTGGCATCTAGCCAATGCGCTTTTTGACCATCAATATCAACAGGGCGTTCTTCGATTGGCTCGTAGTAAAGCTCACTGCTGCCGTGGAAGCCAAACAACCCTTTAGATTCGCCGATTTTCGTCAGCTCCACTTTTGAGTTTGCACTGCCGAATGCTTTCTCATCACCTTTGTGCAGAATGAAGTTCATGCATTCGTGTGGGTCAGAGGCATCTGGGTTCACTTTCAGTACGTAGTAAGCACCGTAGGTGTCGTTGATGCCATCGAATGGATGCGGTGCCGACCAATCCGTTCCTGTGCCAGGAATGCCCATTGCGTCTAAATCTGTGCTGGTACAGCCTTCACCGTTCCACAGGTGCAAGCCCCAACCTTCGTAGTCGCTGGCCGTTGAAGCGGACGCCACATCGCGTTTGTAATAAATGACGACCTCGTTCTCTCCCGCAGGGTACAAGCTTGAGCCTGGGTTCGTCGTATCTTCGTTCGTGCTATCACTACCACAACCGCTGATGACTGCGACGGAAATCAAAGGCAGTACGGTTTTGGCAATTGTTGATAATTTAAATGTCTTATTGTCCACGTTTACAAATCCATTGTTATTGAATTGATATTGAGCTGCGCGCTGCCTTCGCTGACTCAGTCATCAAGAAGGTTTCGCACACGCTAGAAAGGCAGATGCCGAAAAAGGAAATGTTCAACTAGATGCTAATACACTGAATCATCAGCAAAATGTGAGAGCAGGCAGTTAAGTTTTTTACAAGTGAAAATTTTCTGTCACAGTCGATTTTGTTCACAAATTAAATAATAAAACAGACGCATAGTGAGAGCTTCTGCACATCATTAAAATGTAAATTTTTATAGGAGGAGTAAGGGGGGATGATAGGGGAGGAGAATATCTCAGCCCCAAAACCGTGATTAAGTTCTATAAAAATCACAGTGATATTTTTCAATTAAAAATAAGTTGCAGTGATATTGCATAAAATACCGCCATTAAGTCTTGGCAAGCTTCAGATTTTCGCTAAGTGGTCGTTATATAATGAAGGTAGTCGGCGTTATGTCGGCGCGTAATCTTAAGATTTCCCTGAGAGGGAGATGAATTGGGCCCTGAAACCAAAAGAGGCTATTTATGAGTAGTATGGGCATTGCCATTGCGGCAACTGGCCTTTCACTCGTCCTGATATTTGTGTGGATGATCTCGTTGTCGATGCGGAAACAGAGACTCGAGGCAGAGAGGAAAGCTCGCGAAGCCGCTTATCGAAAGGCGATGCAAAAAGCGCGAGAGCAAGAGCGTAAAGAGCGTGAGTTCAAAGCAGAAACCGGACATATCCCCACCATTTTATTTCTAGCGAAAGAAGCTGAGAAGGACAACATTCGTCAAGCGCTTTATTGGTATGATAAAGCCGCTAAGTTGGACAATGTGACGGGAATGTACGGTATTGTTCGCTTGAGTGAGCGCATGCGTGAAGATGTGATTTTAAAAGAGCAGGCAAACTTTTGGCGTACCGCCATTGCCGGAATGGAAGGGGATACCGAAGCGAAATTTGCGACAGGCAAAGCGTTGGTTTTTGGCCGCGGAACGGAAAAAAATATTCCCAAAGGTAACCAACTGATTGAAACTGCAGCCGAAGAAGGCTGCATTGATGCCATGCTTTACATGGGTGAATGGCAACTTTCACCAGACAATAGTGCAGGACGCAGTGCAGATGCGCTTTATTGGTTTATGAAAGCGGCTGAAAAAGACAGCGCGGACGGAAAGATCCAAGTTGGCTTATGTTACCTAAATGGTGTTGGTACAGAAAAAAGCATGGTCAAAGGCTGCTATTGGCTTGAAAGAGCCGCAGAAGGTGGTAGCGCCGAGGCGATGTATCATGCTGGCGAAGCGTGGAAGGACAAAGGTAAAACAGGCAATGCGATTGCTTATGTTTGGTTGTTTCTTGCTGCCAATATGGGGTATCAGCCAGCGCGTACGTTGCGTGACGAAGTGGCGACCAATATTGGTGTTGACGTCGTCGTTGGATTGCAATCTATAGCGAAACCGTTGCAAAGGAAGCTGGCGTCAGGGATGGTAAGAAAGCATTCCATTATTCGGGCGCTGAACAAGGTGTACAAACGCGAAGCGTATTTTCCTGCAGAGGAGGAACTTAACGCGGTGTTGAGTGACGAAAATAAAGACGATGCTAACGCATGGGATGAAGCATCGGCGCCGAACTTCCAGCCTGACATGACGACCTCAACGACGGAAGGGCAGACAACCACATCGTCTACCGAAAAAAAGCTCTCTAAAGAGGCGCTCGATTTCACGCAGAATTTCCTTCAACCATAATTTATCTTATCCATAAGCCTCATAATTGAGGCTTTTCTTTTGCCTTTCTGTCTCAGTATCTCTGTCGATCACAATTACAGACTGTAAACTTATCTAAGCGATTTATTTACTTGATTGCATACTATTTATTCGATTTTTCAACACATTTTTAGTACTTCGCTAAGGCGGGATATGTTTATCTTCAAATAGAGGGATTTCCCTCTTTATCTACTTCTCCTGTTGGGCTCAAATCAAGTCTCTTCAATTGATAGTAATAATGATTGAAGATCAATACTTGATGCCCAGAGTAATAGATGAATAGTATTCATTACTTTATCTAATAATGTAAATTAAAAATTGTATTATAAATCTTAAATTGTGTTTTTATATTTAGGCATGGATTATTGATTTTATAATTAATTAGGCGCAAGATGACGTACAAAATAAAATAGCATAGATAATATGCAGAATTACACTAGGAAGTAACTTTTTCATTACATGTTTCAGCAGAAATGGAGCGAATTAGTTTGCTCTGTTTTTATTTCTATTAGAGATTTGTGTATGTTGAGAATCATTAGTGCAGATAAATTCATCTCTTCAAGATTTATCTTAGAGTACAGTAAGGCTGAGTTCGCTTCTTTATTAGGCGTTTCCGTTGCTAAGATAAGTAATATTGAAAGTGGAAAATCTTCAATCCCCCCGGTGTACGATTACGCCATTAATTATTTACTTAGTGAGCATCCTTTTAAAGATAGTGCTGTTGACGCTTTATGCTCTCACGAAACGTTAAACTTTGCTCGGCGTATTGACGTCAACACCAAAGTAAAGCGCCTGTCCTGCAAGCGCTGCGATAGCCGAAGGCTGCACGTTATGGCAGGAATGAGTGGGTTGTATTTTGTTGAGTGTATGGATTGTAAACATACCATGTACTCGTCAGGCATGTCTGTAAAGCGTTATCAGCAATGGTCGAATGGTGGAGTCAAGCTAGATAGTCATTTATTCAATTAAGTTGTTTTTTCTTTATATCCAAAGTAAAGAGCCATCAATACATGTGTTGATGGCTCTTTTATTATGTGTTTAAATTTGGTTAAAAGTGGAGTGTTTTAAACTGCAATAATATAATTTAACTTATTATATAGTGATGAAAATCTCAAAACTTTATTTTCTTATAATAACCTTCTTTTTAATAATGGTCGTTGTCACATAATTATTGAAGGTTCTTTCCTTTTAGGTGCGTTTCAATATCATTGAGATAGAAACTGGAAAGTGATGAAAGTCTCTAAATTTTAATTCGATAAAATAAGTCTTTTAAATATGAAAATTTAATCACGAAATTTGTAATTTGAATTTTAAATAAATATTTCGTTTGTAATATCTGTCCTTGTCATTTTTAAAGAACAAAAAGAGATATTTCAAATGAAACGTTTAATTATAGGTGTTAGTAATTACATGCCTGAAGACTTTAGCTTATTAGCTGAATCTTTAGATGAACAATTTAATCGTCACTTACTGCCTTTAGAACAAGTTGAATTAACCGACGTTGGTGCGGCTATTATTACGTCAGCAGACATTAAAGCGGGTCTGCACAGAATGATTTCGGAAACAGGGTACGGAATTCCTGTTTTCTTAGTGACCGATGAAACTCCAGTTTCGGCAGAAGATTACGTTTGGTTAACGGGTGTTATTGATTTAGAAAGACAATCTATCGATTACTACTGCCGTCAAATTAATGAAGCCGTGACTAAATATGAGTGTCGTCTGCTCCCTCCTTTCTTCAAGCAATTAACGCACTACGTTGAGATGGGTAACTCGGCGTTTGACTGTCCAGGGCACCAAGGTGGTCAGTTCTTCAAAAAACACCCTGCTGGTAAACAATTCTACGATTTCTTTGGCGAAAACCTATTCCGTAGCGACTTGTGTAACGCGGACGTGGACTTAGGTGACTTACTGATCCACGAAGGTTCTGCACACCAAGCGCAAGCACACGCTGCAAAAGTATTTAACGCTGACAAAACTTACTTCGTACTTAACGGTACTTCTGCTTCAAATAAAGTGGTGTGTAATGCGCTAGTAACTGAAGGTGATTTGGTATTGTTCGACCGCAATAACCACAAGTCGAATCACCACGGCGCGCTAATCCAAGCGGGTGGTATGCCAGTTTATCTAGAAACGGCGCGTAACCCTTGGGGCTTCATTGGTGGTATGGATGAGCACTGTTTCGATGAAGAGTATATTCGTGCTCAAATCGCGAAAGTATCTCCAGAGCGTGCACGAGATGAACGTCCGTTCCGCCTGGCCATCATCCAGTTGGGGACTTACGACGGTACAATTTATAACGCTCGTTACGTCATGGATAAGATCGGCCACCTTTGTGACTACATCTTGTTTGACTCGGCATGGGTAGGCTATGAGCAGTTCATCCCTATGATGAAAGATTGTTCGCCACTGCTACTGGATCTGAAACCAGAAGATGCGGGTGTGATCGTGACTCAGTCTGTTCACAAACAACAAGCTGGTTTCTCTCAAACGTCGCAAATCCACAAAAAAGACCGCCATATCAAAGGCCAAGCTCGTTACTGCAATCACAAACGCTTTAACAACGCGTTTATGATGCACGCATCGACATCTCCTTTCTATGCGTTGTTTGCTGCATTGGATGTGAACGCGAAGATCCACGATGGTGAAGCAGGCTTACGTTTATGGAGCGACGCGGTTAAGACAGGTATTGAAGCGCGTAAAGAAATTCTCAAAAGTTGTGAGTTAATTCGTCCGTTCATTCCAAATGAAATTGAAGGTCAACCTTGGGGCAGTTACGACACGGATGTGATCGCGACCAACAAGAAGTTCTTCATGTTCGAGCCAGATGCAAACTGGCACAAGTTTGAAGGTTATGGCGAAGGTCAATACTTTGTTGACCCATGTAAATTGTTGCTAACCACGGCAGGCATTGCCGAAGACGGCAGCTACGCAGATTTCGGTATTCCGGCAACACTATTGGCGAACTTCCTTCGCGAAAACGGCATCATCCCTGAGAAGTGTGACTTGAACTCCATCTTGTTCCTACTCACTCCAGCGGAAGATATGGGTAAGATCCGTCACCTTGTCGCGCAAATCAACCGATTTGAAAAATTCATTCGTGATGATGCACCTCTCAGTATCGTGCTACCAGGCGTCTACGAAGCGAACAAAGAGCGCTACCGTGGTTACACCATCCGTCAGCTATGTCAGGAAATGCATGACATGTACAAAGAGCTGAACGTGAAACAGCTACAAAAAGCGATGTTCCGCAGTGAATACTTCCCACAAATGGTTCACAAACCAGACGTGGCAACACGTAAATACTTCCGCGGTGAATGCGATTATCTACCACTTAAAGAGGCCGTCGGCCGCGTAGCCGCCGAAGGTGCACTGCCTTACCCTCCAGGCATTATCTGTGTGATCACTGGTGAAATCTGGACTCAACAGGTGGTGGATTACTTCTTATCTCTAGAAGAAGGCATCAACCGATTCCCAGGCTTCGCGCCAGAAATTCAAGGTGTGTACCTTGAAGATGTCGACGGTCGCACTACCGCACATTGCTATGTCCTAAAAGATTAATCTACCCGTTCGCACCACGCTCCGGCGTCGGTGCGAACCGCTTATTCGTGGAGAATAATTTATGAGTACTGAAACTAAAAAAATGTCGGTGGTGCAGTTAACCATTCTGACGTTCATCAACATGGCTGGCTCCGGTATCATTATGCTGCCAAGTAAACTGGCGCAAGTGGGCACCATTTCTGTGTTATCTTGGCTGATCACGGCAGCGGGCTCTTTGGCGTTGGCTTATGTGTTTGCAAAATGTGGTCGCTTTAGTAAACGTGACGGCGGTATGAACGGTTACGCGTCTTACGCATTCGGTAAATCGGGTGCGTTTATGGCGGGCTGGACTTACGGTTTGTCGCTCCTTATTGCGAATATTGCGATAGCGATTACCTGTGTGGGTTACGGCTCCGCATTTTTTGAAGTGACCCTATCTCCGGTCGAAACCTGTTTGTACACCATCGCCATTCTTTGGATTTGTACTTTCGCTAACTTCGGTGGTGCGAAAATTACAGGTCAAATCGGCACCTTCACGGTATGGGGTGTGATCCTACCGGTATGTTCGCTAGGTATTGTTGGTTGGTTCTGGTTTAACCCAACCATGTACATCGAAGCTTGGAACCCACACCACCTGCCATTTGGTGAAGCTGTGAGCGCTTCTATTGCCATGACACTATGGGCGTTTCTTGGTCTTGAATCAGCTTGTGCGAACTCTGAAGCAGTAGAAAACCCAGAGAAGAACGTACCAATCGCAGTATTGGGCGGTACGTTGATTGCTGCGGTGGTTTACATTGTATCGACAAACATCTGTTCTGGTATCGTTGCAAACTCTGAGCTTGCCGCTTCTACCGCGCCATTCTCAACCGTATGGTCTGTGATGCTTGGCTCAGCAGCAGGTAAAGCGGTTGCTGGTATGGCGGTATTGGCTTGTGCGGGTTCTCTATTAGGTTGGCAGTTCACTATCGCGTCAGTGTTCAAATCATCTTCTGATGCGGGCTTCTTCCCTAAATTGTTCTCTCAAGTGGACAAACGTGGTACGCCAACCAAAGGTATGGTGGCCATCACGGTTATCCAATCGGTGCTGTCTTTAATGACTATTTCTCCAACGCTGAACGAGCAGTTCGAAGCGCTGGTTAACCTAGCGGTAGTAACGAACGTAATTCCTTACATCCTATGTATGGGCGCAATTTTCATCATGCAGCAAGTGGCGCACGTGCCAGAGCGCGAGATGAAAACCACCAACATTATCGCTCTGATTGGTTCCCTATACAGCTTCTACGCGCTATATGGTTCCGGCTACGAAGCGATGATGTGGGGCTCAATCGTAACCTTCCTAGGTTGGAGTGCTTACGGTCTGATTGCTGCCAAGCATGAGCCTTTAGCAAATTAAAAAATAATAATGAAAGAGCCTTCCCAAACGCGGTGTGGAAGGCTCTTTGTTTTTAGGCGCTTATGCCAAGCCCAAGTCAGAACAAGGCTCTTGGGAATAAATATCCAATGATGTGAAAACTCATTTTCGACATTTGGAGGACGAAAGATGATAAGTCAACCTGTTAAAATCGGTGACGATACCGCCGTAGTCATTCCAAGCGTAATCCTGACTCAACTCGGGATAAGGGAAGGAGATACCCTAGAAATCGCACTGAATAAAGACAAAATGGAAATCAAGAAGATGGTGTTGAAAACCAGCGCTCCAACTTACTCTGAAGAAGTTAACGAGAATTGAGTTAGAGAATCTTGGTTTGTCGGATACACTACTGGTTTCGCAAAACTGGCGCTTGCCGCTGTCTTTGAACTATCGATAACAACAATAAGAGGTAAGGTACTATGCAAGGTATCCTCTCTATACAATCTCATGTTTCTTTTGGTCATGCTGGTAACAGCAGTGCCGTTTTCCCAATGCAACGCATGGGCTTCGAAGTATGGCCGATTCATACCGTTCAATTTTCTAACCACACGCAGTATCAAGAAGGTTGGACTGGGCGAGCGTTTGCGGCTGAAGACATTAGCGAGTTAGTGCGTGGTCTTAGTAACATCGGTGCATTGGAAAAGTGCCAAGCGGTGTTGACGGGCTACCAAGGCAGCGCAGAGCAGTGCCTTGCTGTTGAAGATACCGTGACGAAAGTGAAGCAAGCGAATCCGAAGGCACTTTATGTTTGCGACCCTGTGATGGGCGCGCCAGACAAAGGCTGTATTGTGGCGCCGGGTATTGCAGAAAACTTGTTAAACCGTCTGATGCCAATGGCAGATGTGATCGTGCCTAACCAGTTCGAGCTAAGCCAATTTGCAGAGATGGAAATCCACTCGTTAGACGATGCGATCACGGCATGCCAACGTGCACTAGCGAAAGGTCCAAAAATAGTGCTAGTGAAGCACCTTTACTGCCTAGAGAATGGCAGCTTCAACATGTTACTGGCAACGCAAGAAGGCATTTACTTAGCGAAGCGTCCTCAGTTTGAGTTTGCCAAACAGCCTGTGGGTGTGGGTGATCTTATTTCGGCTATCTTCACCGCTGGATTATTGAAGGGGTGGTCTCCTAAGCAAGCTTTCCAACACTGCCATGACGCGTGCTACGGGGTATTAAGCGCCACTTACCATGCTGGGGAGTGGGAGCTGCAAACTATCGCGGCACAGCAAGAATTTGTTGAGCCAAGTAAGCATTTCTCAATTGAAGAGGTGGCTCTGGCCACCGCGTAATTGAGCGCAAAGCATCCGTACTTAAACAAAAAAGGGGAGCCATCATCGGCTCCCCTTTCTATTTGTTCTGTCAGTCTTACTGAGCTTTTTGCTGTTCTGACTTACAAACTGCTGCAGTGAAGACAACGTCTGTTGAACTGTTTAGTGCAGTTTCAGCAGAGTCTTGAATCACGCCGATGATGAAGCCAACCGCTACAACCTGCATTGCTACGTCGTTTGAGATACCAAACAGACCACACGCAAGTGGGATAAGTAGTAGCGAGCCACCTGCAACACCTGATGCGCCACATGCAGAAACCGCAGCCACAATACTTAGCAGTAGTGCAGTCAGTAGATCAACTTCAATACCCATAGTGTGCACAGCTGCAAGCGTTAGCGTTGTGATAGTGATTGCAGCACCAGCCATGTTAATGGTCGCACCTAGAGGGATAGATACTGAGTATGTATCTTCGTCCAGTTTTAGCTTCTCACATAGTGCCATGTTTACTGGGATATTCGCCGCACTTGAACGAGTGAAGAACGCGGTTACACCACTTTCACGTAGGCAACGGAATACAAGTGGGTAAGGGTTTTGCTTAGTTTTAACGAACACGATCGCCGGGTTTACAACGAGTGCGATGATCATCATAGCGCCAAGAAGAACCGCCAGAAGGTGTGCGTAGCTTGCTAGTGCGCTAAAGCCTGTTGTTGCGAACGTTGAAGCAACTAGGCCAAAGATACCAAATGGTGCAAGACGAATGATAAAGCGAACAATGTGAGACACGCTGTGGCTGAGATCTTCAAACACGGCTTTCGTTGTTGCAGATGCGTGGTGTAGCGCAAGACCCAGACCCACACCCCAAGCAAGAATGCCGATGTAGTTTGCTTCTACTAGTGCATTTACTGGGTTGTCGACCAGTTTAAACAACAGTGTGCGTAGAATTTCAGCAATACCTTGAGGCGGCGTTGCACCTTCAGCGCCGGTGACAAGCGTTAAATTGGTCGGGAAAAGGAAGCTTAGAACCACTGCTGATAGCGCCGCGAAGAACGTACCCATCAGGTACAGTACAACGATTGGACGCATGTACGTGTGCTGGTTTTTCTTTTGGTTCGCAATTGAAGCGGCAACCAAAATAAACACAAGGATTGGCGCGATCGCTTTAAGAGCACCAACAAAAAGGCTACCAATTAATCCTGCACTTTCGGCATGGCTTGGGGAAATTGTGGCGAGCAAAATACCAAAGACAATACCGACAAGGATCTGGACGACGAGGTTACCACGAGCAAATCGGGCAACGAGGCTGTTGTGTTGCATACATCATTCCTGCAATTTTATGCCAGAGCGAGCAGGGCAATAGTCCATCATTACACGGCGATAATGCCCTTGTATTGCAAGGGGTGAGCATTGCTTCTGGTCACTAAGACACATGATTATCAATTATCCTGTTTTTATAAATTCAGCCATTTTCTTGCTGAATATCACATATCTTAGCTTGGTAATATTTTGTGTCTAGTTTTAGTTTGTTTTTGGATTAAATGTTTGCTCAATGTTATTTAAATAAGACTTTTATGTTGAAAATTATCATTAGTTATGAGTAATGGTTTTTAATAAAGTTGTTAAAAAGGAGACTTTCGTCTCCTTTGATTTTATTGACAACTCAAACGTAACAAATCAATAACTTTGTTGGCGCCTGCGCTTATCACTCATGGCATTTCGAGTGAGTTTCCCGAACTGTCGACTTTGAGCTCGTTGTTCTGCCAAAGTCGCGCCGTTAAAGGCTTGTTCTCGCAATAGTTTTTGATAGTTATTGAAACGACGAACCTCCAGTGTGCCATTTTCAATCGCAGCTTGAACTGCGCAACCCGGCTCAGTTTGATGCTGGCAATCACCAAAGCGACAACGTTGAGCGAGACCCTCAATGTCAGAAAATGCTTCACTGACGCCCACTTCGCAGTCTGCTAGTTGAAGCTCGCGCATTCCCGGAGTATCAATCAAGATGCCGCCATCAGGTAATAGATGGATAGAGCGCGATGTGGTTGTATGTCGCCCTTTGCTATCGTCTTCACGAATATGCCCAGTCGCCTGTTCTTGCTGCCCGAGTAATGCATTCACAAGAGTTGATTTGCCAACGCCTGAAGAACCGATAAAAGCGACGGATTGTCCTTCTTCGCACCAGCTCATGAGTTTAGAAGCACTCTCTGTTTCTAAGCCGTTGACTGTCTCTATGACTAATAGAGGGTCGAGCTTCTGTACTTGGCTTTTTAGTTCATCAATGTTGCCACACAAATCGGCTTTGGAAAGCACGATGACGGGTTCGACTTCGGCTTCATGAGCCAAGGCGAGATAGCGTTCAATACGACTTAAATTGAAGTCGTCGTTAAGGGAACAGACGATAAAAACGGTATCCACATTTGCGGCGATGAGCTGCTCTGCCACTTTGCTGCCTGCTGCTTTGCGGCTAAAGAGGCTCAAGCGATCCAGTAAGCGAACAAATTGCTGATCGTCATTTAAGATAACCCAGTCTCCGACGGTCATATTGGGTAGAGATTGATGGGCATTGAGGTGAACTTGCCCCATTTCTGTCGCCAATAGGTAACCACTTCGGTGATGCGCAATCACACGTGCAAAGATAGTGTTGTCGTAATCGTCTAGTGTCAGTTGTTGCTGAAAAAATGGTTTCCAACCCAATCGTTTTAGTGGGTTTGAAGTTGAAATTAATGTGTCACAAAAAGTATGTGTTTGATTCATTGTTGAATTATCCCAGACGCAAAAAAGCGCCTTAATACAAATCGCATTAGGGTCTAATTCGGATAGAGTTGACCCCGGTGAAGACCGGGCAGAGAAGGGGAGTTGTGGCTATGCCACGCAATTGGTGCGGTTAGGGTTACCCTTGCGATGCCCAGTTAGTGTTATTCAATACAATCATCATGTGTCCTCTTCGTTGGTTAATAAATAAGTGAATTAATTAAGCCAAGAGAGTATAGCCGCCCTTTTTCTTAGAGGGTAGCTATACTGCGAAAATATTAGCTTTGTTTGTTGATGCGCTCTTCCATTATCTGCGAATACGTGTTGGCTTTTAAGCCGTATATGATTTGGACATGACGCTCATCCAATATCACGACGCCATGTGCGCCATGATTTTTGAGTGCATTTTTATCTATGATGGACGTCGTTCTGAGGGTAAGACGCAGCCGAGTCGCGCATGCTCCGGTTTCTAGCAGGTTTTCTATCCCCCCAATGGCGTCAATGATCGTATCGACGTCTTGTTCGACATTGGGGTTGGTTTGAGTTAGGAAACTGAAAAACTGTTTCAGCACTGACTTAACTGTCATTTGAGGAGCCTTCAGTCGTCAGTTTTGAAATGGCTTCAACAATCGGTGCCGGCGAGAGTGTATGCGGTACCTTGGTTATTAACGTGCCATCCGGCTTCAAGAAGTAAAAGTAAGAGCTGTGATCAAGCGTGTATTTGAGCTCCGAGCCTTCCAATTCGGTTTTTCGGAAAATAACACCATAGTTGTGTGCCAAAGGTGTGGTTACATCAAGCGGTGCCGATAGGCCTTCAATCATTGGATGGAAGTAATGGGCATATTTCGCCGAGGCATCGGCCTCATCACGCTCTGGATCTAAAGAAATGAACATTGGGCGCAGTTGTGCTTTTTGCGTTTCATCGATTTGATTCAGGGCTCCTGCCAGCATAGCAAGCGAAGTTGGGCAAACATCTGGGCAGCGAGTAAAACCAAAATAGACGACTCGAATGCGAGGGTCATTCACATCGAAGATATTGACGGCTTGGTTATTTTCCCCAAACAATACCGTTTGTTGAGAGGTGGAACTATCCACTTGCTCTGGCTTCGTTTTCTGATTATCTAAATAGCTCTTTACGCCAAACCCGAGGGCGAAAGCAACTACGAGAAATAGGGACCAATTGCGGCTCATAATGATTCCTTATCTTTGCATTTTTATAGCAGGGTAAACGGTATTCTCTCCATCACTGAGTTCACCAACCCAGGTCATGGCGTCTTGAGTGCAAACCGGCAGAATGATGTCACCTTGATATTGACCGGGAGTGACTTGCTTCAGTAAAAACTTGGGTTCTCCCATCTCCATTTCTCTTCCTGAAAGGCTTAGGACGAGTTGCTCAGCATCGCTTGTGTGCCACTCAACATTCAGAGTAGTGGGTACCAAGGGTTGAGCAGTATCTGCGTTGAGCGTCATCGTAACATTCTCTTGAACGCACGAGACAGTAGAGAGAAAGCAATACTCATCTATCGGTTTGATCGGAGTGGATGAAGAAAAGCTTTTTAGTAACGTCGGGGCATAAAATCCCGCAACCAGTGCGGCTGAAACAGCGGCGATTTGTAACACTTTCATTAAGGTTCAGCATTTATCACTTAACATTATCTGCATCGTAGCACAGAAGCGTCATTCGCCAACTCGTGGCCTAGATAAATTGTGCGTTGTGCCTCGATGACAGAGATCAAAATAACCGCGCGGCTTAGGGGCTGTTGAATCAAGCCCATAAAGATTTTCAATTGCGATGATTTTCTCTTAGCCAACAAACAAAAACGAAGCCAATTGGCTCCGTTATTGTTTGTTGATTCCGTATTGATTTGATACCGCAGTTACTTGTCTGAATCTGCGAATTTTTCGAGACTCAAAACCAGCGCAATGGCAGCAAGCATCATCACAACGGCAAGCACTAACTGAGAAGGTTGTGACGTCACGTGTTCAAATTCAAATGGTGATAGGTTGTGCTGTAGCAAGGGCACTTGCTCACCCTTTGAATTGGTGCGCCAAGTGATGGTTTCTTTCCAAGGCCAAATCTTTGGTAACGTACCAATCATTAAGCCTGTCAAAAACATCAGAGTGAAATCGCGGAACTTGCGTAGTAACCACGACAATAGATGCGAAAAGGACAGCAAACCAATCACACAACCTGACAAAAACAGCGCCAATGTATCGACTTGGAAACCTTTCACGGCGGCTAATACAGGTGCATACATCCCAATCAATAACAAGATAAAGCTGCCAGAGATGCCCGGTAAGATCATCGCGCAAATCGCGATAGCACCAGCGAACAATGTGTTAATAGCCGTTGGTTCCATGTGCAGAGGTTTAAGCACGGTGATGCTGTACGCAAATCCGACACCAACGAGTAAAGTCACGAAGCGGATAAGATCACGTTGTTCAACCTGACGAATAATGTGATAGACCGATACCAAAATCAGACCAAAGAAAAATGACCAAAGTGGGATCGGGTGTGTGTCAAGAAGCCAAGTGATCAACTTTGCTAGCGTAGCAATGCTGGTGAAAATACCGGCAAACAGAGCGATAAGGAAGAAACCGTTGATGTGATTAAAGGCGGCTTTAACCCCTTTTTTTCGCCAAATAGAGAAAAGTGATGGGTTAATGCGTCGAATGCTCTCAAGCAGAGTATCGTAAATGCCGGTGATAAACGCGATGGTGCCGCCTGATACGCCAGGAACAACATCTGCTGCGCCCATGGCGATTCCTTTGAAGAAAGTAATTAAGTAGTTCATTGCTCTAATGCTAAGTCGTTTCGATGGCACAGAGTATACAAACATTGCGACGAAAAAAGTATGAAATAGTGCTGTAGCTACTGGGTTTTATATCCAAGTAATTGCTTATTTTTGTTACAGGTTATGAGGTGATTCTAATACAACGATCTCTTAATATTTGGTTTACATTATTGAGATGATTAACTGTACTATCAATGGCTACGTTTGTTGCATTATGCAAATGCAATTTGATAATTTAATTTGCGTTTTGCTATATTTTATATAGGCAAATTCACTTTATATGAGATCCTGTACCCAAAAATAAGTCTTTGCATTTTGGCATGATTAATGCATAATACTGCTCGACCCTTCTTAAGCCGAGGGTCACCTAGCCAACTGACGTTGTTAGTGAATACAATTTGTTCACACTAAATATAAGCCAATCGCGATTATTGCGGTTGGCTATTTTTTTATATGAACAACGTTACTTACGTGCTTTGCAAATTGCACCTCCCTCGTTCTAGACTCATAAAAAGGGCTGACGCATCACGCCAACCCCTTGTATTTCACTTTAGGTTTTAATCTGTTTTCTTGAGCTGATCAGTACCCCATCAACTGGAGTAAATTTTCAGCTGTCACAATGGCCTCTTTACGATTGGCGATATTGAGCTTTTGGTACAAGTTGCGAATGTGGGTTTTAATCGTGGTGCCTGCCACATCAAGCTCTTGCGCGATTTGCTCATTACTGAAACCAGAATAAATCAAACCAAGCACCTGCCACTCACGTTGAGTCAGTGGGCTTGTGCGAACCAGTTCCGGTACGTTAGGGTGGTTTACCAGCTTCTCAATGAAGTCTTCATCAAAGTGAATAGAGCGGCTGCGCTGATTGGAGGAAATATCCTTCATCAATTGTTGAGCGCGGTGACGTTCTAGATCGCCTAGCTCATGGCGTAGGCTTAACTTCTCCAGTAGCCCGCCAATGGTGGCGCCATCAATGAGGAAATTACCTACCATCCCCGTCTGGTTTGTCATCACTAACGCTTCTTTTAGCAAAGCTTTTGCTTGCTCTTCGTCTTTTTGACGAGCAGCAAACACCGCTTCGACCACTAAGTTGCGATTAGTATCTGTGATCAGGTTGGTTCGACGAGCTTCACTTTGGAGGAAATCCAATGCTGCGCGCGCTTCGGTATATTGACCTAAGTTGATGTGCGCGCGTGCAATGTTGCGCCATTGCAATTGTGAAAAGTGGTTGCATGCCGATTCAGGACGAACTGCAGTGTTGAGCCATTCTTGCATTGCATCGGTATTCCCGCGCGCTTGCCAAAACAGGATCAACGATAGTGAGGCGTTTGCTGTCCAATCTACGTGGTAAGTCGACTGCTTCATCAAATGTTGAATGTGCTCAATGAATTTACCGGCTTTGTCTAGCTCGCCACGGCCAACCGCAATACGCGCCAGCATCGAGTAGCTGTGTAAGTGCTTACTTGGCGAATGGTTTTCGAGAATTTGTAGACCTCGGTAGGCACATTCTTCTGCTTCATCAAGTCGGTTCCAGCACCAAAGCACTTGCGCTCGAATACGCAGCAAAAACTCGTGCAGAGGAACATGTTGAAGTTGCTGATCTTCAATCAGGCGGAATGCGGAATCTTGCAGCTCAAAGGCGGCTTGTACGTAACCTTGCGCAATCAAAATCTCGCTTTGTTGTAAAATCGCCCATAACGCTTGGTGGTAAACTTGGTACTGACGCGCCAATTTTTCGGTTTGTTGCATCATCGGTAACGCGCGGTCGAGTTTACCTAGCACGTGGTTAACTTCGCCAACAACCGAAGTTGCCACAATGCGGCTACGGTAAATCGTGTTATCAAGTTGGCTAAGTGCTAGCTCCGCTAATTCGAGTGCTTTCTCTGGTTGGTTGCTGTTGATAGCTACTTGAGCAAGCAGCGCGTTTGCTTGACCTTGATAATGAATATCTAACTCGATGTTACGCTTTTTATGCTCCTCTTCCGCTTCTTCAAGCAGGTGGCCTACTTGGTTATAACGGTGCTGACTTTGAGCCAACCAAGCTCGGAGCATCGTAAGTTTTGGGTGGCTGAACAGAAGCTCAGCATCCAACTTATTAATTGAGCTTTCCAGTGTGCTGAGCTCGCCTTGGTTAAACATCTTCCAGCCGAATTCGTTTAGAATTTCTACCACCAAGTCTTTATCGTTCGACTTTTGTGCATGGTGAATCGCTTGGTGCGGTGCTTTTTGTTGTAACCAGGCAACAGCTGCATTGCGGTGAAGATCTTTTTCTTGCTGAGGAATACGCGCTTGGCGCTCATGAGACAAAAACTCGCCAAATAAGTTATGGAATCGGAACCAGTTTTGCTCCCCTTCGAGTGGGTAGATGAATAAGCCGTAGCGGTTTAATGATTCGATCAAACCAAGCGCATCTTCGCGTTGGGTGAGGGCAAACACCAACTCATCATTGAAGTGGTCAAGCACGGAAACTTGCATCAAGAAATGACGAGTTTCGTGATCGAGTAGGTCAAATACTTCTTCGACCAGATAATCCCACAAATGCGCGTGATTGAACTGTGATACTGACTCTACGGTTTGCGCCAATGTGCGGTTTTGATGTTGCGCTTGCAATGCGATCAACTGCATCGCCGATGGCCAACCTTCCACATAGGTTCTGAGGCTGTTTGCCATGTCTTCGTCGATGCCATCGGCAATACGCTGATTAAAGAAGCGAGTTGTTTCTTCGGTATCGAACGCCAACATCTCGTTACCGATTTCGATCATTAAATCACGAACACGTAAGTTTGCAGTACCCAGAGGCGGCGCTGCACGACTTGTTACCACAACGGTGAGGTTGTCTGGCATGTGTTTTAAGAAGAAACGCATGGATTCATGGATTTCATCGTTGGTGATCAAGTGATAGTCATCCAGCACTACGTAGCACTCTTGATGAAAATCAGCCATTTCCGAGAACACTTCGCTGAATAAAGAACGTAGAGAAGAGATCTGGCGTTTTTCCGCCAGTTTTTGTGCGTTAGAGCAACTGAAGTTGGTGGCTTTGTTTAATGCTTGAAGCAGGTAGTTCACAAAACGAAAGCCGTCGTTATCGCTGTCATCAATGCTGTACCAACCGACGTTTGGTTTATCGGATAGCCACTGCGCTGCCATGGTGGTTTTTCCGTAACCTGCAGGGGAGCGGAATAAAACCAATTTGTAGTAAGGCGCTTGCTGTAGTAAGTCCAACACTCGTGGGCGCACGATGGCATTGTGCAGGCGTCCTGGTCGAGTAAGCTTAGATGGAATCCACATTAGTAATTATGTCCTTATTTATGTATACCCAAGTGATTGCGACATCATCATTTCAGTAAGGCCCCCTCGAAAGCTTCGTCTTACTGAATGATGTCATCAGCATCAAAAACTGCTTGAATGCCGGTTGATGTCGCCTCTTGTTGGGGCTTGCATCCGTCTGAAAAACCATTCCATACGGTCACTTAGATATAAAAGCTAGCGAAAACTAGAAATAACTCACACCGCCTAATTCTAGTTTGTATAAAAAGCGTACAATCCTGTGAGCCGTGTGGGATGTTACGACATCAGAAATGTCCGTTACTTTGATCCACTTCCTAATTCTCAAGGGTTGATGGATTTACCATCAACTACGCCCTTTATTTGTGATTCTTGTCACTTAAATATCTTTTGTGTCGAGTGTATTAAGATCTCGTTGCACATCGATTATGAAAAATCTTTCCATGTTAACCAAGTTAATGTGACCAATATTACAATTTTCACATCATCAGATGAGTGGGCTATAAAAAGAGTCATGAGCGGGTTTTAACCTTTCTCATATTCCATTGTGATCAAAATCACTAAGAACTGGAGCAAAGCTCACTTTGTTGAGATTTGGATCACTAACCTAGCAATGGTACCCCCTCTACGCCCTCAGCCCTCCTCCTTCAAAGGATGAGAATTAGGAGGATGTTTATTCACAGAGGTAAATGCACGATGTATGGCAGATGAATTACCAAAAGACGTGAGAATTTCGTAATGAAACCTACTCAACAAAAACAATTTGACAAGAAGTCGTTCCAAGAAAGCGTAAAGAAACACCTATCTGTAACTTACGCTCACACGATTGAAAACGCAGACAGCCGCGCTTGGTACCTAGCAATGGGTCATGCACTGGCTGAGTTCACTACTCTAGATTTGCTTGCTACTGAAGAAGATCCGCGCATTAAAAGTGCGAAGAGCGTTAACTACCTTTCGCTAGAGTTCCTTATCGGTCGTTTGACGGGTAACAACCTAATCAGCATGGGTCTGTACGAACAAGTAACAGAAGCAATGGCTGAACTGGGTTACAACCTAACTGACCTGCTAGAAGAAGAACGTGACCCATCATTGGGTAACGGTGGTCTTGGTCGTCTAGCGGCATGTTTCATGGATTCATGTGCGGCACAAGAATTCCCAACCGTCGGTTACGGCTTGCACTACGAATACGGTTTGTTCAAACAGTCTTTCAAAGATGGTCGCCAGCAAGAAGCACCTGACGCATGGCGTGGTGTAGAAGGCTACCCTTGGGAAATTGCTCGTCCAGAACTTGCACAAGAGATCGGTTTCTACGGTCACGTTGAAGTGGTTAACGAGAACGGTAAAGAAGTTCGCAAATGGGTTCCTGGCATGTCTGTAAGAGCAATGCCTTGGGATCTACCAATCGTGGGTTACGAATCAGACACGGTTTACCCGCTACGACTTTGGGAATGTCAGGCAATTGCACCATTCTCGCTAGCAAGTTTTAACAACGGTGACTACTTCGAAGCGCAGCACGCACTGATCGACGCGGGCAACATCACTAAAGTGCTTTACCCGAACGACAACCACGAGAAAGGTAAAACACTTCGTCTAATGCAACAGTACTTCCACTCAGCTGCGTCTGTACGTGACATCCTACGTCGCCACGAAGCAGCTGGCTACTCGCTAGCGGATCTACCGAAGCAAGAGACTATTCAGCTTAACGATACGCACCCAACGATTGCGATTCCTGAGCTAATGCGCATCCTGATGGACGAAAAAGGTCTAACTTGGGAAGCGGCTTGGGAAATCAGCTCTCAAACATTCGCGTACACAAACCACACGCTACTTCCAGAAGCACTAGAGACATGGCCAGAGTCGCTAATTCAGCACCTACTACCACGTCACATGGAGATCATTTACGAGATCAACCACCGCTTCCTACAAGACGTACGTGCAATGTGGCCGGGTGATGTCGCGAAACAACAGAAGCTTTCTATCATCGAAGAAGGTTTCCATCGCATGGTTCGCATGGCAAACCTATGTGTAATTGGCTCTTACGCAGTAAACGGTGTAGCGGCGCTTCACTCTGAATTGGTTAAGAAAGACCTATTCCCAGAGTTCCACGAAATGTACCCAACACGTCTACACAACGTAACGAACGGTATTACGCCACGTCGTTGGTTGAAGTTCTGTAACCCAGGTCTTTCTAAGCTAATCACAGAGAAAGTCGGTCCAGAATGGCCTGCGAAACTAGAGCAACTAGAAGGCATCGCTAAGTACGCCACTGACGAGAAATTCCAGAAAGAATTCATGGCAGTGAAGAAAGAGAACAAAGAACGCCTAGCTAACTGGGTGAAAGAGAACATGGGTATCGAACTCGATACTAATGCGATCTTCGATGTTCAAATCAAGCGTCTGCACGAGTACAAGCGCCAGCATCTAGACTTGCTACACGTACTGTCTCTGTACCATCGCATTATTAGCGAACCAGGCTTCGAATGTGTGCCTCGCGTTGTGTTCTTCGCAGCGAAAGCGGCACCGGGTTACCACCTAGCGAAAGAAATCATTTTCGCTATTAACAAGATTGCTGAGAAAGTGAACAACGACCCTCGCATCGGCAACAAGCTGAAAGTGGTCTTCATTCCTGATTACCGTGTGAGCATGGCTGAAATTATTATTCCTGCGGCGGACGTATCACAACAAATTTCACTTGCGGGTAAAGAAGCATCAGGTACTGGTAACATGAAGATGGCGCTTAACGGTGCCCTAACGATCGGTACGATGGATGGTGCTAACGTTGAGATTCGTGAAGAAGTAGGCGATGAGAACATCTACATCTTCGGTCTAGACGTTGAAGGTGTGAAAGCGCTGAAAGCTCAAGGTTACAACCCATTTGATTACTACAATGCGGATCACCTACTCAAAGCGTCTATGGACCTGCTACTGGGTGAAGAATTCACTCCAGGTCAACCAGGCTTACTGCGTGCAACGTACGACAGCCTACTAGACGGCGGTGACCCGTACTTATGTCTGGCGGACTTCGCATCTTACGTGAAAGCGCACGAAGACATGAGCGAACAATACAAAGACCAAGCTGGCTGGGCGAAGAAAGCCATTCTTAATACCGCCCTTGTCGGCAAGTTCACCTCAGATCGCTCAATTCGCGACTATGTGAACAACATCTGGAAACTAAAAGCGGTTCACCGTTAATAGAACAGAGTTAAGACCAAGGTAGCCAAGCGCTACCTTTGGTCATTTTCCAAAAGAAGTTATTGATAACAATAAAACCCTACATGGAAGGTGTTGGTATTACCTTCGGAGAAAGCGATGAAAGAACAAACAGCATTAAAGAAAGTCGCGGAAATGGCGAGATTGGCTGATAGCTATGTCAGTGCTTGGGGAGATGAGGCAAAAGTGTCTGAGGAGACGCTACGCCGCTTGCTCGCTTCGCTTGGCTACGATACTAGCAGCGATGAAAAACTATTGGCTTCTGCTGAAAAGAAACATAAAAAAGACGTACTAGCCCCTGTTCTTGTTTTACGCGACGGCGAACCAGTCGAAGTGGAACTAAACCTAGGTACGAGTGCTCGTGAGAGTGAATTCAGCTGGCGTTTAGAAACAGAACAAGGAGAGGTACTTGAAGGCTATCTTCAGTCCCAAATTGTTCGTGATGAGCGTGCTGAGGGTGGCCCTCTAGTGTTTGCATTGCCAAAGAACTTGGCTTGGGGTTATCACAAATTGATTGTCAGCCGTAAGCGTCGTAAAACGCCTTACGAGATGTCATTGATCATCACGCCGAAAGCGTGTTTCAAACAAGACGATCTAAACCAACATAAAAAGCTATGGGGTCCTAGTATCCAGCTTTACACACTGCGTACTCAGCACAACTGGGGTATCGGTGATTTTGGTGACCTAAAACAGTTGGTGAGCGATATCGCTTCTCGTGGCGGTGACTTCATTGGTTTGAACCCGATTCACTCACTGTTCCCAGCGAACCCAGAAGGCGCGAGCCCATACAGCCCGTCTTCTCGTCGTTGGTTGAATATCATGTACATCGACGTAAGTTCTGTACCTGAATTCGCACTGAGTGCTGAAGCTCAGCAACGTGTTGGCAGTGCAGAGTTTCAACAGCGTCTACAAAAAGCACGTGACTCTCATTGGGTGAACTACACAGAAGTTTCGCAACTGAAAATGAGCGTTCTTCCGCTGCTGTTTCGTGAGTTTAAAGCTCGCCATTTAGACAAAAACACCGACCGCGCTCGTGCATTCTTGGATTTTGTAGAAAAAGGCGGCGATAGCTTGTTACACCAAGCTGCATTCGATGCTCTTCATGCGGATTTACACGCAGAAGATTCAAACATGTGGGGTTGGCCTGTATTCCCTGAGAAATACCGCACATTCGACGCAGCCGGCACTCAGAAATACATCAAAGACAATCAAGACCGCGTTCACTTGTACATGTACCTACAGTGGATCGCAGACGATCAAATCAAAGAAGCGCAGTCACTGGCAGAAGAAAAAGGCATGGCTGTGGGCTTGTACCGTGACCTTGCTGTCGGTGTTGCCGACTCAGGTAGTGAAACTTGGGCCGACGACGGTAACTTAGTGTTAGACGCCAGCATCGGTGCGCCGCCGGATGTACTTGGTCCTCTGGGTCAAAACTGGGGTCTGCCTCCGCTTAACCCTCAAGTTTTAGAAGCGACTGGCTACGACGCGTACATCAAGTTGCTACGTGCCAACATGAAGCACTGTGGTGCATTGCGTATCGACCACGTACTTGGCCTACTTCGCCTTTGGTGGATTCCAAAAGGCGAGAAAGCGACAGAAGGCGCTTACTTGTACTACCCAGTGGAAGATATGCTCGCAATCCTAGCGCTTGAGTCGCACCGTCATCAGTGCTCTGTGATTGGTGAAGACTTAGGTACTGTGCCAGATGAAATCGTCGATATCCTACGCGATGCAGGTGTGCACTCATACAAAGTGTTCTTCTTCGAAACTTCGAAAGAAGACGGTGGGTTCATTTCTCCGAAGCACTACGCAGAGCAATCGATGGCGGCACTGTGTACGCATGACATGCCAACCCTGCGTGGTTTCTGGCACTGCGATGATTTGAAAATGGGTCGTGAGATTGGCCTTTACCCAGATGAAAAACAGTTGGAAGGCTTATTTGCTGATCGCTTGAAGTGCAAGCAAGGTATCTTAGACAGCGTTCGCTGGCACGGCTATTTGCCAGAAGGCATTGGTCATGATGCTCAGTACGTACCGATGGACTCGTACCTAAGCGAAGCGCTGCAACTGCACGTAGCTGCGGGTGACTCTGCACTGCTTAGCGTTCAGCTTGAAGACTGGCTAGAAATGGATCAACCGGTCAACATTCCTGGCACGGTGGATGAGTATCCAAACTGGCGTCGTAAGTTGTCGATGAACCTAGATGAAATCTTCAGCCGTGAAGATGTGAATCGCATTTCCAAACGCCTCACTGAAGTTCGCGCACAGGCGAGCAAATAAGATGCGTAGAGTGACGTAGATGAATGAGCGGATTACCAATTTTGTTAGCTCAGAGGTACGAAAGTTCCGTCTAGGTCACTCATTCCGAAAACACAATCCGTTAGGATGAAGTACCGTTATTATGCCCGCGACAATAGCGGGCATTTTTTGTTTTTGACATCGCTTGATGCATACATGTTTTAAGCGAAGTCTTTTGTGAGTTCACAACGTTGGCTGTGGAGAAACCGATGTTTGATTCAGATTTCTGGTCTTGAAAAGGATATTGGCTCTAGGGAGAAAGATTTGAAAACCACCAAAACCAAGAAAATAAAGAAACAACACGAACGCGCATATGAACTGCTTGCTGAGGCGGCTTACTCAGACCCATTTTCGGCGTTGGGGCCATTCATTGATGATGGCGAAGGATCGCTGCGAGTGTGGATGCCGGGCGCAAACAAGGTTGAACTGCTTGTTAATGGCGAACCTCGCGTGGCGCTTGAGCGTGATGGTGACAGCGGTTTTATCTTAAAAGAACAACGCGATTTACACCTGACCCACTACCTTTTGGCGGTCGATTGGAATGGTGTTGAACAAATTATTGATGACCCGTACCAGTACCACAATATTTACCAAGAGTACGAGCATCTGCATACGCCCAAAGACATGTATCACTATATGGGCGCACACTTTGTCACGCTAGAACGTGGCGGTGAAAACATCTCCGGTGTTCGCTTCCTTGTCTACGCACCGCATGCATCGGCTGTTAGCCTTGTGGGTTGCTTCAACCAATGGGACGGTCGTCGTCACCCAATGCAACGTTTAGATTATGGCATTTGGGGCTTGTTCATTCCTGGCTTAGAAGAAGGCGTTCAGTACAAATTTGAGCTCAAAGGGCCAAATGGGGAAGGGCTGCCACACAAACAAGACCCTTGGGGCTTTTACTCTGAGCAGTACCCATCGTTCGCATCCATTACTTACGATCACAAGCGTTACCAATGGCAAGATGCGAAATGGCAAAATCGCGCAGTGACACAAAAGCGTGATGAAGCGTTATCGTTTTATGAGCTGCATGCTGGGTCATGGAAGCGCAACGAGAAAGGCGATTTCCTCAACTACCGCGAACTCGCGGAGCAGTTGGTGCCATACCTTGTGGATATGGGCTACACCCACGTTGAGCTGATGCCTGTGTCTGAGCATCCATTCTACGGTTCATGGGGCTATCAACCCGTTGGCTTGTTTGCGCCAACCAGCCGTTTTGGCTCACCTGATGATTTCAAATTCTTCGTGGATACATGTCACCAAGCTGGTATCGGTGTGGTGCTGGATTGGGTTCCGGCGCACTTCCCATCGGATGACCACGGTTTAGCAAACTTTGACGGCACACCGCTGTTCCACGACCCGGATCCGCGTCGCGGTTGGCACCAAGATTGGAACTCATACATCTATGATTTAGGCCGTGAGCATGTGCGTCGCTTCCTTGTATCGAATGCGCTGTATTGGTTTGAACAATTCCATATTGATGGCATTCGCGTGGACGCAGTCGCATCGATGCTCTATCTCGATTATTCACGTAGCCACGATCAGTGGGTACCGAACGTCGACGGTGGCAACGAAAACTACGACGCAATCGCAACCTTAAAATGGATGAACGAAGAAGTGTACAAGCACTTCCCGAATGCGATGACGATTGCGGAAGAGTCAACGGCGTTTCCGGGGGTGTCTGCGCCAACCTTTATGGGTGGTTTAGGTTTTGGCTTCAAGTGGAATATGGGGTGGATGCACGACAGTCTTTCATACATCAAAGAAGATCCTGTTCACCGCAAATACCACCACAATACCATCACATTCCCGCTGGTTTATGCGCACAGCGAAAACTACGTCTTGTCTCTCTCTCACGATGAGGTGGTGTACGGAAAAGGCTCTATCCATAACAAGATGCCAGGTGATGAATGGCAGCAAACCGCAAACCTACGTGCATACTACGGTTATATGTATGGTCAACCGGGCAAAAAGCTGAACTTCATGGGCGCGGAAATCGGCCAAACGGCGGAGTGGAACCACGATGATCAGTTGCAATGGTTCTTGCTGGAATATGAGCGTCATCAAGGTGTCCAAAAGCTGATGCGAGATTTGAACCACTTGTACCGAAATGAAGCGGCGATGCACGATCAAGATTGTGTTCCTGCTGGTTTTGAGTGGCGTCTACAAGACGAAGCAGATGCGAGTATCCTAGCGCACGAGCGTATCAGTAAAGATGGTGAGCGCATTCTTATCATCACTAACTTTACGCCCGTACCACACGAGCGTTTCCGTTTAGGTGTTCCAAATGCAGGTCAATACGAACTACTGCTGAACACGGACGACAGCAAATACGGCGGTAGCGATTTTAAAGTGCTGACCAGTGTGAAAACGGAAAAAGTCGAAAGTGAATCACTGCCTCAATCACTTGAGCTTCGTTTGCCTCCACTTTCAACCGTGTTCTACAAGCTGAATAAATAATTCAGTCTAATCAAATTCTAAGCCCGTTTTACATTGTAAATCGGGCTTTTTTTGACCTATTTTTTACCTCAAAAACTTGTTGTTCCTGATTGAATCAGGCAAGCTCGCTGGTTTGTTTATCATCAATCGCTAATGCATTGGGGAACCACACATGTTGAAAAGGCTTAAGTCATTTCTATTTAAAATGGTGTTGATATTGCTGATCGCCCCAGTCGTTTTGGTTGGTGTGGTGAAATATGTCGATCCGCCAATATGGGGATGGAAGCTAAGCCGCATTGTTGTGCCACCAAAGAACTATCCAGACAGCAGCCAACACGAATGGGTACCCTTGTCGCGTATTTCAAAAAATATGCAGTTAGCGGTGATTGCGACCGAAGACCAAAAATTCCCTCATCACTATGGATTGGACTTCGAATCGCTATTCGACGTGATTGCCGAGGCAGGTGACAATGGCCCGTCGAGAGGCGCGAGCACGATTACCCAACAAGCCGCGAAAAATGTGTTTTTGTTTCCTTCTCACTCCTACGCTCGCAAGGCTTACGAGCTTTACTTTGCTTTGCTGATGGAGCTGATGTGGAGTAAAGAGCGCATTCTCGAAGTGTATCTAAATGTGGTTGAATTTGGTCCCGGTATTTACGGTGCAGAAGCGGCGGCGCAGAATTATTTTGGTGTCAGTGCAAAGCAACTCTCGAAGTGGCAAGCAGCGCGTTTAGCCGTGGTGTTGCCAAACCCATATCGAATCAAAGTCTATCCGCAAAGTGATTACACCGCTCGCCGCACAAGATGGGCGATGAACCAAATGAGCAATCTTGGCAGCGTGCAACTTTAAGTCCCTCAATACATTGCGCTTAAATAGAACTACGCCCCTATATCAATAAAATGTGAAGCGTCACAACCTTTGGGGCGTAGGCAATTAGAATGATGTGTTCAGTTTCTTATCTAGGCACAATTAGTGTGAATAAAACTAATAAATGTGCATGGTTACCATGTGCTGCCAATGGACTGAACGATGAAACTGAACCTGATTACCACTACTTTACTGCTTGCGTCGGCAAGTGCCATCGCCGAGCCTAACATCACCATTTCTACCACGACCAACAGCCGTGACTTCCCGCTAAGTGCAGAGCAGCCTTTGGTTGTGCCTCTAACCAAAGACGGATACACGCTTAAAATCACGGGCGTTGAAGGTGATTGCGTTGCACCCGATGGTCAGAAAGTGAAGTTCAACAAACCTCTTGCGCTGAACTGCGGAAAACCAACGGAACTGCCGTTAAAAATCCGCTTTACCGGCGATTACTCTTTTGCTTTTGATGCGGAAGCCAAAACACTGCGTTTTAAGCGTGAACCTAAGAAAGCCGCCAAAACTGAATTCAAACGCCCAATCCCACAAGTGCAATGTGAGGTTTACCAAGGCGGTGAAGTGACGATCGATCTGGGGGATAGCTTTCCTGAAGGCACCAAGTTACGAGATGCTTATTCAGGTCAAATGGTTGAAGTGAAAGAACAGAAAGTATCACTGACGCCAAGTAAAGACTCTGGCGGCCTAGTGCTGCTAGAGCCTGTACAGAAAACCAAAGAAGCGGTGCCATTTGATTACCGAAACGCGAACATTTACTTCGTGATGGTTGACCGTTTCAACAATGCCGATACGAGCAATGACAACAGCTATGGACGCAAGAAAGACGGCAAAGAAGAGATCGGTACTTTCCACGGCGGTGACCTTAAAGGCGTGATTGAAAAACTGGATTACATTAAGAGCCTAGGTACAGACGCGATTTGGTTGTCGCCAATCGTTGAGCAAGTGCACGGCTTTGTCGGTGGTGGCGATAGTGGTTCATTTCCGTTTTATGCATACCACGGCTACTGGACGCGCGATTTCACCAAGATTGATGAGAACTTCGGTAACGAAGAAGATTTAAAAACGCTGGTGGAAGAGGCGCACAAACGAGGCCTCAAAGTCTTGATGGATGCGGTTATCAACCATTCTGGTTACTCAACGTTAACCGATTTGCAATTTGACGGTATTGAGGTGTTAAAGCCTAATGCCGATCTGCCCAAGAAATGGGGCGACTGGCAACCAAAAGCGGGTGAAAGTTGGCATAGCTATCACCAGAATATTGATTATCAGAGTCCGAACTGGGCGAAATGGTGGGGCGGTGACTGGGTAAGAACAGGTCTACCGGGATACCCAGCTCCGGGTAGCAGTGATATCACTATGTCATTGGCGGGTTTGCCTGACTTTATCACCGAATCAGACAAAACCGTGAAGCCAGCGCAATGGTTATTGGATAACCCTGGTACTCGCGTAAAGGCGCGTGACAATTACACCGTCTCGGATTATCTAATTGAGTGGCAAACTGATTGGGTGAAACGCTTTGGCATTGATGGCTATCGCGTCGATACGGTGAAGCACGTTGAAGGTGATGTGTGGAAACGCTTGAAAGAAGAGGCATCAAGCAGTCTTGAACAGTGGCGTAAAGAAAATGGCAAATCAGGTCAGCCGTTCTGGATGATGGGCGAAGTCTGGGGACACACCGCGTATCGCAGCCCTTATTTCGATGATGGTTTTGACGCGTTGATCAACTTCGATATGCAGAAGAAGCTAGACAAAGGCGCGGCGTGCTTTAGCCAAATGGCAGAAACTTACCAAAGCTATGCGGAAACTATCGCGAACGAGAAAGACTTCAACCCAGTCAGTTACATGTCTTCTCACGATACGGAGTTGTTCTTCTCTCGCTTCAAAGACTACGGCATGCAGCGTAACGCCGCGAATGCACTGCTTCTGAGCCCAGGTGCGGTTCAGGTTTATTATGGTGATGAAGTAGGTCGTAACATTGGTCCTTACGCGGATGATTTCCACCAAGGCACACGTTCAGACATGGTTTGGAAACTATCGGATGAGAAGCAAGCGCTGCTCAAACATTGGCAAACCCTTGGTCAGTTCCGTCAAGCACACCCTGCCATTGGCGCAGGTCAGCATCGAGTGATTGAACAGGAAGGTGCGTACGTTTTCTCTCGTTCGCTTGGCAATGACAAAGTCGTCGTGGCGTTTGTAGGACGTGATAAGTAACTAAACGCTCTTTATGTCGATAAATAAAAAGCCCTTCCTTGAGTTATCAAGGAAGGGCTTTGTTGTTTTAGTTCGCCAGTTCTTGGTCGATGACTTTTTCTAGCTCGTCAAACGGCACATAGCCAGGAATAACTTGATCATTAATGATCAACGCAGGCGTGCCGCGTAAACCAAGTTGCGTGAAATACTGATAGTTCTTATCAAGCAGTGCTTTGGTCTCTTTGTCGTCGACAAGCTGCGCTTCTGTCCCCGTTTTTTTCGCGATTTGTTTTAACGAACGTGCATCATGTGCGCCCGGTTTTTTCACCAGTAACTCATGCACTTGTTCGTACTTATCTCGCTGGTTTTGCCAAACATTTAATGCGTAACTTGCCGAGTTGTAGCCGTTTTTCTCGTATTGTTCTTTAAAAGAGACATTGAGGTTAAGCACTTTTATCTGCGGATATTCTTTGCCAACTTTGACCAGTTCTCCTTCTAAACGTTTACAAAAAGGGCAACTGTAGTCCGTTACGTTAATAATGGTTAACTCAGGGTTTTCAGCTCCAAAAGAGGAATGTTTGCCATCACTTAGATAGTTACGAACCTCCTTCAAGGTATCTCCAAATGACTGTTGATACGCAATGTACTCTTGAAGGTTTTGGTGTAATGAATCAAGAATTTGAGGATTCTCTTTTAGTATCTGAGTAACTTCCTCTAGCTTTTGTTCTGCGGTCTTTTCTGATGCGAAAGATACGGCAGGTACGATAGCCATCATTAACGTCAAAAGTGTACGAGTGAATGTCATAATATTTCCTAAAACTTTTAGATTTCGTTGTTTGTTATGTGAAGTGAATAAAATACGTACAAAAGTCAGGCGAGAAGGTCTCTCGCCTTGCTAGGTTTATTCTCTAAACACACAAAGTTTTAGGTGAACCCGACACTTTTCCGGTATCGGTTCTGTGTATTCCAGATAACGAATTGCTGTGGATGCCATCGGCAGCGCCACAATCAAAGCAAACAGAAAAAATGGAATAAGAATATGATCAAACTGGTGTTGGTACGCTTGAACCAGCTTCTCTGAAAGGTCGCAAGATGGTGATAAATTCACGCTTTCATCTTGCTGACTCTGTATTTGGTGAGCCTTAGGGCAGCTTTTCGAGAAGCCGGAGTTTTGGCTTAAACATACCATCACCACCCAAAACACGAGGGCGAGTGTCCACTTGGCTATTTTAGGTTGTGAGCGTAACAATGGGCTGCCTAGTCCTGTTGATTCTGGTTTATGCCGTTTGCATATGACCGGACAATCCTAACCTAAATTTCATTATGGAATGTTACTTTCGAGTTAATCGATATCGCCTCAATGCCAAAGTATGAAGTACGTCATGAATGTTGTAGAAAGCAATATTCGTCAGAATCATTGGTCGGGTTGATGAAGAAGTCCTGAGGTATCGATATAGATTAATATACCTAATTGTTAGCACAAATTTTTATTATCTTTCAAATGTGATTAAAATCATAAAACAAAACTTCATAACTGAGTCGCTAGAATGTTCGGCAGGCGGATTGATTTTGATCATCTCTCTAGCACATTATTCGAGTGAACATATGTGTCCTGTCCCACATGTGTAGGTAATGTTATGAAAAATCCTGTTCAAACCGAGCGCAAGGTTACGCTGGGGTGCTACGTTGCACTGGCGTTTGCGGTCGTCTTCTTTTCTGGTCTCATGCAATCGAATGAATGGTATGGCGTATTTGATTTCACCACGTTGAATGGCTCTTTCGGCAAGGTGGCTTATGGCGTCACCGAAACGGCTGACGGTGTGCAAGTTGCAACAACGTCGCTTCGTGGTACTGGTGGTAGCGGTGCACGTGACGGTTTCATTTTTGCACTTACTTTGATTCCTACCGTTATGTTCGCACTGGGTATGATCAATGTACTTGAGCACTATGGTGCGCTTGAAGCAGCTCGTAAGCTTCTTACTCCTCTTCTACGTCCTCTAATGGGCATCCCAGGTAACTCTGGTTTGGCTCTTATCGCTTCGCTGCAAAGTACCGACGCAGGTGCGGCGATGACTCGTCAGCTTAAAGATGAAGGTCACCTCACCAAACGCGAAACCGATGTGTTCACTATGTTCCAGTTCACCGCTGGTGCCACCATTGTTAATTTTTTTTCCTCAGGTGCGGTGCTGTTTACGCTGACGATGGCGGATGGTTCGCTTGCCGTAACGTCTTCTATTGGTTTGGCGGTTGTGGTGATGTTCTTGTTTAAAATTGTGGGCGCGAACTTATTCCGTATCTACCTAAACATCACAGAAGGTAAAGAAGACAAGCAAGAGCAAAACAAATCTGAGAACTTAAAAGAGGAGACGGCGTAATGAGTGATGTAAAAGTAAGTAAGCCGATGGTGACGGATATTTTCGTTGAAGGCGCTAAAAAAGGCTGGGTTATTGCGACAACATCAACCGTGCCTAACGTTCTTATGGCGTTTGTCATCATTAAAGCGTTGCAGATTACTGGCGCGTTGGATTTGATGGGCTCGGTATTTTCTCCAGTAATGGCGGTTTTTGGTTTGCCAGGTGAAGCGGCTGCGGTGCTGATTGGTGCTTGGATGTCGATGGGCGGCGCAGTTGGCGTGGTTATCACATTGTTTGACCAAGGCATCTTGAACGGTACGCACATTGCGATTCTTGCACCTGCAATTTACCTAATGGGCTCACAGGTTCAGTACATGGGGCGAATTATGGGACCTATCGGTACTGAAGGTCGTTATATCCCAATTATGATTGCGATTTCCGTATTGAACGCATTTGGCGCAATGCTAGTCATGAACTTGTTTGTTTAGGGGGCAATCATGCAGTTTTCTCTCAATGAATATCTCGAAGAACTTCGTCCTCTCATCAATGTCGATTGTGGCACGTACACCACTGATGGCATTGAGTTCATCGCTTCTCAATTTGAAGGGAAGTACCAAGCGATGTCAGGTTGGAGCGTAAAACGCATCGACTGTGGCAGAGCGGGTATCGGTCTTGAAGTTCGAAACAAGCCTGAGGCTGAGCAAGTTGACGTGATGCTGATTGGTCACATGGACACAGTGTTCCCTGTCGGTACCGCTGGATTACGTCCTATGTCTCAAGACCCTGACAAAGCGTACGGTCCGGGTGTGTCGGACATGAAATCTGGCTTGCTGAATATTGTGTACGCGATGCGTAACCTCGACCAAGCGGTGTTGGATAAACTGTCTATTTGTATCTGCATGAACCCAGACGAAGAAACCGGTTCGTTAGATTCGGTCGACTGGATTCAATCTGTTGCAAAAAATGCGAAGAACGTATTGGTGGCAGAAGCAGCACGTGCAGACGGCGGTTTAGTCAAAGCGCGCAAAGGCATGGCGCGTTACAAAATCACGTTTAATGGCATTGCAGCCCACGCTGGCAACGAGCCAGAAAATGGCCGCAGTGCAATTACCGAGATGGCGAACTGGATTCTCGCAATCAATGCCATGACGAACTTCGAATCTGGCACCACATTAAACGTGGGTATTGTGTCTGGCGGTAACGGCGCAAACATCGTCCCTGAGCACGCTGAAGCGATCGTGGATGTGCGTTTCTGGAGTAATGAAGAATACGATGATGTCGATAGCAAGCTAAACGGCATGCTGGAAACACCATTCGTTGATGGCGTTAGCATCGAGTTGGTTCGTGAAGCTTACAAACCTTCTATGGTGCCAAGCGCGCAAACCGAAAGCCTGATGGCATTAGTTGAAGACGCAGCAAGTGAACTGGCTATCGACATCAACTGGAAAGAAGTGGGTGGCGGCTCTGATGCAAACAATACGGCAATTCTTGGCGTTCCAACTTTGGATGGTCTAGGACCTATCGGTGCAGGTTTCCACAGTGACCAAGAGTACTTGTTGCTTGAGTCTATCGAACCACGTATCAAAATGCTGATGCGTGTACTGGAGAAGATAGCTCAGTAGCGAACTCGACAACTTAGTTCCCAACATCACGATCCCCAGACTTCGGTTTGGGGATTTTTCTATCTGTGTTTTTGTTTCACTTTACTATCATTTCTTGTTATTAATCTTGCGTTCAGGTTCGATTTATTAATATGTTGGCCACAGTCATAAATTTCGGAGGCAACGATGAGCACAACAATGTCTGTAAAATCGGCGCCGAAAGACGCCAAAGATCAAACGATGCAAGCGCCAGATGAGAAAACATTCTGGCGCAAAATGAAAGGGTCGGTTAAGAAAGCGGGTGAAGAAATTGCCGTAATGGGCATAAAATCATGGCTCGCGATGACAGATTCCAACACCGCCGTTCGCCATAAGGCGATTTTAGGTGGCGCATTGGCTTACTTCGTATTACCCACCGATATGGTGCCAGATGTGTTAGCAGGCGTCGGCTTTACCGATGACATGGCAGCGCTTACCTTAGCCGCTAACTCAGTCGGCAATGCTATTACTGAAGAACACGAAGAACGAGCCAGAGAAAAATTGAATTCGATGGCGGATTAGAAAGAGCGTTTCTAGACGCGGAGAAAATAAAAGCCCCGATGTTTCCATCGGGGCTTTCTTTTAGACAGGACTATATAATTTCAGAATGGTAATCGTAGAACGATTTAGGCGTCAGCGCGTTTAAGATGCACTTCTTCTTCGGCAACGCCTGCCATTGGGTCGTTGAAGCGAGCTTCATCCAATGCACCTTCTGATTTTGCGACAATGACGGTAACTGCACTGTCACCAGTAATGTTTACCGCAGTACGAATCATATCAAGTAGACGGTCAACGCCCATGATGAGCGCGATACCTTCAAGCGGCAGACCAACTTGGTTCAATACCATGGCTAGCATTACAAGGCCAACACCAGGGACACCCGCAGTACCGATAGATGCCAATGTAGCTGTCATGATTACCATGAGGTAATCGCCCATAGTTAAATCAATATTGAAGGCTTGAGCAATAAAGGCGGTTGCGACACCTTGCATGATCGCCGTACCGTCCATGTTCACGGTTGCACCAAGTGGTACTGTGAACGATGATACGCGGTTCTCAACCCCCATACGGTGCTTAGCCGTTTCCATTGTCACTGGAATCGTCGCGTTTGATGATGCGGTCGAGAAAGCAAACATGATCGCGTCTTCCATCTTACGTAGGAACGTAATTGGATTTAGACCAGTGAAACCTTTTAACATTAAGCTGTAAGTGACTAGGCCGTGCAGGACAAGCGTACCCGCCAGTACTAAGAAGTACTCTGCCAGATTGACGATCGCGCCCAGACCAAGGCCTGTAAATAGCTTCGCCATTAAGAAGAACACACCATAAGGCGCCAAGTTCATCAAAATCGCAACCAGTTTCATGATCACTTCATTCAGATCAGAGAAGAACGCTGCAATACGTTCACCAGGTTTGCCTGCTGCGCTGATCGCGATACCAAATAGCACCGCAAACACAATAACTTGCAGGGTTTTACCTTCAGCCATCGCACTGATAGGGTTGGTTGGGAACATATCGATGATCACCTGACCCAAAGATGGTGCTTCTGCTGATTTGAATGAACTTGCTGCGGTTAGGTCAGCGCCAGCACCTGGCTGGAACAGAGTACCCATAGTTAGAGCAAGCGTAATCGCGATAGCCGTTGTCGTAACGTAGAAAGCGAGGGTTTTACCACCCATGCGACCCAGTGTAGAAAGGTCTTTGAGGGAGCTAGTACCACAAACTAGTGAAACAAACACTAGAGGGACTACGAGCATTTTTAAGCTGGCGACGAAGATCTGTCCACCAACTTCAAATAATCCATTAACAATGTATGCGTCGACAAATCCGTTGCCGGCAAAAAGTGTGCGAATTGCAAATCCTGTCAAGATACCCGCTACCATACCCAAAATTACGCGGCTGGTTAGCGACATCGGTTTCTTGGTATTCATGAGAACACTCCTTATAGTTATGCACCTTGAGTTCACTTCAAAGCGGCGAGCAGAGTAGCAGTGGAGTGAGAAAATACGAAAGAATAATCCTCTAAATGGTTAATAGATGTGAACTTTATCACTAATAAAAATAGAGTTTTAACCAAATCTTAACTATTTGACTGGTCGAAAAATTTGTATTTTAACACTTTTATCGAACATACAACCGATAAGAAGGAGTGTTTACATTTATTTTTGGTAGTAAATGGAGTGCATATTACCTTTAAGGAGTGTTGCTCTTGCATAACTATCTAGATTTTATTCAGGCTAGAAGCCGTCTCTTTTTGACTGTTTTTGTATTGGGCTGAACACAAGGGGCTAACGAGCCGTCTATGCCCCTGCTTATGTTACCTATCCGCTGAATCAATGATGGTTGGTCAATGTAGATAATTGGAGGTGATCCCAACTCCAATAATTCTGATTGGTATTGCTAATACCCCCAACCCAATAGCATTGCTTCGCTAGCATGAAGCCTTCCAAACAATGCTGACCAGCCTCAGTGATATGGACGCTCTGTTCCCACCAGTCCCTTTCACGTGACTCAATCGTGATTAAAGGCGTTTGACATTGTGCTAGAGGGAGGAGTAAGGCGTAAAACATCACATCGCCCAAGTAAGGTAGAGGTTCACGTTGTTGATATTGCTCAAACCAATCTTTGATGAGAATTGAACGATTTTGAGAACTTAGGACCTCTAATGCAATCTGCTGAGTCAAGCTTAATCCTGTTTGTGAATGAGGTAACTCTTGCATATGGCGTATTAGCACGTTGAGCATATTGGGTAAGCAATCTAGATCATGCTGCTCGATCAAATTAACCATAGAGATGGGGGTCGGTGATGTGACAGCGTGCCAGGAATGTTTAGCCTGACTGAATAATTTGGCTGTCACGGGTTTACGGTATTGCCAACAAGCGCGAATAGCCTCTTTAGGCAACTGCCCTAAACCGATGAATCGCTCAGTGCCAGGGAACTGGTTCAATTCAATGATCTCTATCACCTTGTTTTCTACATTCTCTAACAACGTTAGGGCACGAATCAGCATTAATTGGTCATAGCTGTCATGCTCGACCCAAAAGACGATTCGTTCAAATGTATCACTGAGTAGCGTATCAATATTAGCTTGCTCAAATTTGACAATATCTTGCACTGAGTCTTCACGCTTCATCACGGGCAGCAGAGTCTCTAAGACATATTGGGCACGAATGGCAAGGAAGTTTTGTGGTGTTGCTGGTATGGGGCCAATACAAAGCGGATCTATTAGGGCTAAAAATGTCCCCTCGAATCCGCTGTCTTTATGCCGTTGCTGAATATCATGCCCACAGCGGACATGGAGCGTTTTTAGTTCGCTATCAAGAGGAGGGAAGTGATTTTTGATGGCGTCTTTGTGAGCTTCTAACTCTTCGACATGCGCTTTTAATTTACTCCAACTTGGTAAACCTAATTCTCTGGCTAGCGAATGTTGAACGTCAGCTAATTGAATTGTATTGGGAGCTAATGATTCTGGTTTGGAGTGAAATCGCTTAACTCGATCCAACATCTCATCATCGTGTTGACGTATAGCTTTGAGCCTTTTTTTAGCAACGGATTTTTGTTGGTTAATGTTGATTAAGAAGCTATTTGTAGAGTTCATTTTTCACCTTTCTTATCTCTTCCACACTCGCCTAAATAGAAGCTAAAAAGAAGGTAAAAACAGGTTGTTCCTGCTATACAGAGCAGGGTGGAAGAGTTGCCGTGAACCAAGTTCTTTCCGCGAGTGTTGGGGGCTTTAGGCGTGAGCAGACTGATAGTAGGGTTTCACAATCCATCATGCAACTATTCATGAGAGAACCGCATCACAAAATATCAGCCCCATTAAAGAAGTGCTGAATAGTTTGACAGCCAATGCCTATGTAGATGTTAAAGACCATCCGTTTTCTAGTAGATATGCATTACAGGATCCAGTAATAAAAAAGCCCTGCTAGGTCTAGCAGGGCTTTGTAATACATGTAGATATTAATTACTCGCTCTTGTAAGCGTAGTTATAGTAACCGTAACCATATCCGTATGAGTTTGACGCTTTCTTCTCTACGGCGTTTAGAATCACGCCTTTTACTTCCACGCCGGATTGTTCAAAGCGGCCTTGTGCGACTTCAATTTCCTTCAAAGTCGTTTGATCAAAACGAGCTACCATCAGTGTTGTTCCTGCGATTGCACCAACAATGCTTGGGTCGGTAACCGCGAGTACAGGCGGCGTATCGATGATCACAAGATCGTACTGCGCCGACATTTCGTCAACAAAGCTCTTAAAGCGAGGATGCATCAAAAGCTCTGACGGGTTTGGTGGTACTTGGCCACGAGTAACCACATCTAGATTGTCGATGGATGTTGATTTAATAATATTGCTATGGGATGTCTTGCCGCTCAAATAATCAGAAAGGCCGTTATCCCAACGTAAACCAAAACATTGCTGCAAATAACCTTTACGCATATCCGCATCGATAAGCAGTACTTTCTGACCTGTTTTCGCAGCGACGGCTGCAAAGTTTGTCGATACGAACGTTTTACCGATAGATGGTGCTGGACCTGAAATCATAAGAACATTGTTCTTCGCTTCCATCATCGCAAAGTGCAGGCTAGTACGAAGACTACGCAGGGCCTCGATGGAAAGATCGGCCGGGTTAGCTTCAGCAAGAAGGACTAGCTCATCGTTGCTGCCTTTGTTTCGTTTAAGCTTGTTTGCAAATTCCAGTTGTTGAATAGATTTTGGAACGCTAGCGTAAACAGGCATACCAATCTGCTCAATTTGATCTGGTGTTTCTACACCACGGTGGAATGCCGCACGAATTAATACGAAAGCCACGCCTGCCATGCCGCCAAGCAGTGTTGCTAGCACAACGATAAGCGCTTTTTTCGGCTTGATTGGCTTCGAGAACGATTGAGCGTTATCTAAGATTCGAACGTTGCCAACGGTTCCTGCTTTAATGATGTTGAGCTCTTGAACCTTGTTCAATAGCTGGATGTAGATTTGTTGGTTTACTTCTACATCGCGCGTCATGCGTAGAACTTCACGCTGTGTTTTCGGTAACTTTTGAACTTGTTTATTAAGACGCTCTTTCTCTTTGAGTAGCGTCTCACGTTTATCAAGCAGAGACTTATAAGCCGGGTGATCTTGTGTAAAGCGCTGGCTGATTTCACTCTCTTTGAATGTCAGCTCATTTAACTGCGCTTCTAATTCAACCATCACTTTCAGCGTTGATTGAGCTTCAAGGCCTAAGTCGATAGATTCATTTTCTTGACGGAATCGATTTAAAACGTCTTCAGAAGCGGTCAGTTTTGTTTTGATGTCAGGAAGGTGGCCTTTCAAGAACTCGAGACTTTGTTCTGCCTCTGCTGAGTTTCTTTGAACGTTTTGCAAGAAGTAGTTCTGGCTAATGTCGTTCAAGATAGCTTGAATCTTAGCGCGATCTTCACCAGAGAAGCTTAAAGAAATAATCCCGGTTTGCTTACCACGTTCGCTAATCGATAAGTTTTGTTGCAGTGCATTGATTGCATCTAATTTGCTGATTTTACTCACGGTAAACGAAGCGCCTTCCTGCGCTATCATTTCTGTAGCTAAGAATTGATAGCCGTTCTTTTCAATGAGCTCGCCAACCTTACCTTCTAAAATGACGTTATTGTTATCTTCTATAAGTTTGAACGTCTGTTTTTCAGAATCAATAACTTCGAGAGTTAGAGGAATTCCAACTGCGTAAGAAGGGGTATTAAATCGTGAAACGCTCAGACTGATTTGTTCGCCTTGCAGTCGAGCTAAGCCCTTACCGATGATAGGCATGTAATTCGGAGAGACGACCGTGGTTAAGTTGAACTTATCAACTGTACCACCCAAAATCATACGAGATTTAATGATCTCAATTTCTGTTGTCGCTGATGACTCTGCTGAAAACAGCTCTCCCATATCACCAACCATCGCTGAAATACCACCGGAGCTCTTACTTTCAATTTGGATAAGAGCGTCAGCTTTGTAGATAGGTGTTGATAGAATGGCAACGCCGACGCCTATAATTGAAAATAGGACTACGGTACATAGAATGAGCCATTTGGCATCAAGAATGATCCCAAATAACTTTCCCAAATCGATCTCATCGTCGGCTTGACGTGATTGCTTAATAGTTTGTGTTGTCATTACTTTAACTTCTTAAATACCTTGCCATTGGCGTTTATTTATTTAGCCTTGCGGCTTATAGTTTTTGAGACCACGCTTTTGCTGCTTTTTCTATAAGCGTATAAGCATGTTCGAAGGCTTCTCTACTTTGTCTGTATGGATCAGGGATGTTTTTTTCATTTATCCATTGTCCAAACAGCATCGTTTTGCCTCGTGCCTCAGGAGCGACTTTGGTTAAGGCTTCTAAATGACCTTTTTCCATAACCAATATCAGATCGTATTGAGCGCAAAGCTCAGGTGTTAATTGTCGTGCTTCGTGTCCATCTAAGCTTACGCCATGTTCGTTCGCGATGGTGGTTGCCATATCATCAGCAGCTTTTCCTGTTAAATGACTTTTATCCACCGCGATTCCCGCTGACGCGACATGTTTGTTTGGTAGTAAAGACTGCAAAAGCCGCTCTCCTGTTGGAGAGCGGCAAATATTACCTACACAGACGACAAGAATATTAGAAAACAAATGCTTACCCTATTTTAAATTGTATGCCTATGATCCCAACTGAATTGCTTGCTTCTTTATATTGCACAATTGAGCTACGTAACTATTGAATGCGTACCGCAAGAGATAACTTTCTTGCTGCATGTCGTTTTTACGGCCAAGTGCGTACTCGTAGTACACCTTCGGTTAATTCGTTAAAGCCGGAAATGGTTGGAACAAGTTGAGCAATAACGCGGTTCCAACGGCTAACAGGCGCGGCTGTTACATAGACTATGTCGTATGGGTTGAGATCAAACTCTGTTCCAATCACCAAAGCAGAAGCATCAGAAACATCTAACTGATAGATGTCCGCCATTTTAGCTTCTTCTTTTGAACGTCTGATGACGAAAACGCCAGTAGCATCGGCGGAGATTTCATTAATACCACCAACGCTACTTAGAGCCTCAGTAAGGCTCATACCGCTGCGATCAATTTTGAGTAGTTTTGGATCGTTAACTTCGCCCATAACAAATACTTTTTGTGCATCGTTACGGGGAATATGAACAATATCACCGGGCTTTAGAAGACGGTTTTGAGTTAAGTCGCCTTGTTGCATCAGAGCGTATAAAGATACATTTTCAACCACACCGTTTCGCGTCAGTGTTGCATTACGCCAATCGGCTTCGGCTGCCAGTCCGCCTGCTCTATTTACGGCATCAAGAAGTGTAAGAGGAATGTTTGTGATTGGTTGTTGCCCAGGCTTGTTCACTTCGCCAGTCACATAAGTCTTTTTAGAACGAAAAGCTGCAACGCTTACATCGACTTGCGGGCTCTCAATGTATTTTGCAAGACGGTTGGCAATGTCTGCACGAATTTGGCGAACGTTTTTACCTTCAACGTGTACAACGCCAATGTAAGGGTAGAAGATCGTGCCATCCGAATGCACCCAGTTACCTGCTTCGGCTGAACTACGATATGAGCCAGCTGGGATCGTGAGCTCTGGGTGGTCCCAAATAGTAATATTTAAGATATCGCCAGGTCCTACTTCGTATTCATACTTGGCGATTTCAATATCTAACTCTGGATTTGGCTTTGAAAAAGGATCTATTGAATTTAAAGAGGTCACTCGCTCCAAAGTTAAAGGATAAACCGTAACCTGCGATTCTATATCACTCGATTCAGTGCTCATTACTGTTTTGTCACTGACCGAAAGGTGGCTACCAGGCAGAGTACACCCTGTAAGAAGGATAGGAAGTACTGATATCCCCAAAAATTTATTAAATGTGTTCATTGGTTTATAACTACCGAAAGAAAGTTTGCCGACTGAAATTGGTTCATTCTAATTGAACTGCATTTCATCAATGTTGACGATTTACTGCAGTTTTAAGCCTTTAGAAAGCGAGTCCATTCAGAATTATTTGTGTAATAAACACTCCAAATGGCTGCTAGCGACTTAGAGCTCTTAGTTTCATTAATGAAGGTGTAAAAATCTGACCCACAAAAAATAGTCAACTATTATCCATCTGGTTGCAATAAAGGCAACAAGATACTTAAAAAAATACTGACGAATACATGACAAAATTGTGTCTATTTAACGTTATTGAGATGAATGCATGATTTTGCACAAGTAAACAGGCGGGAATGTGAAAAAACTCATGCCAAAGTTGTATGTATACTATTTACACCATATGCAACTGCCGTTATGCTTCCTGTTGCGGTCGGATATAACAACAAATATTGGAGCTAATTTTGAAAATCAAACTTTTAACGGCAAGTGTGGCAGCAGTCCTACTAGCAGGTTGTGGTAGTGACAGCGATCCTGAGGTAAAAACATACTCAGTACAGGCTTATGACCCAGCTGTTATCGGCATGAAGGTTCAAGCTGTATGTGGTGGTGAAACATACGACGCGATTGAAAATACAACAAACTATGAAGGTATGGTTGGTGAAGCGCGTTTTGAAAATATCAATGTCGTAAATGCGCCAGGTGACTGTGCTTTCGTATTGACGCATACTGATGAGAGTAAAGACGCATCAAATGGCAAACCTATTACATCTGACTACAAAATCCCTCAAGGCTTAGCGCAGGCGGATTCATTAGTAACAGGCTCTCCATTTACGACTTTGGTTTCTAACTCTTTGAAAGAAGGTGAGGTTTACTCTTCTGATATCGCCGAAAAAGTATTCGAGAACTTAGGTATTGATATCAATGCAAGTGGTAAAACGGTTGATGAAATCCTTCGTGATACAGAGTCAGTAGTTGAAGATCTTCAAGGTGAAGGCGGTAATAGTGAACTTGCTACGAAGTTAGTTGCTACAGCGAACGTTGTATCGGATATCATTAAAGCAACCCCAACAGCTGCACCTGAAGCTGTAGCAGTTGCTGCAAAATCGATTACCGAAGAAGTGATTGCGAAGAATCCACATTACCCTAAAGCTAGCGCGGGTTCTGATGAAGTGATTTACGTAGAGATTTCTGAAGAAGATACAAAGAACGTTGTTGAGCAGGTTGAAAAAGATATCGCTGAAGGTAAACCTGTAGATCAAATTAAACCAACTGTTCCTACCATTCCTGAAGCGAAACCTGGTAAGCCAATTAAACCAGAACCACAACCTGGAGATGGCACTGGCGCGACAGGCGGTAACTAAGCGAGTTTTTGCTGATAAATTCTAAAGGCCTCTCAGAGGCCTTTTTTGATCCTATTGTACTGTGTTCATCACCTTTTAGTGAGCCCTTTACTGTTTAAGTAAGGCAGGATGTGCGGACGTGATTCGCCAGCTAGTTTACTGGTGACTTCTTGTGACCAAGTGCTTTGTTTTTGATTGCTCGAACGGTTTGCATAGTAGTTTTGCATGGTTTGGTCATAAGCCTGAATATCATCCAAATTTAGGTCTTGATACTGATTTTCATGCACCACGACATGAGCAGGTAGACGTGGCTTAACTTCAGGGGCTTGATCTGGATGACCAAGACACATACCAAATAAAATGGCTGTATTTTTAGGTAAGCCTAGTAACTCGTCGACTTTTTGAGCATTGTTTCGTAAGCCACCAATATACACGCCTCCTAGTCCCATAGACTCTGCCGCAAGTAAGCAGTTTTGTGCCATGATGCCAGAATCAACAGCACCGATAAGTGTTAACTCGGTGAAATCAGCTTGCACATCAGGATTGATACTGGCGTGGCGCTGGTAATCAATGCAAAACACCAAAAACTCAGCAGCGCTTTCAACGTACCCTTGATTCCCCGCATATTGTGCCAATAGCGTACGCTTTTCTTTATCGGTCACGCGGATAATTGAGACGACTTGCAACATACTTGATGAAGACGCCGCAAGGCCAGCTTGTAGAATCGTTTCTAATTGTTCGCTTTCAATAGGTTGCGAGGTGAACTTTCGAATTGAGCGGTGATTGAGAATTGTTTGTATCGTACTGTTCATGGTGACTTAACATCCCCTGTTACATGTAAAGGCTGAAGCCTCACCTTAGCGATATTTGATGAGTCGGTAAACTATCTCAAAAGAAAAACAATGCTTAGCGCATAAGTGTGAAGATGAATAGAGAATACATCACTCGTTCTGCTTGAGAGCGTATATACTGTTTTTAGAATCAACAATTTAACTGCAGTGGAAAATATGAAAGAACTCATCGTTCATACAGTCACGGTGTTTATGGGCTTCTTTGCGATCATGAACCCCATCGCCAATATTCCTATCTTTTTGAGTTTAACGGCTGATGAGGATAGGGAAACCGTACGTTCCATGGCGCTTCGTTCGGTTTTTATTGCATTTGTCATCATTGCGATATTTTCGATCGCCGGTAAATTAATTTTTGATTTGTTTGGTATCACGCTGTACGCCTTGCGAATAACGGGCGGTATCTTGGTGTTTTTGATCGGTTTTAATATGCTTCAAGGTGATTCGACGCATCAGAAAACTAAAGAGAAAGCGTATTCTCCAGCGCAGCAGCAGGCGGCGTTGAGCATTGCCGTTTCTCCACTTGCAATGCCGATATTAGCAGGGCCTGGAACGATTGCTACCGCGATGAACTTTGCTACGGCGGGTGGTTTTGATCAAACCATTATTACCATCGTTTCTTTTGCTGTGTTGTGTGTTATTACCTATATACTGTTTTTATTTGGAGACAAATTGGTCAAAGCAGTTGGACCGAGTGCTCTGAACGTCGTGACGAAAATGATGGGCTTAATCCTAGCGGTTATCGGTACTCAAATGTTTATTGATGGCGCGGGCGAAGCCTATAAAACTGTTTTCTCATAGGCGTCTCCATCTCTCTAAATCCACACCTACATTTCTAGCTGGTGTGGATTTTTTGAACTTTAGTTTTCACTTTCTAAGAAAGAAATAAATAGACTTCACCTATTTCAATAATAAGAATATTCAATTGTTTTGATTGCACGAATTTCATTACTCTTTTGGCAAGAATAATGGGGGAAATATGGCAACAAAAGCAATTGTAGTGGAAGGTGGCGCGATGCGAGGTGTCTTCGCAAGCGGAGTGCTAGATGCGTTTTTAGAGCAGAGTTATAAACCGTTTGATTTTGCCATTGGTGTATCTGCTGGCGCATCAAACTTGATTGGTTATTTGACCGACTATCCACATCGCAGCATTAATGTCATTACTAAGCTGGCAACGAGTAAACGCTTTTTTGATCCGACTCGATTCGTTAAAGGTGGGGATCTCATTGATGTGAAGTGGCTGTTTGAAGAGTCTAATCGTTTGTATCCCGTCGATGAAAATAAACTGTTTAATGGTATTCCTTTTCTGGCAGCGACGACGAATGTAGATACAGGACAGGCAGACTATTATCGCGTGACGCGTGATAATTTTCATCATGCGATTGAAGCGACAACAGCGTTACCCATTGCATACAAGCACACCCCTTGCTTTTCTGGAGGCTGCTATACCGATGGTGGGGTTGCAGATTCTATCCCGGTGCGTGAGGCTTATCGTCGCGGAGCTCGCGACATAACCGTTGTGCTTTCTCACGCGCTAAATTATGCCAAGAAGCCAGTAAAAACCACATGGCTGATGAAGAAGTTATTTGCCGAACATCCTAAAATGGCGGACGCGATGTTAAGACGTGCAGATAACTACAATCAATCGTTGGAATTTATTCGTAACCCTCCACCGGGAACGCATGTCAGAGTGATTGCACCACCAGATAATTTTCCTGTTCAGCGCTTATCAATGCGGCAAACCGTTCTATTGGAAGGTTATGAAATGGGGCTGATAGAAGGGCGGGCTCATTTGGCTAATTTGTCAGGTGTTCATGGTTTAGATCGGGAAAACTGCCATTTTTGCGTTTGATAATGAAAGAGCCTCATAGCGAGGCTCTTTTTACTTAACGTTCAAAGGGCGATTTAGTTGACTTTATCCCAAGCCATTTCCCAGTGCGAACCTGTTCCTGGTTCGTATTGGTTTGCGCTTTCTTTCCACTGTACACAGTAACCAGAGTATGGGAAGGGTTTACATTGGTAAATGGCACCGTCGCTTGCAAGCACTTTTGTGCCCGCCGTGTAGCTAGATAGCCCTTCAGGGAAGACAAAATCGTACTCGCCAGATGGTGGTGGCGTTACTGACTCTTCTTTTAAGTGAAAGTCGAGCGTTTGCTGATCCACCAAGTTGCCATCTTTGTCTTTAATACGAGTCACGAGCATATGGTGGCCAGGCTCTGATTTGCTTAAAGCGAGCGATACAGCCTCCACCGAGCCGTCTTTCATTTCGTCTGCCCAGCTTGAAAGTGGCTCACGGTGGTGATTGTACACGGTGAGTTCTGCGTTTAAATCGCCTTCAGCAGTTAGTGTCAGATCCAAAGTTGTCGTTGTTGACTCAATGATATACTCGTCTGCTAAGCCATCTACTGTGAGTGAGTACTCTGGAGCGGGAGTTTCTATCTTGTAGCCGACTTCTACACGCTCAAGGCCGCTATTAGCTTGCAGGTACACCGGGTTAGTACCATAAACAGGAGTGAATTTATCCTCGGCATACTGTCCAGCTTGCAGTTTAGTTTGCTCTTGGTTGATCTTCGTTGCTAGAGCGTAAGACCAGTTTTTCGCTTTGCCCATGACTGCATCGGTAATTTCTAGCTCGGTTCGATAAGCTATGTTTTCACCCGCCTGATCAAATACGCGTGTATAAACCGAATCTCCAACATTTAAATCCATCGTCGGAATAATTTGACCGCCTTGCGTCCAATCTGGAATGACTGGACTGTCACCATCAAATTTCACATCGATCACGTTATAAAATGAAGCCGCTGTGTCACCAACATCCCATACCGCCAGAATGACGTGATACCCCTCTCGCGTAGGCACATTACATTGATGGCTCACCTGTTTTGGAGGTTGAACCATATTGCCGTCGACTACACAGAAAGGAGTCAGATCAAACGAGTCGCGTGATAGTGAGGCATTTGGGTTCCAATCAGGTTTGGTGATGTAATATTTCCAGTCACGCGTCACATGGTTAGCTGTAAATGTCCATTCAAAAGTCTGTGTACCTGATTGAATAGGACGTTTAACCCAGCGGTCGGCAGTTTGTTCATCAAGAGCGGCAGCTAGAGCGGTTTCGGCACTTGCTATTTTTCCATCGCGAGGCCCTGTTTGTGGAAAACCATCAGGACCTTCAACACTTTGTGGCTCGTATTGAATGGCACCGCAGTTATTATTTTTTTCGTTGGTATCAGGTGTTGGATACTTACATAGTGCCGCGCGACTTGCAGCGACACCATCATTGGTTTCTGATACGTAGCCGTGAGCCGCAGCACTTGAGCTAATGCTTGCAAGTGCTAATGCAAGTACGGATTTGGTTGGGAAGGATTTCATCACATGTCCTCTGTTATGGCTGACAAATTAATGTCACACCTCGGCGCATGCTGAGCATGAAGCAACGCTGCATGAATCCATACTTTGGATAATGTAGTGTTGCAACATGGCAACCCCGCTATCATGAGCATTACTTTTGATGATGGAATGCTGACAGACCGGAAGCTTTGCGTCCCACCCTTTCGAATGGTTTGCCGAAATGTGATTGAGCAGCCAAAATTTAGCTCAAGAATTTACATGTGGAAAAGTAAACGACACTGACATGGAATCATGTTCTCAAATTGAAAGGTAACGGTACGCCAACCTCATTGATATTGTGCTTTTTTGTTTCTAAGGTATTGGTTTTGATGTTGTTTTTGTCTTTTTAATAGTTGGAGTGAATGAGTGATTGGTTGTTGGGTCGAAGGTAGGGAAGGGGCAGTATTAAGGATAGAAGAAGCACCGTTTAAAGGGCGGAATATACCGCCCTCTGAATCATGTTATTTAGGCATAATGACGGTATCAATAACATGAATGACGTCGTTTTTAGCTTTCACATCGGTTGCCATTACATTTGCATCGTTGACCATGACTTTGTCGCCCATGGTTTTAATCATCACGTCTTGCCCCTGAACCGTAGTTGCTTTGTCTAGCTTAACAACATCGGCAGCCATTACTTTCCCTGGGACGACGTGATAAGTCAAAATGGATACTAACTTGTCTTTGTTTTCCGGCATTAAGAGCATATCGATTGTACCGTCAGGCAGTTTTGCAAAAGCGTCATCCGTTGGTGCAAAAACAGTAAATGGGCCTTCTCCTTTGAGTGTATCGACTAGATCAGCCGCTTTCACTGCAGCGACAAGTGTATTGAAAGAGCCGTTTTCTGTGGCAACGTCGACAATATCAGCCTTCATCATGCCATGCTCATGAGCCTTGACGGGAAGCATAAAAGATAAAGTCGCCATCAATGTAGCCGTGATAACCAAGATACGTTTAAACATAATGTGTTCCTTACGAGTTGAGGGTACAACGGTTTCCCTAGAGAATGTCTTCGTTTGTACGCATCTAAATGAAGAGATGATCAACGAGCCCTGCTTTCTTTCGATGGCCTCACGTGTCGCGTTAAAATCCGTTTGCCTTCTTGTTTTACATCGGCCCGTTTCCGCCATGCCCATAGACGCTCCCTTGCGTCTTTAGCTGCGCTATTTAGGTCGACAATAGGCGCTAGGTAACGGCTATCCGGTTTCAAGTGGTACATGACGGTTTCCATCTGTGTCATTGTCCAGGGCTCGAACAATAGTGGGGTGGGGACCATTTGCAATTCAGGCACCCATTTATAGATGAACGCGCCATCAGGGTCATGTTCTTGGGCTTGCTTAACCGGGTTGTAAATCCGGATTGTATTGGTCCCAGTTACCCCGGCTTGCATTTGGAATTGTGGGTAATGAATACCAGGCTCAAAGTCGAGGAATAGTTGCGCTAAATGCGTCACGCCAGTTCGCCAATCCATGTTCATGTGATGAGTGAGAAAACTAACCAGCATGGCACGCATGCGAAAGTTTATATAGCCAGTCTGATGCAAACAGCGCATACAGGCATCGATCAAAGGTATGCCTGTATATCCAGATTTCCATGCTGCTAACTTTTCTTCATCGAAAGTGCTACTTTGTTTAATCAACGATTCGTAAGCCCGGTTAACACAGTAAAACTCCATGTCGTATTCCGACTCGAATTTCTGTATGAAATGGCAGTGCCAATGCAGCCGTGAAGACAACGCAATTAAGCTGCGACGAAACCCAGCAACTTGCCAGTGTTTCAATAGGTACTGATAAACTTCACGCAAGGATATATTACCCCAAGCGAGGTATGGAGAAAGGCGAGTACAGGCTGTACGTGAGGCCTTAGGATTAGAGATGCTTCGATAATAATCGCGACCTCGTCGATTGAAAAAGTCCTCCAGTGTTTTCCAAGCGAGTTGGCTTCCTCCCGTTTGCATTCCTTTGCATTTTGATAGCCAGGATGAAGGTGGCGAAAACGCGCAGCCGAGTGATTCTGCATCCAATGAATGCAACAAGTTGGTTTGCAGCTCAAGAGGGCTTATGGAGGATCTCATGACCAAATCCCAATGTTTGTCCCAACCCTGCCGGTCTTTTGCTCCTCTAATAACAGCACCGTGCTCGAACTCAAACCACGTGATGTTCTGCTCATGCAGCCAGTCGGCAATTTGCTTATCGCGCTCAAAGGTGCAGTTGAGCCCTATTTCCTGATGAGAAAACACAGCGTTGATTTGATATTGCATTTGAATTGATTGAAAACATGCTAAGGCATCGCCAAACAGAACCGTGATGCGGTGTCCATAGGCTTTGAGCGTCTCATTCATGTCTTGCAATGATTGCCAAACAAATCGCCAGTGACGCTCAGAATAGTGAGGGTTGTTTAACAGCAACGGTTCAACAATATATAAAAGTACCGTTGGGTGCTTTGACGACAATGCTTGTGTTAAGGGCTGGTGGTCAGTCAGTCTTAAATCTCGTTTTAACCACACGACATTGATTGTTTGCATCGGAATCCTCTTTGTTTCCGATGTTGTACGCAAATGACCCGAAGAGATCTCACCTAATGATCGGTTTTGTTCATTAAAACGTAGAGGTTGCTCACAAGGAGGTGAGACATGTCGATACCACTGAGTAAGTTAGAAAAGTTCTTCTACGTAGATAAATTGATCATTCACTCGCTTGATCTCGCATTGTATCAAGCATCTGTCGTAGTTGATGGAAAAGCGCAATTCATCACTGACGACAACGGTATCTTTTTGAGGGCTCATTCCCTTATCGAGATGCAAAAGAAGTGCAAGAATATCAAAGCAAATAAGCAGGTTTTAGTACATCAAAGTGCTTATGATGAGATGGTGGGGCTACCCGAAGGCAAAAGAGACAATCAACTAGAGGTTTTGGTGAAGGATACAAAATTGTATTGAAAGAGTGTTGGTGCATAGTAAAAGCGAACCACCTTACGGCAGCTCGCTTAAAATAGAATTAGAGTCGAGCTTAGTCTTGTTTACGCTGAGCTTCTTTTTGTGCGTACTTAGCGGCACGTCGAGCTTCTCTTTGCTTGGCACTTTCGCCACCAACATGCTGCTCGCCTCGTTGTTCTGCAAGAACAATTTGTTTTTCACGTTCGCGGAATCGAGCAATTTGTTCTTCTGAGTGTGTGCCGTGACATTTCGGGCAGCTCACGCCTTGCTCGAACAAATCAGACTGTTTGTCTTCTTCAGTGATCGGTAGACGACAAGCGTTACATAAGTCGTAATCTGCTTTTTCTAGCTGGTGGTTTACTGCAACACGACCGTCAAACACGTAACAATCGCCTTCCCACATGCTCTCTTCTTGAGGAACTTCTTCAAGATACTTTAGAATGCCGCCTTCTAAGTGGTAGACCTCATCAAAGCCCTGTTCTTTCATGTAAGCGGTAGATTTCTCACAGCGGATGCCACCGGTACAGAACATCGCGACTTTCTTGTGTTTTGTCGGATCCATGTTTTCTTTTACATAGTCTGGGAATTCACGAAAGGTTTCAGTATTTGGGTTTACAGCGCCTTTGAATGTGCCGATCTCGATTTCGTAATCATTACGTGTATCGACAACAAACACTTCAGGATCAGCAATAAGATCGTTCCACTCTTGAGGTTTCACGTAAGTACCCACTACGTGGCGAGGGTCTATGCCTTCAACACCTAATGTTACGATCTCTTTTTTCAGTTTCACTTTGGTGCGATTGAATGGCTGGGTCTCAGAGTACGACTCTTTGTATACGGTGCCTGTCAAACGAGGCTCGTTGTTTAGCCACTCCAGTAGCGTATCAATACCTGCACGATCAGAGGCAACAGTGCCGTTGATGCCTTCACTTGCCAGCAGTAATGTCCCGCGAATATGGTGTTTTTCCATCAACGCAAGTAATGGCTCGCGTAGTTCTTGATAGTTATTCAGCTCAACAAACTTGTACAGCGCACAAACTACATACTGACTCATGAGGTTTCCTTTAAAAATACAGGTGGTCAACGACCTTAAAATTTTAGCGGCACGAAGTATACCTGACTAAATTAGTCGGAAATACGGACAAATTATGCGGATATTATGGCTAGGCAGGATGTAGCGGTGTTTTGATGCGGCATAGCGTCACGCGGGTAAAATCGCTATGTGTTCAAATTATAAGCATAAACTGTAGAGAACAAGGTAAGTTGAACTCGACACTCTTGGTTTAAATTTGTACTGTGATTCCTTCTTCGGTCCTTCATTAAAGTTGTGCGCAAGAGCTACAAAATAATAATCGGATCAGTTGGCAAGGAAAGGACATGCAGCAGTTTTATATCAGGCGGCTGAGGGAAGAAGATGTTCCCTTGCTCAAACAATTACTCGTTGAACTCGATACATCGCACTATGAAGCTGAACCGAACTTCTATCGTCCACCCAAGGAATTGGCGCAACTAAGAGAATCATATGGGACCTTCGAAAAGTATTTTGACGGGAGCGTGAGCGCTTTTATTGCTTGTTCGCAAAGAAAGGTCGTCGGTTTTATCTCTGGTTCGGTTCGTAACGTTCAGTCGCTGATTTCACCAGAAAAACGCGTTGGCTTTATTCATGAGCTTATTGTTTCAGAGAACCATCGAAACTTAGGAATAGGTTTATCGCTGATGGATAAGATGGAAAGTGATTTGTGTGCTCAAGGAATAGAAGAAATCGGCTTAACCGTGGCGTCATTTAACCATGAAGGTGAGGAGTTCTATCATAAAATGGGCTACCGGGTGATGACGAAACGTATGACCAAGCGCGTAAGAGATTCGTAAAAACAAGATGGTAGGAATGAAACGCCTCTTACCTCTAGAAGAGGCGTTTTTATAGTATTTATTTCAAATTAGCGGCGGTTTGATTCCCCATCGCAATTAACTTATCTAAAACGCGCTCACCGTCGGCACGTAAACCGTTGTGCTCGTACTCGTTAGTGATCCACGCTTTTGAGTTTGGGATTAGCGCGAGCGTTTCTCGGCTGATATCCATTTCCACAAACATATCATCGGCGTAAACGGCGCAACTGACAGGCACTTTGTTTTGAGCCAGTTGTGTTTGATCGTACAGCGCAGTCCAATCTTCTTTCGCGGCCAATATTTCAGCGGCATCTTTTAGTGGCTTGAGGTTGACGTATTGATCGAACATCCATGGGAAGACCATTTCCCCCGTAAAGTAAAATGGCTTGCCAGGTCCATAATTAAACTCTGAACGGCTTTGGCGAACACGGTGAGCGCTCCAATTCGACGCAAAACCTTGGCAATAAATCGATTCATGCAAAATGGCGTAAATCGGGTTGGTTTGGAAGTTTTGTTGCGCCAACATATCGTTCAAGAACTCATAGCGAAGTTGTGGTTTGCCGTTCACTTCAATCAATGCACTTTCTAGCCAATAGTAAGTTGGCAAGAAAGTATCACTCACACCAAAGTTGATGCCGATTTGTTGAAATTGTTCCACCGTGAAGCGTTGACCATTTGGTAGATACTCTTCATTTTCCAGCAAGTGATTCGCAATGTTTTGGCAAAGTTGTTGCGCACTTGGAAATTGTTGGAAGAACGCTTGGTTTTTCTCCATGGTGCGTTTGAAGGTGGCTTCATACACATCGTCGGCATGACGCGAGACTGATGGCACGCCACCCGTGATGTAGCTTTGCAGCAAGCTGTCTGGGAACAAAGACAAATAGGTGAGGGAGCAAAACCCCCCAAAGCTTTGACCTAAGATCGCCCATTTTTCGACGCCAAATTGCTCACGAATGTACTCCGCGTCGCGCACGATGTTATCCGCTCGGAAGTGGCTTAAGTACTCGGCCTGTTGTTGCGGCGTGAAATGAGCCAGAGTCTGATGATTAACCATCGAACTATTGCCCGTACCGCGCTGGTCGAGAAGCAAAACTCGGTACTCTTGCAGCGCGCGTTTTACCCAGCCGTTATTGCCGTTTTGACGCGGAGAGGGAAAGCCCGGTCCGCCCTGAAAGTAAACCAACCAAGGTTTGGTCGATTCTTCATCGCCAACTAGGCAAACCGCACGGGCGAAGACTTCAATGGTGCCTTTGCTCGCGTCTTGGTAATCCAGAGGAACGGTAAAACTGTGGGGAGTGTAATGCAATCCTGCGTCGATAAATGATTGAGCGTTCATTGTTATCTTTATTTCCTTATTGAGGGGTAGCGCTACTTTACTGCGAATGGCGTGAAGAACCAATGCTATTTCCAAATCGCTTCGTCAGTTCTATACCTTGGTCAAATCAATGTAAGTTCAAGAAAATGAAACGATTAGCGACTGGTGCAACTGGTTGAGTGAGCTATGCTCAATAGAGTTGCGACAAAGTGAGAGCATGGAGGAAGTCGGATGAAAGTGTCACTGGCTCGATGGATTATTGTGACTTGTTTAATAAGCGTACCTACTTTTGCCGTTGTTACGCCCAACCCACCTCAATTAAAGGCGAAAGGTTACGTATTAATGGACTTTCAATCCGGTGCCATTATTGCCGAGCATAACGGGCGAGCAGGCCTTGCTCCGGCTAGTTTAACCAAGTTGATGACCGCTTACGTCGTTGGACAAGAAATCAAAGCGGGGCGTTTGAAATGGGATGATGTTGTCACCGTGAGCGAAAACGCGTGGTCGGCCAAGTTTCCCGGATCTTCTAAAATGTTCATCAAACCGAAAGATGAAATTAGTGTTGCGAACTTAATGCGCGGTGTGATCATCCAATCGGGTAATGACGCGTGCGTTGCACTGGCTGAGCACGTTGCTGGCAGTGAACGCGGCTTTGTCGCATTGATGAATGGTTGGGCGGAGAAGTTAGGGCTGCAAGACACTTATTTTGTAAACTCCCATGGTCTCGATAGTGAAGGCATCCAAACCTCACCCACCGATATGGCAAAACTCATGCAGTCGATCATCAACGATGTTCCCGCTGTGTATGCGCTATATAGTGAGAAAGTCTTCAAGTGGAACGACATTACGCAGTACAACCGCAATAAATTACTGTGGGACAATTCCATTGACGTCGACGGGGGCAAAACCGGTTACACCAGCAATGCGGGATACAGTTTGGTGAGCTCCGCCAAAGAAGGGAAAATGCGGTTGATTTCGGTAGTGATGGGCACGCCAAGTAAACAGGCTCGAACGAGCCAATCCAAGAATTTGCTCAGTTATGGTTTTCGTTTTTATGACACCAAACAAGTTGCCAAACAAGGGCAGGTTGAGTCTAAAGTTCGCGTTTGGAAGGGAAATGACAATCAAGTTGAGGCGATCTTCGCCAAAGATGCCTATCTCACTCTGCCTCGTTCTATGACGGCTGGGCTTGATAAGAGTGTGGTGTTAAATGAACCGTTGATTGCGCCGCTCGCGCAAGGAGATGAAATTGGTAAGGTCGTTTGGAAAAGCGATGACAGTACCGTGGCGAGTTATCCCCTGGTCAGCAGCCAAGCGGTAGAAGAGGGCTCGTGGTTCGGTCAGCTTTGGGACAGTCTGGTGCTGTGGGTGAAATCGTTCTTTAACTAGAATAAAAACGAGCAGAAGTGTCTTTCTGCATTCTTTTGTTGATGGCCGCCCAGCTAAACGCTGGACGGTGTCTTATTTAACGGTTTATTCAGACAAGGTGATGATTGGTAAGTCATCCCAAATCTTGCTCTCATCCGATGCGCCACCGGAGAAGTTCCAAGGGCCTTTGTTTTGTTCCAGTGGACGGTAAGTGGCAGACAATCCATCCAAGTCCCAAGTTGTCACATAGAATCGAATGCCATCCAGTGAATCAGGTCGACCCAGCGCGTCACTCGCAAAGTCCATCGAAATAGTGTTATTGGCTTTGTCTACTGTCACTGTTGGTGCTGGCGTGACCGCTTCTCCCCATGTCGTCGCATTTGCTCCTTTGGTGTTGTAAATCGAGCTTTGCCAGCCAAAAACAACCGCATTACGACTCCAGGTTCCGCTTGGCATAGAAGCGTTGATCTTCGGTAGCTCAGACAAGTTAGTTGCGGCTTCTTCAGGTAAATCAATAAAGATGGTGAAACCCACGTGGTCGAAGCCGTTTGGTGGCAACCAAGTGTCGGTGATTTTGTCCATGGTGAAGGTCAAACGTACGTTACTGCCAACGGTAAACACCTCTGTTTTGTTGATTGCGAGTTGGCTGTTGTCTTTGTCGAACGTTGGATCGGTTGGTAATGAGTAGTTACCGTTAGGACCCCCAGTGCCGTCTTGCGCATCACCTGCATCATCAATGGTGTCATCCGGTGTGTTTGACCAGTTTAGGTTCGAGACAAAATTCACGTCCTCGATGCCTGCTTTTTTCTCGGTGGAATAAATCGCGAAGCGGTGCTGTTGCTCGCCAATCGCAAAATGACGAGTTGACAGCGTGACGCTAAACTGACCATCAGCGCCAACCTCGATTGCTTGCGCTGTTTCCAAGTTACCGTCGACGACAAGGTTCAACTTTTCGTTTGCATTAGCAGTACCAGCAATCACGATGTCATCTGTGATGGTTTGCCCTTCCCAATCCTGCGCTAGTTGGATGTTGAGGTCTGGTGTATCTACCGATTGGGTGTCGTTAGTTTTCGAGTAAATCACGGCAGATTTGGCTGGTAGCTCAAGGGTTACGTGACCGTTTTCATCTGCGATTAGCTTCTCCGGAGCGTCTGCCCAGTTCGACATGATTTGTTGTTGGAAAACAGTGCCGCCCGCTTGCTCTACATCGAGTTGGTTCATCAACATCGGGGAATTCGATGTGTTCATTACCACTAAGACTTCGTCGTTATCCAACGTTCGGGTAAAAGCGAACACACCGGCGCCGGCTTTATCGCTGCCAATCACTTTCATTTCGCCGCGTGTCATGACTTTGTTTTCGGTACGTAACTTAGCAAGCTCTTGGATGAACAAGTACATCTCGCTGTTTTGGTCGAATGAGTCTACGTAGTCGCCGTCTTCACGGTAGCCGCCAGCAAACATCGCATCGCGCGCTGCTGACATCGCCTGTTCAGTACCTTGGTAAATTACAGGGATGCCCGGCACTGCCATCATTGTGATCAGCGCTTGCTTCATATCGTTGACACTGCCTTGCGATAGAAAACGTGGCATATCGTGGTTATCAATGAAGTTCGGCATGATGTATGGATTCGGGAACATCTCCATCATCTTCTCAAGACGGAAGCGTAAGTAATCGGTCGGTTGCCCTGATGCAAATACGCGCGTCATGGTCGCTTGCAATGGGAAGTTCAGTACCGAGGTTAGCTGTTTCGGCGAGCCACTTTCACCGATGTAAGTCAGCATCTTCTTTTCGCCTTCAGTGTTGTATGGCGTAGATGTTTCGAATACTTCACCAAAAGTGAGGAAGTTGTTACGACCGGTATCAACCGCTTGCGTCATCACACCATCGTTGGCGTGTAGGAAGTCGTTCCAGAAATCGTGTTCAACAAACTTCACCGTATCGATACGGAATCCGTCGACGCCGACTTCGCGAATCCATTTTCGGTAGCTCTCTTTTAGATAAGCGCGTACTTCAGGATCGGACGTATTGAGGTCATCCAAATCAGAGAGCTGCCAGGTTTTTTCTTGTACCGGATCGTTGTGGTCGGTGATGGTTGGCGTCCAGTGGTAGCTGCCTGTGCCGTCTGTTTTACACTCGTTCATGTTGAGTGGGTACGGCAGCTCTTGTCCGGCGGGTAGTGCATTTTTAATCAAACGGAAGCCTTGGCAAGGTAGGCTTGGATCATAACTGTAAGGATCATCGTATGTGAAGAAGTTGCCTACATGGTTGGTCACGATGTCCTGAATTAAGAACATGTTACGCGCATGCACTTCGCGTGCTAACGCTTGGTAGCTTTCCATGTCACCAAAGTGTTCATCCACTTTTTGAAAATCGCGCTCCCAGTACCCGTGGTAGCCGCCGTAGTTTTGCTCTGCATCCCACCATTGGTTAGCAACTGGCGGAGTAATCCAGATCGATGTGGCACCGAGATCTTCGATGTAGCTTAACTTATCACTCACGCCAACGAGGTCGCCGCCGCTGAATTTTTTATCCGACGTCGGATCGAATTCGTTTTGCCCTTGATCATTGAGAGCGCTGTCGCCGTCGTTAAAACGGTCAATCATCAGGAAGTAAATGATTTGATCTTGCCAATCAGGAGATGCCACGTGGCTGCCTGTATCGATTGGTGTGGTTTCGTCGCTTCCACAGCCAGAAAGAGCAAGTGCGATCGCTAAAGGAAGTATTTTTATTTTATTCATTGAGTTAGGTAGAGTTTCAAACACGGTCTTTGCCTCCGTTATGCAGCAATGCAGAAACGATAAAGCAAAGGTTTGAAATTGAGAGTGTCATTTCACGCCAAAAAAGACGTGAAATGATGTCACGAAGAGACGATTTTGATCTGACCGACAGTTTTAATTGAGCGGTTGCACAATAGGATATTGTATCGGGTAATGCTCTTTCGCGAGCTCGTTGTCGGATTCATCATAAAGGCGGAAACGGCACTGCTTTGCAGTTTGAGTGAGCGATAATTGCAGCACCCAACAAGCATAATGTAGCGAGTGTTGGGTCAAGCGCATTGCGTGAGGTGTGGGGTCATCATCGACGTAACAGTCAATCCTCGCAACGTTTTCAAGTCGGCATGCCAGTTCGATAAAGAGCGTGTATTGCGCCCCAATATTAATAAGCTGCCGAGTCGGGACAATGTATTCCGTTGCGCCAATTAAAAGCCCTTTAGAAACCACATAGTCACGCTGGTGGTTATTCTCAATGTAACGTTCCCCATCGACTTCATAACACAGGCGAAAGGTAAGGGGATGCGCTACCGGAAGTTCGGTCGTTGCCCAGAGTTCGGTGCCATGACTTAAAAAACGCTCGAAGAAGGCGGGGTAGCGCCGCCATGCGCCATCACGGTCACGGCATTCTACCGAGACCACTTTCTCAAACGCAATATTGTCCACTTCCATCCAGATTTTGCCGACAGGTTGGTCGATGTGGTTATCGTCGAAGGTATTGGCTTTGGCGTAGTACAAGCGGATCGGTTGCTGATTTAGCTGAGTTCGGTTATCCAAACATTGTTGGCGATACTGCATGGGTGAAAACGGATACCAACGACGAAAAGTGCGGTGAAAGTTCGATGGTTCTTCGTAACCAAGTTGATAGGCGATTTGCTGCGTCGTGAGTTGGGTGTCGGCGAGCAAAGTGAGTGCTTGCTTTCTTTTAGCGAAATCAACGCATTGAGAGTAGCTCATTTGTTTTTCTTGTAGTCGACGTTGCAAGGTGCGTTTGGAGACGCCCAGTTGCCTTGCCGCTTGCTCTAACTTGAGCGCGTAATTGCTGTTTTTGATGAACAAGGCGTTCAAAACACTCAGCAATTCTGGTTGTTCAATTGGCTGGTGAGAAAGCAGCAAATAAACATGTTTCACCAAGTCAAACACGCTTGAACTCGTTTTAGAATCTCGCGTTTCCCCTAGAAAAATATCGGCCGCGAGTGGATTGTTGGCGTGAACCTGTACCTGTATTGATTCGCTTAGCTCAAGCATTTCCAACTGCATTTTGAGCAAGCCAAACACCGACTCCGCCCAATTTGGCATATCGGCCGTTCTGCATTCTACTTGCAGATGGATTTGGGCATCACCATGTTGAAATGTGACGTACAAACGGCGGTCGAATAATGAAACACTTTTACTCCACCACAGCAGGCCTTCTTGGAGGTCAGGCGCTTCCTTCAACATCATGCATTGCAAGGCAACCAACTTCTCAATGTGCCAATATTCGCCGGCAATTCTCAGGTGATTGTGACCGAGCTTTTTACACAGAAAGGATGTAATAACGTTATCTTGAGGCTGCATGAGTTGAGTTTGGTTGCGAGCAAACAAGCATTATTGCCGAAAAGATGAAGAAGTTCAGTGAGAACGCTCAAAGCCTTTCTTATCGTTTTATTTTCAAATTTATTTTGAAAATGTTTTTAATCGAAATCGGTTTTTCCCTTTATCTCATGAGGTTATGCTGTTACACAGCTTAAATTCATTAATTGGAGAACCTCATGGATATCGTACAAGCTGCAAAATCTCGTTACTCAACGAAAGTGTTTGACCCAACGCGCAAGCTACCTCAAGAAAAAATCGACGCAGTTAAAGAGCTGATTCGTTTTAGTCCATCGAGTGTGAACTCCCAGCCTTGGCATTTCATTCTGGCAAGCACAGAAGAAGGCAAACAGCGCATCGCTAAAGCGGCGCAAGAGAACTACGCGTTTAACGCGGCGAAGATTCTCAACGCTTCTCACGTATTGGTGTTTTGTGCGAAAACAGGCATTGATAACGACTACATTGAAGCGCTAATGGCGCAAGAAGAAAAAGATGGCCGATTCCCAACCGAAGAAGCGAAAGCGGCTGTGCGTGGTGGTCGTAGCTACTTTGTGAACATGCACCGCTTTGATCTGAAAGATGCGAATCATTGGATGGAGAAACAAGTTTACCTCAACGTGGGTACGTTGTTGTTGGGTGCTTCGACGCTAGAAATTGATGCAGTGCCAATTGAAGGGTTTGATCCCAAAGTGCTGGATGAAGAATTTGGCTTGCGTGAAAAAGGTTACACCAGCGTTGTGATCGTGCCGCTGGGCTACCACGCGGAAGATGACTTCAACGCGAAAACGCCAAAGTCTCGCTGGGACGCAGAAACCGTATTCACCGAGATCTAATTCGAGCTTACTTGCTGGTTACGTAGAACCCTGTAATCAATATATAAATCGCAAAAGGGTGATAAAACGATGATCCACTTAGTTGCAGAAGTGAAAGCCTATCCAGACAGCAAGGATCAGGTGGTGAATTTGCTTGCTGGTTTACTAGAGCCAACTCGTCAAGAAGAAGGCTGTTGCCAATACGAGTTGTATCTCGACGAAAAAGTTGATGGCCTATTTATGTTCCAAGAAATTTGGGCATCGCAAGAGGCCTTGGATAAGCATTTGCAAAGCCCACACATGGCGACGTTTCTTGAAACATTGGAAGAGAACGATTGGGTTGAGTATACCCAGATTCGTCCTCTACGATTTATCGCCTAATGACAGAAGGTTGCCAGCACGTTGGCGCGTTGCTGGCAGCATTTTTGTTGGATAAAGTCGCGGAAAGTCCGAATCGTTGGCGTTAGTAACCGACGATCGGCGCACACCATGTAGAGCGGTACTGGGCCGCAATCCCACTCTGGTAACACTCGCACCAATCTTCCCTCGATTAAGTCTCGGCTGATGTCCATCAACGATTTATTCGCAATGCCTTTGCCTTTGATCGCTAACCGATGTGGCAAGTCACTATCGTTGCTCATCAAGTTACCGCTGACCACGACTTGTTCTTTCTCACCGTCACGCGTGAGCGTCCATTTGTTGTAGACCGAATCCGCGACCATATAGCACAAACAGTTGTGTTGCGTTAAATCGGCAGGAGAGGTGAGTTCTGGATGTGTAGCTACGTACTCTGGCGATGCACATAAGATCCGCTCGTTTGCCCCACACAAAGCCAACACGACCAGATTGGAGTCGGCCGGCTCGCCGTAGCGAATCGCAATATCGACAGGCTTGGTGTACATATCCGTCAAGCTATCGGACAGCTCTAGTTTGATGGAAACATTTGGGTAGAGATCGATGAACTCATCCACCCAATCGAGCAACATATTGCGACCAAAATCGGAGGGCGCAGTAATGTGCAGTTGACCAGATAACTCACCACGCGCACTTGAGATCTGATCCAACCCCTCTTGCAATGTTGCCAACGCTTGCGTGGTTTTGTCTAAAAACAGTTCGCCCTCTGAGGTTAAACGCAGGCTTCGGGTGGAACGCACAAACAGCGGGAAACCGATTTGCCCTTCAAGACGCTTAATCGATGCGCTAATGGCGGCAGGTGTCATGTCCATGCTGTTAGCGGCTTTTGAAAAGCTGCCTTGGCGCGCTGTTTCGACAAAAATATTGAGGTCGTTGAGGGCTTTCATCGTGAAAAGGATGTTTGTGAAGTTTGAGCTACTATAGGGGAGATGAGCAAAGTAATTCAAGCTAAACGCCTTTGAAGGTGAAAACATTAGGTTAAGTGGTCACTTTGAGTTAGATTAGCCCGCCACTTACATCGTTACTGGATCAACAACATGAGCAACGAACAGCCGAATAACCCTCTGCATGGGTTGAGTTTAGAAAAAATCGTCACCCGACTAGTTGAACACTTTGGTTGGAATGGCCTGTATGAGCGCGTTCGAGTGAACTGTTTTAAGAAAGATCCGTCGATCAAATCTTCTCTGAAGTTTTTGCGTAAAACGCAATGGGCAAGAGACAAAGTCGAAGCGCTGTATATCGAGACGTTTTGCTAATCGCTCTATGGCCTGCAGCTAGCCGTAAGTAGATTCTTAGTCTCGCTATGGCTCGCTAGAATGACGCAGTTTTTCTTATCGCGTAGGCTAGAAGAGTAGCCCTGCTATCAAGTCTAAAGCGAGATTCCGGATGACTCGCTTGTGCTCGTCCGGGATGGTTTTCTTAGATAGTGTTATAGAGTCAGAACCTAAACGAGGTTCGTCATTCTGAACCGCCAGGAACGAGCGTGATTCAGAATCTACTCTCAGATTGTATTGAGTAGATTCATCGCTCTAGGGTCTGCAGCAAGCGGTAAGTAGATTCTTAGTCTCGCTATGGCTTGCTAGAATGACGCAGCTTTTCTTATCGCGTAGGCTGGAATGGTATCTCAGCATCATTCCCGATAGCGATGAAGAAGCGCTGTAGGGAACCTCGCCTTTGATCTCTCGTTTCTTGCTACTCTAAATGATGCGTGCTACCCACAGTTCCTTCCAAGTCTAAAATCGACTGGCGAACGTGGTCTGGAATCGCCGCTTTTACGTTGTTCTTAAAATCAAACATCACACCAGTGGCGGTCGCGATGGTCGCAATCTTACCCCACTTCTTACTCAGCACTTGGTATTCCATCGTGATTCGATCTTCTTGCATGTCGATTACGCGCGAGCCGACTAATAACGTGTCTGGGTAAGTGACAGGAAGCTTGTAGCGGCATTGCGTCTCGCTCAGTACTGGCCCAATTTGCGAGGTTTGCAGGTCGACTAGCAGATTAATTTTGTTGAAGTAATCTAAACGCGCCGTCTCAAAGTAGCGAAAATAGACCACGTTATTGACGTGTTGCAGAGCATCCATCTCACCCCATGCGACTTTGATCTCTGTGATAACGGGAAAGTCCTTTAACAGTGTGTCCATTTTTAGTGCTCCTTTTTCATCTGCATTGCCACGAATTGCGACGCGACTTATCACTTTGAGCATTTATTCTAGATGTAATCATTTAATATGTAATAAAATTGTTTTTAAAATGTGAAATGAAATAGTGGTTTGATTATGTAAACTAGAAACTTTACATAATCGAGTTGAAGGCGTAAGTTTAACTAAGAGTAACCAGGTAGGAGGTGTCTCATGATTGAACTCAAAGGTTTCAACCTCGCAAGAGTTGAGAAACGCATTGATTGGACAGGTGAGTTGTTCAGTTTGAGAATATCTGGCGCGCCTCTTTCCTTCAAAGCTGGTCAGTTCACCAAGCTTGCTTTGCTTGATGATGAAGGCAAGCTGATAAGTCGTGCTTACTCTGTGGTTAATGCACCAAGTGAACAGTTCGATTGGTTGGAGTTCCTAATAGTAGCGGACCCTCAAGGACAACTTTCCCCAAGGCTCCAAAAGCTTAAATCTGGTGATAGTATTTATGTTGGTGAGACCGCACATGGTGACTTAATCCACGATTCTATTCCTAAACAGGCTCATGATCTGTGGCTGCTATCTACAGGTACAGGTATTGGACCGTTTTTATCGCTACTGGATGATATAAACTTACCACCTCATAATGAGCGAATTGTGCTTGTTCATGCGGTTCGCTACGAAAAAGATCTGGTCTACAAATATCTGATTGAGCAACTACAGCAACGATATGAAGGCAGATTAAAGTACATCCCGATAGTCAGTAGGGAAGTGGTGGATGGTCAGTTACAAGGTCGAATTCCCGAACTCATCGAATCGGGTAGACTGTCCAACGCTGCTGATGTGCCATTCTCTGCTCAAAGTAGTTTTGTCATGATGTGTGGGAACCCGCAGATGATCAAAGATACCTTGCCAGTCTTACAAGGGCTTGGGTTGGAAAAGTATCGTCCTAAAACAGGAGGCAATATCATCTATGAGCGTTACTGGTAGCGTTTGGTTAAATTGATATAACCATATTGAACACATGATGATCACCAATACCAAAGTCGTTCAAACGTCCTAGCTTGTTCGATCAAAAAAGCCACATGAAGTGGCTTTTTTAATATCGATAGAGTTAATCAGACTTATTGTTGATTAACGTACGCTTTAAAGCGAGCTTTGGTTTCTGCGTCTGCTTTTTGGTACCAGAAGTGCAGCATCTCTTCTGCTGTCGAATCTGATTTAACCGCAGTCGCTCTCGCTTGTTTCATATCTTCAGGAATCTTTGCTGGTAGTGTGACTGGTTGAGCAACGGCTGCACCAGCAACAGCGATAGCAGCAACGCCGCCTGTTTTGTTGTAGCTTTCCACTTCACGCACGTAATCACGACCGATTTGCATACCCGGTTTGATCAATTTGTCTTGCTCAACAGTGACGGTGTTGCCTGAATCATCAACCAGTTTCCAATCTAAGTCCTTGATCTTTTCTTCCGCGTCGCGAAGGTTGCGGTATTCTGGCATTTGTAGCGTCAGCTCGGCATTGGCAGCGTCAAATCGTGTAACGATAACATCGCTTTCAACACTTAAACGGTCATTGCCTTGGTTAAAGTAAGGGGCGAAGCGAAATACGACTTGGTTAACGCCATCAGGTAACGTTAGTGTTCTTTCCGAGGCGAAAAAACCACCCGAAAGGTCTGCTTTTTCACCGTTAGCCGCTAATACTGAAACGTTGTCAGGAACACTCACGGTTACATCTGCGAATGCCATGCCACTCATTGCGAGAGCAAGCGCACAAGTTAAAGGCTTGATCAATTTCATTGTTTTTATCCTAAGCAAATTAGTGGTCATCGAGAGTGCATCGTTCATTGCCCGATTGCAACTCCCAAGTGTAAGAAGTATGAAAATTTAACAAGAACGTCATTTTTATCGCATTTATTACGGGGAAACTGTGATCCAAATAGAATCAAACCGCTGCAATAGAGCGGTTTGATATCATAAGTTATAGATTAAATTTCTTTCTAACCTATTGATTTATTAAATGCCTGCACCGTGTCCAGGCTCTGATTGGTCATCAGAAGCGTCTTGTTGTTCTGCCATTTCTTCTTGCTGTTGTGCTTTCTCAATGCTCAACCACCAAACAAATAACTCATACCAAATCGCCAGGATAACAGCACCTAAGAACAGACCAACGATGCCGTAGAAAAGCATACCACCGATGGCACCGAGCAGAATCACAGGCATTGGTACGTCGACACCACGTCCCATTAACATTGGTTTGAACAGGTTTTCAGAAAGAGCTGCAACTACTACCCAGACAGTAAACATGGTGGCTGTCGTTGTATCTTGAGTCATGTACATAAAGCCGATCACTGGTAGTACGGCAAGCAGCGCTGGTAGCTGAGCGATACACAAGATCATCAGAATCAGAGTGAGCAAACCAGCTGCTGGAACGCCAAATACAAAGAAACCAGCACCGATCAATAGGGCTTGAATCGCCGCCACACCGACTACGCCAAGCAGTACGCTTTTAATGGTTGCTGCGATAAGCGTGGTCCAGCTTTTAGCGTTTTCACCAGCGGTACGAATAGCGATGGTTCTTAGCCCTGATGCTGCAGATTCAGAGTACGTCATAAAACCTGCTGCAATCGCAAGTGACAAGATTGAAAGCAGTAAACTGCCCAATACACCGCCAAGTGTGCCTAGCAAAGAAGTGAGCGCGGACTTTATCTGCGGCATAAAGGTTTGAATCGCTTGTTCAAGGTTAGTCGCGAATAGGGTCCACACCTCATAGAGCTTATCACCTACGACAGGCCAATCCGCAACGGAAGGTTTTGGACCTGGGATCTTCACTTGCCCGTTTTGCAATACTTCAAGCGCATGCGTTGCACCATCCACAATGGAACCTGACACCATAACAAGTGGTGTGACTAAGAGTGCAATACCAAGTAAAGCAATCGTCGTGGCTGCCAGGCCTCTGCGACCGCCATATGCACGCTCCAGCTTTTTTGTAAGTGGCATTAAAGCGACGGCTATAATTGCACCCCAAATAACGGGAAGAATGAAGGGTTTGATGATGTCGTACGTAAACATCAGCAAGACGAAGATCAAGCCAATGCGTATTGCTGACTCCACCATATTACTGATGAAAAGCTTACTGTCGATTTTTACCGATTGTTTATCCATTTTTGTTTACCTGATGATCAATGTTAGAACTGACGAGACTTGAAACAACAATCGCCATATAGAAAACACCTGTAATGGCCTCTAAATACACCACGACTTGAGCCAATGGCGTTAGAGGGCTGATATCGCCATAACCAAGCGTGGTTAAGGTGACGAAACTAAAATACGCCGCATTAGAGAAATTCTGCCCCAAGAAATGGCTTCCATCCCAGTGAATGAGGTTGGCGAGAACTCTAGAAGAATGAGATAGGCAATTGCCCACATCAGACCAAGCAGTAAGAAAAGCGCGACTGAGCCAATGACTTTGTTGCTATTGACGTGGCCAGTGAAAAGAATCTGCCTTGCGATGGATTTAAAAGTGCCGAAAAAGAATGCGAAGGTGAGGGCAAGCATCACTACATTCATCTCTCGGATGTTGAAAACGGTCTTGATAACAATCACAAGAACCCAAACGCCAAACAGGGTATAGAGGAAACGAGACCACATTTTGTCAAAGCGAAGGCTGGCAAAACAGACAATGAACGTGAGAACCGTGAATGCCTGCAGTATGTGTTCAATCGTCCCTTCGCCCACCACTTGTGCCATCGCACTCCCTAGCAACAAAATCACCAGCGCTAAAGTTAGATAGAAGAAGTTGTTTTCTTCATTAATGTTTTTGAGTTTTTTACCAATGACCATGGTTCTTCTCACTTAGTTACTGTTCATTTTCTGCTGATGAATCTTTCATCACCATGATGGACGCAGAAAGCCCGAATCGAAGATCAACATCTTCTGGAAGTTCTTGGATTGAGATTCGCACCGGAATACGTTGTGCCAAGCGAATCCATTGAAAAACAGGGTTTACGTTTGGAAGAAGGTTGTAGCCGACCGTGCCGTCTTTCGGCGCAATACCCCAACCGATAGAGTCAACCGTTGCGTCAATTGGCGTGTCTGGGTGAGACATCAAAGTGACACGTGCTTGGCTACCCGGTTCGATTTGCGCGAGTTGGTTTTCACGGAAGAAACCAAACACCCAGAAACTGTTCTTGTCGATCAGCGCCAGCAGTGGCTGGTTTGCGACCGCTTGCGTACCGTTTCGGATATCGAGGTTAGACACAAAACCATCGACGGTCGCATAAACTTTGGTGAAGCTGAGGTTAAGGCGCGCTGACTTTAATTGCTCTTCTGCAGATTTGATTTGCAGTAGCGATTCTTCGTAAGCGATTTCACGACGAATCAGATCCTTGTGAGAAACTGCGCCGCGGTCTTTCGCGCGAATATCTTTAAGGCGGTCGTATTCGATTTTTTTACCGCGAGAGCTAACAATGGCGCGTTCTAGTGCCACTTCGGCTTGAGACAAAGCAACTTCGTAAGTCGCTGGGTCGATTTCAAACAGTAAATCGCCTGTTTTCACTTCTTGGTTGTCTTGCACCGCGACATTTACAATTGGGCCTGATACACGAGGAGCTACTTTGATGACGTTCGCGCGCACTTGGCCGTCGCGTGTCCAAGGGTTATTAAAATACTCTTCAAATTTTTGATAGCCGAGCCAAGCTGCGCCACCAAGAATGACAAGATTGAGTGCGATTACGAATAGTTTTTTCATCTTGTTTGGCACCTAAAATTGAATATAAAAGCTGTCGATGGCCACCACATAACCGACCATGATGGCAATAAACGTCAGAGACGGAAAAGCAATGAAGCGAGACAGACGTGTCTTGTTCAATATCATCACCGTTATCCACGTTGCCGTGACGGCGAGAAAGAGCACCAGTAACGTGGGAGAAAAGTAAATGTCTCCCAAAGAAAGTTCATGAGGCATTAGAGATCCTCCGTTTTGTTTTCATCACTGGTCTCATCCGGAGTTTCGAGGCGCAAAGGCGGCAATACACGGTTTTCTTCATTTAAATAACCATCCCAGTCAGTTCGTTCTGTCATTTGCTTGGCAATAGATTCACTGAGGAAGGGTTTGCCTGTTTGGGTTTGCCAGCCTCCACCTAGGGCTTTGTAGAGCGCTACAACTTGGTTCGCGACGTTCCCTTTGATCGTTGCGTAGCTGTCTTCCGCACGGGTCATTTTCTCTACCGAGTTGAGCAGACGTTCAAAAGAAATTTGGCCGTTTTCGTACTGCGTCATGGAGATGTTGAATGCACGAATGGAAGAGTTGACTGATTGCAAACGTAAATCTTTTTGCTGTAAATACAGGTCATACGCTTCGATCGCATTGGTGACTTCATTAACGGCTTGCAGCACTTTTTTGTTGTAGTTGGTCAGCGTTTCTTGGAAGCGAGCATCTTCGAAACGAATGTTATTTTTCACGCGTCCGTATTGGAAAATATTCCAACTGAACGTTGGGCCAACCACCATGGTGAGCGAATCGCTAAAACTGAAACTGCTGCCATCGGGAACCGTACTGTCGATACCGATGGAACCGAATAGTGAAAAGCTTGGGTAAAGAGCGGTTTCCGCCACGCCAATTTGCGCACTCTGCGCGCGAGCTTGCATCTCAGAGACTTGCAAATCCGGACGTCGCATCACTAAGTTTGCGTCCACTTGGGTATCCAACAGAGGTGGACGCGGCACAATGGAGCGCTCGTCGGTGCCCGATAACGCCGATTTTCTGCCTGTCGATTTGAACTGTTTTTCGTAGTCAGCAATTTGCTTATGCATTCCATCTGATTGCAGCAGCTCGTCTACTTCTTCCGGTAATGCACCTAGTAATAACGCCAACGCGGTACGTGATTGTTTCATCGCAACTTCGAGACTCGGTAATGCCGCTTTGGTAGTATAGAGTTGGTTTTTCGCCTGCTGAACGTCCAATTCTGTAACGTTGCCAGAGTCGAACTGCACCTGTGTAATGCGGACGACACGCTCTTGAATTTCGATGTTGCGACGAGACAGCAAAATGCGCTCTTGGAACGTGCGATAGTTAATGTAGTTACGCGCCACTTCTGCGGTGATGGTGACCATTATGTCGTGATACGACGCGATGGATGCGTAATAACCGGCTTCTGCCGACTCAATACCGCGAGCATACTTGCCCCAAATATCCATTTCCCACGCAGCATCAAACGACAGAGCGGCGTTGTTTACACCCTGATCATTCACGTAGGCACGCGCTAGATTTCCTGACACGGTTTGAACTTGCGGGTATTGCAAGCCAGTCGAAATGCCAAGCAATGAACGAGCTTGGACAATGCGCAGTCCCGCGGCTTCTAAATCGAGGTTTTGTTTGCTCGCCAACTCAACCAGCTGATTGAGAGTGGAGTCATTAAATTGCTGCCACCATTGTTGTAGCTGTTGCTTTGATTGCTGCGTATCTTTGGCTGCTTTTTGCACCGACCAGTCACTTGGCATTGGCGCCTGCTTTGGATGAACATAGTCTGGCCCCACAGTGGTACACGCACTGAGCCCGAGCAGGGAAAGTATGGCGAGGCTTGGTTTGGTTAGTTTTGGAAGCATCATATCCCCACCTTTAAAACCGCTTTTGTTGTAAGTTCACCCAATCGATATCCTCGTAGGTTTGCTTGCAATGCTTGATTGCTTCGAACACGTTCCGTTTTAAATTCAGCAAGATATAAAAACCGGCTATCTCAGAATAAGCGTAGTCAGATAAATCCAACTCACTAAAAAAATCTTCCAGTTTATCTTCGAATGATTGGTAATCCTGACTGTATTGGTCGAATACGGAATCGAGTTCTTGTGTTGCTTGATGGCTGGCTAAAGCGCCCGCCATCAAAGGAATGATGGAATCGCGGTGTTGTTGACGAAGTTGAGTGATCAGCGGATTGGTCAGCAACTTTTTCTCGGCGGCCATTAAGATGTTGATGTGATTACTGAGTACATCACACGCTTTGCTAAACGCGCCAATCGCTTCTGGCGTGGTTTTGTCAAAGTGTTTGTGGTTGATTTTCGAACCCCACACCTTGAGCTTTTTCGATGAGACATTGAGCGTCACCAAGTGCAAGGCCCGTTTGAGCGGCGTAATAACCGAGCTAGACTGCTGTTGATAGGTAGTGAACAGCTCTCGGGTATGTCGGAAGTAGCGTTCTTTTATGGTCAAAAAGAGGTGTTCTGGTCGTGAGCTAAACGGGAAGTAGTGCGCGAAAATAATCATGAACACCACCATGTAGAACAACAGCATGATCGTCATGAGGATCCCGAAATGATAAAACATGTTGTTGTCTAAACCGAGAACAAACAAGCCAATCATATAGAAAATCGTCACTGGCCCGTTAAACAGATAAAAGCCGATAAAGGTGTAGATAAAGATAAACAGGCCAAGTTCTAATCCGAGATCCAATTGCGGAAGAATGAAGACGTAAGAAGGCACCGCGAACAAGAAGCCGAAAGTGAACAGCACAAGCAACAAAATCGGGTGCACAGGCACGAACGACAGCAAAGACATAAACATGGTCGAGAAGACCACGAACGAGTAGCCGCCTGGTGGATTGAAATAAATCCAAATCAGTCCTGCAACCCAATAGGTGACAAAGGTCTTGACCGCGGTTTTAAAGTTTTCTGCGTCCCACCATAGAAACTTGCCTTTCGGTTTCGGCAGTGGCACGTCAAAGGAGACATTGTTCGTCACAGAGTCAATGCAGCTAATGCTCTCCGCCAAACGCGACAAGTTTTGATGCATGAGCCCCAAGAGGTGCCCCAGCATAAGCGCAGAGCCTTTCTCTAGGTGAGCTGCGTCTTCAAGCAACGCTTGGTTGTATTCGACTTTGAACTCTTGAGCACGAAAAGCGGGCTCTTTTTCGTCCCAGACTTGTTGGCAGGTATCAAATAGCGCGTCAATTTCCGCAACGGCTTGATCAAAGTTGCTGATGCTTTCACGGTCTTGCTGGTGGCTAAAGTGGCTGTGCGCCGCAACGGTCAATTGTTGCGTTACCTGTTTGTTCAAATGAACCGCCAAGCGCCACTCTTTCATGTAGGCCGACACGTCGCTGCATTCCACACTGACTGTGGCAAAACGCTGTTCGAGCGCATTTTGGGCGGCAAACATCTGTTCGATAAGAGAATCCACGCTAGGTTGTGGCTCTCCTGCTTCTAGATTTTCTTCTCCCTCTTGTTGAGGAGAGACTTGCCCTGCCGATTTTTGCTCGAAATTTTGCAAGATAGCGGTGAACAACGCGCGTTGTGCTTGGTTGAGTTTTTCGATGAGCTGTCTTAGATTTTGTTCTGTTTTGGTCGGGAATAAGAAAGTCCCCACGAGCGTGTAAACCACTACCCCAAACACCGTCATATAAGCGCGGTCAACGCCATAAAGAAACGCACCTTCTGCGTCACCGCCATTGGACATCATCAGCGTCATCACACCGGTCAGCATGAGTAACGTTGGATCTTTTTGATAGGCATTACGGAAGTAAAAAATGAAAGAGACCACAACCGACACGCTCAGCATGTACAGCAAGCGGTCTTGAGCAAACAATCCCACCAGTAACAAGCCAACGACGGCGCCAACCAACGTACCGAACACGCGTAAGGTACCTTTGGCGAGTGATTCACGACGACTGCCTGTGGATGCAATCAGCATCACTGTGGTTGCGGCCGTCGATGCTTGCGGCCAACCCATGGCAAACGGGATCAGATAAGCCAGAGTCAGGCTAAGCGATACTTTAATAGCGAATTTTATTTTGTCGTTCATAGTGTCAAAGTTTGCTCAGGCTTATCGTTATAAGTTGATGAATTTCTTATGTGAATAATCAGAATCTTGTTCTGAATAAATTCGGGGGGCGGAATATAGCGGGTGAAAAAGTGTGCTTTGTAAACCCTTTGTCAAAACACAAAGTGCGTATTTGGCTCGATCTCGCGCTAGCCCTTGGCGTTATTGACGAAACGGCTAAAACGAGCAAAATCTCGATCTGTGACGATTCTCACTTTTGAAACAAAATCGTTGTGTTGTGTGAGCCAATTCTCACCTTATATCCTTCGCCTGATACTAAAGCAGGCCACTCGTACCATCTGCAATGAGCTTTGCTGCTTTAAAAAGCATAGATGATGAATGGGTATTTGAGAGGGAAAGTTATTATTTTCTATCGGCTTGCCGATTGTTCGCTTGCTTTTTTGGATCGAGATAAAAAAACCAAAGCGATGCCACCAAGAATGATGCCACTGGTTAAAAGTGTGTGTAGTGAAAGAGGCTCGTGGAGTACGACGGTACCTAGCAGCAAAGCAATGGCTGGTACGGAAAGTTGACTGACTGCGGCTTGAAGTAAAGAGAGCTTACGCATGACTTGATACCAAAGCGTATAACCAAGGCCAGATGCAATGGCGCCAGACGTGATAGCGAGCAAGATTCCACTCAGAGAGAGATGGATTGAGGACAGCATCAACGGCGATAGCAGTATGCCAATCATAGATGCAGCGATAAATCCCCACGTGATGCCACTACTTGGAGAAGGGGCTTGTTTACCGAGCGCAGTAAACGCAGCCCAACAAACGCCAGAAATCAACATGAGAAGTGCAGAACTGATATCGGGGCGCGTGGCAGATGGCAACATTAACCAAACAAAGCCAACAATCGAAAGGCCGATACCGATGATTTCGAGAAACTGAAAGCGCTCACCTTGCCACCAATAGATTGCCAGTAATGTAAGTTGCACGGCACCAAACAAAAGCAAAGCACCAGTTCCTGTCGCCAGTTGTAAGTACGCGAAAGAAAAAAGGGCAGCATAACCAAATAACGCCACGCCAGCAAAAAAGCGAAAGCGAGAAGTTGGCCGATCGGCTTTCCACTGACCTCTCACGACAAGCAATGCGATTAAGGTAATCGCGCCAGATATCAATCGGACGAGAGTGAAGCTTCCTGCATCAATTAACCCTTCGGCCAATGCAAGTCGGCACAATAATGAATTGGCGGCGAACGCCAGCATCGTAATAGCAGTGAGTAAAAAGGTCGACATCCTTGGCCCTTAACGCAGAAATATGGATTGAGTGTAGCGTCAAACGACCTTTTTCATTAGTTGATAAAGTGATTAGTTATAGCAGTCAGAGCGAGAAAACCATCAAAAATCACCAAAGAAAACCTGACCTTAGCCTGAGTGTTACTGTGGTAGGGATGGTTGTTCATACAATGACTTGATGGTGTTTTTCAACCATAGCAATTTGGGATTGTACGCATTGCGTTTATGCCAAATCATAGTAAATGGAATCAGTAACTTGTCTTGTTGAGCTTGGTCTAACGGAATTGGCAAGCACACCAAATCGAGATGCAGCTTTTCTGTGTAGCTTTTGCAATAGTGCGGCGCGGTGGTGATCATGCCATGAGTCGGCTGCGCTGCCATAAAAAGGGATTGCTCAAAGTTGGACATCGTCAGCCCGATAGAGCGCTGTAGCCCTAGTTCCGTTAACACTTCATCCAACGCCCAAGTTTCACTTTTTTCCCAAACAATATTGATGTGTTGGTAGCTCAGAAAGGTCTCGAGATTCCACTCTTGCTGTAATGCCGGATGATTTTTATGTAAATACACCATCGGCAGGTCATAAAATAGAATCTCAAAATCCAAGAAATATGGCAGAAGATCCAACGACTCTTTCGATCTCGGGTGACTTTCTCGGCCGGTAAAACCGATATCCGCCTCGCCTCGAATGATGGCGTCGAGTGAATCGTAATCCCAGTTACTGGTTTTTACTTTCGCTTCAGGGTATCGCTGGTGGATAGCGATGATGAGTCTGTCCAGCACCGTGAGCACTAATGGCGACTCAATCGTGATATCAAAACGCACTCCTTTAGGCGTAATATCGCTGCGTTTTTCTGCAATCTGGCTGCCAATTTGCAGCCATTCTGCAAGATCTTGCTCCATGCTTTGTGCCAAAGGCGTTGGCGCAAGACCTTTAGGTGTTTTGACAAACAAAGGATCATCGAACCAATGACGAAGTTTGTTGAGCGACTTACTTACGGTAGAGGGCGTAACGTTCAGCTTTTTCGAGGCTCTCGAGACGCTTTGCTCTTGCAGCAATAATTGCAGAGTGAACAGTAAGTTTAAATCAAGTCGCGCTAGGGATTTCTTCATAATGGGTATCGTGAACAGGCTTTGGAATCAATAGTATTAGAGCAAGGCTGATTACGCTACCTAACACTAAGATAAACACCAACATATTCAGAGCACTAACGCCGATGAAACCCATAAACCAAATATAGAACGCGGAACTACAAACTTGAGCAATGCCCAGTAACGAGCTTGCCACGCCAGCTTGTTGAGAGAATGGGCTGAGCGCTTGGCTCATGGCCACGCCAAAGCCACAAGCGAAGCCAGCGCAAATCAGCCCAAGTCCGAATACATAGTAAAGAGATTGTCCATCATGGAAATGGGCAGCACTGAGTACTATGGCTGCACAAGCGAGCAATACTTGAGAGGTGATCATTAAGGTTCGCTGCTTAAAAATCCCCAATGCCAATGGCGCCGAGAACGAAATCAACATGCTGATCGTCGCAGTCCCTGCCATGATGGAAGAATAGCCGCCGCGATCAAAACCAAGCATGCTCATCACGACAATTGGTGAAGCGTTAACAAAGGTCAGAATGGTGGTCACTCCAAGTGCAGTAATGATCAGCCTACTGATAAAAAATCGCTCGAAGAAAGTCTCTTGATGGCTCTCTGGCGTTGTCTGTTCTTCACCTTGTTGGCTGGGTAGTGATTCCTTGAGAACAAAAATGGCCAATACACTGACGAGAATGCCCATTCCTGCCATTGTGGTAAACAAACTCGGCCAAGGAAATTTCAGCATAATCAAGTGACCAATCACGGGTGCGATCACTGGAATGATACAGGTGATGCCATTGAGCATCGACAATACTTTCGCGCGGCGTTCATCGTCTAACGTGTCGCGTAAAATCGCGAATGCGACGACATAGCAAGATCCAGCTCCGATGCCTTGGCAAAAGCGAGCAATCAAGAAAGTGTTTGGTTGCTCAGCCATCCCGCCGAGAAAAGACGCGAGCACGAAGATCATCGCGCCGACGACGGCAACAGGCTTTCGTCCCACAGAGTCTGCAACTTTCCCCGCGAATAACATGGTGGTAGCCATGCCAGCTAAATAGATCGAAAACGCAATATGCAACTGAGATTCACTGGCGTTGATATCTGACGCAATTTGAGGCAAACCAACAAGATACAAATCAATGGCAGTAGGGTAGAGTAAAACGAGTGCAAAACTACAAAGTAAAAAACGGGACATGGAAACCTCTCTATCGAATGGCGAGGATAATAGAGTGCTAAACGTTTGCCTGCGAGTGGGAAATACGACACTAGGTATTTCTATTTACGACATACCCTGTATGAATTGAGCATAAAAACAACAAGGAAGATTATGATTACCATTGAAAAGTATTCGCCTGAGCGACATGAACAAACTTGCGAACTTAGCGTGCTAGAAGAGCAATCGCAGTTTACGGTCGCGGATGTGGGTGAAATGCTGACACGTCTTAAACCTACAGAACTTCCGCATCTGATTTTGGCAGACGATGACGTTGTTGGTTTTTTTCTGTTCGATGCTGCTTACAGCGAGAAATACGATTTTTGCCCGAAAAACAGCTTAGGCGTACGTGCTTTGCTGGTGGATCACCGTCATCAAGGCAAAGGCATCGCCAAGCAAGCCATTCAACAGTTTGCCGATTTCGCCAAACGCCATTATCCCGAGTTTGATGCGCTTTATCTCACCGTGAATTGCCGCAACATACCTGCTTATCAGTGCTATTTAAAATCAGGGTTTGAAGATACCAATGAGCTTCACCACGGCGGCCCCGTTGGACCGCAGCACATTATGAGACAGCCGCTTTAACTAGGAAAACACCAAGGATGGAAATATGAGAATTGAAATTGACGATTTAGAACGGCCGCAGGTGATTGCGTTGTTGGAAGAGCATTTACAGGACATGTACGCTACATCGCCACCAGAGAGCGTGCATGTGTTAGATGTAAGCGAGTTGAAGTTGCCTTCAATCACGTTTTGGACGGGGTGGGATGGTGAGCAGCTATTGGGATGTGTGGCAATGAGCCAACTAGAAGATGGTCACGCAGAGTTGAAATCGATGCGTACGACGCCGTCGGCGAGAAAACAGGGTGTGGCATCCCGTTTACTCAATCACGTGATTGAGCAAGCGAAACATCAGGGGATACAACATCTAAGTTTGGAAACTGGGTCGATGGCATTTTTTGAACCCGCGCATCGCCTGTATGAAAAACATGGCTTCGCGTACTGCGAGCCGTTTGGCGACTATCAACCTGATCCAAACAGCCGCTTTATGACCCTAGCGTTGTAGCCCGTTGCGACTAAAAGTTAAAGTAGTAATTAGCTCCTGGCGAAATGAGTGATGCACGCTCACGCGCCAGTTGTTTTCTTCTCTCTCTAATACGCTTCGCGTTGTCTTTATCTAAGTTTGCATCCAATTGATGATCAAGGCGTGATATCTCCGCATCTAACGCATTAATGCGTTGTTGACGCTGATATTCTTGATGGCCTAACTGATAGTTTTTAAGGAAAAGATCGTTAGAGCAAACGCCATAGTAGGTTTTTCCTTCTACACCCACCGTGTAACCATTGTCTGGCGAACAGTAAAGAATGGTGCCTTTATCAAAACCGTCTTGCCACTCAACGTGATTTGGCGTTACGCCTGCTTCGCGACAGTCTTTAATGTATTCGTACAAAATGTTTGGGTTGTTGCCTGATCGGCCATCTTGGTAGCCGACGCGATACCAGTCTGCGGTTTGGCATTGTTCTGGCGACATGCTGCTACAACCAGAAAGTAATGCAAATATGGCAAAGAGAAGCGCAATGCGTTTCATGAAGTGGATTCCTTGTTACTGCGTTAGGTTCGCTGATTATAAATGAACAGTGTTCATTTCCAATAGATAAAATTAATAATTACCGAGTTATTGATGCGTTTCGCTTGTGAGTTTGTCGGCTTGAAGCAAAAATTTTTTGCTTGTGGAACGAGCGTTGTTCGTCAGTAGTGATGTTACGAATAGAGTAGTTTGCGTGAAGGTAGAGGCGAGATTAGTGAGGTGGGAATCTCTTCGTAAGCCGCATCTATAAACAGTTGCCTGCGCGAATGTTACTTTCTCTCAGAGATTCCCATATCAAAAGCCCCTCGATCGAGGAGGAACGGGACTTTCGATAATTTTATGCTTAACTTTCAAATGAAAGTTTGTTGCCAAATGCGGATTTCCAGTCTTTATCAAATTGATCGACAGCCGGCTGAACTGCTGGATGAGAAAACATCTGCGCGGCCACATCGACAGGCAAGGTGATCGCTTCAATGCCTAACTTCATCACTTCCATCGCTTGTTGGGTATTTTTAAAACTCGCTGCCAAAATTTTTGTAGGAAGTTGGTTTTGATCCAGTAGCAATTGCAGGTCTGCGACCACTTCTACACCGTTTCCGTTCATCGCATCAATACGGTTCACATAAGGCGCAAGATAGTCAGCGCCGCACAATGCCGCAAGGAAACCTTGCTGAGCAGAGTAAATAGCAGTGGCGAGTACTTGAATTCCCTCTTTTTTCATTAACTTAATTGCCGATAAGCCCGTTTCGGTTGCTGGCACTTTGACGACCATATCATAAGGTAATTCATGGATTTGGCGCGCTTCTTCTACCATGCCTTCTACAGTTGTGCTCACCACTTGAGCATGGAAACGGGGTGTGCCCCCTAACGCTTCTTGCATGCCAGCTAAGGTTTGGTTCAAGCCTTGTTTTGACTTCGCCAAAATACTTGGATTTGTGGTTACCCCTTTCAGAGGTAGGCATTGGTTAAAGCGTTTTACTTCTGCCACGTCAGCTGTATCTAAATAGAGTTCGATCATGGGTTCTACCTTATACAAAATCTTCGTTTTGATGATGGGATCACTATAGATCTGACAATCCGATGAGATCTTGATTTTGATCAATTGTAATTTCAATTGAAACTATAATAATTTCACAAATCGAAAGTTAAGTGCCAATATTTCATTATCAAATGAAGCTTTCAGAAAAAGAAAAGCGTGAAAAGTAGAAGAGCAAACCAAGAGGCGGACAGTAATGTATTTCAATATTCAGAGGTTCTCGACCCACGATGGTGATGGTATTCGCACCATTCTGTTTCTGAAGGGATGCAGTCTGTCCTGTCCTTGGTGCCAAAACCCAGAAAGCCGCAGTGAAAAGCACTCTCTGCTGTTTGATGAGCGCAGTTGTATGGCGGACTGCCAGCTTTGTGTGTCGGCTTATAAACAAACCGTAAACGGCGACATGGCGAGCGATGGTATCCGACGCATTGACGATCAAATCATCATCAATCGAAAAGCCATGAGCGAAGCGCAGATCATAGCGCTGCGAAACGTATGTCCAACACAAGCGCTCAGCATATGTGGAGAAGCGGCGAAATCAGACGACTTGTTTGAAGTGTTGATGAAAGACAAGCCTTTTTACGATCAAAGCCAAGGTGGCGTGACGTTCTCTGGTGGCGAGCCGCTGATGCAGCCAAGTCTTGTGGCAGAACTTGCCGAACGTTTGCATCAAAACCATGTGTCTACGGCGGTGGAGTCGTGCATGCATGTTCCGTGGAAAAACGTAGAAAAAGTCGCGCCGTATATTGATTGCTGGTTAGCGGATCTTAAACATACCGACGAAGAAAAGTTTCTCCGCTGGGCGAAGGGATCGTTAAAACGCGTCAAAGACAATTTTAGAAAATTGGCACCGATTGCCAAACGCATTGTGATTCGCGTGCCGGTTGTGCCGGGCTTCAATGACACCATTGATGAGCTCAAAGCGATCATTGATTTCGCTGCTTCTTTAGAAAGCTGTCAAGAACTCCACTTGTTGCCGTACCACACCCTCGGCATCAATAAATACCGTTTGCTCGATATGCCTTACGAGTGTTCTGACAAACCATTAAATAATCCAGAACTGCTAGAAAACGCAATGCAATACGCAAGCGAACATACTCAACTTAACGTGATTGTTAGAGGTTAACCATGGACCTACATACCCTTCCAGAGCGAATCAAAGCCCATAAATCGGCACTGGTCAACATCGTAACGCCGCCTATCTGTACCGAGCGCGCAGAGGCTTACACTCGGGCGTATCAGGCAAATGAAGACAAACCTGTGATTGTGCAACGAGCACTGGCGTTACAAGAACACTTACGCACTCGTACCATTTGGATTAAGCACGACGAGCTGATTGTCGGTAACCAAGCGAGCAAAGTACGCGCTGCGCCGATCTTCCCTGAATACACGGTGCGTTGGATTGAAGCGGAAATCGACGAACTGGCCGACCGACCTGGGGCTGGTTTTGCGGTAAGTGAAGAAGACAAACAAATCATTCACGCCATTACGCCATACTGGCGTGGTAAAACGGTTCAAGATCGCTGCTATGGACTTTTTACCGACGAGCAACAAGAGATCCTAGCCAGCACTATCATTAAAGCCGAGGGCAACATGACTTCGGGCGACGCGCACCTTGCGGTGGATAACGAAAAAATCCTGAAGATCGGTATGAACGGTCTGCTGGATGAGGTTCGTCAGCATCGCGCTAATAACGACGTGTCGACGTATGAAGGGTTGAAGAAAGAGCAGTTTTATAAGTCCGTCGAAATTGTCTTGCTTGCGATTCAGGAGCACATGGTGAGTTACGCCGATCTCGCTCTGGAAATGGCACAAAACGAAACTCGACCAGAGAGGAAAGCAGAACTGGAGACAATCGCAGAAAACTGTCGTCATGTGGCTTTCCATGCGCCAACCAACTTCTGGCAAGCTCTGCAACTGAGCTATTTTGTGCAGTTGATGCTGCAAATAGAATCGAATGGCCACTCTGTTTCATTCGGTCGGATGGACCAGTTCCTAAACGACTACTACGTGCGTGATCTTGAAAGTGGCACGATGAACAAAGCGTTCGCCCTTGAGTTATTGCAAAGCTGTTGGTTGAAATTGCTTGAAGTAAACAAGATTCGCTCTGGTGCGCACTCAAAAGCATCGGCAGGTTCTCCGTTGTATCAAAACGTCTGTATCGGTGGACAAAAGCTGAATGAGAATGGAGAACCTGAAGACGCCGTAAATCCGCTATCTTGGGCGATTTTAGAGTCTTGTGGTCAGCTACGTTCCACGCAACCGAACTTGAGTGTTCGCTATCATGAAGGTCTGAATCAAGAGTTCTTGATGGGCTGTATTGAAGTGATCAAATGCGGATTCGGTATGCCTGCATTCAACAACGATGAAATCGTCATTCCAGAATTCATCAAGCTAGGTGTCGAGAAAGAAGACGCTTACAACTACGCGTCTATTGGCTGTATTGAAACCGCTGTTCCAGGCAAGTGGGGTTACCGTTGCACGGGCATGAGCTTCATTAACTTTGCGCGTATTTTACTGGCTGCGCTTAACGAAGGTGTGGATGCAACCACGGGCAAAGCCTTCTTGCCGCATGATAAGTCGTTGTCAAAAGGCAACTTCGAGAGTTTTGATCAAGTCACCGCTTCTTGGGCGGAGCAAATTCGCTACTACACACGTAAATCGATTGAGATCGATACCGTAGTCGACAGCGTGCTTGAGCAGCAAGCGCAAGATATTTTCTGCTCATCGCTGGTGGATGACTGTTTGGCGAGTGGTAAAACCGTAAAAGAAGGCGGAGCGAAATACGATTGGGTATCTGGCCTGCAAGTGGGCATCGCCAATTTAGGTAACAGTTTGGCGGCGATCAAACATTTGGTGTTTGAAGAAGCGCAAATCAGCCAAACGGAACTGGCAAAAGCATTAGAAGAAGACTTCGATGGTATTGAGAACGAACAACTTCGCCAACGTTTAATCAACTTCGCGCCAAAATACGGCAATGACGACGATTATGTCGACCAATTGCTGGCTGATGCTTACCAAGTTTATATCGATGAGTTGGCGCAATTTGTCAACACACGTCATGGGCGCGGACCAATTGGTGGTGGCTACTACGCGGGAACATCGAGCATCTCTGCCAACGTGCCATTTGGCGCATCCACGATGGCAACACCAGATGGTCGAAAAGCGAAAACGCCACTGGCGGAAGGCGCAAGTCCAGCATCGGGCTCTGACCGTTTGGGACCAACGGCGGTGTACAACTCAGTCGGTAAAATTCAAGCCAATAAAATCTTGGGTGGTGTGCTGCTTAACCAGAAGTTAAGCCCAGCGGCTGTCGCTTCAGAAGGGGATAAGCTCAAGCTTTCAATGCTGATTCGTACCTTCTTTAATCACCACAAAGGTTGGCACGTGCAGTACAACATCGTCTCTCGTAAAACCTTGCTGGCAGCGAAGAAGAACCCTGAGCAATATCGTGACCTTGTCGTACGAGTCGCGGGCTATTCAGCTTTCTTTACCGCGCTATCACCAGACGCGCAGGATGACATCATCGCCCGTACCGAACACGAGTTGTGATGGTCTCAACCCCTGTAAATGCAGAAGGCACCGATTGGTGCCTTTTGGTTTACTCTTCAATGGTTATGCCACTAGAGCCGGGAAGCTGCGACACAAAATTGGAGCCCATGAGCTTAGAGGGTGTGTATACACCGGCTTCAGGCTTTGTATGTAGCAGGTGTTCTACAATCGCCAGAGACCCCGTTACGGTTAAGCTGTAGCCATTGGCCGTTTGTACTCGTGCTGTTTTGCTTTGTCCGAGTTTGTTGCTTGCTTTACCCCACACATATGTGGGTAATTGGTTTCTTTGCTCCTCATTTGGTCCTTTTACGGTTCTTTCAATACGGCTTTTTATGAGGCTTTGTACCCAGGTTATGCCGAGAAGGGGGCGAACCCAATTCGCTCGTTTAGCGTTTTTTATCATGTTCGGCGATCCGGGAATAAAAACATCAATATTCTCAATCCCCGTGGTGTAATAGGCGGTTGAAACATCGCCCCACGGAATGGTCATAGCAAGTTTTTCGCCGTCACCAAAATCAATGTTGCGAACTTTATACGCTAGCGGAACGGTGGTGATTTTTCCGTTAAGTCGCACTTTTCCGCCTTGAGCCAAACCTTCGACAGACGTTTTCGCCGTGCCCGGAGAAAAACCAGAGCGAGAGTCAAAACCGAGAGACAAGTGTGTTGCATCTGGTAGCGCAGCTTTCAATGTGGCTGCAATGCAATCCGTTGGAATAACATCAAAACCAACACCGGAGCACAATACGACACTAGCTTCCTTTGCTTGTGATTGCAGCGTTTGTGCAAACTCAAACACAGAGATCTCACCTGTAATATCGAGGTAATGTGCGCCTGCTTCTAGGCACGCTTTCATCATCGGTTTGGCCGTCGAAGAAAAGGGGCCTGCGCAGTTTAATACCAGTGATGAACCCGAAATATGTTGGACCGCGCTGCTTTTATCCTCAAGAGAAAAAGCAAGACTTTGCAGCCCTAGTTCAGCCGCTAAGCTTTGTACTTTCTCTAAACTTCTACCTGCAAGGATTGGGTGGTGACCCCGTTTTACGGCCTCTCTCGCAATCAGCTCGCCTGTATAACCATTGGCTCCGTAGATGATCCAACGATCTGGGGATGGTGCCGGTGTGTTATCTTTCATCAAAAAGCTCCTATCAATGCCTGCTTAAAGAGGTTTCTGGTCATTGGCTTTTTCTTGTTGAATTGTGGTCAAGCCTTGTTCGAATGTGGTGATTTTAAAATCTGGAAAACGAGTCTGAAACTTATCCGAAACAAAAAGGTTGTCAGATTCGTAGCGAGGCAAAAGCTCGGCTGCATCTCGAATGGTTTGATTAAATCGCCCAGCTAGCCACAATTGCCAGCGCTTGATGACTTTGTATTTCGGTTGAACGTTAAAAACCTTTGCTGCAACAGCGATAAACTCCCGATACGTCAGTCGACGATCATCGCAAGGCAAATGCCAAGTTTGTCCGTAAGCATCGGGCGTATTCCCAATTCGCGCCATGGCTCGGCTTGCGTCTGGCGTATAAATTAAGCTGCGTTTGGTGTCATCACGTAAAAACACCTTTGCGCTCTTTTGGTTAAGTAGATTATCGATAATGGCGGAATTAGTGATGCTTTGCGTTTTCCCCGGGCCGTAAAACTCCGGAGCACGACAGATAACGGCTTCGATTTCTCCTTTATTCATCGATTCTAGCAGCATGTCAGTAATGACCGCACGAATTCGACCTTTTTCTCCATTGGGCTGAAATGGTGCATCTTCTTGTTGAGGCGTATCCGTTTGCGGGTACATGTAGGTATTATCAAAGTAAACAAGCTTTGCTTGATGAGTTTTACATGCGGCGATGACATTACGCATCATTGTTGGCCACTGTTCCACCCACAGTTGAGTATCCATTGGTAGCCCTGCAGTAAGGTAAACGATACTAGAACCTTTTACGGCATCTGATGTTTGTTTCGCGTCGAGCAAGTCCGCTTTTACCAGTTGATCCATCTCGTTGACTCGATGCGGATTGCGGCTCACCAATCGGATGTCGCTCATAAAGTCTCGTTTTAGGCTTAATGCCAGCTCACGGCCAATTTGCCCACTTGCACCCAATATCGTTTGCATTCACCAATCTCCTGCTGTGTTGCTTTGATATTCATCCTAACGTTAAAGTTAGGTTTAAGGTCAACCCACATTTTGAAGATAAATTGGATTGATTTTTTATTGATTATAGAAACAAGGAGGCGGTACACCTGAGCTAAGAGCGAATGGTTTTTACAGACTCAATTTAGTGGCTAGCAGGGGAATTGGCGAATCTCTAACCCAACATCAAGAGTAAAGCTTCGCTTGTTAACATTGCTTTGATTTGCTGACGGCTTTACTTTTTATTTGACGGGTTTTCTTTGGTCAGAATCGTTTGACCAAGTTGAGACATGACGCGTTTTGCATTCATTGCACAGTCCATGTCATCTGGCTTAGCTTCAATCTCTTTAAGTACTTCTTTTAACTTGCTTTTACTCTGCGCGATTTTTCGCTCAAGCTCGTCGAGCTCTTGGACTTTTTGCTGCAAGGTCGTCAATAACTGGTGATGATCCCAGTTAGAAAGGTCGGATGGCAGTAACGCACTTAGTTCATCCAAACTGAATCCAGCTTGCTGACCCGTTGTGATCATGTCCAGAATCATTAATGCTTCTTGCGGATACTCGCGGTACCCGTTGGCTTTACGGGTCACGGTTTTTAGCAGCCCGATGCGCTCGTAAAATCGAATACGCGAGGGAGCAAGGCCAGTTTTTTGCGCCAGTTCGCCAATTTTCATATCAAGCGTGTCTCATTAGGTGGATAAAATAACCTTACCATTTCTGAATATTCTCGCCAGTTTGGTGCTCGGTCGATTCGTTTCTTGCTTTCTTACCGTTACAGCTTATGCAAAATTTCCACGCATTTCTTTGTGACGTCGTCGTACTCTTTTGTCATGTAAGCGGTGGTGATGGCACCTTCTTTCATGATGCAAATGGCATCGAGTAATGATGTGTTGTCTGATTTGAGATAGCGTTGAATTAGCTCACGAACCTGTTGTTTATGGTGGCGGCAATACGTTGCAATCTCGCCGCGGTCGTCACTGAATTCGGCGGACGTGTTGATGAAAAAACAGCCGCGAAACTCGCCCAATTTTTCCTCAGAACCATGAAACCAGCCGTTAAGCGCGGTAAACAACTGGTCGATCACGTCTGTGCTCGATTGTGCTGGTGATAGTTTCTCCTCTAGCCACGCCATGAAGATTTGGTGGCGTTGTTCTAGTGCGGCAAGGATGAGCGCTTCTTTGCTTTCAAAATGGCTGTACAGCGTGCGTTTAGCCACGCCAGATACTTTAAGGACTTCATTGATGCCAATGGAGTTGATGCCCTGTTTGTAAAACAGCGACAACGCGGTGTCGATCAATAACTGTTTCTTTTTGTTCATAACTACGTCCTCAAAAAGTTCTACAAACACATATTGACAAAGGTAGACAGGTTTGTCTATTTTAATTTGTAGACAATTCGGTCTACTTTGAGGTGTTTATGAATAATTTAATTTTATCTTTGGTCGCGGGGCTTGGTGCGACATTGGCTATTGGTGTGTTGTCTTACGCCGAGGTATCTCTTACTGAGGTTGTACTTCTTATGGCGCCATTTGGTGCTACTGCGGTGTTGGTGTTTGGGGTGCCTAGCAGCCCTCTCGCTCAACCAAAAAACGTGATCATTGGTCACTTCATTACGGCATCTATCGGTATTGCGTTTAGCCAATATGTTGAGATCACGCCAATCACCCTCGCGATTGCGACTGGGTTAGGAGTGTCAGCAATGCTGATTACGAAGACAACGCATCCACCTGCGGGCGCAAATCCAATCTTGATCATGGCATCTGGGCAGGGGTGGAGTTTTCTGTTCACGCCAGTACTGATCGGCGCGGTGGTGATTGTGCTGGTTGGTAAGGCGTTGCAGTTGCTACAGAGTCAGTACTTAAACCCTCGTTTGAACGGTCAAAAGACCTAATTGGGTTGCAAGTAAGGCCGCATTAGGGGATGACCTCTTTTGCGGCTTTTTCTTTTCGTGGATGCTTAAAAATAAAATCTGATTCTCTCTTGGTATTCAGTCGTATACATAAAGATGCTAGTTAAATTGGTATACCACTATGAATAAAATTCACCCCAAGAAGCTATTGCACAGCAAATGGACGGCGACGTCACCTAAAAATAAAGAGAAGCACTTTGTCGTAACTGAAATGGAACTGGATGAAGACGGCAATGTTGTGAAATGTGTCATTGAGGCGGTTATGAGTAAACGTGAGCAAGAGATGAACTGGCAAGAGCTGAAAGACCCAGAGCTATGGCGGCAGGGCTGGAAGTAATGCACTTTGTTGAATTTTTTCCTAGGTTTGAAATCGAAAGATGGTACTTAGCTGATAGGCAACGGTCTGTGTATCTGCTACGTTGAGTTTGTTCGCTATCAACTAAAAAGGAATGACTATGATCGATTTCGACAATTCATCAGTGTTTAAGCTTAAACCCATTGAGGTATCAAAAGTTAGGGAAGATTTTCACAAGTTTCTTATTGATGGCGAGTCGGTATTTGCGGGCTTTAAAACGGTTCGCGACCAAGTTGTGTTTACCAACAAGCGAGTGATTGCGGCGAATGTGCAAGGGATTACGGGCTCAAAAGTGGATTACACGTCGCTGCCTTATAGCAAGATCAATGCATTTTCTATCGAGACGTCTGGTACTTTTGACTTAGATTGTGAAATTGAGTTCTTCATGAGTGAGGTGGGAAGAGTACGTTTTGAAATTAAAGGTTCGTTTGATCTGATTTCTTTCAACCGTATGGTTAGCGAGTATGTACTAGCGTAAGGGAATAGAAATGAGAGCTTCATTGAGAGACAAAATAATAGAGGTCTGTGACAAAAAGATCGAAAGCAAAGGTGAGCAGGTTGGGCTCTCATTTTATGCGTTTTTCGCCAACAAAAATGATGATCCTGAACAGTTGATGGAGGCAGCTACGTGGTGGATTCAGACCCATCGGCTCGACCACTTCGAAAAAGCATTAAAAATCAAATCAATGGTGGAGTCTGGTATCTAAATTAAAAAAAAGAAATAAAGAAAGCAGACAAATGCCAACAACGTCGCGGATAAAACAGGGTAGATAATATAAGAGTCCTGTTTATTGGTTCTTTGAAAGCACAGAGAAACGAGTAAGACGTTGTAGACGACGAGCAGCATACTAATCATGGTCCCACTGTTAAGCGTTAAACTGGACAGCTGAGTTAAGAAAAACGCCAATAAAAGGTAGTCGAAGATAATTAACCATAAAAAGGCTTTCTTCAACAGATCGCGTTTTTTGTTTTCGGAAGGTGTTATGTGCATATAGAACTCAACTAAAAAGTCACAGTAACAGAGGTTTCAGTTAGAAAGGTCACCATCAGGCGAGGTGACCTTTTGAGGTTATAATTCTTGAATATTTACTTCGTTGGTGGCCGTATCACCCGAGTAATTGATGACTTCTTGTCGAATGACTGGTTGGTTAAATTCGGCTTTATCTTTCGCTTTTTGCAGTTCACTTTCTTGGTGGTTACCAAAAAGAGTTTCGAGTACTTTGGCTGCTGGCGTCGTTAAAACGAACAGCTCGATACGGCGGTTTTCGCTTGAATCTGGTTCATCAGGGTTAAGCAGTGCTCTATCCGACATGCCTGTGACTTGCATGACGCGATCATCCGGCATGCCACCTTCAACCAGCGTATTTCTTGCGACATCAGCTCGAGATGCAGATAACGCCCAGTTTGATTGACGACCAAAGCGTTTTTTAAATGGAATCGCATCCGTATGTCCGCTGATGATCAGTGGGTTGTTCACACGCTGAAATACAGGCGCAAGTGCAAGTAATAAGTCTTCGAAGAAAGGGGTCAGCTCTGCGCCACCACGACTGAACATATGCTGTTTGTAATCATCTTGAAGGACGATACGTAAGCCTTGTGGGGTCACGGTGACGTTGACATTTCCTTGTGCGTTAATCTGAGCGGTCATTCGTTCAATGACTTTCGCCAGCGCTGCAAGTTGCTCCTGAGTATCGAAGTTACCAGGAATCAACGAGTCGATTTCTGGCCCATCGCCGTCACCTCGAAAGTATGAGCTTACCACGTGGTTGGAATTGTGTTTACTTGGCACAGAAGAGTCCTGTGCCAAGTCAATAGGAGAGATACTTTGTGAAGTATCAAATGGATTACCGTAACTCTTGTCGAATACGCTTGAGCTATGTAAGTGGGCAACAATTGCTTTACGCTCTTCTTTGTCTACCACCTGCATAACCCAAAGCACAAGAAACAGCGCCATTAGGGCGATCATGAAGTCAGCAAACGCGACTTTCCACGCGCCGCCATGAGGTTCATCATGGCTGTGTGCTTTGGCACGTTTGAACACTACATGCTCTTGTTTTTGCATTATCCCTCCTGTTCAGCTAACCACTTCTCCATTTGGTTGAATGTTGGTTTGATGTCTAGCTGAATATGTTTACGACCAGCGTCAATGGCGAGCAATGTCGGCTTCTTCGCTACGTAGGCAACCAAGGTTGCGCGTACGCATTCAAAAGCAGTCATATTACGTTTTACTCGCTGAGCCATGGCGTTACTTAGTGGGTCTAAACCACAGTAACAACCGAAAATACCAATGAATGTACCTACGAGAGCTGCTGCAACGTGATAACCAATCATAGCGATTGAGCCATCAATGGCCTGCATGGTGATAATGATGCCACCAACTGCTGCAAGAATACCGAAGCCAGGTAGTGCTTCTGCTGTACGCTGTAGTGAGCGTGAAGGCAAAAGCATTTCGTTTTGGATAGCTTCAATTTCTTGCTCTAGCAGTCCCTCTAATTCATGAGGCGACATTTGTCCCATTGCCATTAAACGTAAATTATCAGTAATGAAAGAAATTAGGCGATGATCCTCAGCAATCGTCGGGTAAGCGAGAAACATAGAGCTCTGTTCTGGCGACTCAATGTGAGAGTCGAGAAACTTATAACCACGGTTGCGCGCTGTCTCAAGCAAGTTATTGAGTAGCGCCATTAACTCCATGTAGTACTCATGCTCTTCTGTCGGGCCTTTAATGGTCGCAGGCACTTGGCGACGCATTTCTTTCAGTACGTGAGGTGGGTTACCGATGATCAAAGAACCAGCAGCAGCGCCAATGATGATAAGGAATTCGGCTGGTTGCCAGATAGCGCCTAAGTTACCGCCGGCCCACATGTATCCACCGAAGACGCACACCAGGATAGTGAGGACTCCAAAAAACTTTTGCATCTTGTGACTCCTAAGAGGACATTAATTGGTTGAGTTGTTTCAGCGCTTGTTTGTGAAGCTGACATATACGAGGTGGTGTCAGATCCAATACCAGAGCTATTTCGTGTAAGTTGAGTTCATGTTGATAGAACAGAGTAAGCAGCAATTGATCACGCTTCGGCAATTTGCCTAAAGCGCTATCTAAACTACGACGAATATGCTCATGTTCCATGCCATCATATTGCCCGCCAATATAGCTATCACCACTGCTTTCCATCAGTTGGTCAAGGCTTTGCATCTCTCCCGCAAGGGCGGCATTTTGGCGGTTGTAATAGTCCTGCTCATTCGTCCCCAAGGCTTGGATGATTTCTGCATCCGTAGGCATCCGACCTAAAGAGCGTGTGAGATCTCGAGTCACGTCGTTGAGTTCGTGAGCCTGTTGGCGAGTTTTACGTGAGCGCCAATCTAACCGGCGTAATTCGTCTAAAATTGCACCTCGAACGCGACACACGGCAAAGGCAGGGAAATGAGGATCGTCAACATCGCCGTATCGGCGTCCAGCTTCAACTAGAGCGATAAGGCCAATTTGCTGCATATCTTCAATACTACAGTGAGAAGTGGCATGAACACGTAGCTGGTTAACGACGCGTTTCACCATAACTTGATGACGTTGCAGCAGTGCATTTTCGTCAATTGGGCGTGATGGCGTCGTCACTTCCTCTTCTGTGGTATAGGTGTCTTGTATATTCATGTCTAACATGGTTGTGCTCCGTTATTGCACAACATATTTAGTCAACAAAACATCGTCGATTTCGCGAACGATGTCTGTCTTAGCAAAAGCCAGTAAAAGCGTTTGTTTTACTTCGTTTTGCAGAATATCAATGGCACCCGCTTGCTGTAACTCATCAAATGTTTTCTCGCTAAACAATTTTAATAATGAGTTTTGTACCATTGGCATGTATTCATCAATGTCTTTGATACGCTCAGGACGGCGTGTTTCAATTGCTAGTTCTAGCATGACAAAGTGAGTTTGCTTTTTACCTTTTACGGTTAAAACGACTTTGTCTAAAGGATGGAAGCTAGGACCTTTGCTTGTCGGTTCTTCTGTGACTAAAAATGACAATGGAGAATCATCGATCAAGGAACCAGAGTCAGGTGACTCTTGAGCGTGTTTGTTTAAGTACCAGATTCCACCCATAATCGTGGCGGCCGAAACGAGGGCGCTGGTGATGATCATGGCGATAAACAGGGCGATCATTTGTTGTTTGGTCATAACCTTTTTCCTCGAGGATTAACTAGGCTTGAGTGTTCAGCCAGTGTTCTGAATAGTTTGTTGTTGTAGTTTGGAATGCACCAGATTCTCGTGCTGCGAAAATAGTGGCGTCTTCTTCATTTGTATGTTGGTCATTGCGACTCTGACTTTGATCAGAGCCCACGTTGACATCGACATGGACGAAGTTCTGCTCTTGCAGTTCTGTGCGTAGACGCTCAGACACTTGCATTAAAGCTTCTCGTGTTGCGGCTGCATTGGCATTGATGTGCACGCTTAGTCGGTCGCCTTCAACGCGTACAAGTAAATCCAGCTTACCTAAATCCGGTGGGTCGAGGCGGATTTTGGCTTCTTGTACATTTTGTTGCGCTTGAAGAGTCACACGGTCATGCAGAACTTGCATCATTTGCTCTCCCCATTTCCCAGCACTGGTGTCAACGCGCACAGCTGCCCATTCAGAGCCTTGAGTTTGAATATGACTCGTGGCAACGGCGGTGTTCGGGGCTTGTGGCGTTGGTGTTTGTCCTTGGAGTGGTGAGGCCGTTGGTTGCCCTTGAGCTGGTTGACTCAATAGGGTCTGAAAGTCGGCACTGGAGATTGATAGACGCGAGTTCGATGACATCGGTTGGCTTTGTTGCACCTCTTGTTGCTTTGGAGAGGTGTTTAGCAAGGCGTTATTTGAGTCTTGTGTTGCAGACTTAACGTCGTTAGCTACCGCTAAAGGCGGAGTTTTTCCGAACTGACCCGGCTGCTTTTCGGCCATAGTGAGCATACTCTGGGTTAGAGCCTGAGCTTGCATAGCAAGATCAGGTGATTCTGTTGAACCCAGTGTACTTGTCAGGTGAGCATCTGCTTCAGAAGCCGAGTGTTCGTCAGTATCCGAACCACGATCATACGCCTTTTCTTCGCTGTCCAAAGCTGGAGCGGTAAGATGAAAACTCGGCACGGTTGCAGCTGAGGCGAAACCTTGGCCGTCATACTGGCTATGTTCAGACATAGGGTTATGAGAAAAACCGTGTACAGCTCTTGCTTGTTTTATGTTGCCTTCATGGCCAGGTGATGAATTGCCGGGTATTTGAGTTGAAGGAGATACGATCATTGAGTTAGCTCCATGGTCATCGCTAATTGATAGGCCATAGCGCGCTCTTGATGGTCATTGACCATATTCATCTCTTTTTCTAACTCGTTCTTCGACTTTTCTAATCTAGCGAATGCATCTGCATGAACGGTTTTGGCACGTTGAATTTCAGGTGCAAGCTTAGGATCCTTCAAAAAAGGTTTGTGACTGATCAATAGCTCTCGCAACTGCAAGTCATAGCGCTTAAGCGCATGCCAATCTGCTGTTTTTGTAGCGAATTGGATGAGCTGAGATAAATGACGAAATCGCTCTGGCGACACTTTATGCTTGTTGTCCAAAATTCATCCAACCTTCACGAATGTTACCCATTACACGCTCGACATTAACCAAGCGATTCGCATCGTTCTGCACGCTGGCGTAATAAAGCTCAACTTGGCAGAAGTCATACAGCTGGCGTAAGTTTTCAGCAATTTCGCCACCATTCTCATCATCTAGAGCGCTTGTGAGCCCAATCAAGATGTTCATGCATTTGTTGATTCCGTTACCTTTCTCAGCCAAGCGATTCGCAGCCAAATGGCCACGAATACGTTCAACTTCATCAAGTAAGCCATCGATCAACATAATGACTAATTGGTGTGGGTTTGCTGCTGCCGCTTGCGCGTCGAGATCGACTTGTTGGTACGAGTCATAGCCAGAGTCCATAAGCATGAGATATTCTCCTAAAGCCTTAGCCAAACATTGACATGGTTTGGTTCATTTGGGTCATTAATGTATTCATTTGAGTGAACTGTTTTAGGTAACGCTTGTACGACATGTCGTATTTACGCTCTAAAGTAGTTTGTTTATCTGAGATGCGATCAATGTTTGCTTGTAGCGATTCTTTACGAGATTTGAACGCTCCAGAAGAGAATTTGAGGAATGGTTCGACCATAGCATCAATAGAGTCGAGTAAAGCGCCGTCGCCATTGAACATCGCTTCCAAGCCCGCACCGTTGTTTTTTTGTGCCTCGGCAAACTTTTCTTGGTCCACTTTCATTTTGCCATTGCGGTCCAATGTCACACCGATTTCGCTCAAGCGCATGCCGCCGTGCTCACCTCGAACCAGGCTGGTTAACTGGCTTTCAATCGAACGCATAGTTGGATCGCTTGCCAAAGCGCCTCGCTTTTTATCTTCGCCGCCGATTTGCGTGTGCTCATCAATCGCAGATATCAATGTGTTGTAGGCTTCTACGAACTTATTGAGCTGCTCTTTTGTTGCTTCGTCGTCAGCTCCGATACCTAAACCAATAGCGGTTTCTCCTGAGGTTTGAGCCTTGGTAACGGTAATATCTACGCCATCGATAACACCTTCAAACGTATTGCTTGAGTTTGTTAGTTTTAGCCCTGTTCCTTCTGCTCCTAACCAAATCACAGCATCCTGTGGAGCACTTATCTGATTGAGGTTTGTGAATGCATCTTCAAACCAGGCTTGGCCAGTACCAGACGCCGATACGTTGATTTGGTTAGCAACACCAGTTTCAGTGCTTGAAAGCATAAAGTGAGTCTGGCCGTTTGAGCGCACTAAGGTTGCATTTACACCTGGGTTATCGCTGTCGTTATTAATTGCAGTCGCTAAGTCACTTATTGTTGCTGTACCATCACCGTCGGTATCGACTGTTGATAGATCAAGTGTCATCGTTTCACCGTTGATGGTGAATTCGAGAGTTCCTGAAGTCGGAACCTCTGTAGTGGCGTCAAGGTCTGCAGGCATGCCTGTAGAGACTTGATGTGATGTTGCAACTTGTTCAACGAAAATCTGGTAGCTACCGGATAGCGCTTTTGCGTCAGCATTAGCTGTAAAGTAACCTTCTTGAGAAATGCTTGTTGAGTTTTTAATGATGCTGCTAGTACTGCTGTTCATCTCTTTGAGAGCAGTTCGGAACTCACGCATTGCACTTTCAACTTTGCCCAAGGCAGATAACTGAGATTGGTATTTATCGGCTTGTAGCTGATAGCGCTGTTTAAATGGTTGAACGTCGTACGTAGCCAACTTAGTTGCCATGGATATTGGATCTAATGAACTCACGAGCTTATTCCCTCTCTCATCGGTAATTGGCGTAACTCTATGCCTGGAATATATGTCTTATCGCAAGATACGTGCCCAATTGAAATGAGCTTTTAAAACATAAGCTTACGATGTTATCTGGATTTGAGAGGAAGTAGATTTTCCACCTAGTGTGTTCCGCCTTCCTCTAGAAAACATCTAGTGTTTCCTTATAAGACAAGGCGACTAAAAAACTAAATTATTTAATCCACTTTAGGGGGGAGGGGATTTAAGTAAACTATCAATAGTGCGGTATTTTAGGTTCTTCCTGCTATTTTATTGGGACTATTCCTACATAGTGGGATGTCGCTTTTTGGTATCTTTAACTTGGTATGTATTTGGTGTTTGAAGATATTTTTCCAACGTTAGTTTAACACTTAGATAAGAACGGCAGAAATGAATGAATTTGTTTTGCGACTGATGAAATGTGCTCGATCTTACGAAACGTTTATTAGTGCTAAGTTACTGAGCAAACAAAATATTAATTCAGATGAACTAGCAAGTATCCTACAAGAAGCGATATCCAAGTTCCCTGAGTTGAAAACATATCAGCAAGGACAGGGAAGCGAGACAGTTGAGTTGGAGCTATTTAATAAAGTGCTTCATAATATAATGCGGAAAATAGGTTTTAGAGTACCGGAAGAGCAACGTGGGAATAAAAGCTATATTTATATTCGCAGGTGATAAAAAAGCCTCCCATAGGGAGGCTTTTTATTTTGGTATATTTTATTTCTAGTTCGTTATTAACGAAGTAGAGACATTGCCATACCAGGTAGCTGGTTAGTTTGAGACAGAACTGTCGTACCAGCTTGCATTAGCATTTGGTTCTTAGTCATGTTTGAAGATTCTACAGCGAAATCTGCGTCCATGATACGGCCTTTAGCAGCAGAAGTATTCTCAACCATGTTACCCAGGTTAGTCATAGTGTGCTCAAGACGGTTGATGTTCGCACCAAATTGAGCACGAGTAGCACCGATATCTTCCACTAGACCAGCTGCGCCACTGATTTTATCAAGAGCTGCTTTCGCTTTAGTTGTATCACCGATACCGTCTGTGATTGCTGCGTCAGCAAGAGTCGCTGCAACTTTCTGGATGCTTGCAGATGCGTCAACATCTAGAGTTTCAGCAGAAGAAGCACCGATTTGGAAGGTAACTGCACCAGCTTCAAAACCACCACCAGTTGCTAGTAGTTTTTGGCCACCAAAAGAGGTGTTGTCCACGATGTTCTTTAGTTCAGCTGTAAGCTGTTTAAATTCTGCGTCCATTGCCGCGCGGTCTTTATCGCTGTTTGAACCGTTCAAAGACTGTGTTGCTAGGTCGTTCATACGGTATGTGATGTTAGTCATCTCATCCATTGCGCCTTCAGCTGTTTGCATCATAGAGATGCCGTCTTGAGCGTTACGCATTGCTACTGACATACCACGCGTTTGTGCTTCTAGACGGTTAGCAATTTGAAGACCAGCAGCGTCATCTGCAGCTGAGTTTACACGGTAGCCTGTGCTTAGACGTTCCATTGCGGTGTTTAGAAGACCGCTTGTGTTGTTCAGAGTGTTTTGAGTTACAAGCGATGCGTAGTTAGTGTGCATTGATAAAGCCATCTTAGTCTCCTTAGTTAGTCACTATATCTTTCAGGCCTCGGGATATTCCCTAGTCACTAACTAGAGGCGGTCGGTCAGCTTTAATGATTAATTTGAAAATTAAAAAATTCCTAAAAAAGATCAAAATTGATGATTTTTAGTGACTTGTATTCCATGAAAATACAGATATAACATCAAATAACCTGAATAAGCCTGACTTAATCAGGGAAGCAGTCATCTATCAATATTGTCGTTCTTCGTTATAAATAAAAAAACAGCGCGAATAATTCGCGCTGTTTTATAAAGATTAATAGTTAGGATTCTGTCATTCCTCACCAAAAGATTGAAAAGAGAGGGAGGTCGGGATGTCACTGAAATAACCAAAGTAATAATTAGCCCCTAACAAGCGGTAGCGGTTTAGCTCTGTTTGGCTCGCTACCCGCCCGGCTACCCAAGGGTATTTGTGCTTTCTTAAGAACTTAGCAATCGGTAGGAAAGCATGTCTTTCTTCTTTATCCTCTAATGTGACCGATAGTTTGATCATATCGGGGCTAAAGTCAGCGACTCGTTCGAAGTTCACTTGTGATGTCGCGACTTCAAACCAAAGTGAGTAGGCGTTTTCTTTTAACTTCTCTATCAGCGCTGAGACTTTATCATAGGCGCATAGCGTTTTGTCTGCTTGAAGAGAAGGAATCACATGTTGAAAAGCGGAAGAGTGAAACTGAATCATCTGTTCGAGAAAGTATATACCTGGTTCCCAGAGTAATGCGTCAATTCTTATCGGCACGACGACGTTACTGATTAAGTCGGGGTGAAAGGCTTCTAACTGAAACTGTGTTTGTCGCAATGCGAGATAAAGACTGAACAAATCTAGGCAGTACTGCATTTGTTCAGAGAGTTCGAATTGATAGACGCTTTGTTCTCCACGCGTGCCAAATCTCAACGTCAGGTGTTGGAATTCTACCTCTCCTGATTGAGTCTCGCGAATGGCTTGGCACGCGTGTTGAATGTCATTGTGCTTTAAAGCATCAAATACTAATTGATCGTCATCCGTGACGATATGTTGTACTGCGAGACCAACCAAATGTTCGTACATCGCATGTGTTGAAATAAGATTAACCAAGGTTTCCTACCACATTGATTTGTTTGTTTTCTGGAATTTCGTTGTAAGACAATACTGCCAGTCCTTGCGTAAATGTGCGTGCGTAACGAGCCAAAAGTGGACGTAACTGAGGCATAACGAGAAGAATCGGAGGTAATCCCTGTTGTTTGAGCTGTTGTCTTATCAGTGGCAAGTTTTGTTGGAACTGACCAAGAATATTCGGCTCAATTGGGAAGCTGTCTAACATTACTGTACCAGAAGATTGTGCTTGTTGTAGCGAAGTCAGTAGCATTTGTTCTAGTTCATCAGAGAGAGCATAGACATTTAATTCGTTTTTCTGTCCCGCAATCAGGTTTACGAGCGTGCGTTTTAGTGCGCAACGCACATCAGATGCCAGTAAAATCGGGTCTTTAGTGTTTTCCGCGGATTCCAACATTGTGTTAGCAATCGTACGAATATCTTTTAGTGGCACTTGGTCTAGTAACAACTGGCGATATACTTTGAGTTGCTGCGCAGGGTTAAGTGCTGCGGCTAGGGCTTCGGCTAACTTCGGTGCTTGCTGTGTCAAACGTTGCGTCATGGCTTCAACATCGTCGTGCGTAAACAACTCAGCAAGGTTTGTTTTCATTATCTTGCTAATATGAGTCGCGATGACCGTGCCATCATCGACCACTTGATAACCCATGTTCAGCGCTTTCGCTTTGTCTTGATGTTCAATCCACACTGCTGGTAATTGGTAAGCAGGATCACTGCCCAAAATACCATCTACTTCACCGTACGTTTCGCCGACTGCAATCGCCATCAAACGTTCTGGCTCGATAAAGCCTTGTTCGATCACTTCGCCATTGAGAGAAATTGTATACTGATTCGGCTTAAGGCTTAGGTTGTCTCGAATGCGCACCTCTGGTAATAAAAAGCCGACTTGTTCAGATAGGTTACGGCGCACACCGCGAATACGCTGTGATAAAGGTGCACCTTGTTCTTTGTTGACTAGGTGGACGAGACGGTAACCCAGGGAAAGCGACAACGTTTGAACATGAGGAATGTCTTCCCACGTAAGTGGTGTATCGTCCTCTTGCATGGCTTGTGAAAGTGCTTCGACCTCCTCGATTTGGGAGTCTTGCACGGGCTTTTTCGTTTGACGCCAACCCGCGAAAGCTAAAGCACCCGCGAAAGCAAAAAAGGCCAAATGTGGCATGCCTGGTACCATGCCTATCACAGCCATGATGCCTGCGACGGTAAACAGTGTCGCCGGGGTTGCCAGCAATTGTTTTTGCATGGTTTCCGACATGCCATTATCGCTATCATTAATTCGCGTAACGATAATCGCTGCAGCCGTTGCCAATAGAAGTGACGGAATTTGAGCTACTAAGCCATCACCGATTGTAAGTAGTGCGTATGTTTTAAAGGCGTCAGATGCTGCGAGTCCATGCTCAAAGACGCCGATGCTGATACCACCAATGATGTTGATAAACAGAATCAGCAAACCAGCGATAGCATCGCCTCGCACAAACTTTGAGGCACCGTCCATCGAGCCATGGAAATCGGCTTCGTTAGCGACTTCTTTACGACGCAATCGAGCGGTTTCCTGATCGATAAGACCGGCATTTAAGTCGGCGTCAATCGCCATCTGTTTGCCCGGTAAGGCATCCAAAGTAAAGCGCGCTGACACCTCAGAGATACGTTCGCCCCCTTTGGTAATTACGACGAAGTTGATGATCATCAAGATAACAAACACCACCATACCAACGACGTAGTTACCGCCAATAACGACTTCACCGAACGCTTGGATGACTTTACCTGCCGCATCCCCCCCATTATGTCCTTCTAGGAGTACGATTCGTGTGGAAGCGACGTTCAGTGTAAGACGTAATAATGTCGCGACTAACAAAATCGTTGGAAAAACTGAGAAGTCTAATGGTCGCTTTGCGGTAGTACTGACCAGCAATACTAGGATTGCCAAGACGATATTGAAGGTAAACAACGCATCCAATAGCAGGGGAGGCAAAGGTAAAATCACCATTGCCAAAATCATTAGCAAGACAATTGGAATGCCAATGTAGCCTTTGGTTGATGTTTGAAGTTGTTTTAACCGGTTAAGCATACTTTCGTGTCCTTGGATAAACGCGGGTTAATCAGTGCTGCAAATGTTTTGGAATCGAAAAATGAGGCAAAGGAGTTGGCTCTTTTCCTTCACCTTTACGGAAGGCTTTCAATTGCAAAACGTAAGTAAGAATATGTGCCACGGCAATGTACAGTTGGCTTGGGATTGCTTGTTCAATCGCCGTGGTGTGATAGATCGAACGAGTCAACGGTGGTGAGTTGATGATCTCCACCTTGTTTTCTCGGGCGATTCGTTGAATGTGCATGGCTGTTTCGTCTACGCCTTTTGCAACCACAAATGGAGCATCAGAAAGTGAAGGTTCGTACTTCAGAGCGACAGCGTAGTGAGTTGGGTTAGTGATGATTACGTCAGCCGTTGGTACCATCTTATCGATTTTACGGCGTGCAAACTGCTGTTGAATTTGACGGATTCGCTGCTTTACTTCTGGGCGGCCCTCGTTGTTCTTGAATTCCTCCTTCAGCTCTTGTTTGGTCATACGCAGCTCTTTTAGGTGCTCCCAACGTTGGTAGGGAATGTCTACAACACCAAATAACAACAACGCAAACCCCATCAACAATAAGCCTTCAAAGAGAATAGACATCACGAGGGAAAAGCCTTGGCTTAAAGGTAAGTTTTGCATACCTAGCAGAGGCTGTAAGTGGTTGTCTAAATAGCCATATAAGATGCCGAAAATAACGGCTACTTTGAATGTGGACTTTAAGAGCTCAACCACTGAGCGTGTCGAAAAAATGCGCTTTATCCCACTTAAAGGATTAATTTTGCTCAGCTTTGGCATCACGTTCGCCGGACGGAACATCCAACCGCCTAGTACAAGGCTGCTACCACAGGTCACGATAATAATGACGGTAAACAACGGTAATAACATGTCGATGATTACCGCTAAACTTTGTCCTAATTGCTCGACAAGCTGTTTAGGGTTTTCTAGGTCGGCTCGCGTCAGCATCATGTTGTAGCGAAAAATACCTGACATACTTTCCCAAATGCTATTGAGCTGAGAGTAAAAGTAGAGCGCTACCGCTAGAAATATCACCGCAGTAGTAAACTCTTTTGCTCGAGGAATTTGTCCTTCCTGACGTGCTTTTTTTACTTTCTGCGGCGAGGCTTTTTCAGTTTTGTCCTGAGACGATTGATCGCTCATGCGCCCCCCAACATAAAGTTACTCAAGTGTCTGATGGTGTCGTGCACAAGCGCGGTGTAGCGACCCGGCACACCAGATACTGAAATTAATACGCTGAACAGGCCAAGAAGCATCGTCATTGGAAAGCCTAACGCATACACGTTGAGTGAGGGGGCGGCGCGATTCATCACACCAAAACTGATGTTGGCTAAGAGCATTGAAACAATAGCAGGCAACGCTAGTGCTAAAGCAGAGGCAAACATCCAACCGAAAATATTTACAACGCCTTGCAGAGAAAGCGATGTGATGCCAGAACCGACCGGCCACACGACAAAACTTTGAATCACGATATCAATGACGAGCAAGTGTCCTTCTAGCGCGAGAAATAACAAGGTTGAAAATATAAGAAATATGCGGCCCAAAATGGCGACAGAAAGTCCGTTGATAGGATCATTCATCATTGCCATACCCAATCCCATTTGCAGAGAAACGACCTGACCAAGCATGGTGAAAACGTTAAAGAGCATGTGCAAAATTAGCCCAAACATCACGCCCCAAATCGCTTGCTCAAAAGCAAGGAATAGAGACGTCATGGAGAATAATTCGACTTGTGGCATTGGTGGCATCAATGGTGCGGTAATCACGACGATCGAAAGTGCCAGTAAGGTACGGATCCAAACGGGAATGATTGCATCACCAAAGAAGGGCATCGAAATAAATACGGCTCCCACACGAAAAAACGGCCACCAGAGTTGACCGAGTATCGCTGAGAGCTCTGCAAATGTGATGGCCATTAGCCAATCATCCCTGGTATGTTGTGGAATAAGAAATCAAACAGTTCCATGATTTTTCGGAGCATCCAATGACCCGCAAAAATCACCATCAATAGCGTAACGAGCAAACGTGGTAAAAAGCTGAGTGTTTGCTCGTTGATTTGTGTGGCGGCCTGGAAAACGGCGATACACAAACCGACAATTAGGCCAGGAACAACCAGTACCGCAACCATCAGAATGATCAGCCATACTGCATCGGAAAATAACGTTACGGTTAGTTCAGGGGTCATAGCATGCTCCTATTTAACCGAAACTGGCAGATAACGTGCCAACCGTCATTGCCCAGCCATCCACGAGTACAAACACCACCAGTTTAAAAGGGAGTGAAACAATCAAAGGTGATAGCATCATCATACCCATTGCCATGAGCACACTGGCGACAACTAAGTCGATAACCAAGAAGGGGATGAAGAGCATAAAGCCAATTTGAAAGGCGGTTTTTAGTTCACTGATGACAAACGCAGGCAAGACAACCGCAAACGAAATATCTTCAACCTTTTGGTCGAGCGGTTCATTGGCAATACGCAGCATTTGCTCAAGAGAGCTTTGATGAGTTTGTGCCAGCATGAACTCTCTCACTGGTTTCTCTGCTACAGAGAATGCTTGTATTAGCGTGATTTCACCATTGTCATACGGTTGAAATGCATTTTCATGAATATCGCTCCAAACAGGTCGCATGATCAGCAAGGTCAATGTCAAAGCAATCCCAACCAATACGCGGTTAGGAGGACTTTGTTGAAGACCAAGGGCTTGGCGCAAAATCGCGAGGACGACGATAATCCGAGTAAAGCTCGTTGCCATCAGAATGAATGCTGGAAGAAAACTGAGCGCCGTCATCAACAACAGAATTTGCAATTTAACGCTGTATTCTTGCTGTGTGTCGCCATCAGAAACGGACAAGATAGTTAAGCCGTTGTCTGCCGCCATGGTTGGGAAAGCAAACAAAAGTGACACCAGTACCAAAAGAGGTAACCAACGGTGCCAAGCGCTCAGATTTTTCATTGTGATGCCTACCTAAGATTATTGACCAACGCCACTCAATGCAGAGTCATGTACATCGATCAGACGAAGTCCGTACTTATCATTAACGACGACGACTTCAGCGTGACCCATTAGAGAGCCGTTTACCTTTACGTCTAAAGGCTCACCATTGAGCTTTTCAAGTTCGATAACCGTGCCTTCTCCGGCTTTCATTAAGTCCCCAAGTGGGATTTCTTTGCTTGCAACTTCCAGCGTGACAGTGACGGGAATACTTTTGAAAAAGCTAAGATCACGTTCCGCAGTTGCTGGTTCTTGTTGGAGCGTACTTTCAGCTTCAAAGTCTTCTAATTGAAAGTCGTCAAAGTTCAATTCTTCTGCGTCGAATGCATTCGTTTCTGGCGCTTCGCTCATCGCTGCGGTTCCTTATCAGGGTTAAAGATCAAAACAAGTTGGCCGTCTTGCTCAGCAATACGACCTGTAAATAAAGATTGGTTACCAATGCTGACTGGAACCGTATTAAGAAGCTCAATTGGTAAAATATCGTTAGGTTGTAAGCCAACAACGTCGCTCAACGGCATCTTCTTTTTACTTAAAACAACATTCAGTCGAACAGGCGTTGTCTCTAAAGAGCGACAGAATGGTTGGTGCAAATCCGTATCGGGCTGCAGTTCAAGCTGCTCGATCAGTGTTTGAATAAGGTGGCTATCTAGTTTGAGATGAATTGAGCCTTGGTGATCGTCAAACGCGATGTTTAATTGCACGTTAATTCCAATCCCTCGGGGCGCTTCGTACTCACCCATTTCCCACATCTCACCTGGTGCAAGCCAACCAATAATGATACGACTGATTCGCTCTTGTAAGCGGAGGTCACTTGCTGTCAGTGTTGTTGCTGAACGCTCAGTGCTGGCACCATAGAACCGATCCGCCAGTTTTATTAACGTGTGAGCATCTCCATGAACAAATACCATGCCGCCCTCTTGGTGTTGATAGGTTGACGTTTGGTCTTTATCCATTTTTATCGGTGTAAAGCGATGCAAGTCTACAGAGGTTAAGCTAGCTTCCACTTTACTCGTACTGAGCCAATTTTGTAATTCAATCGTAAGGCTGGAACAAGACTCTGAAATCAAGCCTTCAAGCTTTTCACGAATGATATGAATAGGTTTGCCTAATAATTCTACATCAAGTAGTTGAATATCAGAAATAGGCTCGCTAACTCTATTTTCCATTTATATTTTACCGTGCGTTAACAATCGAAACTGTTTTAACTTAATGGCGTGTAGTCTACACAGAAATTTTAATGATCTTTTAGTTTCAAACTCTAAGATTGTGACTTTAGTTCACATGTTGCCTTGAGCATATAGTCTTAATCTTTTAATAAAATTTAAAAAGGGTTAGTTTCCTTTATAAATTGCTTAATAAGAAAATATAAAAATATTAAGCGTTTTTAGTTGTTATTAACTTTTTAAAACCATCTTCATGGTGTAACGGCTAATTTAGATAATTAAAATATAAGACATTGTTTTTAAAGCTTAAATCTTGATTTTAAAGATTTGGCTATGCTCTTGTGAGTATTTTGTAACCAGTTTCAATATTCAGAATAGGTAATTAACATGATTAGCTATGCCAGTTATCACGGCTTAGTGGCATATTTAATTAAATTGATAAGGTCATGGAATTGTAAGATATACATGAGCCCTAACGGTTTAATAAATTGTAAAATATTTATTTTTGTCAGTTTGCTAGTGTCTAAGGTGACATATTCAGGTGAGGTTGTGACCATCCCCATGGACCTTTCAAAGTGGACATATAAAGGAAACAACTTTGAATGCAACTTATTGCACTCAAGAACGCCGTATGGGAAGTTTTATTTCCGTTCGGAACCTAACAATAAAACTTATTTTATTTCCGATATACATTATGAAAATAATAAATGGAAAACGATTGCTCTAATAAGTCAAAGTGCCCCATGGTCTAGTGAGCTTTATAGAAAAGAGTTTGCCACCCTTGATTTTACTAAGCCATCCCAACGATTTGTCTTCAGCAAAGGTGCTGATGAACTCATGGATTCAATTGCTACTGGTAATTGGGTGACGTTGTCACTAAAGGGAAGTAATGCTTCCTCTTTGTCGGAGGTTGTGATTCCGACTATTCAAATTCAAAACGCGCTCAAGTCATTTAATGCCTGTCGAGCGCGTTTGCCTAAGCTTTCGTTTTCAGAGGCACGAAATCTTGTTCTGTCTTTTGACTTTGGTCAGAAGGCGCTAAGTCGTAAGCAGCAAGAAACGCTCGCAGCGTTAAATAGCTATGTATCTGTTGATGATCGTGTGACCAAGATTTTAATTGATGGCCACACCGATAACGTTGGTTCTAGTTTGGCGAACCTTTCAGTATCACGTACTAGAGCAGAGCAAGTTGCCGAGGCCTTAGTTGAACTTGGTATTGATAAATCGATGCTCGAAACAAGAGCGCATGGTTCTCGTTACCCAATTGCCAGCAATAGTTCGACGAAGGGCCAAGCGAAAAATCGACGTGTAACGTTGCGCCTAGTTAGAGATAACGAGCGAACGGCAGTGAAACACCACCCTGATGTACAACAACAAAATCAACAAACGAAAGTTAAGGTTCAATGATGACGAAAACGAAAATTTTGTTGGTTGAGCCGAATGAAGCTCTTGCTCAACCAGTATTGGATGTGTTGAAAAATGCAGGTTACACCGCAAAACACACTCGTACTGGCCGAGGCGCATTACTTGAAGAGCGAGCAGAAATCACTCTTGTGAGCTCTACTTTACCGGACATGTGTGTCCGCGAGTTTGTTGCTTGCCACCAAAAGCAACGTAACTCTGGTGTTGTTATCGCTATTGTCGATCAAGAGCAGGGAATCTTGGCGGCTGAGACGATGAAATCGGGAGCAACCGATTATCTATTACGCCCATTTGAAGCGAATCAGCTGCTTAATTTACTGAAGCGCGTTGAAGCGTTAGGTAAGCCAATGGCCAACATTGTTGCGGAATCTTGGCGAAGCAAGCAGGTACTGCAATTGGCGCATCGTGCCGCTTGCACCAGCGCCAGTGTGTTAATTACAGGCGAATCGGGAACGGGTAAAGAAGTGCTGGCTCGATATGTGCATGAGCACTCTCCACGTATTGATGGTCCATTTGTGGCGGTTAACTGCGCCGCCATTCCAGAGTCGATGCTAGAAGCGGTTCTATTTGGTCATGTCAAAGGTGCCTTCACAGGAGCGACTAACTCTCAAAGCGGTAAGTTTGAAGAAGCGAATGGCGGGACGATTTTGCTAGATGAAATCGGTGAAATGTCCCCTGCAGTTCAAGCCAAGTTATTACGCGTTCTTCAAGAGCGTGAAGTGGAACGCGTAGGCAGCCACAAGGCGGTGAAGCTTGATATTCGTGTTATTGCGGCAACCAATAAAGACTTACGTGAAGAAGTTCAAAAAGGCGCATTCCGTGAAGACCTTTATTATCGATTGGATGTTTTGCCTCTGCACTGGCCGCCTTTGCGTGAAAGAAAAGAAGACATTTTACCGATCAGCCAATTCTTTATTGAAAAGTATCAAGATAGCAGTCGCTGTCATCTATCCCAAGATGCGATCAGTGCACTGAGTCAGTATCACTGGCCAGGCAATATTCGCGAGTTGGAAAATGTCATTCAGCGTGCATTGGTCATGCGTCATGGTGACTACATTACTGCCCATGATCTGATGCTACCTATTGAACTTGTTGCGCCAGTTCCATCCGCTGAGCCAGCTTCAAGCTTTGGTCATGTAGAAGCGAAGAAGCAGGCCGAATATCAATTTATTTTAGAAAAATTACGTCAGTTTGGTGGAAACCGAACGAAAACCGCAAACGCGCTTGGAGTCTCTACTCGAGCGCTACGCTACAAGCTCGCAGCCATGCGAGAACATGGTATTGATTTACAGTCGGCACTAGGCTCGGCTGCCTAATAGGAGAAAAAATAGATGGCAAGTCAACCTACTCATGCGGTCTCGGCAGAGCAACTTATGTTGTCAAAAATGCAGGCGATGCAGGCACAAGTGCAGCCGCCAGAGTTTATCGTGAGTGCAAATCCTTTAGATCAACAATCACTAAACGCACCATTATCGTTCTCACAAGCGATGACAAATGTGTTGGATACAGTGAATCAACATCAATCAGTGGCTAGTCAAAAAATGACGGCCGTAGAAACAGGAAAAAGTGATGACCTAGTTGGTGCGATGGTCGCTAGCCAAAAAGCCAGCTTATCATTTAATGCTTTGATGCAAGTGCGCAACAAAGTCGTGACCTCATTTGAAGATATTATGAAGATGCCGGTGTAATTCATGTCAGAACTAACCCCCCAAGTCGCCGGAAATACAGCCATGACCTCCGGCTCAGCACAGACATTTTCTACTGCGAATAGCATGGACGATGTAACAACGAAGCTGAAGCAAATCTGGTCGAGTAGCCAGAGAAACCTAGTGTTATCTGCCGTACTCGCTGCGATTGTTGCGGCAATCATTGTGGTCGCTCTTTGGAGTTCCTCACAAAGCTTCCGTCCACTGTATAGCCAACAAGAACGTTTTGATATCGGAGAGATTGTCTCGGTATTAGAAAGTGAAGGTGTGAGCTACCGTATGCAAGAGCAAAATGGCCAAGTTCTTGTGCCAGAAGGCGAAGTTGCGAAAGTTCGCATGTTGCTTGCGTCAAAAGGTGTTAAAGCCAAACTGCCGACAGGTTTGGATTCGCTTAAAGAAGACAGCTCTCTCGGTACAAGCCAATTTATGGAAACGGCGCGTTACCGTCATGGTTTAGAAGGTGAGTTAGTACGCACTATCATGTCTCTGAATTCAGTGGCGAATGCGCGTGTTCACTTAGCTATTCCTCGTCAAACCTTATTTGTTCGTCAAAACAGCGAGAACCCTTCAGCGTCAGTGATGCTTGAGCTGAAACCTGGCGAAGACCTCAAGTCTGAGCAAGTTGAAGCAATCATCAACTTAGTGGTTGGTAGCGTGACGGCGATGAAGCCTGAATTTGTATCTGTTATCGACCAATATGGCCGTTTACTCAGTGCTGATGTTGCTTCGGCGGAAGCAGGTAAAGTCAACGCAAAATATCTTGAATATCAAAAGAACGTTGAGAAGCAGATCATTCAACGCGCAGCAGACATGCTTACGCCAATTGTGGGTCCGAGTAACTTCCGTGTGCAAGTCGCTGCTGATATGGACTTTAGCCAAGTTGAAGAAACGCAAGAGATTTTGGATAACGCACCTGTCGTACGTAACGAGCACACCATTCACAACAACTCAGTTGACCAAATTGCGCTAGGCGTACCAGGTTCTCTAAGCAACCAACCGCCGGTAACTGGTGAAGAAGTAGAAACGAACGACAGCCAAAACACCAACGCACGCTCTGAAGTAAACCGTCAGTATGCAGTGGGGAGTAGTGTTCGTCGTACTCAATACCAACAAGGTCAAATTGAGAAAATGAGCGTGTCGGTACTGTTGAACTCGAAAGCCTCTCCGGATGGTGTTGCTTGGAGTGAAGCAGATAAAGAGCAGATTTCAAATATGATCATGGATGCTGTCGGTATTTCTGCGGCACGAGGCGACAGCTTAAGCTTGATGAGTTTCAACTTTACTCCAATTGAAATTGATGCGCCTCCTGCGCTGCCGTGGTGGCAAGACCCCACAGTACAGCAGCCAATACGTTACGTTATCGGTGGTTTGTTAGGCTTGGCGATGATCTTCTTCGTACTACGCCCATTGATCATGCACCTCACAGGCGTTGATAAGCCAGTACCAGAGTTAGACTTTGCAGAGCCGCAAGAAGAGCCTGATTACGACAACCTGCAAACGCGTGAAGAGCGTGAGCATGAAGAAGTGCTTGATCGCCGTCTATCAGAAAAAGGTATCTCAGCCTCTTCCGGTTTAGATGTAAACAGCGACATGCTGCCTCCAGCCGGTTCGCCACTAGAGATTCAATTGAAACACCTACAGCTTATTGCCAATGAAGAGCCAGAGCGCGTAGCCGAAATACTGAAACAATGGGTAAACATCAATGAACACAGTTCCATCAAAGCAGACGCTTAGTTATGTAGAACAAACCGCGCTCGTGCTATTAGGCATGGGCGAGGATGCCGCTGCGAAGGTTTTACAGCACTTTAGCCGTGATGAAACCCAGCGGGTGACTCGTGCAATGGCGAAGTTGAATGGCATTAAGAGCGATTCCGCTCGCGGCGTTATTCAAACTTTCTTTGAAGACTTTCGTGAGCACAGTGGCATTCGTGGAGCTTCTAAAGAATATTTGTCCAATACACTACGTAAAGCATTGGGTAATGATTTGGCAAAAGGGCTGCTGAATACGCTGTATGGTGATGAAATTCGCAACAATATGCAGCGCTTACAGTGGGTGGAAGCAGAAACGCTTGCTCGTTTCATTGTGAATGAGCACCCGCAAATGCAAGCGATTTTTCTTGCCTATTTGCCAGCCGATAGCTCTTCAGCGGTGTTGAAGCACCTGCCACAAGATTACCATGACGAAATCTTGTTCCGAATTGCTCAGCTGCAAGACATCGATCATCAAGTTGCTATTGATTTGCACGAGCTCGTTGAGCGCTGCATTGAAAAAGTATCTGCGAGCCAAAGCACACCGCTATCTGGTGTCAAGCAAGCTGCTGACATCATTAACCGCTTTGAAGGTGATCGCGGGTCGTTGATGGAAATGCTGAAGTTGCATGATGAAGATGTCGTTAATGCCATTGAAGAGAATATGTTCGACTTTATGGTTCTTGGTCGTCAGCGTGAAGAAACCATGGACATGCTGGTGCAGCAGATCCCACTAGAATTGTGGGCAGTTGCACTTAAAGGTTCAGAAATTACGTTACAGCAAGCCATTAAACGTTCTATGCCTCAGCGTATGGTGAAAGCACTGGAAGACGATATGGAAGCGCGCGGGGCTGTTGCGCTAAGTCGTGTTCAAAAAGCGCGTCAAGACATCATGCAAATGGTGCGTGAATTGGATGAATCTGGTGAAGTTCAGTTGCTTCTTTATGAAGAGCCAACGGTGGAGTAACGTCATGGTAGAGACAAAATCAAGTACGATGCGACTGCCGCCGAGTGGATACCGTTTGCACCGTTTTCCGCCTTTGGCGCAGCCTAAGGCTATAGAAGACGAATTCGGGCTAGATAACCAAGGTTGGCAAGAGCCGCAAGTTGATATTCAACAGCAGCTTGAAGCCGGTTTTCAACAAGGTTTACAACAAGGGCATGAGGAAGGCTTACGTCAAGGTATCGAGCAGGGTAAGCAACAAGGTCTACTAGATGGGCAAAAAGAAGGCTTCCAAAAAGGCTTTGTGTCTGGTGAGCAGTCAGGAAAACAGAGTTTTCTAGAGGCGGCGAAACCCGTGAACGAGCTCTTTCATGCGCTGTCTCGCTGGCAAGACGAAAAAGAGCAACAGCAACGCCATATGATTTGTGAGCTGGTACAAAAAGTGGCTCAGCAAGTGATTCGTGCTGAGCTCACTTTAATGCCTCAACAGATCCTTGCCTTGGTGGATGAGACATTGTCTGCCATGCCAGGCAAAGCGGAAACCGTAACCGTGCATTTAAATCCGCAGGATTTAGAACGAATTACTCACATTAATGCTGATCTGCCACAATCTTGGAAGCTGGTGGCTAATACGGAACTTCCGATTGGTGGCTGCCAACTAGTGACCGATGATGCAGAGGCGGATGCAAGTTGCGACTCTCGTTTAGAAGCCTGTATGGACAATGTAAAACAACACCTTTTGGATGAAGTTAGTATTCCGCAGGTAGAATCAGAGCATGAGTAATACCTTAAGCCATGAGCTATTGAGTGAGCGTTTGAGCGAAGCATTGGCTTCGCTCGATTCAATCCCTGTTGCTCGCGTGACAGGGCGCTTGATTAAAGTAAACGGCTTAATGTTACAAGCCGTTGGGTGCCGGTTTAAACTGGAGCAGCGCTGTCTCGTAGAAACCGCAGAAGGCGACATGATCGAAGCGCAAGTGGTGGGCTTTGAGCACACTATTGCTTACCTAATGCCTATTCGGCGCTTAGGTGGCTTATTTGCTGGTGCGAAAGTTATTCCTCTGGACGGTGACAGTACCGTGCAGTTAAGTGCTCAGTGGTTAGGGCGAGTGCTGAATGGTTTAGGTGAGCCGTTGGATGACGGGGCACCGCTTAAAGGGGGAGATCGTGTTTCACTTGAACCAAAACCGATTAACCCATTGAAGCGACGTCCTGTTGATACCCCACTCAACGTTGGGGTGCGCGCAATCAATGGACTCTTGACCGTCGGAAAAGGTCAACGCATTGGCTTAATGGCGGGCAGTGGTGTCGGTAAAAGTGTTTTAATGGGGATGATCACCAAAAACACCGAAGCCGATGTGATTGTGGTCGGTCTTATTGGTGAGCGAGGCCGAGAGGTACGCGAGTTCATCGAACGAAACTTAACCCCAGAGGCGCGCAAGAAGGCGATTATCATCGCAGCTCCTGCTGATGAATCCCCGCTGATGAGGTTAAGAGCCACACTGCTTTGTCATCGCGTTTCCGAGTATTTTCGAGACCAAGGCAAAGATGTTCTGTTGTTGATGGACTCTCTCACTCGATACGCCATGGCACAGCGTGAAATCGCTCTTTCGCTTGGCGAGCCTCCGGCATCTCGCGGTTATCCGCCCTCTGTCTTCAGCGTGTTACCGCAACTCCTTGAGCGTGCGGGCAACAGTGAAAATCAGCACGGTAGCCTAACCGCAATTTATACCGTGTTGGCGGAAGGGGACGACCAGCAAGATCCTGTCGTGGATTCTGCGCGTGCTATCTTAGATGGGCACGTTGTATTATCGCGTCAACTTGCCGAGCAAGGGCACTATCCTGCCATTGATATTAATGCGTCTATCAGCCGTTGTATGAGTACCTGTACACAGGAGGCGCATAGCACGATCGCGAATAATTTCCGCCAGATGTACTCCAACTATCTTCAGGTGAAAGAACTGCTGCCGTTAGGAGGCTATCAACCGGGGCAAGATCCTGAATTAGATCAATCTGTTGCTATGTATCCAAACTTACGTGCGTATTTACAACAAGCAGCCAATGAGTCAGTGGATTACCCAACCAGTTTGACCGAGCTCGCGCAGCTTTTTCAAAGTGCTTAACCAAATGGGAGTGGTATCGTTGAGATGAAATCCAAGTTAAAAGCAGTGGGTAAGCTGCAACAAATGGAAGAAAAGCAACGTGATCGTGTGGGTCAACAACTTGATGCCATGCGTCAACGTCACTCCCATCTTTCAATGCAGTTGGAACAATTGTCAGCATTGAAAGGCCATGCGGGACAATCAACCAGAACTGTTCCAACACTGACAAGCGCAGCGCTGATGAACTTTAATCGTGTCGATCAAATGCTGCAAAAAATGCTTCGCCACCATGAGCATGAACAAGCCGTCATGCAAGCGGAATGCGCGTCTGTACAAAAAACGCTGGAGCACAAACACGCTCGTGTTCAAGGGTTAGAAAAAGTGCTCGAACGATGGCGTACTAAGCAAAATTATGAAAAAGCGAAAAAAGAGCAAAAAATAATAGAAGACATCATCAACTCTCGTGTTAAGCGCAAGATATTATGATGTCTTATCGAAGCTCTTTGGAGCGCGAATAATTTCTGCGGCGTCTTAGCCAACCAAACCAGCCTCCAAGTATGATCATCCCTGCGCCAAGTGCGCCACCACTACTGCCATTATCCTCAAAGCCAGATGTGTTGGTATCTTCTGGTTCAAAGCCGGAATCACCTTCACTATGATAATCTTCTGTGCTTGCTAAGAGAGCATTGTAACGCGTTTTCACTCCCGAGCTGGTTTGGGCTTCAATCCATGTTGTGTAATTTAGAACCTCAGTAAACACACTCGGAATCGCAGCGGATTCACAAACAGAAGAACCATAGCTTACAATACCGATTTGTTGATACATTCCGTTGTTGTCTTGATAGGTGAGAGGGCCACCAGAGTCACCGCTGCAAATACCGGTATAACTGCGCTCAGGAAACCCATTGGCACATAAGCTTTCTTGAGCATTAAACCCCGTCACTAAAGAAGCACATTGCGCATCGGTGAGTGGTTTTACTTCCGCCCATCGCAAATAGTTTGGTCCATTTTCATCGTTGGTCGAGGTTTGCCCTAAACCGAATATCTGATAAACCGATTGGCTGCTGTAATCACCAAAATCTTGCGGCAACGTAATGGATTGAACGTTGTCGGTGATCGGGTGGGTAAGTTCAAGTACGGCGATATCATTAATCCATAAATCACTAGGCTCGTAATTTGGATGAATAGTGATAGAGCGAACATCTTTGAATTCCTCAACAAACACATCGTTCATTGTCGGGTTTTTTACTAAGACTCGCAGATCATTGATTGTCCATCCGTCAGAAAAAACACTCGGCTCTACACAGTGAGCGGCGGTTAAAATGAAGCGGTCATTAACAATCGTGCCGCCACAGATGTTGGCAAATTGATTAGCGCCAGTTTTGTGTAGAATGAGTCGTGCGAAAAAGGGCAATTGATTTTGAGTGGCTTGCTGGCCGCCTATGATTGCCGTTGAGATGCCTTGCTCTGAATGAGCGTCTTCACTTTCAGCGACTGCACTCATGGGTACTGCGAGGCAGAGTACGCTTAACCATATTTGATACCGCTTCATAAACCATCCTTGGATGAAAAGTGCTCTTTCTAACTTTATACTAATTTTTCAATGAATGTGCTTAACAAAAGGTTTCTTTAATTGAATGATTGTTGCAACCACGAGCGCAGAAGGTGAAACGATTCCAGCTTTAGCTTGTGTGGTGGGCAAACAAAGTAAAACTGTTGGTTAGGATTAATGACGGGTTTACCCAGCTCGATTAACTGGCCATATTTGATGTCATCTTTCACAAACAAGCGATGAGTCACCAATAAGCCTAAACGACGAGTCGTCGCCTGCACGGCTTGTATCGACATATTAAAAGTGATTGGTTTTTTGCTTTTAGGTCGCAGGATGCCAGTCGCATTCTGCCACACGTTCCAGTCATTTTTTCTTCGTTCGTTAGTGACTTCAATGATGGGATACTGCTTTAACAGTTGAGCGATATTTGAGTCATTCGTCTTAGCTATCAATTCAGGGCTACACACCAAAACCAGTTCATCTTCACTGAGCTTTTCACAGTAATAATCTTGCCATTCCTCGGTGTTTCCATGCACGAGTGCTGCGTCGATGCCTTCTTGTTCTAGATTAAACCTGCCAGACAGGTTGGATAAACGAACGTCTAATTGCGGAGCAAAGTCCTGTAAACTCGACATTCGCGGAATCCACCAATGCAGCGCCAAGGAATTCACCATATTAAGCGTAATACGTTGCAAGTTTTGGTCTTGGATTAGCGCTTCTGTGGCATCGACAATTTGTTCTAAAGCTGGCGCAACCTTTCGATAATATTTTTTACCGTCAGCATTAAGTTGAACTTGTCTGCCTACGCGATCAAACAGAGGTTTGTTGACCTGAGTCTCCAGTGATTTTATCGCCTGACTCACCGCCGAATGACTCACACTTAATATCTGCGCTGCTTCTGTCATGCTGCCAGATTCCGCCACAGCGACAAATGCATAGATGGATTTTAGAGGGACTAATTTACGCATATTTTAGAAACCATAACATGATGAGAGATAAGTTAGCCTGTAAGTTTTTCTTACATTAATGGTTAATATTACTCGCTATTTACAATAAGTGATATCTCATAAAATACTCCATATATTAAGGAGTATCGAATGAATGCAGTAAATAAATCTATTCTTTTCATGCTGATGTCTACGTTAAGCTTATCTGTTACTGGGTTGTTAGCAAAGCAGTTGACAGGTGAACTTTCCGTCACACTGTTTAGTTTCTTACGCTTTTTGGCTCCTGCACTTATTTTGCTTGTCTTACTTCGTTTCAAAAATCTTACCTTTCCTAAAGCGGGGACGTTAAAACCGATTTTGCTTCGCGCCTTCTGTATCGGCTTATCACAGTTGTGTTTCATCGCGTCACTACAAACGTTAACGCTGGTAGAAGGGGTGGTATTGTTTGCCACTGGCCCATTATTTATTCCTTTGGTTGAAAAGCTGTTTATGGGAGGCCACATTCGCGTTTCAACATTGGCGGCTTTAGTAATGGCGTTTACTGGAGTGGTTATGTTGGCGGGAGTTGGTGGGGAGTTTACTTGGCGCTCGGATTTATTACTCGGTCTAGCTGGTGGACTCTTCAATTCCGGCTCTCAGCTTACGCTATATAAAGTGAGTAAAACTGATATGTCGCCATTAGAAATCAACTTTTGGGCGTTTGGGTTTGCTGCCGTATTTCTGTTACCGCTAACGTTGTTTAACGACATCGATGTTTTCCTCAAAGCCAATGTGATGGAATCTACTGTTTCTTCTAATATGCTGTGGCTCGGTGTGATGTCCCTGATGATCATTAACACCCAAGTTTTCCGCTCCAAAGCGTATCAACTGGCAAGCAGCGGCTCTCAACTTGCACCACTTATTTTTACTAACCTACTGTTCACCGCGGTTTGGCAGAGTGCGTTTTTCGATGACCGAATGAGTCAAAGCCAAATTATCGGGATGAGTTTAATCGTGCTCGCAACCATACTGAACACATGTTGGGTTCGCTTTACGGCGCATCGTGGTGGTAGGTTACAAGCGAGAACTTCTTAGCCTGTCGGAAAATAGAGGATTAAGTAAGGCAAATCAGAGGTGAGGTTTGATTTTTTCTGACAATGAACTAGCGTCAAGAAAGGTTCAGGGAGAGAAATAATGCTTACGCTAAATTATTACGTTGAGATTTCAGCTACACCGCAACGGGTGTGGGAAGTGCTAACCGATGCTGAGTTATACAAACGCTGGGCACAGGCTTTCTCACCCCAGTCTCAATTTGATGGGATATGGGAAGAAGGGCAAGACATCACTTTTTTTGATCCCGATATGGGCGGAACGCGAGCGACTATCGATATCGTGCAACCGCAACAGCATCTTGAATTTCATCACATTGCCATTTTTAATCCGGATAATAGGCAGCAATTGGATGGAGATTTAGCATCTAAATGGATTGGATCACGAGAGATCTATCAGATCGACACCAACAGTGATCGTTTGTTACTCAATGTCACCATTTATACGCACAGCGACTTTGTTTCTATGTTTAATCACGGATGGGAAAAAGCGTTGCCCCTAATAAAAGCCATCAGTGAGGAGCAAGCTTAAGTCTGATACTCATCTTGGGCTGACGGTACGTCACGTGTAGGTATACAATAGCACGCAAGATAGCGCACCTAAGAGAGTGGATGATGGAATTTAAAGTTGATACCCATACACATACGTACGCCAGTGGTCATGCGTACAGCACCTTGATTGAAAATGCAAAATTGGCGAAAGAGAACGGCTTGGATATGTTCTGTACGACCGATCACGCAGAATCAATGCCGGGCGCGCCGCATTACTGGTTTTTCTCCAACCAAAAAATCCTGCCTCGATTTTTAGACGGTATCGCGATCATTCGGGGTGTGGAATCCAACATTCTTAATACCGAAGGCGACATCGATATTCCGCTGAGTGTCGATCGTAACCTAGATTGGGTTATTGCAAGTTTCCATGAACCTGTTTTTCGTCCTGCAAACAAAGAAACTCATACGGAAGCGCTCATTAATGTGATTCAAAGCGGTCGTATTGATGCGCTTGGCCATCTTGGGAATCCAAATTTCGACTTTGATTTTCAGGCCGTTTTAACGTGCGCGAAAGAGCATAATGTTGCGATTGAAATCAATAACACCACGCTAAAAGGGAATAGCCGAGTGGGTAGCGTAGACCGTTGCCACGAGATTGCACAAATCGGTAAAGATCTCGGTGTCTTCTTCACAACGGGAAGTGATGCGCATTTCTGTCATGATGTTGGTAATCTGGATTTGGTTGGAGAGCTAATGGATAAAGTGGGTATCGATAGCAAAAAAGTGATTACTCACACCGCTCAGCAGTTTTTGTCTTTCTTAGCTCTGAGAGGCCGTAAGCCAATTCCAGAGTATGACGACATTCGCAACGCATAAACTTGATTACATTTTAGGTATGCACCTGGCGTAAGATTGCTTTACACTGAGACCCGGAAATACTCAACTAAGCTAGTTTGTCGCCTTTTATGGCGTGGGTTACTTGGGTAAATAAAGCCGACACAGAATTCGGCACTATAAATGGAGAAGTGAAAATGTTACGTCCTTTAGTCCTAGGGTGTGCGATTGCGTTTGGCTCAACATACGCAATGGCAGAAGCGGTTGACTTAAAACAAAACATGAAGCAGATGAAGATGGAATTCAAACAGGCGGCAGAAGCGTCGGATGTTGAAACCATGAAGTCTGCAATTGATAGCTTGCAAGCAATCGTCGAGCAATCTAAGCGCGGCAACTATCCACCAGAGAAATTCGATACCTACTTAGAAGGCTTTAATAAACTAACGGTAACGTTAGACAAGATTGAGGCAGACTTAGACGCTGGTAACCTGCAAGACGCGAAAGCACAATTACGTGAAATTGATAGCCTACGTGAAGAATACCACGACAAGCGTAACCCAAGTATTTGGAGTAAGCTGTTCGGCTAATCGCGATAAAAGCTGACAATAGAATATGAAAATAGCCTGCCGTTTTGGTGGGCTTTTTTGTGTCTGTCAATTGCGTTATTGAAGAAAAGCTGTGAGGTGGCAACCACTTATTGATCCTGTTTTTGAGCTAGCACTCAGAATTAGTTACGCTGAATTAAATTTGTTAAGTCACCGTTATGCGTAGATTAATTCCTTTTTATCGCTCCATGCTATTTGCTAGTGCTCTAAGTTGGGTGCTAGTGACGCTGATGCCTGTTATCAATGCTCATGGTAACAGCATGGGCGTGTGGGCGACGCTATGTACGCTTAATGGTTTTGAATTGGTTCAAATCGAAGAAAGTGACAATGCCGTCAGCCATAAAGGCAAACCTTGTCCTTTTAGCCACTTTTCGACTTTTCATCATGATTCACTTCCAACTACACCAATACTTCCACAACTGAGCTTGGTCATTTCTGAAAGCTACACTTTTTTGGCTCTAAGTGTACGATTTGAAACGCCAGTTCCTCGTGCCCCACCAAAGTTAGCGTTGATAAACCTCTAGCGGCAAGCCATCTGGATCTTTGAAAAAGGTAAACGCTTTGCCTGTAAATTCATCGATGCGAATGGGCTCTACCTCAATTTCTCTCGCCTCTAAATATTCTTTAACATGCTCGACATCATCCACTTGAAAAGCAAGGTGGCGTAACCCCTGAGCTTCAGGAAAGCTCGGTCTCTCTGGTGCGTCCGGAAAGCTAAATAGTTCAACTTGGCTACCGTCAGGCAGAGCAAGGTCAAGTTTGTACGAGTCTTTGGCTTTACGATAATTTTCAGCAATGACTTTTAGCCCTAACAATTCGGTGTAAAAGCGTTTTGACCTTGGATAATCACTGCAAATGATCGCGACGTGATGAATGGCATTAAACATGGTTAGCCTCTTCAAACATGGTTAGTATCCTCAAGCATGGTTAGTGTCCTCGGAGACTAAATGCTCCTTAACGAAGTCGATAAACACGCGCAGACGAGCAGGCATGTATTTGGTTTGCGCATACTGCATCGCGATAGCGCCGTGGTAGTTACTCTTTATCATCCAATCCGGTAGCACCTCTACCACTTCTCCTTGCTCTAACGCGTCTTTGATCACGAAGTCATGGAAGATCCCAATTCCCAAGCCAGACTTAACCCCGTTCAAGCGCATTTGAGAATGGTTGACGGCGTAACGCCCGCTCACTGCAATGGAGTGGAATGCTTCCTCTTTAAAGAACGACCAGATGTTGTCTTTGTCGTTCTCGGCAAGGTAAATACAGTCGTGTTGCTCAAGCTCGGTTGGGTGCTCAGGCATACCGTGTTTGGCAAGGTAATCTGGAGAGGCACACAAAACAAGATTGGTCTTGCTGATCTCTTTGAGTACCAGATTCTCATCGGGTTTGTCGGTGAGCTTAAATGCGACATCAATACCTTGGCGGAAAAGATCAATCTCACCATCTGCTGCACGCAGCTTAAGCTGAATATTTGGATAACGCTCTAGGAATGGCAACACAAATGGTTGAAGCACCGAGTTAAGAAACGCTTCGGGTGCAGCCACTGTGAGTGCACCCGTGGGCTCGGCATGATCTTCAGCCGATAATTCAACCGCTTGCTGCGCCGCATTCACCATGGCGATGCTTTGGTCGTAAACCTTTTGCCCGGCTTGAGTGATGATCAACTTGCGAGTCGTTCGCTCGAACAGTTTCACTGAGAGGGCTTGTTCTAACCGTGTGATCAACTTACTTAAAGCCGATGGCGTCACGCCAAGCTGTTTGGCTGCAGCGGTAAAACTGCCCTCGTTTACCACTAAGATAAACGAAGCAAGATCAGGAAGTAAGGCAATGAGTTTTGGATTAACCATAATTGTTCAGTTCTGCGCAGCGGAATAACGATATTGTCTGGTACGGTTTCACGAGGTTCAAGTGTCACCGTCTCGCTTTAACGATATTTTGCCAAAAATGCATTGAGTGCAGGCAAGCCAGATTCACCAGTATGGTATTGCTGCCAACAGTGATAAATGGCCGTTTCGTGGTCTGCAATCAACTCGATAGCTTCTCGTTCAGCGATTGAATACTGCTGTGAAGCTTTCACTTCTTCATGCCACTCTCGATACTTGACCTCATAAGGTTCTACCCATTTCAGAAGAGTCGCCACCAACTCTTGCCATGGCAAACCAATCCACTTGGTTGCATCTGCCAAGCCTTTATCCAGCATCTCTTGGTGTCGACTTTCGATATCCATGCCATTTGTCAGCAGTACAGGTTTGAGCTTTTCTGCGGTGAGCTTTTCCACTTCAATCAAGGTTTGCCACAGCGTTTGTTGTTCACTTTGGGCGTAATGGTTCAAGTAGTGGTTGAAAAAAGCGATGCCGTAGATTTCGCCATAGTAGGCAGACAGAACGTTATGAATCATGGTGAGAATCGTGATTTAAACAGGGAATACCGCATTGTAGGAGGGGAAAGCGCGAAGTGTAAACTCCTGATTAAGAGTAAAAAAGTGCTGCTGACAGAATTCGTACAGAACTTGTGAGAATTTTATGAGAATTCGATGAAGTTGCTGATAGATTTGCTCGTCATTCTTAGAGGCAAGAACGCAAAACGTTCGAAACGTAATGCTTAACCTACTCAAGTCACGAACAAAGAAGTAAAGCCGTACACATGGGCTTGGGTAGTTCAACCCTCATTAAAGGATGGAATCACAATGAAAAAACGTACCCAACTCGGACTCGTCATGACTTCAGTCGCTATGGCGCTAGGCTCTGCATCAGTGAATGCGGCGGAATTGGAAATCACCGTGACAAACGCAACCAAAGGCATCTACTTTACGCCTCTTATTGTTGCCGCACATGGTTCTGAGCTTCAAATGTTCAGAACGGGTCAAGCAGCAACGCCAGAACTAGAAGCAATGGCAGAAGGCGGTGATATCTCTGGTCTTGCTAGTGTGATTGGTAACGCAGGTGGTGCGGTGGTTGAGAATCCTGCTGGTGGCATTTTGAATCCGGGTGTTGCAACCACCTTCACCTTGGACAGTGGCGACCACGGTTATCTTTCTCTGAGCGCTATGTTGCTGCCAACCAATGACGGTTTCGTCGGTCTAGATAGCTGGAAGATTCCAACGGAAGCGGGTACATACCGAGCAACGCTAAGAAGTTACGATGCTGGTACAGAAGCGAACGATGAGCTTGCGTCTAGCATGCCAAACCCACCTTTCATTACCTTTGGTACTGGCGGCACAGGCGTTGAAGCAACGGTAACTAACGATAAAGTCCACGTGCATCCGGGTAACCTTGGTGATAGCGACCCAACTGGCGGCATCAGTGACCTAGACAGCAGCAGCCATCGTTGGTTAAACCCAGTCGCAACCATCACAATCGTTGTGAAGTAAGGGGGATGTATGAAAGTCAGAATCTTACTAGTAGCAGCTTCAGTCGGCTTGCTCGCCGGTTGTCCAAGCGATGATGATAACGACGTAGTGAAATCGTACCGCTACACTGTCAACGTGGCGAACTTGACTGCGAATCAACCAATGTCTCCGCTCGCTGTACTCACTCACAATGGTGACTACCAACTGTTTGAAATTGGCCAAGCCGCATCTGTTGAACTTGAGCACCTTGCCGAAGGCGGTAGTAACGCTGAGCTGATTGAGTTGATGAACAGCAATGACAGTGTTTACCAAGGTATTTCGGGCAATGGATTGGTGTTGCCGGGTGCATCGGACGAAGTCACCATCACGGTTGACCCAAGTCGTTACGGTTACTTGTCTGTGGCGTCTATGTTCGTGAATACCAACGATGCCTTTGTTGGCGAAACGGGGCTATCGCTCAAATCGCTCGCAGTGGGTGAAAGCTATGAAATGAGCATGAACGTTTGGGATTCTGGCACGGAACTGAACGATGAACTTGCCGCAACCATTCCGGGCCCAGCAGGTGGCGGTGAGGGCTTCAATGCCGCTCGTAATGACAGCAGTGACGTTGTTGCATTCCATGCCGGTGTTGTTAGCCACGATGATGGATTAGCAAACTCAGCACTTTCTGCGAACCATCGCTTCTTGAACCCTGGTGCGAAAGTCACCATCACTCGAGTCGAATAAAACAGGCTCCGATGACGTCTCCTTTCCAAAGTGCTTGTACTAAGCGCATCCCTCATGGCGTCATCGGAACCTTTTTTGAAAGGATTTCTGACCTGTTCCGGTCATGTGCAAAGTGAGGATACTTGAAGGCAAGGAAAGGACCATGGAACAACAGGCAATCAATTTAGTCGCGAACATCTTGCTGGTGGAAGATGACGATGATTTGGCAGAACTGGTTCAGATGCATCTCAAGTTTCAAGGACACCAAGTATCGCGAGCCACAAATGTCGCCGATGCTAAAACGCAATATCAGCAACACCCCTTTGATTTATTGATCCTTGACCGAGGTTTGCCAGATGGTGATGGCCTAGACATCTGCCATTATTTGCGTCAGCAACAAGATTGGAGCCCAGTGCTTATGTTGACAGCAAGAGACGGCGAAATGGACAAGGTTGACGGTTTAGAAGCGGGCGTTGATGACTACATCACTAAGCCATTTAGCGTATTAGAGTTCCAAGCGCGAGTACGTAACGTGCTGCGCCGAGTCAGTCAAACCGCAGAGGCCAAAGTAGCAAATGAAGTCCTCGACGAAGCGATGGATTTTGGTCCGCTAAGAATCATTCCGGAGTTGCACCAAGTATCCCTAAACGACAAGGATGTCACTCTTACCGCGACAGAGTTTACTTTGCTGCAGTTTCTCGCGACTCGTCCGGGCAGAGTCTACAGTAAAGATGAATTGCTCGATCACGTATGGAACACCAGTCATTCTGGTTATCACCACACGGTGTGTAGCACCATTAACCGTTTACGCAGCAAATTGTCTTTGTCTGATTCAGATCATCACTTCATCCAAACCGTGTGGGGCGTTGGGTATAAGTTTCAACCAAGACACTAATGCAAAAAAGCAAGTCAAAACATCAAGCCAAGACAGTAAGTCGGCAGTTGTTTCACCATCATTGTTCAATCATTACGGTTGTTTCAAAAACATCGCTGTTTAAGGAGGCGATAGGATGAGCTTCAAATCTCGCTTAGTGGTATTTACCAGCTTGTGGTTTTGCCTCGCGGCGGTGGTGATTGCACTGACTTACAATTGGCAAAAAGAGACCATTGAGTTACGCACTAAGCAAAGCCTGCATAAAGAACTAGCCAGCCACATGCGTGACGATAATCCGCTGATGATCGGGACGGATTACAACCCTAAAGCGCTTAAGTCGATCTTTCATACGCTCATGTTGATCGGCCCTGATTTTGAAATCTATTTCCTCGATAGCCAAGGCAATATTACCACCCATGCTGCGCCAGATGGTGCAAAGCTTATGGACTCGGTGGATCTGAACCCCATTCAGCAATTCTTAACCAACGAACCGCTTCCCATATTAGGCGAAGATCCTCGTAATCGCGGTGAACACAAAGTGTTTTCTGTTGCGGCGATAGAGGAATTAGGCTCTACGGTCGGTTATCTCTATGTGGTGATTGGCAGTACCCGACATGACGCCATTGCCAATGCGCAAGTCGATACCCCTTACATCGCGCTGGCAGGATTGGTCTTAGTGTCCATTTTAGGCTTTGCTCTCGGGGCTTATGTGCTGGTCAAACGTAGCCTCTTGAACCCGATTGAGCGTGTGACCAAGCAACTTCAACAGCAAGCCGAACATGATTTTCACCTGCAACCTGACTTTACTGACCAAGTGCCGGAGCTCGTGCCGATTGCGCACTCTTATCAGATGATGGCGAAGCACATTCAGCAGCAGTTTTTACAGTTGGAGTATCAGTCTTCTCATCGCCGTCAAAGCTTATTGCAGCTCAGTCATGATTTAAAAACGCCGTTATCGAGCGTGCTTGGCTATCTGGAAACGTGGCGTTTGCAGCATCCGGGATCCGATCCGCTGATTGATATCGCGTTCCGAAATTGTGAGAAGCTCTCAACTCAATTGCACTCTTTATTAGACGCCGCGCGTAAAGAGGAACCAATGCCAAACTATGAGTACCGCCCCATAGATCTTGGCGCGTTGATGGCAGAATGTGCCGAGACGATGCAGAGCCAGTTTTCTCGTAAAGAAGTGGTGTTGAAAGTGGATATGGATAGCAAGATCCAAACTGTGGGTGACAAAGGACTCTTAGAGCGGTTGGTATTGAACCTGCTTGAAAATGCGTTGCGTCACAGCCCAATCGGCTCGGAAGTGCATTGCCAAGCGCATTTGAGTGAGGATAAGTCGCGAATCCTGTTCACTTTTGTCAATCGAATTGATAAAGATGCCGTCGGGGGCGCATTAGGAATTGGTACAAAGATAGTGCAGTCAATTTTAATGTTGCACCACAGCTACTTAGAGACGTGCGAGACGGACACTGAGTATCAACAAAAATTCGCACTTCTCGCTACTTGAGGAGAAGCGCGAATTTGGCTTATCGAATGACTACTTAATAACGCCACATACAACGCGCGCACCGCCGCCGCCTAATTTAGCAGGATGGTCGGAATGATTGTCACCACCAGCATGAATCATTAATGCTCGGCCTTTTAAATCTGATAATTTTAGGCGAGGCGCGACAACGGGCTGATTAGCATTGCCATGCATGTCCACGTAGAGTGGAGGCAGGTCGCCTAAATGATTGTCATCGGTCCAAGGGTAGCCATGTTTCCCTGTGTTGCTGGGGTCATAGTGACCACCTGCTGCACCGCCAAGGACGGTTTTGCCATTCTTCTCCGCGCTATCGCACGATGGATTGGTGTGAACATGGAAACCGTGCACCCCTGATGACAAACCTGATAACTGAGGCATAAATACCACGCCATAGTCACTTTGTGAAATCTCAATGGTGCCAGCGCTCTTCTTGCTGTTGAGATCGGTCATCGCGACAGTCTGCGCAAGTACATTAGGAGCGGCTACGAGAGTGGCAGCAACTGAAATGCATAGCAATCCTTTTAACATGGGACTTCCTTCTTTTTGGTTGTACGCTCAAGCACATATTAGTGAAAACTTCTCTTCCTTATGTCTGTTGAGCGGTGGGTTTATGTCAGAGAGTGATGTGTCTCACTCTATGGTCTTAAACTGGTATCTATCTGCGAAACCAGTTCTCCTTTATTAAGACTTAACATATTGAGATTGTTCAGATATAAAAAGAATAGACGTCAATCAAAAAATAGCCTGAATATTTTTAAATTAACGCAAAGTTAAATTTTTAATGACTTTATAACAAAGCTCATAATTGTTTTATAAAGAAGTTGTCGGAATTGTCTTCTATAAAAAATAATCAATTTAATGAATATTTTAATGTGAATATGGTTGTTTATAGGTTTGTGGTCAAACTGTTGCTTATATCATCAAATAAGATAAAAAATTGGAACTAAAGTCACTTAATGGCAGAGGAAAAAATTAAACTCTGGTTTTAATGGGTAATAATGTTTTAGTAACAGATAGTTACGCACTTAAAATTAATAATATGGCTAATTTCCGACAAGGATTGAAAAAGATGAAAGACAAGGAATCTATTCAGACTAATAGCAGCCGCCGTAATTTTCTGAAAGGCGCAACAGGAGCTGTTGTTGCTGGTGTGAGTGCTTCCGCTTTCTCGGGCGCAGTTCAAGCACGAGAACAGAAAATTGATTGGAGCAGCCGCGGGCTAGGTAGAAAACACGATAAGCGCTTTTGGCGTAAAGTGCAACGACAGTTCGTTTTGGATAAACGTACGACTTACATGAACATTGGCACAACGGGTTCTATGCCAAGACAAGTTCTTCAAGATTACGAGCATAACAACAAGTTGGTGGCTAAGTATCCTTGGGATATGAAGGGCAAGTTTGGCTCTTGGCCTTATGTCTCTGAGATGGTTCAAGAAGTAGCGCCTGGCTTTGGTGCTAACCCAGAAGAAATCATTCTCAGCCGCAATACTACTGATGGTCTATGTTCGATCATTAACGGCTTACACTTTGAACCAGGTGATGTGATTTTAACGACGCACCATGAGCATATGGCAGCGACATCACCGATGAACGTCGCAAAACATCGTTTTGGCGTCGATGTTGTTGAAATTCAACTACCAGTATTTACCGGTACTGAAGACGTTTCTGAACAAGATTACATCCAAGCTTTCCGCGACGCGCTTGATGCGCATCAAAACGTTCGCCTCATCATGTTCTCTCATATCACCTATAAAACGGGAACGGCGTTACCAGCCAAAGCCATTTGTGCTTTAGCGAAAGAATATGGTGTGCCTACGCTTGTAGATGGAGCGCATACTGTCGGTATGTTTGACCTCGATTTCCATGATATGGATTGTGATTTCTATGCAGGTTCTGGTCACAAATGGCAGTGTGGTCCTGGCGCAACCGGTATTTTGTACGTACGTGATAACGCCAATCGCTTGAATGAGTATTGGAGTGATCGTGAAAACCCGTTGTGGTTGATCAACTCTTCACTTTCTCATGCTGATTACTTAGGCAAACAATTACAGATGCAGTACATCGGGAACGACAACTATCCTGCGAAACAAGCGTTAGTTGATAGCTGCAAAATGTGGGATGAGATTGGTCGTGACCGCATTGAGGAACGTGTTCTAAGTCTTGGTAGTTTGTGTAAAACCTTACTACAAGAGTACTTGCCACAAGCCCAAATGTACTCGCCAAACGTGGAAGGTTTAACGAGTGGCTTAACCACAGTTAACCCATTCTCTGATGTGACGAATGAAGACATATTGACTGAATTCAGAGATCGTCTGCGTGAAGAATATGGCTACATCATTCGAACAACCAGCTTTAAGCTGCATAAAGATGATGACTTTGATACTTACGCACTCCGTATCTCCACGCACTTGTTCCATGACGAGCAGGATGTTGAAGGGCTCGTGGTGGCGATGACGAATTTGTATTACTCGTCGTTCTAACATCGTTGTTTATCACTCAAGCGCCCGTTATTGGGCGCTTTGTGAAAGGTAAGGATATTATTATGTCAGTCAAAACATTCAAAAGAACTTTAGCGGCGATGGCGCTTATGGCGGCCTCTGTTATGTCCTCTTCCGCTTGGTCAGACGACTTACAACAGATTCGTGATCGCGGAGTGTTGCGCCATATTGGTGTGCCGTACGCTAACTTCGTTTCTTATATTGAACAAGGTGAAGTGGAAACCTTGACTGGCTTAGATGTAGAGATAGTAAAAGGCTTTGCCAAGTCGTTGGGCGTTAAGTACCAATATGTTCCAGCTCAGTGGAGCGATATGGTCGGTAAGCTGACGGGCCAAGATGTTCAATACCATAATAAGCAAGCCGTCGTGGGAGAAAGTGTTCCAATCGAGGGGGACTTGATCGCAAATGGCGTTACCATTCTTGACTGGCGTTCTGAAGTTTTAGACTTTTCACAAGATTACTTCCCGTCAGGCGTTTGGTTAGTTTCCAGAACAGATTCCACGCTGAGTCCGATTAAACCCAGTGGTTCGGTTGATGAAGATGTAAAAACCGTCAAGCAGCTTATTCATGGTCGCGAAGTGTTAGCGTTGGAGCACTCTTGCTTGGACCCTAACCTTTATGACTTATATGACACGGGCGCAAAAGTCATACTGCCTGATGGGGCTCGTCTTCTTAATGAGATGGTGCCAGCGATAATGAAAAATGATGCGGAAAGCACATTACTAGACGTCGCCGATACGTTAATTGCATTAGAAAAATGGCCAGGTGAAATAAAAGTCATTGGTCCAGTATCCGAAAATCAGAAAATGGCTGTTGCATTCCGGAAAAACTCGCCGGAATTACGCAAAGCATTTGATCGTTATTTAGATTCAATAAAGAAAGATGGAACCTACGAAAAATTAGTAAAAAAATACTATCCATCTATTTACTACTTTTATAACGATTACTTCATAGAAGATAGTAAGAAAATCCGATGAAAAAGGCCGTTAAAAAAATATCCAGTAAAAAATTTATTGCAATAAGCGCAATATTAGTCTCTATTTATTTAGCTATGCTTATTGTTGTGACAAGTTTGGGACAAAATAAATTAAAAGAATCCCAGCATAGGGAACTCGGTTTAAAAGTAAAAAGTTACGCAAGCACACTCGATAATTTATTTACCATTGCCAGTGAGGATGTTGATAATTTATCTACAGATAAAACAGTACAAACATTCTTTGCTAATTTAGCCTCTGGCATGTCGATGGAGTACGGATTAGGAGCGAGTTTAATTAACTTGAAGCGTCGTTTCGATGAAAAGATAGATGGTAAGTTAATTAATAGCAGCCAAATCTATAAAAAGCTCACACTGGTAGGCAGTGATGGCACAACGATTGTCACGACAGGCTATGAAGACAACACAGAGCAGAAGGTGGATATCCAAACCTTAATGACTCAACATGGGCATCCCGAAGAGGTTTGTGCAACTCGATATAACGACGACGTGCGTATTCAAGTCATCAAGCAAGTTAAGTTTTCTGGAAAGCCAGTTGCCTTTCTAATTGCAGATCTCAATAAAAACATTGTTATTGATCAGCTCACTAATCAAGAGCACGAAGACAGTTATAGCCGGATGGTGCTCAAAATAAAAGACGTTGAGATGGTCGTATGGGATACAATAAATAAAACGTCTTCTCATAATAAAGATGAGAATTATTTAATATCTGAAGCCGTTGATGGAAAGATATATTTTGAAGTGCCTGTTGAAAAGCATCACTTCAAACTTATGGCTTGGTTTGAGCCTTTGAGTGAGCGAGATATTTTTACATCACGGATCTTCATTCTCGGTTTGAGTATTCTTGCTGTTATGGTTGTTATTGCGCTGTGTTATGCGTTCATCACAAACAATAATAGAATTGAGTTGAAAATTAAACTTGAAGAAGAGAAAAAGCGAAAAGACATACTTTCTCAACAGAACCGAAAACTAACTAACGAAATTGAACGCCGAAAAGCGTCTGAAAAAGAACTCGCCTTCCAAGCTAAATACGATACGTTGACTAACTTGCCTAATCGCAGCTACGGTTCTGAGAGACTGGCTTTGGAGTTGATTAGAGCGTCACGTAGTGGCTCAAAAGTATTGGTCATGTTTATTGATTTAGACCACTTTAAGCAGATTAACGATTCAATGGGTCACTTTGTTGGCGACGAGATCCTTAAACTTAGTGCTCAACGACTGCATCAAGTCGCGAGAAAAACAGACTTACTGGCGAGAATTGGTGGGGATGAGTTTTTATTAGTGATTCCTGACTTGCCTGATAATGACACCGCGAAGCGCGTTGCTTCAAGCGTGCTTTCGGCGTTTAACGATCCATTTGTATGGAACAACCATGAATTCTTCTTGAGTAGCAGCGTCGGAATGTCTGTATTTCCGGATGATGGAGATAATGCCGAGCAGCTCCTCGCCTGTGCTGACATGGCGATGTATCGCGTGAAGCAAGATGGACGCGATGCCTTCTGCTTTTATAACCACAATATGAACCAAGACTTGCAACGCTATTTGGATTTGGAAAATCGACTAAGAAATGCCATCTCCAGCCAATTACTAGAGTTGTATTATCAACCTATTATTGATCTGAGCAGTGGTAAAATTGTTGGCGCAGAAGCGTTAATGCGTTGGAATGATGAGAAGTACGGATTCGTAAATCCTGAAGAGTTTATCTCTATTGCTGAGAAAAATGGCTTGATTCATCAAATTGGTGAATTCGCTATCCAGCAAGCGTGCCGCCAAGCGGCGCAATGGCAAAGTCTGACGCCGCTGTTTGTTTCTGTGAATTTCTCCAGTGTTCAATTTAGGTATTGTGATCGCTTACTTGCGTTTATTAAGAAGAGCCTTGAGGAATCTGGTCTTCCATCAGATAAGTTCGATATTGAGGTGACAGAGAGCCTTCTCTTTAACCACGACTCAGAGCTATTAGACATGCTCAATAACTTAAGAGCGTTAGGCACTAAGCTTACCATCGATGACTTTGGTACTGGCTATTCTGCGTTGAGTTACTTACAGAAATTTCCGTTCGATCGCCTTAAGATTGATCGCAGCTTTATGCAAAATATGTTCGAAAACGACTCCGATCGTGAGCTCGTCAACGTGATCATTGCAATGGCGAAAGCGCTGAACCTTAAGATTGTTGCTGAAGGCATTGAAGAACAGCGTCATGTCGATTATCTAAAAGACTTAAACTGTGAGTTCGGGCAAGGTTTCCACTATAGCCGCCCGTTACCAGCCAAAGACTTTGAAGCACTACTTAAACAACCAACTGGGCTATAACTCCTTTTATTACAATATCATAGGAAAGCATTAATTAAATTCGTGCCTTGGATTCATTAATGCTTTTCCACCTTAAGGGATAATCCTTCTTCCTTCCTTGAATTACACTACAATTAATTGATGAGTGATAGCCCGTGATGCCCGTCACATAAAGGCTCAACCTAATTCTAAACGAGTAAATACTCGCCAAAATAACCAGGAAGGAATTTCAAATGTCTTCTGCATTCTACCAACAGATTCAGCAGCAAATTGAAGATGTGAAGACTGAAGGTCTTTACAAATCAGAGCGCGTAATCACGTCTCAGCAGCAAGCGGCTGTTAAAATCTCTACCGGTGAAGAAGTATTAAACTTCTGTGCAAACAACTACCTTGGTCTTGCTAACCATCCTGCGCTAATTGAAGCGGGTAAAGCGGGCATGGACGAGCACGGCTTTGGTATGGCTTCAGTACGTTTCATCTGTGGTACTCAAGACATCCACAAAGAGCTTGAACAGAAGTTGTCTAAGTTCCTAGGTAAAGAAGATACGATTCTTTACACCTCTTGCTTCGATGCAAACGCAGGTCTGTTTGAAACCATTCTCGGTAAAGAAGACGCAATTATTTCAGACGCACTAAACCACGCGTCAATCATCGACGGTGTTCGTCTATGTAAAGCAATGCGCTTCCGTTACTCAAACAACAACATGGAAGAGCTAGAGCAACAACTGATTGCTGCGAAAGAAGCAGGCGCACGCCACATTCTTATCGTTACTGACGGTGTGTTCTCAATGGATGGCGTAGTGGCGAACCTTCCGGCTATTTGTGACCTAGCTGAAAAATACGGCGCACTGACCATGGTTGATGACTCTCACGCGGTTGGCTTCATGGGTAAAACGGGTGCAGGTACGCACGAATACCACAACGTGGTTGACCGTATCGACATCATTACAGGTACGCTAGGTAAAGCAATGGGTGGCGCTTCAGGCGGTTACACGTCTGGTAAAGCGGAAGTGATCGACTGGTTACGTCAGCGCTCTCGTCCATACCTATTCTCTAACTCTGTTGCACCAGCAATCGTAAGCGCTTCTATCCGAGTTCTAGATCTACTAGAAGAGAGCGGTGACCTACGTGACCGTCTATGGGAAAACGCAGCACACTTCCGCGCACGTATGGAAGCTGCTGGTTTCACAATGGGCGGCGCTGACCATGCGATCATTCCAATCATGCTAGGTGATGCGAAAGTGGCAGCAGAATTTGCTGAACGAGCACTAGAGAAAGGCATCTACGTAATCGGCTTCTCATTCCCTGTGGTACCAAAAGGCCAAGCGCGTATCCGTACTCAAATGTCAGCTGCGCATTCTCGTGAGCAGCTAGATCGTGCAATTGATGCGTTCATCGAAGTTGGTAAGGACATGGGTCTTATTTAAGACTCTAGGTCCTAGATAATAGGGCCTTTAATTAAGGTTACATTATGAAAATTAAAGCATTATCAAAGCTAAAGCCTGAAGAAGGCATCTGGATGACTGAGGTTGATAAACCTGAAGTTGGCCATAACGATATTCTGATCAAAATTAAGAAAACCGCTATCTGTGGTACTGACGTACACATCTACAACTGGGACGAATGGTCACAAAAGACAATTCCAGTGCCTATGGTTGTCGGTCACGAATACGTGGGTGAAGTGGTTGCGATTGGTCAGGAAGTTCGTGGCTTTGAAATCGGTGACCGCGTATCTGGTGAAGGTCACATCACTTGTGGTCACTGCCGTAACTGTCGTGGCGGTCGTACTCACTTGTGTCGCAACACGATCGGTGTGGGTGTAAACCGTGAAGGCGCATTTGCAGAATACCTAGTGATTCCTGCATTTAACGCGTTTAAGATCCCTGACGAGATTTCTGACGATCTAGCATCGATCTTCGACCCGTTCGGTAACGCGGTACACACTGCGCTTTCTTTCGATCTAGTCGGTGAAGACGTGCTCATCACTGGTGCTGGCCCAATCGGCATCATGGCCGCTGCAGTTGCGAAACACGTCGGCGCTCGTCATGTGGTTATCACAGACGTAAACGAGTACCGTTTAGAGCTAGCTCGTAAAATGGGTGTAACACGCGCAGTAAATGTTGCTGAAGAGAAGCTTGAAGATGTAATGGCTGAACTAGGCATGACAGAAGGCTTTGACGTAGGCCTAGAAATGTCTGGTAACCCAGCGGCATTCAACTCAATGCTAACCACAATGAACCACGGTGGTCGTATTGCATTACTCGGTATTCCACCATCAGATATGGGCATTGATTGGAACCAAGTGATCTTCAAAGGCCTAGTTATCAAAGGCATCTATGGTCGTGAAATGTTCGAAACATGGTACAAGATGGCTTCACTGATTCAATCTGGTTTGGATCTATCACCAATTATCACGCACCACTACAAGATTGATGACTTCCAAGAAGGCTTCGATGTCATGCGTTCAGGCATGTCTGGCAAAGTTATCCTTGATTGGGAATAATCTGCTCAAATAAGAAAGCGCTCCGAAAGGGGCGTTTTTTTTTAGCGATATGTTGTAAACATAAGCGGTAACATAGAACACATAGCCCTCATTTTACAAATGTCCATAGTCTTTTTTCTAGATCATGCACAGCAACATTTCCAGCCTGAAGTTCCAAGTGATTTAGGGCAATACCACAAATCTTTCTTGTACAAAAAAACACCCCACCAGCTGGCACTTATACCGACTCGATAATCGTTGATGTTCAATTTTGAGCATCATATCAATTGCATAACTAGAGGCATCTATTCCAAAAAACTTTTGTAATCATAGTTTTCACTCTATTCCCGCTTAATTCTGTGCGATTAGTATGGTTTTGTTTTCACAACATTTAACTTGAAGGAATAAGGAAAACTATGAAGAAGTCACTGGCAGCTCTAGGTTTGGCGTTGGTATTTACAGGAACAGCTTACGCAGCAAGCTGGGGTTACGAGGGGAGTCACGGGCCTGAGCATTGGGGCGAGTTTGCGTCTGAATGTTCCAAAGGTCAAAACCAAAGCCCAATTAATATTGTCTCCGCAGCAGAAGCGAAGTTAGACAAATTGCAGTTCGACTACCATGGCAAAGCAATCTCATTGCTCAATAACGGCCACACATTACAAACCAGCCTAGAGGGTGACAACACACTGTTGATTGATGGTAATGTATTCACGTTAAAGCAGTTCCACTTCCATACCCCGTCAGAAAACCATGTGGATGGCAAAGAATACCCATTAGAAGCGCATTTTGTGCATGCTGATACAACTGGCCATTTGGCGGTTGTGGCTGTGTTTTTTCAATCCGGAAAAGCGAACCCAGATTTAGCGAAGTTACTGGCAAACATACCAAGTAAAGATCAAGGTGTAGAGATTAAATTGCCATTTGAAGCTGATGCGTTGCTTCCAAAAGACAAAGCGTATTATCGCTTTAATGGCTCACTAACGACACCACCATGCTCTGAAGGGGTACGTTGGTTAGTGATGAAAGAAGCACAAACCATTTCCCCTGAGCAGATTAAAGCGTTTACGAAAGTGATGGGGAAAAACAATCGTCCTATCCAACCATTGAATGCTCGTATGGTGTTAATGCAACACTAACCAATCCAAGCAAATAAAAATGAAAAAGCCCGCTTGAATAAAGCGGGCTTTGTTATTGGTATTAATGGAAATTAGAAGCCGTGATCTTCTTGCTCCTCAGCTTTTATCATTTGAACTGGGTCGAGCTTGAGTGTTTGAGTTGGGAAGGCGATATCTGCTTCGTGTTCTTTAATGATGTTAATTACTTGAAGAAGAACATCCTGTTTAACCTCATGGTATCTCACCCAATTCACGGTTTTTGTGAAGGTATAAATGAAGAAATGCAGTGACGATGGACCGAACGTATCGAAGTTGACGATAAGCGTTTGGCGTGCATCAATATCTTTGTGATTCTTAAGCATCTCTTTCACCGCTGTAATGATTTGCGGCATTTTTTCGGCGTCGTCGTAACGAAGTCCAATTTTTTCGTAGATGCGTCGGTTTAGCATGCGAGATGGGTTTTCTACGACTATGTTGCTAAACACAGAGTTTGGCACATAAAGAGGGCGCTTGTCGAAAGTTCGTATGATGGTCATTCTCCAGCCAATTCGCTCTACCGTACCTTCAATTTGGCGATCTGGAGAGCGGATCCAGTCGCCAACTTTAAACGGACGATCGAAGTAGATCATAAGGCCACCAAAGAAGTTCGACAGCAGATCTTTCGCCGCTAAACCAACGATTAAACCACCGACACCACCAAAGGTGAGCAATCCTGACAGTGACAAGCCAAACGCCTGCATCACAGTGAGAATTCCGACGGTAATAAAGAACAAGCGCGCGACTTTAGCTATCGCTTGCACTGTGGTTTCATCTCGGTTTTTTTGTTCTAGGACGTACTCTTCAACATTGGTGATGAGTCGCATAACGGTCCAGACGAAGATACTGATCACCAAAATCAGTTTCAGCGTGCTTAACCAGTTTATTTTATCGTTGAGCTCGCTCTCTAATATGATGCCGATAGAGACGGTTGCAGGCCAACACCAAATGAGTGTACTGACTGGCGCTTTTAGCGCGTCAAGCAGCATGTCATCCCAGTGGAAAGGGGTTTTCTCTACTAGTACTGCGAGACGAGAGCGGATCAGTCGCCAAGCTATCCAAGCAATAAAGCTGGCGAGTGTAATGAAAAGGACACTCCCACTCCAATCTTGATGAGATGTTTCAATATAGCTTTGCAAATCGGTAAACCACTGTGACATATGTAACTTCTTTCTAGTGAACCATGGAAGGAAAGGTAGCAGATATTACTCCTTCACCCCAGTGATTTCCTTTAAATCATTTACTTATGTTTAAATCGCCTGAGGTAGGCTAGTTCGTGAGGTGAAAAGTGAGTGGTCGAAACTGGGTGATGAGCCGCCGTTCCATTCGTGCGCGGAGCTTCATCATCTCCGATATGCGTTGATATTTGAACGATCAATTATAACTTCTCTGACTTATCGCTAACATTTATCTTAAGTAAGTGTGAGAGTGTATTGGCTCTTGAATTAGCGGAGGCAGATATGGAATTTACAGAGCTGGATCGAAACGCGCTCTACGACATCTGGATGTCACAAAAAGCCAAAATGCACATCACTCAAATGGAAATGGCGAAGCGCCTTGGTTTGAGTCTACACGAGTTTTCTGGCTTGTTACGTGGTAATTCTCCACTGACGCTAGGTTTTGTAAAACAGCTATGCGAGCAGCTACATGTACGTCCTGGTCAGGTGATTCCGTCTTTGACGGAGCGTGATCTATCTGCATCTGGTACGGTTTATTTACAAAATCGTGTAACGGTGGATGGTGATATCAGTAACGTGTTTATCGACGGCAACCAAGTCGTGATTGAGTACGTTCACCAAGTCAGCTAGCTTGCTCGTCAAATTATCGGGTTGAAGAGCAATAAAAAACGAGCCAATTTTGGCTCGTTTTTTCGTTTCTGTTTTGCTCGCTTGCAAAGATTATGGGATTTTCACCAAGGAATCGCGAGAAAGATCCGCGATAGACTTCGCGCCTGTAAGCGTCATAGCTACACGCATTTCTTTGTCGTACAGATCCAGTAGGTTTTCAACGCCTGCGCCGCCTTGTGCAGCCAATGCGTACACAAATGAACGACCAAGCAGTGTGCAGTCAGCACCCAGCGCGAGCATACGAACCACATCAAGACCAGTACGGATACCAGAGTCAACAAAGATCTTAAGATCGCCTTTTACCGCATCTGCAATGCTTGGTAGTGCTTTAGCACTTGAAAGCACGCCATCTAACTGACGACCACCATGGTTAGATACTACAATGCCATCCGCGCCGAAACGTACCGCATCTTTTGCATCTTCTTCGTCGAGGATGCCTTTGATGACCATAGGGCCATCCCAAAAGTCACGAATCCACTCAAGATCTTTCCAGGAGATAGACGGGTCGAAGTTTGCGCCTAACCAGCCGATGTAATCTTCTAGTTTTGTTGGTTCGCCGCGATACGTTGAGATGTTACCTAAGTCGTGCGGCTTACCAAGTAGACCCACATCCAGTGCCCAGCTTGGGTGGCGCATCGCCTGGAACACACGACGCATGGCTGCGTTAGGGCCACTCATGCCTGAGTGCATGTCACGGTAACGCGCGCCAGGAACTGGCATATCAACGGTAAACACCAGCGTTGTGACGCCCGCAGCTTTTGCACGCTCAAGCACGTTCTTCATAAAGCCACGGTCTTTAAGCACGTAAAGCTGGAACCACATTGGACGTTCAATTGCAGGTGCGACTTCTTCAATAGGACAAACCGAAACGGTCGACATAGTAAACGGGATGCCTTTCTTCTCGGCCGCTTTTGCTGCTTGAACTTCGCCTCGGCGCGCGTACATACCAGTTAGACCAACAGGAGCTAGCGCGATTGGCATTGCCAGTTTCTCACCGAAGATCTCGGTTTCTAGGCTCAAATCTGTCATATCGCGTAGGACGCGTTGGCGAAGAGCGACATCACCTAAATCGTCAGTATTACGCTTCAGCGTGCGTTCGTCGTAAGAACCGCCATCAATATAATGGAATAGAAACGGAGGAAGCTTGGCTTTCGCGGCAGCGCGGTAGTCAGTAGAAGCTGAGATAATCATAATGGTGTCCTAGCGGTTATTCTAAGCAAAGTTGTGGAGCAATTTGCTCTTTCGTTGAGCCTTCATCGCAAAGCAGTGAAGGCATCAAAATGAGTATAGTTACCTATGGTTCACTTACGTTTGAACTGGTGATGTTGGTAACTCATTTACATAATTGATTGAAAAATTTTGTTAAATCACTCAATCAGTTATACAAATTGGAAAGGATGACACAGCTGCCGGGGGGATTGATGTAGCAAGCTAAATCAACATGTCGGGGTAGTAGTGCTGACAGCTGTGTCAAATTAGGCAGGGCTACAAACCCTGCGTTTCGCGTTACTTCATCAAGACATCCGTCATTTGGAGGCCGTAAATCAACACCAAACCAATAATGCCCGTCATTACAATGTAGTAGAACGTAGGGATAATCGTCTTACGTAATGTTGCGCCTTCACGGCCAAGTAAGCCTACGGTGGCTGATGCGGCAACAACGTTGTGAATCGCAATCATGTTACCTGCGGCTGCGCCAACGGCTTGAAGCGACACAACAATCACACTCGAAATAGATAGTGTTTGTGCCACTTCGAATTGGAACTGGCTGAACATCATGTTTGAAACCGTATTTGAGCCAGCGATGAACGCACCCAGCGCACCAACGGTGGCACTCAGTGCTGGGAACGCAGAACCGACAAGGTCAGAGGCAAAGTTCGCTGTTGTAACCGGCATACTTGCTAGGTCAGCGCCGTTAATACCAGAGTTGATGAAGATACGAACCATCGGGATGGTAAATACCAAGACAAACCCCGCGCCAATCAGTGTTTTGCTTGACTCGCCAAACGCTTCACGCAATGGTTTTACGCTGCCACTTTGTAACATTGCGGCAAGCAGTGCGACAAACACGAGGATGCCACCTGGCAGGTACAACGGCTGAATAGCGGCACTCACACCAGTCTCACCAAGAATATTGCTGAACGACAAACTTACGCTTTGTACAAAGCCTTTCAGTTCCGGACTTACGCGGCTTGCGACGAGAATTACCGCCAGCATTACATATGGTACCCAAGCTTTTACGATGCTCATTGGTTTGCCTGGATTGTCGTTTAGATCGACTTTTAGCGAGCCCAGCCATTCAACAGGCCATTTGTCTTCGCTTTCGAAATCCCACTTAGTCTTTGGTACTAAGAAGCCTTTTTTCGCTGCGGTAACAACAATAGAAAGACCAACCAAACCACCGATTAGTGAAGGGAATTCTGCACCCAAGAACACACCAGTTAATGCGTATGGCACAGTGAAAGAGACACCTGCGAATAAAGCAAATGGTAGAATATCCAGACCTTCACTCCAGCTTCTGTTCTTGCCGAAGAAACGTGTTAACATCATCGCCATTAATACAGGGATCATCGTACCTACAACAGCGTGAATCACAGCAACGTGCGCGGTGATATCTTGCAGGTACATTTCCCATGTTGCGCCTTGTGCAGCCAAAGACTCACTGATGTTATGGGTGTCTAAACCTTTGTTTACACCCACGATGATTGGCGTACCCACCGCACCGAATGAAACAGGCGTTGACTGAATCATCATGCCCATTAGGACAGCGGCTAGCGCAGGGAAGCCGATTGCAACCAGTAGTGGCGCAGCAATTGCTGCCGGGGTACCGAACCCTGATGCACCTTCAATGAATGAGCCAAAACACCAAGCAATGATGATGGCTTGCACACGGCGGTCAGCTGAAATATCGGTAAATCCATTACGGATAGTGGTGATCGCTCCAGTGTGTTTTAAAGTGTTGAGCAAGAAGATGGCACCAAACACGATCCATAGAACAGAGACAGTAATGCCTAGCCCTTGGAATACAGAAGCCAGTACGCGATTGGCTGACATATCCCAAAACATTAGGGCAATAGCGACGGTTAAACCGAACGCAACAGGCATGGCTTTTTTAGCAGGCCAGTTGAGACCAACCAATAAGATGGCGGCAACAACAATTGGCGAAAATGCCACTAGGGCAAGTAGGGTTTCACTCATTTGTACATCCTTCGTACGCTGACTTCTCGAACGGTGTCAATCCGCTGTAGAGGTGACTTTTTGTTGTAATGGTTTTGTTAATTTGGCGTGAATTTACTCCTTTATTTTTTGTTGATATAGGGAAATAATGAAAATAATTAATTCCAAAAGTGACATAATCGTATGAGAGCAGACGACTTAATCCTATTTTCTCAAGTAATCGAACTGGGCAGTTTTAGTAAGGTTGCAGAAGCAAATAACCTTACAAATTCGGTAGTTAGTAAAAGAATGGCAAGGTTGGAGGAAGAGATAGGGGCGCAGCTATTATATCGAACAACGCGTAAATTGACCTTAACCGAAGCAGGTAAGGTGTTACTCCACAGTGCTAAAAATGTGAAGCAGGCCACTCAGGAGGCTATGGACGCTGTTGCAGGCTTTGGAGAGAATGTGAGCGGTCACATAAAAATGTCCGTGCCTTGTATCTCTGGAGATTTGATACTTGCTGATGCCGTTGCGGAATTTTGTAACCTTCATCCGGGTCTGACCGTGGACATGTCATTGGATAACCGCTTTGTCGATTTGGTGGCTGATGGTTACGATTTAGTCATTCGAACTGGCTACCTAGCCGATTCCAGTTTGATCGCACGACATATTCTCGATTCCCAATGGGTGGTATGCGCGTCCCCTTCATATATCGCTAAAAATGGGAAGCCGATCGAGCCGATTGATCTCACCACGCACAATTGTCTGCAATACGCTTACCAAACCACAGGTGCAACAGACTGGGAGTTTAAAGGCGAAGATGGTAATTACATCGTCAAAGTATCGGGCTGCTTTTCTACTGATAACGCGACCGCATTACGTAAAGCCGCTCTGGGCGGCCATGGTATAGCTTACGTCCCGCGATGCTTGGTGTATCACGATATTCGCAATGGTCAACTGGTGGATATTTTTCCTGAACTAGTGGGTAAAAAGTTGGGTATCTATGCGGTGTACCCGTTTACTCGTCAACCACCGAATAAAGTGAAACTGCTTATTGAGCACATTCGTGATCGTTACTTAACGATATCTCATTATTTCTAGTCCCTTCATAGATTTAAAACAATGTCGTTGAAATCAATATTGGGTGCTCTAAGGTAATCACCGCAATAAAACGATATGAAAATAAACAACTTAATAAAAGCAACGGAGTAACACGGACGTTATGCATTACCCAAAAACACGTAAAGATTCTGTCGTGGACACTTATTTTGGTCACGACATTGCCGACCCTTATCGTTGGTTAGAAGATGATCGCAGCGAAGAAACCGCACAATGGGTTTCGGGACAAAACTCGGTAACATTCGATTTTCTTGGTCAGATCCCGTATCGCCAACAGATTCGTGACTTGGTCGCAAACAGTCAAAATTATGAGAAATACTCTCAGCCATTTGTGCGCGGTGATTATACTTACTTTTACAAAAACGACGGTTTGCAAAACCAAAGCGTGCTGTATCGCCATAAAGGGGAGGGAGAAGCCGAGGTTTTCCTTGATCCAAATACGTTCTCTGAAGAGGGCACGACCTCTCTTGGCGAAGTCAGCTTCTCTAAAGACTATCGTTTGGTCGCGTATTCCATCTCGGAAGGGGGCAGTGACTGGCGCAAGATCTTTGTTATTGATGCCGAAACCAAAGAACAGTTAGAGCCTGAGATTGTGGATGCGAAGTTTACGTCGATTTCTTGGCTGGGCAGCAAAGGCTTCTATTACTCAAGCTATGATAAGCCGCAAGGCAGTGAGTTATCTGCGCGAACTGAACATCACAAGCTTTATTATCATGAACTTGGTACACCTCAGTCTGAAGATAAAGTGATTTTCGGTGAGTTGGATACGCAGGTTCACCGTTATGTGTCTGGTACCACGACGACGGACGATCGCTTCCTCATTATTTCTGGCGCAGAATCCACATCGGGTAATCGTCTGTTTTATATCGATTTACAGTCTGAGTCCCAAGCGATTGTGACCCTTCGTGATACAACGCAAGGCGACACCTACTTGATTGATAGCCAAGACGAAACCTTGCTGCTTTACACCAACCTAGATGCGCCGAATGGCAAAGTTGTCAGCTACAACACCCGAACAGCGCAATGGATGGATGTGATTGCTGAACAAGAACAGCCGTTAGAAATCAGCAAAGGTGGCGGTTATCTGTTTGCGACTTATATGGTGGATGTACTTTCTAAAGTGCAGCAGTTTAACTACCAAGGTGAATGGATTCGAGATGTTGAACTGCCGGGAGAGGGTACGGCTTATGGTCTAGCGGGTAAAAAAGAAGAAACCACGCTGTATTACACCTTTACTAACTACGTGACGCCACCGACGATCTTCTCATTTGATGTTGAGTCTGGTGAATCGACGCTGTTTCAAGAATCAAAAGCGCCATTCGATCGCAGTGAGTATGAATCAAAACAGGTGTTCTACACCTCAAAAGATGGCACGCAAGTTCCGATGATCATCTCATACAAGAAGGGCATCGCGCTTGATGGCAGTGCGCCAACCATGCTGTATGGTTACGGCGGTTTTAACATCAGCCTCACTCCGATGTTTTCTGGCAATGTGGCCAACTGGCTGGAATTGGGTGGTATTTACGCTGTAGCCAACATGCGAGGCGGCGGTGAGTACGGTAAAGCTTGGCACAACGCAGGCACTCAGCAGCAAAAGCAAAACGTATTTGATGACTTTATTGCGGCGGCGGAATACCTGATTGAAAACGACTACACTAGCTCCGAGCGCCTAGCGATTCGTGGTGGTTCAAATGGCGGCTTGTTGGTTGGTGCGTGTATGACGCAACGTCCTGAGTTATTTAAGGTGGCGCTGCCAGCCGTAGGTGTGCTTGATATGCTCCGTTACCACACGTTTACGTCTGGAGAAGGCTGGAAGTATGACTATGGCACGTCTGAGCAAAGCGAAGCGATGTTCCAATACTTGCTTGGCTACTCTCCTGTTCACAATGTAAAAGAAGGCGTGCAGTATCCTGCGACATTGGTGACAACCGCCGATCACGACGATCGTGTGGTTCCAGCACATTCGTACAAGTTTATTGCGGAACTGCAAGACAAACAGCAAGGTGCTAATCCAGTATTGATACGCATTGATGTCAATGCTGGTCATGGTGCAGGAATGCCGCTGAGTAAGCAAATTGACCTCACCACAGACGTGTATGCATTTACGTTATACAATATGGGTATTGAGTCGATTTAATGCCTTAGTTGCTCTCAGCTTCTGAGAATAAAAAATGCCGCGACTCTGTCGCGGCATTTTTCATGGTTGGGGGAACTCAATTCATACTGTTTACCAGTATTTGAGCCAGGTTGACTAAGTCTGACTCTTGAACCAACCAGTCTCGGCGGCCAAACCGAAAGGCAGCTACGCCATTCTTAAGACAAGATGAAATCATCACCTTTTCTTAATCCTAGTTTATGAATATGAAACTGTGATGAACCTAAGCCGCATTGTGCTGATTTTCACTGCTTTCAAGATCAAATGAGGCATCTATCAGTTTTTTCGTGTAGTCATTTTTAGGGTTTTGGAAAATATTTTCGGCCGTATCTTGTTCCATGACCTCGCCCTTTTGCATGACAAGAACACGATGAGAAAGGGCTTTGACGACTGATAGATCGTGGCTAATAAACAAGTAGCCAATGTTATGCTTTTTCTGCAAATCTTTCAGGAGATCAATCACAGTCAGTTGAACCGAGCGGTCCAATGCAGAGGTCGGCTCATCAAGCAAAATAAACGAAGGTTCAAGGATCAGTGCTCGCGCGATAGCAATACGCTGACGCTGGCCTCCTGAAAACTCGTGCGGATAGCGGTTGATGGACGCGGGATCTAAGCGAACCTCTCGAAGCACGTCGCGTGCTTTCTGCATACGTTCTTTTTTACTCAACGTTGGCTGGTGGACAGTTAATCCTTCAGTGATGATCTCGCCGATAGTCATACGAGGAGAAAGCGAACCATAAGGGTCTTGGAACACCATCTGAACGTCTTTTTTCAGCTCAAAACGTTCTTTGTTTGTCAGCAAAGCCATATCTTGGCCTTTGTATTCGATTTTACCTGTGGATGGCAGGAGGCCTATCAGTGCGCGGCCGAGGGTAGACTTGCCTGAACCGGATTCCCCAACAATCCCGAGTGTTTCCCCTTGTTTGAGCTCAAGAGAAATGCCTTTTACGGCTTCGAAGTACTCATTTTTACTGGCAATAAAATGCGACTTTATCAAGAATTTGACTCGTATATCGTCAGCTTTTAATAGTTGTGTAGCACTCTCGCTAATAGGGTCCTTACTGCCTTTTGGAATCGAGTTGATCAGCATACGTGTGTATTCGTGCTTTGGGTCTTCGAAGAGTGTTTGCGTTTCGCCTTCTTCGACGACTTCCCCTTTACACATCACAATGACACGGTCGGCAAAGTGTTTTACGACGCCTAAATCATGAGTAATAAATAGGATTGCCATGCCCATCTGAGCCTGAATTTCTTTAATCAGGTGCAGCACTTCTGCTTGAACCGTGACATCTAACGCGGTGGTTGGTTCGTCGGCAATTAAAATATCGGGTTCGTTAATCAATGCCATTGCAATCATGATGCGTTGCAACTGACCACCAGAAAACTCGTGCGGATATTTGCTGTACGCTTTCTCTGGCTCTGGCATGTGAACCAGTTCAAACAGCTCTAACACTCTCGCTTTGGCTTTCCGTCTATCCACTGGACGGTGGCACATGATGGCCTCAGCAACTTGGATCCCCACCCGCATGTATGGGTTCAGTGAGGTCATCGGCTCCTGAAAAATCATACCGATACGATCACCGCGAACGCTTTGCATTTCACGCTCCGTTTTATCCAAGATGGAGCTACCCTCAAACATGATGGATGAGTTCGTATGCAAAATAGCGTTGTCTGGCAATAGTTTCATCAGTGCATTGGTTGATACTGACTTGCCAGACCCAGACTCGCCAACGATGGAAAGCGTCTCGCCTGCTTTTAAATCGAAGCTAACATTCTTTACTGCATCGACGATCCCATCGTTTGTCGTAAAGCTGACCGATAGGTTACTCACCGAAAGAATGGTTTTAGAAGACATCACAGATCCTTGTGGTTGGTAAAGCAAATGATACTCAAGCAATGGACAGCACAAACCTAGCTGGCCTAAATGCTTGGGCTTTAGATTAATTATAAAGGTGAGAAGGCGAAGACTTTGCCGAACTCATCGCTTGCAAATGCAAAAACTGCTCATGTGCGCGCGTTACATGGTCTAGCTCAATCATCCATTGAGCATTGCGTTGAGCAGAGCAAAATGCCGCCATATGAGCTAACAAGTCTTCACTTTGTTGACCAAGTAAATGACCCACACGCTCAATAAGTTCATGATTCTCTAATTGCAAGAATTGGAATAGTGCGTACGTTTGATTGAGTGTTGAAAAAGCATCGCGCTGTAATCCGAGTTTGTTGAGAATCTCCGATTGTGCGACGCACGCATCTCTAAGCCCGGTGATAAGACAGACAAACTGACAAGGTTTGGTTTGAGCATTTTCGAGCGCCGAATGAATGTGGTTCGGTAGATTGCTGAGTACATCGTCGTATAAACGATGTGCCTCGGGCCAGTGGCCTTGTTCCATCAATTGCTCTGCTTTCAAGTAGCGCATCCAGCATTGCTCAATATTCATGTCCATCTCCACAAGAGTTGATTTGTTTTGATATTAAATGAAATTGATTATCAATTGCAAGTGAGTGTTGATATCACTTTTATGCTCATAAAACGTCCAATCAAACTAGGGTGGAAGGTAAATCACTTAAAATTAAGCAAATAATCTCTACACTCAAATGACGAAAATAAGAAAAAAGGAAGTGGATATGGCAATACTAAGATTGGAAGCTAAGCAGCTATATTCTGTAGCAGATCTAGAGAATATGCCATGTAAGTCGACCAAGGAGTTACCTCCAATTGATGAGATTGTGGGCCAAGAGCGCGCGCAAAAAGCGGTCGAGTTTGCGATGTCCATCAAAGAGAAAGGGTATAACATCTACGCCATTGGTCAGAATGGGCTAGGTAAACGCACCATGATCCTGCGCTATCTGAATCGTCACCAGCACGATGCAGCAGCCTTGTTTGATTGGTGTTACGTTGCGAACTTTGAAGATACCCGCACACCCAAGGTTTTGAAGCTGCCTTGTGGTATCGGGAATAAGTTACGTGTTGATATTGAAGCCTTAATGGGCAAACTACTGAATGCTTTACCCCTAGCGTTCGACAATGAAATGTACTTTAGCCGCGCTGAGCGATTAAAAAATCAATTGGCAGCGAAGCAACAAAACGAGCTGGACCGCATTAGCCGAGAGGCAAAAGAGAAAGGCATTAGCTTGACGCTTACCACACAAGGCGATTATCAGTTTGTCGCCATGAATGGTGACGAGCTTCATACGGAAGAGTCTTTTGATGCACTAAGTAAGAAAGAGCAAGAGCAGTTCAGCGATGCTATTGATGAACTCGAAGTGCGATTACGCTCGATGGTTCGTGAGCTCACGGAGTGGGAAGAGACGTACAGCGATAAAATCAAAAAGCTTAATGATGAAGTGACGCTTGATGTGATTACTCACTTCATCAAAAAACTCAAAGTGGATTACGCGGAATATTCTGAAATCAAAACGTACTTAACTGAGCTGCAAAAAGATATTGTTGAAAACGCAGATATCTTCCTTGATCAAAGTGGTGAGCAAGGCGAAATTGCGACGGCGTCGTTGGATAAAAAATTACCACGTCGTTATAAAGTGAACGTATTGGTAAGCCGCAACAGCAGTGACTTTCCTATCGTTGTTGAAGAAAACCCTAATTACCATTCGCTCTTCGGTTCGATTGAGACAGCCACTTTCAAGGGAACCGTGTTTACCGACTTTTCGCTGATTCGTGCGGGGAGTTTGCATAAGGCGAATGGCGGCGTTCTGTTAATGGATGCACAGAAAGTGCTTGAACAGCCTTACGTTTGGGATGGTTTGAAGCGCGCACTGCGCGCTCGTCAATTGAGCTTTACCTCCCTAGAAAAAGAAGTGACATTGACAGGGGCGGTATCACTCGATCCCGAGCCTATCCCGCTCGATATTAAAATCATTCTGTTTGGTGACTACCGAACTTATCAATTGCTGCAGCATTACGATCCAGAGTTCAGTGAATTGTTCCGAGTGACAGCGGATTTTGAAGATGAGATGAAGCGAACGCCAGAGTCGGAACTGCACTATGCGCGCTTTATTTCTAGCGTCGTGAACGATAACAACATGCTGCACTGTGATAGAAAGTCCATGGGACGGATTATCGAATACAGTTCACGCTTGTCTGGTGATCAAACCAAGCTATCACTCCACTCTGCCAATATTGCGAATTTATTACGTGAGTCAAACTACGTTGCTCGTCAAGCCAACTCCAACATGATCCGTATCGGTCATGTGGAAGAGGCGCTCAAGAACCAAGAAATGCGAGTGAGCCGATTACGCGACAACGTGATGGAAACGTTTGTTAACGGTACAACCTTGATTCGCACTGAAGGAAAGGCTATCGGTCAAGTGAATGCCCTCTCGGTATTAAGTACCAGCGACTACATGTTTGGTGCGCCGAATCGCATCACCGCGACGACGTGTTACGGCGATGGGGATGTTATCGATATCGAACGCAGTGTGGATTTGGGCGGCAGTATTCACTCTAAAGGCGTGATGATTCTATCGGCCTACTTGTCTTCCGTGTTTGGTAAAACGGCGCGAGTACCATTAACCACAACGATTACGTTTGAGCAATCTTATGGTGGTGTCGACGGTGATAGTGCCAGCATGGCAGAGCTATGTGCTGTGGTGTCTGCTTTTTCAAAGCAACCAAACCGACAAGACATTGCGATTACAGGCTCGATGAATCAGTTTGGTGAAGCTCAGCCGATTGGTGGTGTGAACGAAAAAATTGAAGGCTTTTACGATGTGTGTGTGATTAAAGGTCGTCATGAAGGGCAGGGGGTCATTATCCCGCAATCTAACGTTCACAACTTGATGCTCCGTTCCGACATCGTGAAAGCAGTAGAAAAAGGTGAGTTTAATATTTGGGCGATTGATCATGTCACTGAAGCCATCGAACTGTTCACGGGGAAAGTCGCCGGTGAGCCAACCGATGAAGGCTCTTATCCAATAGATACGATTTTTGGCCTTGCTCAAGCTAAGCTCAATTCGTTGAGAAAGTAGCCTAAAACCGCCCTAAATGTGAATGTATCTCATCATAAGTGATCACAATTTATCATAACGACAATATCCCGACACTACTGTCGGGATGTTGTCAATAACAGATTGAAAATGGGGACTTTTTGTACTAGACAAAAGTGTGATCGACCTCTAATATTCGCCACTTGTTTATTCGTCTGGGAACTTTCCCGTCGCAAGGAAGCATAGATATTCAAATAACCGAAATGCAGCTTCAGTATTGATAGTTGCTTGAGTTCGTTTGGATATAGGCATCACGCATACAACTGAGGTCCAGTCATGCAGTTATCACTGAAAAATTTGTCAGTACGAACGCAAATTTTGGTTCCGGTATTATTTACCGCGATTGTTTTGTTTATTGCTTTGTGGATTACTAAAAACAATCTTCAAGCTGAGCAAGATGTTATTGCTTCCAACCAAGAGTCTTTGGTTTTCCATAAAGACACTTTGGCGCGTATTGACGATGAAATTTATCCACTTCGTATTACAGCGGTTTACGCTATCTACGACGCTTCCCGTCGTGAAAATTTTCTTAATGAATTGAAAGAAGGCTTAAAGCAGGTTGAAGCTGATTTAAGTGCGATTGAAGCTCGTAATCTGTTTCGTGAAGATGCGATTAAAGTTCGCCAAGCGATCGAAGCCTATGTTCGATATTCAGAGCGCTCAGTGGCTTTCTTTAACCAGTACGATCAAGGCTTGAAATCGGACAGTGAGTACCGTGCATTCATTAAAGAGTACCGTAATGTTGGCCGAGAAATGGTTCAACAAATCAATACTCTGTCGAAGCATGTGAATGACCAAGCAGAGCAGTCAACCATAAGAAGCCATCAACAGAATGAGCGTGTACAAAACAACGCTATGCTGACAGTTCTTGCGGTATTTGCGTTCTCATTGGTGGGGGCGTGGATCTTATCAGGCATGATTGTTACGCCTATTCAAAAACTTCAAGAAGTGATGCGTCAGTTGGCAATGGGCAACTTATCAGTTCGCGCAGATGTAGATGGTGATAACGAAATTGCGAAGCTGAGCAAAGATGTTAACCAAACAGCAGAACAGCTTTATAACACGGTCGACCAGCTAACTCGCATCAGTGAAGAGGTTGCATCGGCATCGACTGAGCTTGCCGCCGTAATGACGCAAGCAGAAGCGAATGCTCAGCTAGAGCTCGCTGAGATCGAACAAGTTGCATCGGCTGTTAATGAACTTGCTAGCACGGCAAACAACGTGAGCGATAACGCAACGTCTGCGGATTCGACAGCTCGCGAAGCTGATGGTCTTGCGCAATCAGGTCTGGCTATCTTCCAAGAGAGCGCAGAAGCAAGCGCACAGATGTCTCAGGCATTGAACGATGCAGCGCAAGTGGTACTGCGTTTAAAAGAGCAGTCGGTTCAGATCAACGACGTTATCGAAGTGATTCGCGGTGTCTCTGAGCAGACCAACTTACTCGCATTGAACGCTGCGATTGAAGCAGCGCGTGCTGGTGAGTCTGGTCGTGGTTTTGCGGTTGTTGCGGATGAAGTACGCATGCTCGCGGCACGCACGCAAGACTCGACTCAAGAGATCCAAACGATTATTGAAGAACTTCAAGCGCAGTCTGGGCTTGCGAATGACAGCATGCAAGTCAGCCTTGATATGCTCAGTCGTAACAACGAACTGACGCAACAAGCGAATGAGGCATTGGTTGGTATTACCGAGTCGGTAGCCAACATTAACGATTCAAACACGCAAGTGGCAACCGCAGCCGAAGAGCAGTCTCAAGTCACTCAAGACATCAACCGGAACGTGGTTAACATGTCTGAACTCGTTAACCAGAATGTGGCGGGTATTAGTCAAAGCGCAAGCGCGAGTACTGAGCTTTCATTACTTGCAGAGAAGCAGAAAGAGCAATTGAGCTTCTTTAAGCTTTAATTCGCTATTCGCCTAACAAAATGTATAAATCCCTGAGCTATTGCTTGGGGATTTTTTTGTTTGTGAGAAACTGATTTAAAATCAGGAAGTCTATCTAAAACAGTCATTTAGTGAAAATATTTTGCGAGCAAAATCACATATAGTGAGATTATTTTTACATTTTTTGCGTCAAAATTTTTTTGACGCGAACGATTTTTTTACCTCAACCGATAACTTGATTGTTGAGAGGTATTCATATCGTCATTTTACTTGGTGTTTTCTTCTATAAGTGCTGTTTATTCAACGCGTTGCGTGAAAAATAACAGCTGCTACTATGCCGCCAGTTTTCTCGTTGGTACAGAAAAGTCCTGTTTTTCTGGTGAGAAAACACATATAAAACAATGATATGGAAAATAACAATGAAATTAAAAACTTTAGCTGTAGCAGTGGCGCTAATGGCATCAGGATCTCAAGTTGTCGCTTCAGAACTATACAACCAAGATGGCACTTCTCTTGAGATGGGCGGCCGCGCTGAAGCGCGTCTTTCTATGATGGATGGTAAGGCAAAAGACCGTACTCGCATCCGTCTTAACTTCCTAGGCAAACAGGAAATCAATGAAAACCTATACGGTGTTGGTTTTTGGGAAGGTGAGTTCGAAACAAAAGAAGAAGGTGCCGTAGATAACAACAGTGATCTTGAAACTCGTTACGCTTACGCAGGCCTAGGCGGTAAATACGGTGAAGTAACTTACGGTAAAAACGACGGTGCATTATTCGTTCTTACTGACTTTACCGATATTATGGCTTACCACGGTAACACTGCAGCACTTAAGCTGCCTGTATCTGACCGTACAGATAACATGCTTTCTTACAAAGGCCAATTCGAGCAACTAGCTGTACGTGCTAGCTACCGCTTTGCTGATCGCACAACAGATGCAAAAGGTTTTACAGACAACGAGGAAGATGGCTTCTCTCTATCTGGTATTTACGCATTTGCTAATACTGGTATTGAACTAGGTGCTGGTTATGCAGACCAAAACGATAGTGATGAGTTCATGCTTGCTGCTGCATACTCTGTAGGTGATTTCTACTTCGCTGGTAACTACACAGGCGCAGACGTGGATGTTGCAGGTGAGTCTGCGGATTACAAAGGCTACGAACTAGCTGCATCATACACTATGGGTCAAACTGTATTTACTTCTACGTTCAACAAAGGTGAGCTAGAAGATGCTGATACTGTAGAAAACCTAGCTGTTGATGTTACTTACTACTTCAAGCCTAACTTCCGTGGCTACGCATCATACAACTTCGATCTAATGGATAACGAAGGCGCTGATGAAAAAGATGAACTAGCGCTAGGTCTACGTTACGACTTCTAAGTCGAAACTGTTATCTAAGATACTGCCTTATTCTTAGTAAACAAAACCCCTTACTTTACAGTAAGGGGTTTCTTGTTTTCCGGGTATCAAAACTGGCCGCTACTTGGTGCTCATTATCAAAGCTACCTTTTTAGTGTGAGTTTAGTCCCATCAAATTTTAGGTGACTCAGGAGACTTTTAGCGTTGGTTTTACCAACCTCATCAAACTCCATTCCATAGCGAGCATGGTGTGTCGATTTTTGTAAGTTACAAATACGACCTCGCAATGGCGCGAGCATGTGGCTTTCACCGGGCATGGTTAGGTCCAATGAAACGCGATCACCAACCTGAAGTGGTCGGCTCATTGGTGATGTCACAAAGCGGCAGCCACTACGAGATAAATCTCTTATCTCGCATTCAGTTCGATAGGCTTCTAAACAAACGCGCGCCCTCAAATTCACTTCGTAACGTACTTCTTTACGAAGCTGAAAGACCTGCATGGTGTTAGGTAGACTTAGCACTAAAATTGGATATGGGTCGCCGAGTCGGTGCTGCAATTGCGCCCGAAATGGAATGACAGCACCTTCCCCTCGATGAGAGTACGCTTTTACATTGATCCAAAAGCCTTCTTGAAAATAGAATTTCAAGTCCTCATCGGAGATGTTCGGAACCTCTATCAATGCGGTATTATTTGAGTGACAGCCGACAAATGTGCTGGTTGTAATAAACTTGGTACCAACAGGTGTCGTGACGTTTAAACTTACTTCACTGCCATGTTCGACCATTGCCATTGCATCGGTGCTATTTAGTGTACTTGCCTGACGTTCGGGTGCCTTCTTGCTTTGCAGAGGTAGTTTGCCGTCTCTGGCAATAGGGCTCATATTTCTCATTATTATTGTCGTACCTGATTTGAGAAGGTAATGGCGTGAAGTGACAGAGCACTTCCGCATGGTGTTGATTCTATTCAGTGATATAGTTTGATTCAATCAATCCGTAACAAAAATTAGAGAGCAAGATATGCATAAAGTAACTCATGAAGTTGAAAACAACACATTTTGGGTTGATTTAGAACAAGGTTATAAAGCCAAGGTGGTTTATCAGCTTGAGAATAATGTCATGCACATCACATCAACCGTAGTTCCTGAAGCATTACGAGGTAAAGGGTACGGAAAAGTGATGATGGAAGCGGTATTGCCAGAAATTGAGGCACTCGGTTATCAAATCAAACCAGTCTGTCCATATGTCATTCATTATATGGAGAAAAACCAAGCGTGGTCACATCTGCTTGCATGATGATGAACGACAACCACCAACGTTACCAAAGCATTGGCCAGGAGCTAAAGCTCGGGAATTATCAATCGGTAGAAGTCATACAATCGCTATGGGGAGGCTATGGTGAGTTAGTCCGAGTTACTTATTCAACTTGTTCGGTGATCATTAAGCATGTAAAACTCCCTAAGCCTTCAGAGCATCCAAGAGGTTGGAATACTGACCGATCTCACCAAAGAAAGCTGCACTCTTATCAGGTGGAAGTGAATTGGTATACGCATTTTTCCAGAGAGGTGAGCACTCGCTGCCGAGTACCACAAGGTCTAAAAACATTCCAATCGGAGAATGAATGGCTAATTGTGATGGAAGACCTCGCCGAGGCGGGCTTTCCAAAAGTCATCACCGATGCAAAGCTAGAGCATCTACGAGCCTGCCTTGCTTGGGTGGCGAACTTTCATGCGCGTTACATCGGTGTTCGCTCGGATAAGCTGTGGCATATCGGCACGTATTGGCACTTGGCAACCAGACCTGATGAGCTTGAGGCGCTGCAAGACACCGAGCTAAAAAATGCCGCTCAATTGATTGATCAAACGCTTTCGCAAGCCAAGTTCAAGACGCTTGTACACGGTGATGCCAAATTGGCTAACTTCTGTTTTGATCGAGAAGAATCAAGCGTTGCTGCGGTCGACTTTCAATACGTTGGACATGGTTGTGCGATGAAAGACGTAGCACTGTTCATGAGCAGCGCCGTCAAGCCAGAACGTTGTGCAGAGATGGAAGTTTGGGTTTTGGACACGTATTTTGCTCAGTTGCAACAGGCGTTAATGGTTTATCAGCCGAATCTCGACCCCAATGAAGTCGAGCGCGAATGGCGTCCTTTGTTTGCGGTTGCGTGGGCTGACTTTCAACGATTTGTGAAAGGTTGGAGCCCCGATCACTGGAAGATCAATCCTTACACAGAAGCATTGACTCGCAGAGCGCTGGCTCACTTACGAAAGTGAGTAGGAGTTTAAAAAGAAAAGCCTCCAATTAGGAGGCTTTGATTTACTTTTTACTTGGCCTGATACGTGCCATGTAATAGGTATTGATGAACTCGCCATCTCGGAAGGAGCCATCAATCGCTTCGCCCTCAATTTGAAATCCATGTTTTTTGTACAGCCCAATGGCGGCGTCATTATCGGCGTTGACTTCTATTTGAATTCTTCTCACGTTTAGCCAGTTATCCGCCAGTTCAGTGACTGTTTCAATCAACTTGCTACCAATACCCAGCCCATGGAAGCTGTCATGCACTCCGATGCCAAATGATGCTGTGTGCATTGTTCTCGGACGCTGCGAGTGGTGAAAGCCAATGTTACCCACTACTTTACCATCGATTTCAGCGACGTAGCTATAAACGCCTGCGGGCATATTTGACAATCGTTCTACCCACATTGCGAGCGAAGGTTTTGGGAGTTGCAGGGTTTCACGTTGTGCTTTTGGTTGTGAATAGATTTCTACGAGTGCCGCTGCGTCTTCAACGGTTGTTGGACGTACGATAATTTCCATGCTTCTCTCCTTCGCTTTTTAGTATTAATTTTCAATCTAACCACAGTTCCTTATTTTGGATAGTATTTTTTGAGGTTTGAGAGATAAACACCTTTTAAATTAGGTTGTTATAGCGATGTTTTTCTAAATTTTAGTAGTCATTTATCTTTGAATTTAGCGAATAGATTGCAAAGGTGTTGAATTATTGTACTGAAAATGGCGTGCACGGCAGAGTATCGTGGTGAATTTCATGTTGGAGGAAATAAATGGAATTATTCAAACTGTGACGACGGCACTGTACATCAGTTGACTTGAATCAATTGAGGGTGGAGTTACCTCTTATGAGGTATGGGGAAGAGGTACGTTTAGCGCTATTTATGCTTAACTTGATAAAGGAGTTTCGTTGAGGAAATAGCATGAAATCCTCTCAGTCTAAAACATCGCAAAGTCGGCGTCGATTTTTGCGTGATACTGTCCGAACTGCGGCAGGCGTTGGCGCAGCGGCGTGTGTGTTGGGCTTACAATCGCTGCAAAGCCAAGCTCGAGAAACGAAAGGTGTGCCTATTCGCCCACCCGGTGCTTTGCCAGAAGGCGACTTCGAATCAGCCTGTATTCGATGTGGCTTGTGTGTTCAAGCATGCCCTTACGAAACATTGAAACTTGCGACATTACTTTCACCCGTCGCGACTGGCTCACCTTACTTTACTGCACGCGATATTCCCTGCGAAATGTGCAAAGACATTCCTTGTGTTGTCGCTTGTCCGAGTGGGGCGCTGGATCCGAAACTAACCGATATTGATGATGCTCGAATGGGTACAGCGGTTCTTATTGACCATGAAACTTGCCTTAACTGGCAAGGATTACGATGCGACGTTTGTTATCGCGTTTGTCCGCTGATTGATGAAGCCATCACGTTAGAGATGGTTCACAACGACCGAACCGGTTATCACGCCAAACTTATCCCAACAGTGAATTCCGAAGTGTGTACTGGGTGCGGTAAGTGCGAACAAGCGTGCGTGTTGGATGTCGCTGCTATTAAAGTTGTCCCGACGGATTTGGCGAAAGGCAAAGTGGGCAGTCACTACAATTTTGGTTGGAAAGAGATCGACAAACCACTCGAAAATATCCTCCCTAGTGAGACGCCTGTGCCGGAAGGTGCGCTTGAATCGCTAAAAGGAGGTAAGTAATGGCAAAGAACTTAGCTCAAAATGCTGGCAAAGAAGCGGTTGAAAAGCTTGGCTGGTGGCGCGCGCATCGGTTTTTGATTTTACGCAGACTATGCCAGCTCACCATCATTGCGCTGTTTATGGCTGGGCCGACATTAGGGGCTCTAACTGGTAACCTCTCATCGAGTATGTTGCTCGATGCAGTGCCGTTAAGTGACCCGTTAATTTTGCTTCAAGCTTTGGCGACAGGGCATGTTCCGGAGTTTAATGCGCTGTTAGGCGTAGTGATTGTCGTGGTGTTCTACGCGATTTTAGCACCGCGCGCATTTTGTGCGTGGGTGTGCCCGTTAAATGTCGTGACAGATTTGGCGGCTTGGCTGCGCAGAAAGCTCAACATTAAAGCGAGCTATCGTTGGTCTCCTGCTATTCGCTATTGGCTGATCCCTGTTTTGATGTTGGGCAGCGCGCTGTCTGGCGCAATTCTTTGGACTTGGTTAGATCCAGTGGCGGCACTGCATCGCGGATTGGTGTTTGGTATGGGCGCAGGTTGGGTGCTGATCGCACAGGTGTTCGTGCTGGACTTACTCTTGGTTGAGCATGGGTGGTGTGGGCACTTATGTCCACTGGGAGCTACCTATGGCGTGATAGGCCGAAAAAGCCTGTTGCGCGTTACCGCTGTTCGCCGCGAGGATTGCACGAAATGCATGGATTGCTTTTACGTTTGCCCAGAACCAGAGGTGCTTCGACAGCCATTGAAAGAGGGAGATCGTCGAGTTATGGAGCAAAACTGCATTAGCTGTGGCCGCTGTTTGGATGTGTGTCCAGAACATGTGTTTGAATTTAAGAATCGTCTAACAGTAAAGAATATCGATTAAGTTACTGAGCCTCATCACTGGCGTTTTTACCTATTTCTCTCGATATTTCAACATCGCGCTTAACCAAGGAATTGAGTGCGATGTTTATTTTCATAACAATATCTCTACACCGTATCTGCTTGGCCAGGGTTGAAAATAATAATGATATTGCGAATTTGTTACATTTGAAGCTATGATGATGCCTTCATATTTAAAGGAAACATCATGACTACCTCATCGCAAGGCTGGAGAACGCCGCAAAATTTCCTCCTGTTAATTTCCATTATCGTGCCCATTGCTTTTTCTACCTGGATGGCGTTGTTGAACAACTTCGTTATCGAGAAAGCGAACTTTGATGGCGCTGATATCGGTTTACTTCAAAGTGTTAGAGAAGTACCTGGCTTTCTCGCTTTCACCGCGGTATTCGTTTTACTTTTTATCCGTGAACAACGCTTTATGCTCGTCTCTTTGGCGATGCTTACGCTTGGTACGGCATTAACTGGTTATTTTCCCACTTTATACGGTCTACTTTTTACCACCTTGTTAATGTCCACCGGTTTCCACTACTTTGAAACACTAAAGCAGTCTTTGTCTTTACAATGGCTATCGAAAGAAGAAGCCCCGGAAATGCTGGGTAAATTTATTTCTGTTGGGGCTTTGGCTTCTCTGTTTACCTACGGCGCCATTTGGGTTTCGCTCGAACAGCTCAAACTTGATTTTAAAACGGTCTATCTAATGGCAGGTGGTTTAGGTTTTGTGCTTATTTTGGTGATGGCATTTGCTTTCCCTCAATTTAAAACAAAAGTGCCTCAAAACAAGAAACTCATTCTGCGTAAACGTTACTGGTTGTACTACGCGCTCACGTTTATGAGTGGTGCTCGCCGTCAGATTTTCACTGTTTTTGCTGGGTTCTTGATGGTAGAGAAGTTTGGCTACTCTGCCGCAGACATTACCTTGCTGTTTTTGATCAACTATGTCTTTAACTTCTTGTTTGCGAAGCGAATCGGCCGCTTCATCGGCGTTGTTGGTGAGCGTAAAGCGCTGATGTTTGAGTACGTCGGTTTGATCTTCGTATTCGTCGGTTATGGTTTGGTGCAAACCGCGGAGTGGGCTGCTGCATTGTATGTTGTCGACCATTTGTTCTTCGCGCTAGCGCTTGCTATCAAAACCTACTTCCAAAAAATTGCTGATCCTGCCGATATGGCGTCGACCGCTGGGGTTGCGTTTACTATTAACCATATTGCGGCGGTTGTGATACCCGTTACGTTTGGTGTGATTTGGCTGGTTTCTCCTGCTAGCGTATTTTACATCGGTGCAGGTATGGCGGCTGTGAGCTTACTGCTGTCACTCAATATTCCAGCGAAGCCAGAAGAGGGCAATGAGACCCGCTTATTAAAGTGGAGCTAAGTTGGTACTTACTATCTAGTAATAGAAGTTAATTACTGTTAATAGCTTCATTGAATTGGGTGCTTAGGCACCCCTTTCTTTATCTTCATGTTGTTTCCTCTATGGTTGTACATATCTATTGAGTCCGTTAGGGTTTTATACCTAAGTATGTTGAAATTACTCGGGTACAACATGAGTCGAAACACTAAGGAGGGTTTTACAGTGCAGGTACATGGCAGGGAGTTGGATTTAGATCTAGGAAACCGTCACGTCGTTATTCAACGTCGCTATGAGGCGTTAGGTGCTGCCAACGATCTGCTCATAGCTATTTGGTTTTTAATTGGTAGCTTTTTCTTTTTGAATGATTCGTTGATTGAAAGCGGGACTTGGCTGTTCATCGTCGGTAGTGCGCAGTTGATCATTAAGCCCCTGATAAAACTGATGAGTTTAGTTCATGTTGGTCGTTTAAATAAGCAACTTTCTGGCACATCAACGAGCCGCTGAGATTACACGCCTATTTTGAGCACCTGCAAGCAAGAGTCCAATGAGCGGGTTATCGAGGAGAAATAGGGAAAGATAACGTGGTCACAACACTAACCACGTTATGTTCAGTTTGAAGCTTCAGAATTTAAAACGGATACCAGAACAGTTGTGTGTCCATAACACGCTTGCTGATCGCAGCAATCACTATCACCGCAATCCCCGCCATGCAGATCATATCGGCTTTGGTCAGGGGGTTTAGGCTGTACCAAGTGCGAGATGAGTGACGGCCAAAACCACGTAGCGTCATCGCGTTTGAGATTTGGTCTGCTCTGTCCAAACTAGAGAAAATCAGAGGGCCAAGAATCTTCGCCACGTTTTTCATGCGAGTGAATAACGGAGCCTTCTTACTCAGTTCTACTCCGCGTGCTTGTTGCGCGTGCATGATGTTAACAAAGTCCTTTTTCACTTCCGGCAAGTAGCGCAGCGTTAAGCTCACGGCATAGGCGATTTTGTAAGGCACACCTAAGCGGTTCAAGCTGGCTGAAAACTCCGTCGGGTGAGTGGTAAATACAAACACCAACGCGATTGGGAACATGCTGAAGTATTTCAACGTCACTGTTACTAAGTAAAACAACGTCTCTTGAGTGAGCGAGTAATTACCGGGTAACGAGAGTAAAACCGTTGATGAGCCCATGAACTCAGTACCTTGTTGCGGCGCTAACGCGAACATAAACAGGGCATTGATCAGCAATACCGTACCTGTACCCAGTAAAAGCGGTTTGTAGACATGAAATGGCACTTTGGTCATTTTCAATAAGCCTAAACCGAGCACGATCAACAGCGCGATGATTCGCAAGTCAAATGTGGTCAACACCACCGTTACCCAAGCAATGAAAAGCAAGAACTTAGTAATGCCATTCAACTTATGAAGTGGCGATTGGGTATCGATGTAGTTGATACCAAACTTCATCTTATTGTCTTTCATGCCACTGCTTTCTCTGGTTGGTTTACTTCGCCGCTTTTTTGTTGGCGGTGCGCTTTTTCTACATTGATAAAATGCTGCATAAAGCCGTTGGTGTCTTCGATGCCAACTTTCGTAGCCAACTCAAACAGACTTGTTGTGGTGAGGTTCGCTTGGTCTAGTAGCTCTGGACTGCTGAATACCTGCGTCATTGGTGCATCCGCGACTAATTTACTGTCTGCAATCACGATAGAGCGCGTAGTGTATTCCAGCACTAAATGCATGTCATGAGAGATGATCATCACGGTTACGCCCAACTCGCGATTGAGCTTTTCGATGAAACTCAGCATAGACGTGTAGTTCCGGTAGTCCTGACCTGCCGTCGGTTCATCAAGGATCAGAAGCTCTGGTTCCAAGACCAAAATTGACGCAATGGTTACGCGCTTTTTCTGGCCGTAGCTCAATGCTTCGATTGGCCAGTGACGGTATTTGCTCAAACCGCACAGCTCAAGGACTTCAAGTACTTTAGCTTCGATTTGTTTCTCTTCAACGCCACGATTACGGAGGCCGAAGGCCACTTCGTCGAAAATCATGTGATGGGAAATCATGTGATTCGGGTTTTGCATCACCACGCCCACTTTCTGGCTGCGCTCGAAGATGGTCAGTTCGTTTAGATCTTGACCATTCATGCTCATTGAGCCGCTATCCGCTTCAATAACGCCCATAATCAGTTTGGTGATGGTCGATTTACCCGAGCCATTTTTGCCAAGTACAGAGACAAACTCGCCACGCTTGATGTCAAAACTCACGTCTTCTAGCGCGTTTTTCTCACCGTCGTAAGAATAGGTGAGGCCACAGACTTCAAGCAAAGTCTCGGCTGGCGTTTTAGGTCGTTGTGCTGTTGAACCATCAAACCATGCTTGTACTGCTGGTTTATATTGCTCTAACGGTAAGGTGGTTAAGCTAGAAGGTTTTGCATCGCCCTCAATCGCGCAGCCTGCTTCTTTCAGAGCCGAAATATAAAGCGGTTCGCGGATGCCGTAATCTTCTAGCAGAGGTGACGCTAAAATTTCATCTGGCGTTGTATCGGCAATGATTTCGCCGCTTTCCATCAAGATAATACGGTCAACGGAGCGATGCAGAACGTCCTCAAGACGATGCTCAATGATTACGATGGTTTTGCCCGTTTCGCGGTGTAGATCATCGATGATCTCGATGGTTTTTTTCCCCGTTTTAGGGTCAAGCGCAGCTAGTGGTTCATCAAACAAAAGGATATCGACGTCATCGACGAGAATGCCCGCCAAAGAAACACGCTGTTTCTGCCCGCCAGATAAATCGTGGGGAGAGCGATCTAACATCTGTTCCAAGTCGACCATTTTGGCCGTGGCTTTGACCAATGGGTACATGTCGATGTTAGAAGTTAGCTGGTTTTCCAGCGCAAATGCGATGTCTTCGCCAATGCTCAAACCGACAAATTGGCTGTCCGTATCTTGCAGTACGGTGCCAACTTGCTCAGTGTATTGGTGCATGTCGAAAGGGGCTGTGTCTTGACCATTGATGGTCAGTGTTCCACTGGTTTCCCCTTTGATTGCGTGTGGGATCAGTCCGTTAAGACATTGCCCAAGGGTAGATTTACCACTACCACTTGGACCGATAATGACGATTTTCTCTCCTTTCTCTATCCTTAGATTGATATTTTTTAGCGTCGGTTTGTCCAGCGACTCATATCTAAAAGAGAAGTTAGAAAATTCGATTGTCATTCGACATTAAGCCTCTGTTAAGTTACGGCTTTGCTTGTTACGTTTAGCGACAGACTTAAGAATGAAGAAGCCAACAATAGCAATAAGAATGGTGTTACCGATCGCGATAATAGAAAGCTGGGTAAACACTTTAGTGAACGGTTCTGCGTATAAAATCGTGTCGAGGAATGCAGAGCAACCGTAACCAAATACGTTGCCTAATAGCGCAAGTACTACGAATAACGCGAAGTCTTTCATATTGAAATCGCCTTTCTCTAAACGGTAGCGCGTTAGAGAAGGGAATAGACCGATAATCAAACCAACAATACCTGAACCAAGTACCCAAGTGAGCCATACGCCCCAACCTGCGAATAGGTCAGTGACCCAGTGGCCAATAAAACCAACCAAAAAGCCAACAAGTGGGCCAAATAGTACTGAGAACAATGCTAATACTGCCATTGCTGGTTTTAGCGTTGTGTTCGCAAACACAGGGATGCCAAACATAGGTAAGCCACCGATGCCGTAAAGAGCAGCACCAATTGCAATAACCACAACGGTTTTAGCAGAAAGATTCATAGATAACCTCAGTTCAATTGTCGATTTTAAAGAACGTTCATTTATATTGTTGGAAAGCATTGGTTATTTGATTGTGTAACATATATCCAAAACAACCAAGCTGCTTATTGTTCGCTCTATTTTTCTTCAGGAAATGTGTGATTTGATTCACGTATCCCTTTGACTGGCTTTGTTTTTTAGCAAGCATTAAAAATAAGGCGCGCATTATACAGAATATTGATAAAAGTGGGAATGCTATCTGTCTGGATGGCTAGAATGAAATCGGAGGCTGATTGTCAGCCCCCGATTACACTTTTTGATGCTATTTTCATCGATAAATGAATGAGCTAGCAGTTCATTAATGGTCTAGGTACAAATAGTTCTGCCAGCTCTTCATACGAATAAGCACTTTGCGCATTACTGATACGTGAGTAAAGCTGTCTGAGTAAACTGCGACTTCAACCGCAGTACCCATTGGCAGGTGGTATTCGCTCAAATCGTCCGTGATTTTTAGCTTCGCAAATACACGTCCGCTAGTGCGCAAGGCATCGGTACCTAGTAGAGCACCTCTGGCTTGAATTTGACTTTCACCAATGGCCGGAATCACGTCAATGACTTCGCCACGGAACACTTTGCCCGGAATTGCGCGGAACATAAATTCAGCTTCAAAGCCCGGCTTCAAACGTTGTAGCGAGTTTTGTCTGAACGCAGCGGTGTACGTAATGTCTTCGGTATGTACGAAGGTCATTGCAGGAGCAAGCGGTAATGGCACAGCCATCACACCAGGACGCAAAGCCAATTGCGTAACGTAACCATCGGTTGGCGCACGAACGACGGTTTGCTTAAGGTTGAACTCTGCTTTACGTAGCTCAGCGAGTAGTTGCGCGACTTGGGTATTCTCACCGCCGATTTCCGACTCTAATGCGATTTGTGCTTGTTCTTGTTGCAAAATCGCAACGTCTAGCATGGCTTCTGCCGCTTTGTACGCTTGGCGTCGAGTATCTAAATCTTGTTCCGTAAACGCGCCGCGATCAAAGCCCCTTTGATATCGGCTAAATTCTCTTTGTGCTTTATCTCTATCGGCTTGCGCTTTCAAAACCGCCGCTTCTGCTTCTCTCAAGTCAGACTCTAAACCCAACGCACCTTGGCTTGCTTCTTTCACTTTCGCTTCAAGGCGTGCGACTTCCGCTTCAAAAGGCACAGGGTCGATTTTGAAAAGAATATCGCCGGTTTTGAGCGGTTGGTTCGCTTGAACGGGCACTTCCACAACGCGGCCACGTACACCAGAGACGATAGGCGTAGTTGGGAACACTTGGTTACCTAGTTGAGTAAATGGGTGGTTGTAGTTCATAAGAAGGACGAGTGTGCCCACCAACACTACGCCGCCAAGTACGGCTGTAGGTACGGTCCATTTGTTCAAAGGAATATTAAAGACTTTAAAAATGGCGATGCAAAGGGCTGTGTAAGTCAGAATCAGCAATAAATCCATTATTCGTCCTCTTTACTTTGTTCAGTCAAAGGCCTTTGCTGAATCTTTTGTTGTTTCAACATCGATACTTCGTTTTTGAGTTCGTTGACTTCGTCGATGAGCTCTTCAAGGCGGTGATGAATGTCGTGCGTTTCTTGCTCAAGTTGTTTGAAGCCCCAGCCTCGCTCCTTGCGCCACAATGTTGCCCATATCCATAAAAATGGCCACAGTGCATGTAAAGTGAAAAGGCTAATCCAGCCTGCGTAATGAATTGCGTCTTGATGAGGGTGTTCGCGTTCTTTAGCAATTTCATACGGAATATCATGAATAACGATAATCCCGTAGAAGATCACTAAAGCAACGAAGATGAGTAACCCAAGTGCAAAATAGTCTAGAAACATCTTACCTGCCTGTGCTTGTTACCTAATGGAAAATCTTACGTAAATGAACAGTTTAAGTATTTGTCTTAACTATCGTTCAATCAAGTTATTTTGTACTTGAATTATGTTTATGCGATATCCGTATCGATTGCTATTCGGGGACAATAAGAAGTGAAGGCGACTATATTCAAACTAAGTAGTAATAAAGGAAGGAATGGAGAATAAAAGCCACGGTTATGCCCCAAGTGAAGATTGGGGCATGGTTTAAAGTTCGGTACAGACTTGGTTTCGGCCATTGGCTTTGGCGCGGTACAAGGCTTTGTCGGCGCGATAGAAGGTACGTTGGGTATTCTCTCCTTCTCGATGTAAGGTAATCCCGATCGATACGGTCAACCCCCGCTCGCCAAGAATATCGTCCCAACCATATTGATAAATGCGTTCGCGGTAATTCTCGGCATGCATTTCTGCCCGCTCTAGATTGCTATTCTCTAGAATGACAAGAAACTCTTCACCGCCAAAGCGAACGCAAGAAGCGCCTTTAAATTTGAAGTATCCTGCTAATTCTTGAGACACACGTTTAATCGCTTTGTCTCCAACAAGGTGACTGAGCTCGTCATTGATGGACTTAAAGTGGTCAATATCGATGACCATCAACGCAAATTCAGTATCGTGCAAAAGCAGGTCTTTGAGTTTGACTTCTAACCAACGTCGGTTGTGCAAAGAGGTTAGCGGGTCAGTAAAGACATCTTGCTGTAGTTGAGCGACCGTATTCTTATGTTGTTTGGTGGTTTCCTTGAGTTCTTTGTTTTCAAGTTCTGACAAAATGAGTTTGAGCTGTAGCTCAAAACGAGAAAGTCGACGTAATTGAGTAGAACCCAATTCACCAATTGGAATGTGTTTGACAAGGTCAGATTCAATGCGAAACGCTTTTTTTTCACAGTTTAATGCTTTCTGAAATAACCCTTGAGAAGCGTAAACTTGACTCATTGCGTTGTAAAAATGCTGAGCGACAAGAGGAGAAGAGTGCTTCTGAATTCGTTTACCGATAGAGTCCAACACTAAGTTGGCTAAAGAGATGTGTCCGACACCGTTTAGACAATATGCGGTCTCGATTTTGACCATTGTGGACAACCAGTACGTGGTAGCACTGCCAGTCGTATACTGAACATTCGAGATAGCAAGCAATGCGTTAGGATAATCCTCTTGCAAACGATGCAGTTTGGCTCGGTAGAGATGAATTTGCGCAGCAAGGTTTTTATCACTGACGAGGATACTTAGCTCTTCACATTCACTCAATAATTCTTGTGCGTCTGCGGTACGGTTCAAACTGATGTAACAGGCAAGCATGTAAAGTTTGTAGCGCAGACGTAGGGAGCGACTGCTAATGGCGTGGTCGATCGCATCGATTTTTTGGTAATAACGCAAGGCGCGATGGTGATCCCCATAGGCATCGCACAAATTGCCCATTCCAATAATAGCCAGTACGTACTCATCAATATAGCCATATTCGACGGCGATATTCGTTGCAGCAACATACTCGGTTAATGCCGCGTTGTAGTCACCTACTTCTACTAAACGATCACTCAAGCTTGCTTTTACAGACAGAATATCTTCTACATCGTCGGGTAAAACGAGCAATTCAAGGGCTTGTCGTAGTTCTTCGATGCTGTCGTTGAGCTGTTTAATTTCTCGTCGATACTCGGCACTAATGATATAGCAATGTGCTTTTTCTCGGTTCGTGGATGCAATATGTAACCCGATGTGCTCCCACAGCGTAATCGCTTCTTCACCAGAGACGGAAGAAGGATCGATGCCTGCGTCAGTAACCTTGCTAAGCAGTTGTTCCATGCTTCATTACCTCAATATAGCTTTCTTCGAGTTGCTCTAAAGTGAATGGGAAGGTCAGGATATCTTGCAAATACAGTATCGGTTTGGGACCTTTCAGCCCGCGACGTTTCCATGGATAGATGTCTAACATTGCCTGAACCGTACGATAGACATCTTCTGCTGCTTGACCTTTCTCTGCAATTAACATAGCTAGTCTGTCACTGGAAATTCGTGAGATGAGATCACTTGAGGTCGTCAATGCATGAACTAGCTCAGTACAAACATCGAGAAATTCGGGGTTTGCATGCTGAATCATAATGATCGCGTGGTTGGAGCGTTTGAGCTCTGTTTTAAACAGAACTAACTGTTCCCACCAGTAGGTCTCGGACACAACATTAGAAAACTGTTTTTCAGGGTCATATTCATGTTGGGAACGGATACGATTAATCAGCTTACGCGCTCGTTGCTCTAGCTGGCGTTTGGAGCCGCGTGCTTTATCCATACTGACTCGATGAGTCTGTTCTTTGAGCATTTTAAGTGCATGTTTACGGTATTTTTTAAACGCGTTAAACGCTGATTCAAAATCACCTTGCTCTTCAGCGACTCGAGATTGCTGAAAGCAGATCTGACTTAGTAGCTCGCCGTTGTCAAAACTAAGCGCGGACTCTTCTGCTGCGAGTAGTAACTTTGCTGCACTATCCGTATTTTTGCGTAAGAGTTCGAGCCTTGCGCGGCTAATAAACGAGTGTGCCTTCATCCAAATGAGATCATGTTCAATAGCGAGTTTATGGGCCTTTTGTGTGGCTTCTTCTGCGGCATCAAGGCGTTCTAGCCCAAGTAGCGCTAAGCCTTTAAAGTCCCAGATCTCTGCTTGCCATGTGCTGTCATCATGATCTTTTAGTACTTCGGTTGCACCATCCAGCACAGTGAGCATTTCGACAAATTTATTCAGTAAGTAATAGTCCCAAGCCAACAGGATACGAGCTTTGCCTTCCAACCAAGCAATACGGACGTTGTTTGCCACTTTAACGGCCAACTCATGAGTGGAAGCGGCAAGTTGATGCTCATTTGTGATACGCCATACGTTGCCAAGCCCAATTAGAGATTCGATTTGAATTTCAATATCATCAACGAGGGCAGATTGTTCGAGTGCATTAATCCAATATTGTTGGGCTGAGTAATACTTTGCTTGTCCCCAATATTGAAGAGCAAACAAATGAAGAATTTCGGGCAGGTGGTCGTCGGTTTCAAGTTGGGTTTGCTTGCTGTAGGCGTCTTTGACTAGCTTTAAGCCTTGTCGGTAATCCATTAGGCACCAACAGCACTGCGCCATTATCAGCAATGCTCTGATTTCACCATCCACAAATAAAATTTGCTCCGCGCGGATACGGTATTGCTGCGCAATACAGAAGGTGTGTTCAGGGGCCGTTTTTATTTGGCCTTTAAGCTTTTTGAGCTCATCTTCTAGCTGAATTTGGTTTTTATCCAACGTTCACATCCATGACTATCGAACTGGAATTCACACCTAATATTAAGTGGTTAGATGCATGTTTTATTACCAAAACGATGCGGATAACGCTTTGGTAAACGATTAGGTGCCGTAATGTATACTGTCACAGCCCCTAATTACTACATCTAAATGCCAATAGTTACGATAGGAGCTGTTTGATGGTCAAAGGAGCATCAGTGACTTCTAGCCTTTGTGCGGCGGTAAGACCCTGCTTATCCTGATAGCACAAATTATGCCAAGCTCTGAATATATCTAAAAGAGGTAAAATTCCAGCAGGTCGTAATTTGCGACGTGGCTCGTTAATGAAGCTTTCGAAAAGGATCTGGAAGCGATTTTGATAGAACTGCACATGGCGAGTTGTTGCAACGTTAAACCATTTCTCGGGCTCATTTCTATCACCTGCAAGGTAGCAAATGCCTTTGTGGCTTTCGTCTTGAGTGGAGATCGCCCAGCGATCTCGCCACCAGCTCATATAGGCGATATCGACCTTGCCAAAAGGTGTGCTCATGTCCCAATTTGCGTCTTCTTCTACGTACATCAAGTCGACATTTTTCTCTTTAATTCGAGACAAACAAACGCTCAGTGCTGCCGAACGTAGTAGGGGGTCTTGAGGCATATATAGAGATACACGTTTGTTGGGGCAACACATATCAAGTACATGCAGGTAATGAGCGTATGATGTGTAAGGCGGACGAACTAATGCCCCTTTAGATGGGTAATGGAATACGGAAAGATTACCAAGAGGATCTTCCACGTTACCGCGAGCCAAAATGGTTTGGTATTTTTGGTCAATACGCTCACGCAGGAGGTTCGAAGGTTCCGCTGGCGGTTCACTTGCTTCCGCTGTGTACTCTTGGGAAACAAAACGAGAGACCTCGTCGTACGGGTTATGGTCTAGCGTGGCGATTGGCTCTTCATCAGCAGAATAGTTCACATGTTGACAAAGAATATAGCCTGAGTGGGCTTCACCGGAAACAATCCAGTAGACACCATTATTGCTGTTTGGCTGCAATGCAACATAGTTTGAGGCCAATTCATAGTGCGTTGCGTGGTTTACCCAACGAGCATCAATAGTGGCTAATTTACGGCGACAGCGACTCGCAATATGATCAACATGGTCGTAAAAGGTTTTCGGGTTGATACTGAGTTTTCGGCAGATCTCGCGTACAGAGTAACCAGTAAACAATAAGCCCATTAAATTCTCTTGGAATTGTAGCTTTTTGTTCGCGCCTGACCATTTATCAACAAAGGTACTTTGACACGCTTTACAACGGTAACGTTGACGATCACCACTGTAACCGAAAGCGTGGTAGAGGTGTTTATGTGTGTGGACGGATAGTCCAAAGTTCTCGCAATCATCATTGCGGCACGCAGGCAACCCGTCACTGTGGACGTGTCGCAGGCGATGAAGTTCGTTCACGACATCGCGATTGTTAAGTAAGGGGGGGAAAGCTCCACATTCACGGCATACCATCGCCGGACGTTTAGGGTTAGCATGTTGCAGAACGTAACGCTTTGCATCACTCAATCCAAAGTTGTCACACGCCAATGTTTTACAAAAGTTGAGTTGTAACCCATCTGCGTCTTTTGGCAGTTCGCCGTTAGACACAATCGCCCCCTCGGGATAATTCGGGCAGCCAGCAATAACTCTGGCTGCAAATTATTACTTACTACTTGTTCTTAGATGTTGATTGCGGTTTCTAGCGCAACTTTCATCATGTCGTTGAACGACTTTTGACGCTCTTCTGAGCTTAGTTTTTCGCCACGGATGATGTGGTCAGAAACCGTTAGGATAGTTAACGCCTTCGCACCTAGGTCTGCAGCAACACCGTAGATACCAGCCGCTTCCATGTCTACACCTAGGATGCCTAGTTTTTCCATCTTCTCGAAGATGTCAGCTTCTGGTGTGTAGAACAGGTCTGCAGAGAATACGTTACCAACTTTAACTGGTACTTGTTGAGCACGCGCTTGGTTTACCGCTTCTTCTAGAAGGCCGTAGTCAGCGATTGCAGCGAAGTCGTGGTTGTTGAAACGGATACGGTTTACTTTAGAGTCTGTAGAAGCACCCATACCGATAACAACGTCCATTAGGTTAACGTCGTCACGTACCGCACCACAGCTACCTACACGGATTACGTTTTTCACACCGTATTCTGCGATTAGCTCGTGTACGTAGATACAGCAAGAAGGGATACCCATGCCGTGACCCATAACAGACACTTTTTTGCCTTTGTAAGTGCCAGTAAAGCCGAACATGTTACGAACGTCACAAACTTGCTTCACATCTTCAAGAAACGTTTCTGCGATGTATTTAGCACGTAAAGGGTCGCCTGGCATTAGAACCGTTTCAGCGAAATCACCTGGTTGTGCATTGATGTGTGGGGTTGCCATAAGTGCTCTCCAAAGTTTTGTTTTGATAAAACGCCTCTAGTATAGAACGCTATTACCAATTCTGTTGAACTTGTTCGTTTTCGTTGAAGCAATAATATCGGGACGTACAGTGGCCCCTTGAGAGCTTAGTCACAAAAACCACGCTTTTAGAAACCATGAACATCATTGATAACTAAATCTGTTGAAAGCAAAAGAGCAATCGATTCGCTTTTGAGCGATTTGTCGATTGCGCGCACAAAATGGACATTGAGAACATAAAAAACTTTTGAGAAAGCGCTGATCGAAATGCTCTTGAGAAAAGTAAAACGATTAAATTGTACAGTTTATTTTCTTGTACAATCTAAAAAGCCTTGCTATAAGTTATACAACAAAACATTTTGTATAGGGATGCGTCATCATGGAATCTTCAATCAAAGTAGGTATCAGTTCTTGTGTTTTGGGTGAACGGGTTCGTTTTGACTCTGGTCATAAAGTAAGTAACTTTGTGACTAAAGAGCTCAGCCCGTATTTTGACTTTGTTTCGGTATGTCCCGAAGTGGGCGTCGGAATGCCAGTGCCGCGACCAACAATTCGTTTGATTTCCGAAGAAGAGCGTGTGGCGCTGGTAGAAACTAAAAATCCAGAAAATGACCATACCGATAATATGCTTGCTTACTCTGCTAACAAAGTGGAGGAGCTACAAAGCGAGCAACTTTGTGGTTACATCGTCTGTGCCAAGTCTCCAACTTGCGGTATGGAGCGCGTCAAGGTTTATAGCAAAAATAACGCAGCGAAAGAAGGCGTCGGCTTGTACACACAAACGCTGATGAAAAAAATGCCTTGGTTGCCCGTCGAAGAGGATGGCCGACTCAACGATCCTGTATTAAAAGAAAACTTTATTACCCGAGTATTTTGCTTGAACGACTTTTATGACTCGATGGACGGAGAGCCAACTCGAGGCAAAATTATCGATTTTCATTCGCGCTATAAGTTGACCTTGATGGCGCATCACCCTGAGTCATACCGCTCTCTTGGTCGTTTAGTTGCCGATGTCGCTAGCTATGAAATCGAAGAATTCTATCAAGAGTATCGCTTAGGTCTTATGAAGGCACTTGCGAATCGTGCTAGCCGAAAAAACAACACTAACGTACTAATGCATTTACAAGGGTATTTTAAGCGCGCTTTAACTAAAGACGAAAAAGAAGAATTAGCAACAGTAATTCATGACTACCGCACTGGTACATTGCCATTATTAGCACCGTTGACATTGATTAAACACTACTTAAACACTTACCCAGATGAGTATTTAGCAAAACAGAAGTTTTTAGAACCGTATCCGCAGGAGATGAGATTACGCTATGGTTTGTAGTTCAGAAGAAAAACTATACGCGATCCGAGACGTCGCAGAAATCACGGGTGTGAAGCCAGTTACGCTGAGAGCTTGGCAGAGAAGATACAATTTGATCCAGCCTCAGCGAACAGAAAAAGGGCACAGACTTTATCGACAGCAAGATCTCGATACGATTCGTGAAGTCCAGAGTTGGCTCGCGAAGGGGATTGCAATCGGTAAAGTAAAGGGACTTTTGGGAAAAAGTGCAGACGTAGAAGTCAACAATGAAGTTCGTACTCTCGAAGAAGTAGAAACCATGTTATCAGCACTTTCGAAACTGAATCGAGGAAAAGCGGAGAGCTTACTTGCTTCTGTTCTCAAAGAGTATCCATTGAACTTGGTTATTGAACAGTTTATTGACCCTGTATTTGACGCGCTGGAGATGGTCAAAGGATCGCTGAGATCGTTGCAGATGGGGTTATTTCAAACTTGTTTGATCACTCGTCTTGCCCTTGTTATCGACTCTGAAAACAAAGCCGCTTCCAAAGGGAAGTGCTTGCTTATCAGCTTTGAACAACATAGGGAAGCAGAGAGCTGGATTCAAGCGGCGAAGTTGTGTGAGCAAGGGTATCACACAACGTTGATCGACAAAGTTGATGATGTCTCTGGTTTACTGGAGCACGAAGTTGTTGATAGCTACTCGCTCATTTACCTGTTTTCCAATAAAGCGCTGGCAGCTAAGCAAGTGGAGTCCATCAAAATGCTTCAAACACGTTTTGGAGAACGTATTGGATGTTCTGAAGTGATTGAGAAACTGCACCTAACAGAGTAGACGAAACTAAGGAGACACCATGATCTTAGTATGGTTTCGACGTGATTTACGAACGTTAGACCACACCGCACTTAAGGCGGCGTTAGATTCAGGTCAGCCTGTTGTCGCTTGTTTTATCGCGACGCCAGAGCAGTGGCGAGAACACCACATGGCACCGATGCAGGCGGATCTCATTGCTCGTCGTTTAGAGTATCTCAACGACGAGTTGGAAAGCCTGAATGTGCCTTTTTTATATAAAGAGGTGCCGTCGTTTTCTGATTGTACCGAAGTGATTAGTGGATGGGCGAAAACACTTGAAGCAACGTCTGTTATGGCGAATATTCAATATGAAGTGAATGAACGAGAGCTCGATGCACAAGTGAGTGAGGCGCTAGCTTCCCATGATATCGACTTTAAACTGTTCCACGACAAATGTGTGCACCCACCAACGACGGTTCTCAATAAGCAAGGTGAGTATTTTAAGGTATTTACACCATTCAAACGTGCTTGGTTGACGCAGTTTCAAATGCCAGCGGTAACAAAGCCTCAAGAACAAGCGCCGCTAAGCAGCAAAATATTGGAACAATTAGAGCCGATTCGATTTAGTTCAGACTTCACGTTTAGCTATCCTCGAGAGTCCAGCGAGGATTGGTTTGCTTCGACCAATGATGTTTTAAAGCAGCTTAGGGAATTTGCTCGTGAGCGCAGTGATGCTTACAAGGAAGATCGAGATTTTCCGGCTATTGATGGCACCAGTCAACTGTCTCCCTATCTTGCGATTGGTGCGTTGTCACCAAGGCAATGTATTGCTCGCTTGTATGCTGAAAACCAACAAAATGACCTAACAGAAGGAAAAGCAACTTGGTTGAGTGAGATCATTTGGCGTGAGTTTTATCAGCATCTGTTGGTTTTCGAACCAAAGCTCGTTAAAGGCAAAGGCTTTATCGACTGGGAGGATAAAATTCAGTGGTCTTATGATGAGCAGGCTTTTGAGCGATGGAAGGCTGGAGCGACAGGGTACCCGATCGTCGATGCAGCAATGCGTCAGCTCAACCAAACAGGCTGGATGCATAACAGGCTTCGTATGGTTGTCGCGAGCTTTCTCACCAAGGATTTACACATTGACTGGCGTTGGGGCGAAGCGTACTTCATGAGTAAGCTGGTGGACGGCGATTTCGCAGCAAACAATGGTGGTTGGCAGTGGTCTGCATCGACGGGTTGTGATGGGCAGCCGTACTTCCGTATTTTCAACCCGATAAGCCAAGGTGAGAAGTTTGACTCTGATGGTCAATTCGTGCGCCACTGGGTGCCTGAACTCAAAAGTGTGCCAAACAAATACATCCATAAACCTTGGACTTGGGAGGGATTTTCTTTACTGGAATATCACAAGCCGATGGTTGATCACAAGACAGAAAGAGAGATAACCTTACGGCTCTTTAAAAGTGCCAAGGAATAAAGTGAAATGCTTAGCAAAAAGCGATCAATGAGTTTCGCAAAACGTACGCTGTTATCTGTATCGTTATCTTTAGCGAGTGGTTTGTCATTCGCTAAAATGTACGAGCTACCAGAGGATGGCAGTCGTTTAATTGGTCGCCTTGAAAACCACGTCGTGCAAGAAGGTGAAACTATGGCAAATATTGCTAAGCACTACGATGTCGGGATGCTAGGTTTAATGGCGGCAAATAAAGGCGTGGATCCCTTCTTGCCAGAAGAGGGACACGTTCTTACTATTCCAACACAACTGATCCTCCCAGATGTACCCCACAAAGGCATTGTCATCAATTTAGCGGAATTGCGCTTATACTATTTCCCGAAAGGGGAAGATATTGTGCATGTATTCCCCGTGGGAATCGGGCGAATTGGGCGAGACACCCCGGTGATGACAACGCGTATTAGCCAAAAGCGTCCAAACCCTACGTGGACGCCGCCAGCCTCGATTCGTGCCGAGTACAAAGCGAAGGGCATTGACTTGCCAACCGTTGTACCTGCCGGTCCAGACAACCCGCTGGGCATGTTTGCATTGCGTTTAGCCTACGGAAATGGTGAATACCTTATTCACGGTACCAACAAAGACTTTGGCATCGGTATGCGAGTCAGCGCGGGTTGTATTCGTATGGACCCGAGCGACATTGAATGGTTGTTTGAAAAAGTTCGTAACGGTGAAGAAGTGAATATCATTAACCAACCAGTGAAAGTATCACTAGAGCCGGACAGAAGTGTATTTTTAGAGGCACATGAGCCATTGACTCGCAGCAATGGTGAGAAAGATCACCTACAGGTACCAAAAGAGTTAAAGTGGTGGCTGGATGAGTTCGGACTGAAAAATGTGAAGGCTAAAGCAGCGATTGCCGCACAAAATGGGGTTCCTGTCGAAATAACCGCGCCTTAACAGGCGTTAAGACGCGGTATCAAATCTTACTTAGTGTAAGACTGAGCGATGTTATCGATACGCTCGTTAGCTCGCTCAGCTTCTTCTTGAGCAGCCATTGCTGCTGCACCTGATTTTTGAACGTCAGATTGAAGAGCTTGTACGTCTTGGCTTAGTTGGCTAACTTGGTTGCTTAGTTCGTCTAGTTTTGCTGCATTTGCTGTTGCTGCGTCATCAGAAGAAGCACAACCTGCTAGTAGAAGTACTGAAGTTGCTGCAGCTGCGATCAACGTTTTGTTCATATAAGAACTCCTTGCTTATAGTGAAAGTCTCGCTACCAACTATTATTTTATACAGCAGCGAGGTTAAATGTGGATACATTTTATCAGTACATGATGTAGCAAAAGTCAAAAAAACCCAAGAATTTCATGGAGTACCTGACGTCAACTTTTACCTGAGCTTAACAAAGGTGAGTGAATTATCATCTCCCTTATTCCCACAACAGTTCTCATAGCAGGTGTTTTTGCCACGTTCCTGATATCAATAATTTAGACGATATTGACACAAATGAAAGTTTCTCGGCGCAAATAACTGCCATTTACGCAGTTTTATTGGAGAACGAGAGGCACACCTTGAGCTCGCTTTTCTCTAAATCTTAAGCCAAGCAGCTGACCAATAAAGCGAGGGTTTGTTCTTAATTGAGCCGCAAATGATGTTTTGTTTTCATCCGTGGGAATTAGTTTGTGTGATCTCTATCTATACTCCTATGATTTGCGGTATTATACCGAGCTTTATTTTTTTGCTGCGTTAGAGCGGAAACGACATTACAGAGCGCTCAGACGCTGACTGATTTATTGGAGAATACTTTGCAATTTAAAGATCTAGGCCTAGACAACCGATTGTTGAAGAACCTAAAACACTACGATTTTAAAAAACCAACTGACATTCAAAAGCAGGCTATTCCTGTTGCGATTGCAGGCAAGGATTTATTGGCATCTTCGAAAACGGGTTCGGGCAAGACTTTGGCGTTTGTATTACCAATGCTTCACAAGTCTTTAAAGACAAAATCGTTTTCTGCCAAAGACCCTCGCGCAGTTATTCTTGCTCCCACTCGTGAGCTAGCGAAACAAGTGTATGGTGAGCTTCGCTCTATGCTTGCTGGCCTATCTTATGAAGCTGCATTGATTTTGGGTGGTGAGAACTTTAATGATCAAGTGAAAGCACTGCGCCGTTACCCGAAATTCATCGTGGCGACACCAGGACGTCTGGCTGACCACTTAGAGCACCGCTCGCTTTACCTTGAAGGTTTGGAAACGCTGATCCTTGATGAAGCAGACCGTATGCTGGATTTGGGCTTTGCACCAGAGCTTCGTCGTATCCATAAGGCAGCTAAGCATCGTCGCCGTCAAACATTAATGTTCTCTGCGACGTTGGATCACGCAGACGTAAATGACATTGCGGCTGAAATGCTTAATGCTCCGAAACGTATTGCTATCGGTGTTTCTAACGAAGAACACAAAGATATCACGCAAAAATTCTACTTGTGTGATCATCTTGATCATAAAGAGGCGATTCTAGATCGCGTACTTTCAGAAGCAGAATATCGCCAAGTTATCATCTTTACGGCGACGCGCGATGATACAGAACGCCTAACAGCGAAGCTAAACGAGAAGAAACTGAAGGCCGTAGCACTGAGTGGTAACTTGAACCAGACTCAACGCAATACGATCATGAGCCAGTTTGAGCGAGCGGTATTCAAGATCCTAGTGACAACAGATGTTGCGTCTCGTGGCTTGGATATTGCGACAGTGACACACGTCATTAACTTTGATATGCCAAAGCATACTGAAGAATATGTACACCGTGTTGGCCGTACGGGCCGTGCTGGCAACAAGGGTGATGCGATTTCTCTTGTTGGTCCAAAAGACTGGGATAGCTTTAAACGTGTAGAAGCTTACCTACAACAAGATCTTGAGTTTTCAGTATTCGAAGATCTGAAAGGTAAGTTTAAAGGCCTGAAGCCACCTAAGCCAGATTTCCGTAACAAGAAAGCGACAGCTAAGAAATCACGCCCTCAAGCGAAGAAGTCGGCTAAGAAACCTGTTAAACGTGACAAGAGTTTCTACAAAAACGTATCAGTGGGTGATGATGTGTTCATCCCGAAGAAAAAGCCAGCGGCACCAAACTCTGAAGAGTAAAAGTCGCTCCAGTTTTCAACTGATTTTAGTTTTTCAAAACCCGAGTGTTCGCACTCGGGTTTTTTTATGCTTATCTCCAGGCGAAATGATGTCTTTCTATACTAACGTGTTTGCTAGGCCTTTATATTTATCTGGTTTTATATAAACAGCATAGATCGCTAATTTAGAGAGGTATTAAGTTTTATCACCTCGGTCCAAGCAAACGTTTTTCCTCACATACTAGATAAAAATTTCATATGATTATGAAAATGATAATTGATCTCATTTTTATTTAAGGGCAGAATACGCGCCATTGTATTAATCCTATAAATGAATTTGCTCTCTATATGAAATTTACTCATGTTTTTTTAGGGCTCATAATTACCTCTAGTTCTTGCTTTGCTGTTAATGACTTTAATTGGTTGCGAGATGACGCTCGTAAAGATGAGCGAGTTCTTACCTACCTAACAGAGCAGAACCGTAAGACTGAACAGCATCAAAAAAAATATCAGACGTTGACGCAAGATCTGCTCGCGCAGTGGGAAGCCATGGTGGCAGATAAAGGTGATAAACCATGGTCGATCGTAAATGGACGCGAATGGACGTTAACGCGTCGTGACAGTGGTTATGTGTTGCTATCACGTTCGAACCAGTATGCACAAGAGAACACAGTATTTGATTTCTCTGAACGTCAATCTGCATATCCGTATTATCAAGTAGGGCAGTGGCAAGTAAGCGGAGACACGTTGCTTTTCACTGAAGATATTGATGGAAGCGAGCAATATCGCGCCGTGGTTGTTGATTTACTCTCTGGCCAATCTACGGAGCTGGCAACGCACGTCGATAGCGGTGTATTGCTTTCACCTGATGGTAAGATGGCTTACCTCGTTTCGAAGGAAATGCGTACACAGCGACCTCATCAGATCCTACGCATCTCCACTGAATCTTCGGCTAAAACCGTTGTATGGCACGAATACAAATCAGATTGGTTACTTTCTTTCTACCGTGCGGCAGATAGCCGTTACGTGGTGCTGCAAAGCAACAACGAGTCAACCACAGAGCAGAAGCTTGTTGATCTAGAAACGGGCACCGTAAGCGATTCACTGAGAGTGCCGGAAGCGGGCGTGGAATATTACGCGGATGTGGCGAAAGGGCGCGTTTACATCAACAGCAATCTTGAAGGTACATTTGCACTTTATCAAACCGATCTAGCACCTCTTAGCGCAACATGGCAACGCTTTACGACCCCTCGTGAACCGCTTGGCCAGTTCTACCTTTATGATGCAGGAGTTGTGGCACTCAGTAAGCCGAACAACGTAGCGACATTGACGGTGTATTCATACCAAGGTCAGGAAAAAGTGATATTGCCATTAGAACAGGATGGCAATGTCGCTTGGTTGAGCACGTTGGGCGATTTTGAATCAAACAAGATTCGTATACGAAGTATGTCGATGACTACGCCTCCTCAGTGGGAAGAGTTCGATGTAAAAACGCTGACTAAAACCTTGTATTCTCAAGATGCTTACCAAGATTTTGATAGCCAACGTTATGTCTCCCAACGCATTTTTATCAAGCACGATGGTGTTTCTGTCCCGGTCTCTTTAGCGTATCGCAAAGACAAATTACACGCGCAATCACCTGTGATGATTTACGGCTATGGCGCATACGGTTTTACGATGAAGCCCTACTTTATGCCTCAAGTCATAAGCTTACTCGACCAAGGCGTGATTTACGCTATCGCTCATGTTCGCGGTGGTGGGTACTTTGGCGATGAGTGGCACGAGCAGGGCCGTGGTGTGCGCAAAGCCAATTCTATTGGTGATTTTGTCGCGGCGGCTAAGGCGCTGCAAACATTCGAACGTGGCAATAGAGAGATTTTTGCCATCGGTTCAAGTGCTGGTGGCACGTTGGTCGCAGGAGCGGTTAATCAAGACCCTAAATTATTTTCAGGTGTCGTGCTTAAAGTACCTTTTGTTGATGTGGTAGCAAGCATGTCGGATACCTCACTTCCGCTGACCACACAGCAGTATGGCGAATGGGGTAACCCAACCAAATCTGAGCAACTGGCGCTAATGAAAGCGTACGATCCAATTCTCAACATTCATAAAGACGCTTACCCACCCATGCTGGTTCAAGTCGGTTTGATCGACCAGCGCGTGCCTTATTGGGAAGGCGCCAAGTATCTCGCCAAGGTTTCCGCGCTAAGTGAGCGCGACGGGCCGTACTTGTTGCAGACCGATTTTAATTCGGGCCACCAAATGGACCCACGACAAGCGCAAGAACAACAAGCAAAAGAATACGCCTTTCTTTTATCACTAATTAAAACATCTAAAGCGGAGCAGTAAATGAAGCTTACCCCAGTGTCAGCGGCAGTACTTTCGGTACTAGCTGCCAGCCAAGTGCACGCCAAATCTGACGTTTTCTCTATGGAAGAGGTCGTGGTGACGGCGAATCGGATTGAACAACCAATGTCTGAATTAGCAGGCAGCGTCGCAGTTGTCACTAGCGAAGAGATTGAACAAAAGGGCGAAACAGAGCTTTATGATGCGCTGCGTCATGAACCTGGGGTAAGTGTGTCGGGCGGCGCTGGGCGTCCACAAAACATCACGATTCGAGGCATGACGGGTAACCGCATTATGATCATTCGTGACGGTATTCGCTCAGCAGACGGTTTTGGTGCGAATGACAGCAATGACAAAGTGGGCCGCGATACGTTTGATCTTTCTAATCTTGAATCATTAGAAGTAGTGAAAGGGGCGAGCTCATCAGTCTTAGGTTCTGGTGCTATCGGTGGCGCTGTGATTCTAAAATCCAAACAGCCTGGCGAGTTTTTAAAAGATCGTGACTTTTATGTTGATGCCACGGGCACGTACACGGGGATCAGCAATAAATACAAAGGCGCGAGCAATCTGGCATTTCGTTCTGGCGACACGGAAAGCTTAGTCAACGCGGCGTATTGGCAAGGTGAAGAGACGCGTAACTTCAGCCAAGATTTGTACAACCGCGATTTGGATGGTTACAGCGCGTCATACGCCATCAATCATTTCTTCAATGATGAAGTGATGGTCAAAGCGCGTGCCGAACTTTATCGGCAAGACCAACAACGCCTGGAAGGTTCGCCATCTATACAGAAGGATGGCAAATGGCATATCGAAGACTTCGCAGAAGATGAATCGACAAAAGAGTACAGCGCTTACATTGGTGCAGAGGTTACACCGATTAATCCAACTTGGTTCGAAGAGTTAGATACAAAGGTCTACTGGCGCCACACCGAAGTGGTGGAAGACACGAATCGTTTAATGAGACAAGTTGACCACAATGGTTTGACTGTTAGACGTCGCGAGCTAGAACACAAAACCTTCATTGACGAAACAATTGGCTTCCGTGGTGATTTCACCAATACGATTTATGCTGCAAATGCTGAGCACCAATTGGCTTACGGTATCGAGCTTTCTACTGACTATTATGAACGCACAGATAGCGATTCCAAGATTGATTGGAACGGGGTAACGCCTTCGACCAAACAACCTTTCGCTCCTGCTCGCGCTTATAACATTGGTCTGTACGTTCGAGACATGGTGGAGCTGGATAAATGGACCATTACAGGCGGCCTGCGCTTTGATGCGCATCGTCTAACACCGGACGGTGAGGGTGAAGTGGGCGGCTTCCCATTAAAAGACATGGATAGCTCAGAGGTATCTCCAAGCCTATCGATTTCTCGTGAAGTGTTTGCCAATAACATCGCTTATGTATCTTATAACCACGGTTATCGTGCTCCGGAATACGACAAAGCGTATGGCTTCGTAAACCATGACTTTGTGCCGCTAACGCCGTTTGTCATTGCACCGAACATGGACCTAGAGGCTGAAACTTCGGACTCCTTTGAAATCGGTAACAAATTCGATAATGGCCGCGCGCAACTTTACGTTTCTGCGTTTTACAACAAGTTCCAAAACTTCATCGATGTTGTTACCACAGGGCAAGATAACTTCGGTAACTACATCAAGCAATACCAAAACTTACACGGCGTTGAAACCTACGGCGCCGAGCTTTCTGCTGCGTATGCTTTCACATCGTCTTGGAAGCTAAGTACCAAGCTTGGTTATGTTGACGGAAAGGACGCCGAAGGCGAGTACGTTCGTAGCATCACACCTTTCGAGGGCAATGTTGGGCTGAGCTATCAGCAGCAAGACTTTAATGCGTTCGCGACGTGGAACTGGGCTGGTTCGATGGATCGTGTGCCGAGTTGCCAAACGTCACTTGGACAAAAAACCGAATGCGCACAAACAGAGGCATGGAACACGCTCGATTTGGGGGCAAGTTACCAAATCACCAAAGATTTTCGTTTGAGTGCGACCATCATCAACCTGTTCGACAAAGAATACATTCGCTACCAAGACGTTGCTGGTATAGCAGATGAGAGCAAACGCTACTCAACGGAACCAGGTCGTTACTTTACGGTTAACGCGAAGTACATCTTTTAGTAGGAGCCCTGCATGAAACTCAAACTTTTGGCGCTTTCTCTTACGTTAGCAGGCGTTCAAGTGACGAACGCTGCCGAGTGGGATTACCCTAGCGCTGCCATTACGGTTACGAACCAAGCTGAAGCGCTGCGCTATTTACAAGCCAATTACGCTAGCGCTGGCGAACTTAAGTTTCGCTATCAAACTCGTTCTCAGCTCGGAGATCATTACAACTTTGATGTGTGGGTCGATGGGCAGTATCAACCGCAACGCACCATTGTGCTGTCGACTAACCAAGACAGCCAAGTCGAGCGTATTTTCAAAAGCCTTGAAGATACGGTGATTCGTAATGGCGAGGCGATGCCAGCCGGAGAACTGGAACTGCCTGTTCGCTTGGAAGTGACCGAGCCGCCAGCATTGAGCTCTGGTGAGTTAGTGACCGTTCCCGTCTCACTCTTTGATCCTGATTTACGTACAATGCAACAACAAGCTGCGCCTGATTCTGCGTGGAATTCGTTAGAGGATTATCCGCAGCCACTTCAATATGTTGAGAAGCAGATTCAAGTTTTGCAGTCCGGTGGCAAGTTCTACCTAGCTAACGAGCGCGTTAAACAGGTGGATGCACTTGCATTACTGTCTTCACCTGCGGTAGGTGCGGAGCCTGTGCGTGATACCAGCAGTATTTTGCCGCCTGAGGGGGTTCAATCTTTTGCGGATGTAAAAGCGATGCAAAGCGCTCAACTTGGCGACAATGCCTTTTTGCAGTTGATGGCGTTTTACCATCTTGATAGCTCACTGCAGTACTTATCGAGCTTGAGCTATGACTTATTTGAAGAACCGCTTCGTTTTGATGGGCGTGGTTTGGCGCTCGACAACTCTTCTTACTACACAGGTTCCCGTGCGTTGATGTTAGGCGTTGGCGGAATATCTCCAGATGCTGCGGATGCAGATGTGATTTTGCACGAGCTAGGACACGGGATTCACTATCAAATCGTTCCCGATTGGGCGTATGGCCACACTGGCGCGATTGGAGAAGGTGTTGGTGATTACTGGGCGGGCAGCGCGAGCTACCGAACACAGTATTTAGACGCAGCTCGCCGTGGCCAAGAATTCGAGTTAGATACGGTGTTCAACTGGGACGGTATGTTCGGAACACGCAAAACAACTCGTAGCTTATGGAACCAAAGAGCGCGTTACTTCGAGAGCTCAGAGTATCCAGCGCACGTCAGTGTGGGCGGTGAATTAGGCGACGAGCTATGGTCAACGCCACTGTTCCAAGCGCTTAAAGCATCGGTTGAACGATACGGTGATGATACCGATAACGTGTTCCGCGAGTTTGACGCCATTGTACTTGAAGGCATGTATGGTATTGGTCGTGGCGTGAAAATGCATGATCTTGCGGAATCCACCGTGTTTGCCGCAAGCACTTTGTTCCCAAATAAAGACTATGCCCAGTTCCTGACGGACAGCTTCAAAAAACACAACTTACTTAAGGCGCCTCTTCGTGTTCGCTATGACGCTCGATACATCGCACAAGGTCAAGAAGTGGGAGTGAACCTGAGCCAAACTGGCCGCGAAGCGAGCATCAAAGGGCAATGGCAGCTAAATAACGCATCCGTTTTCGACTTTGATGAAACGCTTTCTGACTCGACCTCAATGAAGGTGGCGTTACCAAGCGGTCTGACATGTGGCACGCAATTCGATTCCTCTATTTCATTGGATTACCAATTTGCTGAAGGCTTAAAGACTCACCAGTGGAGCGAAAAGGTGATGCTGGTTAATGGTACGCCAGAGCTCGATATCCAGCCTCAATCCGTGAATTCCGCTTTGCCGGAGCAGGGTGACAGATTGTTCTCTCAGACGCTATCGGACAAGTCACGCACGATTGATGATTCGTTTGCGGTTTACCTGAACATCGAACATGACTCACTGCAGGATCTGCAAGTGACGCTTGTGTCTCCACAAGGTAAATCGGTTGTGCTACTTAGCCATCAATCAAGCAATACCAATGGGTTTAAAGGTTACTTCACCGCTCAGTATGACGAGGAGTTACAAGCACTTGTCGGTCAACCGAGTTGGGGTACTTGGCGTCTCGAAGTATCTGACCGCGTGTCAGGGAACTCTGGGGTGTTGAAAGAGTGGGGTGTTAGTCACTTTGCTCAGTATCAGTGTAGTGCTGATACCACTAAAGAAAGCAGTGGTGGTGGTTCAGGTGGCAGTGGTTCGCCTTGGACCTTGGTAGGACTTTTCCTGCTTTCAATGGTGAGAGTGATTCGTTCTCGTTAATTAAAATCTAAAGAAGACAAAATTTATGAAGTTTCAATATTCTTTCGTTGCTATGTCACTAGCCCTAGCTGGTTGTGGCGGTGGTTCTGGTGGTGACACGTCAACACCGACCTATAATGTAGCTGGCACCATCGTTTCTGCAGGTACACTTCTTGATACGCCAGTATGTATCGATTTAAACCAGAACTACGTTTGTGATACTACTGAACCGAGTGCTAAAACGGATAATGCTGGTAAGTTCTCCCTGACGTCAAGTGACAAGAACATTTTGACTAGCACGATTCTTGCTCAAGTTGATCAAGGCTCAAACCAAACGTTGCGTCTTGCGGCTCCAGGCCAAAACTTAGCCACGGGTAACACAGTAAATGGTGTAACAACATTGCTCGCAGGTCTTGTGGTTGACGGTAAAACCGTTGCTCAAGCTGAAGAGATTGTTAAAGCGCAACTGGCTAGTGTAGGCGTTTCGCTGAATGGTTCGGTGATGTCTAACGCAGAAGCCAGCGAGCTGGACAAGCTAGAGCAAAACACGGTTGCGCTATTAGCTGCGATGCAACCACAACAAATGACCAAAGGCGTAGCGCTGCTTGCTCAAAGTCTTAGCTTCCAAGGTAAATCGCTAGCCTCTGATCTTCTGTCTGAAGCGGAAGTGAGTGCATTTGCTGAAGAGATTGCAGCGGTTGCTGAACAAACGGTTGGTAGTAACGATACGGGTGCCATTCTTCACTTTGCTGATGGCGCTGCAGACGTTGCAGAGGTCCAAGCTTCTTACCCTGGTCAAGATGCGGAATACGGCTTCGACAAACAGGACAAGCAAACGTCGACAGGCGCGGGCTTTAAGTTCGTTAAGCTAGATTCACAAGGCGCTGCTTTAGCTGCAGATGCCACTGAGTGGGCTTGCACTTTGGATGAGCGTACTGGTCTTGTTTGGGAAAACAAGAGTGCGGATGCGAGCTCTATTCAATTTAAAGACCGCCTATTTGCGTTTGAGTCTGAAACATTTAAGCCATTTAGCAAAGATGTAGATCTTGCGGGCTGTAAAGAGGTGGGCGATGAAATTTGTACTACGAGCCAATACGTTGAGTACATAAACAAACAATCGTTATGTGGAATCACTGGTTGGCGCCTGCCTACTTACCGTGAAACTTATGACTTACTAGATTTCGGTGAAAAGACACTATTTGCGCCGAGCACAGAATATGAACCGAACAATGTGTATGGTTTTAATGTCAAATACTTCCCACAGCAAACTTTAGGCAGCCCTTATTTAGAAAAAGGTGCGTTTTGGCATGATGGTTTTAGGTTTACGGAAACATCATCACAGCTCATGGATGGTGAGATTTATTTCCCCGCAATTGTCTCTCGGGGCGCAGATAGAGGGGCCACTTCATTCGTTGAGATTCGCTCAAGCAGTACAAGTGAAGATGCCTATGATTCCTACCAATTCCCAATCCGTCTAGTAGCAGTTAAGGGACAATAAGATGAAGAAACTAATGACCTCGCTATCTCTTGTGTTGGCTTCTCAAGTAGCAATGGCAGCACAAGAGTGTTCGACTGAGTTTGCTAAAACAGCACCTAATACACGTTACACTTATTCAGATAAGGGAACTGTAACTGACTTAAAAACAGGTCTTACATGGATGCGCTGTCCAGTCGGTATGAAATGGAATGCAGCAAACGAAGAATGCACCGGAACGCGAGCTACGATGTCATGGCAATTCGCGCTGTCTACGGCCCAACAAATTCGTAATCCGTCCGGTAACCACCCTCTACACAACTTTGCTGGCAAAAAGAATTGGCGACTAGCAAACATTAAAGAGTTGGTATCGTTAACGGAGCAAGCTTGCTATAGCCCAGCGATGAATGGTACAGGCTTTGCGAGCGGTTATACACTGACAGACAAGGACGATATTTTAGGACGTAATATCTGGAGTAACACACCTAATGGTGATGGTAAGCATGTTGCTACTCTTGATACGACTAATGGTGAGGTTTTCAATAGAGATCCATTAGACTCAAGTTTCAAAAGCTCTCTCTTGTTAGTGACAGATGAATAATACTTATTACGTTAATAAAGATTGATAGCTTTGCCTTTATAAAAAGCTCCGCCAGTGCGGAGCTTTTTTCTTTTCTAACCTTTGGCACTTATCGTGTTGAGCGGAATGTTTAAACTTGGAACTGCTTAAGTTGGTGCTTTTGGTTTTCCGCTAAGCCTGAAAGCTCTTGAGCGGCAGAGGCGGACTGCGTAATGCCAGTCACGTTCTGGCTCACTAGTTCATAGATGTTCGTTAAGTTGTTGTTGATATCAGCCGTGACCTGTTTCTGCTCTTCTGATGCGGTCGCCACTTGAGTGTTGATTGAGTTCAGATCGGCGATAGCGTTACTGATATTAGCAAGTGATTGGCTAACTTCTTGTGCCAGAGCTTGGTTGTCTGACAACATGGCTAAGCTAGAGTGCATGCTTTCATTTGCGTGACCCGATTGCTGCTGAAGCTCTTCGATGATGGTTTGGATCTCTTTCGTCGATTCCTGAGTTCGCGCCGCTAACATACGTACTTCATCGGCGACTACCGCAAAGCCTCGGCCACTTTCGCCCGCTCGTGCAGCCTCGATCGCTGCATTCAGTGCAAGCAAATTGGTTTGCTCAGAAATGCCTTCAATCACTTCGATCACGCGACCAATGTGTTCTGATTGATCTTTCAGCGATGTCACGACGGCTGCGGCTTCGTTGAGTTGTTCTGCCATTTTTTCGCTTGCGCGAGTGCTTTCCTCAAACATGCTCAGACTTTGTGAGGTAAGCGTGCGTGCTTGATTTGATGCGCTATCGGCTTCTTGTGCATTGGTCGACACTTCAGCTGCAGTCGATTCTAGTTGGTTGATTGCCGAAGCCACTTGCTCAACTTCTTGCTTTTCTTGATCTGAGTTAACGCTGCTTTGAGTCATAACAGTCGCTAACTCGGTCGATGCTGATGCCACATCTTCACTAATTCGAACTAATGCACTCACGGTTTCACGCAGTTTGTCGATGGTTTGGTTTACATCCTGAGCCAGTTGCGACACTTCGTTTTTTCCGATGGCTTCGGCTTTAACCAATAGATTTCCCTTCGCGACTTCTTGCATGGTTCCTTGAAGGCTACGAATCGGTGCAACGATATAGCTAGCTAGTATCCAACTAATAAGCGAAGCGGTACTCAAGATAACTGCAAGCGAGACCGCGCTGTAGGTGAGCGTGGTTGAATGCTGTTCGCCATTCGCTTCCACTTCATCGGTGACGATTTGATTCAATTGTTTAGACAGGTTGTCGATGGCGTTGATCATTGCTTCGCCAGCCAATCGATATTCTGCCATCGCAGATTCGTACTTTTGATTGAAATCGGATGTGGTGTAGCCAGAAGAGTGTTTGGTGGTGAGCAGAGGTGTCATGGTGACGCGCGTGAAATCAACATAGTGATCCATGGCTTTGCGCATAGCATTCACTTCGGTTTGAACGCCTGGGAGGCTATCGATGGAATTCAGAAAATCGCGGTTTTTGTTTTGTCGTTCAGACAGTTCTTGGTTGAGAGATTGGACATCTTCGGCTCTAAATAGACTGTAAATGGCTTTGATGCGCATAGCGTAGGCGTTGTCTACGATGGCGCTGAGTTCCTCTTTATGAATGATCAGCTTGTTGGTGGAAGTGGAAACCTTATTGAATGCTTGGTCGAGCTTGCCGATTCCGACGCTCAATCCAATGACGAGTAATACAACGGTGAATAGAACAGGTAAAAAGACCTGAAGTTTAATAGAAAGCGTACTAAGAAATTGACGCATGATTGACCCTCTATCGGTTTGATTATTATCTTTTTTATAAATAAGCATCTCGATTTTAATTGCCACATTCGTCAAATCAATGACTTACTCATATCCAATTGTTATGAAATGTACCAAAATCGATGGAGTTATCATTTTGAACGCGCGGCAATTTATAAAAGCGCTAAGCTAAAAACGGTAGAGGGATCAGTCGCGGAATTAATATACAGAAATGACAACGTGTCATAGAGGGTTCAACTAAGTGAAACACAACTGTCATATTCAAATTCTAAAGTGAGCACCGTTCAAGTGAAACACAACGGCAATAAAGCCACTTAAGGAAATTGTGATGAAAAAGACAGTAATCGGTGCAATCGCACTTCTAGGCGCAATGGCAGTGACTCCTGTTTCTGCTAAAGAAACTATCTCTGCAGTGGGTTCTAGCAGCGTAACTCCACTGATGGAAGTTTTCTCTGAAACGTACATGAAGAAGAACCCTAACGTATTTATCGAAGTTCAAGGCCCTGGTTCTTCAGCTGGTGTTAAAGCAGCAAAAAATGGTTCAGCAGACCTTGGTATGTCTTCTCGTAATCTAAAAGACTCTGAAAAAGAATCAACACTAATCGAAGAAGTGGTTGCTCGTGATGGTATCGCAGTGGTTGTTAACCCACAAAACAAACTGCCTGGCCTAACAGCAGAGCAAGTGACTGCAATCTACAAAGGCGAAGTATCAAACTGGAAAGAAGTCGGTGGTGCAGACAAGCCAATCGTAGCAATTACTCGTGACACGGCTTCAGGTACTCGTGGCGCATTTGAAGACATCATGTCTCTTAAAATGAAGATTTCTGGTAAGAAGGTATCAGCTATCTCTCAACGTGCTCAAGTTGCAAACGGTAACGGCGCACTCAAAACAATGGTTGCATCTAACCCATACGCAATCGGCTACATTTCACTAGGTACGGTAGACAACACAGTTAACGCTCTAGCAATCGACGGTGTTGATGCAACAGTGGCTAACGTGAAAAACGGTTCTTACAAAGTAGCTCGTCCATTCCTTGTTCTTTACAAAGAAGGCAAGCCATCAGCTGAAACGCAAAAATTCCTAGACTGGATGCTAACTGAAGATGCGCAAAAGCTAGTTGACCAAAACGGTTACATCTCAGTTCACTAATTTTATCGGGACTCTTAAGTTTGCTCAGCCCACCATTTAGGGCTGAGCCTTTTCTATCCATAGTGTTCACCGGCAAAACGCCCAGAACCGTGAGATTTTTTAAATGACCATCGCAACAAATAGTGAAAAGCTTATGAATACTGACGCTAAAGCTATCAGCAAGCCCGGCCTGCGCGAGAAACGTCGCGTAGACTGGAAAGAGCGTATCTTCCACGGCTTGTTCCTAACCAGTGCCGTTATCGGCATCGTCTCATTAGCCGTTATTGCATACTTCATTGTTCGAGAGAGTATCCCGGCATTCCAAGAAGCTGGTGTATCGGGCATCGTTCTTGGACAAAACTGGCTGCCGCCTGCACTTTACGGTGTTGCGACAATGATTGTTGCTTCTATTGTATCGACGGCAGGTGCGGTAATCGTCGGTGTGCCAATTGGTGTGCTGACGGCTATCTTCATTGCCGAAATCGCACCAAAGCGTCTTGCGGATATTATTCGTCCTGCAGTTGAGCTTTTGGCAGGTATCCCGTCTGTGGTTTATGGTTTCTTTGGTTTGGTCATCATCGTACCGCTGATTCAAAACATCTTTAATGTCCCTGCGGGTAACACGATTTTGGCAGGTATCATCGTGCTTGGTGTGATGATTCTACCGACCGTAATCACGGTATCTGAAACGTCTATTCGAGCTGTGCCTCGCGCATACAAAGAAGGTTCTTTGGCACTTGGCGCTTCGAAAATCTACACAATCTTCAAATTGCTCGTTCCAGCGGCTCGTTCAGGGATCATGACGGGTGTGATTTTGGGTATTGGCCGTGCTCTAGGTGAGACAATGGCGATCATCATGGTGATGGGTAACGCACCTGCTATGCCAGAAGGCATCCTAGATTCGGCACGTACGCTAACCGCAAACATCGCGATTGAAATGTCTTACGCAAGTGGTATTCACGCCAACGCTCTTTACGCCACTGGTGTTGTACTTCTGGTCTTCATCATGTCGTTGAACGCTGTACTTCTTTACCTAAACCGAGAAAAAGCGAAGTAATCGCTCGTTAAAGGTGACTATTATGGATCGCGCAAAACTAAAACAAGCTCGCCAGTTCAAAGATAACGTCTTTAACGCTTTGGTTTGGATTTCGGCAGCACTAACGGTAGGTTTTTTGTTCTGGATTATCTGGTACATCCTATCAAATGGTCTACAACACGTAGATTGGAACTTCATTACTGATAACTACACACGTACTGGTGAAGAGCACGGTATCTTCCCGATGATCGTCTCGACCATCTACATGGTTATCGCATCCATCGCGGTAGCGGCGCCACTGGGTATCATGACGGCAATCTACTTAACCGAATACGCGAAAGTCGGTAGCCGATTGGTAAAAATTATCCGATTCTGTACTGAGTCGTTGGCGGGTATCCCGTCGATCATCTTCGGTCTATTCGGTATGACGTTCTTCGTGGCAATTCTTGGTCTGGGCTTCTCGATTCTGTCGGGTGCACTGACTCTAAGTATTCTTATTCTGCCAGTGATCATCCGTACTACGGAAGAAGCACTGATGGCAGTGCCTCAAACGTATCGTGAAGGCTCTTACGGCCTTGGCGCTTCAAAAATTTACACTATCTGGCGTTTGATTCTTCCGAGCGCAATGCCAGGTATCTTAACCTCGGTCATTCTAAGTATTGGTCGTGTCATTGGTGAGTCTGCTCCTGTATTTCTGACAGCAGGCATGGTTGCTCGTATTCCAGATTCTCTGTTGGACTCCGGTCGTACATTAACCGTTCACCTATACAAACTGACTACCGAACTGTTTACCGTTGAAGAATGGAATCAGGCTTACGGTACCGCAACAGTGCTTATCGTGGTTGTTCTTCTGATCAACATGGTAACGAAACTGATTGCTAGACGTTTTAACACCGCAACTTACTAACAACACTAATTAAGAACGCACGTTAAAAGACACGAATTCAAGATTTAAGAGATTAAGAAAATGAACAAATTTGATATTGAAAACCTAGACTTATTCTACGGTGAAAACCAAGCACTGAAATCGATCAACCTACCAATTCCAGTTCGCCAAGTAACGGCACTTATCGGCCCGTCAGGTTGTGGTAAATCAACGCTTCTACGTTGTTTGAACCGCATGAACGACCTAATCGAAGGCGTGAAAATCACGGGTAAATTGGCGATGGACGGCGAAGACATTTACGGCAACATTGATGTCGCGGATCTTCGCATCAAGGTTGGCATGGTGTTCCAGAAGCCAAACCCATTCCCGATGAGCATCTACGAAAACGTGGCTTACGGCCTACGTGCTCAAGGTATCAAAGACAAGAAACACATTGACGAAGTGGTAGAGCGTTCACTACGTGGCGCAGCACTTTGGGATGAAGTGAAAGATCGCCTGAAGTCACACGCATTTGGTCTATCGGGTGGTCAGCAACAGCGTCTTTGTATCGCACGTACGATCGCGATGGAGCCGGATGTGATTCTGATGGATGAACCAACTTCGGCACTTGACCCAATTGCGACACATAAAATCGAAGAATTGATGGAAGAGCTGAAGAAGAACTACACCATCGTTATCGTGACTCACTCAATGCAACAGGCGCGTCGTATCTCTGACCGTACTGCGTTTTTCCTAATGGGTGAACTGGTTGAGCATAACGATACTCAAGTGATCTTCAGTAACCCTCAAGATGACCGTACTCAAGGCTACGTAAATGGTGATTTCGGTTAATTCGCCATATTTACAAGCATAACTAAATAACTATAAGCGATGGTAACTTTGCCCCTCTTTTTGAGGGGCCTTTTTCTTTTCAAGCTGCAGATTTATAACACCAACCTATACCAATAATTCTTGCAAGGAAGCACAAATACCCCCTTTTTATAGAACATGTAACTTATGTGAAATACGGTTATAAAAGTGCTGAAGAGCTCTCGAATGTGAAACTAAGTCTGATAATTTTGCGAATGACTTAACAGCTCAAATTTGATTGTATTGATTGCATATGATGGCCTAAGTAGTTTTTTATCGAGAATAAAAAAGTAGATTAGGTTGGTAGGGTGAGTTTAAGAAGTTTTACAAGAAAAGTGTCTTCAACGAGGGATCATCGGTTATTAGCGGAGGCGATATTTGATCATTTAGAGAGTTTGCTCTCCCCTCAAGCCTTAGCCATTTTTGAAGATCCTTCAATTAATCCCCGTTATTCTGTGAGTTTCTCTCGCGGGGAGCTTTACCCAATCCAAAGCTATCCTGACAGCTTCTGGGAGTGGGCAAGTCAGTTTGACACTTCTGAAAGCATCATTCCTCTGGCGATCAATACTTGTAACTGGAATCACACCCAAGATTTAGGTGGAGATAGTTACATAATGATGCTCGATAACACGCCTATCAAACGCACCTACCTACTGATTCAATCTGTTCATGCTCGCACGGCACACAATATCTATGAAGAAAGCTATGATGCAATGCAGCTTGCAGCGGCGCGTTGGCAGTGCATTCGCGCCGAGAAAAATGCGTCGCAAGAGATGAGACACAGAGACATTCGTGAAGCGCAATATGTCGATGAAATTAACCAACGCGAGCGCTTTATCGAGAACATGAAGTTAGTTCAGCAAGTTGCTCTCGAGATCTCCAACCCTGATTCCTTAAAAGATTTGTATTACAAAGCCGTCGAAGCGCTACGTCAACGGTTGGGGTTTGACCGCACCACACTGATGCTGCTGGACATGAAAAAGCGAAGTTTCAGCGGTACATACGGCACGGATGAGTCTGGTATTACGATCGATGAATTCCACACGCAGTACGACCTTCATCAACTGAGTGAGGAATACATCGCTGCGCTGTCGAGCCTTGAGAGCAATTTAGTGATCGTGGAAGATGCGCCGATATACACGGCAGGTAAAGTGGTTGGGCAGGGGTGGAACGCGATGTTGATTCTACGTGATGGCAATGAGCCATTTGGTTGGTTCGCGCTTGATAACTTTATTCATCGCAAGCCGATAACAGCGTATCAAAAACAGATGTTGGACTCGTTTGGCTCCCTTTTCTCACAAATTTACATTCGAAAGCGCCAAGAGCAGAACGTGCGTATGTTGCATTCAAGCATGGTTGAGCTATCACGCTGTACAACCGTCAGTGATGTATGTAAATCGGCCGTCACTTTTGCCATCAAAAATCTTGGTATTGATCGGATGGCGGTGTTTTTGACCGATGAAAATTGCTCATACATGCAAGGCACTTGGGGGACTGACATTCAAGGCAATGTGGTGGATGAGTCTTATTTCTTTGGTGAGACACAAGACTTTTCGTTGATCAATTTAGCTCGCGCCGTACCTAGTGAAGTGGCATTTGAGGAATCCGTTCCTATTTATCATGACTGTAATATTGTCGGCTTTGGCTGGGCTGCGATGACGGTTTTGACTTCGAACAGCAGCGGGCCCATCGCCTTTATTGCTGTTGATAACTTATTGACGCGCGCGCCGCTGACTTCTCAGCTACGTGAAGTGATTCGTATGTTCGCTTCCAGTCTAGCGGAGGTTTTGCAGCGCACTCAAGCGCAAGAGGCGATTCGCGGATTAAACGAAAACCTGGAGTTAGAAGTACAGAACCGAACCAAAGAGTTGGAAGAAGCCAACCGACAGCTTGAGGTGCTTTCTAAACTTGACCCTCTGACACGTCTTGGCAATCGCCGTATGTTAGAACATGTGATGCAGAAATATTGCGCGCTAGAGTGTGAGGAAGCGATGTTCTTTGGTCTTATCCTGATTGATATTGATCACTTTGGCTTGTTTAACAATCACTATGGCCATCTCGAAGGGGATATCGCACTAATGCGCGTGGGTCATATCTTGGATCATCATACCAAAGGTGAAGACGAGGTTTTCTGTCGCATTGGTGGAGAAGAGTTTGTGTTACTAATGATCGGCTCTGATCAAGAGGCGGTAAAGCAGAGAGCGGAACGTATTCGTCAATGCATTGAAGATGAAGGCATCAAACACCAACACAACCCAGAAGGGGAGTTGCTCACTGTGTCAGTCGGTTATTCTTGCTACAAAACGAAAGGCAAAGACTTTAATTTCGACCATCTTTACCAGTTGTCGGATAAGGCTCTCTATCAAGCGAAGAGCCATGGTCGAAATTGCGTAAGGCGATATGAGTACGAGCATCAAGCTTTTGTTGAATAAGTGATGCTCATAACATCAAAGTTACTGAGACAGTTTGGTTGATTTTTAGATAAAACTGTTAAAGTGTGTTTGGTCGCACAAGAAAAATGGCAGCTCTCGTGAGCTGCCATTTTGCTTTATAGTTTTTCTAGCTGGTGGTCGGTTTTCGTTACGTTTGCTTTGCCAAGGTTTTGAATTTTTGCCAGTAGCGAGTCTGGATGCCAAGGTTGTTGATTGGCACTAAAACGCGCTTGGTTCATGGCGTCAAGTTCTTGTTTTACGGCTTGCGCATCACCAGGGCTTAACCTGTCTCGGTGAGTGTTTAGATACTCGTTTACTGAGCGTTCAATTTTAGCAGCGTCCCCTTCATTGATGACTTTTTTCAACGCATCAACGCAAAGAGGTTGCTCGGTATTCGAAACCGTTTTACTCGCCGTCATAGGACGCTTCTTCCATGCCCAAATCGCGATTCCTAACGTCGCCACCCAAAGTCCAGCGAAAACAAAGGTCAGGGTTTGCCAGAGACTGCTCACTCCACCGTTTGGTTCGGGACTGATGGCTGACTCAGGTGGTGTTGGCAGAGGCGATTCCGGCAATGTGATAAGCCCGGTGTCACTTTGCTCTATTTCTAATTGTAGCTCTGGTAACGTCGCTTTTTTCGCTTCATCATTTTGGCTGTCCCACCAGTTCAAATGGTATCCCGGCAAGGTATATGACCCAGCCTCAGTGGGGATAATGACTTGCTTCACTGTCATGATAACGGTGCCATCTCTCGCGCTGTCGAATTGAGGCTGTTCTGGGTAGACCCGCAGCGAACTTGGATAATCAATACTTACTCGTGGAAGGTATTCGGCTTGTGTTCCGCGAGCTTTAATTTGAATGGTTCGAGTGAGTGAAGAGCCCTGTTTGACAGTGTTGAGCGCATTAACCGACAGTGGATTACCTTGATCGTCTTGCCAGCTCTGCGTCATTTCTAACGCTGAAGCTGGAAGCCATTCCCCTTCAAATTCGCTTGGGATTGGTTTTACCTCGATAGGCATTTGCTCAGCTTTGGTGTTGATTGGCATGATCTTGGTAGAGCCCGTCAAGCTGTCGCCATAAATGTAAGAGCCTGTCAGTCTAGGACCTATCAAGGTGTAAGTACCCGGCTGATTCGCCGTTAAGCGAAACGACTGTTCAATGACCGCTACTTCTAATCCATTTAAGATCTTTTGCCCCTGCTGTAAGCCACCAATCGCTTCAAGCTTCATGCCTTCAATCTGTGGAGGCACAATTTGTGGGTTATCAAGACGGCGGGTATCTGCTTTGATCAAAAGCTGCATACGTAATGTCGCAGATTGCTGAGGGTACAGCGTGCTGTTGTCGACACTGATATTAAAGCTAAATAGGTTATCGAGATTGGGTTCAGCTTGGCTTGCGGTGACACGAAGCTTTATTGGCTCCGTTCTCATACCATCTGCGGAAAAGCTCGGAATAGTCAGAACACCTTCTTTCATCGGCGCAATCGAGATACTCCACTCAGTACGTACAGATTTTCTTCCGTTAATGTTATTGCTGGAGCGCCCATAACGAGGTTGACCCAAGAAAAAGTCGTTCTCAAGTACATTAAAGTCAATTGCATCTGAGCTGAGCTCAGTATCTGCCATGATTCTGAGGTTGATCACTTCATTCTTAGCAACTTGTGTTTTATTGACGCTTGCTTGAAGCGTCTGTGCCATCACCGAGAAGCTGGATAATAGGCTGGCCACAAGAATAAAGATCAGTTGTACGCCTTTGTTCATCACGGGCTTACCACTCCTTTTGAGATTGTTGTGGAGGTTGTTTTTGTTGAGCTTGAAGCTGCATTTGTGCACGAATCAAAAAGCTTGGATCGCGAGCGCTTTCGACTGCTTCTAGACGACGGAATTCAGGATCATCCCGATGCGTGTTTTTTGGCTGCATTTGAGCCTGCATTGGCTCACCTTGTTCCTGAGCCTGCTTTTCACCTCGTTTCGGTCGATGTTGCTCTGTTTTTTGCTTTTCTGTTTTATTTTCAGATTCTTGCTGATTTTGTGACTGTTGTCCTTGCTCTTCCTTCTCACCGTCTTGAGACTTTTGTTG
>NZ_JAMZAQ010000001.1:429099-1895784 GCF_024181795.1 Vibrio sp. Y10_XG_PY6
TTGCTGTTGCTGTTGCTGTTGCTGTTGCTGTTGCTGTTGCTGTTGCTGTTGCTGTTGCTGTTGCTGTTGCTGTTGCTGTTGCTGTTGCTGTTGCTGTTGCTGTTGCTGTTGCTGTTGCTGTTGCTGTTTCAGCTTCTGTTCCACAACCGACAAGTTTTTCTTTGCAGCTTCAAAGTTGGGCTTTTCTTCAAGCAGTTTTTTATAAAGCTCTGCCGCTTCTTCTAATTGACCATTTTGCGCCAGAGAGTTGGCAAGGTTATAGCGGCCGTTAGGAGAGGAGTCATGAGAAAATGCTTCGATAGCGGCTTCGTAGTCACCTTTTTGGTAACTGGCGGCTCCTTTCCAGCTTGGGTTTGTAAATAGGTTTTGCGCCTGTTCATACTCACCTTGCTTGTAGAGTTCCGCTCCTCGTTGGTCGGCATTTAAGAACGGATTTGCTTCGGCGTGTTGTGTCCAAGTCATCGGTATTATTGTTGCCACAAACACCCAAATCAGGCCGCGTCGGAACAGTAAAGCTGCAGGCAGAAGTAACAGCGGCAGCAACCAAAAGCCACCGTTTAAGCGAGAGTCAGTGCTCACTTCTTCACTCTGCTTGGCCGAAAGTTGACTGCCAACGTTGTTCGTAAAGGCTGAAATGTTCTCAACATCGCGATTGGTGTGCTGAATAGGAACAAAAATTCCACCTGTTTTCTTTGCTAGTATTTGTAAATTCTTCAGATTTGTTTTCGCTACGACTGTTGTGCCTTGTGCAGTTTTTAAAAGAGAACCATCGGGTAGGGCGATGGGAGCGCCATTAGCGGTTCCTACTGCGAGAACTGAGATGCGAATGTTTTTACCTTCGACCAAATTCAACGTCCGAGACAGTTCTGACTCATCAAGGTCATCAGCTAACACGATGATGTCGCCTTGTTGCACACCTGCTTGAGAGAACTGGTTGAGCGCTAATTCAATTGCGGAAGGCAGGTTTGCCCCTTGAAAAGGCATTAGCTCTGGTGACAAATTCTCGATAATGATGGCAAGCGTACTGGAATCAGTCGTCAGTGGACTTAAGTTATAGGCATCGCCAGCGTAAGCAATAAGACCCGTAGCCCCTTCTTTCCATTTAGGAAGTAAGTCCAGCGCCTTATAACGTGTTTGCGCGAGTCGATTAGGCTTGATGTCCGTAGCGAACATCGAGCGAGACATATCAAGCACTAAAATGCGGTTTTGGTTTAACTCAAAGCTTGGGCGAGCGTTGGATTGCCAGCTTGGTCCCGCTAGCGCAATACAGGCAATCGCCCAAGCTACGCCCCAGAGAATAAAATAGTGTTTGGACTGCGTGTTTTGTCCGAGCACTTTAGCTAGGTGAGGGGCAATCAGTGTCGATTTTTTTGCTCTAAATTTGTGATTGAGCAAGAGCGCAATAGGGATTGCGATAAGCCCCAAAAGCCAATAAGGGTTAAGGAAAATAAACTCAGCCATGTTTTCTCCTCAGTAGGAATAACAATACCGACAGTACGAATGCAGCGCTTAATGGGTATGGGAACCATTCTGACTGCGGACGCCAAGTTTGCGTGTCGCTTGACACGGGCTCGAGCTGGTTGATCGTGTCGTAGATCTTTTCGAGCTGTTCAGTATCTCGCGCCCGAAAATATTGTCCACCAGTCATCTCTGCCACTTTAGTTAGTGTTTGCTCATCCAAGTCGGCTGCGGTGTTAACCTTGCGAGTCATGAAAAACTCTTTCACCATCATTTCACCAGCACCTACGCCTACGGTGTAAATGGTCGCATTGTATTTTTTTGCTATTTCCGCTGCTTCGAGCGGTTCGAGCACACCGGCAGTGTTGCTGCCGTCACTAAGCAAAATCATGACTCGTTGCGGAGCATCACTGTCTACAAAAGTTTTCGTGCCTAGACCAATACCATCACCAATGGCGGTTCGTTGACCAACCAAGCCGATGACTGTTTGATTAATCTGCTGCATGACGGTTTTACGGTCTGCAGTGAGTGGCGTTTGCAAATACGCGTGATCGCCAAACAAAACAACCCCGAGACGGTCACCTTTTCTTTTTGCCACGAAATCCGATAGAACTTTTTTGACAGCGGTGAGGCGGTCAATGTATTCGCCGTTGAGCTCCATGTCTTCTTGCTGCATCGAGCCAGATAGGTCGACGACTAACATCAAGTCCCGGTATTTGGGTTGGAACTCAACTGGATCACCAAACCAAACTGGACGCGCACAAGCAATGATAAGAAGAACCCAGATCGCCACTGATAGTGATTTTTGCAGGGCTTGCTTAGGCTTGCTGCCATTCTCATTAGCTGGTAAGTACGCCAATTTGATCTCGGCTTGTTGAGATTCTTGTGGCAGGAACTTGTATACCAGCCAGGGGACAGGCAGCAAAAATAGTGCCCACCACCAGACAAATTCAATGTTTAGCCATTGGGCAAGATCGGTTATGAGTGTTTGCTCAGTCACGGTTATTTGCCTTTTTCTTTGGTGGCAAAGCGTGAGTTATCCAAAAGACACAATCATCGACCAAGCTTTGATGATTTTCTTGAGAGGATTTCTGATACAGCGCTTCTTGCCACTGATGTTGTTTGTCTACGAATCGAGTTTCTTTGGTATGGCTATCGAGAAATTCATACCAAGCGATTCCAGTTAATGGCGCGATTTCTTCACGCGGAAAGTAACTCAATGCCGCCTGACGCAATATTTCTAGAGCAGAGGAAGGGGTATGAGGTGTGACAGATTGAGTTAAAAGTTTTAAGGCTGCCTTTTGCGCGCGTAGGCGTTTTTTACGCCATTTCGTATAAAGATAAATGCTGAAAACGAAAAGTACGGTGGCCGCAAGCACTGCCCACCATCCCCAAGCGAGCGGAAACCAATCCGGAGCGTTTGGTAAAATCAGAGGTTCAAGGTCTAGGCTTTGGTTGTTTGTTGTCATTATTATTACTGCTTAATAAATGCTGCTTGTACAGTTTGTTAGCTTAATTGTGAAATCAAGGGCCAACCACTTGATAGCGTGTTAAATGGAATCGCCATCGAATGGCATTGCTGTTTAATGGTTTCTTGGTGTTGAGTAAAGTGTGTTTCGAGTTCCTTTCTTTGGCCCTTGGAGCCAAAGTTGAACCATTGACTACGTTGTCCATCCGAGGCTTTTACTTGACCTCTAAAGTTTGTTTCACCTCTTTCTAAAGGATCATAAAACTGAATAGCCCTCACACTGTTGTGCTGTTTTAGTCGACGTAACTGCGTCAACTCTGCTGCGCTTATGTGGGCAAAGTCGCTGAGCATAATCAGTTCGCTGCCCTTAGGTGTCAGTGTATGAAGTGTTTCTAACACCTGAGTATACGGCAGTGTACGAGCCTCGTTGTTGGCAGTACGAGCCACCTGCGCGTTATGTGTATCGACGATAGCATTAAGAATCCGCAGCCCCTGTTTTTGTAGAGAGGAAGGGCGAAACTCAAAACATTGATGTCCATCGTCAATCACCGCACCGATGCGATCCTTTTTAGCCAAAGTGAGCCAAATCAACACGCTGGCAAAGTGAGCCAATTGAACCGACTTAAGCATATACTTAGACCCAAAATGCAGGCTAGAACTCAGGTCAAGGTAAAGAATCACAGCTTGCTCTTTGTCTTCTGCAAATAACTTTGTGTGCGCTTTCCCTGTACGAGCAGTTACCCGCCAATCAATACTGCGGATATCATCGCCAGGTTGGTATTGGCGTACTTCCATAAAATCCATGCCTCGCCCTTTTTGGCGGCTGGTATGGTTACCGCTCATTTGCGACCAGATACTTTGTGCTGGTGGCAACCAACGTACAGATTGAGTGCGGTATTGCAGCAGCTCTTCAAGGGTTAATGTCACCCCATTCGCATGAGGTGGCAATGGATGCGTTGTGGACATATCACTCCCTCGTCCTATGCACTGCCAACGAGGTTTAGCAGCTTATCAATGACTTGGTTTGCCGTAATGCCTTCCGCTTGAGCGTGGTAACTCAGTAATAAACGGTGGCGCAAAACCGGATAAGCCATGGTTTGAACATCTTCTGGGGACACAAAATCACGACCTGCAAGCCAAGCGTGCGCACGGGCACAACGATCCAGAGCGATGGTGGCACGTGGACTAACGCCCATTGACAACCACTTATCCAGCTCAGTGTCATATTCGCTGGCTCGACGTGTTGCCATAACTAAACGGACGATGTACTGCTCTATCGTTTCGGCCATATGAATATCCAACACTTCTTTACGCGCAGTGAATATATCTTGTTGGCTTAACATTGGGCGCTCGACGGTAGTTTCGCCTTTTGCTTCACCGCGGTTAATACGCAAGATAGATAGCTCATGCTCCGCATCTGGGTATTCCACTTCTAAATGTAATAAAAAGCGATCTAGCTGTGCTTCAGGTAGTGGATAAGTCCCTTCTTGTTCAATCGGGTTTTGAGTCGCCATGACCAAAAACAACTCTGGCAACGGGTAAGTATGGCGACCTGCTGTGACTTGTTTCTCTGCCATTGCTTCAAGCATCGCCGCTTGTACTTTGGCCGGTGCACGGTTTATCTCATCCGCAAGGATAAGAGAATTGAAGATAGGACCAGATTGGAAAGTGAACTCTCCGGTTTCGGGGCGGAAGATATCGGTGCCGGTTAAATCGGCTGGCAGCAAGTCAGGGGTAAACTGAATTCGGTGGAAGTCGCCTTCAACACAATCTGAGAGTGATTTTACTGCACGGGTTTTTGCCAGCCCAGGAGGGCCCTCAACCAAAATATGTCCATCTGCCAAAAGGGCAACAAGCAGTTGTTTGACTAGATCTTGCTGACCAATGATCTGCGACTCTAGGTATTGCTGAAGAGTTTCGAAGTTAGATTTATGCATGCTTTGGACTCTCGATATCCATTTGATTTTTGTGTTGAGTATTGGTCATTTTCCAGATGGAAAAAGTTCCAATGCGCTTTCGCAATTTATCTTTTCAATATTGGGACGCTGCAGAGAATTGCAAGTACTTGCTATCACTGAAAGTTCTTATCTGACAGAGCGTTACATTTATTTTTCATAATATAGTGAGAAATGCCTCTAGTTTTGTATATGTGAGCCGATAAAGTTTCTGTGATGTGCGTGTCATGAGATATGCACCAGATTCCCCTTATGGGGCCAATAACAAGTGATTCTTTTAAAAGGTCCGAATATGTTGAAACTTCATTCCTTGAGCATCAAACAGAAGGTTGTACTTGGTATTACGTTTGCTGTTTTAGCATCAACAATTATCGTTGGTGTTATGGCTCAGCGTCATGCAAGAGATGTGTTGAGCCACCGTCTTATTGATATCGAACTACCTGCGATGCTGCAGCAAATCAATACAGAAATTGACCGCGAAGTTGTAGAGATGCAACAAGCCGCAAAACAGCTCGCAACAAACGAGTTTATTGTCGAAGCTCTATCTAATACAGACCGCGATCCGTCGGTAGAAGTTCAGTTAGTTCAGCAGCTCAATAACGTTAAATCCCAGTACGGACTTAATGATGCGTCGGTAGCCAATCGTCAAACGGCATATTACTGGAATCAAAACGGGTTCTTGCGTCAGCTTAATCGAACTCAAGATGCTTGGTTCTTTGGCTTTACGTCTTCTGGTCAAGAAACGTCAGTGAGCGTTTTCCAAGAGGCAAACGGCGAAGTAAAAATGTTTGCCAACTACCAAGACTTAAATGGTACATCAATGTCAGGTCTTTCAAAGTCGATGGACGACATGGTTGCGCTGCTCAATGGGTTTAAAATTGAAGATACGGGTTATGTGTTCCTCACTAACGAACAGGGTGAGATTCAAATACATCGTCAACAAGGTAAAAACCAAACTTCTATCACTAAGCTATTTGGTAGTGATGCGAGTGCACTGCTGAATAAAAACAGCTTCAATTTGATTAATGTGGACTTTGAAGGGCAGGACTCGTTTGTTTCCAGTTTGTATGTTCCTTCAATGAACTGGTTTGTCATTGGTGTAGTTCCTGTCGATGAAGTCTTCGCTGACCTAAATGCTACTGCGCAAAAAATGCTGTTTACGACCATCATTGTCGCCGTTGTATTCATTCTGATGGGCGTATGGTTGGCAAATAGTATTACTAAACCAATTCGACTGATTGCCGATCGTTTTACTGACCTTGGGCAAGGTGAAGGCGACTTGGCGCAGCGCATTGAAATTAAGGGTAATGATGAAATTGCTCAGCTTTCAAAAGGCTTCAACGGATTTATTGAGAAGATCCACGCCACAATGAAAGAAGTTGCTTTAACTAGCGGCTCATTAAGTCAAGCGGCAGAAAGTGTTTCGACGAAAGCAACATCCACACATGACAACAGCCAAGAGCAACGTGATCAAACCATTCAAGTTGTTGCGGCGATTAACCAGATGGGTGCGACCATCAGCGAAATTGCATCGAACGCGGCTACTGCTGCCGATACGGCAAATCAGGCTTCTGATAATACTCAAACGGGTCGTGAAGTGGTTATGAAAGCCAAAGAGGTGATTAGCCGCCTAGCTGATGACGTAGAAACGACCAATATTGTCGTCACGCAGCTGGCATCGACAACTAAAGATATTGGCTCGATTCTGGGCGTAATACGTGACATATCAGAACAAACCAACTTGCTTGCGTTGAACGCCGCGATTGAGGCTGCACGTGCTGGAGAGCAAGGTCGTGGTTTTGCGGTGGTTGCTGACGAGGTCAGAAACCTAGCGTCACGCACAGCTGACTCAACAGAAGAGATCCAACGGATGATCAACCAACTTCAAAGTGACGCACAAGACGCAGTAAGTGCGATGGAAGCGGGTAAAGCGGTCACTATTGAAGGGGTTGCTTCAACCGATGAAGCCGTGGAAGTGTTAGTCAATATTTCTGAGCGAATTACAGACATCTCTGATCGTAATACGCAAGTTGCGACGGCGACGGAAGAGCAATCCACTGTGGTGCATACCATTAACCAAAACATTGAAGAAATCAACGCGATCAATGAAATGACAACGGCAACGGCAGAAGAGCTGGCGGATGCAAGTCGTGATCTTCAAGCGCTCTCTTCACGTCTGGACAAGATGGTTGGTAGCTTCAAGCTATAGAGTTGGATAGAATAGCCGAAGTTTAAAAGTTCACTAACTAAATTTAGGTAAGTACTATGAATGACTTCGAAAAAGAACTAGAGCAGATTTCTCAGGAAGCCGCTCAGGAGCCAGAAGTAAAACTGCCGTCGCTAGAAGAGCAAAAAGCGATCGTCGCTGAGCTAAAAAAGCTGGAAGCAGAAGGTAAGTTGACGCCAGAAGTGTTAGAGCAACACTTTGGTAAATTTAACCAAAAAAACTCTGTTCCAGTTCACTAAGCTAGGGTGAGGTTTCGGCTCTAACGGGCGCGACAAAATCACCAACTCAAATACAAAAAAGGGAGTGTATGCTCCCTTTTTTAATGCCTGAAAAATGCTAATACCTCTTACAGACTTGCCACTTAAAAATTATTGACACTTCAATGAGTTATTAATTAGTACTAGTTATTTTCATACTTGACAATACTACTGCTCTATCTAAATCTATTGCGTATTTCAATAAAAGCGACCAAGGGAATGCGATCAGGATGGAGCAACAAAAAACAAGAAATGTCATTTTAATCACGGAGGGCAGTCTGCAGTCATCTCTGCTGAAAGATGTATTGGAGACCAAACTCGGTATTAGTGTTGCTCTAATCACACCAGATTCTCTTATTCAAGGAGCGTTAGATTCGCCTTTAGCGTCAGCCATTATTGTTGATTGCAGCGTGATCACTGATGAAATCTTTCGGCGTTATTCGGAATTTAAAGAGTCGCAACAGAAAGATACGCTCGAAATCTTAATTAATTGTGATCAATCCATTTCGACTGAAGATCTTTTTGCTTGGCGTACTCTAGCAGGTATTTTCTATACCTCTGATGATATAAAAACGCTGCAAGTTGGGATTGGTAAGGTGCTTCAGGGGGATATGTGGTTCAGCCGTAAGTTTTCTCAGCAATACATTACTCACCTTCGTCGCCACTGCAAACCGATAAATAAGAATGTTCCCGCTATTTTGACCAAACGAGAGCAACAAATAATTACCTTTCTCTCTATGGGGGCTTCCAATCAACAAATTGCTGAACAACTATTTGTGAGCGAGAATACGGTAAAGACTCATTTACACAATATTTTCAAGAAGATTGAAGTAAAAAATAGAGTCCAAGCACTTATTTGGGCGAAAGAAAATATTTCGGATAACACGTTAACAGTGTAATCTCCTTGAAATATTACGTTATTTAATTTAGTGAATTCTTAATCATTACTGTGACCTAAATGTGTTAAAAGTGTTTCTTTTATGAGAAACACTTTTTTTGATTCTCTTTTTAATAACTTTGGAATTTAAAAAAGTAGCAAATAACTTTACTCTGTGGACTAGCACTTACATATCACACTAAGTGCGGACGATTAACGACGAATTTAAGAATGTTAAGTCACTGAAAGTATGAGAAACATTATGGAACAGTATATGGAAAAGCCTGAAGTCCTAATGCTCACTCAACAAAGTTTACAGAGTGAAAACTTTAAGGAAATGCTTTCTAAAAATATAGAAACTAAAATAACGATCATAGATACTAAAAACCCTAGTTATCACGAACTCATTCCGGAACGCTACTTTTTGCTTGTTGATTTTTCAGTTGAGATTCCATCCGAAACTTTAGTTTATTTAAAAGATAGTAATAAAGTACTAGGAACCATAATGCTTAATTTAGGTTATGACTTAGACACAGAAGAACTCGCCTCATGGCCGCATGTAAAGGGTATATTCGGTCCGGGAGACTCTATGGACAAGGTGTGTCAGGGGTTAAAAGCAATAATAAAAGGAGATAATTGGCTGTCTCGAAGATTACTGGATCAGCTGGTTAATTATTATCGAGGAAAAGAAGCGAATAGCATTATTGAGCCTGCTATCGAGGTAGAGCTTACTCGGCGTGAAATTCAAGTTTTAAAAATGTTGAAAGAAGGAGGCTCAAATATGGAAATTGCTGATTCTTTATTTATCAGTGAGCATACTATTAAATCACATCTATACAATATTTTTAGAAAGTTAGAAGTAAAGAACCGTACGCAAGCAACAAGTTGGGCTAGGCGAAATCTGTAGTACTAGTATTAACTTACTGTAATAAAAAGAAAATACTCTATAAAGTACTAAGTTTTATATTTATTATTAAAATGTCAGTCTGAAATATCATCCCATATTCAAACTTATTCCTATTCGGTTGACTATTAGACTTCTCATGTCTGTTACAAATCTACTCAGACATAGAATAAAAGGTCTATTCAATTATTAAGACAAGAGGGAATAAAAATGAGCACAAGTGACAATGACACGTATCTAGGCGATGCAGGTGTAAATAACCAATTTGCTGATTTCGATGGCGGCGATGACTTGTTTATTGGTTTTGGTGGTAATGATTCGTTTGTTGGCGGTGGCGGTAACGATTATGTGATCGGCGGCGACGGTGATGATCGCCTAACTGGTGGTGCTGGTGATGACATCTTAAGGGCTGGTACAGGAAACGATTACCTCGGCGGTGGTACAGGTAATGATTTGCTTTTGGGTTTGTTGGGTGACAACAAACTAAATGGCGGCGTCGGTGAAGATATTCTTGTAGCTGGTTCTGGTGATAATGTTCTAGTTGGCGGCAGCAATGGCGATAAGTTTGTGTTCACGGATAAGTTTGGTGGCCATGGCGAAGCAAAAGTTGTGGATTTCACCATTGGTGAAGATTCTTTGCACATTATTAGCGACTCGGTCACAGACTTCGGTGATTTAAGCTTTAGCTATGATGCTGTAGGTAATGCCGTGTTTACCGATGGTGCTGATCTAACCGTGAAACTCATTGGCGTTACCGAAACTGACATCAATACTTACGGTGCGGATTTATTTGCAATCTAAATGACTTAAATCACTCAGAATGGGATTTAGTTTGTGTGGCTCTGTCACGCTGAGGTGAACTAACTCGGTCATTCTAGAGTGTATTTGAGGCTGTCTTAAGTTAGGTGCTAGCTTTTGCTGGCGCCTACATTTTCAATTTAAACGGAAATAGTCGTGCAAAAAACGGTTTTCAAAGAAGTGAGACAAAAACTATGCACGCTTGCGGGCTTGCTAATCGCTTTTAGCCTTTTTATCAACATACTAGTCCTCTCGATTCCCTTGTACATGCTTCAAGTGTACAACCGAGTGATATCCTCCTATTCAACCGATACTCTACTTTTGCTCACTATTATCGTGATTGTCGCGTTACTAACCATGTCGATTATTGATATCGCTCGCGCGCAAATGAGTAAATCATTTGGTTATTGGATGGACACCAAACTGTCCACTTTTATGCTTAAGCGCAGCATTCAATACCAATCGCACACAGGGAAGAGTTACACCTCGCAAACGCTGCGAGACATTCAGAACATCAAAAGCTTTTTGAGCAGCCAAGCACCCTATCCACTATTGGATGCGCCTTGGACACCGCTGTTTATTTTGTTCGTATATTTATTGCACCCAGTATTGGGTCACATCGCGTTACTCGGGTCTATCGTATTGTTTAGTCTCGGGCTACTCAATGAGCTAATGACGCGTAAAACCATGCAAGAAAGTGAAGTTAGGGCGATCTCTCATATCAACAACGCCGAGCTAGCCACGCAAAATGCCAATTCAATTCTTGCTATGGGGATGATGAACGCGTTTTTAGAGAAATGGCAGTCGCGCGTGAATGAAGTCAATATGCTCGAAGAGCGAGTGGCAGGTAAGTCCATTTACATGGCTAACTTTTCTAAGTTTGTACGTGGTTCACTACAGATCTTTTTGTTGGGAGGCGGAGCATGGTTAGTGATCCAACATGAGATTACTGCGGGAGCGATGATCGCGAGTTCCATTTTAATGAGTCGGGCACTCTCGCCGATGGAGCAGGCGATTGGAACATGGCGAAGTGCTATGTCTGCTAAAGGCGCGTATAAACGACTAAAAGAAATCGACGCAATCGTACGCCAAGATGAATCGAATATGCCACTGCCAAAGCCAAAAGGACACTATGAACTTACTGGACTTGCTTATCGCCATCCTGGCACAGCAGAGCCTGTACTCTCATCGATCAACTTATCTATTCCTCCCGGAGTCGCTGTCGGAGTTATTGGCCCTTCTGGTACTGGTAAATCGACGTTTGCTCGGTTGTTATTAGGTACGATCAAGCCATTAGCAGGTAAGGTTACGCTTGATGGTATGGAAGTGTCTACTTGGGCATCGGAAGACCGCGGCGCCCATTTTGGTTATCTCGCTCAAGAAGTAGAGTTGTTTCCTGGCACAATTCGGGAGAACATCGCGCGCTTCAAAGAGGAAGACCCCGCTAAAGTCATCAAGGCGGCGCAACTAGCAGGATGTCATGAATTAATACTCAAGAAAAACAAAGGCTATGATTTCGTTATTGGCGAAAATGGCCGTGGTTTATCAGGAGGAGAAAGGCAGAGAATCGCACTTGCAAGAGCCGTTTATGGCGATCCATCTATTGTGATTTTCGATGAAGCTAATGCCAACCTTGATGGTGAAGGAGAGGCTGCATATCAACGTTTGATTGCCCATTTAAAGGCGCAAGGATCAACGATTATCGTCATTGCCCATAATCCGAGTACATTACGACAAATGGATAGATTGCTGTATTTAGCTGAAGGTAGAGTCAAATTATACGGTGATAAAGATGAAGTATTAAAACGCTTGATGGGCGAAGAAAGAACAGATATTCCAAGGGTAAGAAATGAGCAATCAACTGCCAGCCGTTAATCAGCATCCGTCTGAAACCGTTTATCGTTTTAGTCCGCAAGCGAAACTAAGCTTTCGAAAGCCAATTTTACTTGGTGTGGTGACGCTAAGTGTTTTTCTTGGCGGTCTAGGCTACTGGGCTGCGACAGCGAAATTAGAGAGTGCTGCGATTGCTTATGGCGATTTGTCTGTTCTCACTAAGCGCCAAGAAATTCAACATCTAGAAGGCGGCATTATTGAAAAGCTGTACGTGCAGGAGGGGGACTTGGTTGAAAAAGGTCAATTATTAATTCAACTCTCTAAGCGACAAGCTATGGCGAAGTTGGACTCATTAAGTGGTCAGTTTATTCATACTCTAGCGAAGGAAAACCGTCTAAGTGCTGAGCTAGATGAATTGCCAACGATCGTATGGTCTGATGATCTTGAAAGTATTCCTCGCGTCGATATCGTCCAAGAAGCTCAACTGGTTCAAAACAAGATCTTTGAAGCGAGAAAGCGATTCTTTGATAGTAAGCTGAGCATCATTGAGCAGAGTATTTCTGGGGCAAATTTGGAGCTGGAAAACCTCCAGCAAACCAAAGTAATTGAGAGAGAAAGACTCAATTTTATCGCCGAAGAAATAGACAGTAACCAAGCTCTAGTTCAAAAAGGCTTTTCGGGTAAATCCACCTTACTTCAACTCAAACGTCTTGCGGCGGAAGTGCGGAGTACCTTAAGTCAGTTAGACAGACAATCACTCACAGTAAGCAAAAGGTTGGATGAAAACCAAGCGCAAATTGAAGAGTTGAAGCTTGAAAGACTGAATGAGATTGTCGAGGAGCTACGAAACACCAAAAAGGAAATCGTCGCCATTCGTGAAGAGTATCGCTCAGCACAAGATATTGTAGCGAGAACAACCATCAATGCACCTATTGCTGGCCGTGTGGTCAACATGCAGGTGTTTACCGAAAAAGGTGTGATTGGTTCGGGTGAAACGCTATTAGAGTTGGTTCCTCAAGACGATAAGTTGTTAGTCGAGGCTCGCGTGAATCCTCAGGATATCGATTTAGTTAACCCAGGTCAGCAGGCGCATGTTCGTCTGACCGCTCTGAATGCTAGAACGTTGGCACCATTAGACGGCACGGTGTTAACGATTTCTGCGGATAAGCTTTCACAAGAAAACCAAGAGGATTTTTACCTCGCTAGAATTGCAATTTCGCAAGAAGATGTAGCCAAACACCGCTTAACTTCAGGAATGAACGCGGAAGTGCTTATTTTATCTGAACCGCGAACGCCTTTAAGTTATTTAATAAAGCCAATCACTGAAAGCATGAATCGCGCCTTTAGAGAGGAGTAATCTCAAAAGTACTTGAGTGAACACGGACAACTGACAAAATAATTTGTTATGGTTACCCGTTACTAGGCCGTATTTTAATTCTAAGGGAGCCGTGGAATGGAGAAAGTGCAGTTAGTCGTCGATTTTCTTCTCACTCATAAACTGATTTTTACCGCACTGATCTTTGTGATTATGTGGTTAATTCGTCGTACCATTTTATCGATGATTCGTGGTGACCATGCCTTTCTTTCTGAAGATCAGCGCAGCTGGATGTCCAGAACTAAGAACGGCACCTTTGCCGTTACATTACTGATTTTATTTATTTTATGGCAATCAGAAATAAACGAGTTTGCTCTAAGTGTCACGGCGATAGCGGTTGCCATTGTTGTGGCATCCAAAGAGATAATTTTGTGTTTTACAGGCTCGATTCAAAGAGCAAGCTCACGTTCTTTTCGTGTCGGTGACTGGATTGAGGTCGGTAAACTGTGCGGCGAAGTGATCGAGCACAATATGATGGCGACGGTGATTCAAGAGATCGACCTGCACCATGGTCAATATCACTACACCGGAAAAACCGCGACCTTACCCAATAGTATGTTTTTTACTTACCCAGTAAAGAACCTCAATTTTATGAAGCGCTACGTCTACCACAATTTCTCTATCGTGGTGAAAGACTTCGTTAATTTGTATCCTCTGTTACCAATCTTGACCGACAAGATTGAAGAGCATTGTAGCTACTTCAGTGATGTTGCACATCGCTACAATGCGATGATTGAAAAACACGCTGGGGTCGATCTTCCCGGTGCAGAGCCACATATGCATATTTCTAGCAATATCAATGGTGAGCAGATTTTGCATGTTATGATTTTCTGCCCGACCGATAAAGCTAACCACTTGGAGCATTTGATTCGTAAAGACTTTATGGAACTTTATGAGCAGCGCTTTCCTGTGGTGAGTGAAAAATAGAGAAGTGTCGTACGCCAGTTAGAACAAACCCCGCTATCAAACATAGCGGGGTTTGTTTTTCTAACGGTATTTCCAGCTCTAACTATATTCCCTGAATACTTAGCTGAATTTACTTTTCAGCATTAAAAACAGAAAGTAAGTACTGCCTAAAATAGCGACCAATGTGCCAGCTGCGACCTGACTTGGATAAATAGCGATTTGTCCCAGCCAATCTGCCCACAACATTAGGGTTGCACCAATTAAGGCTCCGACACTTAGTTGCTCTTTCACTTTTCTTGCTCCTAACATCATCGCCATATGGGGAGCGACCAAGCCAACAAAAGATATCGGACCAACTGTAGCGGTAGAAAAGGCGCATAATAAAGCAACGATGGTGAGCATTAGCGTATTGGCTACGGTGGGGTTAAGTCCTCGTGCATTTGAGAATTGTCGTCCGATGGAAATTAATGTTAGCCAGCGAGAAATCGCGAATACAGCGGTAAGCAGAACTATTATGGCCAAACATAGCATCAGTGCGGTGTCGGCTGTGACTCGATAAATTGAACCAGTTAGCCACAATAAAATTTTGTAACTGTCACCAGAACCTTGAGCTAGCGAAAATTGAACGAGGGCTTCTAATAGTGCCGTTAGTGCGATGCCGGACAACACGAAGTTAGATGGATTAAAATGGCTTCGTTTACCGATAATCAGCAATAACATCAAGACGGACATACTTCCGAAAAAAGCGATGCCCCAGTTGAATGCGGAGAGAAGTGACCCAGCGATGACTCCGGTCGTAATAATGGCAAACGTGGCTCCGGAAGACACACCGAGAATATCTGGGCTGGCCAGAGGGTTGTAAACAATGCGTTGCAAAATGATTCCGGCAACGGATAGAGCAATACCGACAGAAAGTGCGGTTAACATTCGCGGCCAGCGCAATTGCCATTGGAACTCACCTGGCACAGACCATTGAATTCCGTTTATACCATGGGTAACGAATGAGTAAGCTAGAATCCCAACCAAACTGAATAGCGCAATGCTGCATACCACGCGTTTAGAAAGCGCCGTTTTTCCTTGGCTCATTGAAAGGTTAAGTTGATCGGTTGCCGTCAGCTTTTTACGAGTAAACCAAATTAAAGCGGGAGCGCCAATAGCTGCAGCCGCTACGCCGCTAGGAATGGTTTCCTCTAACCATAAGCTTAGCGAGATAGCGGCAGAGTCTGTGATGATTAATAGCATTGCGCCCAAAAGCATGCTGCTGATCAATTCGTCGCGCGGTGTTCTTGCCCCCATCGCTCTGGCGATATTGGGGGTCAGTAATCCGATGAAGCTGATAATGCCAACTGCGGTGATTGAGGCAGATACCAGCCAAATACCCATCACCATTAACGTACCAAAAGCAGGTAATACTGCTAACCCACGCGCTGCTGCGCCTTCTTGCCCTAGTTTCATTAGAGTCAGAATGCGTGGTGCGACGATCAAAATGACGATTGCAATAGCAGCGCGTGGCAGCAACCATTCAAACCAATCCCAGCTGTATTGTGAGAGGTCGCCTGCTCCCCACATAAAAATATTTTGCGCAAACTGAGCATTTAAAATAATGATGGCTGTGGCGATAGAACCGAGCAGGATATTAATCACCATCCCCGAAACGACCAGCGGCAAACCTGTCATATTACGCACACCAGCAATTGATACGATCAGGCCAAACGCCACTAAAGCCCCCGCCATTGCGGCTAATGCAGAGTAATCGGCTACCCAATCGACGAACCAAATGTTTACCACGACTAATGCAAGCCAAGCACCAGAAGAGGTGCCAAGAGTTAACGGCGAGGTGAGGTTATTCTGCGTTAATTGCTGCATTAAGCTGCCGGTGAGACCAAGCATGGCACCAACAAGCAGGGTCATACTTAACCTAGGAAGCTGAGCTTGCGTAAAAAATACGTCACGAAATTCGCTCGCTACCTCTGGTTTTGTTAATAATTGCCATTGTTCGAAGAGTGATAAATTAGTGTCAATTTGTAGACTAAAGACGCTAAGTAACGTAATCAGCGCCAGATAACCAATATAATGTTTCGTTCTCATTGCTTTGGTGCCAACTCTATTAGACTGTCGGTAATCGCTTCAGCGGTGTATTGCAAAGACATAGCACCGCCATACGCCCACACTGCTCTGACTGAATTTACCCGCTGCTTCTTTACAAACGGCATCGCTTGCCAAAGTGGCGAATCTTTCAGTTTGCGTTCTTCTGGGAAAGGTTGTACGTAGAGAACGTAGCTGTTTTGAAGGTTTTGAAGTCGATTAATCCGATCTTGCTTTACGCCCCACGCGCGTGGAGCCTCTTTAATTGGAGCGTGTAATCCCAGCTTTCTGGCCACGTAGTCTGTGGTGGAATTTTCGGTTGCAAGAAACACCGTATTCGGCGTTGAAAAACGCATCACCAGAACACTGAGTGGCTCAGAGTAATAGTGGCGAATTCGCTGGCGCATCTGCGCAAATGAAGCATCTAATTCTGCCAGTTTCTGTTCAGCAAGTGCCTCTTTATTGAATAGCTTGCCGAGCGTACGAAAGTGACGAATAGCAGTCTCGGCCGCAGCCTCATTTTCAGAAAAATTAGGTAAATATATAACCGGAGCAATTTGTTTGAGTAACGGAATCAAGTCTTGCTGTGGAGACGCAGCAAGGATGACATCTGGCTTCAAGCTGGCGATTTTTTCTAAGTTGGGCTCTGCTCGGGTTCCAATATCTTCAATTGACTCTGGTGCAGTTGGATTGACGACCCATTGGCGGTAGCCTGGTAAATTTGGGGCTGCGATTGGTTCTACGTTTAGCGCCAAAACTTGTTCTAAGATGTCCCAGTTTAAGGCAACAACGCGTTGTGGCGCTTGCTCAAAACTATGCTCACCATATTCATCGGTAACGGTGATGACTGCATTTGCATTAGTCATAAAAAATGCCAACAGAAAAGCAGATTGTGTAACCACAGTAAGTAAACGAGCTATTATGCGCATACAACAGCCACCTTTTGGCTCGCCAATGTGTTGGCTGGAGTTGGATGATCAATGAGCTTAATCGGTGACTCATACAACTCAGAAAGGCGCTCCTCATCTAGCAACATGTCGGCGTTGCCTTCGAACGCAATTTGACCTTTCTTGAGCGCAACAATGTGGGTTGCATAGCGCAGTGCTAAGTTCAAATCGTGCAGGATCACGATAATGCCTACGTTCTCGGTTCTATTTAGCTCTGCAAGTAGCGCCATCAGTTGAAATTGATGGTGAACATCGAGCGCGGAGGTCGGTTCATCTAGGATCAAAATTGGTGATTGTTGAGCCAACAGCATAGACACCCAAGCGCGTTGGCGCTCGCCGCCCGATAAGTCATCCGCCAAAGCTTGAGCAAAAGGTGTAACTCCTGTTCGTTCCATAGCCTGCGTGATGATCTGTTTGTCTTCAGGTTTCCAACGACCAAGTGCGCCACGCCACGGAAAGCGGCCCAAGCGCACTAGCTCTTCTACCGTTAAACCAGCCGAGGAGGGCAGCTTTTGTGGCAAATAGGCGATCTGCTTTGCCAGCTCTTTGGTTTTGAGTGACGAAAGGGAAGTGTCGTTTAGTGTTACCGTGCCTTTATCTGGTGACATTTGACCAGAAAGCAAGTTCACCAGTGTCGATTTGCCTGAACCGTTATGGCCCAAAACGACAGTTAGTTCATTCGTTGGGATGTTAAGTTGGTCGATGCCGAGGATCTGACGTCCACCTCGAACGATCTCAATATTAGACAGTTGAAACATGGATGACTCTTAGGAGAAAACTCCCCTCAAGAGAGGGGAGTAGAAAGTTCAATTACCAGCGGTAGTTTGCGTTTAGCATGACAGAGCGAGACTGGCCGTAGTAACACCAGTAATCGCAACCTGAAACAAACTCTTTATCCAGAATGTTGTTCACGTTTAGCTGTGCTTGCCACTGTGAAGTGATGTCGTAAGTGACTGACGCATCCCAAAGAGTGACTGAAGGAACAGTTAGGTTCGAGCTCTTAGGGTTATCTTTTGACTCACCTACGTAGCGCACACCAGTACCGATATTGAGGCCTGGAATCAGGCTGTAGGCGCTGTAGTCTACCCATGCTGAAGCTTGGTGTTCAGGAATAAGTGCGGCTTGTTTTTTACCTTGGCCAAAGCTCTCATCTGTTTTCGCTTTAGTGTATGTGTAGCTTGCCATTAGTTTTAGATCGTCGGTTAGCTGCGCCGTGCTTTCAAGCTCAATACCTTGAGATGTCACTTCACCTGTTTGTGTCGCAATCCATGTTGATGGGTTAGTGACCAACGCGTTCTTTTGTGTGATGTCGAACCATGCAAGGTTGATAAAGCCATCCATAAAGCTTGGCTCATACTTCACACCCACTTCTACTTGCTCGCCTTCCAGCGGTTTGTAAAGTTCATTGGTTGCCGCATCAATAGTGCTGATCACTTCAAACGACTGAGAGTAGTTTGCGTAAGGTGACAGGCCATTGTTTGCAAGGTACATCACACCCGCACTTAGAGAGAGCTGACCATCATCACGAGATTCGTTTTGATCAACGCCTGCGCCTTTGCCAGAGTTTTCTGTTTTCACCCAGTCGTAACGAGCACCGATGTTACCAATCCACTGTTCATGCAGTTTCAATTGGTATTGTGAATAGAGACTTGCTTGAGATTTCTCAATCTCACGTTTCACGTTGTTGGCAGGATCAAGCGGGGTGAAGTTGCCGTAAACTGGGTTCCACGGATTGATGGTGCCAAATGCGTAGTTGTCTTGCTCGTCGCCATCGGTTTTGTGGAATTGCAGATCCATACCGATAAGCACTGTGTGCTCTGCGTTGTCTGTCATCCAGTTGCCGACAGCATTGTTATCGAACGTGATGCTCTGGTTTTTTCCGTCACGGAATACGATGCCTTGCGTTAACTCTTCTTTCGCTGGATCGTTGTTTGAGAACGCGTAAGAGCTGCGCAAGTACAACTCATTGGAGCCGTAGTTGAGGTTTTGCGAGAATGACCACGTGTCATTGATGTCGTGCTCTAGTAAGTAACCTAGAGAAAACTGCGTGCGTTCGTATTTATCGTAGTTTAGCTGACCAAGGTTAGTCGAAGGATCGATTTTGCCAAAGTTAGAACCAATCAGAGTACCTGCTGCCGGGAAGAATGGGTTAGTTGGTACACCGTCATCATGAAGGTAAGTAGCCAAAACGGTCAGCATTGTACGGTCAGAAATGTCGAACTCGACACTTGGCGCTAGGTAGAAACGCTCGTTATTTGTGCCGTCCAGTTCACCGTCTTGGCTTGTCATCAAGCCAACCAAACGATAGCGCACGGTGCCTGCGTCGTTTGCTTCGTCAGCAATGTCAAAACCTACGGATTGGTGTTGGTTGTTGCCAACTTCGACTTTTACTTCGCCTTGAGGCGTAAACGTTGGTTTTTTCTGCACCGCATTCACGATACCGCCTGGTGCCGATTCACCAAACAGAATAGCTGATGGGCCTTTAACGATTTCTACACTTTCTAGGCCGTAAGGTTCGACTAACCATGTGTAGTAACCATCGCGGAATAGGCGGTTGCCGTTTAGGTAAGTCGCTGCATCAAATCCACGAACTTTGAACCAATCAGTGTCGTTGTCTGCGCCATAAGGTTGAGCGGTTACACCAGACGTGTAGCGTAATGCTTCGTCCAATTTTTGCGGTGCACGAACACGAAGTTCATCTTCAGAAATGATAGATACGCTGCGCGGCGTTTCTGCCGCAGGGGTTTCTACTTTAAGTGCTTGTGCGGTGACCGTAATGGTCTCCATTGCAATAATGTCATCTTGTACAACGTCTTCTTGAGCTTGTGCTGTGAATGCAACCACTGCTGCTGTTGGTGCCAAAGCACAGACCAATGCGTTACGGATCGCGATGGTCAGTAAGTTATTCTTTGTCATAAATATATTCCCGACAATTATGATTAACGCTAAGCTTAATTGTAATTATTATCATTTGAACTTTTGTTTCGGTATTTTACTGACTTTTGTATCAAAAGATAGTAAAACGTTCGCAAATTCATTCGCGGTACTTAAAGTCGTTGTTATGTTCAATTGGTTTGAAAAACTGACCCAACCCTTTCCCCAGATGGAAACCGAAAAGCCACCGAAGACACTTTTTGGCTTCTGTCGCTTTTACACTCGTGGCTTTGAAGCCCCTTTACTTGTCATGGCTGTGTTCAGTGCGCTTATTGCCATTACTGAGGTGACGCTGTTGCGTTATATGGGTGAGCTCGTCGATATTCTCTCTAATCAGGATCGCGCAACATTCTGGCAAGATCAGGGTGATCGCATGCTAATGATGCTGTTCTTAGTGGCGGTTGTGATGCCAGTTCTCGGTTTTGTCCACTCAATGGTGATGCACCAAACGTTATTGGGTAACTACCCGATGTCTATCCGTTGGTTGATTCACCGTTACTTGCTAAAACAAGCGGTTGGATTTTTCCAACGTGACTTTGCAGGCCGAGTTGCGACCAAAGTGATGCAAAGTGCGTTAGCGGTACGAGAAACGGTCATGAAGTTGGTGGATGTACTGGTTTATATCAGCGTTTATTTTCTTTCGATGCTTTGGATGATGGGCGAGGCCGATGGTTTGCTGATGTTGCCTATTGTGATTTGGATAGGAATGTACGCGGTTATCCAGTTCTACTTTATCCCTAAAATGAAACAAGTAGCGACAGATCAAGCGGACGCTCGCTCGGTCATGACCGGGCGCATTGTCGATTCTTACACCAACATTTCTACCGTAAAACTATTCGCTCATTCACAGCGAGAGTTGGAATACGCAGAAAGCAGCATGAAGCAATTTTTGGTGACGGTTTACCGCCAAATGCGCATGGTGACTTGTTTGCTGTTTAGTGTTGATGCCATCAACTATTTACTGCTGATGTCTATTAGTGCCATTTCGGTTTATCTATGGCTAGATCACGCTGTAACAATTGGTGCTATTGCGATTGCCATTAGTATTGCGTTGCGCGTACAAGGAATGTCGAAGTGGATCATGTGGGAAGTTAGCGCATTGTTTGAAAACATCGGTACGGTAGTGGACGGTATTAATACGATTTCAAACGATGTTGAAGTGAAAGACGTACCAAATGCTAAGCCTTTGCAAATCTCTCAAGGTGAGATCTGCTTTGATCACGTAGGTTTTAACTACAGTGATGAGAAGGCAGTATTTGAGAACTTGAATCTGACTATCAAACCGGGCGAAAAAGTCGGCATTGTCGGTCGCTCTGGGGCAGGTAAATCCACGTTGGTCAACTTGTTGCTGCGCTTTTACGACGTAAATAGCGGTAAGATTTGTATTGATGGACAGGACATTTCGCAAGTCGAACAAGAGTCGCTTCGCCAACACATCGGTATGATCACGCAAGACACCTCTTTGCTGCATCGTTCAATTAAAGAGAACATTCTTTACGGTGATCCAGATGCTTCAATGGATGCCGTTATCGCAGCTGCTGAGAAAGCACATGCCCATGATTTCATTCAATCTCTACGAGACGAGCAAGGTAACGTTGGCTATGACGTTGAAGTGGGTGAACGCGGTGTGAAGCTGTCTGGTGGTCAGCGTCAACGTGTGGCGATTGCTCGCGTGCTGCTGAAAAACGCGCCAATTTTGATCATGGATGAAGCAACGTCTGCACTTGATTCAGAAGTAGAATCGGCAATTCAAGAAAACCTTGAAGTTCTGATGGAAGGAAAAACTGTGATTGCGATTGCTCACCGTTTATCAACGATTGCCGCGATGGATCGTTTGATTGTAATGGATGACGGCAAAATCATTGAGCAAGGCTCGCACCACGAACTGCTGCAACTGGGTGGCGTTTACGCTCAGTTGTGGAAGCATCAAACTGGCGGCTTTTTGTCTGAGCAAGGTGATGCTCAACGGCAAGTCATCTAATATGGCGCTACACGAAAGGGGAGCAAATGCTCCTCTTTTTTGTGTCTGCCGTTTATACCGAGTGAGTAGGCGTAAATGGGCAACGTTAACTTGTGATTATTCATTGAGTTAGGCCAACTTAATGATGATTATGTTTATAACTCACTGTCGTTATTGAATTTTTTACGCTTTTTTTACGCGAACTCCGAATGGGCTTTTGCTAAAGTTTTCTACATCGAATTTTGGTTGATGTACTTTATGTTTGCTCATTGGCGAGATAACACATTTCTCTTTTCTGCCATCGTGATTGTTGGCGCGGTTGTGGCCTCATGGCTGTTAGACCAACTGTTTGGCTCTACGGCTGCCGTCCTGCTGATTTTGCAGTTAGCAGTCGTGGTGGTGGCGTTTCAATGCAACTCGCGATTCGCTTATGCGGCGGCGGTGATCGAAGCGTTGAGCTTCAACTTCTTTTTCACGACGCCTCGTTACTCTTTGCAGATGCTTCGTCCGGAAGACATTTTTAATCTAGTCGTGTTTATGGTGGTGGCATTTATCACCAGCACTTTTGCAGATCTTTATCGTCGCCAGCAGGGCGAGTTAAAACAAACCAAGCTGCAAAACAGCATCCTGCTATCGGTGTCCCATGACCTACGCACGCCGCTGGCAACCATTATTGGAACATTGACCACACTCAACGAGTACATGCCCAAGCTCAATGACTTAGAGCGTAAAGAATTGCTCGACAGTGCGACTTCAGAAAGCCACCGCTTGCATCAATATATCGAGAACCTCTTACAGGCGACTAAGCTCCAGCACGGTACATTAAAAATTACCAAAAAAGACGAGTCGATTGCAGATATTGTTCGGGATGCGGTTTCTCGTTTGCCGAATTACACCGAGAAAGTGTCCATGAATATGGATGATGCCGTTGGTTATTTATCAGTAAGTCGTTCGCTCATCGAACAAGCGTTTTTTAATGTGTTGGATAATGCCATGCGATTTTCACCAGAGAATGAACCTGTTGAGGTTTCTCTTTCTAAGCAGGGTTCGTCGTGCGTGATTGATGTTCGGGACATGGGGATTGGCATCAAAGCTGAAGATGCGGAAAAAATATTCAGCCTTTTCTATTCCGGCGCGAACAACAAATCGGCCGATTCAGGCACCGGAATGGGACTCGCGGTTGCCAAAGGCATCATCACCGCACACCAAGGAGAGATTCAATCTATGCCAGTATCAGAAGGGACGCTGATCCGCATTCGACTTCCACTCAATCAAGGAGCAGAACAGGCGTGAGTTGCAAAGTTTTAGTCGTGGACGATGAGCCTCGCATTCATACCTTTATTCGTATTTCGCTGTCTGCTGAAGGGTTTGATTACATTGGCGCGAGTACCATTGCAGAAGCCAAAGCGTGTTTCGAAGCGCATTCGCCGCATGTCATTCTGCTTGATTTAGGCTTGCCCGACGGCGATGGGACGGAGTTTCTCACTACACTTCGTCAGACGTATAAAACGCCAGTGCTAGTGCTGACAGCTCGCGATCAAGAAGAGGAAAAAATCCGCCTTTTAGAAGCGGGCGCGAATGATTACTTGAGCAAGCCTTTTGGCGTAAAAGAGCTCATCGCGCGCATCAAAGTGCTGGTTCGAGATTTGGTGGATGAGCAATCCGTCGCTGATGAGCTGGTGGCTGGCCGAGTCAAAATCATCAAAAGCACCCACCAATTTTGGTTGGATCAGAGGGAAATTCCACTCACCAAGAAAGAATTTTCTTTCATTGAACAGTTGATTCTCAAGCCGGGAAAACTCATTGAGCAAACTCATTTGCTAGCGGTGATTTGGGGGAAAAGTCATGTCGAAGATACTCATTACTTACGCGTGTTAGTGAGTCAACTACGCAAAAAACTGAACGATAGTGCTGACGAACAGCGGCTATTAAAAACCGAGCCGGGGCTGGGTTACCGTTTAGTGCTTGAGACGTCCAAGCACCACTAAATTCCAAATTTAATCAACGTTAATGCCAAGGTTTAGTGCTGGTTATCAGCACTCGAACAGGATTCGTGTTGCCTATTTTCCGCGACGGAAAATCAGTCTAGCCCTTAACGCATTAGCATTTTCTATACATAAAACACAGTTAGGTATTGATATGGCTCACTTTACAGTAATTGGTTTAGGGCGATTTGGCGTTGCCGCCAGCTTAGAACTTATTCATCTAGGACACACCGTAACGGGGGTGGATAGCGACCCGAAAATCGTCGAGAAATACGTCGAAGAGTTAACGCAAGCGGTCATATGTGACGCGACAGACGAAGGTGCACTCAGAGAATTAGCGCTAGCGAACAGTGATGTGGTGTTGGTGGCGATTGGCGAAGACATGCAAGCCAGTTTGTTGTGTACTCTGGCGCTGAAAAATCTGGGTGTGAAATCCATTTGGGTCAAAGCGAGCACCAAAGCGCACCACACCATCGTGTCTAAGCTTGGTGTACAACGCATTATTCATCCGGAAGAGGAGATGGGCGTAAGAGTCGCGCAGGCACTCAACTATCCGATGGTGAACAACTATTTGGAAATGGGGCATGGCTTGTATGTGGTGGAAATCCACGTTAAATCCAATCTGCACGATACGCCGCTTTCTAAGTTGATCAGCCGAGGCAGTTACAACATTCAGCCTATCTTGGTGAAGCGCGAAGAAGCCGTCTACACCAATATCAATGATGAGTTTGTGCTTAATGAGTTCGACACGCTGTTGCTTTGTGGTAGTCGCGCTGAGCTGAAATACGTCGCTCCAAGGTTGGTGTAACATGGTTTTGTGGCATCCCTCTATTATCCCAATCGAGCGAAAACCTAAAGCGGGTAAAAAATTGTTGGGCGCACCGCCATTGATACTTAGCCTCAGTTTTGCGTGCTTGATCATGCTCGGCACAGTTTTACTCAAACTGCCGATTGCCACCACAGAGCCCATCACTTGGATTCAAAGCCTGTTTACTGCGACATCGGCCATTACGGTGACGGGATTAGTTGTGGTAGACACGGGCACGGCGTTTACGCCTTTTGGGCAAGTGGTTATTGCTTTCCTGATTCAATGTGGTGGCCTAGGTTTAATGACGTTTGCCATCGTGACTTTGCTGGCTCTGGGCGGAAAAATAGGCTTTTTGGAGCGAGCCGTCGCGAGAGAGGCGTTCAACCAAACTGACTCGTCGACACTCATTGCCACCGCTAAATCTGTATTGATGTTCGCTCTGCTCGTTGAACTTATTGGTTTTACTATTTTGAGCGTTTATTGGAGTGAAGAGCTGGGCTGGAAAACCAGTTTGTTCCATGGTTTCTTCTACACCATCAGTGCGTTTAACAATGCAGGTTTTGCGTTGAGTGCCGATAGCTTAATGCCTTACGTGGACGACCCGGTCGTTAACTTCACCATTACCAGTTTGTTCATTATTGGTGGTTTAGGCTTCTCGGTTTGGATTGACTTAAAACGCAATCGCCGTTGGCACCGACTTACCGTTTACAGTCGAATGATGATCTTAGGCACGGTGATCATTAACGTGGTGGCACTTATCGCCATTTACCTGATTGAATATGATAACCCCAACACGCTTGCTCCTTTGAGCGAAGCAGGGAAATGGTGGGCATCGTGGTTTCAAGCGGTGACGCCAAGAACGGCGGGGTTCAATACTTTAGCTATCGATCAGTTGGAAGATGCCACAACGGCGATCATTCTAGTGTTGATGTTTATTGGCGGTGGATCATTGAGCACGGCAAGTGGCATTAAAGTTGTGACATTTATGGTGTTAGTCTTGGCAACTTACAGCTATTTGCGTCGCGATGAAGCAACCTATGCGTTTCAACGCGAGATTCCCAAAGAGACCATCAGAAAGGCATTGGCGCTGACTCTGATCTCGGTGGGTGTGACTTGGTTTGCCATATTCACGCTGTTACTGACAGAGAAAGCGTCTATGTTAGACATTATGTTCGAAGCGGTCTCGGCACTGGGTACGGTTGGTTTGTCGCGAGGCTTAACGGGCAGTTTGTCCGAACCGGGTGAGTTAGTGATCATCTTCATGATGTTTATGGGACGATTAGGGCCTCTTACTTTAGCGTACTTCTTAGCCAGCCCAAGAAAGAAAAAAGCGCGTTACGCGAGCACTAAACTGGCAATAGGGTAAATGGGCTAACTCGGAGAAAATGACCAAAAGGCTAGGCATAAGAGGAGTAACTGCTCCTCTTTTTTGTGCTCTTTGTAGCCACGAAACTGTATACGGTTGCCTCTCTCACAACAATTTATGATTCATCTCTATTTTTTATCATTTATAAATTGTCGTTTTTGAGGTGTTGTCCAGAATGGCATTATCCACGTGCAACATAAGATTGCCGGGAATAAAAATAATTACAATACTGCCTTACTGGAAGATACATGAAAATCAAACCCCTCCCACCTTTAAATAGCCTCGTTGCGTTTGAAGCGTCGGCGCGGCACTTGAGTTTTACGTTAGCCGCTGACGAGCTAAACGTGACCCAAGGTGCTATCAGTCGCCAAATTAGACAATTAGAAGAATACTTAGGCAAGGCTATGTTCACGAGAGCCAATCGAAGCATTAACTTAACGCCTACAGGTCTTCAATATTATCAAGCCGTCAGCCAATCTTTGCTCGATATTGCTCAAATCACGGGTGAAGTGAAGAAGTGGCAGGGCGAACAAAAGATCACGGTTGCGACGACAAACGCAATGGCCGCTTTGTGGTTGTTGCCTAAGGTCGCTCAATTTCAAAATGAACATGATGACATCGATATAAGGATATTGGCCTCAGATAATGTGTTGGACTTACGCCGATTAGATTGCGATATCGCCTTGTTTTATTGTCGCACTCCACCTGCGGAAATGGATGTGACAACGCTATTTTCAGAAGAAGTATTCCCTGTGTGTAGCCCGCTTTATTTAGAGAAAATAGGCCAGCCTAGTGAGCCAGAAGAAATCTTCAATAAAACGTTACTCTATCTGGAAGAGTCTCAAAGAGATTGGGTGAATTGGGAGCAGTGGTTTGCGAGTGTTGGATTGCCAAATATTTCGCCTCGTAATCGCATGAACATCAACAACTATCCAATGCTGTTACAAGCGGCAATTAATGGTCAGGGCATCGCGTTAGCTTGGGGCTCATTAGTGGACGACTATTTACAAAGCGGCGCTTTGGTTAGGCCAGTCGAACACGTGCTTTCAACACCTTCCAATTTTTCTATGCTTGAACCTAAAAATAGAGGTTTAATCCCAGCCAGCGTCAAACGTTTTAGAGAATGGCTTTTGCATCAGTTGCCAGATGAGGTGGGTGATCGAGGCTTAGCCTAAATCAATAAGCAGAGAAAAGAACAGAGTTTGGTAATGTTAAAAAAGCGGGAATATCAGTTCCCGCTTTTTTAATTGATTGATGAAACGACGCACTAACTTAGTACTGGTCCCTGATTAAGTGTGGAATCATCTTTTAGTGAGGATGTTGAAGCGATAGGCTCGGAAACCACTGTTTTGCTTTCAACAAGCGGTTCAACAGGACCATCAAGTTTCTCTTGCTCTGGGTGAACATGCTCAGGCAGCATTGCCCATGGCTTAGGTTCGCGTCGAATACTATGGAACAGCGTTAAGCTCATCACCGCGATAAAAATGGCGATAGGGAAACCGGCAATAATGGAGGCCGTTTGCATTGCTTTTAAGCCTCCTGCGTATAGAAGCACTCCCGCAATGGCGGCGATCATGATCCCCCACAATACGCGTATAGACGTAGGAGGCTCACTGTGTCCAGCGGCATCGAGGGTACATAGAACCAAGGTACCCGAGTCTGCGGAGGTAATGAAATAAGTACCGAGTAATAAACACGCAAGCACGCTAAGGAGTTTACCAAACATACCTGTATCTAGGTTGTCGAATAGCGTAAACAAAGCGCGTGTCGTATCGGCTTTAGTCGCTTCAAGAATCGGGCCGCCAGAAAAATCTGCAGGTGGTGTTTGTTTTGCTTCTTGTGCCGCAGTGACTTGCTCTTGATGAGCAACACGAGCGTCTTGCTCTACCTTCAACGCTGCGCCACCAAATACTGAAATCCATAAAAAAGTGATTAGCGTAGGTACAATTAATGCACCACCGATAAGTTCACGTATTGTGCGCCCTTTAGAGATACGAGCTACAAACATGCCAACGAAAGGTGCCCAAGTCATCCACCAAGGCCAGTAATAAGCCGTCCACCAGTTTTGCCAGCCAGAGTCATTCTGTGCATCGCTCCATAAGCTCATACCGACAATGTTTTGTGCATAAAGCCCCGTGCTTTCAAGTAGCGTATTTAAGATATAGCGAGTTGGGCCAATATAAAGTACGACCAGCACGAGTGCGAGTGAAAGCAGCATGTTCCATTCTGATAAACGGCGAATACCTTTCCCTACACCAGATAGCACCGACGCAACCGCACAAGTACAAAGGGAAACGATAATAAAGAGTTGAATCCCCAAACTAATGTCTAGACCAAAGGCTTGATTCAAACCAGAGTTTATTTGGATAACTCCCATCCCCAAGGTTTGAGAGATACCGAAAGCAGTCACCGCGACTGTTAGGATATCAACCGTGTGCCCGATAGGCCCATAAATACGATCGCCAATCAAAGGGTACAAGATAGAGCGTAGGGTAAAAGGCAGATCTTTACGGTAGGAAAAGTAGGCTAATGCGAGTGCAACAATGATAAAGACAGACCAAGGATGTAGACCCCAGTGAAAGAATGTCAGTTTCATTGATGTTGTTGCGGCTTCATTGGTCAGGCCTTGAGTAAATGGGTTGTCAGCGTAATGCCACATCGGTTCGGCGACCGACCAGAAAATTAAGCCTATCCCCATGCCTCCGGAAAAAAGCATGGATACCCAAGACAAATAACTAAACTCTGGTTTTTCGTCATCTTTACTCAAACGAATATGTCCATATCGACTAACCATAAGATAAAGAAGAAAACCGACAACGAGTGAAACAAGTCCGATGTAAAACCACTTCATATTCTGCAGCAAAATGCCGGAAATCGTTTCGAAGTATTGGCCCGCTTGGTTGGCGAGAATGGCGCAGAAAAGTACAAAACCGATAACGACGATCTTTGATGCGATAGTCACAGTCGGATTGAGTCCTTTCAATATCCCAGATGTTGCTCTCATAGGCATCCCTCACAGTGCTTTTGTTTTAGCGTTATTGTTTGTTGCGTTATTGTTAATTTTTGAAAGAGAGTAGAGAGAGGGCTTTTGTGTTTCAACTGATTAATACTCATCGGTTAATGAGTATTAATCATGACAAGAAGAACCTTGTTAATTAAAAGGTTATTTTGTTGTTCGAGATCAATGCATGAATGACAAAAACTCATCCAAACCCGGCGAAAAAGTCGTTTGTTTGTTGCTGGGTTGTTAATCAAAATCATCTCCACTAACACAACACGATGTTGTACGCACTGGATGCAACTCGACTCTCGGAGATAAGAATATGAGCAATGTCAACCAAACCATTATTCCTGTTGAACTTGTTGATAATGTACTGAACCCAATCAGTGAAGCAACAGGAATGCCGAATCAGGCCTACACCAGCGAAGAGTATTTTACTTTTGAGCGTGATCAGGTGTTTGGTAACACTTGGGTATGCATTGGTTTTGCATCAGACCTGCTTAAAAATGGCTATGTGATGCCACTTGATTTCATGAATCTTCCACTACTCATGATGAGAAATCGTCAAGGTGAAGTCCAAGTCTTCCACAACGTATGTAGTCATCGTGGTATGAAGCTGGTGCATGAGGCAGGCGAAGTTCAAGGCATGATTCGCTGTCCTTACCATTCATGGACGTACGATCTTGACGGCAATCTAAAAGGCACACCACACATCGGTGGTATCGCAAAACACAAAGATGATCGATTTAAGTGTGAAAAACACGGCCTTAAGCCACTTCGTTCAGCCGTTTGGATGGACATGGTATTCGTTAACTTATCGGGCAATGCAGAAAGCTTTGAAGATCATATCGCGCCACTAGAGCAACGTTGGCAGCAATTCTTAGGTGAAGATGGGTTAGGGCTTCTTCGCCGCGTGAACATGGGTGGCAACTTAGAGATCGAAGTGAAAAGTAACTGGAAGCTTGCCGTAGAAAACTACTGCGAGGCTTACCACTTACCTTGGGTGCATCCGAGTTTGAACAGTTATTCTCGCCTAGAGGATCACTACAACATCATGTTTGCAGAGCGCTTTGCTGGTCAAGGCAGTCTCGCGTACAACCTTTCTGATACAGCAGGAACACACTTACCTAAATTTCCAAGCTGGCCAGAAGATAAACTGCGTCATGCAGAATACGTTGCACTCTTTCCAAACGTGTTGCTTGGTATTCAAGCCGATCATGCCTTTGCAATGATGATTGAACCAATCACTGCGAATAAGAGTGTTGAGCACCTACGTGTTTTCTATGTGGGTGATGAAGCAACGAAAGATGAGTTTGCTGCGTGTCGTACTGCTACCGTTGAGTCGTGGCGAGTCGTGTTCGGCGAAGATATTGGAGCGGTCGAAGGTATGCAGGAAGGTCGTTACTCACCTGGCTTTAGTGGTGGCGTGTTCTCACCAGAAATGGATGTTCCGACGCATTTCTTCCAAACCTGGTTGGCAAAGCAAGTGAAAGCGGCACAGGAGCAGTAAGATGATGCATTACCTTAATTATATTGATGGTGAGTGGTGCGATTCAGAGCAAGCGCTGACCGTCATGAATCCTGGCACAGCCGAAGCGTATGCGACGATTGCAGAAGCCACTATCACCGATGCCGATCGCGCAATGGCAGCGGCACGCCGAGTGGTCAATCAAGGCCTTCTTTCGGACGTTCGTCCCGCCGTCAGAACCGAGTGGATGTTAAAAGCCGCCGCAGCTATTCGTGAAATGGTTGATGAAGGTGGGTTAGTTGCCTGTCGTGAAAATGGGAAATCTTTGCAAGATGCCAAAGATGAGTTTTTAGAGTCGGCACGTTACTTTGAATACTACGCAGGCATGGCCGACAAGCTGGAAGGCACGTCAATTCCGTTGGGTAAAGACTATGTCGACTTCACTCAATATGTGCCGTTTGGCGTGTCGGTGCAGATTGTGCCGTGGAATTTCCCTGTCTCTATTTGTGCACGCTCATTGGCACCTGCATTAGCCGCAGGTAACGCAGTAGTGATCAAATCGCCAGAGATTTCCCCACTTGCCATGACGCTGTTGATTCAAGCGATTGAAAAAGCGGGCTTCCCGAAAGGTACGATTAACCTTCTATGCGGTAAAGGCTCAGTCGTTGGCAGTCATTTGGTGCAGCACCAAGAGGTCGATCAAATTGTCTTTACGGGTTCCGTTCCAACCGGCCAAAGCATCCTGCAAGATTCAGCGCAACGCGCTACTCCATCGGTGATGGAGCTGGGTGGTAAATCGGCTGCTATCGCGCTGAAAGATGCGAACCTCGAAACACTTTTGAAAAGCGTTCAGGTCGGTATTTTCTTTAACGCTGGTCAAGTGTGTTCGGCAATGTCTCGTTTGCTGATTCAAAAAGAGCGTTATGAAGAAGTAAAAGCGGTGGTAGTGGAAATGGCAAAAAGCCTAACTATTGGTCAAGGCGAAAGCCAGCCGGACATCACACCGTTGGTATCGGCTGATCAACAAGCACGCGTGCTTAAAATGATAGAGCAAGCAAAAGCCGACGGCGCGAATATCCTAACCGGTGGCTACGCACCTGATTTATCGGGCTATTTTGTCGCTCCAACAGTGATTGAAGCCACGCCAGATATGCGCATTGCACAAGAAGAAGTGTTTGGTCCTGTGTTGGTGATTACACCGTTTGAAACTGAGCAAGAAGCAATCGAAATCGCGAATGGCACCGATTTTGGCCTGGTCGCTGGTGTCTTTGGTGAAAGCCTAAACCAAACATTGCGTGTGGCGCAGCAACTGCGTGGTGGGCAAGTGTTCATCAATGAATGGTTTGCTGGTGGTATCGAAACACCATTTGGTGGCGTGGGCTTGTCCGGTTTTGGGCGAGAAAAAGGACAAGAAGCGATTTATAGCTATGTCCAGACACGCAATATTGCCATTCGTTTGCAGCAAGACAGCAACGTATAGCTACCGTGTAACTTGATTTTCATCACCTCGCACCGGCTTGGATTTCAGACCACAAGCTAGGGCGAGGTTGATGGAATCGCTACAAATCTGACAGTGGTTTGTAAACACGGAAATTCTGAACAAGGTAGTTGGAGTAAAAGTGATGAGAAAGTGGCTCTGTATTATTTGCGGCTTAATCTATGATGAAGCACAAGGTTGGCCATCCGATGGCATTGCACCAGGAACAGCATGGGAAGATGTGCCGGATGATTGGTTATGCCCCGACTGTTTAGTGGGTAAGGCCGATTTTGAAATGATCGAAATCACCGACGATGAGCCAGTAGAAGAGGTCGCGGCAGTGTCTTCGGTATCGGTAGGATCGTCTGTTCAGCCAAATTCGGCTCAGCCACTTCCATCTGAAGTCACTCAACCTATATTTTCAGCTGACCCTATCGTTATCATCGGTAGTGGCCACAGTGGTTACCAGTTGGCAGCGGCACTTAGAGCGCAATCTGAAACGGTTCCGATCACTGTCTTTACCGCTGATGATGGCGCACTGTACAGCAAGCCTGCCTTGTCTAATGCACTGGCCATGAAGAAAGATGGCGACGCGCTACAAAGTGAGAGCGCGTTGGAGTGGGAAAGCCGTCTCAATGTCCGCGTTTACCCGCATACCCGCGTTGAAAAGATCGAGCGTGCCAATTCAACGCTACACACCTCTATCGGTAAATACGCCTACAGCCGTTTGGTACTGGCAACAGGTGCATCACCGATTGAAATCCCAATTGAGGGCGATCGCTCTTGTGTTATGAGTGTGAACGACTTAGTTGATTACCGCCGTTTCAGAACCCAGCTACAGAACAAAAAGCGCATCGCAATCCTCGGCGATGGCTTAATTGGCTGTGAGTTCGCGAATGACCTGATCGAAGGCGGCTATGAAGTGACAGTTATCGGGTTAGGTCAATGGCCAATGGAGCGTTTGATCCCGCAACAGTTGGGTGAATCATTACAAAGCGCACTTGCAGATCGAGGCGTGCAATGGGCTCTACAAGACAGTATCGCCAGAATCGAGCCAAGGTCCGAATCCAGTGCGGTTTTACATCTGAACAGTGGCAAGCAGATTGAAGCAGACCTAGTGCTAAGCGCGGTTGGACTCAAGCCAAATGTATCGCTGGCTGAGCAAGCAGGGCTAGAAGTAGGCCGCGGCATTAAAGTAAATCAATTTGGCCAGACGAGTGATGAGAATATTTACTCGCTAGGCGACTGTGTTGAAACGGAGCAAGGTTGGCAGCCGTATATTGCGCCGATTAATCAAATGATTCCTTCCGTAGCGAAAAGCTTGCTAGGCGATGTCGCGTCAATCTCGTTAACGCCAACTCCTGTGATTGTGAAAACGCCGATTCTTCCACTCACTATTTTCCCGGTAGCCGCTGAAGAGCAGGGACAATGGTACATCGAGAACCAAGCAAATGAATTGACCGCTGCGTTTTATTCTCCTGAGGGAACGATGCTTGGCTTTGCGTTGCTAGGAAGAAAAGTACAGTCATTACGTAGTCCTTGGCTAGATCAATTGTCATTGAAACTTTCAGCAGCGTAACGGAGAAAGAAGATGATTCATTTACCCAATGATGATGCAACATGTGGTTGGTACCATGCGTTGCCAAGTATTCCAGAAAAACCAGCGTTAAAAGGTAAACAAACTGCTGACTATGCCGTGCTAGGTGCCGGTTTCGCTGGACTAGCTATGGCAAGACGTTTAGCTGAGCTTCAGCCTAACGCACGAATTATACTGATTGATGCGCAACGTATCGGCCAAGGGGCGTCAGGGAGAAATTCGGGCTTTGTGATCGATTTGCCTCATAAGTTTTCACTTGAGCATCCCGATCCTGAGCACAAACAAAAGTTATTATCGCTCAACCGTTCTGCGATTGCTCAGCTAGACACTTTAGTGTCGAAGCACAGTATTTCTTGTCAGTGGTCAGCAAAGGGCAAATATCAAGGAGCCGTAGGGGCGCGCGGTGAAGCGTATCTCGATCACTTTGAGCACCTAATGAAAGACCTTGGCGAACCATACTTCCATGTTAATGGCAGTGAGCTGGCGAAAGTCTTAGGGACAAATTACTACAGCCGCGCAATTTACACGCCAGGTGGTTATTTAATGCAACCTGCTGCTCTGGTGCGTGGGCTAGGGGAAAGCCTTCCAGAGAACGTCGAGGTATTAGAAAACTCGCCAATCCGCAAACTCAGTAAAGAAAACGGTTACTGGGTATTACATGGAGATAGCGGTTCTGTTGAAACCACTGAACTGTTACTTGGCACCAGCATTTTTACTCGTGAGTTTGGTTACCTTAAAAACAGATTACTGCCAGTGATGACGTTTGCAAGCTGGACGCGTCCATTGACTGACGCAGAAATGCAGCGATACGGAGGAGAGCTGAATTGGGGCCTAACCCCAGCTGATCATGCGGGAACGACGTTACGTATGACCGCCGATCGACGTATTTTGATCCGCAATACTTACAAACACGTGCCGAAGTATGGCTCAAGCATGAACGATAAAGTCAGAGAGCAAATCCGAGACGATCATCGTCAAGTCTTTTTGGCGCGTTACCCCGAGCTGGCCGACGTACCATTTACTCACACATGGGGTGGGGTATATGCCATCTCTCGTAACTTTACTAACTTTTTTGGTCAATTAGATGAAGGTGTTTATGCCAGCGCTTGTGACAATGGTGTTGGTGCTGCGTGGGGAACCATTTCTGGAACGCTGTTAGCTGACTATGTCGTAGGTGCGACATCTAAATCATTGGATGACATACAGCAAGTGACAGGAATGCCTTGTTTGAATCCGCCAGAGCCTTTTTTAGGCATGGGAGTAAAAACGCGTATCCAATTAGCAAAATGGCAAAGCCGGAGTGAATTATGAAGCAAGTCAAACTCGTTGATAGTAAAAACCTAGATTTTAATGTTCGTGGTGATACGCCGGGAATGGCGTACGTAGCCCGAGCGTTAAGCCCAGAAATCTCACCAAACATTGGCGTAGGCTTTGCTAAATGGGAAGGCGCTCAAGTGGCTTGGACGGTGCTTTATGATGAGGTTATTTTTGTGATTGAAGGCTGTTTCGAGTTGACCGCAAACGGTGAAACACATCTTGTTCACCCAGGTCAAATGCTGTGGATCCCGGAAGGAACCGAGCTAGTTTATGGTGGGCATGCTCTATTCGGCTACGTGGTTCATCCAGGAAACTGGAAAGAGCTACACGGGATTGAATGATTTGTTTTACAGACGAGACAACGACTTGAAGTTCTACTAGTGCTAAATCAAAAATCGTTCACAGTGTATGTGAGCCAAATCAACTCGCTCGTCAAGGGCGTGTCACCGAAGCCTCCTTCTTGAAGTCATTAGGGTATATACATCAGTTTTAACGATAGCCATATCGAGATGCTTGGTATGGCTTTTATCGTTAAGGATAATAATCTCATTGGATCAAGGGGTATATAATCGTTAAATTGCACTTGCGACATCTTTGCGCTGTGACTGGCAATTCAAACTATTGTTTTAGCCAATAGAAACACTAAAAATTATCCACCAAATAATACGTTACTGAGTCTGGCCGTTGCATTTACGGCTGCCTATTTCGCAGCCGATGATTATTACTTAATATAAGAACTCACCATGCACACTCGTCGTGAACGCGTATTTGATCCCTTTCATCGTCCAACGGTATTTACAGATAAATGGCGACTTGGATCTAAATCTTATCTTACTGATCTCGCATCTATTGCCTTATTGCTGTTACCGCTGACGCTATCTAACGCACTTGCCATCTTTCTTGGTCACGCTTCTAGAATCCTAGGGGTGTCAGAGGTTTCTCAGTTATTGTTCCATCTTTCTGATATTTTAATCAACTTATATCCCACAGCGTTTTGCATTGTGGCTGGTTACTATTTATCGCATAAAGTGAACGTGTCGAGCGCGATTATCATCATTTATTCGTTGGTCATGTTCTATTTAATTTCAATAGAGAATGACAGCCTTTCTAGTAATTACATGTTGCCGAATAACCCGTTATTAGCACTCTTTAGTGCAACGGTGTCATACGTTTATTGTAAAAGTTTCCGAATTGAGTTGCTTGATCCTCAAGCAATGGACTTCTCTTCTCGTCTTTTTAAAGATGTCTTACATTTTTTCGTATTCGTTTTATTTGCGGTTAGCTTATCTCATGTCACCGCGGCGGTGATGGATGCTTTTACTACAACAGTGGCTGGACTTAACTTTGATCCGCTGACGTTCACAGGAGGATTATTTTATCAATCCATCTTGAGCTTATTAGGAGCGGCGGGCATTAATGGTCACAACATGTTGTTTGCTATCAAGCAGCAAATATACGCTGCGACCGAAGCCAACATGGCTGCTTGGCAAACAGGCGAAGCGTCGCTTAACGTCATTAGCCAAGGTTTTTACGACGCATTTTTATCCATGGGCGGGTCAGGGAATAGCATTAGTTTACTCCTGTGTCTGTTATTGTTCGCTAAAGAGCGCAATCATATTTTACTGGCGTTAGCGGCAGCACCATTGGTGATGTTCAACATCAATGAAGTGCTGCTATTTGGGTTGCCTATCATCTTTAATCCTATTCTGGTCGTCCCATTTGTATTAGTGCCGCTGGTAAGTTTTATCATCACCTACTGCGCAATTGCTTCCGGCTTAATTGCGCCTGTTGAAAATATTGTGAACTGGATGACACCGCCTCTGTTGAGTGGTTATGTTGCAATGGGGCATCAGGTCCAGGGGGCGATACTTCAACTGGTGGTGATTGCGATTGGTGTACTAATTTATCGACCTTTTTATCTAGCCTATGCAGGCAAATATGTGGGGCAGCTTGGTGTAAGTAATACTTACAATGGTTTAGAACAATCCCTATTTAAATCACTACTCAGTAGTGTGAAAGATGCGAACACATCGAGTATCAGCAAGTCATCCGCGCAGAAACGTTTAACTTCCATTCTTCGTGAAGGCGAGTTGGTGATGTTTTATCAAAAGCAGCACTCAACAAAGGATGCGGAACAGTATTCTTACGAAGCGCTTATTCGATATAAAGATGAAGATGGAAACTTACTTTCACCAACGTTTATTGAAGATTTTCATCGGTTAGATGCCATGCCACTGCTCGATAAACTAGTACTCGAAAAGGTGTTGTCGGATATGAAGGAAATGGGATTATCTGAGCAGCGAAGAGTGGCCATTAATGTTTCTGTTGCTACCATTCAACAAGTGGATTTTGTTCAGCATTTACAAGGCAGGTTGGTCTATTTTGGAATCCCGGCTGAATGGCTTGAAATTGAAATTACTGAAGAAGCCGTATTAGACAATGAAGTTTCTTTAACTAGCACCATGAAAGCTCTACAGAGTATGGGAGTTCGTATCACAATGGATGATTTTGGTACGGGCTACGCATCGTTTCCTCATTTGTTCAAGTATCCATTTAACAAGATTAAGCTAGACAGATCGCTGCTATTGGACGCTAACGATCATCGTGGACGGCAGCTGTATCGATTGGTTGCTAAGTTAGGACATATTGCAAATTGCGAGGTCGTAGCGGAAGGGGTGGAAACGCAGTCTGACTATGACTTTGTGCGCTCAAGTGGGGTTGATAAAGTTCAAGGGTTTTACTTAGCAAGGCCTGTACCTTTGGATGAGATTATCCATCGACGTGCTTAACTAACGTGCAATAAAAAGGGAAGCGATGGCTTCCCTATAGTGAGTCTTGTTTTGACTTAGTTAGCTCTTATTTGAACTCAAATTTACCCTGCATGATCGCCCAGTGACCAGGGAACGAGCAGAAGAATGAGTAGTCGCCGCCAGCTTTCATTTTTTCAGTGCTGAAAGTAATGCTGGTGCTTTCACCGCCGCCAATCACTTTTGTGTGAGCGTATACACGGTCGTCATTTGGCTTCACGTAATTGTTTTCTGCACCTGCTGCCATGCCGTCCGTACCTACTGCTTGTAGATTAGCCGTATCTGCGATAACGACGTTGTGACCCATTGATTGTGCAGGCATTTTACCTGTGTGGTTTAGCGTCAGTTTTACTTCTTTACAAGTGGCTGGAACGCTCAGTGTTTTAGTAGAAAACTGCATCATATCGTTAGCATCTAGGGACACTTCACACTCGGCACTGGCTTGGGCACCAAAGCTCATTCCTACTAATGCGAAGGTTGCTGCTAATAAACGTAAAGACATATAACACTCTCCATTTTATATTTTGGGCTGACTTGGATTAATCTCATCCAATAGTTCTCATTATCAGCCAATTTTCACTCGAAAAACGTGCTTCAAGCGGTATATTGACGTTTTGTTGCAAAGTTGTACTGGTTAGTTCCACTATTTGATCACTCATAGGCCCTATTTCATGCGATGGCGTGAGGTAAATCAAAAAAGAAAGGAATACGCCCCGTACAGAGATAAGGTCTATCTTATTAAGCCTTTGGAGCAGTATCTTGGCATTCATTAGAAGTAGATTAGAGAAGGTGAGAGGAGAGGCTCAAGTATAAAAAAGCTCAGCCAAATTGCTGAGCTTTAACAGTTAGAGCGGCAGTTGACGTTTAGCGATTTTGCTTCAACGCATCTAACGCTTCATGTAATGACGGCACGATGGAATGACCAAATTGTTTTACCTCTTCGCAAGGATCAACTAAATCCGGAATCTGATAAGTAACCATATTCGCTGCCACGGCTGCGCGAACACCGTTATTGGAATCTTCAAAGGCCAAACATTGGCTTGGTTCTACATCCAGACGATTCGCTGCCAGCAAATAGATTTCTGGATCGGGTTTACCGTGGTTTACCTCGCAGCCTGTGGTGAGGTTGTCGAAGTACTTACTCAAACCCGCTAATTCCAGTTTGATTTTCGCCACCTCCTTTGCCGTAGAAGTTGCTACTGCGATTGGTAAGCCTTGTGCTTTCAGCCATTCTAGCAGCTCAACAACACCATTTTTCACTGGGATGGCTTGGTGTTTGACGACAGCATTGTAACGAGTACGCCATTCATGATGCAGGCGGTCTAGGTTCTCACCGTAGGCTTTGCGGAAAATTGCTTCAATACCTGCCGCATTGCGACCAATGATCGACAGATAAACATCTTCATAAAACGGAAGGTTTTGGACTTCACATGCTTCTTGGAAAATACGCATACAGACGCGCTCAGTATCAAGGAGCAAACCATCCATATCAAAAATAGCAGCTTGGTAGTTCATTACATTACAGACTTTTCGATTGTGATGGTGCATTTTGACATAAGCGAGATAGATTTTCTTGCGGAATTCAAACCGTCCGCATCCTTTTTTTACTTTATACCTAACCGTTTGGCTAAGCGGTGTAAATTACCATTATCGAGTTCTAACTGACGTGCTGTTGCAGCCCAGTTTCCTTGATTCTGCTCTAGTGCTTTTAGAATCATGGCTTTTTGGAAGGTGTCAGTAGCTTGCTTTAAACCAGCGTCTGACAGTTCAAATGAAGAGCTAGGTATACCTGGCTCTTCAGTTATGGGCTGATTGTTCGACGCTTTGATATCGAAATCTTGTTCCACCAATTCGATATCCAGCGATTGAGTTCTAGCTTTGGCAAGCACGCCCGCTCGTTTGATGACGTGTTCCAGTTCACGCACGTTGCCCGGCCAAGAGTAATCTTTAAGTGCTTGAACTAGAGTGGGAGAGAGTCGAACACTGTTCAGCCCCAACTTGCTGCGTAGTTGCTCTGCAAAGAAACCAGCCAGTAGCACGATATCGTCTTCACGTTCACGAAGTGGGGGAACATGAAGAGGGAATACACTCAAACGGTGGTACAAATCTGCTCTGAAACGGCCAGCTTTTACTTCTTCATGCAGAACACGGTTCGTTGCCGCCACAATGCGTGTGTTGACTCGAATATGGCGGTCATCACCCACACGTTGGATGTCGCCGTATTGGAGAGCTCGAAGTAACTTAGCTTGCAGTTCTAACGACAGTTCGCCGACTTCATCCAAAAACAGTGTGCCGCCGTCGGCTTGCTCGAACTTACCCTTGCGATTACTGATAGCACCAGTAAAAGCGCCTTTGATATGACCAAAAAGCTCACTCTCTGCGACAGACTCCGGTAACGCGGCACAGTTTAAGTACACCAAGGTATTATTGGCTCGGTGAGAGCGATGATGAATTGCGTTTGCGACGAGCTCTTTACCAACCCCTGTTTCACCCATTATCAACACAGATAGCTCGGTATCTGCCACCGCATCGATTTGCTCTTGAAGTGCTTTCATCCCAGCCGATTTGCCAATGATTTCGTTGCTCAAGGTGCGTTTCTCAGTGTAAGAATCACGTGGCAAGCTTGCTTGTGTTTCTAACTGCTCCAGTAGTAGAGCAGTGTGCAAGCCCCCCGCGGCTAACGCACTGACAAAGCGTAGTTCTTGATTGAGTAAACCATCGAACTGATTCGGGTCGAAGGCATCAATAGTGATCGCGCCAATCAATTGATCGTCGATCAGCAAAGGGAGACCAATACATGAATGGACGTGCAGATTGTCGTCGTGGTTCGGAATTAATCCGTCATAGGGATCGGGTAAGTTGCTATTCGATGGAAACCGTACGATATCGCCAGCGCGTGCAATGGCTTCCAATCTCGGGTGTTGGTTTATAGAAAAACGGCGTCCCAATACTTCCTTTGCTAAGCCATTGATAGCCAGCGGCTTAAAGTGCTGATCTTCATACAAAAGAAGAGCAGAAGCATCACATTTTAATATCTCGCGAATCGTTGTTAATAAGGTATCAAATCGAGCTTGCCGAGTGAGCGCTGAATTTAGGTCTTGCGTGATGTGAAGCCATTGCGCGATTAAAGAAGTCATAGCCAATACCAATTGTGTCAATATGACCATTGTAGTGTCTTAATGACAATTTTCAACTGTGTCTAAATGACAGTTTTTAAAGTTTTATTTTAATTAAATTATTGAAATATATGGCAATTAAAAGTTGGCATGCCCAGTGCAGTACAAGAAGAAATTATTTTTGTTTATCCCGTCATTCAAGGTAGTAATTATGACAATTCACGTAAAAAACAACATCCACTGGGTAGGTCAACGCGATTGGGAAGTTCAAGATTTCCATGGTACAGAATACAAAATGACAAAAGGCACCAGTTACAACAGTTATCTAATTCGTGAAGAGAAAACCATACTGATCGATACGGTCGATCATCGATTCAGCCAGCAATTTATCCAGAACCTAGAAATGGAAATCGATCTTAAGACGATCGATTTTATCGTCGTGAACCATGCAGAGGAAGATCACTCGGGCGCATTGTCTGCATTGATGGAGAAGATTCCGAACACGCCAATTTACTGTACGGAAGCGGCGATTGATTCGATTGTTGGCCATCACCATCATCCCGAATGGAACTTTAAAACGGTAAAAACGGGTGACAGCATCGATATTGGTAACGGTAAGCAATTGGTGTTTGTGGAAGCGCCAATGCTGCATTGGCCAGACAGCATGATGACATACCTAACTGGCGATGCAGTGTTATTCAGTAACGACGCATTTGGTCAGCACTACTGCGATGAACGCTTATTCAATGATGAAGTGGATCAAAATGAGCTGATGGAACAGTGTTTGCGTTACTACTCAAACATTCTAACGCCGTTCAGCAGCTTGGTAACAGCCAAAATCAAAGAAGTACTGAGCTTCAACTTGCCTGTCGACATGATTGCAACTTCACACGGTATTGTGTGGCGCGATAACCCAGTCCAAATCATCGAACAGTATCTAGAGTGGGCGGATAACTACCAAGAAGATCGTATTACCATCTTCTACGATTCTATGTCGAACAATACCCGAATGATGGCGGACGCGATTGCACAGGGCATTCACGATGTCGACCCGGGTGTCGCGGTTAAAGTCTTCAATGTGTCTAAGCACGATAAGAATGAAATTCTCGCCAATGTGTTCCGCTCAAAAGGCATCTTGGTTGGTTCGTCTACCATGAATAACGTCATGATGCCGAAGATTGCTGGCATGCTGGAGGAGATCACAGGTCTTCGTTTTAAAGCCAAGAAAGCCGCTGCCTTTGGTAGTTATGGCTGGAATGGTGGTGCGGTAGACCGTATCCACGCACGGTTGACCGACGCGGGTTTTGAAACGGCAGTCAGCCTGAAAACTAAATGGCGACCAGATGGTAAAGCGATGCGTGAGTGTCGTGAACATGGTAAGAGCATCGCGAAACTGTGGGCGAAACATCCACTAACAAGTCCTGTTACGGCTCAGATGATGGCTGCGTCTGCACCGCAAGTTCAATCACAGCCCGTTGTACAAGTAGAAACGCAAGCAGTGGTCGAAAGGGAGCTTATTAATCCAAGCTCAGAGGCACATCCATCAGATTGCCAATGCATGATTTGCACCGTTTGTAACTGGGTGTATGACCCTGCTCAGGGTGAGCCTAACCAAGGAATTGAACCGGGTACCACGTGGTCAGACGTTCCGGATTACTTCCTTTGCCCTGAGTGTCACTTGGGTAAAGATGTATTTGTTGAGTTCAAGGGGTAAGGAGCTGTGATGCAAGCACCAATTGTAATCATAGGCAGTGGCTTTGCTGCCTATCAACTGGTTAAAACTGTGCGTCGAATGGATGCACAGGTGTCAATTCAAGTATTCACCGCTGATGACGGTGCGGAGTATAACAAGCCCGATTTGAGCCATGTGTTCAGTAGAAAACAGACCGCGAGGGATCTGGTAGTAAAAACGGGAGAAGCGTTTGCCCAAGAGCACCATATCGAGTTATTAACCCACACTAAAATTGAGAGTGTGGATACGCAAGCCCAACAAGTGGTAGCAGATGGACAAGTTTATGCGTACTCCAAACTGGTTTTTGCAACGGGTGCGAAAGCTTTTGTTCCTCCAATGCGAGGTGATGCTTCTGGCGATATCCTAACGCTCAATTCGTTACAAGAGTATCAGCTCGCAGAAGAGCGAATCAGTCAAGCAAAGCGCGTAATGGTTATCGGTGGTGGTTTGATTGGCGTTGAGATTGCAATGGATATTGCGAGCAGCGGTAAAGCCGTTACGGTGGTTGAATCAAACCAACGCTTGCTTGCCAATCTTATTCCTGAGTTTGTGGCGTTGCCTCTGGAAAGCCAACTTAAGCAGCAAGGCATTCAACTGGCGTTGGGAAATGGGGTTGTTGAGGTGAATCGTACCGCCGATTCGTTGGTTGCGACTTTGAACAGCGGTGAAGTGATCGAGACTGATGTAGTGATTTCTGCCGCTGGCTTACGTTCAAACACTCAATTAGCGAATGCTTGTGGATTAGAGGTTGGGAAAGGCATTGCTGTCGACGCTAAGCTGCAGACTTCTGCGAACAATGTATTCGCTCTGGGCGATTGCGCCGAGATACAAGGGCGTATGCTTCCATACCTTCAGCCAATCGTGTTGAGCGCTAATGTTTTAGGTAAGCAGTTGCTTGGGCAGGAAGCGCAATTGAAGTTGCCGCCAATGATAGTAAAAGTCAAAACGCCGAGTTACCCAATTCAGCTTGCCGGGGACTTCAGTGCTGTCGCTAATTGGAATGTGCAGATTTCTCAATCTGGCATCGTGGCAAAAGCTGAAAATGAACAAAGCATATTGACAGGGTTTGTTGTGACGGGCGAGCAAGTGGCTCAGGCTTTTCCGTTACTGCGTGAACTGTCTCAAGTCGCGCAATCGTAACTCGCTTCAAGCAGCACAATTTTATATTCAAAGAGGGTATAACCATGTCACATCTTCGTATTCCGAAAGACTGGACGGTTCAACGTTCGACGCCATTTTTTACCAAAGGCAGTGTGCCTCCAGCTCTTCTAACTCATCACAACACAGCCGAAGGCGTGTTTGGGCAGTTATGCGTAATGGAGGGGCAAGTCACCTACTATGGTTTTGCTGATGAATTCACGACAGAGCCTGAAATGGTCGTCGTGATCAACGCAGGTCAGTTCGCGACAAGCCCGCCACAGTATTGGCATCGTATTGAAATGAGCGATGATGCACAGTTCAATATTAACTTTTGGTCGAATAAAGATAAAAGTGGACAAGCGATGTTCCACGCTAAGCAGTAAACCTTTCTAGACAATTTGATTATTGCGTGAATTTATCGGGAAAAGCGCATATTAAGTAAAAGAGCAGAGACGTTTCTCTGCTCTTTTTTGCTTATTGGCAGTAACGACATGCAAGCTTAATCAGCGATATTAACTGTAAGCCCGCGCCACACGACCTTCGCAATTCAAACTGTATTGTTTGGCGTAAGCTGGGATGAAAACAGATTGGCCTTTATCTACTACACACGTTTCACCATTTGCGTGTGTAATCACGAGCGGGGAATCTAGCGGCAACAGGATTTCTGCGGTTCTTACATCAAGTGTTCGTTGGTTGGCCTGCTTTACAATCGCGAATTTGAAATCGTCGACGGGAATTGGGTATTCCAACATGTCGTCGTTTTCGATTGGTGCAAGCAGTAGGGTGTCGAATGGCTTTTCTTCGAAGCGTGTGCATGCAACGAGTTCTTTTACGTCCATATACTTCGGTGTTAAACCGGCACGTAGCACATTGTCTGAGTTCGCCATGATCTCAAGACCTGTACCTTTCAAGTACGCGTGTGGCGTTTCTGCATCCAAGAACATCGCTTCGCCTGGTTTCAGCGTGATAACGTTGAGTAGCAAGGGCGCAAACAAACCAATGTCGCCCGGGTATTGCGTTTCTAACTCCAAGATCAGGTTGAACAGAGGTAAGTCGGTGATGCGAGCTTGTGCCAATAGCACCGTCAACGCCATCTCTTTCTGTTCGCCTTCCAGTGACAATAGACCGGAGAAGAAGCTCGCCAAGCCTTTGGAAGTTTGATTGTCGATAAGGTCATCCACCAAGCCTTGCAGCTCAGGAATCGCCAGCTCAGAAAAGAAGCTGATGATTTCACTTGTTGGGCGGAAGCCATTCATCGCTTGGTATTCGGTTAGCGCGTAAACCAATTCTGGTTTGTGGTTTGGATCTTTGTAGTTACGGTTTGCAGCGGTTAGGGGAATGCCTTGTTTTTCTTCCAGTGCAAAACCCAGTTCTGCTTGTTGCTTGTTTGGGTGCACCTGAATCGACAGCGCTTTCTCAGCAGCAAGCACTTTAAACAGGTATGGAAGTTCACCAAAACGGTTTGCGACTTCTTCACTCAGAAAAGCATTCATGTCTTGAGCAATCAGTGAAGAGAGTTTGGTCTCCTCGCCGTTTACCATCACCACTGAGCAACCGTTTGGATGCGCGCCCATCCATACTTCGGCTTGTGGTTCGCCCGTTGGGTTTTCAATGCCAAACAGTTGGTTAACAGAAGTAGTGCTGCCCCAAGCGTAGTTTTGAATCACGTTGTTCATCAGGAAAAACATCGGATGCTTAGCTTGAGTTTGAATCGTTTGTGTATCGGACATCGTTAAATCAGACATAGAGTGTCACCATGAGAGAAAATCATGGCTTGGGCGACATTGCCCAAGCCATAGGAGCCATTTGGGGGAGGGGATTAAGCGGCTGCTTGCATCATTTTTGCTTTACGTACTTTCTTCAACGTTACACACGTTACTGCGGTAACCGTTGCGCCAGCTGCCATACAAATCAGAGCAAGGACTGGGTGGTTCATCGCGCCAAGTAGAGCGACAACTGGACCGCCGTGAGCAACGCTGTTGGTGATGCCGAATGAGAACGCCATTACTGCCGCCACCATTGATCCAAGTACGTTTGCAGGAATCACTGACATTGGATCTTGCGCTGCGAACGGAATCGCACCTTCAGAGATACCCACCAGACCCATTGCGCCTGCGGCTTTACCCGCTTCGGTTTCTGATTCTTCGAACAGGTCGAACTTACGACCAAGTGTCGTTGCCAGTGCCATACCTAGAGGTGCAACAGGAATTGCACACGCCATCGCACCCATAAACTGAGTTTGACCGCTCGCAATCATGCCAACAGAGAATAGGAACGCGACCTTGTTGAATGGACCACCCATATCGAAGCCAGCCATACCACCAAGTACGATGCCTAGTAGAACGACGTTACCTGTGCTCATGCTAGTGAGTAGCGCAGTCAGACCGTCCATTAGGCTTGCGATTGGCGCGCCGATAACGAAGATGAATAGACCTGCGATGAACAACGAACCTGTGATTGGCGCAATCATGATTGGCACCAAAGGTTGAATAAACTTGTGGTAGTTAATCGACGTAATCCACTTCACGAAGTAACCCACAAGCAGGCCTGCGATGATGGCACCGATAAAGCCTGTACCTGCGTCTGCGCCATAGAAAGAACCGTTGTTTGCTATCCAACCACCGATCAAGCCAGGAGTTAGAGCAGGGCGGTCAGCAATCGCGTAAGCAATGTAACCCGCTAGAATTGGGATCATCAGCGTAAAGGCAACCACACCAACGTTGAGGATTTGGTTCCACATGCTGCCTTCAGGGATGGCCATGCCGGCTTCACTTGGCTGACCGCCGATTGCAAGAGCAAGTGCAATCAACAGACCCCCCGTTACGACGAAGGGGATCATGTGTGATACGCCGTTCATCAAGTAGCGATATAAGTCAGAACGGGCTTGAGAAGCTTTGTTTGCAACTGACGCTTGCGTATTGCCATTGGACTCAGCTTGGTACGTCGGTGCGTTTAACGCTTCATTAATCAGTCCTTGAGCATCGCGGATTGGGGATTTTACGTTGGTTTTAACTACGCGTTTGCCCGCGAAGCGGTTCATGTCGACTTGTTTGTCACAGGCGACGATGATGGCATCTGCACGCTCGATTTCTTCTGCGGTTGGGCTGTTTTTCACACCGATTGAACCGTTCGTTTCAACCTTGATTTCGTAACCCATTGCCGCGGCGCCTTTCTCTAGCGCTTCTGCTGCTAAGTAGGTGTGCGCAACGCCCGCAGGACAACCAGTAACACCAATGATGAAACCTTGGTTTGCTGGAGCATCTGTCACTGGTTGCGGTTCTTCTTTAGCAAGAAGGAGCGCCAGTGCGTCTTGGCTGTTTGTCGCGCCTAAGAACGCATCGATGAAACCATCTTCAATCAGTTTTGAAGACAGCTCTGCAAGTACTTCGATGTGGTGGTTATCACCACCGTCTGGAGAAGCTATCATGAAGAACAGCTTTGAAGGCAAACCGTCTTCCGCGCCGTACTCGATACCTGATTTGCTTACGCCGATCACAACCGCCGGTTCAATCACAGCGGCGCTTTTCGCGTGTGGAATTGCCACGCCATCTTCAAATCCAGTATTTCCTAATTCTTCACGTGCTTTTATATCTGCAAGAAATTGTGTTTGGTCAGAAATACGACCTTGGGCATGAAGAACGGCAACCAGTTCTTTAAATACGTCTTCTTTTGAAGACGCTTTAAGATCAAGCTTAATTAAGTCTTCATTTATTAGTTTGGTGATCATTGTCGAACCCCTATAAATATAATTTTTATTTCAGGGGTATTTTTAAATTACTGATAAAAAGACTGTAGTGAAGAAAAAATGCATTTACTGGAGGATTGTAACCGACTAACTATAGTGTGATTTAGATCGTTCACTGGACAAATCTAGCTGCATATCTGTGACATGATGGATAAGAAGCTAAACGATAAGCAAAATGTGGCTTTGCTCCCATTTGAAAAGGGATTGAGTATTATTGATAGAGTTTTTGTTACTGGAAATTTGATGCGTTAACTGGATTTTTGTAACATTAAAATGGAAGTGTGATTTTGCTCAATAGCACAAAAGTCCAGTCCGGTGTATATCTATAGTAAATAGCATCATTGATGCATATATAGAGTGTGAGACAATGATTTTTCATGATTTAATTTCAGCGGTATTAAATGAAAGAGAGCCATTTCATAATATTTTGTTTGCAGGAGATTTTCATACGCCGCCTGAATTTAGCTATCAAGTTAATTTCCCTCGCCTAGAGTTAGTTCTGGATGGGGAATATATTAATGAAATGGAAAGTCATGATCGAAAAGTAACGCACATCGTTGCTAAAAAAGGCGACGCGATATTTATTCCACCTAACTGTTGGAATAAACCAGACTGGGATACCGATTGTTCAGTGTTAAGTATTTTGTTTGGGCGTCGACAACTTGGGTTGAGTTTGGTGAGCAAACGCAAAGGTGAGGCAAACTTTTACGATATTCAAAAGCATAGCATTCAAACACGCTCAGGATTTGCGATAGATAACATCTTAGAAGCGTTGAGCTCACTGGCTCGTGAGAATACTAAAAAACCAATGGATGAGCTTTTACTACAAGCATTATTGCAATACGCGAAGACGATGTTGGATGCACCAGTCGAGCAGCAGTCACATAGCCGTGTGCAAGATCTCTATCAAGGGATCTGCATCTACATTCAAGAGAACTTCCATCGCCCAATCACGCGTGACAGCATTGCGTCGAGATTCAGTATTTCCTCGAACCATTTGTCGCGCTTGTTCCGTCAGCAGGGGCACATGACCTTGGCAGACTACATTACTTGGGTACGCGTGGATCGTGCGAAGTTTATGCTCAAGAAATACAACTTCAAACTCAATGACGTGTCAGTGCGCTGCGGATTTAAAGACGTGAACTATTTCTGCCGAGTATTTAAGAACCGTACAGGCAGAACGCCGACGGAATATCGTGGCTCGATTTAAGCCTTCAGTCAGAGTGCGTAAATCATAGAAAAGTTTAGGCGAGCAGCCTCGACATGGCGTACATCAGCAGCGCCTGTAAGTCGACGCTGCTTTTTGTTAGTAGTAGGCGTTCCGCCATTTGATCGGTAAGCAGGTTTCTTGTGAGGTTAGTGGCCGCAATGATCTGTTCTCGGGTCGGCTTTTCTGGCATCACCAGTGCTATAGCCAGATGAACATCACCCATCTTCGAAGCCCAATCCATCGACTTTTCATTCGCAATAACAGCAATAGAAATATGGTCAACACCTGAAAACATCACGTGTGGTAGAGCGATCCCCGGGGTCACGCAAGTTGATGAACGTTCTTCACGTTTAATAAAAGCAAGAATCAGTTCGTCGGGATGAATGGGGTGAATGAGCTGAGCCAGTCCTTTAAGGCATTCAAACTTGGTGAGCTCGGTATGCGCTTTGGCGTACTGCCATTTGATTTCACAAGGTGGGCAAATTTGCGGTAAACGCTCGGCCAGTTGGCTAGAAAACTCATAGTTGATATGAGATCCCACCACAGTAAAGTGTTCAGCAATCATGTCTTTTATGACGAAGCAGGCCAGCTCTGCGTCAATGCCAATCGCTGTGATTTGACACAAATCACCTTGTTGTAGACCTGCTTGCAAAATCGCCACGGACTTGGTGAGTTCCGCAACACGATTTTGCGTTACATTAATGATATGTAAGGTACTTTTGAACTTCTTTGCCACTCGATTGAGTGGCTGAGCAAGGTGCGCACTGGCATTTGCATTATCGACGAAAAAGGTGATTTGGTATTCGTTCATCTGCAAATTTAGTCGCGGCAGTGGACGAGGAATACTTTGTCGACGTTCAGCAAAACCTCTTCAATGGGGATTTGAATTTTACGCGTCCCTTCGAATCGGCCAGGTTGTTCTATCTCAATATCCGACACGATCAAAACCCGATCCGCTTGAGCGATATCGTGAGGAGTGAGCTGATTTTCTATCCCCATCGCACCTTGCGTTTCTACTTTAATTTGCACGTTATGTTTTGGCGCAGCTTTCATTAGTGCATCTGCTGCCATATAAGTATGAGCGATGCCTGTAGGGCATGCTGTCACCGCTACGATTTTCATGTTCTATCCATTTTATTTTTTGTGGATATTAGCACAGCCACCGCAGATTGAATTGATTTGAGCTGGATTAACGCAAGAGCTCTATCACAGTTTGAATCTCATGTTACATTAATCCAGTTAATGCACTTTTAGTCCTATATATCAAAGGGTAGGCACTGGTTAATCTATGCCCAAGTCAAATGGGTAGGAACGCATACGAGCCAGGGGATCCTATATCTCAAACTCACTTGGGTATATATTCGAGCGTGAATATTGGAAGGTAAAACAATGGACATCACAAACCTAATTGAGCTGGAAACGATATGTTTAGATCTAAAAGCTCAAACCAAAGATGAAGCGCTCAAAGAGCTGGTCGAGATGCTAGAGGCCGCCGGCAAGCTCAATAGTCAAAGCCAGTTCTTGGCAGATATCTGGAAACGAGAAGAGATCGGTAACACAGGATTTGATGATGGTATTGCGATCCCTCATGCCAAAAGTGATGCTGTAGCGCAACCAGCTGTCGCGGTCGGGATCAGCCGTAATGGGATTGATTATGGCGCCGAAGATGGCGAGCTGTCCGATGTGTTTTTCATGCTGGCGTCCCCAGATGGTGATGATCATCATCACATTGAAGTATTGGCACAAATTTCCACCAAAATTATCGAAGACGGCTTTGTTGAAAAGCTCAAACAGGCTCAATCGCGAGAAGAAGCGCTTGAGATGCTGACTGATATTCAAACCCAATCCAATGAATTTCTCCCAACTTCTTTAGAATTTGCATCAGAACCTCTGAGCCCTTGGGCGCAAAAACTTGGCCGCATTAAAGAGCACTTGCTGTTTGGCACATCCCACATGATCCCGTTTATCGTTGCGGGCGGTGTGTTGTTGTCGTTGTCGGTGATGATCTCTGGTCACGGTGGTGTACCACAAGAGGGCATTCTGGCCGATATTGCCCAAATGGGGATTGCTGGCCTGACATTGTTTACTGCCGTTCTTGGCGGTTACATTGCTTATTCCATTGCCGACAAGCCGGGCCTTGCGCCGGGTATGATTGGATCTTGGATTGCGGTCAGTCATTACAATACGGGTTTTTTAGGTGCGATTGTGGTCGGCTTTTTTGCTGGCTTTGTCGTTTGGCTATTAAAGAAAATTCAGCTGCCAGATAGCATGAGTTCGCTTGGCTCGATTTTTATTTATCCGCTAGTGGGGACGTTTGTTACTTGTGGCTCGGTGATGTGGGTGATAGGTGCTCCGATTGCCAGCGCAATGACCACCATGAACGAAGTGCTGACGGGCATGGCGGGCTCAGGCAAAGTGATGCTCGGTACCGTGCTTGGGGCAATGACCGCGTTTGATATGGGCGGCCCAATTAACAAAGTGGCGACGTTGTTTGCTCAAACCCAAGTGAACACGCAACCATGGCTGATGGGCGGGGTCGGTATTGCGATTTGTACGCCGCCATTGGGTATGGCACTAGCCACGTTTTTGGCGCCGAGTAAATTCAAGCGAGATGAACGCGAAGCGGGGAAAGCCGCAGGTATTATGGGGATGATCGGTATTAGCGAAGGTGCGATTCCTTTTGCCGCTGGCGACCCTGCACGAGTATTACCCGCTATTGTGGCGGGGGGCATCGTCGGTAACGTGATTGGCTTTATGTTCCACGTAATGAACCATGCACCGTGGGGCGGTTGGATTGTTCTCCCTGTTGTGGATGGAAAAATTGGTTACATCATCGGCACGATTGCGGGCTCTGTTACCACGGCGTTGATCGTGATTGCACTAAAGAAAACCGTCACCGAAGATGAAAGCTACACAGGTCATTCTCAAGTATATGGTTCCGTTCAAGGCGAAGGTGAGGCGGATGTTTTGGCGGTTACATCTTGTCCATCAGGTGTGGCACATACGTTCTTAGCGGCTAAGTCATTGGAAAAAGCGGCTTGTGCACTCGGCATTAAGATTAAAGTCGAAACCCAAGGCGCGAATGGCGTCATCAACCGAATTACCGAGAAAGACATCGAGAAAGCGAAGTTTGTGATTTTTGCTCACGATGTGGCGATTAAAGAACCGGAACGTTTTCGAAAAATCCAAGTCTTGGATGTCAGTACCAAGGATGCCATGTTGAACGCCACGGCTTTGTTGCAAGCTCGTAGAGTGTCTTAACATTTAACTTCTGAGAAATGTCTCCTCGATGACCCTGATGAATGCTTTTGGTATTTACTCCAACATCGCGGTTCGCTTTTATTTGTGCCGCGAGTGAAGGATAAATTACGAGTAATGTTTTCAATTCTTTAGTAGCATGTTACAAAACATTTCAGTCAGGTGAACTAAGGGAAGCGTGCAATGGAAAAACAACGAGTAGCATTTATTGGTTTGGGTGTTATGGGTTACCCAATGGCGGGCTATTTGAGCAAAGCGGGATATGAAACCAAAGTATACAACCGCACCAAAGCCAAAGCTGATAAATGGGCTGCAGAATACAACGGCATTGCGTGTGAGACACCGCGAGAAGCGGCAGAAGGTTGCGATATCGTATTTACTTGTGTCGGTAATGACGATGACGTGCGCAGCGTTGTATACGGTGAAGAAGGCATTCTAGTCGGTCTAAAAGCAGGCGCGGTACTGGTTGATCACACCACGACTTCCGCTGATTTAGCCGTTGAATTGGCCGATGCTTGTACCAAATATGGCAATCACTTCATTGATGCTCCGGTATCTGGTGGTCAAGCAGGCGCAGAAAATGGCGTACTAACCATCATGTGTGGTGGCGAGCAGAACATTTTTGATCGTGTGTCTCCAGCGATGGACGTATATGCAAAGCAAATGACGCTTCTGGGTGAAAATGGCCAAGGTCAACGTTGTAAAATGGTAAACCAAATCTGTATTGGTGGTGTGCTTCAAGGCTTGAGCGAAGCGTTGTTACTCGCGCAGAAATCCGGTTTGGATATTGAACAAGTAGTTGAAACACTCAAGCACGGTGCTGCCGGGTCATGGCAAATGGAAAACCGCGCCAAGACGATGGCGCAAGATAAGTTTGATTTTGGCTTCGCGATTGATTGGATGCGCAAAGACTTAGGCTTCTGTCTGCAAGAAGCAGAGCGAGTGGGTCTAGAGCTCCCACTGACTAAGAAAGTGGATGAGCAATACGCAGACCTTCAACGCGATGGTTTAGGTCGCATGGATACATCTGTTCTGATTAAAGCCGTGGCTAAGAATCAGTAGTAGATAAACAGTTCTTTAGTATCAAAGAGCTTGAAGAAATTTAAGTTGATCATAATCGTTCCCCTTGAACATTAGTGTGTGACTAACGAACTTGAATGAGGAGGTGCTTTGGGCCACCTCCTTTTTTATGTCTTCTTATCACAGCATTTGCTGGCGCAGTGTCCGTTTACTTGTTTAAGCCTAGCGCAATCTCAAGGCCTTTGCCGTAAGCTTCGTCCGCTTGGTAGGCGTGGTTAACGTGACGTTCTTTGATGAAGTCTGGCACACCATCCATTGCACGAGCGGTGTTGTCGAATAGAGTTTGACGCTGTTCTTCGCTCATAAGACGGAATAGGTCACCCGCTTGGCTAAAGTAGTCTTCGTCTACACGGTGATCGTAATGATCAGCATTGCCGTTGATGCGTAGAGGTGGCTCAGAGTAATCTGGTTGCTCTGCCCATTCTTGTTTGTAGTTTGGTTCGTAATCTAGTGTTGAACCAAAGTTGCCATCAACGCGCATTGCGCCATCGCGGTGGTAGCTGTGTACCGGACAACGAGGCGCGTTAACTGGAATTTGGTGATGGTTTACACCTAGGCGGTAACGCTGCGCGTCTCCGTATGCAAACAGACGGCCTTGCAGCATTTTGTCTGGCGAGAAGCCAATTCCAGGAACGATAGCTGCCGGGTTAAACGCGGACTGCTCAACTTCCGCATAGAAGTTTTCTGGGTTACGGTTCAGTTCAAACTCGCCTACTGGGATCAATGGATAGTCTTTTTGTGACCATACTTTTGTTAGATCGAACGGGTTAAAGTTCACTTCATCCGCTTCTAGCTCAGGCATGATCTGTACGTACATTTTCCATTTAGGGAAGTCTTGATGCTCAATCGCTTCGTAAAGGTCACGGTGATGGCTTTCGCGGTCTTTACCTACAATCGCTTCTGCTTCTTGGTCAGTCAGGTTTTTGATGCCTTGCTGAGTTTTGAAGTGGAATTTCACCCAGTAACGTTCGTTTTCTGCGTTGATAAAGCTGAATGTGTGGCTACCGAAGCCGTGCATATGACGGTAAGACGCTGGAATACCACGATCACTCATAACGATCGTAACTTGGTGGAATGCTTCTGGTAGTGATGTCCAAAAATCCCAGTTGTTTGTCGAGCTGCGCATGTTGGTGCGTGGATCGCGTTTTACTGCGTGGTTTAGGTCTGGGAATTTTAGTGGATCACGGAGGAAGAACACTGGCGTGTTGTTACCAACCAAGTCCCAGTTGCCTTCTTCGGTGTAAAACTTTAGCGCAAAACCACGGATGTCGCGCTCTGCATCGGCGGCACCGCGCTCACCCGCAACGGTTGTAAAGCGAGCAAATAGCTCGGTCTCTTTACCGATCTCCGAGAAGATCTTCGCGCGCGTGTATTTGGTGATGTCGTGAGTCACAGTAAAAGTGCCGTAAGCGCCTGAGCCTTTGGCGTGCATACGACGCTCAGGAATCACTTCGCGGTCAAAGTGTGCCAGTTTTTCAAGGAACCAAACGTCTTGCAATAGTTGGGGACCACGAGGACCTGCAGTCATCACATTTTGATTATGGGCGACAGGACAGCCTGCGGCGGTGGTTAATTTCTTATTTGTCATTTTTCTTCCCCTCCAGGGATCAATACCTTAGCAACTGAAGAGAAGATTATTACGGAAAAGCTGGAAGCAAAAACTGATACTGCTTATCAATTCAATAGGTGGGAACGATGATGAAAAGTAACTTAGAATCAAATTCTTAGCTGATTTTTATGATTGGTTTATTAACGTATTGGCGAAGAGGGTAAAAAGAGCACGCAGGCATTTGCATGAATTGCGCTTTGTTGACAAGGCTAACGTCGGAAATCGCCCCTTTGATATCGCTTTATTGAGCATCAAAGGGGCGGAATGATTAGGAGTACTTCACTTCAATTTGCTCAGCTTTTTCAAACGCTGGATGCGTTGCAAGTTGTTTTCCATAACGTTCAATATTCGGGAAGTGACCAGCCAAACCGAACTTATGCACGAGCTCGACAATAAATGACATCATGATGTCTGCGCCAGTTAAACGTTCTTCTACTAGGTAAGTTTTGCCTTCTAGCGATTGCTCGAAGTAACCCAGAACGTTCATCGCTTCTTTGTCAGCATAGCCTGATAGAAATTGAGTTTCGTTTGGCTCTTTGCTAATAAAGATTTTTAACAACATTGGTAAGATTGCTGAACTTTCAGCAAAATGCATCCATTGTAGGTACTCAGTGTGCGCCTTCGTCCCACGCTCAGGAGCCAACGCACCATCACTGTACTTCTCAATCAAATATTCGGTCATCGCGCCTGATTCAATGATGAACTCGCCATCATCTTCAAGCAGGGGAGATTTACCGAGAGGATGAACGCTCTTTAGCTCAGGCGGTGCCATGAAAGTCACTTTGTCACGAACATAAGGCACGATTTCGTAATCCACATTTAGCTCTTCAAGTAACCAAATGATGCGCTTTGAGCGAGACTGATTGAGATGGTGAAGTTTAATCATTTATTTATCCCTTCCTTATAATGGGTCGTTAATCTGTACTACAAGCTTGCCGAAGTTCTTACCTTCCAACAGACCGATAAATGCTTCTGGTGCATTCTCCAGTCCTTGTACTAGATGTTCACGGTATTGGATCTTTCCTTCTGCCAACCATTGATTAATATCTTGCGCAAATTCACCGTAACGATGTCCGTAGTCATCAAAAATGATGAAGCCTTGCACCTTGATTCGTTTAGTCAGCAGCTTACCCATTAATAATGGAAGATGGTCGGTACCTTCAGGCAGTTCTGTTGCGTTGTATTGAGAAATCAAACCACAAAGTGGGATACGTGCGCTGGTATTCAGAAGTGGCATTACAGCTTCGAATACTTTGCCACCTACGTTTTCGAAGTAAACATCGATACCTTGGTCACAGGCGTTTTTCAACTGCTCTGCAAAGTCGTCAGCTTTGTGATCGATACATTCATCGAAGCCAAGGACTTCTTTGGCGTAACGGCACTTTTCTTCTCCGCCTGCAATACCAACAACACGGCAACCTTTGATTTTGCCAATTTGACCAACAGTCGCGCCCACAGGGCCCGTCGCGGCCGCTACCACAATGGTTTCACCTGGTTTTGGCTGACCGATATCGAGCAAGCCCATATACGCGGTAAAGCCTGGCATGCCAGCAACACCTAGAGCGTATGATGGGTTTTGTGGTTCTTTGCCAAGTTTAATCACCATCTCACCAGTTGAGATGGCGTAGTCTTGCCAGCCAACAGTGTATGCAAGAACCCATTCACCCGCTTCATAATCTGGGTGGTTCGATGCTTCTACCTGACAAACTGTGCCAGCGATCATTACGTCATCAACCGCAACAGGATCGGCGTATGACTCGGCATCGCTCATGCGACCGCGCATGTATGGGTCGAGAGATAAGTAAACGGTTCTCAGTAGCATCTCACCATCTTGAGGAGTCGGTTTCGCCACTTCTTCTAGACGAAAGTTTTCTTTTGTTGGTGCACCGTGGGGACGTGACGCGAGTACGATTCTGCGATTTGTTGCGTTAGTCATATTTATCTCACTTATTGATTAGACCGGTCGTCTAGTTTTGATTTCAAAATATCCCGCTCATAGAGCGGGAAGGTGTATTGTGCAATCACAGGAGTTATTACCAACTGTGAAACACATGTAGGGTGTTCATCTTACTTTTACGCTACCTACTATGGGCAAGTTCGCGTGTTTTGCAGTAGATGTTGAGTATAGGTCAGACTTTGCGTTAATGCTGCCTGATCTTGATACAGTTTGTTCAGCAAGCTTGCGCCGTTCCAAAGGTAGTATATCTGCCTTGCCAATAAAGCACTGTCACCATTTGGGATAGAGCCATCTTGAATGCCTACGTCAATGCAATCCGCCATTGCTTGAATGGTTTTGTCTGCACCTTGGCGTAACGCTAGACGCATGGACTCTGAGAGATCGGAGACTTCCGCACTTAACTTGACCAACAAACATTTGTTCGCATTACATACGTCGTCTTCTACTTTGACCATTTCTTCAAAGTAGCTCATCAGGCGTTGGTAGCCATTCAGATCGGTATTGGTAAAGCGTGCGTTTAAACGCTCAAAATACTTAGTAAAGTAGTCTTGAATCATCGCTTCACCAAATTGTTCTTTGGATTTGAAGTAATGATAAAACGAGCCTTTCGGCACCGCGGCCTTTTTTAAAAGCTCTGAAAGGCCAACACTCGTAAACCCTCGGTTTACGATTAACTCGTATCCGACGTCGAGAATATGTTGGCGTGTGTCGTTCGTCTTTGCGTTCATGAAGCGTACTATAGAATGAATTAGACCAGTCGTCTAGTGTTTGTTGTGGGTTATTTGATTAGCTCGTACTCAATCACAAATAGCGTGTCGGTGTTTGGGTAGATTTCTCGAATTAACTGCTTGAGTTTTGGCAGTTCGATGGCTTCTTGTTCAGCATGAAACTCATTGATATCTTCAAAGTTGAGTGGTTCTACAGAGCGTATTTTGATGTTGCAGACTTTACGATCCGTCTCTAGGGTAAAAACTTCGACCTCTGTATTTGGAACGTAGTGACTTTCTGATTCGTCTCGAATCGTAATCGTTTTTTTGCCTGATGTGATCAACGGGGTTAAGAATTCAAAAAAGGTAATCTTGGTTGGGTGGGATGACATGATGTACTCGTTAGTCTGATTGTTTGGCGTAATTATATACCCAAATAACCTTGAGGTGCTTATTTCAAGAGAACGAGCGAGTGCGCAGGACGCGGATCAACTTGGCACTAAAGTAACCCGAGATAATGCCTATCCAGTTGGTACTGAGATCATCAAAACTAAATGAGCGACTTGGAATAAAAAGTTGGCTTATTTCTTCCATTGAAACGATACCCAACAGCAGTAGCAAAAGGCGGATGCCAAAGACGTCGGCTTTACTTGAACTTACTAAAGAGGGGAAGGTGAAGACCGATAAAAAGCCGATCAATAAACTGAAAGTAAAGTGAAGCGTACTCGATCCACCTAAGTAGGTTTCCATTTGCAGGTAAGTGGCATGGTGTAAGTCAGAGCTTTTCCACAAAGAGAGTGAAGCCGTAAGCGCCAGAACGAAAACAAAACTTATCCGTGTCAGTATTGAAACCATAATTAACCTATTGGAAAGAAGCCTAAGTAACGTTTTACAAAGTACAACGCTGCTAGATTCTGGATTGCCATGCCAACTGCCATCGCCCATGCTGCACCAATAACACCGAACGCTTGGCAAAGCGCAATGAGCAAGCAGATAGAGATTGTGCCGGAGGAAATTGTAATGTATTTCATGGTTCTTTCGTGACCGCTCATGAGTAATAAAAATCCTACAGAGCCAGTCGCAACATTGACTAACTGCCCTAAAGACAGGACGACTAACAGTGGCGCAGCAGCAAGAAACTCTTCACCAAAAAACCGCATCACAAACTCTGGGAATAGAGTGCAAATAATCACGGGCACAATGGCCAAACCAACGTTGGCTCGGCAAGCTAAACGGCTCAGGCTTTGCAGTTTGATCATTTGGCGCTCTTTGTAGAGAGATGCAAACATAGGGGCGACCACAAAGTTAATGGTAATCAGCACAAAGCCAATCAGTAGTGATGTACGTTGAGCTGCAGCTAATAGACCGAGTTCCGCTGTTGAGATAAAAAAGCCCGCAATGACAAGGCTTCCCCATTGAAGAACGTTCGTGAAGATACTGCCAATCCAGACTTGCTTGGCAGAAGCGACCATTTTTTTGTTTGGTACGAAAGCCGATGTCTGATACTGACCTGAACCTAGCCAATTAACACTGGAAATTACCGCGACGCTCATACTCGCCAGAAGCAGTGCGGTCATCAGATTGTTGATATTTTGCTGACCGATATAGTCCAAGCCAAAGACAAAAAAGACCATCAACATACTCACGCCAAGCTGTAAAGCAAACAGTGATGACACGACCTTTCTACATGCTTGAAGCACACGACTGTTGGTCTGTGCAAGCACCAAAAATGGTATGCAGAACAAGCCTAAAGTAATCGCATACATTGGCGATTGGGTCTGGTTTAGCTGTTCAGGAAACAGATTAAATCCTACCAACAAAACGGCAATGGCTAGCAAGCAAAACGCCATACTTCGATAAAGTGCCGTTTTATAGTTGTGGCTTTGTTGAAGTGTCTCTTTGTTGTTAAAGGCGATCGCATTGTAGCGAACTAATGAGACATCAAAACCTAGCTGAGAAACGATCGCGAGTAGTGAGACTAGGTTGAATAAAAAGAAAAATTGACCGGAAGTCGAAGCGTCACTGGCCTTCGATACAATCAGTGTCAGTAAAAAAGCAAATAGCGCACTCAACACACGCGTGATTGCGGTTTTCAATCCAGTAGATAGCAAGCTTTTTTTACCGCTGGGCATCAACAGTAATTTTTGTTGAATAGTGTGAAACATAGAGGTATTTAACCGTAAATATTATTGAGTGCGAGGCGCTGTTTTTCTTCACTGAAGGCGTCGTTTAACGCTGTTGTATATTGGCAAAAATCAATTTCATCATAATGATTGACACAGTGCGCGATCTGCTTGGCCATTTCTTCAGGTGTTAGCGCTAAAAATGGGTAGTTGAGATCTTGGGTCGCGCCGATAGTTCGAATCACCATAGGAAGATGTAATTTGGCTGCTTCTAGAATAGTTAACGGCATCCCTTCCCATGCTGCAGTATGTAAGTAAAGGTCTGAACCCTTGAGCTTTTTAACCACCTCATCACGAGGCAACATGCCAGTCACATCCACATTTTCTGTACGCAATTTTTGTTCAAGTGTGTAGTCACCGCCACCTATCCAAGTGATATCTAATGGGCGGTTAAGCGCATATCGACTAAGGTGTTGCAATGTGTCGATGAGAAATTGTGGATCCTTTTGGGGCGCAACACGACCAAGCACAACAAGTCGCAGCGCTTCTTGTCTGTTTCGCCCTAAACGCTCTTCACTTTGATAAGACACGTAGTTATTGAGCAGCTCGGCACGTTTCGCACCAATGCTAATGGCTAGGTCACATTCTCGTTGGCTACAGCCTGCCACCACATCAATTTTGCTTAGTTTTACTTTCTCTAGCGCTTTATAGAGCTGGCGCGCGAATTCGGAGATATCTTCACGTTCGAAAGCATAACAGTGCGGAGTGTAAACCAAGCGCGCCTTGCCAAGTTTTAGAAATCGCCCGAGAAATCCCGCTTTACTCGAGTGCAAATGCACAACGTCAGGCGCAAGTGATGCAATCATGTGGTTTGCATCGCGAACAAATTGAAGTAAGCCGCCTTCCACCCATTTGGTCTGTGTGAAAATATGATGGTTGTTCTCATTGGTTAAGTCGTTTTCTCGAGCTCTGGCTAGCAAGAAATGTTGATAGGGCTCATCTCGAGAGGAGTGAGCATAACTATAGAGGGCTGTTTGAACGCCACCTCCGAAGGCTTCTGTAATATGGAGCACTTTTTTCATGATGATTTTGTTCCTGCTGTCTGCATCCATTTATGCTTGAAAGCATCACGTTCTTGTTCTGAATAAACGTGGCGATATAAGGGAAGATCGTACATATAGAACAGCTTTGAAAAGTCGTAGTGATGCTTAAAGTGCTGGTGGATATTGGAGTACCACTTGTTTTTCGCTTCATTGCTGTTTTTTAGCACGAAGTCTTGCAGCCCGAGAAACTCACCAATTTCTTTATCGAGAGAGCTGAGCTTTTCGCATTTGATTAGCATGACGTTGGCTTGCTCGTTCTTGAATGTGAAGAAAGGTTGAGTGTTGTCCAGTTCTTGACGCATCACATCGATATTGAAGTTACGTTTTAACTCGTTGTCGAACCAGTTCGCAAAATAGTTGAGATTGATATAGTTATCGAAACAATGTTCGAGGTGCTGATACGTGACTGCCATATCTCGGTGAATTGCATCATTCTTTTTGCCTTCGATAAATTGCAAATGGAGGTCTTGAAAGAAACGAGAAAAGACAGTTGCGATTGGATCGCGGACCAGCGTAACGATTTTAATCTGTTCGCGTTTTTGTAAGATACGTTTTCGTTGCTTGAGCACTAAGCGGTAGAGCGCACGGTTTTTGAAATCGAAAAATTTACTCACGTCTTTTTTATTGTGATACATGTGAAATTCTTCGTGATCATCAAAGGTGTGGATGTGATAGCTTGGGATATTTCTTTCTCCCAGCGTGTGCTCAATTGACGATGAGCCAACTTTGCCCATTTGGTAAACTAAAACAAAATTGTCAGCTTGGAGTTCTCGGTTCTTTTCAAATTGTCGAGAGATTGAATACTTCATCTATCCTATCCTTGATTATTCAAATTCGTGGTGATGGTTTACCGGAAAAGTATGAGCAATGGTGTTGACCGTTGACTCGCGGCTCATGCTTATCATGACGGGTAATAAGAGTATTAAAATGATGGTGGTATTTACCGCAACGAAGAACACCATGATGAGGGCGTATATCGCGAGTAAGAGGCTTTTCCTGTTGTCATTGAGACTACGGAAGCAAAAGCGAATAAAAAGAAAATAACCACCAAATAATAGGGCGATACCGAGCAACCCGTATTCAATTGCGGTATCTAACACAAAGTTGTGGGTGTAGATCGCCAGCTCATCATAGTTAAAGTAACTGATCATAAAGTTGGGCAGCATCTTCGCGCCGACACCTAAAATAGGGTGCTGAAGTAAAATGTCTAACCCATTGGCAAGTAAGAGTTTTCTATGAAGGTTCGATACCCAGCGGGCTTCACTTTGGTTGGCAAATAAGACGTCTTCTTGGGTTATTTCCAATGTGTCCGCTAGCGTTTCAAACCCAACGTAGAGTGTGGTTGTGACGGCAGTAAACACAATGAAGCTTAAGGCTAATAAAATCGTCCACGTGTACGTTTCATTAAGCGATTTTCTCATCAGTTTTTTTACGAGCAGCTGGTCAAAGAAGAAAAGCAGACAAAAACCAAGTAGTGCTTTTCTTTCTTGCGACAACACCAGTAATACCAAAGCGACGAGCATCAAAAGGTGGAAAGCGCGAATTTTATCCCGATAAAGGTATAGTAGTGAGCAAAGCACACCGAAACCGTATTTACTTACCCCGAGTAACTTAAACCCGCTTTGATATCCCTGAGCAAAGTGCCATAAGGCAACGAGCGTGCAGATCAAAAACAGCAGATAAGTGAAATAAACCATTACCCATTCATCATCAAACACGCCATAGGCGTACATTAGGCTAAGCAAGCAGAGAATCGCCAGCCATTGCACGGTTTCTATAACTAGCGGCATTAGGGGGACGCGATTTAGCAGGCCATTTAAGAACACATACCCAGTGAACAATACGAGGAACCCCATGCAGGGATGCATGAGTTTTTCAGCTTTTCCTTCCAATACCACTAACGCTGTAAAACCAATGGACAAAAGACTTACGATGTCTGAAGGTGCTAGTGCAACTCCTCCAGCACGAAACTTCATGGGAATAAAGAATAATGCCAGTAGGCATGCCGCAAACCATGAGGCTCGGTGGCTCGATGGCGCGGAGCTATTTGTTGGTGCAAAGCTGCTGGTAGATTCCATAGTAACCTTCACGAAATTTATCGATGGTGTAGAGAGAGGCCCTATTGACTGAGTATTGACTTGCAGCGTCATACCGCTCAACACTTTCACACAGCTGGAGCACTTTCTGGCTCAGCTCATTTGAGTTACCAACCTGAAATAAATATTCGGCACGTCCGGTGACGTCATCCAAACCGGGTACGTCCGATGATAATACGGGTAAGCCTGCTGCCATGGCCTCAACCGCCGCCAAGCCAAAGCCTTCGACATGCGATGATTGCACGTAAATGTCCATGTCGTTCAAAAACGCTGGAACATCAGAAACTACCCCATGAAAGTGAACACGTTGCGTGACGTTGAGCTTTGTTGCCAACGCTTGCAGTGACGATTTTTTTTCGCCATCTCCAGCAAGATGAAGCTCGTATCGTCTCGGTAAATGGACAAGTGCTTGGATAAGCGTTTCATGATCTTTATGTTGGTGAAGTCGGCCCACCATGCCAATCTTGATGATTGGTTTGTCGATTAGGTGGCTGGAGCACTTCGGCATCATAGGAAACCTTTTTAAATCAACGCCATTGTGCACCACGTGATATTTATGTTGGTAGCGAGGCATGAACTTCACCAGTTCATCTTGTACTTTTTCACTAATACTGACCGTCAAGTCGTGGCCCCAATACAAGACATATTCCATGAACTTAAACAACGGATAGTCACGTCGACGGTTGTAAGAGCAGTGCTCAGTCTGGATTCGTTTTTTACCTACCGCCAATAGCGCTAGATAAATGGAAGGGTAGAGGTGCCCGTGAACGACATGCGGCCAACGTAGCAAACAGTATTTCTCACTCAATGACAAAGTGCGCCAGTTAAAACACTCTATCCCTTGGGCGGATAGCGTTGGTAAGTAATCATTTTCATCACACAAGACCAAAATTTTGATTTCGTATTCAGGCTTATGTTCTAAAACAAGGTCGACTAAGAACTTCTGAGCACCGCCGTTCTGAGAAAGATCATTAATAATATGTAGAATCTTGGTTTTCATGATTAATTGGTCAGATATTGCTGTTTAAGGTCGGTGATTTCTGCATTTGAGAAAAAGTGCTTCGTCAATTTAGAATTCAGCATTTCTTCAACGTACTCGGGTGTAGGTTGAAATTGCGTTTTGAATTCTTTCATTAGTGGCGAGTACCATTTGTTGTCTGACTGATTTTCATAAACGACATCCACGGGGTAACCTAAAAAGCCTTCGACTGCGGAGTTAGCCTGCTTTAGCTTGTCACTTCGAATGACCAACAGTGAAAAGTTATTGTTATGGTATGTCTGATAGCCTACTTCGTGATTAAAAGGTTCGTTAAACACATCAATCCCTGTTAGTTGTTTGATTTCGTTGTCAAACCACTGCAGCGCATATTGATGATTCATGTGCTTATCAAATGCCTCTTGGAGTAACTGCGGACGTTCGGTACGTATTGCGCTGTCATCCTTTAGATATTTGTCCGCCATCCAAAAAGGAAGTGCTTGAAAGAACATTGAGACATTTCGTCCGATCGGTTCACGCACCAGCGAGATGATTCGAACTTTTTTCTTGCGCTTTAACATGTGGCTCATCGTTATACGCTTTAGTTGTCGCTTTAACGCATTGATCTGAGGCTTATGCAATTGCGCTCTAACGGGAGATATTTGTTTTTGCGCATCGACGGTCATAAGGTCGTGCAAGTGAATCGAGTTGGGAATGGAATGCTCTAATGCACTCGAACCTACTTTGCCCATTTGATAGATCAATACCGGCTGTTCTTCGCTTTTCAAGGTTTGGTACCAAGATAGGTTTACGTTAGTAGGCGTATTTCTGGACATAAAGCGTCTCTCCTTCCTTGGCCTTGGCTTGTGTGATTAAGACGCCAAGAGATGGAACTGAGTGTTGTATTTGTTTAGATAACGCAAGGTTAACCAGTGATGATTTTGTTGATTCTGAGCGAATGACGGTAATCAGACCATTGGCATATTGACCAAGAATAAGTGCGTCACTCACTGACAGTAGGGGCGGTGTATCGATAATGATCCGGTCATACTTATTTTGAAAATGTTCGAGCAACTTTTTAAAGCGATCAGAAGCCAGTAATTCCTGTGGGTTTGGCGGAATTAGGCCGGCCGATAATACATCTAAGTTGGCTTCTTTTATATGTGTAACACAATCTTTGATTGGCGTATCCATCGTCAGGATATGCGTTAAGCCAGGGCTTGATTCAGCAATACCGAATCGCTTTGCGATGGAAGGTCGACGTAAATCGCAGTCGATGATCAATACCTTTTCCATTTTTGAAAACGACACCGCCATATTGATACTGGTTGATGTTTTTCCTTCTTCTGGAATAGCAGAGGTAAAGGGCAATATCTTTTGCTTCGTGTTGGTTAATCTGAGCAGAAGCGAGGTTCTGACCGAGCGGCAAGCTTCACTAAATAGCTTTTCTTCATCATCTAAATACGCGGTATAACTGACGCCGTTTTTACGCAAATTGCGTTTTTTGACCATAGGAATCACACCTAAACACGTAACACCAAGTTTTTCCTGCACATCGGCTGTGCTTCGGATAACTTCTCGCATCGTTTCTAAGATGATGACCAGAGCGCAAGCAATGGCAAAGCCAAAAAAGGTGGCAATCAGTACCAGTTTGATTCGTTGTGGTGCCACCGGGAATAGAGGAATGATGGCTTTATCAGTAAAGCGAGCCGTGACATTCTTGTAGTCGCTGGTGGCGTTGGTCTCTTTCTCACGATTTAAGAACGCTTCATAGAGTGCCTTATTGGATTCAACCTCGCGTTTTAACTGTTCGTAACGCGCTTTTTGTGACCCTAACGATTGGAAGTCTGACTTTTTGTTATCGAGTTCTGCTCGAAGCATGTCCTCTTGCGCTTTTGCAGCAAGAAGGTCTTGTTGCTTACTGAAGGAAATGTCACGGATGAGTTGCTGGGTTCTTGATTGAATTTCAGCAAGCTGTGCTTTCGCCTGAATCATTCGATCATGCTTAGGTCCGTAGCGCTGTGCCAGTTCAGAGAGATTTTTGGCTGCCTGTGCTTCCGACAATTTTAGATCGCGGATTTGCGCTTGATTAGCGAATTCATCAATTGACAGCAAGCTGTCTAAACTTTGTGAGGATTTACGTCTTAACAGTTGGATTAACGTCTGTGCTTCAATACGCTTATTAACAGCGACATTTAGCTTTCGAGTGAGTTCTTCTAGCTCATTTGCGTAAATTTCATCAATACCGTTTATATCGATCAACCCTTCTTTTAACAAGAACTCTTGCAGCGCTTGCTCAGAGTTACGTAATCGCTCCTCCAATTTTTGTGAGTTGTTTGTCAACCAAGTAGCCGCATTTTTTGTAACGACCAATTTGGCTTCAAAATTTGCGTCAATGTAGGCTTGGCCGACCGCGTTAGCGATTGTCGTAGCAAGCTTAGGATCGGTAGAACGAAAGCGAATTCTGACTAATTGGGTGTTACGTACTGGCTCAATATCGAGTTTACTTCTGAAAGCTTGAAGTGCCTGATAATAGGACTCTGAAAACTGGGCAGTTTCTTTTGGGCTTGGAGCCACATTCAGTAGGTCTTGAACAAAAGGGATCGACTTTATTTGGTCGATCTTTTGATTTAATCCACCTGAGCGTGTGAACTCCGGTAGTTGAGTTAGGTTCAGCTCTCTAATGACCTTATCTGCAATATGATTCGATTTTAAAATAGCGATTTGCGTTTGAAAGTACTCTTTTTTTGTTGTGTCGACACCATATACTTCCTCGATTGAAAGGGCACTTTTTTGCTCTTCTTGGATGAGTAGCGTTGCTGTAGCTTGGTATATCGATGCTTTGGAGTAGATATACCAAGTACAAGTTAATGAAAACAGAAGCGTGAAAGCTGCGATGCTTAGCCAATTCTTTTTAATCGCTTTAAAGTGATGACCAAAACGAATCAGTTCTACTTTTTTCATCTGGAGATTATTTGGATGAGTCCCGTTCATTTGATTCCCTGTCACTTAAAAGAAGCTCTGGTCAATAAATACAATGTCACCAGGTTCAACGTTGCGGTGCATACTGACACCCTCTATCGTTTGACCCGTTTTATGTTTGGTGAGGTTAATGCCTTTGCGTGAGGCTCGGTCGGTCAAGCCACCCGCTAAAGCGATGGCCTTCTCTATGGTTAACCCTGGACGGTACTCAAATCCACCTGGTTTCCTGACTTCGCCATTAACGTAAAACAGACGAAAGTTATTGATAGTGACCATCACTTTTGGGTTGATGAGATAATCGCCTTTTAAGCCCGTTTCTATTTCGTACTTGAGTTGTTTCGGTGTTTTTTTGATTGCTTTGATTCGGCCAAGGTAGGGGTAATCAAAATAGCCATCTGACGTTATTAGAATATTTTTAATCGTAAGATCTTCTTCACCATAGACCTGCACGGAAATGGTATCGCCAGTATCGAGTAAGTAATCTTCCTCGTTTGAGTCAGCGTTTACCAAGGTGCTAAATAGCAATAACGCGACGCTCATGAATGTGATGAATGACTTCATTAATAATCCTTGTTACAGAGAAAACTGTGCGCTTAAAGTCCAAATGTTCTGTTCGAAGCTATAACCTGGTCGGTTAGAGGTTTTATCTTGGTATTGCCAGTCGGCTTGCAGCTGTATCCAGCGTTTAATTTGATAATCGATACCAAAAGATAGGGTGTAGCGATCGTCGTTTCTGGAGATTCCCGTGTAATCATCTTGTTGATAAATAGCACCTAAGCGAGTTGCAAGGTAACTATTCCAATCGTGCTTGAGGTTCAGTCGATAACGAGTTTGTAGGTTGTAATCACCATCTTGATCTGGGTTAACTGCCGCTTGAGTGGTTTTCACGCTGACTAGAGTTTGTTCTTGAGGCAGCCATTCAAAGCCGATATCCCAACTGAAGCCTTTAAATGTCTCTCGTTGAGCGCTGTCAAAATCTTTGATTTGATAACCGAGTCGAGCGATGCCTTTGGTTTTTCCCGTTACTTCCCATTCGGCACCGGTGTAATAGAAACTGGTGTTGTTATCTTTGGATGGTTGCGCAGAATTTCGGTGCTGATAGTCGGTTACTATTTGTTTTGTCCCAACCAACCAATAGGTTCTTGGCGTCGCCCTTAAATAGAATTCCAAGTGTGCATTGGGAGCTCGAAAATCGTTGTATTTCGTTTTAGCATTTGGGCGCCCAGGTAATCCGTCACGGTAGTTTTGATAGGTTTTATCACTGTAGCCTAAACCGAATTCGAGTCTGCCTTTTGCACCGTTAGAGCCAAAGACATAATTGGTTTTGATATCGTTACGGTTGAACTCAATTGGTGAGTCTATTGCGCTACCATTACCTTCGGTAATGTCTTCCCCTCTAATTTCATGCTGGGCGCGAAAACGATAATCAACCACTAAACGATGACGATGATTGAACTCAAAAAAGTTGGAAAACTGAAAGGTATGATCGTCGAAGTCGTTGCGGTCATCGGATGAAAAACCTGCTTTCAACTTGTACAAAATATCTGCGCGATAGCGATTCCTTTCTATACGTGCTAATAAGCTTGGCTCTATACCCCAAATATTGACCGATTCTACATTGCCGGATTCCTCCGCTTTGTTGATGTTGTCATCGCCCTCGTAGAAAGTTCTTACGAGGGGAATAAACTCAATGCCAGACTCGGTTTGGTAAGCCATCGGTTCTGCGAGTAAGCCAGTTGAAAACAGACTCAATGCTATTGCCATTGTCAGTTTCTTCATAGTCTCAACCTTAGTAAGCGTTAGCACCAGTGAACCCTTTGAAAACGGTCATGAAGATGATTTTGATATCCATCCAAACAGACCAGTGGTGGATGTAATCCAAATCAAACTCGACTCTCTTTTCCATTTTTTCTAAGGTGTCTGTTTCGCCGCGATAGCCATTAATTTGCGCCCAGCCAGTAATGCCCGGTTTTACTTTGTGACGTAGCATGTAGCGGTCAACAATCTGGCGATACTCTTCATTGTGCGCCACGGCATGAGGGCGTGGACCAACAATAGACATGGTCCCTTGCAGTACATTGATAAATTGAGGCAGTTCGTCCAAAGAGGTGCGACGCAGAAAACCACCAAAAGGCGTAATGCGTGGGTCGTTCTTTGTCGCCTGTTTCACGTGAGGGCCTTGATCCATAGTGGTCATTGAACGGAATTTCCATACTTCAATCTTGCGTCCATCGAGACCGTAACGATGCTGTTTAAAAATGACCGGACCTTTAGAGGTCAGCTTAATGCCAATCGCAATGGCGAGCAGGACTGGAGAGATCAAGGCTAAAATAATGCTCGAAAACAAAATGTCTTCAAACCGTTTTACCCAGGAAGAAATTCCAGCAAATGGCGTATCAAATACGCTGAGCGTTTGAACTTGGCCGATTTGCGCCCAACGAGAATGCAAAAGGTTATAGGTAAAGAAGTCGGGAATCAGATACGTATTTGCGGTGGTGTCTGAGAATTGGTTAAGAAGCGATGCAATACGTTCTTTTGCGTGCATTGGCATTGCGATGTAGACGTAATCCACTTCCCCTTTCTTGGCTCGCTCAAGAGCGTGGTCAACTGCCCCTTTAATAGGGTAAGCAGAATTTGGCAATCTGTCGGAAGAACGCTCATCGTAAAAGCCATCAAAAAGTACACCGTGTTCAGTGTGGTTTTGAATTTCGTTAGCAAGGGTAATGCCGTGAGGAGTTTGGCCGATGATTATTGCAGTACGAGTGTTGAATCCTTTTTTTCTTAAATAGGCTAATCCGGTACGGAATGTCACTCGCCATGCCAAAAGTAGAGCGGGCGTAATCGCAAACCACAATGCCAGAATAGTGTTATCAAATAAGTCATAGACTTCCGAAAAATACAGAACAATAAAGATAAGCGCGGAAGTTACTGCCCAGGCCACACAGACAATAATCATCTGCTCTTTAAACGAACTGGTTCGCCAAGAGCGGTACAGGTTGCCGCTTTCTGCCATAAATAGAAAGGAGATGCCTCCAACAAAAGCCAGTATGACGTAATCTTTCCCCATCGCAGTATTCATGTCTTTGAACACTAAAAGCAGCATAAAAGAGACGATGACAGCAAGATCTGAGATGCGATATAAAAAAGCGAACTCCATCTCGTGAGAGCGGATAAGTCCTTTTTGTTTCATGACTCAGTTTCCCTTCTTACACGCTACCGCCCTTGGGTGTCTCCCCCAATTGCCGTGTCGTGAGCGTTATTAGTAGTTGGTGAACAGAGCATTCTGTTGAATGCTTCTGAGTTTTTTGTCACGTGTAATTTCGTTGATAAGTGTAAAAATTTGCGTTGTTGAGGTAAGTGGAAATAAGAATGAAATTTAGACCTTTGGCTAAGTTTGGCGGGTTAGGAAAAAGCTGGTACTTACTCATGAGGGATGAGGAAAAGTATTAAAAATGAAGTATCAGTACAAAGACAATGGTTTATGTAAAGGTAGAAGAAACGGGTGATCTTATTCGTTAACGATTAATGATTTAGTATCGAATTACTTATATTTATTAGGATAAAAAAATCCCTCTCAAGTGAGAGGGATTTATTGTGAATCAGGACGAAAGAATTATTCGACTTCTACGCCGTTTTCTTTGTATAGGCGGCGGCATGCACGACCATCACTGTGGAACAGGTGACAACGGTGTGCTGGAATACCAATCTCGATTTTATCGCCGGTATCGACTGCGAGCGTGTCAGGCTGACGGAAAATAACGTCCGCGTCCGCACCTTCTAGGTTTAGGTATACTTGAGTTTCGTTACCTAGCTTCTCAACAATCATCACTTCACCGTGAATGCTTGCATCAGCTTCAGAAGCGGATAATAGGTGCTCAGGGCGAATGCCTAAAGACATACGGTCGCCACGGTTAACCGTCGTGCCATCCACTGGAATCCAGAAAGATACGCCATTAGATAGTTGAACTTTGACGCGCTCTGCTTCTACTTCATCAATGAATACGCTCATGAAGTTCATTTTCGGAGAGCCGATAAAGCCTGCTACAAAGCGGTTTTGTGGGTAATGGTAAAGCTCAAGCGGCTTACCAACTTGCGATACATAACCGCCGTCTAGTACAACGATTTTATCTGCCATTGTCATTGCTTCTACCTGATCGTGCGTTACGTAGATCATGGTACAACCAAGTTGACGTTGTAGCTTAGTGATTTGCGCACGCATGTTTACACGCAGTGCGGCATCCAAGTTTGATAGTGGTTCATCCAGAAGGAATACATTAGGTTGCGATACCAGTGTTCGACCGATAGCCACACGTTGACGCTGACCACCTGAAAGCGCTTTTGGTTGGCGTTCAAGTAAGTGGCCCAATTGTAGAATTTCTGCAGCTTGCTCAACACGTTTGTCGATTTCTGCTTTGTCTGCTTTTGCTAATTTTAAGCCAAATGACATGTTGTCATATAAGTTAAGGTGTGGGTAAAGAGCGTAAGACTGGAATACCATACCAACACCACGTTTGGATGGTTCGACGTCATTCATGCGCTGGTCACCAATATACAAATCACCTGAAGTAATGTCTTCAAGACCGGCAATACAACGTAAAAGGGTAGATTTACCACAACCTGATGGACCTACGAAAACAACAAATTCACCTTCGTTGATTGTTAGGTCTACGTTCTTAGAAATCAGTACGTCGCCATACGCTTTACAAACATTTTTTAACGTGACACTCGCCATGTAGCTCGTCCTCGATCAATTTTTTATTATTCACCGCTCATCATTATATGAATTATCTAGCGAGCAGTAACAGTAGGAATCGGTAAGTTATTGCGGTTGGTAAGAAAAGTAGGGTAGCACTTCAATAAAATGTCCTGAATAGAAGTGCTACCCATCATAGCCAAGTACGAGTTTCTCTCCCCCACATTATTCGTGTTGTCTCCCCCGTGAAATAATTACCACAAACAACACCAATAATGACATTCCACTCGTCTGGCAATGCAAAACCAGCAAATCTTTTTCCTAATACGTAGGCACTGCTGGGAAAGGGTTCTTACCATCCACTCTTGGATGACTGAAGTTTGTAAGATTGTGCGAGGTGCGACATCCTCCTAATAGAAATAATTGTAGGGGGAGTAGGTAGGGAGGAGTAAAAAAGGAGGAGGAATAAAGCAGTTGGTCGGAAATCACATTATTGCACCACCTAAAGTTGAAACCGATCACAGGAAGTGTCCGTTTTGTGATTTGAGTCTCTTACCCTTGGCGATTTAGATCACGAAAATACGTCATAATTGTAAGGGCGTAGGGATTAGGAGGATGAGACATATTGGATTATTTCAGATGATATATGTCGAAATACGGCTGAACCTCAATGGACTAGCCCTACATCAAAAATATAAAAAGGATACGAACATGAAAAAGTTAAGCGCTGTAGCACTAGGTACTCTTGTTGCTTTGGGTTCTTTTGGTGCTAATGCTGCCATCGAAGAAGGACAACTTACTATCTGGATCAACGGCGACAAAGGTTACAACGGCCTTGCTGAAGTTGGTAAAAAATTCGAAGAAGACACTGGCATTAAAGTGACAGTGGCTCACCCAGATGGCCTTCAAGATAAATTCCCTCAAACTGCAGCGACTGGTGACGGTCCTGACATCGTATTCTGGGCTCACGACCGTTTCGGTGGTTACGCAGAAGCTGGCCTGCTAGCAGAAATTAAACCTTCTAAGAACATTCAAGAAGGTATTGTTGATTTCGCTTGGGATGCAGTACGTTACGACGGCAAATTGATCGGCTACCCAGTTGCGGTTGAGTCTCTATCTCTAATCTACAACAAAGACCTAGTTCCAAACCCACCGAAGTCTTGGGAAGAAGTTGCAGCGCTAGATGCAAAACTTAAAAAAGACGGCAAGTCTGCAATCATGTGGAACCTAAAAGAACCGTACTTCACTTGGCCACTAATGGCTGCTGATGGCGGCTACGCGTTCAAATACACTTCTGAAGGTTACGATGTTAAAGACGCTGGTATCGCGAAAGAAGGCGTTAAAGACGCAATGAGCTTCGTAAAAGGCTTGGTAGACAAAGGCGTAATTTCTGCAGATATGGACTACTCAGTATCTGAGTCTGCATTCAACCAAGGCAAGACAGCGATGACGATCAACGGTCCATGGTCTTGGGGCAACATCGAGAAGTCTGGCGTTAACTACGGCGTGACTACGCTACCTAAGTTCCAAGGTCAATCTTCTAAGCCATTCGTTGGTGTTCTAACGGCTGGTATCAGCACTGCGTCTCCAAACAAAGACCTAGCGGTTGAGTTCATTGAGAACTACCTACTAACAAACGACGGCCTACGTATGGTTAACAACGATAAGCCTCTAGGTGCGGTAGCGCTTAACTCGTTCCAACGTGAACTAGATTCAGATACTCGTATCGCTGCGACTATGGATAACGCGATGAACGGCGAAATTATGCCAAACATTCCTCAAATGAACGCATTCTGGGGCGCGGCTAAGAACGCAATCATCAACGTAGTTGATGGTCGTCAAACTGTCGATGCAGCATTGGCAGACGCAGAAAAACAAATGACTAAATAATTAAGTAAGACCTTTTTAAGGAGGGGGCAACTCCTCCTTACTTTTCTATATTTATTCTATATTCGCTAGCAGGTTCCCTATGCAGTCAGTTCAAGGTACAAATGCTATGACAGCACCAGAAGCCAGCCTTCCGAGCAGCAAAAAAGTGTTCATGAAATGGTCACTTTTAGGCACAGTCGGCATTATCAATGGCTACGCAACAATCCTTATGTATTCACGCGGTGAGATTGCGTTTGCACTACTTACGATCATTCTTACCGCTTTAGCGTTGTTCATCTTTGGTAGTAAAAAGACGTACGCACACCGTTACATCTACCCTGGTATCGCAGGGATGATCCTTTTCATTCTTTTCCCTCTGGCGTACACCATAGGTTTGGCGTTTACCAACTACAGCGCGAAAAACCAACTCTCTTTTGATCGTGCGCAGAGCGTACTTTTGGACAGAACTTATCAAAGTGGTGATAGCTACCCGTTCACTTTATATAAAACGGATCAAGGACATCAGCTTGTGGTTGAAAAAGATGGTGAGCTACTTGCTACGCCCACTTTTCAACTAGATAGCCTTTCAGCATCGGATCTTGACCTATCGCCAATTGAAGAAGCTACGGGCGAGAAAGAATCAATCAAGACGATTGTCAAGAGCCGTAATACGTTGAGCAGTGTTGATTTACATCTGCCGAGCGGTGAAGACATCCGCATGAGCGGGTTACGTAAGTTTGCGGCAGTTGTGCCTTTGTACACGCTGCAAGAAGACGGCGAAACGCTTTACAACAATCGTACTGAAGAGACGTTACGTCCAAATATGGAAGTAGGTTACTACCAACCTGTCGATGAAAATGGTCAGTTTGTTGGTAGCACAGTGTCTCCTGGCTTTGTGGTGAACATTGGCACACACAACTTTGAGCGTGTGTGGAAAGATGATGGCATCAAAGAGCCGTTTATCAGTATCTTTATCTGGACGATTGTGTTCTCAGCACTCACCGTACTATTTACGCTTGTAATTGGTCTTGTTCTAGCAAGTGTTGTTCAGTGGGAAGCATTAAAAGGCCGCTCGGTTTACCGACTCTTACTGATTCTGCCTTATGCGGTACCGGCGTTTATTTCTATCTTGATCTTTAAAGGTTTGTTTAACCAAAGCTTTGGTGAGATCAACATGCTTCTGGAAGGTTTGTTCGGTATTAGCCCTGCTTGGTTCTCAGACCCGTTCATGGCGAAAACCATGATCCTGATTGTGAACACGTGGCTTGGTTTCCCTTACATGATGATTCTATGTATGGGTCTACTAAAAGCGATTCCTGATGATTTATATGAAGCGTCAGCAATTGATGGTGCGAACTTTATTACTAACTTTACTCGTATCACGCTACCAATGATGTTGAAGCCTTTAACACCACTGTTGATTGCGAGCTTTGCTTTCAACTTCAACAACTTCGTACTTATCCAGTTGTTGACAGGCGGTGGTCCAAACATGATTGGTACGTCAGAACCTGCGGGTTACACAGACCTATTGGTAAGTTACACCTACCGAATCGCATTCGAAGGTGCGGGCGGTCAAGACTTCGGTCTAGCAAGTGCAGTAGCAACACTTATCTTCCTATTGGTTGGCGCATTGGCACTTATCAACCTACGCGTAACTAAAGTAGCTCAGGACTAAGGAGAGATTACAATGGCAATGGTACAAGGCAAGTCATTAAAGTATCGTGTTTGGGCTACTCATATTGCGATGTGGGCATTCTTGGCACTGATTATTTTCCCTTTACTGATGATCATCGCGATTTCATTCCGTGAAGGTAACTTTGCAACGGGTAGCCTTATCCCAGACAACCCAACACTTGATCACTGGAAATTGGCATTAGGTTTCTCGGTGACTAATCCAGACGGTACAGTTACACCGCCACCATTCCCAGTCATGACATGGCTGTGGAACTCTGTAAAAGTGGGTGGTATTTCTGCAATCCTAATCGTGGCGCTATCAACCACATCGGCTTACGCGTTTGCTCGTATGAAGTTCAAAGGTAAGAACACCATTCTTAAAGCGATGATGATCTTCCAGATGTTCCCTGCGGTGTTGGCATTGGTTGCTCTGTACGCGTTGTTCGACAAACTGGGTCAGTACATTCCTTTCCTTGGCCTGAACACGCATGGCGGTCTGATCTTCGCGTACTTAGGTGGTATCGCACTGCACGTTTGGACCATTAAAGGCTACTTCGAAAGTATTGACTCGTCTCTAGAAGAAGCGGCGGCTCTTGATGGTGCGACACCATGGCAAGCATTCCGTTTGGTATTGCTGCCACTGTCTGTGCCAATCCTAGCGGTAGTATTCATCTTGTCGTTCATCATGGTAATTGGTGAAGTTCCTGTAGCATCACTACTACTTTCTGATGTAGACTCGTACACACTTGCAGTGGGTATGCAGCAATACCTATATCCACAAAACTACTTGTGGGGTGACTTTGCTGCAGCTGCTGTACTTTCAGCAGTGCCAATCACTGCCGTATTCTTACTTGCTCAACGCTGGTTGGTTGGTGGTCTAACCGCTGGTGGTGTGAAAGGATAATCTCTTGTGGTCTGAGATTGATAAGAATAACTAGAAAAGGGCGACCACATGGTTGCCCTTATACGTAGCACGGATATTACAATTTTGGTTTGGCCGCCGATCAGTAATATCTTGGCTTTTATTGGCGTTACGCATAGCTGGCTGTTAGCTTAGTTCCTTACGATTCAATCACTAACAGTTTTTGTAACCATAACCTGAGTTTAGACTCAGGTTTTTTTATACCTGTTAAATACAGTTGTTCAATAAGCGGATAAAGATTAGCGGCTTTGCAATGGATTACACAGGGCTTGAATAATGCCCTGCGTAGCACTTCACATAAATAACCTGAGTTCAGGTATCAGTAAAATTGAGGTAGGTAAGGATTAAAACTCTCGACTGGAGGGGGCACATCCAACGTATTGAAGCAGCGTGTATAAGCTTTCTTGCTGTAGTGCGACGCGACGAAATAAATTTGCAAAGGTGACATCACCGCCAAAGCAGGTTTGAATGTAATGGTTAATTTCTGTTTCGTTATACCCCTCGACGTACATGGTTCTTACCCACTGGTACTCGACCGCTTTTAAATTGGTCAACGTCTCTTCACTTAAGGTCGTTTCTTTTAGTCTCAAGATCCAAACTCTATCCAACTCCAAAATAGTGGAAGGATTTAAGCAAAGCTAGGTGAAGGATTTATGACAGAGGAGGCCGAGTGTGAAGCAAATGGCAAAACCATGATGTTGCTCCACACTCTGGTTATAAGTAACGTTGAGGTAGTCAATAGCGTTCTTAACGGATGTAGGTTACTTGAGATACTTTACGTGCGCTTCCATCTCTTCCCCGATTTCTTTGCGCATGTTCATAAGGCGGATCGCGGATTGTTCCAAGGCTTTATCTTCATCAGATTCTGGAACCCATTTCGGCACGTCGGTTGGTTTTCCGTTTTCATCCACAGCAACCATAATAACGATACAGTGGGTGGTGAGTCTGTTTTTCATTTGCTTTGGGTCACTGGCTTGCACGTCAATCGCGATGTGCATTGAGCTTCGTCCGGTATAAATGACTTTCGCGCTAACTTCGACTAAGTTGCCGACATGAATCGGCGCAACAAAACGAATACCACCTGCGTATGCAGTAATGCAATACTTGCCACTCCACGCTGCAGAGCAGGCGTAGGCTGCTAAGTCGATCCATTTCATTACGGCGCCACCGTGCACTTTTCCGCCGAAATTGACGTCACTGGGTTCTGCTAAAAAGCGAAGGGTAATGTCTCTTTGACCACTGCTCATCTGTCTTTCCTTGATGGGTTATTGTTTTCCCAATTTAGCAGTAAGATGAATTTTCGGGAATAGAGAATGAAACAAAATATTAACTTTTATTCGAACGATGAAAACAAAAAGCCACAGCGCAGTTCTGTGGCTTTGGGAACTGGGATTAATTGGCGGTGGAGGCAATCTCAGAATTGGGCAATGGCTTTCTGTGTCGTATTTTTATTTGCGACAGGATAACGCCAGAGATGACTAACAGCCCACCAATAATGTGGTAAGCGTAAATTTTCTCACCAATCAACGTTGAAGCAAGTACGACAGAAACGACGGGCATTAAGTTCATGAACATGGCACTTGAATCAGCGCCAATTGAATCGATCGCTTTCACCCACATTAACGGCGCAAAAATGGAAGCCGCAATGCCAGCATAGGCGATTAATGGTAGCGCGCCTTGGCTTGGTAACAGTTGCTCACTAGAGAGCCAAAGTGGTGTAAGCATCACAACCGAGAAGAAGCCTTGCATGTAAACCAGAGTCAAACTACTGAAAGGCATCTTCCAGCGTTTTAGCAGCACGCAATAAGCCGCGTATACCATGGCTGCAATCAGCATAAGGCTATCACCTTGGGTCATGTCTTGATGTAAAAAGTAGGTGATATCACCATGACCAAGCATAAACGCCAAGCCGCCGAGCGAAATCACACCACCGACGATACTTAACATTGATACAGACTTGCCTAACAGAGGAACACTTAAAAACACACTGATCAAAGGAACCAAAGAGGTAATCAGTGCCATGTTGGAAGCCGTTGTCGTTAAACCAGCGTAGTAGCCAAGTGATTGGTTGAGCACCATGCCAAGTAACGCAAGAAATGCCAGCTTAGTTAAGTAAGGTCGAATAATGTGTCGTTGTTTGATGATCGCAGGTAGACAAAATGGAGTTAGAAGTACCATTGCGACAAACCAACGATAGAAACTCATCGCACTTGGTTCAATGGCGCTTGCTGCCATCTTATTCACAATTGAGTTACCACCCCAAATCATAACGGTGAAAAACGGAAGTAAATAAATCATGAGAACCCTATAGCACAATTATTGATGGCGCTAGTCTGGCAGGTCTTTATAATAAAAAGTATCTCTTAAAAGACATCGTAAGCGATAGGAAGACAATTTTGAAAAAGAGCGCCAGAAATCTTCATCCCTCATTATCAATCGACCGCGCACCATCGGATGTATTTATGAATTTTGAAGCCTTTCTCTCTAATACAGAAACACGAATTCATAGCCATCCTTGGGGGCAAGTGCAGCTGATCAGCGGTGGGATCCTAGAGATGGATGCAGAAGATACAAGATTTCTAGCGCCTCCGCATCTTGCAATTTGGGTTCCCGCTGGTATCCGTCATACTAGTTACAACCGTAAACCGATCGAATATTGTTCTTTGAACATTGCCCCTGAATTGACGGCGCACTTTCCTACCAAAACGAGTCTGATCAAAGTGACTCCAATCGTGTCGTCCATTATTGAGGACTTTCGCCAACGAGACATTAACGTGGCGCAAAGTGATGAAGACAAGCGCTTGGTCCAGGTGTTATTGGACCAGCTCGCAAAGCAAGAAGTGGAACACCACTTTTTACCAACGACCGATAATAAGTATCTTGAACCGATTTTAAAAGCAGTAGAAGAATCGCCGACGGATGAGATCAGTTTGGCGGAGTGGGCGGAAAAAGTGCATACCACAGAACGCACGTTAGCGAGACATTGCCAGAGTGAGTTGGGCATGAGCTTTACTGAGTGGCGCTTACGTGTGCGATATTTACATTCTATGGAGTTGCTGCGTAAAGGGCAGACCGTAAAGGAAGTCGCGTTGACGTTAGGTTATAACCAAGCTAGCCCTTTTATCGCAATGTTCAAGAAATACTCCGGCATGACACCGGAGCAATATAAGAACCGCTTATTATAACTGAGCCAGAACGTAATTCAGACCACCGACCACGGCTGCAACTTGCGCATCGTTGCACTCTTCGTCGGTCACCGTTGGGCTGTCTGGGTACACTTCCGTTGTCGTGCCGTAAACGCAATTTGTTACGCCGCCACACAGACCCAGCTTCACCATTGGGTAGTTGATAACGCCAAACTGTACGACTGGTGAACCAATGATTTCGCCATTTTCATCTGCAGGTGCAATGTGAGTCACTTTCGCAACCGATTCAATCACCGCTTTTTGAAACTCGGGTTGAGGGTTTTCACTATCTCCAACTGTGTAAAAACCGTCTGGGATCATGCCCTCGATGTACTCAATGCCATCACGAGCGGCAAGCGCAGGACGGAACTCTGTTTCATCGGAGTCTGTCGTTTCATGTAGATCAAAGTGCATTAACACATCGCCTAAAGTTGCAACGAGCTTCATGAGGTTAGCGGACTCTTCGGCAGGGCTGTCTTCATAGAAAGAGCGGTTTGGATCAATCGCGTTTGGATTCCAGCGGTTGATCACCTCGTAACCCCAAGGGCTCACGCAAGGTGCAACGACAATATTGATATGCTCTGCGTAGCGCTCTGCTTCTGTTTCTACAAACTTTAAAGCGCCATGTATACCGCTGGTTTCGTAACCGTGCACGCCGCCTGTGACCAATACAATAGGCTTCGTTGAATCCCAATTGCATGTTTTGATACAAAACAGAGGGAAACGTGCCTCGTTGTATGAGAGCGCACCATATTGTTCAACATCAAAACGCTCGCGTAGGGCATCGATTTTACTGACGACTTCATCTTGGTAGCTACGTTTTACTTCTTGCGTTGCTAACCAAGCTTTACGTTCCTCTTCGCTCCAAGGTTGGCCAGGGGTACCGATTGGGTAAATGTATCCACTTTTCATCTATACTTTTTCTTTTGACTGCTGAAAGGTACCACAAGACTAGACCTGTCTTATCTTAACGGCAATATAAAACACCATTTGGCATAGTATTCTTTGCAAAATCATCACTTTGATGAGTTATTTATTGGTGTTACATTTTGTTACTTACTCAATTTCATATAAGAGACAAAAAATGGCTGGAGCAAGTTTACTCACACTGTTGGATGATATTGCCACGGTACTCGACGATGTCGCCTTAATGTCGAAAATGGCGGCAAAGAAAACCGCAGGTGTGTTGGGTGATGACCTAGCGTTAAACGCTCAACAAGTGTCTGGTGTTGCATCTGAGCGAGAAATTCCAGTGGTTTGGGCGGTTGCGAAAGGCTCGTTCAAAAACAAATTGATTTTAGTTCCTTCAGCATTGCTAATTAGCGCGATTATTCCATGGCTTATCATGCCACTATTGCTAATTGGCGGCTTGTTTCTCTGCTTTGAAGGGGCAGAAAAGGTGCTTGAGAAAGTATTCCCTCACTCCCATCCGCACGAAGAAAAAGAAGAGTTAGTTAATACTGGCGAGTCGATAGAAGAGTATGAAAAACGCAAAGTTGCTGGTGCGATTCGAACGGACTTTATTCTTTCAGCGGAAATCATTGTGATTGCGTTGGGTACCGTGACTGGGGCGAGCCTTGTGACGCAAATCTTAGTGGTGAGCTTAATTGCAGTCATCATGACCATTGGTGTTTATGGCTTAGTAGCAGGCATCGTGAAATTGGATGACTTGGGCTTCTACCTTGAAATTCGCTCAAAAGGTAAGGGCTGGTTGGCGAAAGTCGGCAGTGCTTTAGTTGCTTTTGCACCAAAGCTGATGAAGTTGTTAACGATTGTGGGTACTGCCGCGATGTTTTTAGTCGGCGGGGGGATTGTAGTGCACAACGTACCTGCCATTCATTACTTTGTAGAGCCGATTATTATGAACTTTAGTGGTCATTCGGTTGCTACAGCGATTCTGCCTATTTTGCTTAACGGTATTATCGGTTTTGTGGCGGGTTTGATTGTGGTTGCTGTGTGGACAGCTGTAGAAAAAATTCGCGGCCACTAATAATCACAGCTCAAAACAAGAAAAGAACAACAAGGGTCATGACTTCTTTTCACAGAAAGGCATGACCCTCTTTTATGGATGGAACGTCAGTAAAGTACTTACTTCACTTTCCATTCGATCTGTTCATTTGCTCGAATAGGCACAACGATATCATTGCCAAATGGCATCGTTTCCGGCACATCCCAAGCGGATTTTTCTAACGTTACCGTATCTGTGTTGCGCGCAATGCCGTAAAAATCAGGACCATTGAAGCTTGCAAACGCTTCCAAGTTTTCCAGCTTGCCTTCATTCTCGAATACTTCTGCATAAAGCTCTAGCGCTGCGTGTGCGGTGTAAGAACCAGCACAACCGCAAGCTGACTCTTTTGCCCCTTTCGCATGTGGCGCAGAGTCAGTACCTAGGAAGAACTTCTTGCTACCACTGGTTGCAGCTTCGATCAGCGCTTGCTGGTGGGTGCTGCGCTTAAGAATTGGCAAACAGTAGAAATGAGGCTTAATACCACCCACAAGCATATGGTTACGGTTGAAAAGAAGGTGGTGAGCAGTGATGGTAGCAGCTACGTTATCTGAGGCGTTATTAACGAAGTTTGCTGCGTCGGCAGTGGTGATGTGTTCTAGAACGATTTTAAGATTAGGGAAGTCATTGACGATAGGAGCGAGGACAGTATCAAGGAATTCTTTCTCTCGGTCGAAGATATCAACATCGTGATGTGTTACTTCGCCATGAACCAGAAGTAACATTCCGACTTCTTCCATTGCTTCGAGAACGTGGTAAATGTTCTTCGCATTGGTCACACCGGAATCTGAGTTTGTGGTAGCGCCTGCAGGATAAAGCTTGGCAGCAACAATGTTTCCGGTGGCTTTAGCCTTACGTATTTCATCTGGTGTGGTGTTGTCTGTGAGGTAAAGCGCCATCAAAGGTTCAAACTGTTCGCCATGTTGCTCTTTTAGAATTCGGTCACGGTAGGCTAGGGCGAGCTCAGTTGTAGTAACTGGTGGGACGGTATTTGGCATGATCAGCGCACGGCCATTGTAGCGGCTGATGTCGCGAACGGTGTCTTTAAGAACTTCCCCATCGCGTAAGTGAACGTGCCAGTCGTCAGGACGAGTGATTATCAGTGTTGTCATTAATTGCTCCCACCATTGAAAAGTTGTCTGATTGGAGCCTAAGCGCCGTATTTGCTTTTGAGCAAACGCTTGCGCTTAGGCGACAGGATGATAGAGGAATTGCCCTCACATTTCATCCCATTTTTCACTTTTCTACAGAGTGAGAGTGTAAGTGGTTACTTCATTGTTAACCAAAGCGCGTGGATCGTACCTGGTAGAAAGAAGAAACACGTCAATATTAGGTTAATCAAAAAGTCTTTATTTAGACCTTTCTCCATAAACACCGCGACAGGCGGAAGAAAGATACATAACAAAATCAGAACCAGTTTTCTTGTATCCATAATTAAGCTCCAAATCGATAAATGGGAGTAGTGATAACTTGGGTGAATTATGTGTGTCGTATCACACTTTATCAAACGGTATTTGGTCAGAACGGTGTTAAAAAACGCGAATATTGAGTGTAGTAAATACTTGTCACTAAAACCAAATTTATAAGAATATGGTTTCGAGAAAGTTGCGATGGATGAAGAGGCAGTAGACTCTGCAACTTAATGTGATTTGAGTATACAATACCGCAACAAATAAAAAACACCCGTAGGAAGAAGGCCATGTCGCAACCCGTTTTATCCCAAATTAATGTTTTTCCGGTTAAGTCAGTTGGCGGATTATCGCTGTCATCCGTATGGGTTGAGAAGCAAGGATTGAGCTTCGATCGTCGCTTTATGATTGCGAAAGCTGATGGCTCGATGATCACTGCGCGAAAGTATCCGCAAATGGTAACCATTAAGTCAGCCTTATTGTCCGATGGAGTGGTGTTTAGTAGTTTGGGTATGGAGCCACTTAAAATCCGTTACCAAGATTTCAAAATGCAGGAGACACCTGCAACGGTTTGGAAAGATACGTTTACTGCCTATACCACGACAGATAATGCAGATGACTGGTTTAGTCGTGTGTTGGGGCAGCGCGTTGAGTTGTTGTTTAGTGGTGAGCAATCGAATCGTGTCCGCGAAAAGCTAGGTCAAAACGTCAGTTTTGCTGATGGTTATCCGGTTTTAGTGATCAGCCAAGCTTCCCTTGATGAGCTGAACCGAAGAAGCTCTGAGCAACACTCTATGGATCAGTTTCGTACTAACTTAGTTGTCTCTGATACTAAGCCGTTTGAAGAAGATTCATGGAAGCGCATACGAATCGGTGAGGTAGAGTTTGAGTCTCTCAAACCTTGCGAGCGCTGTATCCTGACTACGGTGAATACCCAAAGAGGCACATTCCGTGAGAGCAAAGAGCCGCTCAAGACCTTGCAACAGTTCCGTGCAAACGATGTCGGTGGAGTGTTCTTTGGTCAGAATCTTGTCGCGCGAAATGAGGGCATTATTCGTCAAGGCGATAAAGTTGAGGTGCTGGAATACAAAGAACCGGAGTTTTACGCGGATAACTCGCCAGTGCGCATGACGTTAACATGTGTTGAGCGTGAGGAAATCGCCCAAGACTTTGTGACCTTATGGTTAGAACCAAACAAAGGTTCTTTGCCTAATTACTTGCCAGGACAACACCTGCCAATAGAGGTGAATATTGATGGTAAGAAAGTGGGTCGACGCTATACGCTATCATCCAGTCCGTCTCGTCCGGGTCGCTATGCTATTTCTGTTAAGCGTATTGCAGGTGGAAGAGTCTCTAATTCGCTCTTAGACAATTTACAAGTCGGTGATGTTTTAGAGGCAGAACAACCTGATGGCCAGTTCCACCTAAAAACTCATGAAGCGCAGCCTCTATTGTTACTCTCTGCAGGCAGTGGAGTAACACCAATGCTATCGATGGTACGTTACTTAGCGGATCACAATCAGTTGGAGAACGTGGTTTTCTACCATCAATGTTGTACCGAAAATGATATTCCTTGTCGCTCTGAGTTGGAGCAGTTAAAGCGTAAGCACCCGGGGTTAGAAGTGAAAATCTGCTTGACGCAGCCTGCCGTTGATTGGTTTGGGTTAAAAGGGCGTTTAAGTTTGTCACACATTAAGCAAATCAAAGATATTGAACAGCGCCAAGTGTTTGTGTGTGGTCCTGATGGTTTTATGGAGAAAGCGAAAAATCTCCTACTAAGAAAAGGGCTGCCAGAAGAAAACTACCATCAAGAAGCGTTTGGCGTATCTTCAGTCACTTCAAGACCAGAGAAGAGCATAGCGATCGATTTTAATGGGACGAAAGTTGTAGGGAATAATCAGAAAACGTTGTTAGATCAGCTTGAAGACGCAGGGAAGGTTGTTAGCAATAGCTGCCGTGCTGGCTTATGCGGAGCGTGTAAGGTTCAGCTTACGTCGGGTCAAGTACATCATCCGGACGTGCCTGCGTTGACAGATGAGGAACGTGCGATGGGAACCGTATTGGCGTGTTGTGCTGTTCCAGAGACGGACGTGACGGTAACAAACTAAGCGAGAAGGCTCCCCGGTTCTCAATAAAAACGCTGCTAACTTTAGCAGCGTTTTGAGTTTAAAAGTGAACGGAAAATATCGCTTAGTCGTAAATCGTCGGGATTGGCTGACGTTTGTGCTGCGTTGCTTTGTAAATCGCTACCAGACGATCACTCACTTGCTGTGGAACGGGTTTGCCTTCTAAGAAGTCATCGATCTGTTCATAAGTTAAGTTCAGAGCATCTTCATCTGCTTTTTGCGGCTCTAGTTCTTCTAGATCTGCCGTTGGTACTTTCTTAACAAGCAGCTCTGGTGCGCCTAATGTTGCAGCTAACTCGCGGACTTGACGCTTGCTTAAACCAAATAGAGGGGCAAGGTCGCACGCGCCGTCACCAAACTTAGTGTAAAAACCGGTGATGTTCTCTGCTGAGTGGTCTGTTCCCAATACTAAGCCGCCAACGTAACCAGCGATTTCATATTGTGCAATCATACGAGCTCGCGCTTTTACGTTACCTTTTACGAAATCAATTTTGTCGGCTTCAGTCGGAAGCAGGCCCGTCCCTTGCAATGCGGTATCAGTCGCCGCATGCAAACCGTCAACACCATCTTTAATGTTCACAGACACAGAGTGTGTTGGCTTGATGAAAGAGAGTGCCAGTTGCGCTTCATCTTCATCTTTTTGCTCACCGTAAGGCAGACGTACTGCGATAAACTGATATTTGTCAGTACCAGATTCCGCATTCAATTGTTCTACTGCAAGCTGGGCAAGGCGACCTAACGTGGTTGAGTCAACACCGCCACTAATGCCAAGCACCAGTGACTTACAACCTGCTTCTTGTAGCTTACGCTTAATAAAAGCAATACGGCGTTCAATTTCAAAATGCGGATCAATTGAAGGGAGTACACGCATTTCATCACGGATGGATTGTTCCATTTAGGGTTCCTTTTCCTGCAAATATTTCAGACACCAAAGCCCGCTTGCTCAAATGGTGATAAACCATGCAATTGAGACCGATAAACACGACTTTAGGGTCAAAAGCTGTAAAGATTAGTAGTATCATACCGAAATCATCAGATTAGAAAACTCTCTTCAACCAGGTAATCGCCGGATATGAAAAAAATCGCCATTTTTGGTAGTGCATTTAACCCACCTAGTTTAGGGCACAAAAGTGTTATTGAGTCATTGAGCCACTTTGACCTTGTGCTACTTGAACCTAGCATTGCACACGCTTGGGGCAAGAATATGCTCGATTACCCAACTCGGTGCAAAATGGTTGATGCATTCATCAAAGATATGGGGCTTTCTAATGTTCGGCGTTCTGATGCAGAGCAAGCTTTGTACCAACCCGGACAAAGTGTGACAACCTATGCGTTGTTAGAAAAAATTCAAGAAATCTACCCAACAGCCGATATAACTTTTGTCATAGGTCCTGATAATTTCTTCAAATTTGCTAAATTTAGTAGAGCAGAAGAGATTATGGAACGTTGGACTGTTATGGCGTGCCCTGAAAAAGTAAAAGTCAGAAGCACGGATATACGTAACGCATTGGTTACGGGTGAAGACATAAACGCCTACACAACCCCGTCCGTCTGTGAATTGTTGCTTAACGAAGGGTTATACAAAGAAACATTATCTGGGAACTGAGAGGTCAGATTTTCATGGTCAGATTAGCCGTATTTAGTGCATGTGCGCTGCTTGTGGTCACACAAGCTCATTCTGCGTGTAACTATTTTTCTGATCGTTCTGTTGTGTTTGAAGATAACACCCTTCCTATCTGTGAAGAAATTTTAGATTCCATTGGCGTATTAAGTACGGATGCGTTGATTTGGTATGCTGCGGAAGCGAAATTCGAAGGGCCAACAGAAAACTATTGGGAAGAGTGGGCGATTAAGCCGGAAGACACACCACTCCTAACCCAAAATCTAGAAAAGAATTATTTTGGGCTTGGTTTTTGGATGCCGGAAGAGCTCCGAGACGAAGAGAGCAAAATGGACACAGAAGAGTGGCTCCGTAGTCATGGCCTGATGTTTAGCGTGGGCTTTGGTGATAAATCCGACGGACAGCCAAGAATGCGATTTGATTATCGTTGGCACGAATATTACGACGCTGACTGGATGATGCAGATTGAAGTTCCCTTCTAGTCACCTTGAGCGAACATAAAAAGGGCGTACATCATCCATGTACGCCCTTTTTATTTGAGTCTCTATTTTCTGCGCGCGTTACTCTGCGTAATACTGAAAAGATGGCTCGTTAGAGTGCGACTTATAGCGATTCTCCAAAGACCAAAAAGCAAAGTTGCTCATATTCTTCTGTGTTACCCGCAAAAAGCGTATCGACAATCTGCTCTTCTTTCTTCCCCGACAGCTTCATTTTTCTTGCTTCACGGAGTGTGAGTACCAAGCACAGCTCTTTAGAAATGTCCATGTCACAACCAGGCGTCCACTGATTGATGGTTTTTGTTAACGTTGAGTGCACTAGTTTAGGAGAGAGAGTCAATACTTCATGTCTTACTACCGTCAGCAGATCGGTTTGCAGATCTGAGCGCTCGGCTGTTGTTGCTAGTTTCTCGACGAGGGCTTTTAGCAGCGGTGAAGGTTTCACAAACCCTGCTTGTTGTGAGAAGTCATCATTTAAACGCACAGAAAAATCACAACGATATACACGAGAATTAGGTAAAAAGGTGAGGGAGCTCAAACATCCTTGAGGAATCCAAAAATATTGGCCTGGTTCAATGGCATACTCCTGCTTACCCAATTTAATGACGGCTAACCCTTCGACGACAGACAGCAGACTGTGCTTCAGTGCTTTTTTGCGCGCAGCTACTTCAAGAAAGGGGTATTTAGCGTCGTGAAATTCAATTGCGTAGTTCATTATGAGTACCAGTGTTTTTTGGCGCTAAGGGTAACGTTAAACCTATACGATTCCAACCAGCTGAGAGAATTTTTTAGCATGAGAAATTGTAGCCTAACTGGTATGACCATGTTAAAAGTATGGGTTGAAATGCTGCTTGTCAGCAAAACTATGCGTAAAATGTGCCAGCTTTTTTTGATATGTAATGAACAATGACTGCCAATACCGATCCTTATATTGAAATTCGTCCTTACAATGACGAAGAAATTCCAGCAGCGCTGGATCGTCTAATCCAAGATGATGAATTTATCACTGCTATTCTCGATCATCGCTTTGCTAATAAAGCAGCGTGGTTTAAAACGCTAATGAGCCCGATCCTGCGCATCTATCTGAAAGCTAAATGGAGCAAGCTTGATTCAGTAGAAGCGATTCAGATTGAAGTGAAGAAGTATCTGAAAGATACATTGAATAAGACAACGGATGGCGTCACTTTTTCTGGTTTGGATAAGCTGGATAAAAACACGTCGTACTTATTCGTTTCTAACCACCGTGATATTGCGATGGACCCTGCGCTAGTAAACTATGGCTTGTACCAAAGTGGGCACCGTACGGTTCGTATTGCGATTGGTGACAACCTGCTGAAGAAGCCATGTGCGACAGAATTGATGCGACTCAATAAAAGCTTCATCGTTAAGCGCTCTGCTAAGGCGCCTAGAGAAATGATGAAAGCATTAGGACAACTGTCGAGCTACATTAAACACTCGCTTGATACCGGTAATTCAATTTGGATTGCCCAAAAGGAAGGTCGTGCCAAAGATGGAAACGACTTTACTGATCCTGCGATTTTAAAAATGTTCCATGTTGAAGGCCGCAAGCAGAAGATCAGCTTTGGTGAATACACGCGTTCTTTGAAAATCGTTCCTGTCTCGATTGCCTATGAAAATGATCCATGTGACATTGCCAAAGCAAAAGAGCTGTACGAAAAAGCAGAAAATGGCCGTTATGAAAAAGGTGAATTTGAAGATATCGAAAGCATCATTCAGGGCATCATTGGTTATAAAGGTCGTGTGCATGTCGCGTTTGGTGATGTGATTGATCAAGAGTTTGAAACGCCAGAATCTCTTGCCGGTGAAATCGACCGCCAAATTCACAATAACTACAAGTTGTACCCAATCAACTTGTTAGCTGCTGGACGCGAAGATTCGAGCATCATCACAGAGGCGGTGAAACGTCATCTTGCGGATAAATTGGAGCAGTTACCTGAAGGGGCAAGACCTTATTTGGTGGCGAGCTATGCCAACCCAGTGAACAACCAAGAGTAATATTCATCACTGAATTGATGGATTATGAACGCCTTAAAGCCTCGGTTTTCCGGGGCTTTTTTTGTCTACTTTTTAAGGAGCAACGGCCCCGCCAAGGGTTAAATTGCTAGGCCACTTGGTAATCTTGTTGCCACCTAAAAAGATATTCCCTTTCACCGTCATCGTGTCTGGAAATACTTGTAGCGCTGATCCTCCTATATAAAGGTTACCATCAACCACCAATCCTTCAGGAAGAGCAGAGATAGGAGTGCGAATAACACTTAAATCGCCTTTGACTCGAAGTTTAGCTGGGAGCGTTTTTAATGGTGTATCCGTCAAGTTCAGATAACCGCCGAGTTTGATGCCCCTAGGCCAGCTTTCGATCTTACTACCCAGTAGATTCGCATAACCTTTTATCTTTGTACCTGAGCGAATGGTTTTGAGTGCGCTGTTGGTTGCTTCCAAACTGCCTCCAACATCAAGCCCCTTAGGCAGCTTTTTGATCGGGGTTTGCGAGATATTTAAGTTGCCTTTGACCACTAACCCAGAAGGTAATTGGGTGTAAGGTTTGTTTCGTAGATCAAGATTACCGTAATTATCGGTGTGACCAAACTTAGAGTAGTAATCTAGCTCATATGCGAAAGATGGGAAGCAGAGCAGCATCAAGGTAAGGAAAAGGGAAACAAAACGCATAGCCAGAGACTTAGTTAAACATAGAGATCTTAAGTGCTCATCTTATACTTAAATAGACTCATTATGCATACTTTGTTAACAGTTTTTGATTTTTAGCCCAAGAACTTCAAATTAGGGCTTTATCTGAAAGCATACACGCTCTCACGATGCCGAGTTGCTTCAGTGTGCAAGTTAGGGAATGATTAAGTGATTGATTATATAGTTTATTTAAAAGTAAATGTGAGAAAAATATCAGTAGAGATATGAAGAATATGAGGTTCTGCCAAGAACTGAACAAGCGTCCTTGTTAGTATCATGAGCGTCTGAGGGAGATTTTCATGAAGTTAAAAAGAGTGTCTATTTTTTCCGCTGGTGTTGTAGCAGTACTACTATCTGGGGCCGCTTTTGCTAAATCATACAGTACGCCAGAAAGCAAAGCGCTGGTGGTCGCTGACGGCAAGGTAGGTCAGCGTATCTGTTACTACGATGATAAAGCCTACACCACCGGAGCCGTGATTAATGTTGAGGGTGTATTACTGATGTGTACAGCTGAGAACGATTTTGAAACGAATGGTTCGTTAAAGTGGGTGGTATTCAAAAAAGATAAATAAACGCCAAAAAACGGTCTGTTTAATATTAGGATAACGGAAAAATAAAAAAGCGAGCACAGAGCTCGCTTTTTCCATTAACGCGCGAGTGAGCGAGTTTTTAATTCAAAGATAAGCTTTTCAGCACTTACTTCAAATTTGAATCGAGCCGTCGCTTGGTTTGACTCTTCTGTTATTTCAGAAACATTGTATTCAACATCAGCACATACTGATTTAGCGAGCTCAATGTATTTTTGTAGTTCAGACTCTAGCTCTGTTTTTGTCTGTGCGAAAACCGTTACGTCGGCAACTTCGTCACCTTCTTTGATGATGAAGCCAATCTCGCCTGCGCAGCCGCAAGCTTCACATACTTGGTTTTTTTCTAATTCGACACTCATAACGAATCCTCTTGTAAATACTAAGGGTATTCTATCAGGTATTTGATCTGTATCTACAAAAATGACGAGTTTTGAATAAAAAAAGAACAGAATAGGCGCTTGTTAAGTAAGGGTTAAAGATTGGATTACTAAATCATCAAGAACGTTAATGTGATATATATCAACATTTAAAATCAATTAACGAACATAGTGACGAGATTTCGCTCAGCCCAGTTGAACTAATGGACAATTTATAAGACTATTTCTTGATTGATTATTTTTAATAATTATCATTCTTGGTCTTTGAATAGTTTCGATGAATAATTGGCGCAAGGTTTTGATGAGACTAACTTTTCGCCTTATTTTGAGTAGCATGTATTGACAAAAACATAACTGCAAATTGCACATTACGCACTGTAAAGACGTTATGATTTGGAACTTAACTTTATATTAAGTAGTCGCAGTACATATATCCAAATGGCCTTAATGCGCAGGTGTTAGCGGTTCAATTTTTAGGTTTCGCTTAACGAAGTGCCTTGGGCAATTTGGGTATAATGCTAAGAATGATTTCATTCTGGCCTCATTTAATAGTGAGTTAGATGGATTTACAAAGAGAAGAGCTTAAAATATGCCAAAGCGTAGTAAAGAAGATACCGAAATCACTATCCAAAAGATCATGGATGCCGTTGTTGATCAGCTACTAAGACTAGGTTACGACAAAATGTCGTACACGACTCTAAGTCAGCAGACAGGTATATCTCGTACCGGTATTAGCCATCACTTCCCTAAGAAAACGGACTTCACCGCCGCACTGGATGGCCGTATCTTTAAAATGTTTATTGAACACCTAGAGTTTGATAAAGGGCTAAGTGCATTTTCACAAAGTTGGATTAAAGCACTGGAAGATGCTGAGTTCCTCGCGATTTTACGACTGCTATTCCATCACATTGTTACGGCCGAAAATGCGCAAGAATTTGCTGCTAACGGTATTGACCGTTTATACAAAATGGTTGAAAGCCAGTTTGGCGCAGGTGGTGACAAAGAGCTCGAATGGTTGATTGGTCGTTCATTGATCCAAATGAGCAAGTAATAACAATTGAGAGCGCTAGATGAACACTTGTTTGCTGCTTTGGTTATAAAGCCAAGGCAGAACACAGTAATTTTCTCGCCGCTCTTTTGAGCCCAAGATTCGATTAAATATCAAAGCAAAGGCCCGCAATATGATTATTGCGGGCCTTTGTCGTTTGGAAAGCAGAATAGACGGCTCAGAAGAGATACACGCTAAGCGGCGGCGTGAACTTGAGGAAAGTCTAAAGTTGGATGTTTTGTCACGATGGAGCGGTAGCCATAAACGAGCTCAATGCGTTCTGGCGTCAGTGCATTCCATGGTGTGTCATCACAAACCAGTTTGCCGTTATGTAAAAGTACAAGTCGGTCTGCGTACTGGGAGGCTAAATTCAAGTCATGCAACACGACTACGACCGCGGCGTTCTGTGTTTTCGCGGCCTCACGAGCAATCTTTAACGTGTTGTGTTGGTGGGCGAGATCTAACGCAGAGGTTGGCTCATCAAGCATCAAGATTCGTTTCTCGCCAGATTGGTGTAGCTGTGTCATCACGCGTGCTAGATGTAATCGTTGCTTTTCGCCACCAGATAAAGATGGGTAGAGGCTTTCTGCCAAATGTATTACACCGGTTTGTTCCATGTAATGTAAAGCTAACTTAGTGGTTTCTTTATTGGACAGCGATAGCGGAATCGCGCCTAATTCGACCACTTCTCTGGCTAGAAATGGGAAGGTCAACGTACTGTGCTGTGGAAGCATCGCAATGTGTTTTGCGCTTTTTTCAGGCTCCCAATCATGCTTTTGTTTACCGAAGTAGGCGATGTCATGATTTGAAGAGATTTCACCACACAGAAGCTTGAGCAAAGTACTTTTGCCCGCACCGTTGGGGCCGAGTAGGGCGGTCACTTCACCAGCTCGGATATCAATATTGATGTCATCGAGAACAACGCGCTTGCCAAATTTCATCGAAATGTTTTTACCCGATAAAACGATCTGGTTCATTACAAAATCTTCCCTTTCTGCTGGAACAATAAGTAGATGAAGAAGGGCGCACCGATCAAGGCGGTCACGATACCGACGGGTAATTCTGCTGGTGCCACGGCAATACGAGCAAACATATCAGCAGCGGTAAGAAGCAGCGCTCCCATGAGTGCAGAGATTGGCAGTAGCGTTCTATGGTCGGGGCCTGCTAGCATGCGTCCTAAGTGAGGAATCACGAGCCCAATAAAACCAATTGCACCACTAATACTCACCGTAATACCAACCCCCAATGCAGAGAGCAAAATAAGCTGTCTTTTGAGTTTTTGGACTGGAACTCCCAAGTGTCTTGCTTCTGATTCCCCTAGCAGCAGAGCATTTAGCGCCATCGATTTTTTCTGGAACCAGAATAATAGGACGACCAGCGTGACAGCGGATAGGCCTATCCCCGACCAATTTGCGCCAGCTAATGAGCCCATCGACCAAAGTGTTAGATCTCGTAGCATCTGATCATCAGCGATAAAGTTCATGTAACCGATCGCCGCTCCTGAAAGCGCGCTGATGGCGACACCAGCTAACAACATAATCGTAACTGAGGTACCAAATTTACTTGTGCCGAGTTTATAAACGAGAATGGTCGTCAACGCACCACCTAGGAAAGCAAAAAGAGGCAGCGCAGCTAAGTTCATTAGCTGCGGATAGTTTTGGCTAAACTCAGCAAATACAACAATAGCGAATGCACCACCAAGAGCAGCGCCAGCAGACACGCCAATGATGCCGGGCTCGGCCAACGGGTTACGGAATAAGCCCTGCATAACCACACCACAAATTGCCAAAATGGCGCCGATGAACATACACAAAATGGTGCGAGGTAATCGGATCTCGTTAATCACCAACTGAATGTGAGGAGCGAGATCAGAACTGCTTCCTGTTAGGCTTCGCAAACTGTCAGTGAAACTAATGCTCATTGGACCTACTGTAATAGAGGCGATAGCAACAAATGCTAAAAAGCCGCTAAGTACGGATAACGTCGTTGAAAGGGAGATACGTCTTAACAACATGTCATGTCTCTATGGGTAAAGCAGCGCATTCAAACGTTCGGCTTCTACAAGGCTTTTAAGACCCAAACCACCAACAAGGGCGTGACCGTCAATCGTGATGATATTTTTATTCATTCCCGCAGGTGTTGCGGCGAGAAGTGGCATTGCTTTTAAAATCGCATCGGCACCGCCCAGCGTTTCATAGCTGCGACCGCTAACGAGAATAACGTCAGGCTGCATCTCTACCATGGCTTCTGTGGATAAAGGCTTGTAAGAAGACAGCTGGTCAGCAGCTGGGTTTAGTCCGCCTGCTAGCTGGATAATTGCATCGGGGGTGGTTTCTGATCCTGCAACGTTCGCAGGTCGACCTTCATGGATGAGTAGAAACAGTACTTTCTTTTTCTGAGCTTGAGCAGGTTGATTTGCATTGAGTGCTTGAACTTGCGCTTTCACATCTTGCTTTAAATCTTCCGCTTTAGCCTGGCGATTCATAAGGTTCGCAATTTGATCGATACGTTGGTAAAGGCCCTCAACGTTGGCATCGGTATTGACGATTTCTACATCTACCCCCGCCGCTTTTAATTGGTTCAATGCTGTTTTCGGTCCCATCTCATCAGAGCCAATGACTTTTGTCGGACGTAAGGCGAGCAACCCTTCTGCTGAAAGGCGGCGATGGTAGCCTACTTTAGGCAGTTCCATGCCTTTTGGTAACTGACTGGTTACGTCGATAGCAACCAAGCTATCTTTGGCGTCGAGTTCAAGCAACAGTTCAGTGACGGCACTGCCTGCACTAACAACACGCTCTGATGATGGTGTTTCATTGGCAAAAAGTTGGCTACTCGCAAGTAGGGAAATGGCTGCCGTAACAACAGCATGAATGGTGGCACGTGTGTTCTTCATTTTGAAAGGATCTCTATCTTATTTATTTTTATGACGGCTCTTCAGTGAGTAACTGAGTTGCCTGAATTCCGTTTTCTTGTAAAAAGCCGAGAAGTTGAACTAGCGACTGAATGTTCGCGGTTTTTTCTGCTCCAATCACAATCGGTTTATCGCTTGAATTACTCTCTTCTAGCAGCGCGAGGGTAAAGTTGTCCCAATTGATGTATGTCTTGCCGTTAATGGCCCAGTAAGGCTCGTCTTTAAGAATGTTTACCGTGATGGATTGCTTATCGACATCTGCAACGGCCTGAGATTCTGTACTCGGTAAATTGACATCTAATGAATCGAGCTTGACCGCTGCAGTTAACATCAGGAAAACCATTACGATAAAAATGATGTCCAACAGCGGTGTTAAATCAGGAGTTAAGTCGTTACGAGTGTTGTCTTGTGGCGTTTTAATCATTGTGCTTCTGCCTCGACCTTTGCAGAAGAGCGCACTGCTAATGTTGAATTGTCTGGCGACACGTGTTGCAGAGAGATACCTTCAAGCCATAAGTTGACATAGTTTAATGTGTGTTCGAGTTTGGCGATCACACGATCCGCCCACAAACCAATGATTTGTGCTCCTGAAATCGCAGGAAGGGCGATAATAAGACCTGCTGCAGTAGTGCGCATGGCCAAACCTAGACCGTCTGCCAAATCATTCGGGGTGATATTCCCCGTTGAGACAGCGATGCCTTTGAACATCTCAATTAAGCCAAGTACCGTACCAAGCAAACCAATCAAAGGGCTAATGACGCCAATCAACGTCAGTAAGCGAAGGCCAGAATGCAGCTGATGACGTTTTTCTTGTAGCCAAATGCCTGCGGCATCTTCTCTTAGAGACTTTGAGAAAGAGTGATGGGCAAGCAACATGGCAACGCCACGATAAAGGAGCGGTCGCTTATGCGACAATTCTTCTGCAAGCGTCTCAAGATCGTTTCCATTCGTTGGGTCTAACCCAATGAGTTTTTGGCGAATGGCTCGTTTCCCTACGCCAAGGCTAATCAAAACGTGGAATAACCGCTCGGTAATGATCATGACGGTGAGGGCTGAGCAAATGATCAAAGGCCATGTCATTAGGCCAAGTTGAGTTTGTAATTCTTGTAGTTGTTCCATTATCCATCCAACTTAAAACGAACAGGTACTTGTACTCGGTGAGCCACTTTTAGCCCGCCCGAAATATGTGGTGTAAATTGCCACTGTTTGATGGCACGAAGCGCTGAGGCGTCCAGCGATTTTGTGCCGGAAGACTCAATCAAAACCTGTTTAATTTGATTGCCATTTTCATCGAGCCATATTTCATATAAGGCTACGCCTTCGATACCGCGTCTTTGTGCAGATCTTGGGTAGCGAGGCTGAGTTGGTTGATTCACAAACGTAGGTTTGTCGACCAAAATAGGTTGAGACGTTGCCCCTTTGGATTGGCTCGCTGGCGCGGTTTGCTGAGCGACCATCTCTTTCTTCGCCGGTTCCGTTTTTTTCTTCGGTTTGGCTTCGGGCTGATTCTCTTGTTTTGTTACGGCTTTGGCTGGTTCCACCGTCTTAGGCTTGGATTGTTTAATCGGCTCTGTTTTTTTCTTCACTACCTTTTTCTTAACAGCGTCTTTCTTAACGACCTGTTTCTTTACGATCTTCTTTTCTGGCTCAGGCTGCTCCTGAGGCTGCGGCTCTTTTGGTGGCGCCACATTTTCTGGCGTGGATTTTTCGACGGTAGGTGGTGGTGCCGATACAAGGTTTAAACTTACCGAACTTGCTGGATTTCCAGCAGGCATCGCGAACACTTTCGTTTCTTGAGAAACAAAAAGAAGTGCGGCATGGATGGCAAGGGAAGCACCTCCTGCAATGACATATCTTTGTACGTTCACGGAATATCTCGGGAAACTATGAAAACTTGAGCAGATTATTACTCACAACCGAAATAAGATCAATTATCAATTGCATTATCATTACGCTCAAATTATGATTCTTGCAGATTTTTAAAGACCAGCCTCCATCCCTTATATGGTGGGAGCTAAGCGAGTATATATGAGCGTCGATATCGATAAATTTGACGAATCAGTGTTGGGAAGCGATAGCCCTGACCCATTGCGATTTGCCTTTGTTAAGAAACATTCGGCACACGCTGGCGGAGCGAGCGTGCCTGTACCTCCACCTCAGCAACAGGCAATTTTTTCAAGCGTTACCGCTAACTCGGTTAAAGCGACCAATAAACGTTGTCTTTATATTCACGTTCCATTTTGTCGCGTACGTTGCACCTTTTGTAACTTCTTTCAAAATGCTGCGAGCCGCGCACTGGTTGATGAGTACTTTGACGCACTGATGCAGGAGCTCAAGGAGAAAGCTGCATTGCCTTGGACACAAAACGGTATTTTCCATGCTGTGTATATCGGTGGTGGAACGCCAACGGATCTGTCTCCAGCACAGGTTCGCGTGTTAGGTCAGGCGATTCATGAGCACTTTCCTTTGGCTGCGGATTGTGAAATCACCTTAGAAGGTCGCATCAACCGTTTTTCTGATGAGCTATACCAAGGCGCTCTCGACGGTGGATTTAATCGTTTCTCTTTTGGTGTACAAAGTTTTAATACACAAGTGCGTCGCAGCGCGAAACGGTTAGATGATAGAGAAGATGTGCTAAAGCGAGTTAGCGAGATTGCCAACGATGACAAAATTCCTGTCATTATCGATTTACTCTACGGCTTGCCTTATCAAACCAAAGAAGTGTTAGAGCAAGATTTAAATGATTTTCTCTCGACTGGCGCACACGGACTGGATTTGTATCAGTTGGTGGTTGGTGGGTCAGCTCCCATGCTCAACCTTGTAGAAAAAGGAAAAATCCCCCCACCAGCTACCACGCCAGAAAAAGCAGGCATGTATGAGCTCGGTGTGAACTTTATGGCCAAACACCATATGAAGCAACTGAGTGTGAACCATTGGGCAATCGATAACCGTGAACGTAGTTTATACAACAGTTTAGCCAAGACATATGCAGAGGTACTGCCAATTGGCTGTGGCGCTGGAGGTAATATCGGTGGTTACGGAATGATGCAACATCGCACATTGGCGACCTATATTAAAGCCATCAAAGAAGGGCAAAGCACCATCGCTATGATGATGAAGCAAAGCCCTCTAGAGCCACTATTTGCTGCACTCAAATCCGGGTTTGATCGCGGTATCGTTCAGGCAAACCAACTGCCATCGTTTATGGGGGAGGACACGTTCGGATTTTTAATGCCTCTATTTAAAGTGTGGCAGCAAAAAGGTTTAGTGGAACTGCATGAACGCAGCCTAGTTCTTACTCTTGCTGGTAGTTTCTGGGCAGTTTCGTTGGCTCAAGGTTGTATTCAGGTACTTACGTCAGAGACGAATGAAACCGTACCGAAAGTATCCAATAATTAATGAAAAAGTTGAACAAAGACGGAAAACATATGGAATCAATCAAACAACAAGTTGAAGCATTACTAGAGCAAGAACCGCAATTATTGCCAGCAGCGATGGCAGAACGTCTCAGCATTTCTGAATTTGAGGTTGTTGCGGCTTTGCCGCAGGAAATGGTGGCCATCGCTCCAGGAGCGCAAGCACAAAACATTCTAGAAGGTTTGGTTGGTTTCGGCCCGGTGACGACTATTGTTCACTCTTTTGGCTCTATTTTTGAAGTCAAAGCACCATTCCCAAAAGGAAAAGTGGCGCGTGGCTATTACAATTTAATGGGCAGAGAAGGTGAGCTACACGGTCACTTGAAGCTAGATAATGTTAAAAATGTAGCGTTGGTCAGCAAACCGTTTATGGGTAGAGAGAGTCACTATTTTGGCTTTTTCTCTGAGTGCGGAAGCAATATTTTCAAAGTTTATTTAGGCCGTAACGAAAAGCGCGAGCTACTTGAAGATCAAGTCACCGCATTCCGCGCCCTACAAGCCGAATTGAAAAAGTAATCACAAACATAATCGAGGCTCAACTCGAATACTAATTAGTAAAGTCAGGTATCAATATGGATCAACAAGTTAAACAAGAGCGTTTGCAAGGTCGTTTAGGGCCAGAGATCAAAGAGTTTCGTCAGGAGCGTCGTACGCTTCAGCTTGCAACTGTCGATGCAGAAGGTCGCCCTAATGTAAGCTACGCGCCTTATGTCCAAAATCAGGAAGGCTACTTCGTACTCATTTCTAAAATCGCTCGTCATGCTCGTAACCTTCTAGAAAATCCTAACGTTTCTTTGATGATGATCGAAGATGAAGAATCTTCAAAGCAGTTGTTTGCTCGTAAGCGTTTAACTTTTGATGCTGTGGCAAATGTGGTTGAGCGTGACACGGAGATGTGGCACCAAGTTGTTGGACAAATGAAAGAACGTTTTGGGGAGATAATTGATGGTCTCAGCCAACTAGAGGATTTCGTGTTGTTTAACTTAAAGCCAGAATCGGGGCTATTTGTTAAAGGCTTTGGTCAGGCGTATCAAGTGTCTGGTGATGATTTAGTAGATTTTGTTCACCTTCAAGAAGGTCACAAGAAAATCGAAAGTGCTTGATTGTAAATCGGTCATGTAAATATCGATCATTCGGAATAATGAACGCATAAGGGGAGTTAGGTTATACTGGCTCCCTTTTTTATATTGGAACAAAAGCATGAAGCCTGTGAGCAAGGAATTGAGCGAGATTTGCTATCCGTTTATTTACGAGGACAGTCCAGTTTGTGACTTTGAAATCACGGCAGATGAACTTTGTAGTCGTATTGGCCTTGTTCTCGCTATGGAGTTGGACGAGTTTAGCCGCGATATACTGACAAGAATGCAGCCTAATGTTTATCATCTAAATGGTTCGGTTCGCGGAAAATTAGCGATTACAGAGGCGGAAGTTGAAGAGTTAAAGGCCGATTATGCTTTGCTCAAACAACGCATTGATGGCGGCTTCAAAGGTTTTGTTCTACCCGGAGGGCACCCGGCAGCCAGTCAATTGCATTTGTGCCGTTGCCAAGCTAAAAAAACGGTACGAGCATTAGTTGCCGTTGAACATACAGGTAAGAAACAACCTGCCCCCATTCTATTTCGTTACGCGAACTTATTAGCGAATGTACTTTATAGCTTGGCTTCTTATATTAATCACATCAATCAAGTCGAAGAGACAGAGTTTGTATCTCGTAGTTACTCGATGCCAAAGAAGTGACCTGAGAAACTAGCAGCTGCAAACATCAAAGCTTCTGCGCGAAAAAATGGCCGCAAAACACCATATTCGACAATTTGCTTCTTGGCTGTTTAGTTTAGAGTTAAGAAGCCATAGCTTTGGCTTCTAGTTCTTTTGCACCGCGCAGCATGGCTTCAATCAGCTCACCAGCATTGAACTTCTCAAGCGCCTCGTGTGCGCCAACTTGGTGAGCTCTGTCTACACAGATTTCGCTCGATAACGACGTATGCAAAATGCGGTATGAGTGATTAAGAGCGGAGTCATTTTGCACTTCGAATGCTAACTCGTAGCCGTCAAGCCCTGGCATTTCAATATCACTGACCAAAATATCGATTGGTCGATGAGCCTCAGCCTCGCTTTTCATCAGCTCTAATGCGTCTAAACCATTTTTACAAATTTGGTATCCGATATTGATACTATCAAGAGCATCACACAGCTGTTTACGAGCGATGGAAGAGTCATCCACCAAAAGAATGCTTAATGCTTTTAGGCGCTCACGTTCAACATCTGTCAGCATCGGGATCTTTGAGTTTTCGTATTGCGGATAAATTTTGGAAAGCAGCAGTTCGACATCCAGCATCTGAACCGTTTTGTCTTCGTAGCGAGTAATACCCGTTACGAAAATATTTTTCCCAGCGCTCGCTGGTGGGGTTTCAATGGCTTTCCAATCGCATTCAATGATCTTCTCAATACTACGAACCATAAAGGCGACCACGGTTCGCAAACAGTCTGTCACGATCAAGTAGCAATTCTTGTATTCTTCTTCACTGATAGGACGAAAGCCGACAGCCGCTGACATGTCGATCACAGGCACTGTTAAGTTACGTATTGTAACGGTGCCAATGACGTGATGATGCGAGTAAGGGATCTTCGTGGTTGGCATATACGGAACGATTTCACGGACTTTTAGCGTGCCTATCGCGAAACTCTGTTGCAGGGTGAGTTTGAACATCAACATGCCCTGAGATTGATTCGCTTTACTAACGACTTTTGCCATGAAATAACCTTATAAATACCACCGAATTGTGTCTAATCTAATCTTATCAGACGAAGGCTTCAACCATCGGAGAGACAAATGTGAGCTTTTTAGACAATCTCTTAAAGAATAGTGATTAACTGAGCAAAACTTGGTTGTATTTTAATCTTGTCATGCCGAAAGTTTGATAGCCCCATGTATTTGAGCCTTGAAGCCGCCTAGGTATAAACAAGAAATGTTTGGCGTGTTAAAAGGGATTGGGTACACTTGCGCGACCAGAATAGTGAGAGATAGATCAATGGCAAATACAGCAGCCGCATTACATATTCTTGTGAAGCACAAAGAGCAAGCAGAAGACATTATCAAGCAACTGAAAAAAGGCGCAAAGTTTCAGACACTAGCGAAGAAGTATTCCACTTGCCCGTCAGGTAAGCGCGGTGGTGATCTTGGTGAGTTCCGCCGTGGTCAAATGGTACCTCAGTTCGACAAAGTGTGCTTTTCTGGCGAGGTTCTGACGCCACATCTAGTCAAAACCAAGTTCGGCTGGCATGTTGTAAAAGTGCTTTACAGAACGTAGTGATTTCTTACAGGTAAGCTTGAGCTTTTTAAATATTACCTGTTTCTGCATATTGTGAGTAATACATGACAGGCATAAGTTAAAGCCATGTATTACTCATAAATTTCCTCTATTTTCCCTACTGTTAATCAGTACAAAGAGCTGCCTCATCAAGTTTGATTTGGCATGAGTAAGGTTTTGGAGAGTCCCAATAGATCTTATCAAATTCTGAGTTGCAACCTGCATCTTCCATTAATGCTATATCTCCGTCACATATCAACATAACTGCATTATTACCTTGAAACTCTGAAAGAATTCGATAATTAGAAATGTTTCCATCGATAGCTAACTGTGAGAGTTTGGTGATTTGAGCTGGATTAGCTGACATCGCATTTTCGAAGATTTCTTTTTCTGTTAGTCCTGCTGTTTCTCCAAACTTGAGCTCACCGTCAACAGCTTGGGCTACATCTTTTAAAATCGAGGCCATATCAAACATGACTTCTTCAGAATATTGAGATTTGTTAGCGCAAGAAGTCAATGAGAGAAGAAGGGTGATAACGATGATTAGCTTCATAGATTTCTCCAAGCACTAAGCTGTCCGTTTTCATTTCGACCAGTGTCTAAATTCCAATTTTCAAAAAAGCCAGTATCTTGGTTTTCATAAATGGAAGCTGCCAGCTTTTCCCAAAATATTTGGATTGTCTTAATCGCCTTATCAAAAATTTCATCGTAGTGCTTAATACCATCTGGCGTTTCTAAATCTTGAATATAAGTAGAGTCAACTTCGTTTGGAAGCGGGTAAGTTAACCCTAGCTTGGAAGCCACATGCCTCGCCCAAGGAAATAAGCGATGCGACTCCTCAGCATTATCCACAATGGATTGAAATCCTTCGTGCCAGACGTTTACGTCAGGTTCGCATTCTTTAGCATATTCAGGGTAAGTAGCTGAAAGGGCACTAGACCAAATAGTACGAATAACTGGATCTATTAGGTTGTTGTTACTCTGGTCCACACAACTGCCGATGTTTTCTCTGACTCTATCTGCAAGGCCAATACTTCCGAGTTGCATCCTGGATGGCCAAATATAAGCATCTTGGTGCATTTCGCAAATTCTGTGGTGCTGGGCGTTCTCTGCGTAAGGGCCCACTTTTAATTCAACAACAGGATGAAGAGTAATATCGGTTGCTACATGTGCTACAAAGCCACATAACCATGAGAAGGCTTTTTCAAAGTGTTCGTTATCTTCGGCTTTTACCTGTTGAATAAGAGCATCAATTAGCTTACCAACGTGGTTGTAATGCATTTTATCTGCCCACTTATTTTGCGCAGAATTCATTAGAGCAAGGTAAGGATAGTCGGGGCTTACACAACCGAGCTCTAAATACCGTTTATTTTGAGCTAAAGCCTTTTTTGCTTCTTGAGGTATGTTTAACTTCATCAATGCATTATTAGCAGAAGCTTCATTTACCGCAGTGATATGTGCGAAAGCACCAGGCATAGTAACCTCCATGTACAGTTTAAATGCATGGAGTTTACTATGCAGGCAATATGTTCGCTGCGACTCGAGTCTTAGAAAATAAATGTTTATGTGTTGGATATCGAGCGAGGCATTTGCAAATTATCGCCTTAGGACGTGCGTTATCTATTTTAATGAAATTCGATAATGGCACTTCAAAAAATTCATGAAATCGTGTTATTTGATATAGGAGTCCAACACTTTTAGTACAACTTCCATATCAGCTTCACGCTTTTCTAATTCTTCCTCCAATACGACGTGCTCAAGTAAGTGACCTTTAATTACTTCTCGCATCAAACCATTTACTGCCCCCCGAATAGCGGCAATCTGCTGCAACACATCTTGGCATTCATGCTCTTCTTCCAGCATTTTTTTAAGTCCATTCACCTGACCCTGTATTTTACTGACTCGAGTGTTGAGCTTCTTTTGATCTCTGGTTGTATGCGACATGTCTTATCTTCTTTAAGTTACGGGCCGAGTTATTCTAACTGATAATGTAGCACTCAATTTATACTGGGGGGTAGTATTTAATACTAGGGGGGAGTATGGTTTGCGATAAATTAGAATCAACAACAGAGAACAACAATGGATTTTGTCGCGTTACTACAACAAGGTAATGGGTGGTTCTTTATTCCCAGCGCCATTTTATTAGGAGCGTTACATGGATTAGAGCCAGGACATTCAAAAACGATGATGGCGGCGTTTATTGTGGCCGTAAAAGGAACAGTGAAGCAGGCGGTGATGTTGGGGCTGGCTGCAACGCTTTCCCATACGGCGATCGTATGGATAATTGCTGCGGGTGGGATGTATATAAGCCAAAGATTTACTGCAGAAGCTGCGGAGCCATGGATGCAGCTTATCTCTGGGGTGATTATCGTTTCGACGGGTTTATGGATGTTCTGGAGAACGTGGAGCGATGAGCGAGCTTGGCACAAAGCTCATAAGCAAGCTCGAGACTGGAGAACGCAAGTTGTCGATACTGGTCATGGGCATCTATCGCTTTCTATCGTAGATGAAGGGCATCACTGCCGTTTTCAGTTACGCACACTTAACGGTAAGCCTTTAACGGCTGAAAACGTTAAACTAGTGCTACCCAACGCAATCAGACAGCCTTCTGATATTTATCACTTTATTTATCGCGATGGCTATTTGGAATCCGCCTCCTGTGTTGAAGCCTCTGATGATTTTTTCGTCACGTTGATGGTCGGGCACCATGATCACACCCACGATTTCGAGGTGCATTTTCATGCGGATTCCCACTCGGAAGGTGGGAATAAAGAGTACCAAGACGCTCATGAGCGTGCTCACGCTCTAGATATTCAAAAGCGCTTTGGCGATCGAGATGTTACCAATGGACAAATACTTCTGTTTGGTTTGACTGGTGGGTTAATACCATGCCCGGCGGCGGTCACTGTTTTACTCATTTGTTTGCAACTTAAGGCCATGACACTTGGTGCAACCTTGGTGGTGTCGTTCAGTATTGGTCTAGCGTTAACTTTAGTTGCGGTTGGTGTTGTCGCGGCAGTGGGCGTTCAAAAAGCAACATCGAAGTGGAGTGGTTTGAACGATGTGGCTCGTCGTGCACCTTATCTATCGGGGATCTTGATTAGTGCCGTTGGTGTATATATGGGCATGCACGGGTTTACGACGTTAATGAGCTAAGCTCTGTTGTAATTATTACGTCGCTTTTTGTTTATTAAAGGTAGCTCTTTCATGTTGTGGATGATTACTAAGTACGCGTTAACCGCAGGAATAGTGGTGCTGATATCTGAAGTTGCCAAGAGAAGTGATAAAGCGGGAGCGCTGATTGCAGCGCTCCCGACGGTCACTATTTTAGCTTTGATTTGGATGTATATTGAAGGGCAAGGTCAGGAAAAGCTCGCGAACCACGCGTTTTATACTTTTTGGTATGTACTGCCTACATTGCCGATGTTTCTAGTTTTTCCTTTCTTACTGAGCCGATATTCGTTTTGGTTCTCTTTGGGAATTTGCGCCATTATTTCAATCGTTTGTTTCTTTATTGTGACCATCGTTATTAAAGAGTTTGGAATAGAATTAACTTAATTGAGCAAAGGAGAATTGTAAGAATATAGGTCGAAGCGTTCGCTTATTTATATTTTCAAGGCTCTAACTAGAACTCTTTCTTTAACGCTCGATGACAGTGTGGCCGCTTACTTGAAGTTAGCGATTGCTCTCTTGTCTTTCAGCCAAACCTCGTAGAAATGTGACGTTTTGAAGACTTTTCTTCCTTCATTCTAAAGTTATCGGTAATCAGGCAGATACAGTGGCTACAAAGTTACGTCTAGCTTTGCCAAACAGGCTAAAAATACAGTTTGTATTGGTTATAAGAGGCGAAAGGCTTAACGCTCTGTCGTGAGCATCACATTGAATTGTACCGAGACAATTAAAATGAAAAGAATCATCTTATTAGCCGTTTGCGCCATGTTTGGTATTGCTGTCGTGGCAAGTATGGCATCAACGTACCTAATTTCGAGTCAGAAAATCGATGACATCATCTTAAACAAATCCCAAGTTCAAGCTGAGTTTTTAGCAGGAAATGCAAGTTATATTTTGGAGAACTCAGCCAATCCAATGCAAGACTTACAATCGCTCGTTGAGGATTTGAAACAACGTTCAGACGTAAGCTATGCAGTCGTAATTGATCGCAATGTGACGGCGGTTGCTCACAGTGATAAGCAAAAGCTAAATAAAACCTACAATGATAACTACACCGTTGAAGGTGCAACCAAGGGGGTACAACAGTATTCAAAGTGGTATGCCGATGTCCAGAAAGTGTGGGTGTTTGATATCATGGCGCCGATCTACGTGAATGGTCAGTTGTACGGCACGTTTGATATTGGTATTCCTATTACAGAGGTAAGCCAAGCGACGAATGGAATTATTACTTCCCAACTGATTTCCATGGTGGTGATCTTCGTTCTGTGTGTTTTGGCTCTATCGCTGCTACTCAACAAGCTGATGCGACCGCTCTCTGCGCTTAAGGAGGCGTTGCAAGACATCTCGAAAGGTGACGGAGACTTAACGGTTCGTTTGCCAGCAAAAGGTAATGATGAAGTCGCACAAATTTCTTCGGCGTTCAACGTGTTTGTTGGCAAGGTACATGAAATCATTACACAAGTTGTAAATACTGGTATAGAGCTGAATGGTTCCGCTGTCGCACTGCGTGGACAATCTCAACAAGCGCTTGCAAGAGGGCAGGAGCAGAATGAGCAAACCATGCTGGTTGTCACGTCTATGAACGAAATGATCGCGACCGTCAACGAAATCGCGTCAAATGCTGCTGGTGCAGCAAGTGCTGCGAGCACGGCAAGTAATGAGACTCAAGATGGCTACAAGACGCTAGAACGCACTAAGACGGCGATGACGAATCTTGAAAACGAGATGAACAGTACTTCCAATATTATCGTAAGTCTTGCGGACAACACTCAGTCGATTGGTAGTATTCTCGAAGTCATTAGAGGGATCTCTGAGCAAACGAATCTATTGGCGTTAAATGCCGCTATTGAAGCAGCGCGCGCCGGTGATGCCGGACGAGGTTTCGCCGTAGTGGCAGACGAGGTTCGTAATCTTGCAACTAAAACGGCTCAGTCCACTGATGAAATTGACAACATGATCCATCAGTTGCAAACCGAAGCCCAAAGTGCGGTTAATTCAATGAGTAATAGTAGAACCCTAATTGAAGAAGGCACTGCAGAAACGGAGCTCGCTCGACAAGCACTAGAGGCTATTGCAGATCAAGTGACCACCATTTTGGATATCAATACTCAGGTGGCAACGGCAACAGAACAGCAATCGACGGTAGCAAATGAAATTAACATGAATATGGATACCGTCAGTCACTCCGTGAAAAACGCGCTAACGGCGAGTGAGCAATTGGAAGAATCAAGTCAACAACTTGCGGAATTATCGAGAACTCTCGATCGTCACGTAGGAGCGTTTAGAATTTAAACGCCAACGGAAATCCTTTTGCAAAAGCCAGTAAATCTCGATTGCTGGCTTTTTGGCTTTTTTATTTGAGAAAATCTCATGTCGAATTGCTCTACTATGCCAGTTTTTATAGTTATTGGGATAAATGATTAGTGATTAACTAGGCGTTAAGTTTCGCGAGTTGTTTTAAGTGCTCAACAAACATAGAGATTTTCTTGGCTAAGTGCTTTCTAGAAGAGTAAAACGCATAAAGCACTAAATCTTCAGGTTCGTATTCTAGAGGGATGACTTCAAGCTTGCCGCTCTCGATCTCACCTTTGCATGATTCTATTGGAAGTATTGCGTATCCAAGCCCTGATAACGCGCCAGATTTAGCGAGATGGCCACTGTTTACTTTGAACGAGGATTGTACTGTTTGCGTAATATGACCTCCGTCAGGGTTTTTAAACACCCAGGGAGCACCATTTACTGCAGTAAGTGTCGTGATACAGGGAACATGATTTAAATCCGTAATTTTGTAAGGGCTGGCGTACTTATTAAGCAGTTGAGGTGCTGCCAAAATAGCACTGGGCCAGCGTTTTACTTCCCTTGCTACCCAGTTGCTGTCAGACAAAGTCCCTCTATGAAAACTCAAAATGACATCAAAGCTGTCAATAACCTCATCTTTAGGGTTTAGCGTTGTATCGCAAGACAAAGAGATTGAAGGGTATTGCGTGCAAAAGGTGACAACCGCTTTGGCCAGTACAGGTGTGTCTGGCATAAGAATACGTAGCTCTCCCGTTACTGTGTGCGAGTGGCGAGTCACGGTTTCTAGAGCGTTGTTGAGTTGTTCTAATAATGGACGAGTGCTGCTATAGAGTTCTTCTCCTGCCTCGGTAGGTGTCATTCGCCTTGTCGTTCTATTGAACAACCTGATGTTTAACTTTTCTTCAAGCAGGGCAATATGTCGGCTGACATTCGATGTTGGTATATTCAAACACTCAGCGGCTCGCTTAAAGCTGTTGTTCTCATAAACACAGTGAAAACTTTTTAACCAGGTTTGGTCGACGTTATCAAACATTCTATTGTCCCACTTTATTGGATTATCAAGCCAGCATATTGCACTTTATCCTCAGACTGAGTTGCATACAATTTTATTTAAAAGTCAGAGCGGGCAAACGATGCAGATGTCCTGCTACGAGGTGATAAATAATGAGGTACACATGAGTTGGCTAGAAAGGTTATTTGAGAATAAGAATATAATAGGTTCGCGCAAAGCGTCTATTCCTGAGGGCGTTTGGACAAAATGCCCCGAATGTGAACAAATACTTTATCGCGCGGCATTAAAAGAGAATTTGGAAGTATGTCCTAGGTGCTCTCATCACATGAGAATGGCGGCACGTCAAAGGTTGAACACTTTTCTGGATCATGGAACACAGCAAGAGTTGGCAAGTGAGTTGGAACCGCAGGATATTTTGGGTTTTAAAGACTTAAAGCGATATAAAGAGCGAATTGCCATCGCGCAGAAAACGACTGGAGAAAAAGATGCCTTGGTTGTGATGCAGGGGAAGTTGCTAGGCTTGCCTATTGTAGCTTGTGCGTTTGAATTCTCTTTCATGGCTGGCTCGATGGGGGCGGTGGTTGGCGAGAAATTTGTCCGCGCCGTTGAAACTGCGATTAATACAAAATCTGGGCTAGTGTGTTTTTCTGCTTGCGGAGGGGCGCGCATGCAAGAGTCTTTGGTAGCACTAATGCAAATGTCAAAAACCAGCGCCGCGTTAAACCACTTATCTGAGCACAGATTACCCTATATCTCAGTATTGACGGACCAAACTTATGGTGGCGTCTCGGCGAGTTTAGCCATGTTGGGAGACATCAATATTGGTGAGCCTAAAGCAAGCATCGGCTTTGCGGGAAGGCGTGTTATTGAACAAACGGTACGTGAAAAGTTACCAGACGAGTTTCAAAGAAGTGAGTTTTTATTGGCACATGGTGCATTAGATATGATTGTAGACAGACGTGAAATGCGTGATCGCGTTGGCGGCTTATTGGCTAAGTTAACCAACGCGAGGGTGGTCTCAGAATAGGTTGTATTAAAGTTAGACTTAGTACTTGCGTTTATTGAGCCGTAATCATTACAAACCGTTCATTTTGGCCCCATCTTGGTTCCGCATTCATTAGGCTGAGATCCAACGCCGTTTGGTATGGGTCAACAGCAAAATGGTCGCTTACTAAACCCCAGAGCATCCAGTTGATTGCGGTTTCATTCTCGGTAAGCTCTTCGAGTGGCGCTTGGAGGAAAAAGTACTCATCTTCGCCATCGTAACCGAGCCGATCATAAATAATGTTGCGTAGCTCTCGATCCAAATCATGTTGGAGGTTGATTGAGTCGTACAGTTGCTCTTCTGTTGAGCCATTCTCATGGTGATAAACATTGCGTTTTGACTCTTTGCGTAAAGTACCTGCGCCAGTTTCAATGCTTACTTTCTTTTGCGAGTGTTGCTCAAGAACTTGAATGATTTCATCCTCTAGTTGATCGAGTTTACTCAGCAAAACTTGATTGTTTATGTCACCAGCGGGGGAGGCCATCGTTTGGAAGGCTTTCACTCTCTCGTAGACTGCTTTCCCGTGAGGAAGGGCTGCAAAACACTGTTCTCGGAGCGCTTCATTGGCTTGCCAAATGCCCGAGTAGAGCTCGTAATCATGTGTATATGGTGGAAGATCTTCAGTATCTTCCCCTAATAATTCTCGCCAGCGCTTTTGCCACTGTTCTTCTTTTGCGTGTTTTACACGCGCGTATTGCTTAACCCAGCGGTTACGAAGTTTTACCCCAAAAATGGCAAGTCCCCATGGAGCGAGCAAATAAAAATAATAGTGAGAAGAGTTATCCCAAAAGTAACCGTAAACGTAAACACCAAAAGCAAGCACCCAAGTTCCAATAGTACAAGCAATAATCCCGGACATTATTGATGACTGGCGCTTTGTTTCTCTTAATGTATTACCTTCAGCACACAACCAAAAAATGCCGCCAAAAACAAAGGCAAACGTTGTCATGAAGTAGGCAATCCCCGCTCCCAAAAATCCCCAAAGTGACATGTATTATCCCTAGCCAAATATCTGCTTTATTCACTCATCAATGGCTCGAGGAGTAAATGTGTTTGATTTGGCGGAGAATTTACCATTAATGCCAACCTTTTGATATGCACTCGATGACTTATTGGGAATGAGTCACAAATAAAAATAGATGGTATCAAGCATCAAAATTTAATTTAGAACCTTTGATTGTCGTGAACTCCATCTGGAAGAGTTAAGGGGGGCGTTTAAGGGCAATTTTCCTCATAAAGTCGTTATTTAGAAAAAGGTAAATTAATGTTTTTATTGATAATTGTGAGAAATCTTGGGTTGGGATTGATCCCATAAATTTAGAGTAAAAAGCCTATTTTTGGGAGCAATTTCATAAATTTTATGACACTGATTTCACTGTTTGAGCTGTAAAGAATATAAACCCCCACTCAATGTATGTTAATAATCAATGAGTGTTGTTATGTCTCATATCCGTTTTTTCCCGCGCCATCGATTGGCGCTTGCTTGTATGCTAGCGAGTGTGTCTAGCTTCTCTTTTGCACAAAACCAGTGCGCTGTTGCTGATTTACAACAATCGAGAGACTTGGCTGCTGCCGTTTCTGGTGCAGAGTATGATTGCTACCACGCTTGGTTTTCAGCTCCTTCCGCAACGCTGAAAGATATTTACAGCGAAGCGAGCTTAAGCCGTATCCAAGTCGCGTTGGATCAAGAAATTGCCCGCTATCGTGGAGAAGCAGAGCAAGCTCGTGTTCTAGAAAATCTGGGCGAGTTTATTCGTGCTGCATACTACGTTCGTTACAATGCTGGCACAGGTACACCTGAGTTTTCAGAAGCGTTGAGTCAGCGTTTTGCTCAGTCGACGAACCTATTCCTTAACAACCCTCATGCTTTGGATCAAGGCCGTGAACAAGTTGGCGCAATGAAGAGCTTGACTTTGATGGTTGATAACGTGAAGCAGTTGCCGCTGACCATGGATAGCATGATGGCCGCGTTGATGCACTTTAACCGTGAAACCGCGCAGGACACGCAATGGGTCGATGGTTTAAACAACCTGTTCCGTTCTATGGCAGGTCATGTAGCAAACGATGAGTTCTACCGCTACATGGCAAACAATACTCACCATATTGATACATTAGCGAGATTCGCATCTGATAACGCTTGGGCATTGGATACGGATGCGAGCTTTATTGTTTTCAATGCATTACGTGAAACTGGTCGTTTGCTCGCGAGCCCAGATCAGGAGACCAAACGCAAATCCTTGGCTGTGATGCAACAAGTGATGCAGCGTTACCCATTAGGTAGTGAGCATGACAAACTGTGGCTTGCTGCCGTAGAGATGATGAGCTACTACGCACCTGAAGGCTTAAACGGTCTGGACCTAGACCAAGCGAAGCAAGATCTAGCAGCGCGCGTGATGCCAAATCGTTTTGAGTGTCAGGGACCTGCCATCATTCGCTCTGAAGATCTAACCGATGCTCAAGCTGCGAAAGCGTGTGAAGTACTGGCTGCGAAAGAAGCCGACTTCCATCAAGTGGCGAATACGGGCAATCAACCTGTCGCTGATGACTTGAATGATCGTGTTGAGGTGGCGGTGTTTGCTAGCAACGACAGCTACGTTGATTATTCTTCGTTCCTGTTTGGTAATACAACGGACAACGGTGGTCAGTACCTTGAAGGGAATCCATCAAAAGCGGACAATACCGCCCGTTTCGTGGCTTATCGCTATGCGAATGGCGAAGATTTATCGATTTTGAATCTAGAGCATGAGTACACGCACTATTTGGACGCGCGATTTAACCAGTACGGCTCATTCAGTGATAACTTAGCCCACGGTCATATCGTGTGGTGGCTGGAAGGTTTTGCTGAATACATGCATTACAAACAAGGCTACCAAGCTGCGATCGAACTGATTGCAGGCGGTAAATTGAGCCTTTCAACTGTGTTTGATACCACATATTCTCACGATACTAATCGTATCTATCGTTGGGGTTACTTGGCCGTTCGATTCATGTTAGAAAATCATCCGCAAGACGTAGAAAGCTTGTTGGCGTTGTCGCGCACTGGTCAGTTTGAACAGTGGGCGCAACAGGTGACGACATTAGGTCAACAATATGACGCAGAGTTTGAACGCTGGTTGGATACGTTAGAAGTGGAGCCAGAGCAACCAGTTACTGACCCAGAAGAGCCAATAGAACCAACAGAACCTGAAGCACAAGTGACCGAATTGACGGCGAACCAAAGCCTTCAACTCAGGGGCGAAGCATACAGTGAAAAACTGTTCTACGTTGACGTACCAGCCAACACCGTTCGCTTTAATGTATCTATTGAAGGTGCGGGGGATGCGGATCTTTACATGAGCTACAACAAAGTTGCGCATTACTACGACTTTGAAATGAGCCAGTATGGCGATGGCAGCAATGAAGAGATTGTATTTGAGCCAGAGCAGGATGGTTACGTGAAAGCAGGTCGTTACTACATCAGTTTAACTGGCCGTGATAGCTATGACTCTGTGAATCTTGTGGCTGCTTTAGACGTTGAAGCGCAAACACCGCCAACACAAGTGCAAGACGATTTGGCACCGCTGGTACTAGAGTCTGGTGAAGCAAAAATGCTGACCGTTCACAAGCAGCGTTATGCTGCAGTGTATGTACCTGAAGGTGTTGAAGAGATTCGTGTATGGCTAACGGCCCACTCTCAAACTGGTAATGTCGATCTATACGCCAGCAGAGAGCATTGGCCTACGGTTGAGCAACACGAGTACGTGTCCAACTATGCAGGTAGCAACGAATACCTTGCGATTCCTGTTACTGAAGCGGGTTATGTGCACTTCTCTCTTCAAGCACCAGAACAAGGTGATGACGTTGAAATGTTAGTGCACTTCAACTAAAACATGCTCGATTAGCTGAAATTGAGATAAAAAACGTCGCTCATAGAGCGGCGTTTTTGTTTGTATCGGATGCCATTGTGATCAAACAGCGGCGAATGCCAGTTAATCGGCTGATTTATCGAGTTATCCTTTGCTCTTTTTCTAAACGGCTTTAGGTTTGTATTACAATTTACCGCGCACATAAACTTTTTTAGCGACGCGTTCTGTGACCTAGCTTCTGATTTGTGCTTCCCAAACGGATACAATATATATGCACCCCGTGCAATAAAGTGAAAAGGGAATGACATGAAAACGCTTATTTATGAAACGTTGATTAGCCTTGCTAACCAAGAACCAGAACAACATGCAAGAATCCGACAAAATCTATATGAACAGTTGGATCTGCCGTTCGATAAGCAGCTGGCTTTGTATTCTTGTGCCCTTGGTCCTGCAAGTTCAGGCAAGTTGGAGAGTAGTCAAGGCATTAACAACGCGGTAGATTGCGCGGTTAAACTGCTTGAAACCCCTGAACGCTAATTCACTCGTTGTTTAAATCATGGCCCGATCCCCAAGGGCCGTTTTTAATTGCCTTTAAATTGATTTCAACGTCGTGATTACTCTGCTCTTTCCGCCAGCACTTCTTTGAAGGCAAACATGCCGTTTAATGCCGCTGGAAACCCTGCGTAGACGGACATCTGTAAGATGACTTCTTTAATTTCAGCCTCGCTGCAGCCTACATTCAGTGCTGCATTGAGATGTACTTTCAGTTGTGGCGAACAATTCCCCATTGCCGTTAGCGCGGCGACGGTTGCGATTTCTCTCGATTTTAGGTCTAAGCCTGGACGAGCATAAATATCGCCAAACGGATACTCAATGGTGTACTGAGCTAAATCTGGGCAAATATCTTGTAAGCTTTCGATGACGTTATGACCAGCGTCGCCATCAATGTGAGAGAGTAGTTCTAATCCTTTGTTAAAGCGTGATTGTTCCATTGATATGTTCCTAGTGAATAAATGCAAACATACCTTAATCCTTAGAGTTAACTCTAAGTCAACGAACTTTTCCGCTTTTATACAAGGCAATTTTTTCTTCTAGAGCCGTTAAGCGCTTCTGCTGCTGTTCAATGTGGATCTTGAGGTTTTCTTGATGTTGCTCTAGCAAGGCTTGGCGTTGTCGTACAGACTCTGAGCCGACTTCCCTTAATTTTGCATATTCCAGAATCTCTTCAAGCGGCATTGCAGTTTCTTTTAATCGCTTTACGAAGCTAATCCAGCTTAGATCTTTCGCACTATACACTCGATGCCCACTCGCGTTTCTATGGACATGTTTAAGTAAGCCAATTTTTTCATAGTATCGAAGTGTATGAGCAGACAATCCGACGAGGCTAGAAAACTCTTTGATATTCATGATTACCCTCCAAGGTAATTCATACCAATAGGCATAAGCTAAGTTCCGCATTTTGAAGTCATTTCGGGATAGATACAAACGGTAATCTTCCATGTTTTAAGGTTGGATACGCAGAAGGGGGCTGTTTTGAATACGCGCCAAACGTGATCCACCTGCCAGTTTCACTTTATTAAAAATTAGTTACTCAATAGAGTGGTTTGGCTGTTTTTAGTCTTTGGCCTCCTTTAGGGCGTACCCGGGCATTTTCTATCATATATTTTGAATGCAATTTTTTGCAATACAAAACAATGGTTTAGTGTGTTTTATGTGCGGTGTGCTTGAATGTCATCTACTCGTTTACGTCCAGAATCGTTTCTACTTATGCAATGGAGGAGTCACTACGCCTTCATTTTCAGCCTTGAGTTAGGGCGAAAAGGGTGAGGGCGTCTGATGAATAGCTCTTATAATTTCGACTATTGAATTCACTCACAAAAAAATGCAAACAAGTAATCGTGAGTGAAAACGAGTAGGAGAACAACATGAGTGGCTCACAGGAAATACAATCATTCGGTGCGAATGTTATCTTACATGCGTTTGATTGGAAGTATGCTGACATTGCCCAACGAGCAAAAGAAATCCACGAGCTAGGTTACGGCTCCGTGTTGGTTTCGCCACCAATGAAAAGCGCCCACGATGATCGCTGGTGGCAGCGCTATCAACCTCAAGATTACCGTGTCATCGACAATGCGTTGGGTGATACCAAAGACTTTATCCGTATGGTTCGTGAACTGGAGCAAGTTGGCGTGTGGGTTTACGCTGACGTGGTGTTTAACCATATGGCAAATGAGGCCCACCTTCGCCGAGACCTCCAATACCCAAGGCAAGAGGTCTTGGAGGAATACCAACAAAACAAACAGAAATATCAGTCGCTAACGTTATTTGGCGACTTATCTCAACCGCTTTTTGATGAAGAGGACTTTGTTGAAGCGTTCGGTATTAAAGACTGGAAAGATAAATGGCAGGTACAAAATGGACGCATCACAGGTGGACCAACCGATCCTGGCTTGCCAACCCTCCGTGTTTGTGACCATGTCGTTGAGCAGCAACGCGCTTACCTAAAAGCACTGAAAGCCATTGGTGTGAAAGGTTTTCGTATTGATGCCGCGAAACACATGACGTTAGAGCATCTTAAACGTGTTTGGACAGACGACATCACACGCGATGTGCATATATTTGGCGAAATTATTACTGATGGCGGTGCGACAGAAGAAGAGTATCAGTTGTTTCTTGAGCCGTATTTACAGGAAACACGCTTAGGCGCTTACGATTTCCCGTTGTTCTCGACCATTTTTAAGGCGTTTGCTAAAAAGGGCAGTTTCAAGTCGTTGATTGACCCATACTGTTTCGGTCAGGCCCTTTCGCCTGGTCGCGCGATTACATTTGTTGTCACGCATGACATTCCTAACAATGACGTTTTTCTTGATCTGATCATGGATGAGGAAAATGAATGGTTAGCTTATGCCTACATTCTAGGCCGCGATGGTGGTGTGCCATTGGTTTATACCGACTTAAACACTAGCGGTATTACAGATAAAAATGGCAAGCCAAGATGGCAAGGCGCATGGAACGATCCGCGAATGGCGAAAATGATCCAATTCCATAATATGACGCATGGCGAGTCGATGAGTGTTCTTGAAGGTAACGATGATATGCTGGTATTTAAGCGAGGGAGCAAAGGCATTGTCGTGCTTAATAAATCGCAGCGTCAGCAGTCTTTGGCATTGAAAATGGATGGTGACTGGGTGGATTTGATGACGGATCAGGACGTTCCATCTGACGGTAAGTTAATTGTGCCACCTAAAGCCTCAATGTTGCTCGTCGAAAACTAAAAAATAAAACACCGAGCTTAGCGAGCTCGGTGTTTATATTTATCGGCGGTCATTCAAGAACGGGTAAAGTCTAATGTAAAACCGAAGTCTTTCGCCTCTGCTATGAGGTTATGAGCACTCATTAACGCAACATTCAGCCTTTAAAAAGCCGATCACATCATCTAAACATTGGTACTCTGCAACGCAAAAAAGGGTTCGCCCCTCACGACGTTGGGTGAGAAGCCCGGCTGAGGCTAGACTAGAAATATGATGAGAGAGAGTGGATGCAGGAATGCCAAGCCTTTCTTGTACGCCGCCTACCGCGATACCTTTGTATCCCGCTTTGACAACTTCTTTGTAAATACTTAAACGAGTAGGATGACCTAACTCTTTTAGTGCTTTAGCGACGGCTTCAAGCTCCATACTGACCTCTAAAGAATGACTACAGTAAATTTGTTTCGATAATAGGGAAAGTCTCGGTAAATGCCAACTCTTGTGATCTAGGAACGATTTAAATCAGATGAGATTCATACCGGCTCATACCAGCACAACAATAATGGTCTACTCCAATGAGACAGATCAATCTTCATTATTATTTCACCCCACGTTCAAACTCCCTCGTCTACACTCATGGGTGAGTTGTTAGTTGGCAGACCAAGGAGGCGGCCATGATTGCGGTTCATAGAGATTATTGTTTGTCTAACAGTTCAGATTTACATGCTCACGTTAAAGTTAACCCTGTCGGTAAATTAGAAGTTGAGATTGTAGAACTTCAAGAGCGTCATACCACAGAGTTTGATGATTTGTCTTTTGAGAGCCGTGGGTGTGAAACTCGAATCTGTGGTAAAGAAGACAAAACTCCGTGGCAGTTCAATCTTGCAGTTACTGATGCGTTAGAGCTTTCTCACTTAGTGGAAGAAGCAAACGAAGAGTATGAGATTTTAATGAATGATCTTATGTAATCTCGTGAGAAGATCATTTTATCCTGCACGGCATGTGGCTCTGTACTGAAAAAGAAAAACCTCCCAAACGGGAGGTTTTTAATATTGATCAAGTTACCGTCAGATCGGCTCTTCTCTCGGCGGTGTTAGTTCTTGAACGTTATCTTCATTGAAGTCATCGGCGTAACCTTTCGGCGGTGGCGTCCAACCACGTTCTGAGCGCGAGAGTTTGTCATGGCGATCTTTTTGCATCTCTTCCGCCATTTTTTCCTCTAACTGAATAAACAGTTGTCGGAAATTGTTGTCATAACGTTCGCCTTCAGAATCATCTTCCCAAGCTTTGTAGAGTATCTCGGACTTGCGTGCTTCAACACGCTTGTATGTCGCTTTTTGCTGCTCAACAAAGAAGGGATGAATACCAAGTGCTTTCATCGTGTGACCGCCCATCTCCAATGCGGAATGGTAGGTTTCCGATTCAATAATATCAGCCCCAGCTTGACGCAAAAGATAGCCGTGACCACGGTCAAAGGCGCGTGCGATCACCATTACTTTGGGGTACGTGTGTTTGACGTACTTCACCAGTTCCACACTCGATTCTTGGTTATCAATTGCGACGACCAACGCAGCCGCATGCTCGATGCCTGCAGTGTGCAGCATATCTGGTCGAGTCGCATCGCCAAAATAAGCACGAGTGCCAATCTGGCGCATGTTATCAACTTGGTTGGCTTGGTGATCGAGCACCACTGTTGTTACACCATTAGAAACAAGCAAGCGGTTAACAATCTGACCAAAACGGCCGATACCAGCGATGATTACTGTGCCTTTTTCTTCAATCGTATCGCTTTCTCTTTCGTTTGATTGAGTTTCAAAACGCGGCAGTATTAATTTGTCAAATAGAATGAACAAGCCTGGCGTTAAGAACATTGAGATAGCAACAACCAGCGCAAGAGTTTGCGAGAGTTCAAACGGAATGACGTGGTTTTGCACAGAGAAGCTTAGCAACACAAAACCAAATTCACCCGCTTGAGCCAAGCTTAAGGTAAACAGCCAGCGGTTGCTGCCTTTCACTCTAAATATCAGCGCGAGAATAAATAGCACCAAGGCTTTCAATACCATCACGCCAATGGTCAGTGCCATGATCAACCAGAAGTCACCAAATAGAACCGAGAAATTGATCCCTGCGCCGACGGTGATGAAGAACAGACCCAGCAACAACCCTTTAAATGGTTCGATATTGGACTCTAACTCGTGGCGAAATTCGCTGTTCGCCAATACAACGCCAGCCAAGAAAGTTCCTAAAGCAGGAGATAAGCCAACCAAACTCATCAGTGCTGCGATGCCGATCACCAGCATCAATGCGGTGGCGGTAAAAATCTCACGCAGCCCAGAGCTAGCAACATAGCTCAACTTAAAAAGTGACCACCAACGACAACAATCGCTATCGATGCTGTGATGACTATTCCGTACGCCCAGCCCGGTAAATCGGCCACGAGGTTTAAATCGTCATGATGCTGCGCAGCCGTTTGAACAGCATTTTGTGCTTGTTCGACTAACTCCGGCAGGGCCAGCAATGGAATAAAGGCCAACATCGGGATAACAGCGATATCTTGGAAAAGCAAAACAGAGAACGCGTTTTGTCCGCCTTCTGTCTTCGTTAACCCTTTTTCGCTAAAAGTTTGCAAAACAATCGCGGTAGAAGAGAGGGCGAAAATCAAACCGATGGCTAAGGCAATGGTCCAAGGCTGCTCAAAGTACAGGGCAATACCCATAATCGCCGCGATGGTACCGCCAACTTGAAGACCGCCTAAGCCCATTAAACGATTTCGCATTGACCAGAGCATTTTAGGCTCTAGCTCTAACCCCACTAGGAATAGCATCATCACCACGCCAAATTCGGCAAAGTGCTGAATTGTCGTTGTTTCCTCACCGACTAAACCGATAATTGGACCAATTACCACACCAGCGATGAGGTAACCTAAAACGGAACCGAGCCCTAAACGCTTGGCAAGTGGTACCGCAATCACAGCGGCAATCAAATACACGAAGGCTTGTAAGAATATCCCTGTCATGAAGCCTCCTTGATGAGCTTCGGAAGTGCGCTGTTGAGTTTGATTAATGACGCAGCTGCTTCAACATCCAGTCTATCTTCGACTAATGCTGTTAGCAGGCTTTTGTACCGTTCGACATGACGGGGAATTCGTCCTTCTTCTTCGGCAGTACGTGCGCCGAACAAAGCAAGAGGCGCAATGTAGTGCATACCCGTGAGCGCTGACATTTGCTCAATAGGAGCGAGCAGTTCCCGAATCGTAAAATGGTTGTAGCCTTCGGCTTTATAGGCTTCTTCCTTGCCGCCGGCCGAAAGTACGCACAGCATGGTTTTACCTTGTAGTTCGGTTCCTTCAGTGCCGTAAGCAAAGCCATACTCCAAAACCAGATCTTGCCACTCTTTTAAAATTGCTGGGGTTGAATACCAATATAGTGGGAATTGAAAAACCACTACATCATGCTCACGCAAGCGTTGTTGTTCACGGTCGATATTGATATCGAAACGAGGGTATTCACCATAGAGATCAACACATGTCACGCCTTCAATTTTTTGAGCTTCTTTGAAAAGTGGAGTATTCACTTCTGAACGATGCTGGGAAGGATGAGCAAAGAGAATTAATACTTTTTTATTCGCCATAAGGATCCTTGCTATCTAAATAACCATGCCCAGTAGGAGCGCAGGTTGGTTAGAAAATGTAACTCATAAATGGCCGTCAAGCTAGCTTGGAAAAGTGCTTAAGCTGTTTCAATATCAATAAAAAACCACCAAATAAGTTGGTGGTTTTGGCAAGCGTCAAATTTTAATTAATCATGAATAGGAACGACTAAAATATCGACTGGTGACTTGTTGATAAGATGTCTTGAGTAGGAAATGATTTTGCTCCAGAAATCTTGATGATGTCCACAAATCAACAAGTCCACTTCTTGCTCTTTGATGGTAATTTCGAGCTTATCGGCTAAATCACCAGTACCCACGAAGAAGTGTTTGAGTGGATAATCCATGTACTCACTGAATGTTCTCAAACATTCCATAGAGTGCTCATTCAGCGGCCTTTGGTCTGGGTTCTCTTTAATGTCTACGAGCTCACGATAAATTTCCCCGTGAGTTCCATCAATATGGATGAATGAAATATCGGAGTCGAGATAGTTAGCCATCGCTACGGCTCTGTCGATCAGAACAGTGCTCTCATCGGACAGTTCGAGTGCAACAAGGATATGTTTGTATTTCATTACCACGCCCTTATGTGGATTAGCTTTACTGTAAGCATAGTATGGCTTGGGCAAAATTTGTGTAGATAAGATCTCGAAATCGTTCAAAGTTTTGATAAATAATGCTGCTTGCTTTTTAGTCAGAAAACCCGCTAAACTTCGCAAATCATTTCTCTAGGAGATTACGCCCACATGAAGAACTAAACCTGTTATCCATATTTTTACTTATTTTTTGGATCTGCAGGGTTAGTAGGCGTAGCTCACTTTCCGATATTTCTTTGCAACAAGACGACTTTTTGATTTGACGTTTATCGTCGAGCTGTACATAAAGCTTAATGCGTTTGTGCACGCGTTTTGTTTCAATCTCAAATCATAGCTACGGCTGTTGTCCCTGTCATACAGGAGGCAAATTATGCCAGTTTTACAAGCTTTTAATGTTAGCCATCAGTTTGATAATGGCGAGACGCTATTCCAGTCTATTTCTTGTTCCATGACTAAACGACGTGTTGGTTTGGTTGGGCGCAATGGCATCGGTAAGTCGCTTTTGGCTTCCATTTTGGCGGGCGAAACTCAACCTGCCAGCGGTGTTGTGACTTCTCCCTCTTCTTTCATGATGTATCGCCAGCAGCCGTCTGATTTGCTTTCAGGTCAGCAATCGATCGCCCAGTTTCTGGGAACAGACTCGGTCTTGCATGCTTTAAAGCAGATTGAACAAGGTGATGTTTCTGAGCATTGGTTCGAACTGGTTGGCGAACAGTGGGATATTGAACTGAAACTCAAACAGCAGCTTGCTGCGATGGGCTTGCCGCAAGACCCTGATTTCTCATGTGCTCGGCTCAGTGGTGGTCAGTTGGCGCGTTTGCAGTTATGGCAGTTGTTTGAAAACGAAACGGAACTTTTGATTCTCGATGAGCCATCCAATCACCTCGATACCGAGGCGAAACAATGGTTGATAGAGTCTATGAGGCATTTCGGTGGCGCGATTTTACTCATAAGTCACGATCGTGAGCTGCTGCGAGCAATGGAGGAAATTTGGGAAATCTCGGGCCTAGGCTTACAGGTTTTTGGTGGAAATTACGATGTGTATGCCGAGCAAAAACGCACTGAGCTACAAGCGGTCGAAAGGCAGTTAGCGCAGGTCGATAAACAGAAAAAACGGTTAGCTGAGCAAGCCCAGAAAAATCGCGAAAAAGCAGACCAACGCGCCGCGCAAGGGAACAAACTGCGCAAAGACGGCAGTCAGCCCAAAATTTTGCTTGATGGCAAAAAGGATAGCGCGACCGCCAGCGCCTCAAATCGCAATAAGAATGAGCAACTCAGACAAGTGCATTTACAAGCCAAAGAGCGGGCGTTGCAATCGCGACATGAGCAGCTCAAAGCGCAAAAGCTTTATCTTGCAGATAATCCGAACCGTTCGAGAAAAGTGTTGTCGATACAAGAAGGTATATTGCCTTTTGGGGATTCTACTCCTATCACTTTGCAGATTTTTGCGAACGATAAAGTCCATCTCAAAGGGAAAAATGGCTGCGGAAAGTCAACCTTGTTAAAGACGTTGCTTGGCGAGTTGTCGTTGCTCAGTGGTGAGCTGCAAGTGAATACTCCCTTGTATTATCTCGACCAACACTTTGGCGCAGTGAATCCAAATCTTTCGTTACTTGAGAACGTAATCGAGACCTGCCAAGAGATGACGGAAAGTGAAGCGAGAACCTTACTGGCGGGGATCGGTTTTCGTCGAGACGCTGTGTTTCGGTTGGGATGCGTACTAAGCGGTGGCGAGAAAATGAAGCTCGCAATGCTGATCGTCAGCCATCAACACTCCCAGCCTTTGCTGCTGCTTGATGAACCAGATAACCATCTCGATCTCGAGTCAAAAATAATGCTTAGTCAGGCGTTCAATGCATACAAAGGTGGATTTGTTCTGATTAGTCACGACCAAGATTTCGCTTCTGAGTCTGGGGTTTTGCGTCAAATCGAACTGAATTAAACGAAAGAGAGTAAACGCCATCGTAGCTCTTCAGCGTTGTTCCTAAGCTCTACACTTCCACTTACCGATATGTAGAATTCGCAGGAAATGAGGGAGTTAGGATGGCTTTCACAACTCGTTTAATGAAATTAGATTCATTTTGTCGATATATCGTAGAGTTCTGATGTATTGCACAAAAAGACAACAGAAAAATAAAAAGGAATTTCATGAAAAAGAACACCTTAGCACTCGCAACGGCTCTCGCACTCGGAAGTGTGTTGTCTGTGGCGCATGCAAATGAAGCGGCGCAATCGTCGGTTGAACAGGTAACCCCGAAAGCCATCACGTACCCAACCACACAAAAAGTGAATGTTGTCGATGACTACTTTGGTACAAAAGTGAGTGATCCTTATCGTTGGTTGGAAGACGATCTCAGCCCAGAAACCGCAGAATGGGTGAAGGCACAAAATGCAGTGACGTTTGATTATCTGTCGAAAATCCCTTACCGCGAGCAGATTGAAGAGCGCATCACTAAGCTCATGGACTACGAAAAGCAAAGCCAACCGTTCAAAGAGGGTAAGTTCACTTATTTCTACAAAAATGACGGTTTACAAAACCAAGATGTGCTTTATCGGCAGCTAGGTGATGGTGAAGCAGAAATTTTCCTCGATCCAAATACTTTTAGTGAGGATGGCACCACATCGTTAGCGGGAGTGAGTTTTTCACGAGACGGTTCTTTGGTCGCATACAGCATTTCGGAAGGCGGTAGCGATTGGCGCAAAGTCATTGTGTTAGACACAGAAACCAAAAAGCCAGTCGGTGAAACGCTGGTGGATATTAAGTTCAGCGGCATCAGTTGGCTCGGCAATCAAGGTTTCTATTACTCAAGTTATGACAAGCCACAGGGGAGTGAACTCTCCGCGAAGACAGATCAACACAAGCTCTACTTTCATAAACTTGAAACGAAGCAAAGTGAAGACCAGCTGATTTTCGGCGGCTTTGAGGAAGAGAAATACCGTTATGTTGGCGGCTATACGTCGGATGATGAACGCTACTTGTTTATCTCAGCCAGCGTATCGACATCGGGTAACAAACTGTTCTTTAAAGATCTGAGTAAGCCAAACAGCCCGCTTAAAACCATTTTAGATAACACCAGCTCTGATACTTGGGTAATAGACAACCAAGGCACGAAACTGTACTTGGTTACGAACCTTAATGCGCCGAACAAACGTGTCGTGACGGTGGATACGAGTCAGCCGCAGCCCAAAAACTGGAAAGATTTGATTCCTGAAACAAAGAACGTGTTACGTGTTTCTACCGCGGGTGGCAACTTGTTTGCGAGCTATATTGTTGATGCGATCTCGATGGTGAAGCAATACGACATGAACGGCAAACTCATCCGAGAAATCAAATTGCCTGATATTGGTAGTGCGTACGGTTTTTCAGGTAAAAAAGAAGAAACCGAAGTCTACTATTCTTTCACCAACTACAAGATGCCAAGCACTACGTATCGTCTGAACATCAAAGATGGTGATAGCGAGGTGTACTACAAATCTAAAGCGCCATTTGATCCAGCTTTGTATGAATCTCGTCAGGTGTTTTACACCTCAAAAGACGGAACAAAAGTGCCGATGATCATCACCTATAAAAAAGGGACACCGATGGACGGCAGTGCACCAACCATCCTATATGGTTATGGTGGTTTCAACATTAGCCTCACACCATCTTTTAGCCCGACACGTGCGGCTTGGCTGGAGCTTGGTGGTGTTTACGCGGTAGCGAACATTCGTGGCGGTGGGGAGTATGGTAAAGAGTGGCACAACGCTGGCATTCAAATGCAAAAGCAAAATGTGTTTGATGACTTTATTGCGGCGGCTGAATACCTAATTGATGAAAAGGTAACGTCATCAAACAAGTTAGCCATTAACGGTGGATCGAATGGTGGCTTGTTAGTGGGGGCAGTTATGACGCAACGTCCAGAGCTGTTTAAAGTGGCGCTGCCAGCAGTCGGCGTACTGGACATGCTGCGTTATCATACTTTTACCGCAGGTGCTGGTTGGGCGTATGACTACGGTACGGCAGAGCAAAGTAAAGAGATGTTCCAATATCTGAAAGGTTATTCGCCAGTGCACAATGTAAAAGCGGGGGTGGAATACCCAGCAACATTGATTACAACGGGTGATCATGATGATCGTGTTGTTCCTGCTCACTCTTACAAATTTGCTGCTGAGTTGCAGTCAAAACAGGCGGGTTCAAATCCGACCTTGATTCGCATCGAAACCAATGCAGGACATGGTGCTGGCACACCAGCGCGTAAAATAATTGAGACAAATGCAGATATTTATAGCTTTGCACTGTTCAATATGGGGATAGAGAAACTGCAATAGTGCGAATCGTTTGCGTTTTAGTTCACGAAATGCATCGGTGCTTTTGCACTCAAAAATAAAAGGGAATCACAGAGTGTGATTCCCTTTCAATTTATTGTGGAGTAACTATTCTAAATTGACTGCAAGGCTAATTAAATTAAGGTATTTGTAATTTATTACAACTCTCTTCTTTACCTGAAGAGTAATATAAGATACAAATAAAACTTGATCGCGATCACCTAACACCATTGCACTCCTTATTTATATGGTAAATTTAATTAATCATTTGTTCTAATGATAATTGAATTTTCATAAGTTTTAATATTCCCTTTTTCGTAAAGCTTACCAAATTTCAAGTTATATAAGATATAAGTAGCAGTGATTGAACTTTTACGACGCTTTATTTTATTTTAATTAAAACGTCTAATGTTTCGTCATTATTAAATTTGCTTTGATAATTTATATTATCCAAAGTGAGTTGTGTTGCTTGCTATTTATGATGACCTCATGACGTGAATAATTTTATAATCATTAAAATGGATACAGTTTTATGAATTTAGTGAAACCGTCTGTTGTTATCATGGCTGCAGCCCTTCAACTCGCGTCTTCTGCTTATGCTCAGACAAATAATGACGAAGAACTACAAGATATGTCTGACCCACTTGCGGTTTACACCCAAGCGGGCTTTGGTATTACTGACAAAGGCGCGAACATCAAAATCGGTCAAACTTACCAATCTAGCCAGCCTGGCACCATGGCGATGAACATCATCGAAATGAAAGGCATTGGTGGTGAGCTATTTGGCATTCGCGACAATGACGATCCAATGTATGCCAATGTTGATGACAGCATTGACTCTTTCCGACTACGTAATTTCCAAGTAGAAGTCGCAAAAGGTCTAGGCCGTCAATTGGATGTAAACTACGATGTTGATAACGATAAATTAGATGCATCTTATAGCTTTATTCAAGGTCTACCTAAGTTTGGTATGTTGCAGCTATTTCCTTTAGCTGGTGCGGGTGTCACTATTGCTAATGATTTTAGTGGTGATGACAAAGGTTACGAAATTCCAGGTACTTTCACCGTTGTCGGTATGTACTCAAAAATTGAATTAACCGATAAAATCTGGATTAACTACAACCCAATGTATATGCATACATTGTCAGGGTCTAGTCAATATAAAGATACTTATTACGCGGGTGAAGATAATATCTTAACTCATGAGTTTGCGTTGTCTTATCAAATTAATCCTCGCGCAAATATTCGTTACTTTGCAAACTGGAATGAGCACGTTAATTTCGGTGATGGTGATCACCGTATCGAATTTAACTACCAATTCTAACTCACTCGTTTATTTCCAGAATAGAAAGTGTGTTTATCCATATATTTAAATGTTTAGGCCAAAGCACTTTCTACATAAAGTAGGTTTATCATGAAAGCCAAATATAAATTTGCGTTGGTATCTATTGCTATATCTTCTGCATTACTATCAGGATGCAAAACTGGCGATATCGCAACGAAAACTGCCCAAGCACCCTCTGTTGAAACCGTTACCCTAACCGAAACAAAAATCACTCCTTATCATACTTTTATCGGTCGAACTGAAGCGGTAAATGACGTTGATATTATGCCTCGAGTCGGTGGCGAATTAACCGCGATTCATTTTAAAGATGGCGATATGGTCGAAAAAGGCCAATTGCTGTTTGAAATCGACGACCGTCCTTACAAAGCGGCACTGGCGTATGCAAAAGCGTCGTTGCAAAAAGCAAAAGCGCAACTCGTTCAAACTACGCGTGATGCAGAACGTGTGAAGAAACTCATCAAAGATAAAAGCATCAGTGAGCAGCAATACGATGACGCCATTGCCGCGCACGCTGCAGCGATTGCTTCTGTAGAAGAGGCGAAAGCGACGCTGGTTTCAGCAAGGCTCGATCTTGAGTTTAGCTCTGTGCGTGCTCCTTTCTCTGGCCGCGTGGGTTTCAGCAACTTCCGAGTGGGTGACCGTATTTCGAAAATTCAACTCGTTCCTCTTGTTTCGATCACTCAAATCGACCCAATTCGCTTTGGCTTTGATGTGGATGAGAAGCTCTACCGCCGCGTAAGAAGTGCCATTGATGTGGCTCATCGTAACGATGACAAACTGGATGTTGATTTAACACTGACGCTTTCAGACGGTTCATTGTATCCACTTGATGGCAAGATCTACGCCGTTGGCAACAAGATCGATTTAGAAACAGGCTCAATTCGAGCAGAAGCACAATTCGATAACCCAACTTACGCGCTTATGCCGGGTGAATATGGCAACTTGACCATCAAGCTGCGCAACAAAACCATTGATGGTTTGCTTATCCCATCGGCGGCTGTTCAGCAAGACCAAGCGGGTGACTACGTCATGGTGGTTGGTGATGATCACGTGGTGTCACGTCGTAACGTTGAACTCGGTCAGACCTACGGTGTGAAACGTGCTGTGCTGACTGGCTTGGCGGCTAACGAAAAAGTCATCGTCAATGGTCTACAAAAAGTGCGTCCGGGTGCAACAGTGAAAGACGTTGAACTACAGAGTGAACAAGGCTGAGTGAGTACTGATGTTAAGTAAATTTTTCATTCACCGGCCGAAGTTTGCTTTGGTGATCTCACTGGCGATGACATTGATGGGTATGATCGCCCTGAAAGTCTTGCCAATTTCTGAGTATCCTCAAATCTCTCCAACGGTAATTACGGTGAGCACCATGTATCCGGGTGCAAACGCGGACGTGGTTAAAAAGACGGTAGCACAACCGATAGAAGCCAAAGTCAACGGCGTTGAAGACATGATTTACATGTCTTCTGTGATTGGTAACGATGGCTCATACACATTGCGTATTTACTTCCGAGTGGGCGCAGATGGCGATATGGCGCAGGTTCGTGTGAACAACTTGGTGGCACAGGCGACGTCGTCTCTACCACAAGAAGTAAACCAAATCGGTGTGACGGTTAAGAAGAAATCTTCCGACATGCTAGGCGTTATCACACTGCGTTCCCCGAAACAGTCTTACGACAGTATCTACCTTTCTAACTACGCGGATCTCAATATCGTTGAGCGTCTAAAACGTATCGAAGGTATGAGTGACATTACGCTGCTGGGTAAGAAAGACTACTCAATGCGTATTTGGTTGAACCCAAATAAACTGGCCACCTTGAAGCTTTCTGCTAGCGATGTTATTGGTGCAATTAAAACGCAAAACATCCAAGTGGCGGCGGGTAAGATCGGTGGTATGCCAGCTCCGGGTGACCAGCAATATCAATATGTTTTGCAAACCAAAGGCCGCCTTACTTCTGCGGAAGAGTTCGAGAACATCATCATCCGCGCGAGCAAGAAAGGTTCTTTGATTCGCTTGAAAGATGTGGCTCGTGTGGAAGTTGGCGCACAAGGTTACGAAGCTGATGGTCGTATGAATAACGAACCAGCCGCCGTTCTGGCCTTGTACCAGTTGCCGACAGCGAACGCGCTAGACGTGATGGAACGCGTGAAAGAGGCCATGAAAGAGTACGAGAAATCGTTCCCAGATGATTTGGTCTACGACATCGCGTATGACTCTACCGAATACGTAGAGACATCGATTGATGAAGTGTACGAGACGCTGGTGATTGCGGTACTTCTTGTAACCTTCGTTGTGTACGTTTTCTTGCAGAACTGGCGAGCGACCATCATTCCAACCTTAGCGATTCCGGTTTCCATCATTGCGACGTTCGCAATCATGGGCGTGATGGGCATGACCATTAACACCATCTCGTTGTTTGGCTTGATCCTCGCCATCGGTATCGTGGTGGACGATGCGAACATCGTGGTGGAGAACGTGGAGCGGGTTATCCATGAAGAGCATTTAGACCCGATTCCGGCCACGATCCAAGCTATGAAGGAAGTGACGGGGCCAGTATTGGCAACAACGCTTATTTTGTTGGCGGTATTCGTACCGGTTGCGCTATTGCCGGGTATTTCTGGTCGGATGTTCAACCAGTTCGCGGTCACCATCTGTGTGTCGGTGCTGATCTCTGCGATCAACGCATTAACGTTAACGCCAGCGCTTTGTGCGTTGATGTTGAAATCAACTCACTCACAACCTATTGCGCCTTTGCGTGCGTTTAACCGAGGTTTTGAAGCAATAACGCGCAAATACCAAGGTTTAGTTGGCTTCTTGAGCCGCCGCATTGTGCTGAGTATCGGTGTTTATGGCGCGCTTATTGCGGTGCTGGCATTTGCGTTCATGACCGTACCTTCTTCTTTCGTACCAAACGAAGATAAAGGCGTGTTCATGGTCGAAATGCGTTTGCCAGACGCAGCAGCATTGCAGCGTACTGCACCATTAATGAAGAAGTACGTTGATGAGCTAAAACAGATGGAAGGTGTGGAGAACGTGGTTTCGGTTGCGGGCTTCTCGGTAATTAACATGGCGTCGATTCCAAACTCGGGCATGTTGATCATCAAACTGGATAACTGGAGCAAACGTAAAGACCCTGAGCTACACCAACGCGCATTGATGAATAAAGTTAACCAAATGCTGAACTCAACGCCAGATGCCGCTTCGTTCGTTTTCGCGACGCCGGCAATCAAAGGTATGGGTGCGGTGGATGGTTTCAACCTTGTGCTGCAGGACAACTTGGGCCGTTCTCCACAAGAGTTGGCAAAAACAACCGCTGATTTTGTTGGCCAAATCAATCAACTGCCTGAAGTGGCGCGTGCGTTCTCGATTTTCCGTGCGAATATTCCGCAACGTTACATCGATATTGACCGCGATAAAGCGATTTCGATGGGCGTACCGTTGAATGAAATCTTCAGCACACTGCAAGCACAGTTGGGTGGCGCCTACATTTCTGACTTCAACTTGTTTGGTCGTTCGTACCAAGTCAAAGTGCAAGCAGAAGAGCAATACCGTGACAACATCGACGACATCGACCATCTGTTTGCTCGTTCAAGCTCTGGAAAAATGGTGTCACTGGCAACGCTAGTGAAAGTGAAGCCGATCTTCGGCCCTGATACCTTATCGAACTACAACATGTTCAGTTCTGCAACTGTGAACGGTGCGCCAGCGCCAGGTTACAGTTCGGGTGATGTTGTAAAAGCCATTGAAAAACTGGCTGCAGAATCTTTGCCAAGTGGTTACTCGTACGAGTGGTCAGGCATGACTTACCAAGAGATGAAAGCAGGCAACATGGCGCCAATCGCGTTCGCATTGTCTTTGCTGTTCACCTACTTGTTCTTAGTGGCTCAGTACGAAAGTTGGACCATTCCAGCTGCGGTAATGATGGCGGTTCCAGTCGCGATTCTCGGCGCAATGGGCACGCTACTGCTGGTGGGACAACCGTTCGATTTGTACGTGCAGATTGGTGTGGTCATCTTGATCGGTATGTCCGCCAAAGTGGCGATTCTTATCGTGGAATTTGCCAAAGTTCTGCGAGAAGAAAAGGGCTTATCCATCATTGATGCTGCCAAAGAAGCTGCTCGAATCCGTTTCCGAGCAGTACAGATGACTGCGTTCGCCTTCATCTGGGGGGTATTCCCGTTGGTGATTGCATCGGGTGCTGGTGCGGCATCTCGTCACTCACTGGGCTTTGCGGTATTCGGCGGCATGATTCTCTCTACGTTTGTAGGCACGTTGCTGACGCCGGTGTTCTTCGTGATGATGCAATCTCTGCGCGAGAAGTTTAAGCGAAAGAAACCCACTGAACTTGAGGTGAGCGAGCAATTACGCTGATTTCAACTGACTGACTCTACAACACCCCCACGCTGTATGCGATTGGCCAATGCCTTTCATTGATATACAACCACCGTCGCAGCGTGGGTTCCCCAAACAATAATAGGTTTTAGCATGAAAAATCTTTCAAAAATCGTCGTTGCGAGCTCTCTACTGACGTGTGCTGCTGCGCAAGCGGGTGGGTTATACCTTTACGAAACTACAGCATCGGATATTGGTTTGGCATCCGCTGGTATGGCGGCTCGTGCGCAAGATGCCTCAGTAATGGCAGCAAACCCGGCTGGTCTGGCGAATGTTTCTGGTAAATCTTTCTCTGGTAACCTGATTGGCCTTTACGGTGACGCGCAACTAGACACGATGACTGGCGATGCTGGCAACGTGATTGGTTTTGTTCCTATGGCGTCGGCATTTTACAGCCAACAAGTGAACGACAAATGGACGCTGGGTATTGGTTTATATGGCAACTACGGCCTTGGTCTCGAGTACGAAGGTCTTTTGGGTAATCATTTAGATATTCCTACAGCAACGACACAAGCCTTGACCATTCAACCTTCCGCTTCTTACCGCATCAATGATCACTGGTCTGTGGGTGCGGCGCTTGGCATTCAGTACGGTATGTATGAAGTAGAAGCTGAAGGGACGTTGGCTAGCTCTGGCTTGCATAAAAAATACTTAGACGAAGACCAAGATACTCAAGTCAACGGCCGAGTAGGTGTGCTTTATGAGGCAACACCAGGCACTCGTCTTGGTCTGTCTTACTCTTCTGAAACCGAATTTGAATTCGACAATAGCAACTCCATTGCTCCGCAACAACTGATCTTCAGTGCTTACCACGAAGTGAATGATGACCTAGCGGTGATGTGGAACGTGAACTGGCAAGACTGGAGCGAATACACAACCACGCTGAACGTAGAGACACAAGACACTTACCAAATCGCATTGGGTACTCAGTACAAACTGAATGAAAAAATGATGTGGAATGCAGGTTTTGCATTCGATACCAGCATGTATGAGAGCCAATCAAACGGTGATATTACCGTTCCTACTGGCAAGGCGTACCGCATTGGTACAGGCATTGATTACACATTGGATTCAGAAAACTCAATTGGTTTCGCGTTTGAAGCGGTCTTGATGGAATCGTCAGAAACGCCAAGCTTACAAGCTGGCTTTGATGAGCCTGCTCTGTACTTCATGAGCATGAGCTACAACTGGAAAAACTAATCATTCCTAATCGCTAAAACGCCTTCCTTACAGGCCATTCTACCCTAACTACCTGCACTGGATGCTGTCACGCTATCTAAGGTAGTTAGGGCGCTTCTGTCACACCCAGTGAGTGATGATTTAAAAAGTATCTGCGCGGCTAAGTGCGGGTATTCAACATCTCAAAGGACTAAAAATGAAAAATAAACTAGCGTTAGTGTGTACGACTTTGTTGGTCAGTACGCTGGCTCATGGTGCCGAGCACCGAGTAAAAGACAATAAAAACAAGTTGGCGGATGACCCAACAAAAGTCATTACGAAATTTGGCGCGTCGTACGCAAACAACTACGATTTTGATGATCAAAACATCTCATTCTCGGGCTCACTTGCGCTTGACCAAGCGCGCAAAATTAACCTGCGTATCAATGATGATGCGAGCGAGTGGCGTATTGGTGGCTCGTGGTTGTTTCCGGTCGGTATCGTGAACTTCAACTTCGGTAAAAATGAATACGTAAACGGCGCGGATCAAACCAACTACAGCGTTGGTACCTTTATGCCGCTAAGTTATTTCGGGATTGAGCCAGCAGGCTTCCAAATTTTCCCAATGGCAGGCTACACGTACAACACTGGTGATGTTCCTGTTTGTGACGGTGCAGAAAGTAGCCACTGTAGCGAGCCTAACTTTACGGGCACTCCAAGTGCAGAGAATGGCTTCAATATGATGAGCTCTTCTGGCAGCAGCGGTTACGTTGGTGCATTTGCGCTGAAATCGTTTACCAAAGAGCTGACGTTAATCAGCTTCGCAGCAGGCACTTACGGCTCAGAAAACAGTGAAGGGGAGAACTACAAAGGCTTCTTTGGTGGTATCGGCCTTGGTTATCTCGTGAATAAACGTCACTCGTTTAACGTAATGACGTTTGTCATGGACAACAACACGTATTTAGATGAGGCAGATAGGCGCGTCGCATTATCTTACCAATATCAATTTGAGTAAATTGAAAACGCAGCAACGATGGCTGCGTTTTTACTTTGATGGAATAAATTAGTGAATCGCGTTCTTTTCTTCGATCTTTTTCTGATATTGGTGTTTTAATATATACATACGCTTAACATCGCTATAGGCTCCGTTAATAAAGTATTCTTCTACTAAATGGCCTTCTTCAATAAAACCACATTTCTTATATAAATGAATAGCGACTTCATTATACACTGCGACCAATAAGTATATTTTACGTAGATTAAGAATCGAGAAGGAGTAATCCAATGCACGATTAATCATCTCTGTCGCATAACCTCGTCCTTGATGCTCTGGGGCGATGATTATCTGAAACTCAGCGCTTCGGTGAATGTAGTTGATCTCAATAAGTTCGACCAATCCAATCACTATGCCGTCTTCATCTTCAACCACAAAGCGTCTTTCTGCGTCATCATGTATATGTTTTCGGTACAGTTCTTCGAGCTCATCATAAGATTCATAGGGCTCTTCGAACCAGTAGGCCATGATATTTCGGTTGTTATTTAGTTCGTGAATAAAGCGCAAATCAGAGCGTTCTAGTGCACGCATTTTTAGGCCTTTCTTCATCATTTATCTCCAATGAGGCGGAGTAAACCTCCGCAATTGATGCTAGAAAATCTTAACGTATTTAACAAGAATAGCGCATCTGTTTTTGGGAAATATTGTGGTTTTTTCAATATGGAAACTTAGAGTTCACGCCAAATAAAAATTAATCTTTACGATAAAAAATTCGATTAGGTGGTTTGCCTAATATCATATTAAATACCGCGCAACGACTTAGTGTCTTAATCTAAATAAACAAGGTATTCAATATGTTTTCAATCGGTGACGTAGTAGTAGCGACTAAAGGTATCGATCTTGGCGAAATGGTTGTTACAGGTTTAAGCAGTGGCGGTTTTTACACACACGTAAAAGCAGGCGAGAAAACGCTAACTTACCCAGCTAAAGATCTTAAGAAAGCATAATTAAATTTGCTCACTCTTATTTCTAAACTGGCTTAAAGTTCGTATTACTTATTTTAGGCGGGTTAGAATTTATAAAAGGTAGCGCAACAAGTCGCTACCTTTTTTATCACTCTCTTTTCTAGTTTTCTTCTGTTTTATGAACCTCAACACGGTTTCTACCGGTTTCTTTGGCTTTGTAAAGGGCTAAGTCGGCGCGTTTTACGAGTGGTTCAAACGAGTCATCCAAGCTACAGACTTGAGTTACACCAATACTAGCGGTAAAGCTCATATCACGACCTGAGTGTTGAATCGTCGTAGTTTCTAACGCATTGCGAATCGTTTCTAATGTGTTTAGGGCTTCTTGCGATGAGCGGCTTCTTAGTACGATGGCAAACTCTTCACCGCCAACTCTGGCAAGTAAGTCACAGTCAAGTAGATGACTTTGAATGGTGTTGACTGCATGGATCAGCGATTTATCGCCAGCATCATGACCAAACCGATCATTAAGGCTTTTAAAGTTGTCTAAATCTAGAATAGCAACATGGAAGTCAATGCCTTGGGTGCGGTATTCATTCAGGCGGCTTTCGATTTGTCGCATGAATTCTCTGCGGTTTGGAATGCCAGTCAGATCATCCGTTGTGGCAAGATGCTCCATTTTCATAATTTGTATATGAAGAGCAATGTTTAAAGCAATCCAGTTAGCAATGCACTGAAGCTGTGCCGCTTGTTCGTTTGTATAAGTGTGCGTTTGATGATGTGCAACATTAAGCGTGCCCAAACAGACTTTACCGTGCATTAAAGGTGCATCCATACACGTCCCCATGCCATTGGATGCCAGCATCACACAATCGACCTCATCAGATTGAGTGACATCGTCACAGATCATCAGTTGTTGCTTTTTGAACACTCGGCCAACAAAAGCTCGGTGAATAGGTACCAAGAATTCAGCCGGAATCGCTTTATTACCAGAGAAAGAGTAGACCTTTAGATGATCATCATTTTCATAAAGCGTGATACTCGCGCGGTCGGAATTGAATATACGATTTATCCATTCTGCGACCGTATCAAGCACCTGCTGCAATGTTTCCGATTGAGCTAAAAAGTGAACAAACCCTATCGGCATACAGATCGGACTTTCCATATTCTGCATCGATAAGTCATCAGGGTTAAAAGTTCTTTCAAGTCTCAATAGACATCTCCTTGCGATGTTGCAAATACCAACAATAAGTTACACGAAGCTATTTTCAAGAAAAATGCGTTTCTACGTAAGATTATGGTTTATTTATCGCTATCTATGTGTGTTCAATTGCTTAATGTGGGCGTTAACTCACGCCTAAATGAATAAATGTTATACCTATTTATAAGTAAGTCATTACTCAATAAGGGGTGTTTTTGAGGTAGAACCAAAGAATGAAAAGCCCTTCAGGGAAGAGAAGGGCAAAGAGGGTGAACTTAGGAAAGTAAATACGTAAGCAGTGAATTAATTATCTTTGTATTTCTGTAAAATCAACTGACTGATTTGCGCGATGAGCTGGTCTCTGGCTTGAAGTGATAGCTCGGTTTCCGTGACATAGATACTAATGTAAACAGGACGATGGTTTTCCTTCCATATGATTGCGTTAATACCGCGCGAACCGTGACCACCCGCACCAGAGCGGTCGGCGATAGACCAACCTGTTGGTAATACTGAACGCATTAACGAGTCTGAAACCTTGTTGTCCTGCATCCAGATTTTTAATTGCACGCGAGACTCGTAAGACAACGTTTCTCCTTCAATCAGGGTTCGCAGAGTGTTTACTATGGCGTTAGGTGTGGTTGTGTCGCGGTTGTCTCCCGGTGTCGCTTCGTTTAAACGTGGTTCTAATCTATCTAGGCGCGTCGCTTTATCACCAATAGTTCGCAGAAACATTGTCACGGCCTTAGGACCGCCGATTTCATTCAATACTAAGTTGGCAGCAGTATTATCACTCATCAACATCGCGGCTTCACAAGCGTGTTCTACGCGTGTGTTTTGGCCTGCGAGTTTGTCCATCACTGGAGACCACACAACGATGCTGCGCTCATCGACTTTCGCGGTCGCATTTTTACTTAGCTTACCGCTGTCCATATCGCTTAGCATTGTGGCGCAAGCCAAGGTTTTGAATGTGCTCATGAGTGGGAAGCGTTCATCGCCACGGTAATCCCAGCGCTCATCGGTTTGCGTATCCCAAACCGAGACCCCAACTCTGCTTGAGGTTTGTTGTTCGATGAGAGAAATGTCTTCATTCAGTTGGGAAGCGTAACTTAGGGTTGAGCAAACCATTAGCCCAGCCAACAAAAATAACTTTTTCATGCGTCGTGTTCTTCATTTTGGTTTTGGTTCGCACTGTGGCGATGTTACGCAAACTATAACGAGCGAATACTCTAACCACTGTTAAATCCATGTCGATTTTTTGTAGGATTCTGCGCAATACCTCCAAGCTTGTTATTGACCTTAGGTATATGGTGGGTTTACTCAACTTTACGAATATTGACGTTGCATTACGCTAGAAAAACTAAACTAGAGTTGTCGTCAATTTGAGAGTGATGCTCATGAAAACTATACGAAATTTTGTATGGATGATAATTGCCGCCGTGTCTGTGTTGTGGTGGATGAGTGAACCGCAACTGCTGTCCTCGACCCAATTCTTCCAATGGCGCTCCGCGCTTATTCAATATTCTGGTGTTTTGTCGTTAGCTTTGATGTCTATTGCGATGGTGCTGGCGCTGCGCTTACCTGTGATAGAGCAATGGGTTCATGGTATGGACAAGGCATATCGAGTGCACAAGTGGCTAGGCATAACAGGTGTCAGTTTGGGGGTGATCCATTGGCTTATGTATAAAGTGCCGAAGTGGCTCGTTGCTGCTGGTTGGTTGGAAAAACCACTAAAACACACTGGAGCAGGGCCATCGGGCAATAACTTCGTTGGTTTGGAGTTATGGGTTAAAGAACTGCGTGATGTAGGTTTGGATTTAGGTGAGTGGGGCTTTTATTTGTTATTGGCATTGCTGGTAGTGTCACTCTGGACTGTTGTTAAATACAAACCGTTTAAGTTATCCCATCGCTTAATGGCTGTGGTGTATTTGATGGTTGCCTTGCATTCGGTCTTATTGATAAAGCATGCATACTGGGGCGATCCCATTCATTTTGTCGCTTTAGGTTTTGCATTGATGGGCTCTGCGGCTGCCACTTACAGCTTGTTCGGTTTTGTCGGGCGAGCGAACCGCTATCCAGCCAAAGTGGTGTCGACTCGCTACTTCCCTCAAGCGCGCGTGATGGAGCTGGTTTTGGCGCCAAGCAATAACGGTCAAGGAAAACCTTGGCAAGGGCACAAAGCAGGACAGTTTGCTTACGTTCGTTTTGGTAATGAAGATCCACATCCGTTTACGATTGTTTCAGGTGAGCACGATCCAGAGGTCCGTTTTTTGATCAAAGAGCTAGGCGATTTCACGACCAATTTGTACCAGCGCGTGAAAGCGGGTAATGAGGTTGTTGTTGAAGGGCCATATGGACGTTTAGAGTTTGATGTCAACAAGCCGCAAGTTTGGATTGCTGGTGGTGTCGGAATAGCGTCGTTCTTTGCCATCTTATCTTCATTGAAAACGCTAAAAAGACATCCGCCAGTACATTTGTTTTATTGCACACGTGGCTTAGATAGTCATTTAGTGGATGAACTGTGGAATGCCGCGCGTCAGGCACAAGTGAAACTGAACGTGATAGATACTGCGGTTTCACCTCGACTTAATGTTGAACGAATTGCGAGGGAATGCGGCGACTTATCGCGTTATGAGTTGTATTTCTGTGGACCGGAGGTATTCTCTCGAACCCTGAAAAAAGAGTTAGAGGCATATCGTTTTGATACAGAACATCACTATCATGAAGAGCTGTTTGTGATGCGATAATCTAGCATTTGGGGCGAAATAAAAAGGAGCTGATATTAGCTCCTTTTGTATTTACATTTAACGTCTATGAACCGTGTTAATGCGTTAATCCGGTCTCACTACAGTTCCACTTTTTTGACCATGCCGGCCTCTGCATGTCCGGGGATATTACACGCGAACTCTACATTTTTATCGCCATGGAAGTGCCACAGGAGTTGTTTCGCTTTGCCTGGTTCAACAGTGACCGCATTGCCGGAGTCATGCATGTGATCGCCAGACATGGTTTTCATCATTTCACGGTGTTTAAGCTGTTCTTCTGCTGAGCCAATGGTAAATTCGTGATTGATTTTGCCAGTATTCATTACCACAAATTGAACCACATCATCCGGTTCAATTGTCACGTCTTTTTTGAATGTAATTTGCATATCATCCGTTAAGAGTACATGAACGACTTTGTCTGGTTTTGCGCCATTTGCAGGCATACCAACCGCTGACATGCCCGGCATGCCGCTCATACCAGAATGATCCATTTTACCGTGGTCCATTTTTCCATGATCCATCGGCATATTATCCATGTTCATGGAACCGTGATCCATTTGACCATGCTCCATGTTGTCGTGGTTCATGTTTGAGTTATCCATTTGAGCAAATACGCCACCCGATACCATGGTTAGAGCAAGAGTGATAAGAGTCTTTTTCATGTTGATTTCCTTTACTATCAATGAGCTATCGCGCCATTACTCTCTGAATAATGGCGCTCGTTGTTATTTATCTTGGTGTTGAGTTGATTTCACTTCACGCTGTTTCCACAGCTTGAAGATGGCAGGTAACACAAGCAGCGTTAACAGCAGGGCAGAGGCCATGCCACCAATCATCGGTGCAGCGATGCGTTGCATCACTTCAGAGCCTGTCCCCTCGCCGTACATGATTGGAATAAGACCAATGATTACCGTTAATACGGTCATCATGACAGGTCGCACACGCAAGCCAGCGCCTTCGCGAATTGCGTCTGTAAGATCCCGTGCTTGAAGCGGTCGTTGTTTCTCTTCTGCATCCAGTTTTCGGTGGTGCCACGCTTGGTTGAGATACACCAGCATGATGACGCCTATCTCCACCGCAACGCCGGCGAGGGCGATAAACCCAACCCCCACGGCAATAGAGAAGTTGTAGTTCAGATAATGCATCAGCCATAAGCCACCAACCATTGCTAAAGGCAGCGTCAGCATGATGATCAGCACCTCACCTACACGGCGAAAGCTGAAGTAAAGTAGCATCATGATGATCGCAATAGTGATTGGTACTACGACACTTAAGCGGTCTTTGGCGCGTTCCATGTATTCGTACTGACCTGACCAAGCCAGCGAATAACCCGCAGGTAATTCAAGTTGATCTGCTACTACTTGTTGTGCTTCCACGACGTATGAGCCTAGGTCACGACCTTCGATATCCACGAAAACCCAACCGTTTGGACGCGCGTTTTCGGTTTTGATCATCGGTGGGCCATCTTCATAACGAATATCTGCCACGTCTGCGAGTGCGATGCGTGCGCCGTTGGGGGTTACCAGTGGTAGGTTTTGCAGTTTAACAACCGAGTCACGGTAGTCTTGCGGGTAGCGAACGTTAATCGGGTAGCGTTCCAAGCCTTCAATGGTTTCTCCAACATTCATACCCCCAACAGCGGTTGAGATGACTTGCTGAACGTCTTTGATGCTTAAGCCATATCTCGCAGCAGCGCGGCGTTTAATGTCGATTGTTACGTAACGGCCACCCGCGACACGCTCGGCATATACAGATGAGGTGCCGTGAACGCTATTAAGAATAGGTTCCAGCTGAGCACCAATTTTTTCGATCTCTTTCAGGTCTGGGCCTGCAATCTTGATCCCAATTGGCGTTTTAATACCGGTCGCTAGCATGTCGATACGCGTTTTGATTGGCATTACCCAAGCGTTGGTGAGTCCCGGAAACTGAATCAGTTCATCGAACTCTTTGCGTAACGACTCTGTCGTCACGCCTTCACGCCATTGATCGTGGGGTTTTAGCTGAATAACAGTTTCAATCATAGTGAGTGGCGCAGGGTCGGTAGCCGTTTCTGCACGGCCAATCTTGCCCCAAACCGTTTTGACTTCCGGTACGGTTTTGATCAGCTTGTTGGTTTGCTGAACTAGTTCACGTGCTTTACCAATCGAGATTCCCGGATACGTAGTCGGCATGTACATCAAGTCGCCTTCATCCAATGGTGGGATGAACTCGCTACCCAGTTGACTGGTTGGATAGTAAGCTGACGCCATTAGACCTAAAGCGATAACGATCATACTCTTAGGATACTTGAGGCTGGTATTCAGCAACGGGCGATACAGCGCAATTAAGCCTCTATTTACTGGATTCTTATGCTCTGGTAATACGTTGCCACGGATGAAATAACCCATGAGCACAGGTACGAGGGTAATTGCCAAACCTGCCGCTGCGGCCATTGCATAAGTTTTAGTAAAGGCGAGAGGGGAGAACATCTTGCCTTCTTGACCTTCCAGTGCAAATACTGGCACAAAGCTTAACGTGATGATAAGCAGTGAGAAGAACAGGGGCGCGCCCACTTCTTCAGCGGCTTTGCCAATCACTTGCCAGCGGTTCTTATCCGTGAGAGGCGTTCGTTCAATATGCTTGTGGACGTTTTCTATCATTACGATGGCACCATCCACCATTGCACCGATGGCGATGGCAATCCCCCCGAGCGACATGATGTTGGCATTAATGCCTTGAGAGTGCATGACGATAAACGCGGATAAAATACCGACGGGCAAACTCAGCGCTATAACCAAAGATGAACGGATGTGAAATAGGAAGAGGGCACAAACAATCGCCACGACGATGAATTCTTCCGCCAATTTCTTCCATAAGTTTTCTACGGCAGCGTTAATCAGCGTGGAGCGATCGTAAGTAGGAACGATTTCTACACCATCCGGTAAGCTACGCTGTAAATCTTCAAGTTTGTCTTTTACTTTGCTGATGACTTCACTCGCGTTTTCGCCGAATCGCATGACAATAACGCCACCAACCGCTTCACCTTCGCCGTTAAGCTCAGAGATGCCGCGACGCATTTGCGGACCTAAGTTGATGTCAGCAATGTCGCCCAATAAGAGCGGTGTACCTTTCTCTGTCACTTTGAGCGGGAGTGATTCAATATCCTCAATACTCGTTAGGTAACCTGTAGTGCGAACCATATGTTCCGCTTCTGCTACTTCAACAACAGAGGCGCCCGTTTCCTGATTGCCGTTTTGGATCGCCATGTTCACTTGTTGCAGTGTCAGGTTGTAAGCACGTAGCTTAGCTGGGTCAATCTGAACTTGATATTGCTTCACCATACCGCCAACGGTTGCGACTTCAGAGACGCCATCGACGGTTTGCAGCTCATATTTCAAGAACCAGTCTTGCATACTGCGTAGATCAGCAAGATCATGGTTGCCAGTTTTATCTTGCAGTACATAGCTGTAGACCCAGCCCACACCCGTTGCATCTGGTCCTAATGTCGGTTTTGCACTCGGTGGTAATTTAGGTGCTACTTGGCTTAGGTACTCTAAAACGCGCGAACGTGCCCAATACATGTCGGTATCATCGTTAAAAATGATATAAACATATGAGTCACCAAAGAATGAATAACCACGAACGGTTTCTGCACCCGGTACGGCGAGCATCGCGGTGGTTAGCGGATAAGTAACTTGATCTTCCACCACTTGAGGTGCTTGGCCTGGGTAGCTTGTTTTGATGATCACTTGAACATCAGAAAGATCCGGAATGGCGTCTACAGGTGTATTCTTTACACTGTAAAGTCCGGTTAAAACAAGCGCTAAGGTAGCGATCAAAACCATGAAACGGTTTTTGATCGACCAGCGGATTATTGCTCCAATCATAGTTAGCCCTCAACCGCTTCAAGTTGCTTCAAGACGTAGTCAGCTCCTTGTTTTTCAACTAGAAATCGGACTTTCTGACCTTCTTTGAATCCGGATAGATCCACTTCATCACCCACAGAGAAGTTCATCTCTCCTGCCTCCCAGTTCCATTCTGCAACTGGGAGGTGGTTGAGAGTTATCATCCCAAAATCCGCCATCAACATGCTGATATCTCCGGTAATCCATACGTCAGTCACGACAACGCTGTCATCGGCTTTGTAGTCAACGACTTCATATTGACCGGACTCTGTTTTCTGAATTTCAAACTCGATAGCTTGGCCTTTTTGCAGAGTGCCCACATCAACGTCATCTGCGAGGGTAAAGTTCATGACCATACCCGGCCAATCCCACTCTGCTACGGGCTGATGATTAATGGTCAACATACGGTGATCTTTCATCACATCGGTGATTTCACCCTTAGCCCAAACTGTTTCTACTTTGGCTTCAGTAGGTGATGAAATACGGGATAGATCAGCCGTTTGGCTCGATTCCGAATCCAACATAAAGTGTGCAGAGGTTACGATGCGATCATCTTGAGACAGACCTTGTAGCACCTCGATTTTGTCGTCGGCTTCACGCCCAACTTTGATGCGCGTTGAGCGGTATTTACCATCGCCTTCAGACAACACGACTCGGGTCATACCGCCGGATCGAATAACGGAAGACTTAGGAATCGTCATAACTGCGTTATCAGTGACTGGTTGAAGGGCAATGTTGGCAAACATATTAGGTTTAAGATCGCCATTCGGGTTAGGGAACTTGAGGCGTACACGCAAGGTACGAGTTTTAGGATCCAGAATAGGGTATACGTAGTCGACAACCCCCTTCCATTCATTGCCTGGAATAGCATCAAGCGTCATAGTGGCGCTACTTCCTGCTTTCATCCAGTGAGCTTGGCGCTCAAATACTTCGGCATCCACCCATACGTTTTCAAGTGGGCCCGCGCTGATTACCGCTTGAGCAGGGGATAGGTAACCACCTTCACGAACGTTCAAACTCGCGATGACGCCATCTTCCGGAGCTTTAATTTCAATAGTTTGCGATGCTTTCCCGCGTTGAGTGATGGCTCTGATTTGAGAACGATCAACACCCAGTGTCACTAAACGTTCTGTCGCGCCTTTCACCAGGCCATTACGCCCAGTTCGGTAGGCGTTCAGCAGCTCTTCTTGTGCTTTGACTAGCTCAGGCGAGTACAGCGTGAACAGCACATCGCCTTTTTTGACCTTTTCACCCACGGCATTGATGTAAAGCTTTTCAACCCAGCCGGCCACGCGAACGTTGGTTTGCCACAAATGACTTTCGTCAAACGCGATATAGCCGACAGTTTCAATCCGAGGTGAAAGTTGCTCTAAAGAGACTTGAGCAGTTTTTACACCTAAGTTGTTTTCAACTGATGGGTCAATTTTTACCGTGCCGGGTTTGTCTTGTTCACCCGCGAGATCTTCAGCGTACACTGGGATCAAGTCCATGCCCATTGGCGATTTGCCCGGTTTGTCGCGCTTATAATTTGGATCCATTGGAGCAACCCAATAGAGTGGCTCGTTTGAGCTGCTCGCCGCGCTACCGCCTGTGCCGCTCATGTCGTGGTTTGCACCAGATAGGTACTGATTAACGCCAAACCCTAGTGCCCCGCCAACAAGCAGAGCGATGGTTGCTATCTTGATTGAATTTGAACTCATTCCTAATTCCTTATTTTCCCCATGAGGCATGACAGCGATGTTGATTGCTTATTGGTGTGCATTCGCCATCGTCCCCAAACTTGGGTTCTCTCATGTTTTTGTTTTAGTTCGCGCTTGCTTCAGGCGTGATGTTGGGGGTGGATACTTGATATTCGAAACCACCCAATAAAGCCGCTAAGTTGCTGTTTACGATGTTTAAATCGGTAATAAGACGTTGCTGTTCGAGCTTTAGCGCCAGCTCGTCTGTGCTTGCCATGATCACATCGTTAAACTGTGCGGTGTTGTTTTGATAGCCCCTTTCTACCGCGTGAATACGAGCTTGAACTTGGGGAAGTAAGGTGGATTGATAACGCTCTAAACGCTGACTCAAGTTAGCGCGATCAACCAGCAATGTGTTGACCTTCGCGTTCATCTGAGTCAGTAACGTATCTTTTTGTGAGCGAGCAGCACCCACTTGATACTGCGCGGCGGCTAAGTTGCGGTCTTGGCGATTACCAGTGAACAGGGGAATGTCCATTGTTAGATACGCGCTCACCAAATCCGATGCAGGTTCGCCTTTCATATTGTTGGCTTGACGATAGGCATACATCACTTCCACACCGAATTGAGGTGTGTAAGCTTGCTCTGCAATGTCCACTTGAGTTTCATTGGCAGAAATACTTACGTCTGCCATTTTTACCATCGGGTGCTCACTCAACTGTTGGTAGTGCTTGGTCGTTTCGTTATTTGCAGACAACTTTTGGTTTAATGACGCCCAAGTCAGTGTGTTGCTGGCTTGAAGTGTTGAGCGTCCGTTTTGGGTATAGGTATTGAGCCAGTCAGAGCCCAGCCATTCTGAGAGTTGCGAGACCAAACGGCGCTGCATTTGTGCGTTGGCTTGCAGCTTTTCATCCAACTTACTCACTTGAAGCTGTGCATTCAGTAAATCTTGCGCTTCGCTTTTGCCGATTGAGTAATTGGTTTGAATGAAGTTTTCCATCTCCGTCATGAGCCGACGGTTTTCTAGCAAAATTTGCTCTGCTTTCTGCTGATAGCCCAACTCCAACCAAAGCTGAGTCATGCTGTTTGCCACTTCAAGCTCCCGTGCGTGAACTTGCAACGACAAACCATCGGCTTGTTGATTGGCTTTCTTTTGTTGAAGATCGAGCGTCGAGCCACGTTCGAACTGTTGCATCAAACCGACGGAGATATTGGTCATCGGATCCTCGTCAAATTTGAAGCTATCGACAGGCAAACCACCAAAACCGACTTTCAATTTCGGGTCCATCAAGGTTGCGCTGGCTACGCCTGTTTCACGCATGGCTTCCGATTGAGCATAGAACTGCTTACGGTTGCCATCGTTACTCAACGCAACGCTAATGAGGTTTGCTAGCTCATTGGTTGACTGAGCTTGGATTGATTGAGCTTGCGCTTCTTGTTGTGCTTTCGTATTGGCTGGCGATTGTGCCACCACATTGAAAGCAGGTAGGGCAACCAGAGCCAGTGAGCATACTGGTGCCACTAAGCGATTTGGGTTGAATTCCATAATTTACATCCAAATTGATACCAAGCTCTTTTGCGTTTCGGGATCGATTGAACCGAGCGGGAGAGCGTTGGTATTTGCCAAACGGATGACGCACTTTTTTATCGCTAAATAGCAGGTAACAAATGGAGTTACGAGCGAATAGCTGAGGTGAGCACGCTATCAGTTGGGCGCAAAGAAACTGCCTGCAAAGCGATGCAGGGTCGAATGCTTTGTATGGATTAAACTATCGGAGGCCGATACAAATCATGGGTGACTTGTACCACTGGTGCGGTAATTTCTGAGGCAATGGATGCGCGACAAGCCAATGGGGAGAGCTGGCTGTCAGTGACTGGTAATGGGACAAAAACGAATGAGCAAGATGCTGTACAGCAATTGTGGATCATACCGGAGCCATCAACACAGCTCATGGTAATCTCTGCAGAGTCGGAGCTCAACGATGAGGCCATCTCCATGCTCATACTCGGTGAGCCGCAGTGATCGTTCTCGCTTGCCATTTCCGTCATGTGAGCTGACATCATGACATCACTCGACATCATTTTGATATTCATTAAAGGCGCGCTGTTAACCACGCTAGATACCAGTAGTATCAGCGTTGTACATAACGTTAGCCAAATTGTATGCAATGATTTCAGACGCATACGGTTTCCAGTCAAAATGAGCTTATATATCGAGTAACCCCTAAATAATAAAGGTTACCCTAAGGGTAAAGTCAAGGATTATACCGAACCCACTTCGAGATAATGAGTTCTACATCTTAAAGTCAATTGGACATATTAATCGCTAAGAAATATCTCGCTAGTGAGTTTTTTGTCACACAAATTTTCCATGGTAGGGTTTATCCTTATAGAATGTAAGGTTTAGTATGCCTGCTTCGGGGGTTGTATGATAGAAATTGTCATCGATGGAAAATATAGAATTGTAGAAGAGGGGCTAACCCTTCTGGAAGCAGCCAAAGTGTGTGGGGTCGAAATCCCTTCACTGTGCGGAATGAACAAAAGTAACGAGAAAATTCCGTGTGATTTGTGTGTTGTCGAAGTGGAAAGTGGCGGAACTAAGCGCGCCTGTGATCTCAAAGTGTACCGCGGTCTCAATGTCGTCACACAATCAGAACAACTTAGTGAGCACCGCAGAAAAGCGCTCAACCGAATCATGACGGACCACTACGCAGACTGTGAAGCTCCATGCAAAACGGCGTGTCCTGCTGGGGTAGACATCCAATCTTATCTCTACCATATCTCGCAAAACGATCATCAAAAAGCGATTGAAGTTATTAAACGCACACTACCAATGCCGTTATCGATTGGGCGTGTGTGTCCGGCATTCTGCGAAAGTGAGTGTCGCCGTTCTTTGGTGGATGAGCCGATTGCCATTCGCCAACTCAAACGCCATGCCGCAGACGCAGATTTAGCGGCGCATGAAGCGTATGTCCCAGAGAAAAAACCAGCGAAGCATCGCAAGATCGCCGTTGTTGGTAGTGGCCCCGGTGGCTTAACGGCAGGTTATTACTTGTCGAATGAAGGTTATGACGTCACCGTATTTGAGTCCATGCCAAAAGCAGGCGGTTGGCTACGCTATGGCATTCCTGAATATCGCCTACCTAAAGACATTCTAGACAAAGAAATCGAACTGATGTGCCGCAACGGCATGCAAGTTGAAACCAACAAAAAGCTTGGTGTTGATTTCACGCTGTCTCAATTGAGTGAAGACTACGATGCCGTCTGTTTGGCTGTGGGGGCGTCTCAAGCGGTAGAAATGAATTATCCTGGTAGCGAGTTGGACGGTTGCTACCTCGGTGTTGATTACCTGAAAGATTACGTTACAGAGCAAAACTACGTTACGGGCAAAAAAGTTGCCGTGATTGGTGGTGGTAACACTGCGATCGACTGTGCGCGTACGGCGCGTCGTGCGGGTGCCGATACCACTTTGATCTATCGTCGAACTCGTGACGAAATGCCAGCCGAAGACTACGAAATCGTCGAAGCTGAACATGAGGGCGTGAAGTTCCATTTCTTAACGAATCCGGCGGAAAACATCGCGGATGAAAACGGCCGCGTGAAGGCAATTCGATTAGAACGAATGGCGTTAGGTGAGCCAGATGCGTCTGGTCGTCGTAGTCCGAAACCAACGGGTGAGTTCTTTACTGTAGCATTTGATACCGTGATTGCAGCGGTATCGCAAAAGCCGGATCTCAGCTTCTTAGAAAACGATGATCTGTCTATTCCACTCACGCGTTGGGACACATCTGAGTCCGACTCGCAAACCATGCACACGGGTACGGGCAATATCTTCAGTATCGGTGATTTTCGTCGTGGTCCTGCAACAGCGGTTGAAGCAGTGGGAGATGGGCGAGTTGCGGCAAAAGCGATTGATCTGTTCCTCGATGGCGATATGGCGGACATGCCGAAACCAGCGTTCAACTCTCGTAAAGAGAAAAAACTGGCGCAGGTTGACCCACTTCATTTCGAAAATATCCAAAAAGTTGCTCGTTCAATCATGCCGGAATTGACGCCAGCACAGCGTGAGCAGAGTTTTGCTGAAGTGGAACTGGGCTTTGATAACGAAGAGGCCATGAAAGAAGCGGCGCGCTGCTTAGAGTGTGGTTGCCAAGCGAATACCGACTGTGCCTTGCGAGATTACTCAACGGAATATCATGCCGAGCAACATTTCGATGTTTCCGTGGACGTTTCCTCTGCTAACGTGATTGGTCATCAAGATTGGCTCGATTTACGTGCGAAAGATCTTCGTCATAAATACGAAGTAGACCGCAGTTCTGAGTTCATTGAATTTGATGCTAACCGCTGCATCAGTTGTGGTCAGTGTATTCAAGCATGCCGCGAGCAAGCGGTACATGGTGTGTTGAGTTTTGTGTCGGATAAAAATGGCCGACCAGCTTTAAGACCAGATGATCGTCCACGATTCCGCTCCGATGAAAAAGGCGTAGGTTGCAGCGGTTTGACGCTCATGGGCGATTCAAAATGCGTGCAATGTGGGGCGTGTGTTCAGGCATGTCCAACGGGCGCGATGGTGGACAGCCGTGACCGCTCTCAAGGCAGAACCGAACAGCTAAAAGCCGTCGATACCATTTGTACCTATTGTGGTGTGGGTTGTAAGTTGACCATGTTTGTCGATGAGCAACAAAACAAAATCCGCTATGTAAAAGGGGCGGATTCGCCGGTTAACCAAGGTATGCTGTGCGTGAAAGGCCGTTTCGGTTTTGATTTCATTAGCAGCGAAGAGCGTTTAACGACACCACTGATTCGTAAAGATGGTTGGTTGCAGCCAGCAAGTTGGGACGAAGCGATTCAGCTCGTGGCTTCGAAGCTTTCGACGATCAAGCAAGATTTTGGTAGCAACGCACTGGCCGGATTCTCTTCAGCGAAAACCACTAACGAAGATAACTACGCATTTCAAAAATTCATCCGTCGTGAACTTGGTACGAACAACGTTGATCACTGCGCACGTTTGTGTCACGCATCAAGTGTGACAGGGCTTGAAGCATCGTTGGGGAGTGGTGCGATGACCAACGACATTCCAAGCATTAAGCATTCCGATGTGATCTTTATTATCGGTTCTGACACCACATCTGCGCACCCGATCATCGCTTCGCACATCAAGCAGGCGATTCGTCATCACGGGGCACGCTTGATTGTGGCAGACCCGAAACGAGTGGACATGGCCGAACATGCAGAGCTGTACTTAGCGCATCGACCGGGCACGGATGTTATGTTGCTCAACGGTGTGATGCAGCAAATCATCAAAAATGGTTGGTATGATCAAGAATACATCGAAGAGCGCGTCGACGGCTTTGATACCTTGCTTCAAGAGGTGATGTCGCCAGCGTACAACCTAGACAAAGTTGAGTTAGTGACGGGCGTAAAAGCGGACGATATTTTCGCGATGGCGCGAATGATCGGTACGGCAAAACGCACGGCGGTGTATTACTCAATGGGTATTACCCAGCATACAACAGGGCACGATAACGTTCGTTCGATTGCAAACCTGCAATTGTTGTGTGGCAACATCGGTATTGAGGGGGGGGGTATTAACCCACTGCGCGGTCAATCAAACGTACAAGGTGCGTGTGATATGGGCGCTTTACCGAACTGTTATCCGGGATATCAAAAAGTGTATAACCCGATTGTTCGTCAGAAATTCGCGATTGAGTGGGATGCGCCGAACTTACCTTCTGAGCAAGGGCTTACCCTAACGGAAATCATCGATGCGGCGTGCAAACGAGAAGTTCGCGGGATGTACATCATGGGCGAAAACCCAGTACTGAGCGATCCAAACCAAGCACACGTGATTGAAGGGTTGGAAGCACTCGACTTCTTGGTCGTGCAAGACATCTTCCTCACCGAGACGGCGCAGTACGCCGATGTGGTATTGCCTTCTTGTTCATTTGCGGAAAAATCCGGTCACTTCACCAATACTGAGCGCCGCGTGCAGCGCGTTAATGCGGCAGTGAAAGCGCCGGATGAGGCGAAAGAAGATTGGTGGATCATTCAAGCCATCGCAAACGCGATGGGCAGCGATTGGCATTACCAGTGCGTTTCTGAAATCACTAGCGAGATCGCGCGTGTAACGCCGCAATATGCAGGATTACGTTGGGACGCGATCACGCCGAACGGTGTTCAATGGCCAAGTAACAAGAACAATCCAAACGGTACTCGTATTATGCACCAAACCCAATTTACCCGAGGGAAAGGGCAAATGGTGGGCGTGCCGTTCCGTTATGCAGCCGAGTTGCCTGATGAAGAGTATCCTTTGGTGCTTACAACAGGGCGTGTGCTAGAACAGTTCCATACCGGTACGATGACACGCAAAACGAAAGGGTTGGATAACCTTGCTGGGCCAAGAGCGATGATCAGTGTTGAAGATGCCGAAGCAATTGGTATCCATAATGGTCAGCGCCTAAAAGTGTCGACTCGTCGTGGCAGCATCGAAATTGATGCGTTTGTGACCAAGCGAATGCAAAAAGGCGTCGTGTTTATCCCGTTCCATTTCGTTGAGTCGCCAGTCAACCGCTTGACGACTACGGCTACGGACCCGCATGCGAAAATTCCTGAATTCAAAGTCGCAGCGGTGAAGATTGAAATCAGTGAAACGGCCGCTCAACCAGAGCCTGTCGAGGAGGCGGTACACCACGTCTAACATCAACGCTTCACGCACTGGCGAGTTGAGAAATTGCATTTAAGCTTATGATATGTAATAGCGAAACGAGCAGTGCGTGTGTCGAGCGTTTTTAAGTGGGTCATATTGCTTCTACCCGCTCTTATTTGGCTGGCGGTCAGGCAAATTGAACATATTTGGTGGGCGGAGAATCTTACCTCGATTCCCGCCCTCATTGTGTTCACTTACGTTGTGTTAGCCTCGGCGTTTTTCATCACTCGTCGATGGTTGCAAAGTGCATTTTCTGCCTTTGTCGCTATTTTGTTTGTCTCGCTCCTTGTTCCGTCGCAGCGCAGCCATGTGGCGTCTTGCCCGCAGTCTTTGAGCGTCATTCAATTCAATCTTTTTTACGAAAACTCAGACATCAATCAGTTCATCAACTATCTGTTGAGGCATCCTGCTGATTTGGTGGTGATGCAAGAGCTGACGCCGCATGTTGGCAGCGTCTTGCACATGTTGGATGATATCTATCCGCATTATTATGGTGGCCAACGTGACGTAGGGTACCCATCAAATTTGATGATTCTTAGCCGACACCCGATCACGGAGGTTTCGGTTTATCGTGCGCCAAATGGACAAGAAGTCATCAGAGCGGTTTGGTTGCCTAAAGGTCAAGCACCGATCACTTTGTTTGCGGCTCATCCACCGTCACCAAGAACCAGCGAGCTTTGGCATCAAAGAAATGCGCTGGTGCGAACTATAGAAATGCTGACCGCGCTTTATCCCGAGCCAGAGGTGTTGGTTGTGGGGGATTTCAATCTCTCCTCGGTTAGCCCTCGTTTTGCTACGCTGTTCCTGAGTTTTCAAACCGCGCCAGTGACGAGCTGGCCAACTAACATCAAAGGCATCAACGTGCCAGAGCCGATGATGATAGGTATTGATCATTTGTGGCTAAAATCTGAGCAAGGACAGCGAATCATCTGCTCTCGTGAATCCTCTGCTTTACCACAAGGCTCAGATCACCGCATGGTGACAACCCAGATCGGTGTGCATATTCCATAGTTAAAGCCCTTAGAATTTGTTGTGTTGCATAAGTTAAACCTGTGCTGAGCTTGTCATAGAATTGACTGTCTCTGACGATCCTCTGTTATTTGAGCAAGTTCTATAACCTAAACTTTGCTCGCTTCCTATACTGAATTAACGAAGCAGAGTTTTTATAACAACAAGAGGCAGCTTGCATGACAAGAACAACCTCATTTGCACTCGTTCTATTACTGATGTGCGCATACTTTGGTTACAACCGTTATTACGTGTATCCGCAGCAGTTGGAAACACAGGCCAAATCCATGTTGATACAAATGGCAAATCGCGAAGAGTGGATGGATGTGTTTGAAATGATGAACCGCGTAGAGGCTCACAAAGGGCATTTAGAGCTTGCTGCGCATGTTAAATCCTCTGATGGCAAACGTGCTTACAGTGAAGGGTTCATCACCTATACCGACCGAGACGGGATGGTGTGTAAAGAAGTGGTTTTTAACTTCAAAATTAACTCGTTGAAGAATTACAGCATTTCTGACTTACGCGATTGTTCTTTTGGTGAATATTACTAAACCGAATCGTGCCATTGAGCATTGTCGGTAAGACATTCAAATTTCCAAACAAAAATAGCCTCATTGTCGAGGCTATTTTTGTTTCTGCGAAAGAGAAAAAATGGGCAACTTTAATCGAGCGATTTCTTAAACCTTAATGACGCGACGACCAATCCAAATACGGTAAACCCGAGCAACCAAAGGGTATCTCGCCATAAGTCCATCAGATCCGCTCCTCGCAACACTATGCCTCGAATCATGCGCATAAAGTGAGTGGCGGGCAGGGCTTCTGAAATCCACTGTGCTGCGACTGGCATGCCCTCGTAAGGGAACATAAATCCAGACAGCAGAATTGAAGGCAGAAGAATGAACACTGTCATTTGCATCGCTTGAAGCTGTGTTGTGGCGATGGTGGATATGACCAATCCTAAAGTTAAGCTGGCGGCGATAAACAACAAGGTTCCAAACAGAATTTGGCTGATTGCACCATTAATTGGTACGCCGAAAATCCAATGTCCCAACCCTAGAATGATGAAAACCTGAATTAAGCCGACAAAGATATACGGCACGATTTTCGCCACCATTAGCTCTATCGAGTGGATGGGCGTGGTGATCAATAGCTCCAAATTTCCCCGTTCACGTTCTCGTACAATCGCGGCACTGGTGAACAAAATCATCGTCATGGTGAGAATCACACCGAGTAAGCCGGGTACGATGTTGACCGCAGAACGCCGACTTGGGTTGTAGTAGAGTGCGACTTCGAATGTTTTGCTTGGCGCTGGGCGAATCTCGAAATCAAAATCGGTCAATGGCATGGTTTGCAACGACAATATTGCCGAGCTGATCATGGTATCTGACCCATCCACAATCCACTGCCCAAGCTCCCGACCTTGCATCATGCGTTGCGTGAGATCGCTTGGCAAAATCAGCACGGCGCGCACAATACCATCTTGAATCGCTTGTTCAGCCTCTTGCGCGGTGGCATAGGTTTCTTTGATATCCACCACTTGAGTGACTTTGACGGACTGGGTAATGATCCGTCCGGCGGTGCTGCCACTTTGGTCGACAACACCTACCGGAATGTTGCGAATGTCCGTATTGATTGCAAAGCCGAACAACAAAAGCTGGATAAGCGGGATCATCACCACCATGCCAAATGTGATTCGGTCACGGGAAAGTTGGCGAATCTCTTTGATCATGACGGCTTTCATGCGGGCGATAGGTTTCATCATTGGCGGCCTTTCCCTGTCACGCTGACAAAAACATCTTCTAAGCTTGGGCGAGCGTGGTTCATTTCAGTGTTTTGAAGTTCGGGAAACGTCTGCTTTAACCATTCAATCGGTTGCTCGACATGCTGGTGGATAAGGATGCGTAAACGAATCCCCAACTGCGCCGCAGAGCGAACTTCGTCACGTTGAATCAGCTTTTCTTTGAGTTCACGAAGTTTGTCGGCTTTCACCTCAATGATATTAACGCCCATCTGTTCCATTAACTGTTCGGGCTCGCCATCGGCACGAATTTCGCCCGATTCCATGATCGCCAGACGGTGGCAGCGTTCCGCTTCGTCCATGTAATGCGTGGTGACCAAAATCGTCGTACCTTGATCGCACAAGTCGAACAACTGCTCCCAAAAATCGCGTCGATTTTCGGGGTCAACGGCGGATGTCGGCTCATCCAAAAATAGCAGTTCGGGTTTATGCATGGTCGCGGCGGCGAGTGAAAGACGCTGCTTTTGTCCGCCACTCATGCCGCTTACGCGCTGTTTGCGCAATTGATCCAACCCGTAAGTGGTGAGCTGCTCTTCTATCCGCTCTTTCAGCGACTTGCTGCTTAAACCAAAAATTTGCCCAATAAATTCGAGGTTCTCTTGAACGGATAGGTCATCGTACAACGAGAACTTTTGTGTCATGTAACCAATTTTGAGCCGCAGTTGTTCGGATTGTTTTGGGATTTCTAATCCAAGCACATCCACACTGCCTTCGCTTGGACTGAGAAGACCGGTGAGCACACGAATGGTGGTCGACTTACCGCAACCATTTGGCCCCAAAAATCCGTAAATGCTGCCTTTGGGCACGTTGAGTGTGATGTTATTGATAGCAGTAAAGTCGCCGAACTTTTTGACTACATTTTGAGCTTGAATTGCATACTCGGTCATTGGCTTACTCCACCAAATCTACTTGGGCAGGCACACCGGACGGCAACGTTTTTGCAGACTCAGGTAAATCAACTTCTGCTAGATACATCAATCGTGAACGTTCTTCTTCGGTTAGTGCGAAGTAGGGCGTGAATGACGGCTCACTAGCCACCCAACGAACGGTGCCTTGTAATGGACTCTCCAGGCCATCGACATTTACCGTCACGGTTTTCCCAGGAATAAACCCTATTCGATAATCGGCAGGAACATACACTCGCGCATACGGCACGCGGTTGGCTTGAATCACGGCAACCACACCGTTCACTGGTACGCGTTCGCCAAGGTTGTAAGGCAAATTATCGAGCGTACCGTCACGCGTGGCCGTGATGGTGAGTTCTGCCAGTTTTTGCTCTTGCAACGCCACTTCGGCTTTTGCCGCCATTAAAGCGGCTTTAGCTTGTTCGATGTCTTCTAGGCGAGAACCTGCGGTGAGCTTACTGAACTCTTCTTTTGCTGAGTCTAATTCCGCTCTCGCAGAGTCCCTTGCCGCAAGAGCGGAATCTTTTTCGGATTGGCTGATGAGCTTTTTACGCACCAGTTCTGCTTTGCGTTGATAGTTTTTCTGCGCTTCGGTGAGCTGCGCTTCCGCTCGGGCTACGCGTGCCGATGCGGCAGCAATGTCTTCTGGACGTTCACCATTGGTCAATTTAAGCAAATACGCTCCCGCTTTGGCTTGCTCGGCAACGGCGTGTGCAAGAACGGCTTGTTGATTCTTGGTATCGAGCTGAACCAACACTTCCCCTTCACTGACCAAGCTGCCTTCTTTGACAGGAAGGGCTCTAATTATCTCATTAGATGTTGCAGTGAACGTTACGCGGTCACGTTCTAAAGTGCCAAGCGCTTGGTGCGTGTTATCTTTTGAACAGGCACTTAAAAGGGCAATAACCAATGTGCCAAAAATGATTCGCTTCATAGTGCGGTGCTTCCTTTGAAGAAGTAATGCATGAATAGATAACTTGTGAACGGGAGCGTGTTGATTGAGCCTGCCAACCCGTCGCTAACTGCCATCCATAACGATTTCTTTTTAGAGCTTAGCATTTTATCTACAAGCGATTCTTTTTAAATAGAGAGGCTTAGCGTTGGAACAAGCTTGTCGCGAGGTGGAATGAAAAAACCTTGAACGAGGTCAGGTTTTTCCTGATAAGTAAAATTAAATGCCCAGCGATAAACACTAGGCTAGTTGAGGCTGCAAGTTGTCAATTGATTCTGAATTAGAAATCACTTCACATTTTAAGTGGTTGATTCGTAAAATGGATTGCGGTCGGCCATGACAATAGGCAAGGTGTTGAATAATACGAATCACTCATATAAGGCCATCCATGACAACAACTGGTCACGTGCATTTTTATATTGGCACTTACACCAACCCACCGAGTACGAGCACGGGCATTGCGCGTGTATCGCTGAACACTGAAACGGGTGAACTGACTCGGCTTGACGATGTTGCTGTTCAACGTAATCCGTCCTATCTCACGATCACCGAACACGGGCTGTATACGTTTAGCGAAATGGATAGAAATGAAGGTGCAGAGCTCGCGTTTTTTCGCGGTAGTGAATCCGTCTCTTTGCCGATTAATGGCGATTATCCGTGTCATTTGGATATCAAAGAACCGTTGTTGGCGGTTGCTAATTATGGCTCTGGAAATGTTAGCGTATTTCAATTGGATCGCGATGGTAAACCGCTTGGTTTGTTGACGGATTTATACGTTGATGGATGCGGGCCGAATTTAGAGCGCCAAACTTCTCCTCACGCTCATCAAGTCACGTTTTTAAAGCACAGTGATCAATTGGTTGTCGTAGACTTAGGCAGCGATAGCGTCCTTATTTATGATTACGAGGCTCAACAGTCGGATTTTTCACTGTCGCAAGTGATTCATTTACCCGCAGGTTCGGGACCGCGCCATGTGGTGTTTAACCAACAAGAGTCGACAGCGTATGTGGTTTGCGAACTGTCAGAAACCTTGATTGTTCTGGTTAAGCACCAAGATAAGTGGCTTATCTCGAATCAAACAGAATTATTAGAAGGGGAAGAGAATCAGCAAGCGGCGGCGGCGATTCGTCTTTCGCAAGATGAAACGTTTTTGTATGTCTCTTGCCGAGCTCAGAACAAAATCAGTGTGTTTAATGTGTCTGGCGATACGCCAAAAAGGCGAGCAGCCATTCACTGTGAAGGGGCTTTTCCACGAGATTTTGTGTTGTCTCGTGATCAAAAGTGGTTGCTGGTTGCCAATCAACATTCCAACAATGTGGTGAGCTTTCGTCGAAATCCTCAAACAGGGGAAATTACTGCAACGGGTTATGACTGTGAGATAGGCTCTCCAGTGTGTATTGTCGAACACCTTTGTAACGATTAACGCTGAAACAACAGGAAATAGAAAAGCCTAGCGGGCGGCTAGGCTTTCAGGATAAAAACAGTTAACGCCAATCTTCAACGTACAGTTAGACGTAAATTTTGCCTTTCATATACAACACACCATCTCCAGATACATTGACGCAATCCTCCTTGACTTCGCAGTACAGAACGCCACCACGCGCTGATGCTTGATACGCCACTAAAGATGCTTTGCCGAGCTCTTGCGCCCAATATGGTGCTAAGCCTGCGTGGATTGATCCTGTGACAGGGTCTTCATCTCCGCCGTTTGCTGGCCAAAAGTAGCGAGATACAAAGTCGTATTGACTGCTTTTTGATGTGACGACGACATCGTAAGGGGCGAGTTGTTTCAGTTGGTCGGATCGATATTGAACATCGAAAACGGTTTGCTCATCTTCCACGATGACGAAGTAAGCTTGCGGGCTAAGCAGTACGTGTGTTACTTCGCAGTTTAATCCCTCAATTAATTGCGTAGGAATGGCGTTGACGGGGTGTGGCGCTCTTGTCGGAAATGTCATTTCAATCTTGCCAAGTGCGTTCTTAATTACGGTTAAGGTGCCCACTTTTAATGTATGAAACTCAATACTTCCTGTAACGCCTAGTTGGTCGAACAACACCATAGCAGCGGCGAGCGTTGCATGTCCACAAAAGTCGATTTCTGTGAGTGGCGAAAACCAGCGTACTTCATATTGATTCGTACCAATCGCTTTAACAAACGCGGTTTCAGAGAGGTTGTTTTCCGCTGCAATGTTTTGCATTAGATCTGGTTCTAACCACTCTTGCAAGGGTACAACTGCGGCTGAGTTGCCTTTAAATTGCGTGTCTGTAAATGCGTCAACGACGAAGATATCCAGTTCCATTTTGTCTTCCTTGTTCTATAAGTGGTTAGTTAGCATAAACCAGATGCAACTCAGAAAATAAGAAATTTATGTTAGAATCTTAAAGTTTCAAAATGGACGATGATTTTATGTTTTATGATACTTATTGGTGTGCCCTGGCTTGGGTTGATGAATAGACTTGAATTGAACTCATTGAAAGGAAGAAACACATGAAAGCGATTCACAAGTCTGTTTTGGCCCTTAGCGTTTTGGTTATCGGCTCTGCCCATGCTTTTGAACTAACGAGCAAAGATATTCAAGAAGGTCATCCAATGGCGAAGACATTTGAATATTCAGGTTGGGGATGTGATGGTGCGAACCAGTCTCCACAACTGATGTGGAAAGACGTTCCAAAGGGTACAAAAAGTTTTGCGATTACCGCGTACGATCCTGATGCACCAACAGGCAGTGGTTTTTGGCATTGGATAGCGTTTGATATTCCAGCCTCGGTTAACGAGCTGCCTCGTGGCGTTGATATCAGTAAGCTCGGCGGTAAGGAGTCTCGTATCGATTACGGTACTACTGGTTTTGGCGGCGCATGTCCTCCAGAAAAAGATGGTATGCACCGCTACCAGTTTACCGTTTGGGCGCTGCCGAGTGATAAGTTGAACTTGGATGAGAACACGCCAGCGGCGGTTGTGGGATTTACGTTGAATAGTGTCGCATTGGACAACGCGCAGTTAACCGCGACTTACACGCGATAAACAAATACTTAAGGGGAGAAGATGGGGCATCAATATCAAGTGACGCTGTTTCGTGCGGAGCAGCAGCAAAAGCTGCGTAACGTCAGGATTCACTCCCCGAGTATTATCCAGATCATTAAAGGGAGTAAGCGTCTGTTTTGGAAAGACGAAGCGTTTGATATTCTTCATCCTAACATCATGCTTTGTGAAGCAAACGCTTCGCTGAATTTTGAAAACCTTCCTCAACAAGGGCGTTTTCTCTCACGAATGTTCAGTTTTCACTGTGTACCTAGCGTTGAAATGTTAGAGCTGAGTATGAGTAATGCATTGGGAAATTATGTCCCAGCGGTGGAGACAGACAAAGCACTGCAAGCGACATTAAATGCCTTGTTTTCTTTTGAACGGGAAAGTTTAAGTGAAGCGACGCAACGTTATTGGATGATGGGGTTGTATCAGCAGCTAGCAGAGCGAGGACTATTGCATCGGCTTTTCTCGAGTTCCAATACCTCGTTCAGTCAGAAACTCAGCCGCTATCTGTCACGCTCTCCGGGCGATGACCACCCTTTGGAATTTGTTGCTGAGCGCTTTGCTATGAGCCGAGCAACGTTGATACGCAAACTCAAGCAAGAGGGCACTCAGTATCGCGAAGTGCTGGCAGAAGTGCGCTTAAATCACGCACTCTACCTGATGCAAAATGGTTCATACAACGTTGCGTTACTCGCGCAGTTGTGTGGCTATCAATCGGAAGGGCGTTTTAGCCAACGATTTAAAGGCAAGTTTGGTTTAACGCCCAGCGAGTACATAAAAACTGTCGTCAGTTAGTACTTAATATTGCGGTTTGGCTCGATCTTTATGTTTCCAATTTTAGCTCTGGTATTTGGTTTTCATCCGCAGCGCGATGTTAACCAAAGCAATCAGAACAGGAACCTCGATTAGCGGACCAATCACGCCAGCGAATGCTTGATCGGAGTTCAGGCCAAATACAGCAATGGAAACCGCGATCGCCAGCTCGAAGTTGTTGCCCGTCGCCGTAAAAGCGATGGAGGCATTTTTATCGTAGGGGATGCCCATTCTCTTCCCGATAAAGAAGCTGGTAAAAAACATCAATACGAAGTAGATCGCTAGTGGGACTGCCACGCGGAACACATCCATTGGTAGCTGTAAAATCATCTCTCCTTTGAGGCTGAACATCAGCACGATGGTGGCGAGCAAAGCGATCAAAGTAATGGGTGAAATTCGAGGAATAAACACATCGTTGTACCACTTCTCACCCTTTGCAGCGACTAACCATTTACGACTGAGAAAACCAGCGAGGAACGGAATGCCTAAGTAAATCAATACGCTTTCCGCAATGTCTCCCATGGAAATATCAACCACAAAACCTTCATAGCCAAAGAACGGTGGAAGTACGGTGATGAATAGCCAAGCCATAACGCTGTAAGTCAGAATTTGAAATGCGCTATTTAATGCCACCAAGGCCGCGCCATATTCTTTGTTGCCGCCGCCAATATCATTCCACACTAAAACCATAGCGATGCAGCGTGCAAGGCCAATCAAAATAATACCGACCATGTAACCTGGATGATCACCAAGAAAGGTTAAAGCAAGAACGAACATCAGGATTGGGCCGATGATCCAGTTCATAACCAGAGACAGCGTGATGGCTTTTTTATCTCTCGTTACCGTTCCTAATAGACCGTAGTTCACCTTGGCGAGTGGTGGGTACATCATCAAAATCAAACCAATGGCGAGTGGTACGTTCGTACTACCAACGGACATTGCTTCGTTCCATTCTGCTACTTGCGGGTAGGCTGCGCCTATCCCCACGCCGATGGCCATTGCGACAAAGATCCAAACCGTTAAGTAGCGGTCAAGAAAGCTCATTTTTTCGCTGGCACTATTTAAAACTTCAGTCGTCATAGTGATCTCTATTCGTTTATCGTCGAAAGGCGATATATAAGGTTATAGTTTATCTTTGCGCGCATGGAAAGCGCGTAATGTGTCTTAGCTAAATAAACCGGAAAATTGAGCGTTAAACGCGTTCAGTTTTTCACGTTGAATGCGGTAACAAACCTTTGGCGGGTTAGGTTCTGCACTGATAAACCCTGCCTGTTTTAGAATACGTAAGTGTTCTGATACAGTCGATTGCGCTAAACCTAACTCAGAGACTAAATCGCTATTTAAGCAGCCGCCCATAGTGTCTAAAGTGTGAAGAATATGCAGAATGCGTAAGCGAGCAGGATGAGACAGCGCTTTTGCTTGAGCGGCGAGTGCTTGCTCTTTATCCAGTTGTTTTTGCGTGGCTTCAAAAGCAATTTCGCATGTTTCGCTGCATTTGTTGCTCATGAGCAGACCTTTATAGTTAATCGTCGAATTACGATTAAGTGTACGTGTGCTTTTTCTAAGGCGCAACTGTTGGCAGTAAAAAAGCAGAACTTAAAGATACGACGAATTGGGGGTGTGGTATCAGGAGCTAAGTTCTGCTTGGGGGTTAGGTTATGAACAATTTTCTATATTTCCTGCTCGCTAAATCAGTATGGTGAAAAAAGGGGAGGCGAAAAAGAGAGTAGATTTCTTCGCTTTATTCCTGATAAAACCGAATTGGTGGGGTTTTCCTACAATATAAGCACGAAATGTTAGTAAAAGGGGAACAAAGTGTTTGGAAGTTTTCTTATTTTATTGCCGCCAAGTTCAGTAAAATACGCCTATTGAATGGCCTCCTAGAGTTAAGGTGCGTGCGGTGTCTGATCTCAACTTATTTCGTTATTACCAACGCTTGCTCTCTTTTGGTGTTGGTAATGAAGCAAAAACCACGCTGCAAGAAATCGCCGATTTGTTGTTTACTTCGCCTCGTCATGCGCGCAGTTTGCTGGCGCAGATGCAAGAGATAGCGTGGTTAAGTTGGCGACCAAAACCGGGACGGAACCAGCGTTCAACATTGTTGTTAAACGTTGAACTCAGCGCGCTAAAAGAAAGCCTTGCACTAGAGCGAATCAAGCTTGGTAAGTACGAGAAAGCGCTGTCGATTCTGGATGAAGATGAAGCTGCATTTGGGCGACTCCTCAAAACAACGTCGGGCGCATCGGTAAAAGAGGGGCGGCTCAATATTCAGCTGACCTACAAACGCATGTTCGAGCGTGTGGTTCCGCATCAACTGCAGCGAAGTAGTGAACGTTTTTTGCTTCGCCAAATTTATTGTTGTTTGGTTTCGAGCGATTACAACGGGCAGGTGCAGCCAGAGCTGGCTCATCATTGGCGTTATGATGACAGCTTGTACGAATGGACATTTTATCTTCGTCCGGGGCTGACTTTTCATAATGGCAACCCAATCGATGCCGACACGGTGGTGAGTTTGTTCGCCAAATTAAGCTCTTTGGAATACTACGAAAAAGAGCTGGCGCATGTTGCCAACATTACGGCACTTAATCCATTGAAGGTTGTTTTTAAGCTTAACCGACCTGACTTGGGTTTTGCTGGACTTATTTCTGGCGTGAAATATGGCATTCAGCCCGTGAGTCAGGTGAACGTTGCTAACAACAAGTTGGTGGTGGGGAGTGGTCCATTTTCCGTCGTTGAGCACAGTGAAAACCGTTTGAAACTGCAAGCGTTTGATGGCTATTACGCGTGTCGAGTATTAACGGATTTTGTGACGATATGGATCGTCAACGATGAACAGATGGAAAATCCATCGCTTGCCGCAAACACATTGCAACCAGAACCTGATTCTGCTGATGACATGTGCAGCCACTATATGTCGACGCCAAACAGTGAAGTATCACCAGCGAGTAAACGCAGTCGAACGGAAGACGGTTGTTTGTTCGCACTGTTTAACCATCATGCAAAGCACGCTTTGTCTCAGGCCCAGCGCCGATACATCAGTGAATTGATTCAACCTGAACTGCTAGCTGACGTGATGCGTAATGAAAACATTATATTTGGGAGCATACCTGCTTATAACTTATTGCCTAACTGGAAGCCAGTGTTGCGCCCCTTTGGAGATGCGGTCAAGTTGCCAAAGCTGATCACCATCGCAGGGTACAATTACACGGCGCTACGCCGGTGCGCACGAGCGATTTCTTCGCGTTTAGAGCGTGCGGGCAGCCGAGTGGAGATCGTTATGTACTCCTACCGTGAACTGAGCGAGAAAGCCAAAAACGGCACGCTAGATGAGACTCTGGTTGTCACCAATATCAACTTGGACGATAACCGTCATGCGTCTGCGTTTAGCAACTTCTTTAGCAATGCCGTGCTTTACCACACCTTGGGGGGGCAAAATGCGGCGTGGTTGGATGCTCAAATGGAAAATGTCCGTGCATTCTCACCGCTTGAAGATTACCTGAGCGCGTTAGAGCCGATTGCGTCCACTTTGATTAGCGAGTATTGGATTGCACCGATGTTCCACCATACTCAGACGCTACGTTTTCAAGGGGTCTTGGAAGATGTCGCACTCACAAACTGGGGATGGCCAGACATACGATCCGTTTGGTCTGCGGACTGATCAAAACCGCCTGAATGGCGGTTTTTTGTGTCTGCAATTTGGTGAAAGCCAGTGACGTTTTTATTTTTTCTAGCCAACAAGTGTGATGCTTATCTACGTTTGAGCGCGAGTGATCAAGAAACGGTCCGAAATGAACTTTGAAATTAATCACGAATTATATCGAGTCAATAGGTCTAATGTGATCTGATTTAAATAATGTAACTTTAAGAATATTTTCGAGAAGGTGATTGTATTCAAAATTCGTCTATTGACTTGTTGCTCAAATAAAATTTGTAGATTTTTTACGTGTGGGATTTTTGAGCTCTGTCCATTTAAACAAATTGACAGGCTTTAAAGTGTGACTCGAAGCGCAAAAGTAGCTCGGTTGCGCGGTTGGGACTCTGTTATTGATAATTAACCCATCAGATGACGAACTGTTGATAGGGTTAAATATGTTGTACGAGTTAATCGACCACGAACTAGTAGATGTAATTAATGATCGCGCTTACCAATGGCAAGATGCGGTTAAAAAGACCACTCAATACCTAGAAAATAAAGGTTACGTCTCCCAGCATTATGCTGATGCAATCATCCGTTCAACGGAAGAAAACGGTCCTTACTATGTGTTATGCCCTGGATTGGCAATGCCTCATGCCCGACCTGAAACTGGTGTTTTAAAAACAGGCTTAGGCATCCATATTTTCCCGTCACCTGTTGATTTTGGATCGGATCTCGGTCCGGCCAATATTCTTATTACCTTAGCTGCGAAAGACTCTGATACCCACATTGAGGTGATTCAAGCGTTGAGCGAGATGTTTGTGGATGAAGAGAACATTGCAAAACTGGCACAAGCCTCTTCCAAAGAACAAGTGCTAGACATAATAAAAGCATACTAAAAGGAACATAACGTGAAAGCAAACATGCGAGCTAATGTGCAAGCCTTCGGAGGTCATTTGACCGCCATGGTGCTGCCAAATATCGGAGCCTTTATCGCTTGGGGCTTTATTACTGCACTCTTTATTCCCACGGGTTGGATGCCAAACGAAGCCTTTGGCGAACTCGTGGGGCCAATGATCACTTACTTGCTGCCACTTTTGATTGGTTACACCGGTGGTCAGATTGTTGGTGAAAAACGCGGCGCGGTAGCGGGGGCTATCGGTACGATGGGCGTGATTGTCGGGGCTGATATACCGATGTTTGTTGGCGCAATGATCATGGGTCCACTGAGCGCTTGGATTGTGGTGCAAGTGGATAAACGTATTCAACACCGCATACCTTCTGGTTTTGAGATGGTCGTGAACAACTTCTCACTAGGTATTGTGGGCATGATTCTGTGTCTGTTCGCCTACGAGATTGTTGGTCCTGCGGTAACAGCGGCAAACTTGTTTGTGAAATCAGGCATCGAAGCCTTGGTGGCAACGGGATTCCTTCCTCTGCTTGCGATTATCAACGAACCTGCGAAAGTGCTGTTCCTAAACAATGCTATCGACCAAGGCATTTATTACCCACTAGGCCTGCAAGCGGCCGCAGAAACGGGCAAGTCCATCTTCTTTATGGTGGCGTCTAACCCAGGCCCTGGTCTTGGTATGCTGCTGGCCTACGCGAAGTTTGGTCAGGGTTTGTCTAAACGTTCTGCGCCAAGTGCCATCATCATTCACTTCTTTGGTGGTATTCATGAGTTGTATTTCCCATACGTACTCATGAAACCAATCATGATTGTGGCAATGATTGCTGGTGCGGCGACAGGCATCGCAACCTTCAACCTATTCGATGCCGGTTTGGTCGCGGGTCCAAGTCCAGGCTCTATCTTCTCTTACCTTGCTCTTACTCCGAAAGGTAGCTTCATCGCGACCATCGCAGGTGTGACAAGTGCAACGATTGTCTCTTTCTTGGTAGCAAGTGCGATTCTGAAGGTGAGCAAATCAGAAGAAAAAGAAAGCGAGTTTGAGAAGTCAGTTTCTGACATGAAAGAGATGAAAGCAGAAGGCGCAGTTAAGCCAGTTGCAGCTGCGACGACGCAAGAGCCGAGCAAGACAATTTCATTTGTCGCATTCGCATGTGATGCGGGTATGGGCTCTAGTGCAATGGGCGCTTCGACCTTCAAACGCAAGCTAGTACAAGCTGGGATAGAGATTGAAGTGAAGAACTTTGCCATCGAGAAAGTCCCGAGTGAAGCCGATATCGTCGTGACACATGAGAGCTTAGAAAGCCGCGCAGTCAACGCGACAGGTTTACCAGTCGTAACGATCAAGAACTTCCTCAACGACCCAGCGCTTGACGAGCTGATGGATAAGATTAAGCAACAAACGGTCGCGACTGAGCAACCAGCCTAACAATGCAGTTTGGGGCGGCAGGTATCGCCCCAATTAGGAGAGAAATCATGGTACAAACAACGGCAGCGGTTATCTGTGGTGAGAAAAACGTTCAATTAAGAACCTTTGATTTACCAAACATTTCAGCCGACGAACTTCTGGTTAAAAACATTTCAAACAGCATTTGTCTATCCACTTACAAAGCAGCATTGTTAGGTAGCAAACACAAACGCGTTCCTGAAAACATTGACGAAGTGCCAGTAATGACAGGTCATGAATATGCAGGTGTGATTGTTGAAGTCGGTGAGAATCTAAAAGATCAATTCAAAGCTGGTGACTACTTTGTTTTGCAACCTGCCATGGGCTTGCCAACAGGCTACTCGGCGGGCTACAGCTATGAGACATTTGGCGGTAACGCGACGTATTCCATTATTCCTAAAATCGCTATCGACCTAGGCTGCGTGCTGCCTTACCACGGCGATTACTTTGCTGATGCGTCGCTGGCTGAGCCAATGTCTTGCATTATCGGTGCGTACCATGCGAGCTACCACACCACGCAATACGTGTACGAGCACGATATGGGCATTAAAGAAGGTGGTGCGTTAGCGCTTTTGGCGTGTGCTGGCCCAATGGGGATTGGTGCAATTGACTACGCGATTAACGGCCCTGTAAAGCCAAAACTGATCGTGGTGACGGACATCGACGCTGCGCGTTTAGACCGAGCTGAAAGCCTCATTCCGGTTGCAAAAGCTAAAGAGCAGGGCGTAGAACTGCACTACGTGAATACCGCTCAAATAGACGATCCGGTCGCGTATCTCAAAGCACTCAACGGTGGCAAAGGCTACGACGATGTAATGGTCTACGCGGCGGTTGCTCAAGTGCTAGAACAAGCCGATGAGCTACTTGGCAATGATGGCTGCCTCAACTTCTTTGCTGGCCCAACGGATAAGAATTTTAAAGTGCCGTTTAACTTCTACAACGTGCATTACGAATCAACCCATATTGTAGGGACGTCCGGTGGTTCAAAGGGTGACATGGTGGAATCTATTGAGCTTTCCTCGCAAGGCAAGATCAATCCATCGTTCATGATCACACATGTTGGTGGTTTACAAGCTGCGCCACATACGATTCTGAATCAGTTGGATATTCCGGGCGGTAAGAAGTTGATTTACCCACATATTGACCTGCCATTGACGGCGATTGATGACTTTTTATCGTTGGCAGACCAAGACCCGTTCTTTGCGGAACTCGATGCGATTTTGTGCGCGAACAACTATGTGTGGAACGCACATGCAGAAAAAGCGTTACTTGAGTTTTATGACGTGAGCTTAACGGTTTAGTTGCAACGAACATGTGTGGTAGCCTTTGCGCTGCCACACAATGGAGAGGTCATAATACGTTGTCACGTGAAGATGAATTACTGGAGAAACTGGACGAGTGCGAAAATGCCACTGCGTTTCTTCAGGTTTCTAACAAAATAATTAACCTCAAGTTAAAAGCACTGCTTCCGAAAGTGTTCGTTCAAGACGACCTTGTGAAGGAGTATGCTGTGGATCCTTTATTGAAAGAAGATGGTCCGTTAGCAACAACCGATGTGGTATCGAAGCTGATGTTTGCGATGGGGAAAATCTCTTTGGAAACTTACGCCGATATCGGGTTGTACGATCAGGTGTTGGAGTATGTGGTTAGCCAACCGGAGAAAGTCGAATTCGCGGATGACGTGATTTATGACTTCATCAAAAACCAAGCGGTACTCTCTTCTCAGCAAGACAGCTTTTATCTTGAGTCGATCAATCAGCTTAAGTTCTCTTCGTTTGAGTCCTTTTCGCAAATGAGATACGAATCTCTCATCAAAACAGTGTTGAAGCTGTCGTGTGAAATGTTGATAGAAAGAATCGAAGGGGAGATCAATCAATAAGGGTGCACCATGAAAGTGAATTTAAACGTCAGTGGCTTCGAAACCGAAGCAACCTTTCCCGATGCCGACGTAAAACGAATCCATCAGCCTCTTATCGAAAAATTTACTCGCCTCTACCATGAGAAGCAGGAACGCATAGTGGTGTTCTTGTGTGCCCCTCCGGGCAGCGGTAAGTCGACACTCGCTGCGTTCTGGGAATACCTGTCGGAACAAGATGAAAGCCAAGAGCCTTTACAAGTGCTGCCGTTTGATGGTTTCCATTATCCAAATGAGATCCTCGACAACAATACGATTGAACGAGATGGCGAGCTCGTGTCTCTGCGCAGTATTAAGGGGGCCTATCAAACATTTAATCTGACGGAGCTTATCGACAAGCTCAAACAGCTCAAAGTGAAAGATCCGAAATGGCCTTACTACGACCGCAATTTGCATGATCCAGTCGACGACGCCATTTTGGTAAATCGGAATGTGGTTGTCGTTGAGGGGAATTGGTTACTGCTTAATGAACCGGTGTGGAATGAACTGCATCGTTTGGCCGATTTTACCGTCTTTGTAGATACACAGCCTGAGTTTCTACAAGAGCGTTTAGTCAATCGTAAGATTCGTGGTGGTACAGAGCCAGAAGCTGCATTGGAGTTTTATTTCAACTCAGATGCCGTAAATGTAGATAAGGTTTTAAATCACTCAATTCCAGCGGATCTCACGCTGTTTCTCAATCAAAACGGTTCGTTCGAAATTCGATAATTCGTCCACAATTTAGGAGGTCACCATGGATATCGTCGTTGATAGCCACACCCATACTATTGCCAGTGGACATGCCTATAGCACCATTTTAGAGAACGCATTGGCAGCCAAGAATAAGGGGCTAAAACTTCTTTGTACCACCGATCATGCTCCCGAAATGCCAGGAGCCCCTCACTACTGGCATTTCAATAATCAAAGAATTTTGCCCCGCTTTTTACACGATGTAGGTATTCTCCGTGGTGTCGAAGCCAACACGCTGAATGTGAAAGGGGAGATAGACTTACCATCGTCTTCTGACCAACATCTTGACTGGGTGATTGCGAGTTTCCATGAACCCGTATTCAAGCCCGCAACCGAAGCTGAGCATACTGCCGCTCTGATAAATGCGATTAAAAGCGGCAGGGTGGATGTTCTCGGTCACTTAGGTAACCCAAATTACCCATTCGATATGGAACAGGTGCTGCGCTGTGCTAAAGAGAACAATGTTGCGGTTGAAGTTAACAATACATCTTTGACAGGCAAAAGCCGTAAGGGCAGTGATTCTCGTTGTGATCGCATTGTCGAGCTGGGCAAAGAGATTGGCGTTTACTTCAGTACCGGATCTGATGCGCACTTCTGTGAAGAGATCTCTAAGTTAGATTTGGCGATTGCTTTGCTGGAAAAACACGGTGTGGAAAAAGAGAAGATACTCACTACGTCGACGAGCCGATTCTTGAACTTCTTATTGCTGAGAGGTAAGGCGAGGATTCCAGAGTTTAAGGATTTTTACTAAGTAAAATCCCAAACACATTAAACGAAGTATTTTCTTATACAGCCCTAAAACCCGCCAAGCTGCGGGTTTTATTCGTTTTGGGGAGGCGTAGAACAGACAACGCGACTGTCATATAAAGCGTGAAAAGAGGAATCAATGAAAAAGGGAACGAAGGCCATAATTCGAGAATATTATAGGCCGAGCGGGAATTTTATTGCTCTTAATCAGTCATAAGGTTATGAGCCGCTTTTTGTGTTCCGCTGTTCAATAACGAGCGATAACAGGCGAACAAGTAGGGACTGAGCTTCAGGAGACAGCAAGCGTGCAACGGCCATTAGATCATCTGCTGTTACGTGTTGAACGTCTCTTATATCCAATGCGATGTCGAGATCGGTCAAATGCAGAGAGCGCAGTATGGAGCGATATTGGGAAAGTTTCAGGTCGGATTCTCCACGCTCTATCCGTTGATACGTTTTCACGCTCATCCCTGCGATGTTTGCCATTTGTTCACGGGAGAGGCCACTCGCTTTCCTTCTCGCAATCAGTGCTTCAATAATAGGATCGACCTGCATGTGCTCTCCTGAAAGGACAGTTTTGACCTAAATAAAGCAAGAAGTGGACCAGTTTAACCATCTCATATTTACCTGTTTTGCAATCAGTATAAGAATAGCTATCTAATAAAAATGTACATATTTTAGTCAGTTATAAACTCAATGGAAAAGTATCAATCATACAAATCAATCGAGACAAAATCCTCAATTCGCAAAATGCAACGCATTTTAGATCAATTATTTAGCGAGCTTAATGAGCAGCATCGTGTCACTAAAGAAAATGTTGTCGCTCTGACTCGACAGTCTCAACAGAGGTTGATGAACTACAAAGAGCTTTATCTTCATAAAGAATCGATAGGTGAGGTAGAGTTGCAGATTGCGTATGAAAATATGAGTGTGACTGAGAAGCAGGTCGCGGATATGGGCGTTTCAGCATTAACTTATATCATCGGAGCGTTAGATAAAGCGTATTAATAGAATGGGCAAGCTAGCTTAGATTTAGACAGTTTGGATAACACCAAAAAGAAAAGATGCAAATGCTGGGGAACCACACCCAGCATTCGGACACTCATTTACCTATAGTTTCGAACCGTAAATCAGTGTTTAGAGGTATGTGAACCGAACAGTGTCGGTACGCAGCGAATAATAGCGATATTGTCCGATCTAGGCTACGCCCCTGGAATCTAACACCTTTACTTGAACTGTAAATTAATTTGTACACCCATCCAAAATTGAGCGGTTGAGCACGTTCTTACTCTCATTAGGCGATAAAAGACTGATTAGTGATGAAAATAACAACACATCTTAGGTGAATGAGGAGAGTTGTTAAAATATATCGCTATAAGATTGACCTTTTGCTTTTCAATCGTCCTGCTTATGCCTTACAATCTTTTCGAACCAAATCCATTCACAACGAATGGGGTTGATGAATTAAGATGAACAATTTTGCTTCGAACCCAAAGTTGTGCGCATTTCATCAACGATGACATCGCCCAAAACGACTCTCAAGTGTTCATGTGCAATTGATTTAACCACCTTTTGCTGCATGTTTTCTTAGCCATATAGGGTTCTTGTAACCAAATTTTGGTTGAGTAGAGCGTTTTGTTGGGTGTGCTTTGGATGTAGCACAACTGGCGAGAAATAAACGGATTGAATTTAGAGGTATTAACCGTGAACCTAAAACTTGTCGGCAGCTCCCTGATCGTTGCAGGTACTGCTCTTGGCGCTGGTATGCTTGCTATACCAATGGTGCTTGCTCAATTTGGCCTCCTCTGGGGCACTCTTCTTATGTTATTCATCTGGGCTGGGACGACTTACGCTGCGCTGCTCCTTCTTGAGGCCAGTTGCAAAGTAGGCGGCGGCGTGAGCATGAATGCAATTGCTCGCGAAACGCTAGGTAAAGGTGGCCAGTTGGTAACCAACAGCTTGCTTTACGCCCTGTTAGTTTGTCTATTGATGGCTTATATCATTGGTGCGGGTGATCTCGTACAAAAAGTAACAGCCTCAATTGGGCTGCCAACATCTACGATCGCAAGCCAAGTCGGTTTTACTCTTTTAGTCGGTATCATTGTTTCGGCAGGTACAGGGGTTGTAGATAAGCTTAATCGCGGTTTGTTCCTTGGCATGATCGTGGCGCTGATTCTGACACTTTTTGCGCTTGCACCAAGCGTCTCGTTTGAGGGACTTGATGAAGTCGTGAGTGACGATAAGATGGCGCTAATTAAGACAAGCTCGGTGCTTTTCACCAGTTTCGGTTTTATGGTCGTGATCCCATCGCTTGTAACTTACAACAAAGAAGCGAGCAAAACACAACTGCGTAATATGATTATCGTGGGTTCAACTATTCCGCTTGTTTGTTACTTATTATGGTTGTTAGCAGTTGTCGGTAACCTACCACCTCATGAGCTTGTTCAATACTCCAACGTAACGGAGTTGATCTCGGTATTAGGTCAGCAATACGAGGGTTTGGAGTTTATCCTATCCATGTTCACTGGGTTAGCACTGTTAACATCGTTCTTAGGTGTGGCAATGGCGCTATACGATCAAAATGCAGACCTACTGAAAGCAAGCAAGCCGGTGATTTTTGTTACCACGTTTGTGCTACCACTACTAGGTGCTGTATTTGCGCCAGAACACTTCTTGGCTATTCTTAGCTACGCGGGGATTATTCTTGTGTTTCTCGCGGTCTTTGTTCCATTATCAATGACAATGAAAGTGCGTCGAGTACCAGTAGAAGATGACAATATTTATGAAGCTGGTGGCGGCGTAATGGGAATGAGCATGATCTTCCTGTTCGGCTGTTTCTTGCTGTTTGCCCAAGCAGTATAAAATCACGCTAGCTTATTTGAAAACTGAGCCGCCCGTTGTGTATAACGGGCGGCTTTTTTGTGTTTATAACCCAAACACAGAAGACTTAAAAAGTTATCAATATCAGTGATACTTTACCTTTCTCTGATAATCACGATAAGCTTTGACCTTGTAGTAAAACTCCTTGGCGAAAGACTGACATGTGCAGTGATTCACCTACCTATTATGTTGCTATTGATATTAATAAGAGGCTCTGTTGTGTCAAAGCAATTATCTTTTGCCATGGTTGGCGTTATATTGTCTTTAGGTGTGTTTAGTACAGAAGTGATGGCTGACCCGAAACATAGGCATGGTCATCGATATGATCACCATCATGAGCATCACCATCATCATAAACGCAAGCACAAGCATAAACATAAGCATAAGTATAAACATCGTGACGTTATTTATGTGGAGTCTCGACGACCAAGACGCAGTTACTACTACCACGACCGAATTCCTCGTAATAGTACCTACATAAAGATTGGAGATTTCACCTATTTAAAAGTGGATGATCGTTTCTATCGTCGCTCCAATGACCGCTATATCCATGTTGAATTCAACTAGAGTGGGAAAGGCAGCATAGCAAGCGTGATAACAGTTTTGAGCCGAGTGGCAACAACACTAAAAACTAGGCGTTCTAAGTCTAGATACCACTGCGATAGAGGTCTAAAAACAAAAACAGCGAGCATTGGCTCGCTGTTTTTGTTTAGGTGAAGACTAGACTGTAAATCGGTTTAATATTTGATCTTGTTTATGTACATCTTCTTGCTGTGCCTGCATAGCATCGTTAGTTCGATTTGCAGATTCGGCGACTTGAGTCGATAGGTCTTTAATATTCACCGTATTGTTGTTGATCTCTTCCGCAACTAAGCTTTGTTCTTCCGCCGCTGAGGCGATTTGTAAGTTCATATCAGAAATACGCTGAATCGCATCACGAATACGTTGTAGCGCGTTGTTTGCCAAGTCTGCTTTTTCTACGGCTTCTACAGCGCTACCCTTGCTTTGATGCATAGCATTTGCCACAGATGATGCGCCAGATTGCAACTGCTCAATCATAGTACGAATTTCTGTTGTTGATTCTTGAGTTCGTTGCGCCAGTGTACGAACTTCATCAGCAACGACGGCGAAGCCTCGGCCAGATTCTCCCGCACGTGCAGCCTCAATCGCGGCATTCAACGCGAGTAAGTTCGTTTGGTCCGCAATATCGTTGATGACTTTTAGAATCGTTTCGATGTTGGCGGTTGCCGATTCAAGCACTTGCACTTCTTCGACAGCAAGGTCAATGCTATCGGAAAGCATGTTGATCGTTTGTGTCGATTCACCGACCACAGAAGAGCCCTCAACCGTTGCTTGATCAGCTTCTTTGGCTGCACTTGCTGCGCCTTGCGCATTATTGGCAACTTCAGTCGCGGTAACAGACATCTCGTGCATCGCGGTGGCTAATTGTTCTAGCTCTTGTAGCTGAGTTTGAATAGCACCAGCCGAATCTTTTGCACCCTCAGCGGTGATTTGAGTGCCATTCAAAATTTGATCAGAAATACTCTTCGACTCAATAATTTGCTGTTGCAAGTTTTCCATGAACGTATTGAAGTTTGTAGCAAGCTCTGAGAATTCTTGGTCAGTATCAGTTTCAAGGCGCTGTGTAAGATCGCCTTTCCCTGACGCAACATCTTTAATCGCGTTGTTTAAAGTGTCCAGCGGACGCATGAGCGTGCGAATGAGTAGAGTCAGTGCAATAACAGAAGCGATCACGGCAATGATTGAATAAATAATAGCGCTGTTGCGAAGCTCTCCTACGGCAGAGTAGGCGATAGCTTCATCAATAACTGAACCCACGTACCAGTTCTCGCCAGGGATGTGAGTCAAGTTAATCATATAACGATCGCCATCGATCTCAATGTGTTGCGTTGATTGTGTAAGATCAACCTGTGGCAGGTAGCTACCAACTTTTTCACCGTTGTACTTACTTTGAGGGTGGGCAATGGTTGTCCCATCAGCGGTGACCAAAAATAAGTAACCAGCGTCAAACAGATTAACTTGGTTGACGAGGTCAGAAAGGGTAGTTAGTTCGAGGTCATAAAACATACCAGCTAAGAACTGGCCGTTTTCTTTTACAGGTGTACCAACAGAGATGATAACGTTTTTTGAAGACGCATCGACGTATGGGTCTGTTACGACCAAATCGCCTTTGTTTTTAGCTGCGATGAACCAAGGACGTTGACGCGGATCGTAGTCTGGTCCTGCTTCCCAGCCGTCGTCATTTTCAATCACGAAGCCATTGCTTTCATAACCAAAGCCAATCGCAAGAAAGCTGGCTTTTGGTGTTGGTCGCTCAAGAATGTTCTGAACGTAGTTGTGTGAACTTGGATTAAGTTCGATAACTTCAGTAATAGAACGAGCGAGATCCTTTTTAGCATTCATTTCTGATTGCACGGTATTGCCAACACTGGTCAATATCTCGTTCACACTCGAGTCAATGTGCTCCTGCGTTTGGGAGCGGATCGTCATAACTTGTTGCGTCGACAGTAGTGACACGGTAATTAGCAGCAAAAATGACGAGGCTGTGACAACCTTATGTCTAAATTTCATGAGCTTTCCTCTGATTCTCCCGGTTGGCTTCACTATGCTTTCACCTCTTTTTGAACGGGCGAATTCGGCATCAAGAGAAACCTATTGTGTTTGGTTATCTTTTTTATCGACATCTTTGTCAAAAACATGAGTCTATTTGTTATCTTTTTTAACCAAATTTAAACAAAGCGGTAAGTTACGACAAAAACCGTGAGTTTGATCAGATTTGTGCGCTCTGTTAATGAAAGCGTCATAATGAAAAGAATTGCGTAAAGCATAGTGATTCAGGTTGGCGTTATTGGTGAGATGAGAGCGACTTAACTGTCGTAAAAGGGGGCGTGATTGGAGCTGTTCGTTGTAAGTTATGAGCGTTTGCTAATTAAGTGATCTGAATAGAGCTGTAGATAGAGTTTTAGACATAAAAAAGGCCCCGACAATGCGGAGCCTTTGTTGATTGATGCTTTGATTTTAGAAAATCAGATGAGCAACACCAGCAATCACAGGTAATGTGATTAGCGTACGCAGAATGAAAATAACGAACAGTTCTACAATGTTTACTGGAATTTTGCTGCCTAGTAGTAGGGCGCCAACTTCTGACATGTAGATAAGCTGAGTTACTGACATTGCTGCAATAACAAAACGTGTCATTTCATTATCAATTGATGCCGCTAAAATTGCCGGGATAAACATATCCGCAAAGCCAACAACAATAGTCTGTGATGCGGCGACAGCTTCTGGAATTTGCAGTAGCTCTAGGTATGGAATGAATGGCTGACCTAGAATTTCAAATACAGGAGTGTACTCTGCAATCACTAATGCCACGGTACCCAGACCCATAACCACAGGCAGTACACCAAACACCATGTCGATTGCGTTATGTACGCCTTCTTTAAATACCGACTGAACAGATGTTACCTGACCAGCACGCTTAAGTGCTAGATCCATACCCCATGAGAATGTGGTGTGGCCTTCTGGTACGGCGTCAGCATCTTTATCTGGGTTGCTGCCATCAATGTAGCGATCTTTCTTCAGGCTTAGCGGCGGTAAGCGAGGAATGATAACCGCAGCGACAATACCTGCTAAACAGATTGCGCCGTAGAAAGGTAGGAACAGATGCTCTAACTGTACCTGAGCGATAACCACTAAGCTAAACGTGATCGATACTGCTGAGAACGTTGTCCCGACAACAGCGGCTTCACGCTGAGTATAGAATTTATTTTCGTACTGTTTGCTGGTTAGCAAGATACCAACACTGCCGTCGCCTAACCAAGACGCCATACAGTCAATTGCGCTACGTCCAGGCAGGTTGAATACCGGGCGCATGATTTTACTCAGTAATGCGCCAAACAGCTCAAGAAGACCAAAGTTCAGAAGAAGCGGAAGGAGTAGGCCCGCAAAAATGAACACCGCAAACAAAGTTGGTAGAAGACCGGTAAGAACAAGGCCACCTGTGTTTTCTTCCCAAATCGCTTTTGGACCCACTTGGAAGAATGTCATTAATACGGCTGCACCACCGATTAAGCGAACAATAAGCCAAAGTGGCGATGGATTGAAAAGACCGTTTAAAAATCCATTACGTAAAATCGCTGCAGGCTTGAAAATTTTGCAAAGAACAGAAGCGACTGCCATGAAAGCGATGATACTGGTGACGATAGCGATCAAGGTATCGCCTAATACTGCCGGGATGACTTTTGCCATAACCGCAACAGGGATAGTTAGGCCGCCATCGTATGAGATCGGAGCCATAAAGAGTAGAAGACCGATTAGGGAAGGGATGAAAAACATCCAAAAGTTGCCCTTAGGAGCTTCAGTAGCATTAGTGGTGTTATGCATAGTTGTCTCGTGTTACTACTAGTCAATACTTGCCATTTCCATGACATAAATATTCACTAAACATCCGTATTTAATCACAGTTTTGCGGAGGGTACCCGCAAACTGCATCCATTGCAATACTATTCATTAAATACATCTAGTTATTCAGCCGATTTGTCGGGTAATTGGTCAAATAACGTATAAGTGTATACGAATATGTTGCTTGTGTTAGAAAATTGTAGCACGGAGCGCGGGCAGCGCAGAGAATTATGGGGCGCATTGTGACTGGAATAATAAAACGCTAAACAAATGTGACTTTGATCTAACTAACTTTTTGCCGGAAGCCCTGTTAGCCCTAGCTGTTATAAGGTTTTTTAGCTGCGTTACAACACGATAAAACGTTTATTATGATGTGCAGCGGTGAGAGAGTTGAGCTACAACCGATTGAAGCATTCGGCCTCAATCGGTTCGAGATTTTATGCTTTTTGTTGGCGACTAAGCACGTAAAGGTAACTCCAGTAGATCAGAGCCGTAGCGAAAGCCAATATTGCAGGGAAAACGAGCGTATATAATCCATACACCACGAATAGTGCGGCTCCTGCGACCCCGCCAAGCAAGAATCCGAAGAAAATGAATAGGAATAGCTTTGCTTTACGTCGATCAAATTGACGACCTCTTAAGCTTTCTCCAATCATAATCCCCAGATCGGTGATGATCCCAGTCATATGTGTGGTTCTGACTACTGCGCCGCTGAATGTAGTGATCATTGCGTTTTGTAATCCACATGCTGCTGACGCTAGATATTGGCCGTACAAATCCCCTTGCACCAAAAAGCCCAAACTGAGTAGGAGCAAGCTCCCTTCTATGCACAGTGCAACACCATATCTTCGCCCTAGTTTTAACGCACTGCTCTCAATAAAAAAGCCGCTAAAGGCAGCACCGATCAAAAAGCTAAATACGATGAAGAGCAGGTGAATGGAGCTATCCACACCTGTTAGCAAGCTGTTCCCTAGCTGAGTTACGGTTCCCGAAAGATGTGTTATCGCTTGATGTTGAAAGCCGAGAAGACCAACGGCATTGACGCAGCCCGCGAGAAGGGCAAGTAGAAACGCGCCATATTCCACCCAACGAGGAAGTCTGGAAATCACAATAAAACCCCACCAAATGTTAGGAGCCGATTATAACGCTCACACCGCGTTACGAAACCCCTTACAGTAAAACTCGGTTGATCATTCTCAAAAAAATCTCATTTATAGAGCTTTTGCGTTGACCGTGATAACGACATAGAGGGGGATTTCCCCTACCTGATGTGTTCCATTGTACATTCGAAACTCACCCATCCATGTTTCCTCTGCTCATAGATGGAAACCGTTGGTTGGTGGAACTCTTTATCAGTAAAAAGACCGACGGGAATGATCATGATTTCAGGAAATGTAGAGACCAATAAGCGCATTGTCGTGCCGCAAGAAGGGCAAAACTCATACTGAACCTCGCTGCCATCATCCCCCATTCGGGTATAGCAGGTGACTTCACCGTTTAAGGTTACGTGCTCTTTATCAAAGCGAGCCTGTACCCCAAACACACTGCCTGTCCGCTTTTGGCATTCAAAACAATGGCAGACAGATGTACGGATGGGTTCTCCCTTACAACGGAGCTCAACTAAACCGCAAGCGCATTCGCATGTATGAATGGTTGTTGTCATCGTGATTACCTATTCTTCCCAATACACCAATGAATTTGGAACACTGAGAGCAGTGTCAGTGGCCAGTTATGAAATCTGGGCTTGAAAATCATTTGGATACAGTCAGTTTAGTTTAATTTTGAAACACTTGAAGGGATGAAATCATTTGGGTATACAATGCTATACTCGCTTTTTCATTTATACCTTTAAACAAGGAAGTCTTCATGGCTCACAAAAGAATCCTGCCGATACCACTTATTCTTCTTATTCCGATCGTATTATTGGTCGTGGTTGTGATCGCGGGTGTTTATCGCTTTAGTTTGTCTGAAGAAGAGATCATGGCTAAGTTTCCTCAAACGGAAGTAGAAACCAATGTTATTGTGCAAGAGACGCTGGGAATTACTTCACGCAACCCATGGACTATTCAAGTACCAGAGCAGGGAGCGGTCACTTTTCTTGATGAGTGGGATAAAGAAAACGGCTATTTGATAGGTGATTATGACGCAGGTGCGACAAAAGGTCAGGTACTCGTTCCAACTGCGTTTATTAGTCAGCGTGAAATTGAGGGTGTTTCATGGATTACTGCACCGATGATTGTAACGACACAAGGTAGCGGTTCGTTTAACTATGTTGGCTTGTTCAAGTTTGACCCCGTGCCGAGCAGAGTTGTCCTTTTAGACAGTATTTTTGTCGGTGATCGCGTTAAATTTACCCAAATCACATGGGAAAGTGATGCCATTATCACGCTTTCATATTTAGCGCATGGTGACGATCAAGCAATGGCAGATACGCCGAATCAATTAAATTCATCCACATTAAAGCGTGTAGGGAATAACTTACATATGCAACAGTGATGAATTTTTTTTGAGTTCTGTAAAAATTCAGTGTTTTCTGCGCTAGATCTCGAAATTTCATAGTGATTTCTTATACGGGAATGCATAAGCTATGAGCCTTGTTTGAAAGGAGATAGTAATTCCCGTGTCTACAAATGAAATTACAAGACGGTTGCCGAATCTGACAAGTCGTAGAGCGCTGCTGTTATACTCCTTGCCAGTTTTAGTTGCGATTGGTGTTTCTCACTCTCTCAAAGAGTCATCTTTAACCAAAACCATCGCATTGAACCTGCCTGAATCTCAGGTCGTTGAAAAAATTCTTGATGCGACAACTGCCGAAGTTGTCACTCCCCCGAACTTCGAATATCAAATCCAAGCTGGTGACAACCTAAGCACTATTTTTAGCCAGCTCGGTTTCGGTTACAGCTCGTTAATGAAAGTAATGGAAACGGATTTGAACTACCTTGCACTTGATACACTAAAGCCGGGCAATACGCTCCGTTTTTGGCGTGATGATGCGACAGGCGAGTTAGAGAAAATGGAACTGCAATTTTCTATTGCAGATAAAGTGGTCTACCAACTAAATAGTGATGGTAGCTATGACTTTACCGATATCTCGATTCCTGGCGTGTGGAGCCAAGAACCATTGGTTGGTGTTATTCAAGGCAGTTTCTCTTCTTCTGCAAGTCGATTAGGTCTAACGTCGGCAGAAGTGAGTCAAGTTGTGAGCTTACTCAAAGAGCAACTCAACTTTGGGCGTGATCTTCGTGCAGGTGATCGATTTGAAGTTGTTCGTCGTTCGCAAAGCATCAATGGTGTGCCAACGGGCAAGAACGAAATTGAGGCGATTAAGATCTACAATCGCGGACGTGAAATCACGGCTTACCTTCATTCCGATGGTCAATTCTACAATGCCAAAGGCGAAAGCTTGCAGCGCGCATTCCAGCGTTATCCTGTAAGTAGCCGTTGGCGTATCAGTTCTGGCTTCAATCCCAATCGTTTACATCCAGTAACGGGGCGTGTCGCGCCGCACAACGGTACTGACTTTGCCGTACCAACCGGTACTCCAGTCGTTTCTACTGGTGACGGTACAGTGATCATGACTCGTAAACACCCTTATGCGGGTAACTACGTGGTTGTTGAGCACGGCAGCAAATACAAAACCCGTTACTTACACCTAAGTAAGATTCTGGTGAAGAAAGGGCAAAAGGTTTCTCGAGGCCAGCGTATCGGTCTTTCCGGTAAAACAGGTCGAGTGACAGGGCCACACCTTCACTATGAATTGATTGAATACGGCCGTCCAGTTAACGCTATGCGAGCAAACATCCCAATGGCGAGCTCTGTTCCTAAGAAAGAGATGGCAACCTTTGTCGCGAACAGAGATGAAATGGATAAGCTATTACGCGATAAAGAGAAAGCAGTGCTGTAACAAAGTACTTCGCTCAAAAAATAAAAAGAGACTAAGCATAGCTTGGTCTCTTTTACTTTGTGCATTAACTAGATTTACATTCCATGACCATCGCTTGTTTAGGCTCTTAGGCGCTCCGCACTTCACGTTCATTTATCAGGCGTACGATTTCATCAACACTGTGTGGGCGAGAGTAGAAATAGCCTTGAATGTAGTGGCAGCCCATTTCAATTAATTTTTGTAATGCTCTATCGTCTTCTACGCCTTCGGCAATCAAATCCACATCAAGCAGTTCTGCTAATTGTGCTATCAAAAACACCACTTGTTCAGAGGTTGTATTTGAGAGCATGTTTTGAACGAAGGTTGCATCGATTTTAATGCTATCAATCGGATAATTGTGTATATAGTTCAAGCTTGAGTAGCCAGTACCAAAATCATCCAACGCGACCTTAAAACCTAAGTACCGCAATGAGTTAAGTACCATCTGTTCACGGCCACTTTGCGAGAGTAAAACGGTCTCGGTGAGCTCTATAACAAAGTCTTTTGCTTCATGCTGATACTTTTCAACCATGTTAGTTAAGTGGTTAATATAGCGGTTAGAGTCAACCAGCTCATACGCAGAGCAATTGATAGAGAGTTTGACTTTGTATCCTAAGTTGGCTTCGAGCTCTTGTTTTGCGATACATGCGAGTTCAATAATACGTTCACCCAACTCGATAATCAGGCCTGATTGTTCGGCAGCTTCAATGAATTCCGCAGGGGAGATGTTTCCGTAAACATTGCTGTTCCAGCGGGCTAGGATTTCAAAGTAATTCCAGCGATCGCTTGTGATATCTACGATTGGCTGAACAACGACATACAACTCTTCGCTATCATGTATGTCAGCGCTAAGTTGAATGCGCATAGCTTCAATAAGCTGCGTTCTACGGTGATAAAGGGCGCTAAGGTGTGTGTCGTAATGCTGAATTCGTGTATCGCGATGTTTTTTACAGTCTTTGAGAGCGAGACTGGCATTCAGAATTAGCTCATCGCTGTTCAACATATGTACTGGTGCGCGCGCGATACCAATACTAACAGTGAAAGAAATTCGGTTAGATTTGTCGCTGTAGCCGCTTTCAATTTTGTCGAGTACTTCCTGACACACGGCGACAGGATCTTCGTCGTAAGTAATGAAGGCGAATTCATCTCCAGCGACACGAAAAGCGTTGTTTGGCGATGACAAGCTCTGTTGAATGGCGTTTGCCGTAAACTTAATGATTTGGTCGCCGATGTAGTTTCCGTTGATATCATTGATCGATTTAAAGTTATCGATGTCTAGGTAAGCCAAACTGAATGGACGAGTGGCCTGTTGCGTCAATGTCTCCAAGGTATCAGCTAAGCAGCTACGGTTGAGCAGTCCAGTTAGGTTATCATGCGATACTTCATAGCTAAGCTGATTGAGAAGCTTATCTGAACGTTCACTGACCCACTTTTCACGTAAGCTGTGAATAATGACATTGGCATAAAAGCGGTGGAAGTCGAGGATATCTTGCGCTTCCTTAGCGTGGATGCTTCGGGTAAAGGTGGACAATAAAATTCCCAGAACCTCGCCATTTTGTGTCTTTAATGGCAGACCAATGTAAGCTTGAATACCATCCTCTTGAAACATCTGATCTTCAGGAAAGCGTTTGTAAACTTGGTCCTGATAGAAAATATGTTCACCAATGTCTTTTGCCACTTTTTCACAGGGGGTGCCTGAAAGGTGGTAGCTTAGATTGTCTGTAATTTTTCCATTGCTGGCGAAGGAGATGGTATGAGCCGAATGCTGAAGATGCGCAACTTCTACAACGCAAGTGCAATGGCTCTGCAATTGTTGATGAATATCTAACGTGACTCGGTTTAGCTGAGCCGTGCCATTTAGCTTCAATATTTCATCAATTTTGTGGAAACTGATTTGTACCTGACCCATTGAGCATTTCACCTAGCGTTGTGATTACCATATCGTGTGAGACACGAAGAATTATTATTTGATATGCATCAAATAAACTATCGGTTACTAAGGCGAATTTTTCAAATTTTGTGAACGAACAAATCATTATTTTCATGTTTTTATGCTTGAACCTCATCGATATATAGCGCTAGAAATTCAAGCTAAGCACGCTTCTCCTCTTCTAATCGCGATTTGAGATAATCGAGGAACAGCTTAGTCCGGGTATGTTGATAATCCAGCTTTGGATAGTAGGCATATACAGTGGCTTTATCCGCCGTGATATCGGGCAAGATAGGCACTAACGCTCCGGATTTGAGATCATCTTTGATCATGACGTTATTCGTCATCAGAATACCCATGCCTCTTTTGGCACCATGAAATAGTGCTTCTGGATTGGTCGTGGCAAAGTTACCGGACAAGCTGATACGTTTGCCTCGATTGGTTTTGATTTCTCGTGAGGGCTTTTCACCCCAAATCAGGACATTATGCTCTGTCAGATCCTCAACGCATTGTGGTGTCCCGTATTTTTTTAGGTAACTAGGTGCAGCGTAAAACTGGGCTTTATGTTCGAAAAGTGCGGTGGCTTTGAAACTTAGTGAATTAAGTTGCTCTAATTCCCGGCTAATAAACAGGTCTAAGCTTAGCTCTGGCAATTGGCCTGGTAGCGTTGTCGTTAATTGAAGCGTGATGTCTGGATATTTCTCAAGAAAATCATCTAGGTAATGCACCAAAAACTTAGAACCAACCGCCAGTGTCGCGCCAATTTTCAATAACCCCGCTGGTGATTGATTGACTGAGCGAGTTTCATCTAATACTGATTGCCATGAATCCAACTGATTTTTTGCTCGTTGATAAAACAGCGCACCAGCTTCGGTTTGGCTAATAGAGCGGGTCGTGCGTTTAAGTAGCTGAACGCCAATTTTATCTTCTAGCCATTGAACTCGTTTACTGATAGCTGAGCTGGTGGTATTGAGTTTCCGCGCTGCGGCATTAAAGCTACCTTCTTCGACCACACGAATATAACTCTTCACGCTTTGAATCCAGTCCATTGTGTCTCCTTGGGAATTAATTCCTTTCCAACTTAGCTGATTATCATCTTTGAGTATCAAATATACACTGTTTGCCATCAATCTGTCACAAAGTAGGAGGAACGTTTGCGTAAAACACCATTGTTATTAGCGATGATGATCATTGCCACAGGCCAAGTTGGCGTTAGTATTTATCTTCCTTCTTTACCATTGATTGGTCATGACTTGAATTTGCCGCAACATTCGATTCAGAATCTCGTCACACTATTTCTCGTTGGTTTCGGTATCTCTCAGCTTTTTTATGGCCCATTGTCTGATGCGATTGGTCGTCGACCAGTATTTATTCTGGGCCAAAGTGTGTACCTAGTTGGTACGGTTATGTGTATCGCCTTTTCGGACAACATTATTGCTCTTGAAGCGGGGCGGTTACTTCAAGGTTTGGGAGCGGGCAGTGCCTCGGTGCTTGGTCGCTCCGTATTGCGTGACAGTTATGACGGTATGCAATTAACCAAAGCGCTATCTTATATTTCAGTAACTGCTTCTGTGATGCCAATTATTGCTCCACTGTTTGGTGGCTGGATTGCTTTTCACCTGAGTTGGCATGCTGTCTTCGTGTTTGTGCTGATTTACTTAATGGCAATTTTTACACTTGGTTTATTGGTGTTGCCAGAAACGCTGCCTTACCCGAAGCGAAAATTTAAAGTAGGCCAAGTCAGCGCGAACTATTTGCGTCTGTTAACGAATACACAAGTGATTGGTAGTGCGAGCTACAACTGGCTTAGTTATTTATCGGCTCTGGTTACGCTCTCCTTGTATCCATTTTTAATGCAACAAGAGTTAGGATTAACGGCGGCAGATTACGGTTCTTTGATGATTATACCGTCAGTTGGTTTGCTGACGGGTAGCTTGGTGCTTAATTTGATCAACGCTCGTTACAAAGCTCAGCAAATCTTGCTGATGAGTTTCGCGATTGTTGCTATTGCTGGCTTCATGTTGTTGGTTACACCCTTCAGTGTATTTTCATTACTAGTGGCATTTACGTGTTTAAGTTTTGCCCAAGGCATGTCGTTTCCAGTATCGATTAGTTTGTTGCTGTCGCCACATAAGCAACAGGCCGGAGCGGTTTCTGCGCTATCTGGATCAATTCAAATGTGTTTAGCCGGGTTGTTTGGTGGATACTTGGTAGATTCTTGGGTCACGAATCAAAGCCAACTCGGGGTGTTTTATTTGTTTATTGCGTTACTTTCTTGTTGTGTGCTTGCATTGAGTCAATTTCGTAAAGTACCCAAAGGGACGATTCAAGCAGAAACTTCCACCTGAATATACTTGCAACGAAAGAGGCAGCTTTCTAAAATGCGCTGCTAAATTAAGTCAGGATCATTGTGTATATTGAATGACTCAGTTTGAGAGGAAGAGGGCAATGCCTGATGCTCCTCTCAAGCTTGGGGATACATTTCTGCCCAAATGACTATCCGATCTCTAATCGTTAGGTGAAAGAATGCAACAAAACGAATTTGAAACACTGGTAAAAGAAATTACTCAGCAAGAAAGCATGCCAAAGGCACTCGAAGTCTTGAAGGCGTGTGAGGAAGAAGAAGTTGCACAAGCGGCACAATCCCTAACGGGTCAGTTTGGTCTTGCAGAAGTTGATGGCGAGAAACGTATTTACCATATTACCACTCAAGAAGACGAGTCCGGAGAAGAGCAAGAATACGTGGAGCACGTCATGAATGAAGGCGATCACTTGATCAAATTTGCTGCGTGGTTCTTTGAAACATTCTTTGAAATCAAACAAAAAGATACGTACGTCGCAGCGGGTAAAACATACCAGCAACCTAAGCGATAGGCGCCCGTTTCGAAAAAGTAATCAGAACCAGCCTGAAAGTTAATTACAAAATAAATGTGACATCAGTCTTGTTTTTATTCAATTGTGGTGTAAAATTACAACATAGTTAAGTCAATACATTCAGGAGAAGGTCATGGGTAACGAACTTGGTGGTGCTTATATTGGCCAGATGATTGCAAAAGACGCGATGCACAAAGCGCTTTACGGTAAAGCGAAGAAGAAAAAAGCTTCTGTTTTTGCTCGTGTTATGAAAAAACTGGCGAAATAATTTAAAAAGCCCTGATTGAAGAATCAGGGCTTTTTGCTTTTATCTGTCTTGTTTTTAGTGGCAGCCTACATATTGAACAACATTGGTAAACCACTACTCAAAGACGGATGGCATTTGAATCAAACGCTAAGCGGATTGGCTTGGTATCTCCACGACATTGTTAGGCACTTTATCTAGCCCCTTTGCTGCTAACCACTTTTCTAAATCGTCAGCGCCTCCAACATACTTTCCATCCAACCAGATCTGCGGCACTGTTACCGGCGTTTTCTCTCCAATGATGGCCTTTACTTCGGGGATCATGCGATACAAAGCGGCGCTGTCTTTAACCACGTCATGATACTCGTATTGAACGCCAGCATCGTCAAGTAGTTGTTTAGCTTTGACACAGTAAGGGCAGGTGGCTTTACCATAAACAATGTTGCCTTTTAGCTCATCGCGTTGGACCCATTCAGCGATAACTGATTGCACAAGCACGCCCCGGTTTAACGCTTCTCCTTGGCTGACCACTTTTCCTTCGACAAGAAGAATCGGTGCATGCCAGGCCCCTGCTTTTAATGGTTCCCACCAATGTGATAACCAATCTTTTACTTCCAGTTCAACGGGGACATCAGCGAGTTCGTTTTTAAAAGTATCCGTCAAAATATCTTTAGTTAACGTACATTCACCACAAGGAATATTGACTTTGAATGGACCCCAACTACCAGCCCAGCGGTACAGTGTAATTTTGATTGGTTGACTCATATGGTGTTCCTCATTTCCTTTCCTGAAAATATAGAACCTTGAAATTAGACTTTTCTTTCAACTAGCTTTGTCTTTTTCGCTTCCCAGTGCGTAATAAACGCAATGGAGGCAATAATAATCGCGGCGCCTAGCCATAAACGACCAGGTGGTACCCAGCCAAACACCAACCAGCCAGCAACGACATTCAAAGGCAGTTTTGCGTGATCAAATGGTTGCACAAACGAGGCGTCTGCTACTGCATATGCTTTAACGATAGCCCATTGAGCGAGTGCAGTAAGCGCGCCTGCGGCTAAAAGTACGCCCCATATCGTCCAGGTATTTGGCATAGTAAATGTCGGTATTGCCAATAAGATATTAAACGGCGTTATCAGCAGTAATAAATAGACAACCATGGTTGAGGGCGGATCGTTGACCGACATTTTCTTTACCATCAGAGAATACGCTGCCCAGAAAAATGCGGCGCCAACAGGAAGCAGGGTCGCCCATGTAAATGAATCTGCCCACGGCTCAAGAATGATCATAGCACCAACGAACCCTGTTAATGTCGCTAACCAGCGTGCAGTACCTACTTTCTCTTTGAGTAACAAGCCAGAGCCAACCGTTGCAAATAACGGAGAGGTCATCAGCAGCGCAATGCCTTGCCAAATCGGAACTGGATAAGCGAGTGCCCAAAGCCAAAGCTGAATCCCGATAACAGAGAGAAAAATACGGAAGGCATGCCAACCAAAGTGTTGGGTTCTTAGTGAGCGTCTAATTCCAAGTGTACGCAGATAGGGCAGAATGACAAATAAGGCAATAGCGTATTGGAATAACGCGAATGTGGTGGAAGAGACACCAAAGTTGATGCTAGCAATTTGGGCGAAGCTGTTCACTATGGCGAATGCCAAGCCAGCTGTTAGCATCCAGGACGCACCTTGAACAGGATGATGATTCAATTGAAAAATTCCAGCTTGATAGAGGTGGCGGGATCATACGTCCTATTGTTTTTCGCGCCAATAAAAAAATGCCTCCCAGAGGGAGGCGACATTACCAATTCAAAGGACGTGCCTGTTATAACAGGTACAAAGAACGAGAAGCACAAACGCTGCCATGCATTTGCATCATTGGTATTGCAGAACGCGTGCCAATTTTTATTTATTTGATTTTAATAGGATTTTTTGTTTTAGTTCGGTTGGCTATTAGGAGAAATGCACTAACTTAGTGACAAATCGCATTAAAAGAGGGCAGAGGCAGGAGTCACTACGCTCGTTTTTCATTGCAGAGCGACGTTTGGATAGTGTGAAAACTTATTGAGTTATGTTGGGTTACACAAAAAATGGCCAGCAAAGGTGCTGGCCAAGTGGACTCGCTCTTAGGACAAGAGTGAATTAGAAATCGTAACGTACGCCTAGGCGCAGTGTATCTTCGCCTTCTGTTACTAGACCTGTTGTTGCATCTTTTGCTTCATCAAGTTGGTTGATGTAGTAAGACAGGTAAGTACGGAAGTTGCTGTTTAGTTTGTAGTAACCAACAAGCTCGATACCTTCAACGGTGTCGTACTTTGAACCGTTGTCTGGATCATTCTCTTGAGCTGTGTATAGCGCAGCAAGTGTCACTTTGCTCGCTACTTTGTAGCTTGCGACTAGCTCGTAAGCCGTAAAGTCTTCAGCGTCAGTCAATGAACCTTGAGAGTAAGTACCTGCTAGGTAAAGGTTATCCATCGAGTAAGCGATACCACCTAGAATTTGATCTTCAGAGTTGTCTTTATCTACGTCGCCACCAGAATATGCAAGACCGAGGTCTAGGCCCATTGGCAGTGAGTACATTCCAGAGATGCCGTATTTATCTTCGTTATCACTAGAGTTTGCTTGGTAGGTTGCTTGTAGTTGTAGCGCATCAAACGCACCACGGTATGCGAAAACGCTGTCTTGCTTATCAGAAGAGGAATCGATAACTTGCTGAACACCAGAGAACTCAGTGATATCGGTCATGTCAGAGATGATGACTGCAGCCATGTCTTGACGACCTACAGAGAAAGCACCGATATCAGAGTCGACACCTGCATACATGTAGCGGTTTTTGAATTCACTCTTGCCCGTTTTTTGCTCGGCTTCGTAAACACCGACTGCAGAAAGGCCATTGCCGATGTCCGTTTTACCTTTTAGATTAAGACGAGCGCGGCTTTTATCTTCCATAGAGCCTTCAACTTCAGCACCACCTGAACCGATGAAGTCACCACGGAACTCAACGCGGCCGCCAACTTTTAATTCAGTACCGTCGTTTTTGTATACTGTTGCTGCGAATGATGGTGCTGATACCAATGCTGTAAGAATTGCAGTAGTTAGTGCTGCCTTTTTCATTTTCTTATTACCCTAGTTGTAATCGATGGGCTTTCTTGCCCGATGTGTTGATGACGCTAAGGTAAACGCTGAAAATGAAAGATAGATTTCTGTTAAGTTATGATTTGATTGCACTTTTATTGCTGGCGAGAATAAGTGCCCCTTCTTATATCTCTTATAAAAAGAAAGGTTTTATCTTTTTTGAGGTTTTTCTGCCTTCTATTGGAGACCGTGCTTTTTTCAAAAAGTTCCTGAACCTATTTTTGTTCCAAAATGTAAGTAAACATTTCATTTTGACGGGAAAGTTATTTTCAAAAGTTGGGGTTCATCAAGTATTTGTGAGCACTATCTCGTTAAAGCATTTCTTTTTGTAAGGTTTTTACGCCTGGATTTTTTTTCGGATAAGTAAACGTTTGCTTTTTAGTTTTTTGCTGAGAATTTTTCACTCGGTTATCAGGAACTAATCAAATAAAGTTTCGGCAGTTGTTACACAAAGGTAAATCCATTCTGGCGGAAAAGATGCCCCAGAGGGCCTTTGTATTCCTTTCTGTTCTGTGTTCATCATTTCGTTTTACGAAAGTGAATCAGAGCTGGGTCTAAAACTGACTAACCAACTAATAAGTAATGGATTTAGAAATGAATAAAAAATTATTAGCAGCGGCAATCGCAGCAGCAACTTTCGGCACTCAAGCAGTGGCAGTGGAACTTTATAATAACGATGGCACAACATTTTCGATGGGCGGCCACGTTTCTGTTAACTTAAATGGTTCAGAGCAAGGTGACACGGATGTTGGTACTAACTCTCCTCGTATCAATATCTCTGCGACACAAGATTTAGGCAATGGCTTCACCGCAGACGCACGTGGTGAATGGGCTCTAAACTACTTAGATGGCGGTGAAGAGTCGTTTAAAACTCGTCTAGGTTACTTAGGTTTAACACATGAGGTTTACGGTCGTGCAGTAGGTGGTACGCAATGGTCACCTTACTATGATGTAGCAGGCATCGCGGATATGCCAATTGCGTTTGCGAATGACTTCATTTACGACGATCACGGAAACCTAGGCACAGGTCGTGCGGATAAAATGCTGTCTTATCGCAATGGCTTTGATTTAGGCGAAGCAGGTGTGATTAACGTTGGTATTGGATGGCAAGGCGCAAATGATGAATACACGCGTAACGATTCAGATACTATCATTGGTGGTCTTAAATACGATGACCGCATGCAAGTTGCGCTTTCTTACGCAATCATGGGCGCGAAAATTGGCTACTCATACAACGGTGGTGACTTCCAACACCCTGCTTACACAGGTAAACACACCGCGGAATCACATGTTGTGTCTGCATCTTACGGCGCTTACGGCCAAGGTCTGTTCCTTGCCGCGGTATATGGTTCAAATGAAAATATGAACTTCAGTGTAAATGGCGACCGTTTGGCGGAAAGTGATGCGTACGAAGCGATCATCGCATACGCTCTAGCGAACAGCTTAAACTTGAGCGTTAACTACGAGATGGTTGAAGGTAAAGAGTTCAAAAACTCTAAAACAGAAACCGCTCGTGAGGAAATGGCACTGCAGGCAGAGTACAACTTCACGCCTAAATTTGTTGGTTACGCGGGTTACCAGTTTGACCTAAATGATGACCATGATCGTGAAACTGATGACAAATGGGCGATAGGTGCTCGTTACTACCTATAATAGGATTTAGCGAGAACAATCATTCACCCTTATTGATTTAAAGCCAGCCTCGTGCTGGCTTTTTTGTCTATTTGTTTTGTAAATACCGTGATGTTTCAATTAGATGATACAAAACTCAAAACGGGGTGAATGTCTTATTTTTCACACTAGAGGATGGGATTTAGTGTCGTTAAGTCAATAGGTTAGATTATGATGAGGTTTTTGTTTTGCAGGGAAGAGCGATGAGCGTTATTCAAGTTGAAGAAAAGAAAGTAGAAGTGGGTAAAGTGCTTTGTGTTGGGCGAAATTACGTTGAACATATTCATGAGCTTGATAATGCGATCCCTGAGCAAATGGTGGTATTTAATAAACCCGCGACTTCCGTATCGACGACTCTGCGTTCATTTCATCAAGAGCCTCTTCATTACGAGGCTGAAATCTGTTTTCTGATCAAAGATGGACGCTATTCAGCGGTCGGTTTGGGATTGGATCTGACCAAGCGCGGTTTGCAGTCTTCACTTAAACAACAAGGGTTGCCCTGGGAGCGTGCTAAAGCGTTTGATGGCTCCGCAGTGTTTAGTCGATTTGTCTCTTTGGATAACATTGATATTAATGATCTTAACCTAGAGCTCTTGATTAACTGCGTTCGTGTACAAAAAGGTCACGTTAACCAGATGCTCTATCCGCCGCTAACCATTTTGGATGAATTAACGAGTTACACAACACTTCAAGATGGCGATGTGGTAATGACCGGCACTCCAAAAGGAGTTGGTGAGGTGCATCAAGGTGACATCTTCCTTGGACGATTAAAGTGTGGTGATGTCACCTTGTTGGAGATTGAGTGGGTGGCGAATTAAAGCCAAATTCGCAGAACGAGAAATACCACCATGCTGATCACCATCGTTAAAAGAACATTTTTAGTAAAGTACGCGATTAATGCAGCCAGCAAGGCAGCCAATAAAAATGGGTTGTGCACATTCACGCTGAGTGCTCCATCGGGAATAAAAACGATAGGCGCCCAGATCGCAGTGAGTACCGCAGGGCTGGCGTAGTTGAGCACTTTTTGTGTACGTGTCCCTAATCGCAGTGGTAGCTTGGGTTCTAAAAACAAGTAGCGGCTGGTGAAAACAAGTCCCGTCATCAGTAAAATAGACAACATGATCATTAGTGTTTCTCCTGTACTTGTTCCACAAAGTAGCCTGTAAGCATGGCTAAAATGCTCGAAATCATCAAACTTCCTTCCACTTGGTAATAGGTTAGGGCGACCGAGCTCAATAATGCCACGACAACACTCGCGAGCACCGCCATATTTTTAATAGTCGGAACTACAATTGCGATAAAAGTCGCGGCCACAGCAAATTCCAATCCCATTTCGTTCAGTTCAGGGATCAGGCTTCCCGCAATAATGCCCGTCAATGTCGCGATATTCCAAAACAGGTAAAAACTCAAACCAGCCCCAAGCGCATACCAGCGATTAAATTGTTTATCGGAATGATGACCTACAATCGCAAACAGCTCATCAGTGAGTAAGAATCCGAGTGATAACCGCCATGTAAGAGGAAGTGGTGCAATTTTACTGCGCATCGATACACTGTAGAGGAAGTGTCGAGAGGTGATAAAAAACGTTGTTAGTAACATGGTTACTAGACCTGCCCCCGATTTAATCATCCCCATCGCGACGAGCTGCGCGGAACCTGCGAACAGAATGGCGGATAGTGCTTGTCCTTCCAAAGGGTGAAGCCCAGTATCAATCGCGAATGAGCCTGCGAGCAAACCCCAAGGTAACACCGCGATACTTAGTGGCATCATCGCAAGTGTGCCTTGCCAAAATAACGCAGCTTTTGATTCTTCTTGTAACGACAAAGTGTGGTCCATAGTTTCTTCTTAGTTATTCCTAAATCAGGCTACCAAGATAGCTCGGTAGTCGCATAACGCCTTGTACAATATTGCTGCTTTAGCTGTGACGGACGTATTGGCCGGGAGTGACGCCCATGGCTTTTTTAAAGTGTCGATGCAGATGGCTTTGATCATGGAAGCCACATTCTTGTGCCACATCTGAAATTTTTTGTCCCATTTTTAGTAGCTTCTTCGCCATACGTAAACGTTGCTGAATTTGATAAGCATGGGGAGGGAAGCCAAACTGTTTTTGAAACTCTCTTAGCAAATGAAAAGGGCTTAACCCAGCCAGTTTTGCGAGCTCTTCTAGCGAGACGTCCGTTTGCGGGAAGTCTTCCAAAAACTCTTTGACCAACTGTATTTGTCGCTGAGCTCTGGTTGATTCTTTGAGCGGTGCCCGGTGGGTGCTGTGTTTGCTGGCTAGTTTGATCAACGTGCCGTAAATCAAAGTTTCTCGTAGTAGTCGGTTGTCTGATTTTTCTAGCGTTTCAAACACCAATCGCAACTGACTAGCCAGCTCAGGATCGTAAACCACAGGTTGAGGAAAATAGGGCAGAGCTACATTTGGTGAACCAAGCTCTTGCCCCAAGGTCTGAAACTGCTGTGGTACGGGGTACATTGCTTTGTATTCCCAACCGCCTTCTGAGGCCGAATGCCCGTTGTGTACTTCATCTGCATTTACAAGGATGATGCTGTCCTGTGGCGCGATATGATTTCCGCCTGTTCGAAAGAACTGCTGTGCTCCCTTCTCGATGACGCCAATAGTGTAACCTTCGTGGCTATGGCGTGAAAAATTCTGCTTCTCATACTTTGCATCGAGAAGTGCTAAACCGCCGAGCTCTTGAGCTATCTTGAAGGTAGCGATTTCCTTATTCTTTTCTTTCATCTTTATCCGGTCTGCTCAAGAAAATCATCTTAGAAGTGTAACGGATCCATCGTGCTTATTTTTGTACAAAATTGCTATTCGATTTTTATAAATAGGCGAATTGATTGTTATTTTTCGTCCTAGCAAACTATGATTTTTATTTTCTGAATTATCTTGGTGATTTTGGGCTGGCTGTTGTCATTTTGTTGGTATAACATTCGCCGCTTTGTTGTAGAAAAAGCGGTTCCATCATGATTGATTTATCTGTACTTCCTGTTTATCTCACCGCAGTAGTGGCTTTGTTGCTGTTACCAGGGCCCGATATGTTGCTTATCGCGAGCTCTAGTATGAGTTACGGTAAGAAGGTCGGTCTGTTTGCTAGCTTAGGCAATGCGACGTCTGGTGTTATTCTTACTTTGCTTGCTGCAATGGGAGTATCTACCCTGATTGCAATGAGCCCAATCGCCCTTAAAGTCCTTCATCTCTTAGGTGGCGCTTACTTGTTAAAAATGGGTTGGGACTGCTTACGAGCTGAGGCATCTTCGGCTCCAGAACTTGATGATCAAAACAAAATGGCGTCAACTTATTATCAACGTGCTTTGATGAGTAATTTGCTTAACCCTAAAGCGTTGGTATTTTTTGTGATGTTTTTGCCGCAGTTTGTCTCAAGCAATATTACAGCGTCTTCTGGTGAGCAGATGCTAGCACTAGGGTTATTGTTAAACGTCCTTGGCTTGTCATTCAATTTATTACTTGTTGGGCTGGCAGGCACATTGGGTAAGGGGCTGCTCGAGAACGAAAAATTCCGCACGTATCAACATAAACTAATGGGTTTAGTGTTCGTTATTCTCGCGTTGTGGATGCTGAGCAGTTTCGCCTTATAAAGTTATCATATTCCATCAGAAAGCCAGCAATTGCTGGCTTTTTGTTTTAGGATATTGGTGTTTCCTAAGGAGAGGATGTATGAAGCTTGAATTTTGTTTAAATCCAGATCAAACAGACCTTGATTCTGTTCGTGAAGGTATTCGATCTTATAACCGAATGCACTTGCCTGAAGGGGAGGTGCATGCTGTGGGATGTTTTGCTAAAGATGAGAATGGCAAGATCATGGGTGGTCTGACTGGCGAAATGTTTAAAAACACGGTGTTTGTTGAGTTTTTGTGGGTAAATGCTGAAAGTCGAACCTCCGGTCTCGGTAGCCAGTTAATGGCGATGTTAGAACAAAAAGTAAAGCCTCACGGGGTTACCCATGTTTATTTGGACACTTACAGTTTCCAAGCTCTTGATTTTTATCTTAAATTAGGTTTTGAAAAAGTAGGGCAGTACTCAGGCTATCCTGCAGAGGGCATCCACAAGTACTTTCTGCAAAAAGAAATTGTAGGCTAGAGATAAATCGCATTTAACTTGTATTGCTCTAGTAAAAAATCAAAAAAGAGGCGCGAATTTGCGCCTCTTATTGTATCAGGTGTCTCTACTTCTCTTTGACTTACAAACTTGTCTGATGCGCGTCAATAAGTTCGTTCATCTTCGCCTCTGCCGCTTGCTGTGCTTGTGCGTAGCTCATATCCGCAGGGAAGAGGTTGATGACTTCGTAGTAACATTTTAGTTTTGGCTCAGTACCAGATGGACGAACAATCACGCGAGATTGATCTTCTAGGTGATAAATCAATACGTCACTTGCTGGTAAGTCAATGGATTCTTCAGAGCCGTCGTCAAACATGCGAACCGATGTTTTTAGATCTTCGGTTACTGCAACTTTTTTACCAGCAATCTCTGTTGGTGGATTTGCTCGGAGTTTGTCGCCGATTGGTGGAGAGTTCGGGTCGAGAGCGATGCTGCGCTGCGCGTTAAAGTAGAAACCGTGCTCGCGGTACAGTTCTTCCAGTTTATCCCATAGTGTTTTGTCTTGAGCTTTAAGTTTACCTGTTAGCTGAGCAAATGCGACGATTGCAGATAAACCATCCTTATCCCACACCTTGTTACCCACGGTATAACCGAGCGCTTCTTCATAAGCAAACAAGAATGGATTGGCTTCTGTCTCTTGCTCCATTGCAACGTTCGTGAGCCATTTGAAGCCTGTTAACGTTTGGTAGTATTGGGCGCCATGCGCTTTGGCAATGCTACTCAGCATTCTTGATGATACGATGGTGTTGCCAACCAGAGCGTTAGGTTGCTGTTCTAGCAAGTAATCGCCAAACAGTGACCCCACTTGGTCGCCGGTTAACATTTGGTATTCGCCATCTGGGCGTTTGACCGCCACTGCAAAACGGTCGGCATCTGGATCGTTAGCACAAGCGATATCAGCATCTACGGACTTACCTAACGCCATCACCATATCCATTGCACCGGCTTCTTCAGGGTTTGGGAAGTTGACGGTTGGGAAGCTGCCATCAGGTTCGCGCTGTTCCTTAACACTTGCCACTTTTTTGAAGCCAGCGTCTGCGAGGAGCGTTTCCGCCATATTCGCCCCAACGCCATGCATCGCAGTGTAAGCGATAGAAATATCGGTGTTGTTGTCAGGAGTAAGCAGTGCGTTTTCGTTCATCGTTTTACGGTAAGTTTGGTAGTAGTCGTCTTCCAACCAAACTAACAAACCGTGCTGTTTTGCATCATCGAGAGACATTAAAGGTAATGGCTTCGTTGTTGCGTCATCAATTTTCGCTGCGATTCCAGAGTCGTGTGGAGGAATGATTTGTGCGCCATTCTCCCAATATACTTTAAAGCCATTGTACTCTGGTGGATTGTGGCTAGCGGTAACAACAACAGCGGCTGCAGCATTCAATGTACGGACACCAAATGCAACAATTGGGGTTGCTGCAACGTCATACGTTAGGTAAACCTTGATGCCAAGGGCAGTCAGTACGGAAGCGGTATCATGCGCGAATTGTTTCGAATCAGGACGACCGTCGTAGCCAATAACGACACCACGACTTGCGGCATCTTTGACTTGCTCTAGCAAATAGTTTCCTAGGCCAGTGGCTGTCTCTTGGATCACCAAACGGTTCATTCGGTTTGGACCTGCGCCCACTTTGCCGCGTAACCCTGCTGTACCAAAGGCAAGGCGCGATCCAAAGCGATCAGTAAGCTCTTGTTCATTATTTGTATCGACGAGGTGTTGTAGCTCTTCGCGAGTCTTAGGATCAGGGTCTCGTTCTAGCCATTGAGTAATTAGTGCTGTCATATCAATCATTCCTTAGTAGGGGGCGCCTACTTTCTTGGACACTTCGTTTTGTAAGTATCTCAATGTTTTCTTTTAAATTAATGTAAATGGTTCTCAATTACATTTCAAAGAGGGCAATCGATAAACCGAATTAATTTTTCTTATCCGAACAAAATTTAATCATATTTAATTTCTTGAAGAACCTTGGAACTATAACTAGCCTTTTAACATAAATATAACAAACCGTGTCGAAATCGTAGTTTTTGTGATTTTTCGTAAAGTTGTTCGATATTTGCATCGGGACGCAAGGAAGCTCGCGCAAGCGTAGCGGCTGAGCAGAGGAGAGATCTTTTGAAAAGATTAACGACTACTCTAGCCTTATCACTGAATGTGATTTTAATCACATTCTCCTCTTTCAGTTGGTCAAAGGAAAGTGACTACAACATGACCAAAGGGGTCACAGCGATAAGTGGACAAGTGTATGAATTACATATGCTGATTTTCTATATCTGCTGCGTAATTGCTTTGATTGTGTTTGGTGTCATGTTCTATTCCATCTTTCGTCATCGCAAGTCAAAAGGAGCAGTTGCCGCACATTTCCACGAAAGTACAAAAGTGGAAATTATTTGGACAGTCATACCTATCATCATTCTTGTCGCCATGGCGATTCCCGCAACGAAAACTTTAGTCGCAATGGAAGACACAAGCCAATCAGATATCACGGTCAAGATCACAGGCTCGCAATGGAAATGGCATTACAGCTATTTTGGTGAAGATGTTGAGTTCTTCAGTTTGCTTGCCACCAGCCAAAAGCAAATTGATGGTATCGAGACAAAAGGCGCGCATTATCTATTGGAAGTAGACAACCCCTTGGTGTTGCCTGTGAATCGTAAAGTACGTTTTTTGATGACTTCTGATGATGTCATTCACTCATGGTGGGTGCCGGATTTTGCTGTCAAGAAAGACACCATCCCTGGTTTTATTAATGAAGCATGGACAAGAATTGATGAGCCAGGCGTATATCGCGGTCAATGTGCGGAGCTATGTGGTCGTGCACACGGGTTCATGCCGGTGGTGGTGCATGCGATGGAAGAAGAAAAGTTTGATGAATGGTTAGCGAGTAAGAAGGAAGAAATCGCACTTCAAAAAGCGGCGGCACAAGAGGCGCTCTCTCAAGACTTATCCATGGATGAGTTGATGTCGCAGGGCGAATCGATATACACGGCGCGTTGTGCTGTGTGCCATCAGGCTAATGGTGAGGGGATTCCGGGTGCATTTCCCGCGATTAAGGGCAGCCCTATCGCAACAGGCCCAATTTCAGAGCACATTGATGTGATTGTGAATGGCCGTCCGGGCACTGCAATGCAGTCTTTTTCGAACCAGTTAAGTGACAAAGAAATTGCTGCGGTCATCACATACCAGCGAAACGCATGGGGCAACGACACTGGTGATAGGGTGCAAGCATCCGATGTGAATGCCTTTAAGGCACAAGGCAGTGCTAAGGAGGAAATATGAGTAAGCCAATAGAAAAGGCAGTGAAGTCTGCTCCAGCGGAAGCCAGTGCAAACAGTACCATTGCGATTGATGATGGCCATGATCATCATGCTCCTCAAGGTATTGCTCGTTGGCTGTATTCCACAAACCATAAAGATATTGGCACCCTGTACCTTTGGTTTAGTTTTGCGATGTTTCTGACTGGTGGTGCGATGGCGATGGTCATTCGTGCCGAATTATTCCAGCCTGGACTTCAGCTGGTTGATCCACAGTTTTTTAATCAAATGACTACGGTACACGGTTTGGTGATGGTGTTTGGTGCTGTGATGCCAGCATTTACGGGCCTTGCTAACTGGATGATTCCAATGATGATCGGTGCTCCAGATATGGCGCTACCTCGCATGAACAACTTGAGCTTTTGGATTCTACCTTTTGCATTTCTTATTTTATTGAGCTCGTTGTTTTTACCTGGCGGCGGCCCCGATTTTGGCTGGACGTTCTATGCTCCGTTGTCCACGACTTATGGCCCAGATAGCACCGCGCTGTTTGTATTCTCTGTTCACATCATGGGTATCAGCTCCATCATGGGCGCGATAAACGTTATCGTGACGATAGTAAATATGCGAGCTCCGGGAATGACTTGGTTCAAGTTACCAATGTTTGTTTGGACTTGGTTAATCACCGCTTTCTTATTGATCGCGGTTATGCCGGTATTAGCGGGTGCGGTGACGATGGTTCTTACTGACAAATATTTCGGGACTAGCTTCTTTGATGCAGCTGGTGGCGGCGATCCGGTGATGTTTCAACACATCTTTTGGTTCTTTGGTCACCCAGAAGTGTACATCATGATTTTACCGTCGTTTGGCATCATTTCTGCCATCCTTCCTGCTTTCAGTGGCAAGAAGCTGTTTGGTTATCATTCGATGGTTTACGCGACGTGCAGCATTGCGTTGTTGTCTTTCCTTGTGTGGGCGCATCACATGTTTACAACGGGGATGCCAGTTTTTGCAGAGCTTTTCTTTATGTATTGCACCATGCTGATTGCGGTACCAACCGGGGTGAAAGTCTTTAACTGGGTCGCCACCATGTGGCGTGGGGCTCTGACATTTGAAACGCCAATGTTGTTTGCCGTTGCCTTTATTGTACTCTTTACGATTGGCGGTTTCTCAGGGTTGATGCTGGCGATTGTGCCGGCGGATTTCCAATATCATGACACTTACTTCGTGGTTGCGCATTTCCACTATGTGTTGGTATCTGGTGCTGTATTCTCGATTATGGCGGCTGCGTACTATTGGCTACCTAAGTGGACAGGCAATATGTACGACCACAAGCTGAGTTTGTGGCATTTCTGGTGCTCGATTATTTCAGTTAATGTTTTGTTTTTCCCGATGCACTTTCTAGGTTTAGCGGGTATGCCAAGACGTATCCCGGATTACGCTATTCAGTTTGCTGATGTCAATCAAATTGTCTCCATTGGTGGATTTGCGTTTGGGGGGTCACAATTGATCTTTTTATGGGTGGTGATTAAGTGTATTCGTGGCGGTGAAAAGGCTGCTGCAAAACCGTGGGAACGTGCGGAGGGCTTAGAATGGACGGTGCCAAGCCCGGCGCCCCATCATACGTTTACTACGCCGCCTAAAGTCGATTAGAAACGAATAGGGTGAGTGAGATGAAACCGAATCCATCAAACAAAAAGCTCACAGTGAAGTTGCTTTTAGCGACCCTTTTGATGTTCGGGTTTGGCTACGCACTTGTCCCATTGTATGACGTAATGTGCGACGCACTGGGTATCAATGGAAAAACAAGTGAAGTGGCCGCCATTCAACCAACTGGTATGCAGCCAGATATGAGTCGAACCATTCGCGTGGAGTTTATGGCGCATGTAAGCCCCGATATGCCTTGGGAGTTTAAACCCAAAGTGATTTCGATGGACGTTCATCCCGGTGAAGTCGTGCAAACCGAATACCTTGCATTTAATGAAAGCGGGCAGAAGTTGGTAGGGCAAGCCGTTCCCTCTGTTTCTCCCGGGAATGGTGCCGCTTATTTCAATAAGATTGAGTGTTTTTGTTTTAACCAACAGCCTTTGGATGGCAAACAACAAGCTCAAATGCCGTTGATTTTTTATATCGAACCGGACTTACCGGAGTCGATACACACGTTAACGCTGTCTTACACACTCTATAAACTTCCCCCTCCTACAGGTTCTTAGCCACTCAAGGAGAGAGATACAGACCAAGGCTGGTCAGTAAGGAGAGAAATTATGAGTAACAAGCCAGGAACATATTATGTTCCCGCTCAAAGTAGCTGGCCGATCATCGGTGCGTTTGCTCTATTTTTAGTTGCCGTTGGTGCAGGAATGACCGTTCAGGGGACACAAAGTGAAGGGGCTGTGGGAACCATTGGCAGTATTGTGCTAGCGGTAGGTTTTCTGTTCTTGCTTTACATGTTGGCGGGCTGGTTTAGTAATGTGATTACTGAGTCACTGAGTGGAAAGTACAGCTCGCAAATTACTCGTTCTTTTCGCCAAGGGATGAGCTGGTTCATCTTCTCTGAAGTGATGTTTTTTGGTGCCTTTTTTGGTGCGTTATTCTACGCCAGGATGATTTCTGTGCCTTGGTTAGGTGGGGCAGATAACAACTTCATGACCAACGAGGTTTTGTGGCCAACCTTCGAAGCGATGTGGCCACTCACACTGACTCCGGGTGGAGAAACAACACAAGCTATGCCGTGGCAGGGCATTCCCCTTACTAATACTATTTTGCTGCTATTGTCGTCGATTACGCTACATATGGCGCACATAAGCCTTGAAAAGGACAAAAGAACGGCACTGATTGTTTGGTTGGAAATCACCATCGTGCTTGCGGGCTTTTTCCTATATTACCAAGCGGTCGAGTACGCTCATGCTTATCAAGAAATGGGGCTCACGTTGCAATCTGGTATCTACGGAAACACCTTTTTTATGTTGACGGGTTTTCACGGTTTGCACGTTTGTCTTGGGACGATTTTCTTAATCGTATTATTGCTCCGAATCGCTAAAGATCATTTTTCGTCTAAGAACCATTTTGCCTTCCAAGCAGGTAGTTGGTATTGGCACTTTGTGGATGTGGTTTGGTTATGTCTGTTTGTGTTTGTGTACGTGCTGTAGGTGCATTGGGCGATTAGTAAGGACGGGAATTCGGAGCTAGCCAGCCTGAACTGAGCGCAATAAGTAGAAGGATAACAACTAAAGCGGAGAACATGACTCGACGGCCTAAGTAATGACTCATAGGTTTGTCTCTTTTTTCGGGATTATCTGGGTCTTCACGAACCATTTCGATAAGCGCTTTTGCGAGGTTGAAGATAATGAAAAGCAGCAAAAGGACAAGCGTCAGTTTGAATAGAAATACGGTGGACATAGAACCTCCGGTTTCATCGTTGTTGTTATCAAGACAATTATGGCTATCGAAACGGTTTTGGGTTGCAGTTGGTTTAACTGTGGTTGTGTTTTCTCTTTTGGTCAAACTGGGTTTTTGGCAGCTTGAAAGAGGGCAAGAGAAACAGGCTTTGGAACAAGCTATTCTTGCGCGAGCGGATAGTGCGTACCAAACATTAGGCGAAGTTCTTGAAGAAAACGATTGGAGAGAAGGCAGCATCCTCGGGAAAAAAGTGGAAGCTAATGTTGTTCCTCAGGCGTTTCCCGTGATTTTACTGGATAACCAAACGCATCAGGGCAATGTGGGCTATTTAGCATTTCAGATTGTCTCTATGAGTGATGAATCAGGAACCTATGCATTATTAGAGCTTGGTTTTGTGGAGGGAATAGCAGATCGTTCAGTATTACCAACCGTCACAACACTCGAAGTGTCGACCTTTATCTCGGGACGTCTGTACCGAAAATCTGCTAACCCGTTGAGCTCTGAATTAATGCCAGAAGTTGGCGATGTCATTCGTGTGCAGAACCTGAATATCGTGCAACTGAATCAGCTACTTAATATTGAACTTATGCCCGCAGTCTTGCAGCCAGACAATCTAAAAAATTGGCCTTACGACTTTCCTTGGAACCCATTGCCGCTCAACAGCGCCAAGCATTTCGGTTATTCGATTCAGTGGTTTTCGATGGCGGGCGTTTTCTTATTATTGACCTTAATTGTTTTTGTTCGTTGGCAAAGAAAGTTGCGTCACATGGAGGTGAAGCATGACATCTAAAGTAACCAAAGGGCGGCTAATGTTGATTGCGTTGGTGTGTACGTTTGCGCTTCCTGCCGTCATCGCTAAGGTCATTCTCACCCAAGGGTGGTATCAAAGCGGTGTGACCAATAGAGGTGTGTTAGTTGAACCATACACAACGTTAGAGCTACTTGGTCAAGAGTCCCCACTCAAGGAGCACAGGTGGCAACTCGCTTATGTTTTACCTAATGAGTGCACAGAACAATGCAGGCAGCAGCTTTACCTGCTTCAGCAAAGCCATGTCGCTTTAGGAAAATATCAAGAGCGTGTGGTGCCGGTGCTTTGGCAGACAGAGTTGTCCGGTATCGTAGATATATCGATGACGACAATGCAAATGAATCAATCGGTTACCGCCAAAGTGAAACCCGGACAAATGTTAATCGTTGATCCTCTGGGGCAATTGGTGATGTCTTACTCGCCAAAACCGAATGAAGATTTAGTCTCGTTCAACAAAGGTATGTTGGCGGATTTACGCAAGCTCTTAAAATTGTCACGAGTTGGTTAGAAAGGGGCGTATATGAAGTTAATTCAGTTGGTTAAATTCAGTTTGCTCCTAACTTTCGTGGTGATCATGTTAGGCGCGTATACTCGCCTTTCTGATGCAGGGTTAGGTTGCCCTGATTGGCCCGGCTGCTATGGGCACTTTGGTGTGCCTCATCAAGAAGAAGACGTAATACGTGCCAATCTTAATTTCCCTGAACGGGCAGTCGAGCATGAGAAAGCATGGCTTGAAATGATTCATCGCTATTTTGCAGGAACGTTGGGTTTGGTCATTTTTGCCATGACAGTGATATCAATAAGGTCTGAGCGCGTGAATCCTACTATTCCGATGCTGCTCAGTGTACTGGTGGTCGGGCAAGCACTTTTGGGGATGTGGACCGTGACGCTCAAATTAATGCCAGTCATCGTAATGCTTCATCTGCTTGGTGGATTTACTTTACTGGTTCTGCAGGCGATTTTTTACTGCCAGTTAAAAGCGCAAAATAATCTCTATTTTTCTCCATCTTCCAGCTCGCTACGAGGCTTCTCATTATTGGTTTTTCTGGTTGTTTTTATGCAGGTGCTGCTCGGAGGGTGGACTTCGTCAAACTATGCCGCGCTCATGTGCACCTCACTGCCTATTTGTGAGGGAGATTGGATGAATCATCTCTCATGGAAAGAGGCGTTTTCTTTCTGGCAAACCGGATTCGAGAATTACGAGTTTGGTGTATTGGAGTATCCGGCAAGAATGACCATACATGTTACGCATCGCCTTGGTGCGATGGTCACCGCTACCGTCGTATTGGCTTATAGCATTATGCTCATGAGGCAAGATTCCCATCATTCACAGCGCATTGGAGGATGGTTACTACTCACTTTAGCGAGTCAAATTATGTTGGGCGTGAGCAACGTCGTATTCCAACTTCCTATTTATGTCGCCGTGGCACATAACTTGGGTGCCGCCATTATGTTGAGTCTTGTTTGTGTGAGTCAGTTTTATTTGTGGCAGGGCAAAAAAGCTTGGAGTTACACCGCGAAAGGAGTTCGCTATGAGTAAAGAAATCGCACTGTCGTTAAATGAGCGAAAGCGACTAAGTTCCGTTTATTTGAAGTTAACGAAGCCTAAAGTAGTCGCATTAATGCTGGTGACGGCCGTTGTCGGGATGAGTTTAGCGCCTGTTACTGAGTTTCCTTGGTTGCAGGCGGCAGTTGGCCTAACAGGCATTGGTTTGATGGCAGGCTCCGCGGCAGCGTTTAATCACCTGATTGACCGCCGCATTGATGCGAGAATGGCTCGCACACACAAACGTCCGTTGCCATCGGGTGAAGCTAAGCCGTTATCGGTGATAACCTTTGCGACGGCTTTAGGCGTCATAGGGTTTGTTCTTTTATATGCGCTGGTTAACCCACTGACGGCATGGCTGACTTTGATGAGTTTACTCGGCTATGCGATGGTGTACACCATGTACCTCAAACGCGCTACGCCCCAAAATATCGTAATTGCAGGTATTGCGGGTGCGATGCCGCCTCTTCTCGGTTGGACTGCCGTAACAGGGCAGTTGCATGCGAATGCTTGGCTGCTTGTGATGATCATTTTTATCTGGACGCCACCACACTTTTGGGCACTCGCAATTCATCGCGTAGAGGACTATCGCAAGGTGGATATTCCAATGTTGCCAGTGACACATGGTATCGAGTACACCAAAACTTCCATTCTGTTGTATACAGTATTGTTGACGTTGGTTTGTGTGCTGCCGGTGTTGGTTGGAATGGTCGGCGTAGTTTATCTTTTTGCCTCGTTACTACTTAACGCTGGCTTTATGTACCATGCATGGAAGCTAAAATACGCGCCAGAGCCCAATACCGCGATGGAGGCGTTTAAATTTTCTATCTATCACCTTTTTGCGTTGTTCATTGCATTGCTTTCGGATCACTATATTGGTTTGTAGCCTCTCTTTAAACAGAAAACGCCGCGTGGTTCGCGGCGTTTTTTGTTTTGATACTTTGGCTTTAATGCAAAGTTTCTAGAGTTATTGAATCTCTAACAATTCAACATCAAAGATCAAAACACTTGCTGGTGGAATTGGGCCTGAGCCACTTTTGCCATAACCGAGCGTGCTTGGTACGAAAAGGCGGATTTTTTCACCTTCGACCATGTATTGTAGGCCTTCTTGCCAGCCTTTAATGACTTGGTTAAGACCAAACGAAATTGGCTCACCGCGATTAACGGAGCTATCAAACACAGTGCCATCAATCAACGTGCCGTGGTAGTGCACTTTGACTTTGCTTGTCGCGGTTGGGTGAACCTCACCTTCGCCTTTTTCAAGAACAATATATTGAAGACCACTTTCTGTTGTAATGACGCCTTCTTTCTTTGCATTCTCGAGCAAGAATGCTTGGCCTTTCGCAAAGTTTTCATCCGCTACTTTATGGTTTGTCCAAGTACGGTAAATGAAAAAGCCCGCCAGAATGAAAATAATGAGAGGGAACAAAAATTTAGACACGTAAGCTCCTTGTCTATTTAGGTTGTTTTAGCAAATAGTTAATGGTTTCTGCCATGGCTTCGACGCTGTCATGACCACCAGTAATGACTTGGTATTTTCCATTAACGATAAAGGCTGGAACGGAGTTAATTTGGCCGCGAGTTGTGATCGCTTCTGCCTTAGTGATGTACTCAAACAGCGTTTTTTGCTGTGCTTCATCTAAATGGTAAGGGCTGATAAGGTTGCGAGACTCAAAGGCTTTCTCTACGGCGATTTGACGTTCCTCAGCAGTCGTATCAGAACCCACTTGTACGGCAGCAAAAAGATCTGCCATAAATGCTTTGTCAGGTGTCGACTCTAGCTGCATGACTGCAGTGTAGAAGATGATGGCGCTTACTTGTGCACTTTCATTGAAAGTTACATGCATTTTTTCAACGCTTTGCTCAGTTAGCGATTCGATTTGAGGGACAAACTCTTCCATTGAACGGCAGTGGCCGCAAGTTAGGGCAAAAGCTTCTGTCAATGGCGCCAAATCATATTCTTGAAGAGATACAGGCAAAACTTCGTATTGTTTGCCTTGCTGAGGCTGAGTGTTGCCGCTATCGCATGCCGACAAAGCCATCATGGCGGCAATCACAGCAAAGCCTTTCGATATGGTTTTTAACATAATAATGCTCTAAGTAAGAAATTTGCGTTAGTTTATCGGTTAACGATAGTGACTAAAACCATTAAGTAACAATAAAGTGAGACGATTGGTAACAGACTTTTCCTGATGTGTAGGCTGCAGGGGGGTATTTGGGCATCGCTTTTTATTTGAGAGATACTTGATATTGATTCCAGTGGCATGAACGCTGCATATACAAACCAATCGGTGGATAAAAGCGCTAAAGATTTGGCGTGTTTTGTCGACACAATGGACAAGAGTTTTTCTACGTTGGTAATGGTATGAAGCAGTGGTTTTTAATTGTTTGCGGCATTCTGACTGGGTGCAGTAGCCTTGATCAAGACATGGTTCCTGGCGGGAACATTTTAGATACAGCTCCTAAAACAAACACCGAGCTGAGACATCCTGAGTGGGGCTATCCGAGCGCCTCCAGTGTGGCTTCTTCACCTCGCACGTATCAGACTGAGAGGGCATCAGTAAAAAAATCGCAAAATGTGACCTCTCTGGAAATGTTTCTGAACAGGCACAATATTCCTCATGAGACACTCAGTGGCGGTCACTTAATGATACGTTTGAAAGAGCAAGTGCATTTTCAAACTGGCTCTGCTCAGTTATCAGCGCAATCTCAAGACTGGATTCGAAACATTGGTCACTATCTAGCAGGAAGAACGGATGTGGATGTCGTGATCGATGGCCATGCCGATAGCACAGGAGCTGCCAGCTTTAATGACACGTTGTCAGAAAAGCGAGCTCGTGAAGTGGAAAAGCAACTACTGGCGACGAGTATTCCTCGTCAACGCGTATTTTCTAGAGGTTTTGGCGAGTATGTGCCGCAGTGCAGTAATTCGACAGCCAGTGGCAAAGCTTGTAATCGACGCGTAGAGCTAACGCTGATCGTTGATGAGTAAGGCGATGGCTGGTCGATAAACTACGTCGTGTCGTTTTCACTGAGCCCTTATGTGTTTACTGGCGTTTCCGTCTGGGAATGAGCAAGAAGAGTGAACCCAAAGGCTAGGCATAGCAACGAGCAGCTAGACTGAATAGAAAAGAGGCACCTGTATGGTGCCTCTTTTACATCCGCCAATGTTCATAGGGGGAACTTAGGCAAATTCTTTTTCAACGTAAGCGACGATGTCAGATGACTCGTATAGCCACTGTGTTTCGCCATCTTTTTCGATACGTAGGCAAGGGACTTTAATTCGTCCACCACCTTGCTCTAGTTCAGTTCGATGAGTCGGGTTATTTTTTGCATCACGTAGCTCAATGTTCACTGACTGACGCTTCATTGCACGGCGGACTTTTACGCAAAAAGGGCAAGCTTCAAATTGGTAAAGTGCGTATTGCTTTGCTTTTTCATCAATACGTTGTTGTTCTTCTGCACTGCGTTTAACACCACGAGGTGAGAACACGGCGTTCAGCAATAAGATAACCTTGCCTAAAATCCAACGGATAAACTTCATAATGATCCCTTGATGTTCATTGGGTAATTGTCCTTTAAAAATGCAATCATGATGCTTGTTGCATTGAGCGTGAAGTCTATCAGTTGTTTGAAATGGATAAAACCATGTATTTTATGCGGAAAATAAGCGTTTTAACTTGCCCCAAAAGCCGCTAGTCGAAACTGGACTGGCTTCTCTACCTAGATAAAAGCTTTGCATCAGTTCGGTTCTGAATGCATCAACATCCATGCGTTTTACAACAAGTTCGTGTTGCAATGTATTTTGAGTTTGCTCGGCATGATCGTGCGCCAAGCTAAAGTCCATATTCAAATAGCCTTGAGTATAAAGCCAAAGGTGGGTTATCAAGATAAGGTCTTCTGCGGACTGGTTAGTGAACTTATCCGCGTGCTCATCACCCAAGGAGTCAGTCAGCACTTGCTGCATTTGCTGGGCAGAATGCGCATGTTGCTCATAGTTAGCGCTGGCTTCAATATGCGACTTAGTCAAAAGACCAAGCAGGTGAAGAGTAGGAGCCGTGGTGGGTTTGTTCTCACAAACTTTTGTAAACAGTTGTGACTGTTCTTTTAACCAACGTCGCTTTGCCGCTTTATGTTCTTTAACGAAGGGAATTTCTTTGAATCCCATCTCTTGACTCAGTTCACTAAGAGACGTCATGGCTTTTTAGTTCCTTCACCGTTACTTCGACGTGTTGATCGTTGATATCAACAAAAATAGAGCTGCCGGTAATCATAACAGAAAGGCTAGTGCCTCGGTCAAGGTGCTGACAAATCAAGTCGATAGCGTCGTAGTCAAAGCTTTCTACATTGACGGGAAGCATTGAGAACTTTCCTGACATTTTATCCCACCATACCGTCGCTTTAGTGTTATAAGTGTAAACTTTCACATGCTTTGCTAGGCGAGAGGCTTTCTTGATTCTTTCTGGTTCTGGTTCGCCAATTTCAATCCAGTGAGTAATGCTTTGATCATCGCCAACATGCCATAAATCAGGCTCTTCAATTGTAGAAAGCCCTTTCGTAAACTCTAAATTACGTTGAGCGTTTAAGCAGTAAGCTAAAACACGAGCCAGCATTCGTTGAGGTTTTTCTGAAGGGTGAAGGGCGATAGTTAGATTTTTAGAATCGTAATAGTCGTTATTCATATCGGAAATGGCGATACGAAATTTATAAATAGTCGGTTTAAGAGCCATGGATTTATATCGTTTTTGTTGGCAAAAATAAGTTATAGACAAAAAAATAGCCAGCTTTAGAAGCTGGCTATCGTATCAAATTCTTTAAGAATTAAAGTACTTTGATTTGCTCTGCTTGAGGGCCTTTTTGACCTTGAGAGATAACAAATTCTACTTTCTGGCCTTCAACTAGAGTACGGAAGCCGTCACCAGTGATTGCAGAGAAGTGAGCAAATACGTCAGGACCGTTTTCTTGTTGAATGAAACCGAAGCCTTTAGTTTCGTTGAACCACTTAACTGTGCCAGTAGCTGTGTTAGACATGTCTATTTCCTAAATATCTAAATAATGTAATCTTTCGCCTCAACGGCGCTTATAGCGTGGAAAAATAAATTGCTATTGCGTACCACAGGACGACGGGTTACAAGTAATCCAACGAAATGTGAAAACAAAGAACTTTCTTTCTAGCCGTGTTTGAGTCTAGGTTAATTCCACGAAGAGTCAACATATATTAGTGCTTTATGGACAAATATTTGTATTTAGTCACTATTTAACCAGCATGTTTTTGATTAAATTTCAAATAAATGACGGTGATGTGAAGTTTTTCAGCATAAAATTCAACTAAATCTATAAATTTGACTTATTTATATAATTATTGTCCAATCTGGTTCGACCATTAAGGAGGATTTATGGCAAAACCTAAAACCAGTCCTCAGCCGAATGAGTTACAACACAAGACTGATTTCGGCAGAGGTGAAATCAAGGACAATGCGTTAAAAGCGGTTGTCACCAGTCAATTGTTCAGAACACGAGTAGTAAAAGCGAAAAAAGGTAAAGGCAGCTTCAGTCGGAAAATGAAGCATAGAGGCAAAGAGCCCTATTCAAAGTTCTCCCCGATGTGGATTTTGAATAGGGCTTTTTTATTGATGCTGCTTTTTATCAACCTATTCAAATTCAATGGTTTAGTGTTAGTTAAATCACTCTTATCTCACCTTATACTGGCTAGCTTTCTTCTTAAAACTAGACGCTGAAAAGTACCAAATAAGTACTAAAACCTACTAAGTTAGATTCATATCAATAGGAGCCACTTCCTGTCCGACACCGCTCTGCTATATCTTTAGATCAGACAAAACAGCCGAGATTATGGTTTAAAAAGACTGGTGAGAAGTAGGTATGTCATCGACGAGTTATGGTACTTATGGTTGCAAGTGTACAAAAGCGTGTGCTTCTTTGTTACTACTATGGCTGTCTATTTGCCCGATGACGTATGCGCACAAGTCAGAGTCTCATTCTTTAATAGTTGCTAACTCCAAAGCTTGGAAGCCATTCTCTTACCTTAGCCCAGACGGTGAACCCAAAGGCATTTTGATCGACTTCTGGAAAGCGTATGCGGCGGACAACCAAATTGATGTTCAGTTTCTGCTTCTTGATTGGGAGGCTTCTTTACAGGCCGTAAAAGAGGGGCGTGCTGACTTTCACGCGGGATTGGTTTACTCATCGGAAAGAGCCGATTACTTGGATTTTGGCGCAGTTATCATGCCCATTCAAACTAAATTATATGTCAATCAAGACGTGCTTTCGATTGATGTCAAAAGTGTTTTAGCTGGTGAAATGACGTTGCCAATTGGTGTCGTTAAAGGAAGTTACGAGTCTGAGTTTATTAAGACGAATTATCCTAATGCGCCTATCGCGGAATACATCAATAACGACACGATGATACAGGCTGCTGTCGATAAGAAGGTGCTGTATTTTGTCGCGGACCTTCAAGTTGCTAACTTTTATATGGCAACTATGCCGGGAGCAGGCATGTTTGTTCCTGTAATAAATTTATATAGTAAAGACCTTCGGATTGCAGCAGGGTTGCATAGTTCTGCTTCCATTTTGGATGTCTCTCGAGCGTTTGAAAAAGTTATCGATACAGATCGAGAAAGGATCCTCAATCGCTGGAGTGTGGTGAAAACGGTCTATCCTCTTTATCTCCTACCTATTGCGATTTTCGTTATGGCGGTAGCGACGCTGTATCATATCTTCGCACTCAAACGCATGGTTGCGCTGCGCACAAGACAATTGACGATTGCCAACCAGCAATTGCTGGAGATGACGTTAACGGACTCCCTAACAAAACTCTACAACCGTAGACACTTGATTGAACAATTGGCGCTCTTGAATCACTTGCAGCGAAGCTTGACGGTAATGGTATTTGATATTGATGATTTTAAATCAATTAATGACCAATACGGTCATCTTGTCGGAGATAGAGCGATAGTGGCCGTGGCTGAAACAGCAAAATCAATGACTGATGAACGAATGACATTGGCGAGAATTGGCGGAGAAGAGTTCGCACTCGTGACAGCATCGCTCTCTGAACGAGAGGCGCGCGACTTTGCCCAAATGCTCTGCAAAGCCGTGTACGAACAACCTATTATCCTTGGCGGGCAAGCGATTCATTTGAGCATTAGCTTAGGCTGCGCATACTACCCTGAATTTACTCACATCGTGAATTTACAAGACGCTGATCAACTGATGTATCAAGGTAAGTCTGAAGGTAAAAATCGCTCGGTGTTTCAAGTCATAACAGACAGCCAGGTTCAACCTGAGCTTCGTCAAGTCCCTTAGCGTTTTTGAGTCACCAATCGCTATTTCTAAATCCTCACTTGCTATACTCAATTGAATTTAAAATTATTATACCCGTTTCGATTCAAATTCTAGGTCGCGTCGGTACAAAGGGAAGGTATGTATAAAACGTTTTGTGTTCTCGCTTGTGTACTTCTCTCTTCTTTTTCTTACGCTGAGAGCGCTTTCGATATAGTCCAAAAGTCTGATCAAGCGATGCGCGGAAAATCCAGTTATAGCGAAGCCACCATGAAAATTGTTCGCCCTGACTGGTCACGTTCAATGACCATGAAGAGTTGGACGAAAGGTACGGAATTATCTTTGGTCTTGGTGACTGCTCCGGCGAAAGATAAAGGTAGCGCCTCGTTAAAACGTCATAGAGAAATGTGGAATTGGGTGCCGAGTATAGAGCGAGTGATTAAAATTGCGCCATCCATGCTCAGTCAGTCTTGGATGGGATCAGACTTCACGAATGATGATTTAATTAACCAATCTTCTATTGTTGTCGATTATCAACATCAACTGCTTCAAAGTGAAACCTTTGATGGCGACAAAGTTTGGGTAGTTGATGCACTTGCCAAGCCTGACGCCCCAGTGGTTTGGAGCAAAGTCAGACTGTGGATTTCTCAAACGAGCTTGTTACAGCGCAAAGTCGAGTTTTACGATGAATTTGATGAACTGGTAAATGTTTTGACGACTTACGATGTGAAAACGTTGGGTGGGCGAGACGTTGCGACTCGCATGGAGATGCAGCCGATAGATAAACCAGGAAATAAAACGGTTTTGATTACGCACGAAGCGCAATTTGATTTTGATATCGATGATGACTTTTTCTCCCAGCAGCAAATGAAGGCTCTGCGAGATTAGGGTGGATTTTGGTTTAGATAAGAGGTGAGAATCGGATGCTCATCAAGCTCGCATGGCGAAATCTATGGCGGCAAAAACGGCGGACATTGTTAACCGCTTCTGCGTTAGCTCTTGTTCTGTTTCTCTCCTTACTGACTCGAGCGTTCCAAGAAGGAAGTTACTCCTCAAATATTAAAAACGCTGCGAAGTTCTATACGGGATTAATTCAGCTACAACATCCCGATTTTGGGGACTCCTCTAGCATTGATGATGTCCTTCCTCAAACGCCTGCGTTCATTGCATCTGCCAAAAATAATCCTGATATCGACATCGTTCTGCCGAGAATTGAGTCATTTGCGCTTGCCGCCAAAGACGAACGATCCAAAGGCGTGATGGTGCTCGGCGTTGAGCCTGACGCTGAAGATAGCTACTCCAGCATTAGTGACAAAATCGTACAAGGGCGCTTTATTGCATCTGGACAAAACTCGGTGCTTGTTGGTGAGGGCTTGGCAAACTACCTTCATTTGAACGTTGGTGATGAACTGGTGTTGTATGGTTCGGGTTATCGTGGTCAAACGGCGGCTGGACTGTATCAGGTGTCCGGTATTTTGCACTTTCCTCTGCAGCAGTTAGATTCTCAGTTGGTCTACATGCCTCTTGATACCGCACAAGCGTTGTATTCGCTTGATAACCAAGTCACCGCATGGGTCCTTAACACTCAAAGTTTACGCGTGTTGCCTGACATTGTTAAACAACTAAAGCGCCACTACGGGAATGGCGTCGCAGTAAAAAGCTGGCAGGAGCTGTCGCCAGAACTTTCTCAACAGATAGCCTTGGACAAAGCGGGTGGGATCTTTTTGATCTATATCTTGTACGGCATTGTTGGTTTTGGCCTGTTTGCCACGATTTTGATGATGACGTTAGAGCGCCAGCGTGAATTTGCGGTGATGCTCGCGACGGGTATGTTGCGCAGCAAGCTTATGGGGCTCGTCGCCATTGAATCGATGTTTATCTCCGTTATTGGTCTTGTGCTCGGTGTCTTGATCAGCGCGCCTGTGCTTGCGTATTTCTATATCAATCCGATTGAGATTACTGGCGATGCTGCACAAGTGATGCTGGAGAGTGGCTTTGAACCAATCGTACCTGTTTCGCTAGACCCTTATTTGTTAATGGATCAAATTCTTGTCGTTCTCGTTATTTTATCGTTATGTCTGATGTATCCGATGGCTAGACTTCTTCGCTTGCCCATTGCTAGTGGGCTAAAAGGAGGCGCGCATGTTGATTAAATTGGCGTGGCGTAATTTATGGCGGAACAAGCTCAGAACTTCCATTATGCTGGGAGCGATGGTGTTCGGCTTAATGGGCGTTGTTGCCATGATTGGATTCATGAACGGTTTGGTCGACAGCATGATCAAAAACTCGATTGCGTGGCAAACCAGTCATCTACAAGTGCATCAGAAATCCTACCTTAATAATCCTGACCTTAGTGACACAATAGCGAATTATCAAACGATAACGGCCGCTTTGGCTGCACATCAAGATGTTAAAGCGGTATCGGCGCGATTTCTTGCTGATGGCATGATTGCTTCTGCGCGTAGTACGAGAGGCGTTCGGATCAATGGCATCAATATTGAACAAGAGCAAAGTATCACACCGCTTACAAGCCATGTGATAGACGGAGAATGGTTAAACGAAGTGGGAAGAAACCCCATTCTTGTTTCGCAAAAAACCGCAAATCGGTTGAAGCTGCGTGTTGGATCGAAAGTGGTTTTAACATTATCTGACATCAAGGGTGATGTATCTGGCGCAGCTTTTCGCGTTCGAGGTATTTTTAAAACGCCATCCACCACGTTTGATGACGGTAATGTCTACGTCCGTAAAGTCGATCTCGAAACAATCGCAGGCTTGTCGGGTGCGCATGAAATTGGCGTTTTGTTGAACTCCAACGAGACTAAACAGCTAGAAAGTGCAGAGGCATTTACGTTATCAATATTGCCACAAGCCAACCGTGAACAATTGGTCGTGAGAAAATGGCAAGAAATACAGCCTTTACTCGCAACAATGATGAGCTCAATGGATATCTCTAACCAAATTATGTTGGTCGTTTTCGTACTTGCCATGACTCTCGGAATCATCAACATCATGCTGATGTCAGTTTTTGAAAGAACGAGAGAGTTTGGGGTGTTAATGGCGGTTGGCATGCAGCAGCATAAAATTCGCACACTGATTATTTTGGAAACGCTATTCCTTGGTTTGAGTGGTTGCGCGTTAGGGTTATTAGGAAGCGCAGTCATGCTGAAAATACTGAGTATTACTGGCTTATCGCTTGGCGCACTTGCTGATGGATTAGGTGCTTATGGCGTCGATACCTTGCTTTATCCAAGAGTGTCGTTTTATGAATATCAATTGATTATTGTGGCTATTTTTGTCGCGAGCTTATTTGCGGCTTTGTATCCAGCAAGGCAAATTCTCAAGCATCGACCTGCGGATGCCATGGCGGAGAAAACGTAATGACGATTAAATTGGAAGGCTTATCCAAGACGTACAACCCAAAGAGTGACTTCCCGGTACATGCGGTTCAGAGCGTAGATTTGGAGATCAAGCAAGGTGAGTTTGTCGCTATTATGGGACCTTCTGGTTCAGGGAAAACGACGCTACTAAACATGTTGGGCGGGATCGATTCGCCTACATCAGGACGCGTGGAAATTGATGGATGCTTAATCTCTGATATGTCAGAAAAAGAGTTGATCGCTTATCGGCGCGATAACATTGGCTTTATCTTCCAAGATTATAGCCTGCTCCCCGTACTGACAGCTCTTGAAAACGTCGAGTTTGTTATGCAATTGCAAGGGAAAACAGAAAGGGAATGTCGTGAACGCGCCAGCGCGCTACTGCAACAGGTTGGATTATCACAGCAGATGCATAAACGTCCGAGTAAAATGTCTGGAGGCCAACAACAGAGAGTTGCGGTTGCAAGAGCATTGGCACCAAAACCAAGGTTTGTAATGGCAGATGAGCCTACCGCCAACTTAGACGCAAAAAGTACAGCCGAGCTGCTTGATATAATGGAACAACTCAGCGAAAAAGAAGGCACGACATTTATCTTTTCTACCCATGATCCTAGAGTTATTAAGCGCGCGCATCGAATCATAGTATTTGAGGACGGGCGTTTGGCACGAGATTTTGCCAACATTGATAACACCATAGAGAAGAGCCATGCGTGGTAGAGTAGAAGGCGTAAGCTTACTATCCAAGTTATTGCGGCTTTTTTTTGCGTTAAGTCCTGCGGTAATTTGCATTAAAACTAATGCCAGCATACCGGGTTTGGAGCCTGAAAAAGCATGGGATATCAATGGCTATGTGAAATACATGGCGACCTATAGTATGCCTGACGAGCAGGGTAATACCCTTGACCATCTACTCCATAACCGGATTAACGTTGAATATCGCTTTTCTCCTGAATGGCGAATAAATCTTGGTATCAGGAATAGAGCATTGTGGGGCGATGCGCTTGAGATTCCTCAATATGCGGAACTCGTGGCGCTTGATAATGGGTATTTTGATCTAAGCAAAAACTGGCGAGAAGATAATGTAATCCTCAATACCCAACTGGATCGACTCTACGTCTCTTGGAGTGACCAAGATTGGGGGGCAAGGTTAGGGCGGTTCCGGGTCAACTGGTCAATGAACACCATTTGGAACCCAAACGACATCTACAACGCCTATTCTATTTACGACTTTGATTACGAAGAGCGGGCGGGCACCGACGCTGTCATGGTGAGTAAAAAACTTGGGTTTGCCGATGGGTTAGATCTCGTTTTCTCTCCGTCAAAGCAGTCTAAAGAAAACAGCACGTCACTACGATATTTCTCCAACGTTTCTGGTTGGGACTATCAAATCATTGCCGGTCGATCTCGGCAAGACTATGTTCTTGGAGCAGGGTTTGCGACTGATATCTATCAAGCCGGGTTTCGAGGCGAGTTAAGCTGGTTTGATCCTATTGATACAAAGCATCAAGGTCAGCCTACTGAGGATACGACAGTCGCTAGTTTGGAATCAGACTACAGTTTTGGTGGTGTGCGTAACTGGATGGTGAGAGGTGCTTGGTTGTTTATTTCTGAACCAAAGCCAGCGAGCAGCGCATTAACTTACCTAAACCTCCCTCTCTCTGCGAAAACCTTGAGCTTCACGGAGCATACTGTTTATGCCGATGCTAGCTTCGACTTAACGGCGCTCAACCGCGTCACCTTATCGGCTAGTTACTATGATGATGGCTCTTACTTTGCTGGATTATCCAGCAGCTATTCACTCAGTAATAATTGGCAACTGCTAACTGTAGTTCAACATTTTAACGGTACGGACGGCAGCTTATTTGGAGAAACACCTGCAACTTTGGTGTTTGCTAATATCCGGTATAGTTACTAGAGACGCCTTTCATTTAGCTGCTATCCCTAAATAATGCAATCAATCACAAATAATGCCTTGTTCTGAAGTTGTTTTTGATACAAGCATTTAACATTTTTGTAAACATCGTTATATTTAAGGCTCATCGTTGTCAGGAGTTTATGGATGAACCTTACGATATCAGGGAAGTTGCAGCTCAGTTTTGTGCTGCTAGCCGTACTTTTTATGGCATCAGCGGTATTCACGTATCGCAACGTCACCACCGTAGAGCAATACGCCTCTTCGCTACTTAAATCCGATTTACCGACCGTCGACACCAGTCGCGGTATCCAACAGTCCGTTCAAGCGTCGTTGTCTTCTATTCGAGCCTACATGTTGCTAGGTGGCGATGAAGAGGCGAGCGCACGTTTGAGTGAGGACGTACGCAATATCATGGCGTCAACAGACGAGTCGCTTCCAAGGTTGCAGGCTTTGATCTCTGAACAGGATTTTCAAGCGATTCAAAGTCAGTGGGATGCGGTAAAAGTCTCTCTAAACAAGTTGATTGAGCTCAGTCACAGTGATGAGAACTTACCCGCGCATAACCTCTTTATTAACGAAGCGGCACCCATTGCAGAAGTAGCACTTGATCAGCTTCAAAGCTTAATCAACGAAGAGTCAGGAAATCCATTTGGTGGAGACAGAAAGCGTTTGTTTAAAGTCTACGCCGACAGTTATACCTCGCTCGCAAATGCACTGTCTGCACTGCGAGATTTCCTGTTGTACGGGCAACAAGATCATCTAGACAAATACCACGACTTGATTAAGTACCACAATCAGTCTGTGGCGGAAATCGACAGTAAACTCGACAGACTGACTGATAACGACCAATCATTGTGGTCACTGTTTAAAGAAATGCAGCAACTGTACTTTCCTTTAGCAGAGCAGGTAATTGCATTGCGTCAATCGCCAGAGTGGAACGAATCAAACTTGCTGATGGCGAACGAACTGTTGCCAGCAGCGGATGCCCTAGACCAAAGCTTAGAAACGATCGTATTGGCTCAACAAAGTCGTGCTGATCAAAGCGGACAGGGCATTAATCAGTCGATCAAGAGCGTACTCACCACCATGCTGATTGCGGCGGCATTGGTTTTGTTTGCCGCAGTAGCGATTTCAAAATACATGGGCAACACCATTGGTCGCCGATTGAAAAACTTATCGGAGCGAGCCAAGACGATCGCTTCAGGGGACGTTTCTCAGCCTCCGCTCACCGTTGTTGGGAAAGATGAATTGGCAGACCTTACCGATTCGATTAACCGCATGAACCAATCGTTAGCGAGCATCGTGGCAGGGGTGAGTGAGAAAGCGCACCAAGTGGATACCAGTATGGGGGCTTTGTTGGAATCGGCGCAAGTCACCTCATCGAATGTAGAACAGCAACAAACCAGCATTGTTGAAATGGGAAGCCAATTGGATGAAATCGCTTTAGCCGCGCGTAACACCCTAGATCAAGCCAATCAATCGGTGCAGAAGCTTTCTGATTCAAAAGGCGAGATTGAACAAGGTCGCGATGCGCTAGAGCAAAACAAAGTCACGATGGAAAGCTTACATGGCAGCATTGAAACCGCGAGTACGCAAGTGACGCAGTTAAGCAAAGAGAGCGAAGCCATTGGCCGAGTGACGGAAGTAATTGAAGGCTTGGCAGAGCAAACTAACTTACTGGCATTGAATGCCGCGATAGAAGCAGCGCGTGCGGGTGATCAAGGGCGAGGCTTTGCGGTTGTGGCGGACGAAGTACGTATGTTAGCGACTCGCACTACTCAGTCGACGACAGAAATCAACGGCATCATTAATGCGATTCAACGCTCGACTAATTCGGTAGTTGAGGAAATTGAACACAGCCAATCACTTGCGGAGCAGGGCGCGGAGCACATTGAAAAAGCGGTAACTCGTTTGCTTGTTACTACTGAACAAATTGGTTCATTGAATGAACAAATGGCAGAGCTTGCGGCAGCGGCAGAGCAGCAATCTCATGCGACCAGCTCGATCACTGGATTGATGTCCGGTATTACTCAATCAGTGGATGAGGTTTCGAATAACAGCCAACGTGCATCAGAGACGTCATTGCAAGTAAAAGAGCAAGTTACTGAGCTGAATCAACAGATGGCAACTTTCAAAACGGCGTAGATAAGGTTTACATTTGTTCATCGACTTTTGAACGTTAACCAAATAGTAAAAAAGCCCCAATCCTTTTTACACAAAAAGGGTTGGGGCTTTTTGTTGGATGATACGCCGATATTCGTCTACTTGCTCATTGGATTTAGCTATTTAAATCATAGCTAAAACCAAATTTTCTTCACCGAGGTGGAATCGTAATATGACTCCATCGGCAGCAAATACTGCAAAAGAATTTTTAAACTTTATACCAATCCCGGTAAGAGAATCGTTCGTTACTACGATTGGTATCATCCTTCTAGGAGCAAGATTATGAACAAACAAGTAAGCCTAATTGGTCTAGACAGCGAACAATCAGCACAACTAGCTCAACAGCTAAATCAACTGCTAGCACATTACCAAGTGTTGTACATGAACTCACGCGGTTACCACTGGAACATCAAAGGTGCGCAATTCTTCGAACTGCACGTAAAATTTGAAGAGATCTACACTGATCTGCAAACAAAAATCGATGAGCTTGCAGAGCGTATTCTAACTTTGGGTCATACGCCAGCGCACGCATTCAGCAACTACTTGGAAGCAAGTGAAATTAAAGAACATCAAAACGCGACTTCTGGTGAGGAGTGTATACAAGGTCTGGTTCAAGGCTTTAGCGTTCTACTTCTAAAACAGCGTGAGATTCTACAAAACGCGGGTGAAGCAGGCGACGAAGGTACCGCGGCATTGATGGGTGACTACATCCGTGAGCAAGAAAAATTAATGTGGATGCTTAACGCTTACCTACAAGGCTAAGCGACGCATCACCCGAGCACTCACTTGGGGGCGCATAAATAAATCGGGAATAAGTCAAAGGAGCACGCGAGTGCTCCTTTTGTTTATGAAAGTGCCTAGTTAGTCGTGAATGTGCTTAAAAGACTGAAAATGTTCGAGTAAATCGGTCAGTTCTGTTACAGCAAGAGAGGCGGAGTCGTGGAATTGTGCAGTCGTATCGTGGTGAACAAGGCAGGATGGCATTTGGGCGTTGTATGCGGCTTGTAGGTCATAAAGGAAATCGCCCACATAAAGTACTTCATCTGGCATTAATCGCCACTCTTTGGCTAGGACTTGGAGTGATAAAGGATCAGGTTTTGCTGGATAGCATTCACGAGTGAGGACATGTTCAACATTGATTCGGTTATGTTCTAACTTACGCTGCGTAGCGATCAAACAGTTGCGCGTTACTATCGCGGTTTTAACTTTATGCTGATGTAAGTATGCCAAAAGCTCGTGGCAACCCAGCATCGGAGATGATTGCTCTGCATCAGAAATTTCATGATCAAAGATGACATTATGGGCATGCTCTCTCTGATGTGGATGGTCAAGCTTATCAACAAAATCCAATAAATCTTCGTTTTGTGGACAGCCTAGTTGCTGACGAAGATCTTTAAAGTTCATATCGGAGCTGACGAGCGTATTGTCTAAGTCGAAAATAACGGCTTTGACTCTTTCAAGTTTTAATGGAAAAGGAACCATGATGACCTCGTACGACTTAAACCAAGCTATCTTTCTAAAAACAAAAGGTTATTGTTAATTTTAGATTCAAAAGTGTTACTTGTACGAAAATAAATCACTGATACGTCACAAATTAAATAGTCTCAATGATGTTGGTGTTTGATTACTTCTCTTCAAGACGGAAAATTTTGCCTGTATCTGTTGAAAAATAGACATAGCCATCCGGACTGATGGTGATATCTCTTACTCGCTCGCCGAGGTCTTCCATTAATCGTGCTGATTCTTTTAGTTTGCCATTTTGAATGGATACCACGTTGATGTGCGCCAGCTTCAAGGCACCGGCGAGGATTTTTCCATCCAACTCTGGGTACTTATCACCACGATACACCACCATATTGCTTGGCGCGATAGACGGAATATAAACCAACTTTGGGTCTTCCATATTCGGTAAGCTTTTCGCTTCTCCAACGTCTAACGGTCCCCAATACTCTTTACCCTGAGAGACTTTTGCCCAGCCGTAGTTTGCACCTTTCCTAATCAGGTTGATTTCATCACCACCACGAGGGCCATGTTCAATCGACCAAAGCTGTTTTGTTGCTTCGTCGTAAAACATGCCTTGTGGGTTACGGTGCCCGTAACTCCATATTTCAGGGCGAGCCTCAGAAGTCTTGAATGGATTATCTTGTGGTACCGAGCCATCAAGGTTGAGGCGAAGGATAGTGCCTGCATGGGTTTGAGTGTCTTGCCCATTATCACGTTCGCCACGGTCCCCAATTGAGAAGTAAACCTTGTCATCGACAAACGCAATACGGCTGCCGTAATGACGACTGGTGTCCGTGATGGCGTCGGCGACAAAGACGTCTTTCCAATCCACAAGTTGATTGTTTTTCAATTGTGCGGTCGCTAAGGCCACAGTATTTCCTTTATCGGTACGTTTGCTGTAAGTAAAGAAAAGTTGTGGATTTTGTGGAGCGGTATTCGGCACTAGAGCTACATCTAATAAACCAGCTTGCCCACTGGTGTTCACATTCGGTACTTTGAAGAGGGTTTGCTGTTTTCCCGAAGCAATATTAAGTAATGAAACGGTGCCGTTTTTTTCATTCACGATCATTTGTTGCTTATCGAGAAATTCAATTCCCCATGGGATTTGAAACCCATTGGCAACCTCATTGGCACGATATTCCGCAGCATCAATAGAAAAAGCTAGGCAAGCGAGTAGGGTCGCAGTGATAGTTCTCATGGTTCCTTCCAATATGAATCCAAGATACTTAAAAACTAACACTAAAAGAGGACGTTTGGCAGGGTATGCGAACATAAAAAATCCCCAATACGAGATCGGGGATTGAATTAAGACTAGAGAATTGTTTACTTAGCGAGCCTACATCGCTTCTTCGAAGATCTTAGAGATCTCTTCGTGCGTTGCTTGTTTCGGGTTAGTGAAACCACAAGCGTCTTTTAGCGCGTTGTCCGCTAAGGTTGGGATGTCTTCTAGCTTCGCACCAAGCTCTTTAATGCCTGATGGGATGCCGACATCTTTAGCGAGCTCAACGATAGCATCAATGGCCGCCGCAGCACCTTGCTCTGCTGACATACCTTCAACATCAACACCCATTGCTTTAGCAACGTCACGTAAACGCTCTGGACATACTTGCGCATTGTAACGTTGTACGTGAGGTAGAAGAATCGCGTTACATACACCGTGTGGCAGGTCGTAGAAGCCGCCTAGTTGGTGCGCCATTGCGTGAACGTAACCAAGAGATGCGTTGTTGAATGCCATACCTGCCATGAACTGTGCGTATGCCATTTGCTCGCGAGCTTCAAGGTTTTCACCGTTTTTCACTGCTGTGCGAAGGTGATCTTGAATCAGTTCAATTGCTTTGATTGCTACCGCGTCAGTGATTGGTGTCGCAGCGATAGATACGTAAGCTTCAATCGCGTGTGTTAGCGCATCCATACCTGTTGCGGCAGTAAGAGACGCAGGTTTAGCAAGCATCAATTCAGGATCATTCACTGACATCAATGGTGTTGTGTGTTTGTCCACAATCGCCATCTTAATGTGGCGCTCTTCATCTGTGATGATGCAGAAACGCGTCATTTCAGAAGCAGTACCAGCCGTTGTGTTGATTGATACGAGAGGCAGCATTGGTTTTGCTGATTGGTCAACGCCTTCGTAATCGCCGATCTTGCCGCCGTTTGACGCCACTAAAGCGATACCTTTTGCACAATCGTGCGGTGAGCCGCCTCCGAGTGAGATAACGAAGTCACATTCGTTTTCTTTTAGTAAAGCTAAGCCATCATTAACGTTGGTGATAGTAGGGTTTGGTTGAGTGCCATCGTACACAACGGTTGCTACGTCGCGTTCAGTGAGAAGGTCTTGAACTTGTTTGACTACACCGATTTGGTTAAGGATCTTATCCGTAACGATCAAACCTTTTTTAAAGCCTTGAGATTGGATGCTGTCTGCTGCGTCTTTTAAACAACCAGCGCCCATTAGGTTTACCGTAGGGATAAAAAATGCACTTGTCATATTGGATAGCTCCGTCGTTATTTTTAATAATCTTTCTTAATTTGCCATTTACTGTCGCACACTCGTTTCCAGATTGAAGTTGATCTGAAGCAAGTTTACCTATTTAGAGGTATTTGCAAGAGAAAAACTGTGACAGTGATCTTGTTGCACAGCATGTAGGTGCAACACAGATATAAAGTAGAACAAATATGAAACCAGTGACGCAATCGATTGGCAAAAATTGATATCTAATACGGATATATCTCTAAATTAGACTAAAGTATAAAAATCCCCATTAATAACTTAACTATCAATGGGGATGGGAGGTAGGTTTATAAGTTATCTATCAATAATTAGGCAATTTCAATCAGCTTTGATACTAACTTTTCGATACCTGATGCCGCTTGAGAGATATTCTCTGCCAACATATAAGCTGGGGTTGATAGAACGAGGTGTGTTTCATCAAAAACGATATCCTCGACAGAGCAAGTGATGTGTTCACCGCCCATTTGATTAAATGCTATCGAGATCGCTTCATCGTTGCCTACGGTGCCTTTCACGCCATGCTCATAAATCATCGGAATAATGACAGGAGAAATACACAGATAACCTGCTGGCTTTTTCGCATGAGCGAATGCGCGACATGCTTGAGCTACGTGTGTATTAATCGAGCACTCAGCCCCTGATACTGCGAAGTCAGTGAGATTTTTAGCGGCACCAAAACCGCCAGGTAAGAGTAGGGCATCAAACTCATCTGGATTCAATCTTGCAACATCATCAATATTGCCACGTGCAAGGCGTGCAGATTCCACCAACACATTTCGTGTTTCGTCCATCTCTTCGCCAGTTAGATGATTAATCACGTGTAATTGATCGATGTTAGGAGCAAAGCAATGCCATGATGCGCCTTCTTTTTCAATGGCATGGAGTGCTAATACGGCTTCATGCAGTTCTGTGCCATCGTAAACACCTGAACCACTGAAGATAACTGCGACTTTTTTCATTTGAGAATTCCTTTAGTCTGAGGTTTCCGTTTGTTGCTCTGTTTCTTTTAGATGCTGAGTGCTCGAATCAGTTTCGGCGATTTCGCTATCGTCGTCTTCTTCATCATAGTAGCGCACAACAAAAGGTGTAAGCATAACACTCGAGGGCAGAAAATGTTTCATATCGACTCCAACTGCGTAATGGAGTGATTTTTATACTGATTTTTATAAAACAGTACGTTGAACCTGATCATTTTTGAGTTAAGCTGATGTTTCCTTTGGCATTCGTGAGTGGTAGGTCACATGAAATCAGTGCAATTTCGTTTCACACTTTATGGTTGTATTGCCATCCTCTCTTGGAGTTGCTTACTTGGCATTGCCAGGTTGGTTACCGAGAGCCTAGGTCCCGTGGGCGGGGCGGCCATGTTGTACTCTCTCAGTTCTATTTTCCTTCTTATCGTAGTTGGCATTCCGAAGTTATCGTACTTTTCTCCAAAGTATCTCATGCTTGGTGGCGCGATGTTCGTTTGCTATGAAATATTTCTCGCTTTATCTCTGGGATATTCCAACTCGCGTGCGCAGGCTATTGAAGTGTCGATTGTCAATTACCTTTGGCCAGCACTCACCGTTTTGTTTGCGGTTTTAGGCAGTAACAAAAAAACAAACTTGCTGCTTTATCCAGCGGTTGCGCTGGCGTTTATCGGAGTCGCGTGGACGGTGAGTGGTGAGAATGGCTTATCCGTTACTCAGATTATGTCCAATGTCAGTAGTAACCCTTTGGTGTACTTTATGGCTTTCGCAGGAGCAGTTATATGGGCCTTTTATTGTAATTTAACCCAGAGGCAGCAATCCAAGCATAACGCGATTACGTTGTTTTTCATTGCTACTGCTGTTTCGTTATGGGTGAAATATGCGTTTGCTGATGAGCCAGAGATGACTTTTTCATTGGAAGCAATGGGCTACCTTTTTGCTTCTGCGGCGTTGATGGCTGGTGGTTATGGTTTGTGGAACATCGCGATTGTTGGCGGAAACATGGTCTTTCTTGCGACACTTTCTTACTTTACACCCATTTTCTCTGCGCTATTTTCTTCCATTATTCTTGGTGTGACGTTGAGCCCGAGCTTTTGGCAGGGGGTTGTGATGGTTACGGTGGGCTCTTTGCTTTGTTGGGTAGTCACCAAGGAGAAGCGTGAAGCAGCAGGTTAAACCAAAATTATCTGATTTTGTTTTTGCGCTGTATGCTCAAATGACAGAAAGAAAAAGCTCCCTCGGTCGGGAGCTTTTTCTTTCGTGTTCTAACAGTTTGCGACGTTTAAATGGAGTTGCAGTTTGAATCTGTGCTTCGACAGACGTTTCGTTAACTGAGTGCGAGTTTGTTCCAACTTATCTAATGCGATGGTGTCGTCATCGACGTGCAAATCGATGTTAATACGAAGCTCTTGGCCCACTTTAGTGATACCTGCTAACTTCAGCTGGTGGTCAGATGTTTTTTCTATCTCTAGTACATCATTGCCAACGACCTGACATAGCTCTTTGCTTGGTGTCATCATTAGTAGCTCACGTAGTGCACCAACCAACATATCAAAAGGAACTTTCAGAAAGTAGAAGCCCATTAGCACCATCATCATAGGATCGGCATAAACCGCATATTCAGCGAATGGCGTTAGTGATACAACCCAAGCAGCAACAAATCCTACCGTCACCGCTACACTTAATAGCGTATCCATCTGCCACTGTTTTTTCTCTGCTTCAATCAAGCCTGATGAGAAGCGACGGCTGCGTTTAGCCATAAACCACCAAGCGTAACCACAACCGATGACGTTTACGATGCCGAATAGAGTGGCAATAGAAGCATCGACTTCACGGCCTCCGGACATCAATGCTGAAATTGCAGAGTAAAGAGAAAAGCTTACAACCACTAAAATAACAGCCGCTTTTATCGCAATAACGATTGGCTCTAAGACCGCTTTTCCAAATGGGAATACAGATTTTGAGGGCTTGTTAATATAGTAGGAAGCGGCCAGTGACAATAAAGTTAACAGTAAGCTGACCAAAGAGTAAACACCGTCAAAAACGATGACAATTGATCCTACAAGCAAGCCAAGTACCATACCACCAGCAGCGAACCCAGATGCTAAAAGGGCTGAAATGGTTAGAATACGGTTTTCGTTTTTGCTTGTCCTGTCACACATAAAAGATGCCTTTAAATTTTAATACCTTACTATTCTTCTCGCATAAGGTAATTTAGGCAACCACTAAGTGAGCAGGTTCTAATCTAAAAAGTTGCGTTTTTGTTTATGTTCTTATAAAACAATAACTTGCCGCATGATCTCGGTGCCAATAAAATTGGCGCTCACTGATAAAATGTTTAGAAGTCAAATAAATACTCGCTCAATTTATCCGCTAACCATGTCATTGCTGGGTGCTCAGTTTGACCGTTAGGTGAAAACATACAGTAGTCTTCTTGTGTCAATCCGTATGTATGCTTGATAACGGCGAGCTTTTGCTGGCGAAGGTAATGGCGGATTAATGGTTCTGGCAGTACACCCCAAGCGTCTTCTTCTAAGATGGTGTTGAGCATGTAGTCAAAACTCGAAAAGCCAATGTATCGAGTCGAGAAAGGCTGCAGTTCAGGGTTATCTTTCTCATTTAGGTACACCATCAACGCTTGCATCTGACTGCGTAGATCTTCGTCTGAGACTCGGCGCATCTTACTTAGGCGATGTTCTGCACTGCATACTGACATCATACGTATCTTGCCTAGCGGGTTATACACGATACGAGGATCGTCGACGCGCTCATAATCAACACCAAAGGCAAAATCCACTTGGTGGGTACTGACTAAGTTGGCCAAGTCGCCACTGGATGCCAGGATTAAGTTGAAGGTAGTGGAAGGGAAGCGGTTATTCAATGTATGAGAAAGCTCTTGCCAGAGATCATCAGGTAAGGAGTCGTCACGTGCTACCCAAACTTCCGCGTTAAAACCTTCAGAGATTTGAGCACAGGTTTTTCTTATCCGCTGTGCGATGATAAGTAGGTGTTCGCAATCTTTGTAAATGGCTTTCCCAGCTTCAGAGAGGGTGAGCTGGTTGCCAGTTCGGGCAAACAACTCAACGTTGAGATCTTTCTCTAAAGCCTTAATCGACATACTGAGTTTGGTGCGATTACAATCGAGTTGCCTTGCTGCTTCAGAAACAGAACCACACTCAGCGATGGTGCAGAAGGTTTCTACTTGAGTTAAGTTCATGATTTGACACAACCAATAAATGAATTCAAATAATTTGGGTATTATGCAGATGTGCTCCCAAAGCCGTGAAAGATTATCGAAAAAAACGCGAATCCGCCAGATAAGTCTATGGTCTTTTAACGGTTTTGCGGTAATCTATGTGGGTTACAAAAAGTGAACATGGAGGCCACGATGGCACAAGATTGGGACGGCTTAGCAAAAAACTGGGAATCAAATCCAGCAACAGAGCAATTTGCGCAGTCGGTGTTTGAGCAGTTACAACAGCTAACTCAGCTTGATGGCATTAAAGTACTAGATTTTGGATGCGGAACAGGGCAGTTAAGTCAACGATTGTCACCGATGGTTAAAGACATCGTAGCATTAGACGCATCGGAAGCCATGATTGAAGAACTCGATAAAAAAGAGCTTGCCAATGTAGAACCTGTCGTAGATGCATTGTCTCGCGGCTTGGTCGCTCAGCATCCAGCGTTTCGTGGACAGTTTGACCTAGTAGTTGCATCGTCAGTTTTAGCGTTTGTGGAAGACTTAGATGCGTCATTAAAAATCTCGCATTCTTTACTTAACCACGGCGGTTACTTTGTTCATTTTGATTGGATTGCAGAATCTGAACAAGACGGTTTTACCCTTGCGAAGTCTAAACGTGCTTTGAAAGATGCAGGTTTTACTGAGGTTGAATCGCAACACGTTTTTGACATTACATCTGACGGTAAAACGATGTCGGTATTAATGGGGCTTGGTCGCCGTTAAGACTTAATAAAGAACACCACATGATAAAAGCGAGCTACCTAGCTCGCTTTTTTCTTATCGGTTGAGGGTATGTACCCAAGTTAATCTGACTTGTTCTTCAACCTGTCGCTGCGGGTGTAAGCAAAGTGGCTCTCTAACAACCAAGTGTTCTGAGGTTATTTTTGGGCGACTATCCTGCGGATCTCCTCCAACACTTCAGGATTGGCTATTGCGCCTAAATTTTCTACGCTCCGATTGTTAACGACTTGCTTAACGGCTAACTCAACCAATTTTCCCGAACGGGTCTTAGGTATATCGCTTATTGCGTAAATTGCACTAGGTACATGTCTTGGAGAACATGCAGATTTTAGTTGTGCTTTGATAGAGGCGATCATCTCGTCGTTGAGCTCTATCCCTTTCATTAATTGGACAAATAGCCATATTTGTTCGTTGCGATCGACTTCTTTTCCTACTGCGATGGAATCTAGAATACCGTCTATACTGTTCACTTGCTGATAGATTTCGGCCGTGCCGATTCTTACGCCACCGGGATTCAACGTGGTATCACTTCGACCATAAAACACGTATCCACCAACGCTGGTTTGTTCAACATCGTCGCCGTGGTGCCAAATATTGTCGAACTTATCCCAATAAGCACGATGGTATCTCTCCCCGGTGTCGTTCCAAAAGCCAGCGGGGAAGTTGGGCAATGAATTGGCACAAACCAACTCACCGCGCTCTCCAATTACGCTATTACCTTGTGGGTTAAAGACTCTGACATCGACCCCTAATCCCGCTGATTGGCACTCTCCTCGATAAACGGGAGAAATAGGGTTGCCTAACACAAAGCAGCCACAAATGTCTGTCCCGCCTGAGATCGATGCGAGGTGGACATCTTCTTTAATGTGCTGATAGACATAATCAAACTGTTCTGGATACAGAACTGAGCCCGTTGAGCAAATGGTTTTCAGACTTGGAAATGCATCACTTTTCGGCGGAGAAAAAGAAACTTTTTCCAATGCCTCTAGGTATTTCGCCGAAGTTCCAAACAGCGTCACTTCGGCTTGTTCAGCGAGGTCCCAAAGCACGTTATGAGCGGGATAAACAGGGCTACCATCAAAAATTACTAAACATGCGCCGCTCGCGAGTGAAGAAATGTGCCAGTTCCACATCATCCAGCCGCAGGTCGTGTAATAAAACACTCTGTCGTTAGGTTGGATGTCGCAATGCAGTTGGTGCTCTTTCAAATGGTTAAGCACTGTTCCGCCGACGGAATGAACGATGCATTTCGGTTTGCCTGTCGTGCCTGAAGAATAGAGCACAAATAGCGGATCGTTAAAATTAACACGAGTAAAAGTCAGCGCTTCGGGTGTGTATTGATTCAGGACGTTTTGCCAATCTTGAGTGCAGACGTCGCATTCAAAAATGTGTGGTTTAAGGTAGCTAATTTGGCAAACCTGTTTAAGACCATCAAGATGATCCGCAATATGCTGGTTTTTCTCAGACATATCGAAAGTTTTGCCATTGAATGTATAGCCATCACAAGTAAACAGGATTTTAGGTTTCACTTGACCAAAGCGCTCCAAAACGCTTTCAACGCCAAAATCAGGTGAGGTAGAAGTCCAGGTTGCCCCTAAACTGGTGGTTGCTAACATGGCTATCACCGTTTGAGGTAGGTGAGGTAAATAACCAGCGACGACATCACCTTGCTTGATTCCACATTCTTTCAACCATTGCTGGACACTCGAAACTTCTTCACACAATTGTTTCCATGTGTAGGTTTGCTTTTCTTCACGTTCATTTTCAAACCAAATCGCGAGATCATCGGGTTGGTGGCACGCGTAGGTTAGCAAGTTTTCTGCGTAGTTAATTTGTGCGTTTGGGAACCATTTCATGTCCCTATTTTCGACGGGTTGCTGCCAGCGACTTTCTGCTTGCTCCTTTACAGTCTCTCCTTGAGTACCAATGACGTCGCAGAATAACCAGACTTCTTGCCAAAATTTTTCCACATGATCGAGCGACCATTGATGCAGATCGGCGAAGTTTTCAATGGTATTTCCTTGTCGATTAATGTGTTCAATAAACTGTGTGATGTTGGCTTCTTCGATACGACTTTCGCTCGGTTGCCATACTTTGCTGCTCTCGCGCATAGGTCCCTCTATAACAAAGTGGTAACAGATTTTAGTTTGAGAGGAATACACGATAAAGTCAAACAAGCTAGATATTATATCGTGTCATAAAAATCATGCAGTTACGACGTATTGTAAACAATATGTTACATCGGATTGATACTGAGAAAATCGTGTAGGGATTGGAAGCTTTCAAGACTGAAGATAGGCTTAATGTAAAGGATTTGTTAATGGAGATGTGCCATGACTCAGTATCGTTCTAAACCCGTAAACCAGGAAGGCAGGGTTGAATGGAGCCGTGAAGAAGACGCCATTTGGCGAGATTTGGTAACACGACAAATGGGTGTGATCCAAAACAGAGCTTGTAAGGCTTATTTACACGGTTTAACGCTGCTTGATTTACCTCAAGACCGCGTTCCTCAATTGCCAGAAATTAATCGTGTCCTGATGGAGACAACAGGTTGGCAAGTGGAGCCCGTTCCTGCGCTTATTGACTTCGACCGTTTTTTTAATCTGCTCGGTAATAAGCGCTTTCCCGTCGCCACATTCTTGCGTACCAGAGAAGAGTTCGATTACTTGCAAGAGCCGGATTTCTTCCATGAAATATTTGGTCATTGTGCGATGTTAACCAACCCAGATTTTGCTGCATTTACCGAACATTATGGTCAACTAGGGCAAGCCGCTACACCAAAACAAAGAGCGTATCTCGCTCGTCTCTACTGGTTTACCGTAGAGTTTGGCTTGGTGAAAGAAGGGGACAAAACCAAAATTTACGGTGGTGGTATTCTCTCATCTCCTGGCGAAACCCTCTACGCATTAGAGAGTGATGTAGCAATTCGCGACCCATTTGAATTACAAACTGTGCTGAGAACGCCTTATCGTATCGACATCATGCAACCGAAGTACTACGTGATTGATGACTTTTCTCAGCTCTTTAAAATCAGTCAGTTAAATTTATTGAAACAAGCCGATCTAGCGATTGAAGCTGGACTGCTTCCTCCACTTTTTGAACCAAAGGAACCTGCTCATGTTGAATGAACAAAAATGCGAAGCTTGTAGTATCGATGCCATTGCACTAAGCAAAGAAGAACTACAATCTCTGTTGCTGCAATTGTCTGATTGGCAGATCATTGAAAGAGAAGACATACCTCAACTAGAAAAGGTGTATAAATTTAAGAACTTCAAACAAGCATGGGCTTTCAGTAACAAAATCGCGGAACTGGCAGAAGATGAGTTCCACCATCCTTCTATTTTGTTGGAGTGGGGTAAGGTCACCGTAACTTGGTGGAGTCACTCGATCAAAGGTCTGCATAAGAACGATTTTATCTGCGCATCAAAATGTGACGCGCTAGCATCGGCAGAGTAGGACATTACCTCATACAAAAAACGCCCGGCTTACGTCGGGCGTTTTGGTTCTAAATGACTTTTACATTACTTTATAGATTGATTCGGAAGACGGATGTCGTGCCCGATACCTCATTGCCAACAGCGATAAAATGACTAGCATTACGGGTAAAGTAATTGATGGATTCTGGGCCTAAATCGCCTGCTTTTGGATTGTATGTGTCGTTGGTGCATTCTCCATCTTCCACTTGTGTACACACTGGCTGATTGTAATCACGACGGTTTACGTAATGTAGGAACTGCACTTGTTTCGGATCGGTAATGTCATAAATCATAATACCGCCTTGGCGCTCTAAGCCGATGAACACGTAATGGCGACCGTTAATTTGTGCTACTTCAATCGCCTCTGGCTCAATGCCTTTATCATCACTTCGGTCATCGCCACTGTGATTGTTATCGTTGGTACTGTTGAAGTTTTTACCTTCATTCAGCAGCGCGATGGTCGCGAAATCGTCACCACTATCGAAGACCAACTTGCCGTTTTCATCCCAAATCGAGAATGAACGCGCGCCAAATGCTTGAACATTCTCTTGTGCAGAAAGCGTTTGTTCCGGCTTAATCACTTTTAAACGCGCGAGTTGTTTGTTGTCTTTTAGTGCTTCTGCCAGTGGGTGCTCTGCTGCTACTTTCAGCTTCTTACCGCGCACTTCATCAACATGGCTTAGACAGGTCCCTTGCTCAGATGTGTATTCATCTGTACCAAGGAAATCGTCTTCATCCCACATCAAGCCTGCTTTGTCGCAGTGTTCTTGAGTGGTTTTGAATCCGTACTCACGCCCGTCGCCTTCATTTGCAGATACGATGTAAGTACTCCCATCCACTGAGTAGCTGTCGATGGTGTCAGGCATAAATAATCCAACCAGTTGTGGGTAGCTTTTCAAGTTTCCAATAATTTTGTCTTTGTTAGATGCATCGAGTTTAGCGTCCGACCAAGACTTCTCACCTAAGCCAACAATTTTTTCTACCGATTTGCTCACTGGATTGACGATTGCCATGGCGTTATTTTCTTGTAGCGCGACATAGATTTTACCGTTATCTGCAAAAGTGAGGTATTCAGGCTCTAGATCTTGAGCGATAGTGGCGTTTGGCCCCGAAATACGCACATTCATTGGGAGCTCTGCTTTTCGTGAACCATCAAACTCATTAAAGCCAATTTGTGTCACTTCTGCTTGAGTAACGCCAAGGTTCAGATCGATCAAAGTGACGCTACCTTCAGGATCGACGCTGTAATCGCTGTTTGGTTCGCCCTCATTAGCGGTTGCGATATATCGGCCACCTTTCGAGAAGCCTACCATGTCTGGCAATGCGCCTGTTGGGAAAGTCGTGACTAATGACAAATCGTCGGAGCGGTACAAACCAACAATACCATTCGCTTGTTTATTACTGTTTTCAATCGCAACCGCGACCAAGCCATTGAATACAGCGACACCGTTTGCTGAGCCAATTTCAATGCCCGCTGCTTCGCCAGCGCTGTTGAGATCAATGAATGCGGTTTGCGTTGGTACGCCGTTGTCATCCATAGAAAGTACATCGACACGTTTTGCTTCAGCATTGACCACATAGAGCTTATCCGTACAGGCGTCATAACTGACGATTTCAGCTGCCGATGTGTCGAATGGGGCATCAGCAACGGATGTCCCGATAAACGTTAACCCTTGAATTGAAGTTTCCCCAGCAACGAGCGCAGTGGTAGGTTTGCATTGTGTAGCGAATGAAGCCACGGTATCTTCGGGTTGTGATGAACACGCGATGGCAAGTGATGACAATGCGAGTGCACCGATTGCCTTTAAAGGGGTGATCATGATATCTCCTTATCAATCCGATACGTTGTCAATCAGCATGGGGTTTATGCTTCTGTCCATTTCCGCAATTGGAATGATGGAACGCTGAATGACGTGTGATTTGGTAAGGCTCTGAATATATGTATGATTGATGACTCTTATATTGGCTTTTTATGAAACTAATATGTCATCAAAATGATGAAGTAGGGATAGAGGAATAATGGAATTAAAATCGTTTTTAGATTTATTGGCAGCTTCACCAGAGCAGGTCGAGTTTGAAGCAACGATGGCGGTGATCGAAGATAACTATACGTTTGAGCCAACCGCTTTTGTTAATGGTGAGACGCAAAACAATGCAGGTGAGAACAACGGTTCGTGTAAGATCTTCGCTTTCGGCTTGCTAAATAACCTAGACAAAGAAGCGACACTAGCCTGCTTTGGCCGTTTTTATCGTGAAGATGTATTGCAGCATCCAGAGAATAGCGATCACCAGAATATTCGTAATTTTATGGTAACAGGGTGGGATGGTATTAAGTTTGAAGCACCCGCTTTAACCGCTAAATAAACACCAGTCAGAAAACGCAGAACAGTAAGCCAGTCGTATTATGCGACTGGCTTTTTTTCTAGACATTTTCGGCACAAACACAGCTGGTTGGCGCTTGGCTTGGGTAAATCACGGGTTTCAATAGTAAAGCACCAACAGGTTTCTTTGCCTGCGGCGATATCACAATGGGCTTGAGTCCCGCACTCAGGACAATTGTGCGTTGAATCTTCCCCTGCGATTTGTTCGATAATCGTATCTCGTTGGAGATCGGTTTTGTCTTTCCATTGGATGATTTCATCCATCGTTCGGTGACAACCAGAGCATATTCCGGCGTTATTTTTACATGCTGCTCGACAAGGTGACTTCATTGCTTTCTCGTTCTCATTTTTTATGCCGCGTACTCTAGCACAAAGCGAGTCAAAGCCGCCAAAATAAACGTGAGTGCGATTTGCTGGTGAGGAGAGGGCGGCAGTGATATTCTTGGACGAGTTACCTCAAATCTTTGTCACTTATGTTAGAAAAAGAAAACCTCATTAAACTCGCTAGAATGCAAATGCCATTTGGGAAATATGCAGGGCGAGTGTTAATCGACCTACCTGAAGAATACTTACTGTGGTTCGATAAAAAGGGCTGGCCAAGCGGCGAACTAGGGGATTTGCTCAAGCTGTGTTTAGCGCTCAAAATTGAAGGCTTAGATAGTGTCGTGAAGCCTTTGAAGCGTATGTAACTAGCCACAGAAACTCCCACTTTTAATGAAAAGACTTATTATGAATTTTGATATCGATGCACTGAAACACCACCAATTGGTCGAAGATGGTAAATTAGAGGGATGTTACATTCATCAGCCAGCTCAAGGTAGCCAGCAAGATGACAAAGCTGTTTTGGCAGAGCGCCAAGCGTTGGAAAAAATGGGGTATAAGGTAATACAGGTGAAAGCTAAAGGCGGGACAACAACGTTTGCCGAGGCGATGCAAAAGCTTGCGAAGGAAACTGGTCACCTGCCTAAGGAGTAAGTGAGTGTAACCTGCCACAGCCTCCCTAGTTATTCCACGATACCATGTGTTTTCATCAAAAGAGCCAGACCGTTAGGCTGACTCTTTTTTGCTCCAAACCCGTTGAGAGCTTAAACATTTATCGTATCAATAAAGTCCGTCAGTAGAGAAACCAGTTAGTTGCATAAATAACGAGAAGGACTAGAAGACCTAGAAGGAATGGGAAGGTTAGCATCATTGCGAACTTTTTCTTGAAGCTTGGTTTATCGAATACCACGCCTTCGGCTTCCCTTACTCTTCGCTCTTCATCAAAATGCCATTTAATAGCTAAGTAAGCTCCAATACCTAATACAATAAGCTTAAAAGCTCCAGCAAAGTACGGAAAGAAGTTAGCCCAACTGTCGTTCATTATCCATCTCTCTCAAATTAAATATGGGCTTTACGGTAGCAGAATCCAAGGCTCATGTTTAGTGCGCTCCCAAAGTCAGGTGCCCTGACTGGCACAAGCCTACTGATACTGCTAACTGTCCACAACTCTCTTTGCAATATCCTTGGTTATTAATGATTTAATAGAAAAGGACTCGAACATTTATATCCAGAGGCGTGTCGGTATGGTTTGTAACGTTTTTACCCCATTCCAATTTAGCTCGTTTGATCGTCTCTTTGCCTAATAGTTCCCATTTATAATGATCTTGCGTGGTTCAAGGCCCATTTCATCCAATGTTACCGTTGCCAGCCCATCAACATGTGCAGTATAGGGTCTGAGTTTTGAGTGGATACAACCTTCTCGGATTAGCCACTATATCGTTCACGATGATCAACAGCCAAGGTCAGGTCACGCGTTTGTCTCACAGCCTAAAATTGCAAGTGAGAACCGCGGTCACAGTAAAGAATTTGTTTTGAATCATCTTGGGTTTGCCATCATGCCAAGATTTATGATGGAGAAAGAGTTAGCTCGATGAGATCAAGTTCGCATCCTATTTGATGTACACGACTTGGAGAACCCGACTTATGCGGTGTACTAATAGAAAGCTTCGATGCCGCTTCGAGTTGAGTTCTTGAAGAAAAAGGCCGGTGCGTTTGAATAGCATCGAACGCCACCTATTAAACTCAGTATTCCCAAAGCAAAGCCCACCGACAAGTGGGCTTTGTTCTCTTTCAATAACGAAAATAATAACTAGTAGCTCGCTTGAATGCTGACACCGCTATAGTTTGAGTAACCTTGAATCATGACGTGGTAACGTCCACTTTGTGTCGCGCTGACCGTACATGTTTCATTGTTACCGTATTTGAAAGGTCGGCAGTCCCATGCGTTCAGTGCTGGTTTTGCACCAAAACGGAGATACAGGTCCGCATCACCGCTGCCACCATACATTTGTACGGTTAAGCGCTGCCCAGCTTCTACATCAACATAGTAATACGCGACTTGACCGGTTGAGCCACTTAAACCGCTCACTGGCACACCCGAGGTTAACTTACCTTCTGGATCCGGTGTTGGATCTGGGCCACCACAGTCTTGGCCACAATCAGCATCCGTTAAGCTATAAAGTAGCTTGTTCACGCTGCCTCTTGTGTCCGTCACCTTTCCGCTAGTTGCGCGACTAACGATCAAGGCCTCTACTTGGCTTGGAGATAACGAACTGTTTTCTTGAAGATACAGTGCTGCTACACCCGCTACATGTGGCGTCGCCATCGATGTACCACTAATGGTTTTGTAACCACCGTCATACCACGCAGATTTGATTTGTGAGCCTGGCGCAAACACATCCACACAACTGCCCCAGTTTGAAAAACTCGAACGTGCATCCGTGCTGGTGGTCGAGCCGACAGTTACACCAGTAGCAACGCGCGCTGGAGAGTAGTTACACGCATCGGCATTGGAGTTACCTGCTGCAAGCATAAAGCTGACACCTGACTGAACCGCACTTTGCACCGCGCTATCGAGAGCTACAGATTGACCGCCACCTAAACTCATATTGGCAACTGAAGGTCCGGAAGCGTTCGCAGCCACCCAATCCACACCGGCGATAACACCAGACGTAGACCCCGATCCGCTACAGCTCAATACTCTCACGCCGACAAGGTTGACGTTTTTCGCAACACCATACAAGCTGCCGCCAATGGTGCCCGCCACGTGTGTGCCGTGTCCATTACAGTCACTTGCATCTGCATCGTTATCGACAAAGTCATACCCTGAGACCGAGCGCCCACCAAACTCAACGTGTGCATTGCTCACACCAGTATCGATAACATAAGCCGTTACACCAGTTCCATCAAAGTTGGCACTGTAGTTGTTATCGAGTGGCAAGTTACGTTGGTCGATTCGGTCTAATCCCCAAATGGCATTGGTCTGATTTGCGTCTGCCGAGACTATTGGGTCAAGTGATAGGATTCTGTCTTGCTCAATGTAGTCCACACGAGGATCAGAACGCAGATCTTTCAGTTGCTCAGGACTCAAGTTAGCGACAAATCCACTTATCGAGTGGTCAAAAACCGACTCCACTTGTATCGAATACAAACCAGACATGCGGTCTACAGACTGTTGCGTGAATTGCTCGAATTCTGTTGAGTTGCTCGCCATCATTTGCGGTTGTTGAAATACCACTATGTAGCGATCTGCAATGGCGATGTCGTCCGGTGCAAGCATCAAAGTGGCAGGCAATGTGTCGGGAGCTTGTTGTAACTCTGCACTGTCCGCAATCTCATTGGGTTGCGAAAAAGCGAGAGAAGAATGAAAACAGAGCGCGGAGGTGATACAACAACTTAGTAGTTTCTTTAACATAAAATGTTCCTTGAAATCATAGTCTTGTTGATTTTACCTAGTACCAAACTGTCAACACGAAAACACAGACAATCAGCGTAGTACGCTCAATACGTGCTGCAGTGACGTTACACAAATCAAACTAGACAATGAGTAACCATATGCATAATTGATAATAATTCGCATACTCAGAAACATGATCAATAACTAAGCTTTATTGAAATTGAAATGCAAAGATTCATTTAGATTTAGAGCAAAATCCCTAAAATAGAATAATTCTACACACCTAGCTTATTGCCTGTTATATGCACTATTCTTACCGATAATTTACGCAATAAAAACCTAACTATCCTTTCATTGGTCATGACTCAAATTGGTTGATAGATGTTAATATAGCCACCTGGTTTCTGATGTTTTTTAACTCATGGCTACTATCTAAGTTCAATGTCGTTTCTGTAATAAAACAGAGCCCGTCCGTGAACATGGAAAAGGGCATTCTGGCTTTCCTCGTTTCAGGTGTATCGAATGTCGAAAGGGCTTTCAACTCGATTAAGTTTACGAAGCCCGCAAGCCAGATGTAAAAGAAAAAATTGTCGATATGTCAATGAATAGCTCTGGAGTTAGGGAAACAGCACAAGTGTTGAATGTCGCATACAACACGGTATTGAGCACTTTAAAAAATCTCGCCAAGGTAAGTAACCTCAATACCTTTCGATAGAGCAAATATCAGACTAATTTGTAAACTTGAAAGGCTAGCTGCATTGGTTGAGGAATATGAGGAAAACACTTCCCCATTTAAGAACTGCAACACACCTTTGCCCCAAAGTGAGTTGCGACCAAAATCTAAGTGGACGAAACATACTAATTAACTTCCTGCTAACAAAAAGTCCGTCATTGCAAAAAAATTGTTCTGATTTGCTGTATCTCCAAGCTAAATTGAATATTAAAACAGGCCCAGATAGATGGCTCACTTTAAATTTTCTAGTCGTTATTCATGTCTTTGACGTTAAATATTGCGTTATCACTTCCGCCTTTTCTCAAAAGATTACCGTCCTTTAAGTATAAATTATAAGTAATAGATTGTTTATATTGTGACTGGAAATTGCTCTAACTTATTTTTTATGTAAGAGATTGTTATGGGCTTTAATTAATTCACTAACAAATAATAAGACGTTACGGCTAGTAAATGAAAAAATCGACTCAAGAAACTATACAGAAAATAAAGGAAAGTTATATCAACTATCGGAGTGTATTTATTCCAGGAACACAATTATTAAATATTTTGGTAGAGCTTGGGGCAAATCCAGCTCATGTGGAGGAAATGAAAGTAATTAGTGAGCAGCTATTTAATGATCCAACGTTGGCATTTAGACGTTCAAGAAATGGAAGGTTTTGCTATAACTTGGAAAAGCAATGTTGTTATCGAACAGAGTTTCAACCATTTGTTCTATCTTTTGATGAGGACTTTGTTCGCCATGATTCGGGGGATATTAGACATTTTCGAGGCTTAAATGACCGACTACAACATAATTCTATCTTCCAATCTTTACTCTTATTTAAGCACCTTGTTTGCCATGATGTCGCAACGGCTCCACGAAAGTATTTGAACTACGATTCTCCAAATTGGGTGTCGACAGTTTTCCATCTGCGTACAGTTACTTCTCCAAGCTTGGTCGGTGAGCCTGCTCTAGAGGGAGTACATACTGATGGTGTTGACCACACAATGACAACATTATTGGGGGCACAAAAATATGACAGACCATAGCGCCAAAACCTTTATTCATCATATGAAAGAAAAAAACGTATTAAAATGGCACGAAGCTGATCCGACATTTATATTGGATGAGAAACAACATTTGAACTTCCTTGATACTTTGTTGATTTGCGATAATGAGAGAAAACATAGCTTGACGGCAGTAGAAGCATCCAATCCTGCTAAAGATGCAACAAGAGATATGTTGATTTTTTTCACTCGGAAACCAGCATTGGAGGGGCACGTCTCATTTCCTTATGATTCTTTAAAAGCGCATCCAGACTACCCGATAAGCTTTAATCTTAACGTTTAAGCTGATGAGTTTGATTATGAATAAGTTAGCTCCTTTCCTATTTCTTTTTATCTGGAGTAGTGGTGCGGTGGTGGTTAAGTTCGGGCTTCAATACGCATCAGTTTGGAGCTTCCTAGCAGCCCGATCTTTGGTTTCCATGTGTTGCTTAATAATGTTGTTTTGGCTTTACTCTTACCGTAAACCATCATTGATTCGTAGCCCTTCAAAAGCTGAGCTACGAAGAATTTTGGTGGTAGGGGCACTTCTTCAAGTTTGTTATCTGTCATTTTATTTTTTGGCGATTGATACCGGAATTTCTCCGGGGTTGGTGACACTAATTCTGGGCTTACAACCGCTGCTAACCCCATTTTTATGTAAGCAACAAGTCAGTCGTCGTCAATTGGCACTTTTGCTGTTGGGTTTTCTCGGGTTAGTGATTTCGATTTATGGCGCGAAAGACCTCACGCAATTAGCGGCATATGGAGTGGTATTTGGCATTGCTGCTCTTTTTTCTATAACGTTTGGTACGGTGTTGCAAGCGAGTATTGTCAGTCATGTGTTATTGAGTGCAATGTGCCAGAGTGTACTAGCTACCCCCATTCTTATGGGGATCAACGTTCTGGTTGGGGGGAGTATTATTTGGACGCCAGGATTTTTGATATCACTTGTTTGGATGTCTGTGGGGGTTTCAGTAGGGGCATTGTTGTTGCTGATGCACATGACCAAGCAAGATGGGGCATCATCAGTTAGCGTGTTATTTTATGCGATACCGTTATTGGCATATTTTTTTGATTATGCGCTATTTGGCACTCAAATCAGTCTGCTCACTATAGTCGGGATGTTTGTTGTTGCGTTGGCCATTGTCTTCTATCGTCGTTTTCCTGCTGAAAAAGTTCAACGCTTGGCACGATAATGTTTCGGTGATTGAGAAAAATGATTACTGAAGCAACGGGTGAATGAAGACTGACAAGTGAAGCCCACTTTCTCTGAAATTATTGATATTGGCAGGTCAGTATTGTTGAGCAATACTCTAGCATTCTCCATGCGTAATTTCGTAAGATACTTGAAAGGCGTCTGCCCCATATTTTTTCGAAAAACCACTTTGAATTGTGTGTGGCTTAAGCATGCTACTGCCGACAAGTCTTCAATAGAGTAGTTCTTGGATAAATCTTGATTGATATACTGGATGACTTTTTTGATCCGATAATCGATTTTATTCCCGAGATCTTGTTTAGCAAGGATAGCGAATAGTAGTGACAAAATAGATTCTTCTAATTCTTCGATAGAATCCACCTCAAGTTGTTTTTCAACATATCGAACAAACGTATTGGCTGACTCATCAAGCCGGATAACGGTACTTTGAATGTGACTTAGAAAGTCGGGAAGTTCATAAATATCGATGACTAGAAATCGGAAATCTTCTCGTGCTTTAAATTCATGGTAGCAACCGGATCTAATGATTATGCAGTCACCATAAGCGGTAGTACAAACTTCTCCATCTAAGATTAAATCAATGTACCCTTTGGTAGGGAGCACGATTTGATGATATTTGTGAGAATGTCCTTTCGAGTACTTGTTATAAGTTCTCATGGTTATTTTTGAACTCATTATTTTCCTTAAATAACATGCAGATAGGGCTTGTTGGCGTTGTTTTTAGTATATGATGATAGCAATAACTCTTTGATCTGAAGAGATTGGGTGCTTTATGGACTGTAACTCAGTATTGCCCCAAACAGTGTTAAGTCAGTTAATGATCATTAAAGCGGTTTCTATTAGTTTCCCTCAATTTATCTAATAACAACCAATACCAAGGATAAGTTTTGTCCCAATAGTATCCTTATGTGTCCTTTAAGCCACTTTTGAGCGTCTATCCTATTGCATAAAATGACTCCATTACAGCAAAGCACAGCAATACTGGAGCACAATTATGAAAATCACACAAATTCGCAATGCAACACAAATCATCGATTATGCAGGTAAAACATTTCTTATTGACCCAATGTTAGCGCCAAAAGGCACTTACCCTGGATTTGAAGGAACAGCAAATTCACACTTACGCAATCCAACAGTTGAATTGCCTTTGCCTATTGAAAGCATCATCAATGTGGACGCAGTTTTGCTAACTCATACTCACCCAGACCACTGGGATGAAACAGCAGTAAATGTGATACCTAAAGATAAATTGATTTTTGTACAACACGAAGGTGATGAAGCTATTCTTCTATCACAAGGTTTTACCAACGTTAAAATTTTCTCTGAAGAGACTGAATATCACGGTATTTCATTTACACGTACAGTCTGCCAGCATGGCCCAGAAGCTGCTTTCCAGCATGAACAAATGGCAGAAATTTTGGGTGAAGTGACGGGCGTTATCTTCTCTCATGCCGATGAAGAAAAATTGTACGTGGTTGGTGATACGATTTGGATCCCAAGTGTAGAAGAAACCATGAAAAAAGAACAACCTGGTGTCGTTATTCTCAATACTGGCTGGGCGCATGTACTGGGCTTTGGACCTATTATCATGGGTAAAGAAGATGTACTAAAAACACACCAAGTACTTCCTAAAGCAAAAATCGTTGCGACTCATATGGGCGCAGTTAACCATGTATTGGTAACGACTCAAGAAATGCGCGAATACGCAGTTGCAAATATGATTAGCGATTTTGTGTTTGTTCCAGAAGATGGTGAAACAGTAACACTTTAGTTTGATGTTAGGAGTATGCTGGTAATGACATCTGAGACAAATATTGAGCTAGTGAAGTCTTTCTACAGGGCTATAGAGGGCAATGATTATGATGCAGTAGCTTCAATGTGCCATGAGCAATTTACTTTCTACTCACAAGTAGATACACCATTAGATATCAACGGTTTCCTTACTCAGGAAAAGGGAAATATGGACGGTTTTCCTGGCTTTGTTTTCCGTATACATGACATCTTCGCTCATGATGATAAAGTAGCTTGTTATATGATATTTGAAGGCGTTCATTCGGCACCTATGCATAATTTGAAGCCAACAGGGAAGAAGGTTCGATTTTCATTGATGATGCAGCTAAAGATTAAAGACGGCAAAATCATCGAAAAACGAGCGCACTTCAATGAGGTTGATATTATGAAGCAACTACAGAGTTAGAGTTGATAACGGCACAGAGTGATTCATTGACATTGCTCTGTGCATTTTACTTTGGAAATGAACTATGTATCTCAATGAAAACCATAAAATTCCTTCCGTTGCTGTTGTTGTTTTCAATCGCTTTAGCCCGTTTCATATTTCTGTCCCTAGCATTGTGTTTGGAAGAGATACCCTTAATGAAGCTTTTTTCGAGCTTAAATTTGTCGCTGGAGAGGAAGGACCGATTTTATCTGATATCGGTATGGAAATTCATACCGAGGCGCAGCTTGATTTCTTAGAGTATTGCGACATCATCGTTGTACCTTATTGGAGAACAATTGACGAGCGCCCTAATGAAAAGTTGCTCAATGCTCTCTGTCGTGCTCATGCCCGAGGCGCATTGGTTGTCGGTTTATGTCTTGGTGGTTATGTTCTCGCTTATGCTGGCTTATTAGCGGGGAAACGAGCTGCGACACATTGGGAATTAGAACAGGATTTTAGTCAACGCTTTCCAGAAGTTTCGCTCGATACGAATGCCTTATATGTTGAAGATAGCGGGGTGATAACCTCAGCAGGTACTGCCGCAGGTATCGATTGCTGTCTGTATGTTTTCCGAAAATACTACAGCAGTACGATTGCGAACCGAGTAGCAAGAAGAATGGTTGTGCCTCCATACAGAGATGGTGGGCAAGCTCAGTTTATCGATCAACCTATACCTGTGACGACATCTGATTCACGTATCAATGCATTAATGGACAATATCAGGCGTGATATCAATCAAAAATATTCACTGGATGAGCTAGCAGATTCAGTGATGATGTCCCGCCGAACTTTTACGAGAAAATTTAATAGAGCTACAGGTATGTCATTTGGAGAATGGCTGACGGCTGAGCGACTAAACTTGGCTCAGGATCTACTTGAATCTACAGATTTGTCTATTGAACAGATTGTTGCAAAAACAGGGTTTAGCTCAGTTCTCATTTTCAGAGATAAATTTAAAGAGCGTTATGAGGTAACCCCTAACCGATGGAGGAAAACGTTCCACCAACAGCCTTAGACAAATATTCAGCGTTCCAACTAAGGTTTGCCATACATTTCCTCATGTCAATTCCGATTATTAGGGAGGTTAGCGTAGCTCATTAATGTCCAACGGCTTGCTGACGGGGTAGATCATCGTAACGCAGAACTGCCCCAAAACCATTTAGATCTTATGCCCATTACACCTTCTGAAAATTGTACATGCCCCAGTTTTTATAATGAGTCAGAAATAGAAGGACATTGAATGTGAAAGGCTGCTAGCTAGACACATATAGTCATCACGCTATCGAGTCGCGACGGCATTGTCCTGGTGTTACGCCAAATCTTTTCTTGAAAATCTTGCATAGATAGCTGATGTCCCGAACGCCCACTTCATCTCCAAGTTGGGCAAGGTCATGATTAGAATGCTTCAATCGCCAGTAAACATGTTGTAAACGTAACTCTTGCCAATAATGACGCGCTGAGATGCTGAGCTTTTGCTGAAATAAGCGGTCTAATTGTCGTCGACTAATCCCGATGAGCGCAGCAACCTGTTCTACGCTTATTCTCTGTTCTAAGTTTTCTTGCATCAAAGAAATCGCTCTGTCCATATGACGATTCCCGTATAGTCTTTGCTCTGACGACTTCAGGCGGTGTTGCATACTGCGATTTTCATCAACCAGCATATCCGCTAGCCCTTTTTCTGCCTTCGTTTGCCCGACATGCTTTTGCAAAATTGCCACCGCAAGGTCGATAGTGGCACTTCGGCCAGTGCAACTGATTAGCTTTTTATCAAAATGATAAAGCTGTTCATCTCTTACGATCACTTTAGGGTAGGTTGCTTTGAACTCACTATGATGCCGCCAATGAACCACAGTTTGATGACGGTTAAGTAGCCCTAACTCAGCTAAAGTAAAGCAAGCGTTATCAATGCTGACGATTGGTATTCCATTGGCAACGACATTTCGAACAAAAGAGCGGTAATAAGCGGCTTGCTGCTGAGATTCAGATGCAGTGCGGCTACCAAAGAAAACCACATAGTCAAAATCCGCAGGTTTAACGTCACTAAAATCGATATCTACTCTAATGGGGATCCCACTACTAGAAATGACTAATCCTTTGTTGTGCGACAAAACTTTCCATGAGCAATATCGTTGTTGACTGTGATCCGCTTCATCTGCCGAGAATCGGAGCTTATCTAAGAAGCCACCAAACGGAAGCATGTTGAAGTTATTTAGAGGTATCAATAAAAATCGGACACCATTATTTTCATTCATTTGTATTGAACCTTTGTCTAAATATTCATGTTTTACGTCCAGAATATACCATAGATAAATTGAGAACTGAGAGATACTAATCTCCCTTGAGTTCTCAATTTTCTGGTTGGTTATGACGTTTGAAATTTGGTGTGTCTTTGCTTTGTCTGCACTGGGTCTTGCTTGTGTTCCCGGTCCTAACTCGCTTTTAGCTCTTAGCCACGGTGCACGATATGGCTATAAGAAGACAATTTGGACAATATGCGGTGGCGTGAGTGGCTTTTTCATCTTGATTACGGTAGCTATGCTGGGGTTAGGTACCATCCTAGAAGCAAAACCTGAGTTGATGATTGGTCTTCAATGGTTGGGGGCTTTATATCTTGCATGGCTGGGTTTCAAACTGTTCTTCGCGTCTGCAATTAGTATTGAGCAAACAACAACTGTAGTGTCTGTTTTGCCTAAAGAACTATTTAAGCAAGGTTATTTCGCTGCTTTGTCTAACCCGAAAGTCTTACTATTTTTCACTGCTTTTTTAGCTCAGTTTATTAACCCCAACGAGGGGTTTATCCCCCAATTTCTGGTGATAACATTCAGCTTTCTTTGTATTGAATTCGCCGTAGAGTATATCGTGGCCAGATTGGCTGATAAGGTTAAAACAGTGCTTTTAGCCAATGGGCGAATTTTCAATCAATGTTGTGGTACAGTTTTTTTGCTGTTAGCTGCGGTAGCTGTTGTAAAAAGCCTAGTCTAACTGAATAACTAAGCTGTTCTTTGGGACCTTAATATTGGGGGGAATGCGCTTACTTAAATCGTAACACCTTTGCCTGCTTCTCTTTCTGTCTGACTATACTTCCCACTAACAGGTATATTAGGCAATGACCATATCGGGCTGTGGCAGCAGTACTTTGCCCAAATTCATATTATCCGAAGTTGATGACTTCGAGCATTAGCTCTAACACATCCATGTCCAAAAGCTTGCTGGCTCAGCTCAAAGCAGACACTTGCTTTGGGTTACTCGACTCCAAGTAACTTTATTGCTATGTTTCGCAAAATATATGGAGAATCTCCTGCGCGTTATTTTTCCAGATGCCGTGCAGAGTAATGTATTGATCGGCTGGGGTAAAAATGAAAACCAAAATAATAATGTCGTTTCTACTCGCTTCATTGTGTGTCAGTGTCAGCGCCAGTACGAATGAGCCGAAATACCATTCTGCGCTAACAATCAAAACGGTATTCAGTGAAGACAGAGATAAGCCAGTAGAAGTCTATTATTGGTATCCCACAACGAACGGAAAAACCAACTTCACGTTTGGTATGGGTAACATTTTTAAATCAGTCGAAACGCAGTTAGATGCCCCGTTAGCAAGTGGAAAATTTCCCGTTGTGCTTTTGTCGCAGGGCGGAACACGGTCAGCATTTTCCCATAGTGGTTGGATAGCTTCAGGCCTAGCGAAACAAGGTTATGTCGTTGTTGCACCAAAGCCTCCTGCACCAAACGAAATCAATGCAGAAATGGCTGTTGATGAAATCACATTCAGAACCAGTGATTTGGTGCTCGGGCTGAATGAGTTAAGTTCGGTCGGGATACTGTCCGGAGGTGTAGATACTGATGAAGTGCAGGGGGTCGGCTTTTTTCTGGGTGGCACATCTATGCTGATGCTCTCCGGAGCGCAAATAAGCCCGGAAAAATATCGAACATCATGTCACGACGCCACCAATGTAGACTGTCATTGGTTACGTGAAAATAACGTTGATATTACCAGCATCCCAGATCAAAAATTCCCCCGATTTCAGTCTGAAAACAAACTGAAATCGGTCGTCGTTGTCAACCCTGAGCTAACGAAAACTTTTGTCCCTGAAACTCTGGCCTTGATGAACAATGCTATCACCGTGGTGACGCTTTCTGATCGGCTACATCCCGCACTGACACCAGCCGAATCACTTGTTGCTCTTCCCAATGTGACATTTCAAGAGATCCCCAGTGCGAGTCAGTTTAGTGCGTTCGCAGAATGTACTGAGCGTGGCATTAAAATTCTCGCATCAGAAGGGGAGGAAGCACTTTGCCAGGAGCGTGACGAGGTTTCCAGAAAGGACAATCACCAGCAAATTTTGGATGTAATTCTGGCTGGTTTAACAAAGTCATAAGAATAACAACAATGCGGAGCTTTCTTACACATTGTGTGCCTGGACCTGCAAAGCGAGAAGTAAGTTTTTCAGGCTTGTCCCCACAACATATTGCAAGACATACTGATGACTGTATTACTTGCCCTAATTAAGTACTTGTCCCAGCATTTTAAAACTTAGAAGAACACACAAAATACCAACGATTTTCTTAAGAACTTTATTTGGGAAATACTCTGCGCAACGCACTCCGAGGCTAGTAGTTAAGTAGCTGCTAATGGAGAAGCTGATCATTGCAGGAAGGTATATGTATCCTAATACTAAGTTGTTCCAATCTGTATTTTCCCATCCGTTTAACATGTAACCGAGGCTTCCTGATAGCGCTACAGGGAAACCTATCGCAGCAGAGGTGCCAATAGCTCGTTTTACCTCAAAATTTTGCTGGACAAGATAGGGGATGATCAGCCCCGCACCGCTTATAGAGACAAGTGCTGATACAGAGCCAATCACCGAGCCTACAGTCATATTACCGATAGCCCCGTGTGGGTTCGGGTTGTACTCATTTTCAGTGTTGAGAAACATCTTATAAGCTACATACAACATGAATACGCTGAAAAACCCTGCCAGATAGATCCCCTGTAGATACGATGCTACGAATGTGGCGCAAAATGTTCCGACTAGAACTCCGCTCAACATTTTTACTACCATTGTCCAGTCTACATTCTCTTTTTTGTAGTGAGCGCGCATGCTGCCTAATGTTGTAATAATCATCGAAGCCATTGATGTCCCTAAGGCAAGGTGGACAACTTCTGTATCAGCTATTCCCTGTAGTGAAAACAGAAACGCAAAAATAGGGACGGCCATTCCACCACCACCCACACCAACGAGTCCAGCGAGAAAGCCAATGCCCAAGCCTGCTGTAATGTAATAGATAATAAAGATAGGTTCGTTCATGATGGTTCTGCCTTCGATAAAAATGGTCGTTGTTAAAATGTTACTCGAACGCTAACTTGCTATGGTAACGTTAAGAGGACAGAAAATAATGAATAATGGCCAAAATGGAATTGAGTAAATAAAGTGACAAACTCTGATTACAGCGAATGGAAAAATGGCGCCGCACTGATCGCTAAGGAGTGGCAGCATGAAAGGAGCGACTTCAACAATTTGGATCAACGGCCACATAATTGGCACAGTCATCATCGAGGCCAGTTACTGTGTATAGATGAAGGGCTAATTCAGGTCAAAACCGATGAAGGAACGTGGATACTACCACCTCACCGAGCTGGTTGGATCCCCCCGGGTGCGATGCACAGTGTTTATTTTTGTGGTTCTCTGAAAGGTCGTTCATTACTGTTTACTCCAGAGAGTTGTGAGCGGTTTCCAATGAGACCTTGTGTGATCCAAATGAGCGATGTGTTGAAAGCCCTATCGGTTAGAGCATCGATATGGAGCAAAACAGACGATCTATCCATACAGTTTTTACGTATTCTTGCCGTAATATCCGATGAAATCGTCAATAGCCCTCATGAGTCACTCCACATCCCACTGCCCAGAGATCCGAGACTGCAAAAAGTTACTCAAGCGATTTTAATAGACCCAAACAGCAAACATTCTGTGGAGCATTGGGCAAAGATCGGGGCAGTCTCATCTCGGACATTAAGACGATTGATTCGAAGTGAGTTAAACATGAGTTTTAGTGAATGGCGGCAACAAGCACTGCTAATACATTCGTTAGAAATGATGGCTCGCGGAGAGTCCGTAGGAGCGGTTGCACATGCTTTGGGTTATTCGACGCCCAGTAACTTTATCGCTATGTTTCGTCGGGTCTATGGCGATTCACCCACGCGTTACTTTTCGAGTCGTGGCATATAGTTGCCAAGAGCTTACCTAAATTAGGTTCGTTTTTATGTACTGAGGTTTTGCATACATTTACTCACCCAACATAAGCAAGTGCTTCTAGCTTCTTTCTGCCCAAATGAGCTGAAATCAATTTCGAAGTGGATAATAGATTTCAAGATTTCAAGATTTTAAAATATTTAATCTAATGGAAGGCAAGACCACATTCCTACGGTTATTGACAACATAAAGGGGGGAGAATGTTCATTCCTTTGCTTTAAATGTACTTCAAAATTACCCGTTCAACTTGTGCCATACAGGCTCTTTATCGTCTCCCTCAACCACACGATTTTAGGGTTTTGGTTATTGCGCTTGTGCCAAATCATAGTAAATGGAATCAGTAGCTTGTGCTGATAATCTTCCGCAATGGGGATAGGCAACGCTATTAAGTTGGGGTGAAGCTGTTCGCAGTATCGCTGACAATATTTTGGTGCTGTGGTTAACATTTGATGATCGGGCTTTTCTGCAACAAATAAAGCTTGCTCGAAACTCGCCATCGTTAGGCTAACGTTTCGAGTGTGTCCCTGCTCAGCCAAGATCTCATCCAATGCCCAACTGTCATTTTTCTCCCATGCTACATTGATGTGGGCATAGCTTAAGAAAGTATCTAAATTCCACTTTTGCTTGAGTGCAGGATGATCCTTGCGGACATACACCATAGGTAAATCCGAGAACAGCACTTCGAAATTAATAAAATACGGGAGCAGTTCTAACGACTCTTTGGAGCGAGGATGGCTTTCACGGCCAGTAAAACCAATATCCACTTCACCGCTGGTAATGGCATCTAACGAGTCGTAATCCCAGTTATGGAACTTTACCGTTGAGTCTGGGTAAAAATCATGGATTCGTTTGGTCAGTTCATCCGCCATGATGAGTGACAATGGCGACTCTACTCCAAGATGAAATTTAACCCCGCTTGGCGCATCATCACCTCGGTGTGAAACAATCTGGTTACCGATCTGCATCCAGTCTGAAAAAAGCACTTGCACGTTTGTCGCGAGATTTGTTGGCTTTAGGCCTTGCGGCGTATTCACAAAAAGCGGGTCATCAAACCAAGCGCGCAATTTGCCTAAAGACTTACTCACGGTTGAGGGAGTTACATTAAGTTTTTTCGCCGTTTTAGTAACACTCTGCTCTTGCAGTAGCAATTGCAGAGTGAGCAGTAAATTAAGATCAAGTCGGGCAAGAGATTTCTTCATGAGGCTCACTAACGTTCTGATTTGGAAATAATAATATTATGGAGAGTCCAATAACGCCACTAGCAACCAACGCTATCATTAACATCATCACGGCCGACACACCTAACGTCGCCATCAACCAAATGTAAAGTGCAGACCAAGAAACCTGACCTATGCCAAGCATAGAGCTTGCAAGTCCAGCTTTGCGTGAGAACTGGCTTAACGCTTGACTCATCGCCACACCAAACCCCATTGGAAAACTCATGCTGAGCAGAGTGAATCCTACCATATAAAGTGTCGGACTATCGCTATTCAAGTGAGCCGCGAGAATAACGATAGCCGACAGAAAATTGGTCATTTGTGCAGCGAACATCAATGTGGTTTGTTTGAAGCAAGAAAGAGCAAATGGAACTGAAAACGATGTCGTCATACCTACCATCGCGAGTAGTGCCATCGTTGTTGAATATTCGCCTCGAGTAAAACCAATTGAATCCATTATTATCATTGGTGACGTATTTACATAAGAGAGAATCGCTGTGACGCCTAAAGATGTATAAATAACGCGCGATATGAAAAAGCGGTTAGATAGTGATTCGTTCGAAGCTTCACTCACATTTAAAGTTGTGCGCTTGGTTTTAGGCAAGGTTTCTTTTAAGACAAAGCAAGCAATTAAGCTTATCGTAATACCCATCATCGCCATGGCAGTGAATAACACGGGCCACGGAAACTTGATCATAATCAGATTGCCGATCACGGGGGCAAGTACTGGGATAGAACAGATAATTCCATTAAGCATCGATAGAACCTTAGCTCGCTTTGGGTCATCTAAAGTGTCGCGCAAAATGGCAAAGGCCACTACATAGCAACATGCGGCACCTACGCCTTGGAAAAAGCGCATTATTAGGAAGCTATTACTGGTCTCAGCAGAGCCCGCGAACATTGATGCAAGGGTAAAAATCACTGCACCGCAAATGGCAACAGGTTTGCGTCCAAAACAATCAGCAGCTCGCCCAACAAAAACCATCGTCGATGCTAGACCAGCGAGGTAAATAGAAAAGGCAATATGAAGTTGTGATTCGCTCGCAGACAGGTCATTGGCGATTTGTGGTAAAGCAACCAAGTAGAGATCTATTGCCGTAGGATAAAGCAACACAAAGGCGAAGCTACATATCAGATATCGGGGTAAATTAATTTGTTCCATTACTACCTCGTGAAGAAATTGGGCTTACGAGGATGATATGCAACATTACTCATCTTGGCGCGTTACCTTTCTGACAACAGGTATTTCCATATACGACATCAGCAACGATTGTGGCTACAGCAGTCAAACGTACACTGAGAAGAACCTGGTATCGGGCGAAAGTAATCTATACAACCGAGTCCACAACATTAGCTAAATAGATAACGATGGACATTGGTGAGCTGGAGTTTTCTCAAACTATATTAAGCTCTCAACACCGAAGGTTTAGATAGTATGATTAAGCCTTTCAAGCGGAGTTGGTCTGTCTCTGCAACCTTAATTTTTCCAAGATACAATGTGTTTTGGCTTTACAGGAGTCAGACTGGCCTGGCTCCTTTTTCCAGTGTTCGTCGCGAACGCTACCATCGTGAGGGTTATAGAAACCATTAACTCATTTTAGTGAAAGGAAATTCCTGCTCCCTACAGTGCTTCTCTCACCAGTCTTCTGTTTGGCTCATTATCTCTAACATCCAGACGTGAAATAGCATAAGATACACGGCCTTTACTAGCACTGAGCCACTCATCGTAATGACAGATAAAACACAGCAAGCGACATTTGCCGATCTTGGCCTGATTCCAACCTTAGTCGAGCGACTAGAAGCGTTAGAATACAGCCAACCGACGCCCATTCAATCTCATACCATTCCTTATATCCTTGAAGGGAAAGACATTGTTGGCGGTGCCAATACGGGCTCTGGTAAAACCGCTGCGTTTTCGCTGCCAATTCTGCAAAAAATTGTTCAGCAAGACGAAACAAATCATCGCCGTGGTAACTTCGTTTCTCACCTGATTTTAGTACCAACTCGTGAGTTGGCATCACAGGTGGCATACAACGTCAAATCTTACTCATACCACCTTAGAGATAAGATCAAAACGGTTGCCGTATTTGGTGGTGTATCGGTGAACCCACAAATGCTGGCGCTTCGTGGTGGCTGTGACATTATCGTAGCTACGCCGGGTCGATTACTTGATCTGGTATCCAGTAACGCGATTAAGTTGGACCAAGTAAAAACGCTCGTGCTTGATGAAGCTGACCGTATGTTGAGCCTCGGATTTACCGAAGAACTCAATAAGATTCTTGCGTTACTGCCAGAGAAGAAACAGACGCTGCTATTTTCTGCTACTTTCCCTGATAAAGTCACGACGCTGTCTCAGCACTTGCTCCGCGACTCTGTTGAAGTTCAGTTGCAGAGCGCAGAAGCCAGCACTTTGGTGCAACGCGTGTTTAGTGTAAATAAAGGTGAGAAAACGGCGGTACTTGCGCACTTAATCAAACAGCATCAGTGGCGACAGACTTTGATTTTTGTGAATGCTAAGAATGCCTGTAACCATTTAGCTCAAAAGCTGTCAAAACGCGGTATTACTGCTGAAGTTTTCCATGGTGATAAAGGGCAGGGCGCTCGTACTCGTGTACTTGACGGTTTTAAGTCTGGCGAGATTCAAGTTCTTATTGCCACCGATATCGCAGCACGTGGCCTTGATATTGAAAAGCTGCCAGTGGTGATTAACTTCGATCTTCCGCGTAGTCCTGCTGACTATATGCATCGAATCGGTCGCAGTGGTCGTGCTGGTGAAGTGGGTCTAGGGCTATCCCTTATCGATTACGATGACTATCACCATTTCAAAGTGATAGAAAAGAAAAATAAGTTCCAACTTGAACGCGAGCAGGTAGTAGGTTTTGAAGTGGAAGACGATCAGAGTGAAGCCTACTTTTTACCAATGAAGCCGCGAGCAAAGCCGGCAGGTACGGGTAAAAAGAAGAAAAAGTGCAATCAATAGAAAACGTAAACTACATGTGAGTTTACTTATGGGAGGCGCTGGAGAAGGGGGCGCACTAGCTTGAGTATTTTCTTCTAGCCATTTCTTTAAAGAACAATAGAGCCTTGCTGGAGCTACCAGTAGGGCTCTATTGCTTTTCCAGGTTATGTACTATCGGCGCGTCGGACGTCCACGAGGTGAGCGTTTTTTAAATGCGGATGCAGCTTTAGCTTGTGACTTGAGGATAGAGTCAACGGTTAGCGGCATTGGCTCTTTAGGTTCAAGACCATGCGGGAACGTACGAGCTCTCGGTGGTAAATCATATTCTTCTTCACTTGCGCGTGGCATGCGCTTAAAGCGATAAAGGTAAAAGTTTTCTAATTTTTCTCTCGCCCATTCGGTCTTCTTTAAATACTTCACACTACTTGCAATCGAAGGCTTAGTGTTAAAGCAATTAAAGCGCATTGCTGTATCTAGAATGTCCCAGCCATAAAAATCCACCAACTCTTGCAACATTGTCTCTAGCTTTAACCCGTGTAGTGGGTTGTTCCGTTGCAGTTCGATTCTTTCTTCGTCAGTCATCATTTTAGGGGCCTTACTCATCAAAGGGTGGAGTTTAGCAAAGTATACATTACAGAGATATCTATAGTTAGGCAGCGATGGTTTGGGTTGCAACTCGATTTGATGTTGTTAGTGCGTACTTGCATGAGCAAAATTAACCAATTACCTGTGTGAATTCAGACATGTTTTTCTACCTTGAAAAGCACAGGTGGAGTTGCGACTGTTCCTCTTTTTGAATTGCTGTTCAAAAACTCTCACTAAAGATCAGCGTACTCTAATGCAATGTTAAATCTTTGTGTAATAAGTGAGATTTTTGTTGTTCTTTTACTAATGTCTAATATTCCTACCGATAGCAATACATGCTTAATAGGTTCAAATCAAAAATTAGCCATACCACTTTCTTGGTCTGGCCTCGATGTTTGATGTGGGTGTTGTCTCGTATTGGTCTGTATACCAAGCGAAACTCTAGTTGACATAGTTCAACGTTGAAATATAACAAAGGATAGCTCAATGTCTGACTCAAGTAAGACCTTTTACAGGGATGTGCGCAAAAAACCGCATGAATTTGAAAGTCGTGAAGACTTTCTAAACCATGATTTAACCATCATGAGCTTTCGTCGCTGGGGTATTCATTTGCCATCACGTGATTACAGTATTGAAATCGAAGACTGGGTGCCTGCATTAGCCGCAACCATTGGTAAAGTGGTGATGGTCACCGCCATGGTTGCTGCCTTTGCTGCTCAGTTCGGTTTATCTCCGGAGTTCGTTGCAGAAAACGTGCGTTACGAATTGCTTATCGCGGGTGCTCTGTTCGTTATTTTGTTTTCTGCCATCCTAAACCCGAACGCAAACCTAGCCGGTACCCACGGCCCAATGATACCGCTGATTCCCATGATTGCTGCCGCAGGAGGGCATCCTCTGGCGCTTGGCTTGATGGTATGTGCTTTTGGCTTAATTCTCGCTTTGACTAAAGGCGGTTCTAAACTCATGACCTTGACTGGCATTGGGGTTCGAGGAGGGTTATTGATCTACCTAGGCGCTGTTGGGTTGCTCGGACAGATTAATAAGACTGAGGCGTGGGCTGCAAGTACAGACCAAGGTTACATTTCGTTTGTGGTCATTGGTCTAACGGTTATGGTTTATGCCTACCTAGCTAAGATCAACAAGCGTTGGTTGGCAATCCCTCTGTGCTCTGCACTCGCGGGTATTGTTGCTTATTTGATGGGCGCTGAGTTTGCTTTTACCACAGAACCGGGCTTGCCTAATTTCAGTCCATTCTATTGGTGGGGTGAAGATACAGGCTGGCAGCTAGGCTGGCCAACCCTAGAGCACTTTATTGCCGTGACTCCATTTGCTCTGCTGGCAGTCGCTATGTGGTCCCCTGATTATCTTGGCCATCGTGTGTTTCAAGAACTTAACTACCCGAAAGAAGCGAAAGGCGTACTCATGGATGTCGACGACACGATGGTCGGAGCGTCTGTTCGTCAGGGGGTTGGCTCACTATTAGGTGGCGGAAATCTAGCTTCTTCTTGGGGAACGTACATGATTCCAGCCGCAATTGCTAAACGTCCTATTCCAGGTGGCGCACTGTTAACGGGTTTCATGTGTATTGCCGCCGCGGTAATTGGTTACCCTATGGATCTAGCGATGTGGGAACCTGTTCTGCGCGTTGCTTTGATTGTCGGTGTATTCTTACCACTTCTTGAAGCGGGTATGCAGATGATCCACAAGCATAAAGATTCACTCAGTGCAGGTATCTGTATTTTTGCCTGTGCATTCGTTAATCCAGTCTTTGGCTGGGCAATCACTATGCTACTGGATAACCTTGGACTTATCGGCGACCATGAGCGTGCCAACGAACTCTCGAGAAAAGATAAATACCTGATTCCTGGCACTGCATTTATCGTCTGTGCAGGCTCCCTTGCTGTCGTTGGTCAGCTTCCGGGCATTCCTGCTCTGATCGGTTAATCGAATTACGCTCTAAAGGCATAGTTGGAGTGGTGAGTGATAGGGCTTTCTCAAGCTATGCCTATTTCCCAAAAGTAAAAGATTTGGACTGTGTAGTTAAGCCTTTAAAGAGCATGTAGGGGAAATAAGGCGCAAACAAAAAGCTACCTAGCAATAGGTAGCTTTTTGTATAGACAGTTAGCCTACCAAACGGGGACTAAACAATTGATTCAATGCCGTATTTTGCGCCGTAGTGTTCAACGACAAAATCAATGTCTTTGTCACCGCGACCGGATAAGTTGATAAGAATTGAGCCAGTTTCTCCTTGCTTCGCGAGTTTAATCGCGTAAGCGACAGCGTGTGAAGATTCAATCGCTGGAATAATCCCCTCTTCGCGAGACAGTTCAAAGAAGGCATCAATCGCTTCGTCATCGGTGATTGAGCCGTAATTGACACGGCCAATGTCTTTTAAGTAACTATGCTGAGGCCCAACCGATGGGTAATCTAAGCCACTTGCTACAGAGTACACTTCTTGAGGTTCGCCTTGCTCATCTTTGAGCATGTAAGACTTAAATCCGTGCATAATACCTGGCTCACCAAGTGTGAGTGTTGCAGCATGCTCGCCAACCTTTTGCAAAGAGCGGCCCGCTGGCTCGACGCCGTGAATGGCGACTTGTTCATCGTCTAAGAAAGCAGTAAATAGCCCCATCGCGTTAGAACCACCTCCAACGCATGCGACGAGATTATTGGGTAACTTGCCTGTCATTTCTTTGAATTGAACACGTGCTTCGTTACCGATAATTGATTGGAAATCTCGTACCATTTTAGGGAATGGGTGAGGGCCAACGACAGAGCCTATCGCATAAAGTTGTGTGTCAGGATCTTTTAGGTAGGCTTCGAAGGCAGAATCAACCGCTTCTTTGAGAGTCTTACGCCCGTGAGTAGCAGGGATGACATTGGCACCAAGGATTCTCATACGGACGACATTCGGGTGCTCTTTGGCAATATCAACTTCACCCATGTAAATATCGCACTTCAAGCCAACCAGTGCGGCGGCTGTCGCAAGCGCGACACCATGTTGTCCTGCGCCAGTTTCAGCAATCAGTTTCTTCTTACCCATCTTTTTAGCGAGAATGGCTTCTCCTAAGCAGTGGTTAATTTTATGTGCGCCTGTATGGTTTAAGTCCTCGCGTTTTAGGTAGATGTCTGCTCCGTATTTCTTAGACAAGTTTTCTGCATGGAAGATTGGGCTAGGTCGTCCAACAAAGTGCTTATACAGGCGAGCAAGCTCCGCTTTAAATTCAGGATCTTTGCTGCATTCCTCATAAGCTGCGTTGATGTCACGCATGATTTGTTCAAGCTCCGGCGGCACGAAGCTACCACCGTATTCACCAAAGTATCCTTCTTCATTGGGCATGGTGAGATCAAACGAGTTTTTCATTATTTACATCCTAGTTAACGAAAGTATTGATACTTTTATACCCAAAATTTAGAAGTGGTTGTGTGATCAGTTGCTTAAATCAGAATTCGCGATCTAGTGAACTAGTTAAAAAGTACAATTTGTGTGGTTGGTAACGGGTTGGGTACAACATAAGGTGGGGTTTAAGAGGCGCAAAAAAGCCCCGAGAGATCCTAGGCTGTCATAAGAACCTCTCGAGGCAAACAGAGTGTTGGAAATACACTCTGCGATGGTGTCTGGAAACAAAAGTTAGATTCGTTTCCTTTGCCAGATATTAGGGTTTTAGAATGAGCTGATGTCAGCGAAATGTCACAAGTTAATCGCGGTATCTAAAGCTTATTTTTTATTTTTGAACAATGGGTTAGAAAATAGACTACAACAGACTAACCTACCGTGTGTTCTGCATCTTTTAAATTGAACATGATCTTTCTTTGTTTCGAATCGACGTCTTTAACCAACACGTGCACTTTAGTCCCTAAAGTAAACGTGGTGCTCTGGCTGGAAATTTTTTGTTTGACTGCATCAAATTCGAACTTACCATTTTGAAAACTTGATAAAGGAATGAGACCTTCGATTCGGTTTTCCTCTAACTCAACAAATACCCCGAAGTGTGTGACTCCAGACACCGTCCCCATGAAGTGTTGCCCGATAAATGGCTTCATGTAATGACATTTCAGTGCTGACTCAACCTCTCGACTCACTTCATCTGCCTGACGAGATTGATGCGAACAGTGCACGCTCAGTTGCTCGATTACTTTTGCATCGTAAGGGTAGTTGTTCGCAGCACCTGTCAATTGACGAATAGGTTTTAGTTTCATGAGCAGACTGCGTAGCTTGCCTGTTTTTTGCTCTCGAAGTTTAGCGCGAATGGCGCGGTGAACGAGTAAGTCTGGGTAACGACGAATTGGCGAAGTAAAGTGTGCGTATGCGTCATAGGCTAAACCGAAGTGACCCATATTCTTCGGCGAATACTCGGCTTGACTCTGAGAACGTAGCAGTAGGGTACGAATCACATCACACTCATCTAAATCTCGTACTTGTTCCAGTAATGCGTTGTAGTCATGAGAAGTTGGTTTATCACCACCCGCAAGCGTTAGCCCTTTGTCTGCAAGCATCATTCTTAATGAAGACAGTTTTTTCATCTGAGGACCAGAGTGCACGCGGTATAAGCTCGGTATTTTTTGTTGCTGCAAAAATTGAGCGGTGGCAACGTTGGCACACAGCATGAATTCTTCGATCATTCGGTGGGCATCATTTCGAACTACAGGAACGATGGACGCGATTTTCTTTTTATTGTTTAACGTGAATGAAAGCTCTTGCGTGTCAAAATCAATGGCACCACGGACTTGACGTTGACCAGATAGGTTCAAATACAAGCGATGGAGATTCACCAGATGCTGTTTAATGTTTTGTTTTGGGTTCTTACCTTGGTATTTTTTTGCTTCCGTTGATTGGGAAACAATGCGGTAAGCTTCGTTATAAGTTAAACGAGCATGCGAGTGAATGATCCCTTCAGAAAACTCTGAATCTAGCATGTTACCTTCGTCGTCAAAGGTCATCTCACATACCATAACCAATCTGTCTTCATTCGGGTTAAGCGAGCACAAACCGTTAGATAATGTTTCTGGTAGCATTGGTACAACGTATCCGGGGAAGTAAACGGACGTTGCACGAGATTGCGCCTCAAGATCTAAATGGTCGTTTGGCTGAACGTAGTGAGATACGTCTGCAATCGCAACGAATAACTTCCAATGCCCATTGTCCATTTGGTATGCGTAAACGGCATCATCAAAGTCTTTCGCGTCGTCCCCGTCGATAGTGACGAACGGTAAATCTCGATAATCCACTCGTGACGTTTTGTCTTTTTCTTCTACGTGATTGCCAAATGCGGAAGCAGCGTGAAGAACTTCATCATCCCAATGGTCATTGATGCCATGTCGACGTAACGCCAATTTAACTTCAATCCCTGCTTCTCCCGGACGCCCTAATACTTCAGCCACTTCAACTGTTGTTGATTGTCTGTGATCTGGATAGGCCGTGACTTTACAATGAACGAGTTTACCGGCATTTTTGGCGATAAGATCATTTGGTGTGACATGAATGGTTTGAGTCAGTTTCGTGCTTTCTGGCACTAGATAGAAGTTCGAACCTTTTCTCTTTAACAAGCCCACGATGTGGGTTGTTTTTCGTTCCACTATTTTGATGAAACGATGATTTGAGCGTCCTTGATGCTGAGCATTGCCTTTCAGAACCAGTACGATATCGCCATCAAACACATGAGTAAGTTGGTGTTTAGGTAAGAAAAGGTCTTTTTCATTACTGTCGTAAGTGACAAAACCAAAGCCGTCTGCGTGAATGCTGACCTTTCCAGAAACCAAAGCGGTTTGATCGACTTTTTTATAACCACGGCGATGCGTGAAAATCAACTGGCCATCGCGCTCCATAGCGCGTAAACGTTTTTTTAAAGCGTCTTTTTGTGGTTTCTCATCTAAGCCAGTAGAGCGAGAAATTTGCTCGTGACTTAAGTGATTTTTGACTTTATCGAATAGGCTAAGGATAACGTCTCGGCTAGGGATTATTTGCTCGTAATTATTAGAATTTATTGATTGTGCGGATATATTTAATTTCATTTTTTTCTCTTATATTCGCCAATCGCTTTTATTTTATAAACTTTATTTATATGAGCAAAGCATGAGGCGAAGTGATTCAGATATGAATCAGATTAATTTAATTCCAAACTGGAATTGCAAGGTAGGTAGTGTGATTACCTAAAGATGTATACCAAAGTGACTTTATTGAAAGTGATTAATGACGGTGTGGGAGAGGTAAGTGATTTGGGTATATAAACTTAGATAGAGAATAGTAAGGGCGGCAATAAGTGGAAGGGGATTGTGGCACCAACAACGTTGATGCCACACAAAGAATTACAGTGCTGTTACTTCAGCAGCTTGTAAACCTTTGTTACCTTGTTCAACAACGAACGATACTTTTTGGCCTTCAGTAAGAGTTTTGAAGCCTTCAGAAACAATAGAACGGAAGTGAACGAATACGTCATCACCGCCATTGTCTTGAGAAATAAAACCAAAACCTTTAGTTTCGTTGAACCATTTTACTGAACCAGTTAATTTATTAGACATAGATACCTCTATATTTGATTGTTTTAAATATTGAATTTTTAGCTAATATCAAGTGCTACTATATGATTTTAGAGATAACTATTTTGTCGCAGGAACGTAAACGAGGAATTCGATGTGGAACTGAGAGAAACTTTGATCTTTAATTACATTAATAGCTCTTTCCGTAAGAGCTGATGTGCAGTATACCGACAAAATTAATAAAGGCTAGCCTTTTCTTTTTTTATTTTTTAAGTACACCAAGCGCATTGCTTTCAAAGCATACGCTTGGTGTATAAGATGGCATGGTGTTATAGATGGTGCTGAGAGCTTAGTGTTTTCTGGTTGGGCCGTTACGAACGATGTCTTTACCATTGTCATATACGTGCTGCGAAACCCAGCGGCCAAGGAGCAATTGGTGCTTTTCTCCTAATACGGCAACAAATGGACGGCCATCGGTATTAGAGGTGGCTAGCGCAACGCCAGTGACACCTTCAAGACCCAGAGCGCCGCTTTCTACTAAATGCAGAAATGCCTCTAACTCTTCAATCGTTTCGATTACATGGTTATCAATATTCATTGTATTCAATCTCTTCGAATTGCATTGCGGTCGCGTACTCTACCTAAGTTAAGCGTGGAAACCAAGTTTCTGCGTGAGTCATGTAATGAGAGAGCCTAGCCCTGCCACTAATCATCGATAGTTAGTCTCCATAGTCCGGAACTTGTGTAGATTCAATAAAGGTGACAACCCTCGCTGGTTAGACATGAGTCACATAATGTTGTCTGGTTTATGTCAACAATACTTTTGCTATTGGATGGGGTGAAGGGGAGTGCAATAATTTGTGAAACTCTCTTTTCCTAAAGGCTGTTATGAAGAAAGTCCTGATTACCGGTTTTGAACCTTTTGGTGGTGACGCCATTAACCCCGCCTTAGAAGCGGTGAAGCGATTAGAGGCTGCGGCAATAGAAGATGCCATGATCGTTACTTGCCCAGTTCCTGTGATTCGGCATGAGTCAGTGAATACCGTTATTGATCCAATAGAAGCGCACCAGCCAGATTGTGTGATTACCGTTGGGCAAGCGGCCGGACGTGGCGTGATCACCCCAGAGCGTGTCGCAATTAATGTGGATGATTTTCGTATTCCAGATAACGCTGGTCATCAGCCGATTGATGAACCTGTAGTGGCTGATGGCCCAGATGCTTACTTCTCGACGCTGCCGATAAAGCGTATTGTTCAAACGCTGCAAAAGCAGGGGATATCTAGCCAGATTTCCAACAGTGCCGGAACATTTGTATGTAACCACCTTTTTTATGGCATCCAACATTATCTAAAAGACAAACCTATTCGTCATGGGTTTGTTCATATCCCATTATTGCCAGAACAAGCAGCAAATGGCAGTCAGCCTTCCATGTCTCTGGAGATGATAGTCGAAGGGCTAAGGCTGGTGGCTCAAGTTTGTATTGCCAATGAAAACGACATATTGGTCAGCGGCGGGTCGATTTGCTAATAAGTGTTTTACAGTCCACTAAGTGTCTGAAAGCTAGTAATAAGTTCATCGTTTGATGTTGTAATAAATGTTAGCTTTGTCAAATTTCACAAGTAGCGAAAGGAGTAGCATTGAATAGTCAGGTTGGATGTTGTTCAAACTGGCATTCCCCTAATACAGGAGGTATTAGGGGCTACCCTTACGAAAGGCGAGTTATCATGAAAAGCAACAAAAGTAAGTCTATCGCACTTATCTCTGTCGTTGTTTTCGCATTGGCTATCGCTGCGCTTAAATTCGAAAACACACTCGGAGTTCTTCCCATCGTAGTCGCTATTATCGCGTTTTTTACCTGCGTCATTTACACCAGTATGTATCTTTCTGATATGAAGCGCTCAGAGTTGATAAGTCACTCTGATCATTCTCAAAAAATGTGTACCCACGCATCACGCAATGAGTTTGATGAGCGCGATAAAAAGCGTTGAAGCGAGTCACATTCTCCGTATACTTTGCTGGAGCATTAATGCACTAACGTGTCGGAGATAAGCATGTCAAATCGAGTACCAACCAACATACTGACCGGATTTTTGGGTGTCGGTAAAACGACCACGATTTTAAATCTACTGAAGAACAAACCGGAAAACGAAAACTGGGCGGTTTTGGTTAATGAATTTGGTGAGATTGGCATCGACGGTGCATTGATGACAGACCAAGGTGCGCTTATTAAAGAAGTGCCGGGTGGCTGTATGTGTTGCACGGCGGGTGTGCCGATGTCGGTCGGTATTACCGCGTTACTGCGCCAAAAACCGGACCGTTTATTGATTGAGCCGACAGGCCTTGGTCATCCAAAACAGGTTATCGCGACGCTTACCTCAGAACAGTATGAACCTTACGTTGATCTAAAAGCGACGATCGCTCTGGTTGATCCGCGTAACTTAAGTGATGAAAAATATCTTTCTAACCAAAATTTCGTGGACCAGTTAGACAGCGCAGATGTGGTTATAGGCAGTAAGGTTGACCTTTGTACCAGTCACGACATTGATGTGTTTAATGACTGGGTGACGGACCAATCTCCCTCAAAAGTATTCAGTAAGCTTATTCATGACGGTGAGTTACCGATAGAAGTCTTGGATATCGAACGGGTTTACGGCAGCGCTTCTTCCCATATCGAGTCACATCATCATGACCATGCTCACCAAGAGCCTCAATTCCAGTTGCCGCCAGGTGAAGCCTTTGTGCGCAAAGAGAACAAAGGGCAAGGGTATTTTAGCTGCGGGTGGTTGTTTGGGGCAGAGTACACGTTTGATTTTGATAAACTTTTCTCAATGCTTTCGGACTTAACGGCGGAACGCGTTAAAGCGGTGGTCAACACGGATCAGGGGTGCTTCGCGTTTAATGTTGCCAACCGAGTCGTGTCGGTGAATGAAATCAGCTTAGAAGGGTTTGAATCACGATTAGAAGTGATAGATTCTCAGCTGTTGCCATGGGATGAACTTGAGCAAATTCTCCTTCAGTTGTCTGGCATCAAGCGTTAAATCGAACAAATGTTAAACGGAAACGGTGAACCAGCAATCTGTCTGCGTTCGCCGTTTTTGCTTTTGTAGCGTTTCAATGAGAAAAGTGAGATAAATCACTCAAATTCGGGTATAGTGCACGGCTAAATTTTTAAAGCTATTTTTAGTGGTTTGTTTAAGGAATACGCTCAATGTCATTTTCATCTCAAGGTTTTGCGCCAGAAGTGGTTAAAGCACTGGCAGAATGCGGTTATGAAAAGTTAACGCCAATTCAACAGAAGGCGATTCCAATGGCTCGCAAAGGCCATGATATTTTCGCTACAGCACAAACAGGTACTGGTAAAACGGCTGCGTTTTCTCTGCCTATGATTCAGCAGTTGTTAGACAGTAACCGTAGCGCTTCTCGTAAGACTGCTCGTGCACTTATCTTGGCTCCAACTCGCGAGCTTGCTGAACAAATTGCTGACAACATCAAAGCTTACACGAAGTACACCAATCTGTCGGTGGCGGCGATTTTCGGTGGCCGTAAAATGTCTTCTCAGGTTGCGGCACTGGAAAATGGTGTTGATATCCTTGTGGCTACACCTGGTCGATTGGAAGAGCACATCGAACAAGGTAATGTCTCTGTGGCACACTTAGAGTTTTTGGTGTTTGATGAAGCAGACCGTATCTTGGATATGGGCTTTATTCATGCAGTTCGTAAGATCATGCTGGATGTGGATACAGATCCGCAAATCATGATGTTTTCGGCAACGACTTCAAGCCAGCTAAATCTGTTAGCGAAAGACATTCTGCGTAAACCAAAACGTATCGAAGTAGAGCGTGCAAATACTACGGCACAGACAGTTGCTCACGTGCTATATCCAGTTGATCAAGAGCGAAAAACGGAACTGCTTTCAGAGCTAATTGGTCGCAAAAACTGGAAACAAGTGTTGGTATTTGTGAACTACAAAGAGACCGCAAACGAAGTGGTAAAAGAGCTGAAACTTGATGGTATCAAAGCGGTGGTTTGTCATGGTGATCGTGCTCAAAGTGCTCGTCGTCGTGCGCTAGAAGAGTTCAAGTCCGGTAAAGCACGTGTCATGGTGGCTACCGATGTCGCTGCTCGAGGTCTAGATATTGAAGACTTACCTCACGTTGTGAACTATGACATGCCTTTCCTAGCGGAAGATTACGTTCACCGAATTGGCCGTACGGGTCGTGCAGGTAAACAAGGCCATGCCGTTTCATTTGTAAACCGAGATGAAGAGCTCACGGTGGTTCAGGTTGAAAATCTAATCCAGCAACGCATTCGCCGTATTGAGCTTGCAGGCTATGAACCAAAGCAGCGTGAGTCTTACATTGAAAAGCTGCACTCAAAACCAGCATTTAAGAATCGTCAAGGTCGTCGTAATAATCCGAACCAGTCGGCAACAGACCAAGGGTCGGCAGAGCGTCGTCTTGCTATGGTGAAGCGCCTGAAAGCGCGTCGTGGCGCAAAGTAAATTACATCAGTTTGTGATGAAAAGAGCCCCTCAATTGAGGGGCTCTTTTTGTTTGCCGTTTCGCGTTAATTTAGGCCAAGCATATTGGGTTCACCACGATAAATAATGCGATCGTTTCCTCGGTGAATACCAAACGTAACAATGACGGGTGGGTTTTCCTCTTCACTTGTAGAGCTATCCCAGTCGTATTTTAGCCAAGGGATGTGATTGCCTGAGCTGTCTAAATCTAGGTGGAATTGTATTTGCTCGCGCGCTGAGTCAATTTGGCTTGCAACGATATCGGTCATCCTGCCAATACTCATCGTTCCAACGCCAGAAAGCAGGGCGTTGTTTGCTGGCGCATGCGACCAAATTGGCGTGCTGAAGTAATATTCACCATTCGCCGTTGTTGAGCTGTCATCGAAGTTAGTCGTAAATCGGCCGTCTTGCCAAATTTCCACATCAAGTGGCACTTTGATCATCATGCCTTGGTTGCCACCCACATCTTGAAAGTTCAAACGACCGAATCGAATGTCCGGTTGTTGAGTGAGCATTTCGCTGTTATCAAAGAAATTTACCTCATCAACGGCTTTAGTCGTGACTATACCTATTTTGCTGCTGTCACTGTTAGTCCCATTATTAAATGGACCATCAGGGTATTGTTTATCTGTCGTGTTCTTTTTCCAACATGGGCTATTGTTACAAGTCGCATTGGTCGAGGGCTTCTCGATAACAAACGTTCCAACACTCGCGCTACCCAGTAGTTTCCAGTCTACCTTCTTAGGCTTAGGCGGCAAAAACCGTTCGGAGTATGAGCTTAGTTCGCCTAAGTCGAAATGTTGTTGAAGGTTAGATGAAAAGTGGACGTAGTTCTTCACGTTTTCCTTATTCGCATTGAGTGCGACAACATCGTAAGTGACTTTCTCAAAAGGTTGATTCATGTAAGCAAAAGTTTGGCCATGTGGGTAGTGCCATTCTTGGTCTTGCACTTGAAAATATTTTGGGTAAAAACGACCGACGTAACGATAGCCTTCGTTCACAGTCATACCTAGATATTTACTTGCTAAGTTTGCTTTTACTCTCAAGCTCCCGACTTCTTCCCAATATAATCCATTAAAGACGAATTGATCATTCTTGGCTGAATTATGCGCCTGAGCCAGTGAGTCACTACTTTTTAGCAATTTCGAGGTTTGGTTCGCTGTCTCTGATGGCGTATGTTGCTCACTCGACAAGACAACCGATGCTGCTGGAGCGCCATCAAGCATAAAATTACGGGTGATAGAGGCATCACAATAACGTGCTGATTCAACAGGACCACTTACAGAGCCGTCAGTTTGCCAAATGATCGGCTTCACTGTTAGAGAGAAAAGTTCTCCGGCAGCAAGAAACCCTTCTCCTTGTTCAGAGGTACCAGAAGGCAAAGCACGTTGGTTGTCACAGATAGCCAGTGTCCATGGCCGCGAGTACACATTAAATGTTCCTTTCACTTCCACTTTGCCTTCTTCAGGGCACTCTTCAAATCCCTCACATTCAAAATGATCGGACAATGTCACTTCAAATATGCCGGACTCGTTCGTGATAAGACCATGTTCAGACAAGCCGTCTTTAAATTCCGCTGAATAGCTAAAGTTTCCTTCACTTCCTCCTAATGGTTGAACCAATGGATGAAAAATCTTAGGAGTACCATTGTAGTTGCTTGCGACTACAGATTCGCCGGTGGAAGCACAAGCAAGCAATCGCGTATGCACGTTTTCTGGTTTACCTGCAATAACGCGTATTTCATTTAAAGTGGCGCTTTTCGTCTTTGAGTAGGCCTCAAACATAAATGGCGTAAACATAAAGCTAACCGTTTGATGCTTGCTGGTGTCTTCTGCCATAGTGAAAGTCAGCGTGTAGTTCGTATCTAACGCGATGGTATCAATATCGTTCGGGACCACTCGAACAACGAGCTCACCATTGTCGTCAGACATAAATTGGTTTGCTTTTAATATCTGCTGACCTTTGACCACCTCTAAAGTGAACAAGTCAGGGTGTGATAGGGCTGCACTGACTTCTGCGCTTACAACTTCTCCATTATTGGTTGTCATTGCTGTAAATTGCGGAAGATCGTCGCCGCACATCAGTGCCATGTCGTCCGATGGTGTGACGCTTAGGTCGAAGTCGTTCTCTGATGGAGGTTGCATGCTGCAATTCGGAACATCTTGAGGGGTGATCGGACAGACCTGAGAGGAGTAGTGACAATCGGTGTCGCCCAGTCCACAGTATTGCGTGTATTTGTTGTCTTGTGCTTTCGTTTGTGCACTTCCTGGCGTTTGTTGGATTTCACCACAAACTTGACTTGGCTGATTTGGAGCGTTATTGAAGTTCAATGTTTGGAAGTATTTAATTGCTGTAGTAGAGCCATAGAACGAACCGTTCAATGCGGCAGATGCTCCTTTAGTCTGAGTAGTGCCGTAAACCGCCATGTCATCAATAAGCAGAGAACTGTGCGCCACAATGTCACCGACGACGAAATGTCGTTGGAAAGGGTTCTTCGTCTTGAGATGCAATTGATGGCCTTTTGATTCAATGGTGCCACAAACGTTAGCGTTGAATATATCGGTCGTACTGTGAGTCAAAATGTCACCAATAATGGTGTTGTACTCACCATCAATATGAAGGGCCTCTCCTGTTAGCTCTATATCCCCATCGATGAGAACGTTATTCAGCTTTGTTGGGTAAGCCGATAGAAGATCACCATAGATAACCGTGTGCTTGTTTTGGTAATCGTCAATGCTTGAAGCTTTCTCATTGTTAACCGTTAATCCGGTTGCGAGTGCGTGTAGAGAGATACGCTTATTGAGTTCACCAATCGTATTGTTCCCCTCTAACACAATGCCATGAGCTGCTTCTAGCGTTATCTCTTTTTCCGGTAATGAGGAGACAATTTTGTCACCTGCGGGTAGGACTAGTTTCCCTGTACAGTGATAAGTCGTACCATCACTTCCGATACTAAAGCTCTTGTGTGAGCAAAGTTGACCTAACTCAGATAGATCTTTGACGTCATAAGTGGTGGCGTGTGAGGCTAGCGGTAAAACAAGAACCGCAGCGAAAATACTGCAAAGACGCATCATCAAATGTCCTAAAAAAGTGGAACAAGATGGCATCAAGCGAGCGTGAGCAAGTGCTCACAGAAGTTGAAATGTCGGCGGTGTTTTTGGTTTTTAATCCGCTTACTTATTGAACTTTGGCTATTTTTATTTCGTATGTCATACCAAAGCATAGTGGTGTTATTAGAACGTAAGTATGTGATTAGTTCAATAGCTAAGTGTGACATGAGTCGCTTTATTCATGTAACTATTTGTTGGTAAAAGATAATAATTAACCATGTTGGTTCAGAATCAGTAGCTTGAGCGTCCTGATTCTGAACCGAACTTAATCCTAGGCTGCGTGAACAATGAGTGGGGCCATTTGATATAACTCTTCTAGTATGGCTTTCGTTTGTCTCGAATAGACCAGACGATCGCGATCGCCAACGAGTTGAATGGCTCTGACTTTACCTGCAACCAGGCATTGCCTAATGGTGCGTAGAACCATTTGGATATCAATTTCTGAGGTACCATCAAGGCTGTTTTTGGTTTTTAAGGAGCCAAGGTCGATACTGAGGATTATTTGGTCGCAATGGTCGAGGTAATTGCCGATCAACTGCTTTACATTATTGCGATGACGAAAAGAAAACTCTTTATCGGTTACCCAGTCACAACCTTGATCCTCCGCGTATTCCCACGTTTCTTGCTTTGTATCTTGTTCGCTAACACCAGCAAAAAATAATCGCACGTTTTGATAGCGAGAAAGAGCAAAATGGAATGCGGAGCCTAAACGTGGTTCAAGTGTCGGCTTCAAGTTCATGTCATGTCCAATATTTACCACACCCACTTCGTCTCGATAAGACACGACCACAGGCAACATTGACAAGATTGCCTCGGTACAGTTGGTCACTAAAACGGGAATAGAATGACGAGAAAGCGAAAGACTTAACGCTTCCTGAAACTCGCCATTTTCCAGCTTGTCGTGGTTGAAGTGACCAAAGTTTTCAGCGGTTTCATGATCATGCTGTTGGTATAGCCAATCACTAGCATTTTCCAAACTTTGATCAGCTAATTCAAACGCGCCCTTAGACATGGGTGGCAAATACTCACACACTGTCATAAAAGAAAAAGGGTAATGCTGCGGCTGTTTCACGGTGTGGTGGAGTTTATAGCGTTTGAAAAAGCTTAACATGATGAATTACCTTTCTGGTGGTAGTGCCCTTGCCGCTTGCAACACATGCAAAATAATGCGCTGCTTATCCTTTTCGACTCGGTGGGCCGGAGCCATCACCGAGACCGCGCCGATCAGTTTGCTTCCTTTCATCACTGGTGCACTGATGCCAGAAACACCCGGGTCAATTTCAGAAGTACTGACGGCATATCCGTGTTTACGGATGGTTGTGAGCTCTTGTTCCCATTCGTCTCGTCGGTGATCTTGATTAAAGTATCTCAAGATTTTCTCGCATCGACTTTGAGGCATAAAAGCGAGCATCACTTTAGATGAGGCACCACGTAGCAGAGGTTGACTTTGACCCTGGACGAAGCTGCAACGTAGCGCCTGCATACTTTCTTTTTGTCTGACACAAAGCGCGCGATACCCTGCAGGTACCATATAAGCGGCCATTTCCCCTGTTTGTTGTACCAACCGAGCCAGTATGGTTTCGACCATATCTAACCCATGCTGTGCGGTCTCATAGCTATGCATGAGCAGCAATGCTGCCGGGCCAACGACAAATGTCTTGTCGTGTACGCTTTCTTCAATCAAGTTCCACTCTTTGAGCAGCTTCAAGTGTCGGTAGAGACTGCTCAAAGGAACGTTCAATTGCTCGCTTAGCGTTTTCGCAGAGACTGGGAATGGACTAACTGCAACTTGCATTAACAACTGCAGTGCTTTTTCGTTTACCTGGTTCGCATTAGCTTTGTTTGTCGTCATGAGAGTGTTGTAACGTGTTATATGAATTACGACAAATATAATTCTTAATCACTGAGAAAAGAAAAATAATTTTAATGGGTAATTCTCGCAGGGTGAGAATTTGACGACTGAGGGCTTACCTTGGTACCGATGGGCTCAAAAATGATGTCGTATTGACGTCTCAGGTTTGAGTCGTTTGATGCTAAATTGGAACAAGAGGGATTAAGACATTGTTTAGTTTGCGGTATTACTAAGTGTTTCGCATACTGAGTTAATCTAAATAAATAATATTATAAACGAGAGTTGCTAGTGGGTATCAGAATCCAGATACCATCTCAGTAAATCGGTTTTATAAAAGGTTACTTTTATATGCTGAATAAGGCGCTTTTTAAAAAAGCCATCATTTTTTTGTTGCCCATTCCTTTGATTGTTGGCGAGGTCTTGTATTTAGCTCGTGAAAGCGTGCAAAACAACCTCAATCATCTATTAGAAAAAAACGTTCAAATCACAGACGAAATTTTATTCCAAATAGAGACCGAAAACCGCACGGCTTTGTTGCATCCTAGACGATGTGAAGAGCTTCAGCAAAACTTGATGTTTGAACGAGATATCGAAGAAATGCTGATTGTAAAAGATGGGATCATTACGTGTTCTTCTAAACTGGGCGTAATTTCTAAGCCGTTAGCCGAGCACATTACATTTCCTGAGGGACAAGCGTTAGCACTGGGAAACGTGGATAGCGTATATGACCAATTTTTGCTCGTCGTGACCGAAGGAGAGCACGGTTATCAAGCGGTGACGATTATTGATCATGACTACTTTAATGCGAAGATAGGATTTAATAACGATTTACGTTTAAAACGCTCTGCCTTATTTATCCATGACCAAGTTGCACCTGAAGAAGCGTTGAGAACGGGAAGTAATCCTATTGGCATCAAATCGTCGCAAATGTTTGAGTATGAAGCTTTGAGTGAAGCTAGCGATCTGTTCGTCAAACAGAGAACACTTTCCTATTTTTTGTATTCAATTCCAATCATTTTTGTTATCTATCTTTGCTTATATGCGTTAAATAAATTTATCGATCCTCATCGAAGCTTGGTTCTGGATTTAAAGAAAGCCATAAAGAAAGGCGAGTTGACTCTGTATTACCAGCCCCAGATTAACGTCGATACTGGTCAACTATTTGGTTTTGAAGCCCTAGTGCGATGGGAACATCAGAATAAAGGGTTCATTTCTCCTGATGAGTTTGTGCCAGCGGCGGAGCAAAGTGGATTGGTCTTTTTGCTCACGGATTACGTTCTCGATAAAGCGGCAGAAGACTTTAGTAAATTAGACTTTAATCAGTCTGTTCACCTTGGTATTAATGTGCCGCCCGGTTACTTAGTTGGGCCAAACGCGATTAGAAAGATTCAACTCATTGATAGGAAGTTAAGTCGAAATAACGTCTCATTAGGCATAGAGATAACAGAGCGTCAACTCATTGATGCTGAAGCCAGAAAGTGCATCGCAGCACTGCGAGTACATGGCATTGATGTGTTAATCGACGATTTTGGTACCGGTCAAACCTCGCTGGCGTTTCTGCAGCACATGCGTATTGATTACCTAAAAATTGATAAATGTTTTGTCGAAACTATTGGCATACCTAGCCTTAGTGCTTCTGTTTTAAAAGCTATTGTTCACTTTGCGGAAGAGCTAAAAGTACAACTCATCGCTGAAGGTGTAGAAACAACGGCGCAAGCCGACCATTTGAAAAAGATGGGAGTGCGATATCATCAAGGATATTTTTACTCCAAGCCTTTACCTTATGATCAACTTGCTCAGCGAAGTCATTATGATTGGTAAACGTTAGCCCGATAACATTGGTTATTGTCATCAAAAACAAACTCTAGCTCATTCTTGATGCTATCCAAGCGGTCTTCTTGGTAATGAGATACATACAATAGCTGGCTTAAATTCTCTCGGGCGATGAGCTCAAGTGTATTCTTAACTAAACGCCTGCCAAGAAAATCCAACCCTTGATATGGCTCGTCCAAAATCAGTAATGTTGGTTGTTTAACGATGGCTCTTGCAATCAACAACAGGCGCTGCTGACCGTACTCTAATTGCTTGAATGAGGTTTTTCGGTATTGGCTCATATGTAGGATGTCGAGCCATTCGTTTGCGATGTCCACTTCTTTACGAGTGGGTTGGTTATACAACCCTATGGAGTCGTAAAAACCGGACAAAATCACGTCTAGCGCACTGCAGTTAACTCGGTATTGAAGGTGTAACGCTGAAGATACCATGCCTATGTGCTGCTTAATTTCCCAGATTGTCTCGCCAGACCCTCGCTTTTTACCAAAGATATCAATGTCATTGCTGTAGCACTGAGGATGATCACCAAAGATTAACCCAAGCAAGGTGCTCTTCCCACAGCCATTTGGGCCTTTGACCTGCCAATGCTGACCTTTGTCTATTCGCCAGTTTAAGTCAGTAAAGATCTTCTTATCAGTGTATTCAACAGACCCATTTGTTAGTTCAAATATTGGGTTGTCGAAGTGTGTCGAGTGCTGATGCTGACGTATCAAGTTCATCATTTCTTCACTCTGTTGCTCGGACTGAGATTTAAGCTGTCCAATGATTGGATGATTATCCCAACTGGATTTATCCATTGTACTGTCCAGCTTTCCTGCACTGAAAAGCGCAACGCGATCAATCCACTCAGGCATATCAGACTCGCGAGAGAAGGTGACCAGTAGCTGTACGGTTTGAGAAAGCGAGTGTAAATAGTGAGCGAGAGCTGCTCGATGGGCAATATCTAAACCAGTAAATGGGTTATCTAGCAGTAACAAATCAGGCTGTGTTGCTAAAGCGCGAGCTAACATCACTCGTCTTGTTTCCCCTGTAGAGAGAACACGAAAGCCACTGTGTTTAAGGTGAGTTAGGTCGAGATCGGTAATCAGCTGATCTATTAAATTAGCGTCTTGGCTGCGCTCCTGAATGAGTGAGTAAACGGTACTGCCTTGATCGATACGATCAAGAAAGTCTGTATCGTCCTTTTCTAATTCTCTTTCCAGTAATCGCTGTTGCTCTGATAGCGACACTTGAGCAACGGACAGCCCATCAAGCTCAAGTTTCCCGCTTATTGGTGAAAGTTCACCACAAATAAGGTCTCCAAGTAGAGAACCAATATCCCCATCCGCGCTGAATATTCCCCAAGATTGCTGAGTGTCTATTTTCCAATCGTCAATAAATAGGTGAGCCGTGTTCCCTTGAGCGGCAAGCTGACTAAAACAAATAGTCATATGTTTGTCTTCCTTGTTTTCGTTGTAATCGTTTATTTATAACAATTTACGAACTCAGTAAGGAAGCGCTTTTGTGTATTAATTTTAATCAATGCAGCATCTTGTGCGCACTCAAGGGTAGTGCTATTTGAGAGTGAAACCGCCACTATGTTTGCAGGTAATAAATTGACCTATCAGTAATTTTATTGAATTTTACAATGAGCTTATCATTATGTGCATAAATGTTATGCTGCTACACTCATACTTGCCGTTTATTTAATTAATCAATGTAAGGACACATGTTTATGAGTGAAACGGAATATGATTACCCTTCGAGTTACAGCCTAGTTTCTATCACCGATACGTCCAGCTATATCAAATATGCCAGTGAAAACTTTAATGAAGTCGCGGGGTTTGGTGATGGTGAACTTATCGGTAAGCCTCACAATGTTGTACGCCACCCCGACATGCCGAAACAGGCTTTTAAAGATTTATGGACGCACCTAAAAGCCGGAAAACACTGGATGGGAATGGTGAAAAACCGACGTAAAAACGGAGGGTATTATTGGGTTGATGCGTTTGCTTCTCCTATCAAATCCAATGGTGAAGTTGTTGAGTACCAATCGGTTCGATTTAAACCTGAGCGTATACACGTTCAACGAGCGGAAAAAGCGTATTCAAAACTTCGGAATAACGGTAAACCATTGCAAATGTATCTTCCCCGTACGCGTTTGTGGATGAGATCAGCCTTCTTTCTTTTCATTTCCAACCTTCTTGGCTTGCTAACTCTACAAATGAATCAATCACCAGCGGTGGCCTTTGGCATCGCTGCATTACTTTCCGTTTTCTCAATTTATGTATTAACAAGGCCAGTTGAAAAGCTTGCTAGACAGGCTAGGCAAGACTTCAATAATCCGCTAATGGAGTATATTTATTGCGGAAAAATTAACGATCTGGCTGAAATTGAGCTGGGTATGAAGATGCGTAAGCAATTTGCAGATGCGCTATTAGGGCGAGTCGGGGTGTCTGTAAAAGACTCTTGCGAAGAAACGCGTGCAAGTGCCAACAGTGCTGCGACTAATAGCCAGCAAGTGACGGAAAACTTGAGTGCACAGAAAGTAGAGATCGACTCGGTCGCTACAGCGGTCAACGAGATGCAAGCCTCATCATCTGAGATATCAAATAATGCTCAAGCGACTGCCGATGCTACGCTAGAAGCGCAGAACACGATGACAGATAGCCGTAGCGTTATCGATAATGTTAACCACTCGGTACTAGAGCTGGTGGATGAGCTCGGCGAAATCTCTAAAGTGGTCATGCGTTTGAACCAACAAACCGAGCAAATAGGAACCGTTGTTGAAGTGATCAATGATATTGCTGAACAAACCAACTTATTAGCGTTGAATGCAGCAATTGAAGCGGCGAGGGCAGGCGAACAAGGGAGAGGGTTTGCAGTCGTTGCGGATGAAGTGAGAACCCTTGCTAAAAGAACACAGGAATCGACAACAGAAATTAAAGCGGCCATTGAAGGGATTCAAAAGGGCAGTAAATCAGCGGTTTCTGCGCTAGAGAAAGGCAATGAAATGTCGACCGGAACGGTAACATTATTAGGCACGGCTTTAGAGAGCATCCAACAGCTGCAATCTCTCGTTCAGGATGTAGTCGAGCGAAATCAACAAATTGCGGTAGCGATAGAAGAACAGGTTTACGTAACGGATGAGATTAACGAAAACATCCAGTCGCTTAACTTAAAGTACAGTGAATCGTATGATCTGATGACAGAAACGAATCAGATGAACTCTAAAGTGCAAAGTTGTACCAATGACCTATCTGAAATGATTAAGAAGTTTGCTTAAACACTAGAAAATAGAAATAAAGAGCCCGCTAATTTTTAGCGGGCTCTTTATTGGAATGTGGTGAAGTTCTGGGGCCGTATACGACTAGGGGTTCGAACCTCCGTCATTTTACAAGCACTAAAACGACGAAAGCTCGCAATAAATGCGAGCTTTCTAAATAAGTGGCGGAGAGATAGGGATTTGAACCCTAGATACGCTATTAACGTATGCCGGTTTTCAAGACCGGTGCTTTCAACCACTCAGCCATCTCTCCGTTGCGGAACGTATAATAGGGAGCATAGTCCGACTTGTAAAGTGCTGAATTATAATAGAAGTACTGTTTGCTCGTTTTATAGTCGCTGATGTGATGTTAAACAGTTTGAAAATGGGGTAAAAAGAGACAAATAGTAGCAATTTATAGAGTTTTTACTTTATCTTGGCGCAAGTCAATAAAATGGTGTTTTATTGTTATCTTCATGATATTTAAGAAATAACTTGCTTTTAGGGTACATGTGTTCGCCCGAAAGTATTTGCAAGACTTTGTGAACTAATTCAAAATTAACTGGTATAGCCAGTTGTGCTTAAATTTTTTAAGGGTGTTTATGAAGGTCACAAATCTATTTAAAGACAAAGTTGATGCGATTTCTGCTCATCAATCCGAGTTTATGAATTGGATGTCTCCAACGTTACGCGATTATTGGAGTGACTTTTTGGGAAAAGCTCAGAATAGCTTTCTTTTCTCAAAAGTTCGTGATCACCAACAGCCAGCTGTTAACGAAGAGGTTGCGCCTCAACCTACACCAATCGTAATGGCACCTGAGGCTCAAAAGCTGTATGACGAGTTAAGTGAAAAAATTGGTGAAGTGATTCACATTGGTGACTGGGTGCATGTATCTCAAGAACGTATCAATCAATTTGGTGCGGTAACGGAAGACATGCAGTGGATTCACACAGATCCAGAACGTGCGTCAGTTGAATCTCCATTTAAGACAACCATCGCTCATGGCTTTTTAACATTAGCATTGTTGCCTAAATTGACTGACTCAGTGGACCCTGATAAGCCAATGTTCCCAACAGCCAAAATGGTCGTTAACTTAGGCTTAAACCAAGTTCGTTTCCCTTACCCTGTTAAAGCAGGAAACAATGTTCGTGCTGTCAGCACGTTAACAAAAGTAACGCCGATCAAAAAAGGTTTGGAGATCGAGCGTGAAATTAAAGTGGAAATCGAAGGTATTCGTCGACCTGGTGCTGTTGTCGTTTCTGTTATTCAACTGCATTTCTAATTCCAGAGCCAGATAGAAAACACATAAAAAGAGAGCATTAATATGCTCTCTTTTTGGTTTTATTGATTAAAGCTTTTTACTGGAGTGTAACCGTAATCAGCAATCGCTTTTTGTCCTTGTTCTGAGCGAAGGAAGGTGACGAACCCTTTACCTGGTTCGCTAATCTTATTGACTTTGTAGAGTACTAGGAATGGCCGCGCCAAGTTATACTTGTGATTGCTAATGTTTGCCGAAGTTGGGTCAATACCATCTAATTGAATCGCTTTTATTGAGCGATCTACTGATCCCACAGAAATAAAACCAATTGCACGAGTATTATGGTTCACGATGGTTTTTACCATGCTGTTGCTATTTACAACCAAGTTGTTCGGGCTGATATCTGAGACGAGGCGATCATTTACGATTTTGGTTAGTCCTAGCAGACTTTCAAAACTGTAGCGTGAGCCTGAAGACGCCTCTCTAGTGACAACAGCGATAGGTTGATCTGCACCACCAACCTCTTTCCAATTCTTGATTTTACCTTTGTAGATATCAAATAGTTGTTGTTGAGAAAGGTTTTTTACAGAGTTTGTACGGTTTACAACAACAGCTAGGCCATCATAAGCGATAGGATATACGTTGAGATCTTCACCTTTTTCGCTTTCTGTCAGATAGCGAGAGCTCATCCCAATCTCGGCTACGCCTTTATTAACCATTGTGATACCCGCACTAGAACCAATACCTTGAACTGCAATGTAATCGTCCGGGTGTGTTTTGTTGTATTCCTCTGCAAGTACATCCATTACGCGAGCAACCGAGGTTGATCCAGATATATTAATTTCTTTTGCAATGGCGGGGAGGGAGACTGCTATGGCCAATAACGTCGCCACAGTAAAACGTAACATATTAAACTCCATATACGGTATAAAGCAGCGTTTATGATATTGCGTTCAGGTTACACTTTTGTGAACTGTCAGGTCTAAACAAGGGAATTCTTTCTAACCAAGAGGTGATGTAGGTAGCGTTTCCAAGCAAAGTGAGATGATAATCTGAGGAAATGAGAATATAGCCACCCTTTGTTTGAGGTAGGCAGATAATCAGCATCGGTGGTGGTGTAAAGGTTATATACTAGGATCGACAGCTCTAACTATCATCCATCGGGAGAACGTTGATGTCAGTGTCCCAAATGGCGACAAGTCGTTTATACAAATCAGTTCAATCGCTCTGCTCTGCGCGTAATGCTAACCTGCCTGTCGAGCAGGGTAAGTGCCTATATGAACCAGTGGAGAATGGTGTCGAGCTTCATAGAGCGCATTTTCTTCTTGATTCACAGCACAGCGAATATACCTCTCCCGTCGCGAAGATTGTGTTTGATGAGGGCAATCAGCTTTGGTATTTCTACGTCCCAACGTACCGCAACGAATTATTAAGGTGGATACCTTATAAGCCACTTCCATACAGCCAAACGCTTGAAGAACTACTCACCGAATTGGAAAGCGATCCTCAAGCGTGTTTTTGGGAATAGGGAACGCTCCAATTCTAACAGCTGCCAATGTCGCCATAATTTATGCTTTGGATTTAACGACTTGGTTTCTAAAGTCTTTCGGTGTCATGTTGTAAACCGATTTAAATGCGGTACTGAAATGCGCAGCACTTTTAAATCCGGATTCAAACGCTATTTCTGTTATAGATTTTTCTGACATGCGCAGCTGGGTTGCGGCGAAGTTGATCCGCTTCACTTTTAATATCTGTGAAAATGAAAGATCCTCTGCGGCGAGGCGGCGTTTTAAGGTCGCAATAGACATGCTCATATGAGCCGCTAAGCCTTCCAGAGTGATATCTTTCTCGATATTGTTCTCAATATACTTGATGGCCTTTTGAGAGTCGCTTAGGCTGCTCGCATCATCTATGATTGATAGGATGTTTGGCTCTACCTCCACCATTAACGACAGCAGTGCCATTGCGATATGACCTTGTGTGTAGTCTGGAGCATTGCGACTCGCTAAGTTGACCAATGTGTCTTTTAGTTGTGCTACTTCGCTGCTGGTTTGCGCTGAAAAAGGATAGAAGCGCCTTTCTTCCGTCTTGGAGCGTAGCATTGGGTGTGCTTTTTTAAAGTCACAGAATAGATTTGGGTTGAAGACTAGAGCCAGTGCTTTAAAGCCATCTTCACTAGGAATGGCTTCTGCGCTGCTCAAATCAGAGGAGTTGTAGAGAGTAAAATCTCCTGCTTTAAGTTCAAACTGTTCACCATTTGGTTGATGAACTAATAGGGCACCTTCTTCAACAACATATAAGCCATTATGTGTTGCGGTGTAACGCTCACTTTTGCGCGCAGTGAAGTGATTAAAGCGAATGATCTCAATGTTCGGCATATTCGTTCTTATCATTTTTACATAACAAATAAAAAAGGCGCTCAATAGAGCGCCTTTTAACTTCATTCGGTATTATTCACTTACAGTCTGTTCTGCTTGTGCTGCTGGTTGTTCAGCAAATACCTGGGTTGGCTTTGCAACTAAACTGCGGTTCTCTTGGTTTACGTCCGCAAGGACAATTTCCAATGTATCACCAAGTTTGTATACGACCTCTTTATCGATAGAGATGGTACCGTTGTCGCCATTGCACTCAATTCTTTCTTTATTATCAAGAATTAGTGCACCAGGAATAAAGGCTGCTGCGCCATTTTCGAGAAGTCGGACACGTGCACCTGCACGATTAATATCGAAAATCTCACCTGTGAAACAAGTTTTCTTGTTCGGCTCATCAGCAAGCGTACGTGCATATAACCAATCTGAGACATTTCGCTCAGCAATTTTATGATGTTTACGGTGCAGAGCTAGTTCTTCACCGACTTGATCATCAGGTTTTTGCACTGGCTCTTTGCCTAGGATGACGGCCTTCAACATGCGATGGTTGATCATATCGCCGTACTTACGAATTGGTGATGTCCAAGTCGCATAGATATCCAGCCCCATAGCGTAATGAGGAAGAGGCTGATTACCTACTTCACTGTAGGCTTGGAACTTACGAATACGATTATCAAGGTAAGAGGTTTCTTGCGCAGCCAACCAGCGACGCAATGCAGCAAAGCCTTCTAGTGTGGTAATTGACTCTGCTGTGAATTCCAGTTCACCTTCTGGGTTGACAAGTTGAACCACTTCTTCAACCTTCTCAGTCTTAATGCCAGCGTGAGTATTGAAAACACCTGTTTCAAATTTATCGCGCAGTGTACGACCAGCACAGATGTTTGCGGTAATCATTGACTCTTCAACCAAGCGATTTGCACTGCGGCGCATATCTGCATGGATAGCAACCACATCGTTGTCTTCACTCAGCTCAAAACGGTAGTCAGGGCGGTCTGGGAAGACCACTGCGTTTTTCTCACGCCATTCTGCGCGAGCAAGGGAAAAGTCGTAAAGGTCACGAACGATCGTCGCGATCTCTTCAGATGGTTGCCATGCTTCTGAGCTGCCGTTTTCTAGCCAATCAGACACATGATCGTATGCTAAGCGTGCGTGTGATTTGATGTTTGCTGCAAAGAACTTGATATCGTCGCCAATTACGCCGTCTTTATTTACTGTTACGGTACAGCAAATAGCAGGGCGGATTTCGCCTTCAATCAGAGAGCATAGGTTGTCTGCTAGATCGCGAGGCAGCATTGGAATATTGCGGCCCGGAAGATAAATAGTATAGCCACGTTCACGTGCTACTTTATCCATTTCATCTTCTGGTGTGATGTAGGCGGTTGGATCTGCGATAGCGATAGTCAGTTCGAAATCGCCAGATTCGGTTTTCTTCGCGTACAGCGCATCGTCCATATCTTTGGTTGATTCACCGTCGATAGTCACGAAAGGAACGTGTGTCATGTCTACGCGTTCTAGATCGGCGTCGTCTTTTAGTTCCCAGTTCTCGATGCCTGCTGGCTCAGAGTTTGGTAGATCGTTTTGAGCAAGCGTTACCCACCAAGGTGCAATTTTGTCGTTCGCGTCTGTGATTTTTTCAGAAATTTCTACGAAGAAAGAGTTATCGCCTTTTAGAGGGTGGCGAATAAGATGTGCGACAACCCAATCTCCCTCAGCGAACTCGTCAGGTTTTAGACCTTTCTTTAGTTTCGCTTTAAGAGAAAGCTTTTTAAGCTGCGGGTGATCAGGTGCTACGTTTAGCTTGCCTTTGAACATTTTGACTCGACCAATAAAGCGAGTCACGGCTTGTTCTAACAGCTCTTGTGGCTCTGCAACTTCGCGTTCATTTTCTGTGCGGATAATGGCGACGACTTTGTCACCGTGCATGCACTTTTTCATGTACGCAGGTGGGATGAAGAAGCTAGTCTTGCTGTCCACTTCCAAAAAGCCAAAGCCTTTATCTGTGGCTTTTATTGAGCCTTCTTTTTTCGGCAGGTTTTCTTGGATTTGCTGCTTAAGCTGAGCGAGTAGTGGGTTATCTTGAAACATCTTTTCTTAAATTACCTATGGAGTTGGGCACACTATAATCATTGCGAGCTATTATTACTACCTGTGGAGCGCAATTTCGCCGTGAATTTTGCTGATCGAATTGCTGGAAATCGGCTTAAATATTGATGAAAAACTCATCTGCGAGCTGCGCAAATCTACGGGGAATGGTGGGGCTGGTGGAAAAATATGCTAAAAATGCCATTATTGAGAATAAATTGTGATGTAATTCAATTTTTTCTGGCTTTTTTTATGCTTTTAAGGAATAATCCGCCTCCCTTAGTTGTCCCTAATGGCTTATCGCGGTTGTGTACTGTGCTGTGTTCCTGTCTGAATGGAATCAGTAACTGGATGAATCAGTATCGAATTGGAAGAGCATATGGGACTGTTTTTTTGTTTAATTAAGTAGGATCCCAATGCAAGATTCTGTTATTCAATTCAGCGATTTATCTCTGAATGATTCTATCCTTTCTGCTCTAGACGGAATGGGTTTCGTGTCACCAACTCCAATTCAGGCTGCGGCAATCCCACACCTGTTGGAAGGTGCTGACGCGCTGGGTAAAGCTCAAACAGGTACAGGTAAAACGGCAGCGTTCTCTCTGCCTCTTCTAAATAAGATCGATCTCAACCAACGTAAACCACAAGCTATCGTTCTTGCGCCAACGCGTGAGTTAGCGATTCAGGTTGCGGCTGAAATGAAAAACCTTGGTAAGAACATCAAGGGTCTTAAAGTTTTAGAGATTTACGGTGGTGCTTCTATCGTAGATCAGATGCGTGCTCTTAAGAGTGGTGCACAAGTTATTGTTGGTACTCCAGGTCGTGTACAAGACCTTATCAACCGTGAACGTCTACACCTAGATGAAGTAAACACGTTTGTACTAGACGAAGCTGACGAAATGCTAAACATGGGTTTCGTTGATGACGTTACTGCGATCATGGAACATGCACCAGAGTCTGCTCAACGCGTTCTATTCTCTGCAACAATGCCTCCGATGCTTAAGAAAATCGTTGAGCGTTTCCTACGTGAGCCTGTAATGGTTGACGTTGCTGGTAAGAACCACACTGTAGACAAAGTTCAACAGCAGTTCTGGGTAGTGAAGGGTGTAGAGAAAGATGAAGCGATGTCTCGTCTTCTTGAAACAGAAGAAACTGATGCATCAATCGTCTTCGTACGTACTCGTCAAGACACTGAGCGTCTAGCTGATTGGCTATCTGCACGTGGCTTTAAAGCGGCTGCTCTGCACGGTGACATTCCTCAGTCTCTACGTGAGCGTACTGTTGATCACATCAAACAAGGTGTTATCGACATCCTAGTTGCAACTGACGTTGTGGCACGTGGCCTTGACGTTCCACGTATTACGCACGTATTCAACTACGACATCCCATTCGATGTTGAGTCTTACATCCACCGTATCGGTCGTACTGGCCGTGCTGGACGTAAAGGTAAAGCGATCCTTCTTGTTCGCACTAACCAAATCCGTATGCTTCGCACTATCGAGCGCGTAACTAAGTCATCTATGGAAGAAATTCAACTTCCTCTACGTGACCAAGTTGCTGAAGCTCGTCTAGCTAAACTAGGTGCTGAGCTTGAAGCAGAGAAAGAGCACAAAGCACTAGACAAATTTGCTGAGCTGGTAGAGAAACTACAAACTTCTCTAGACATCGACCCAGCAACGCTTGCTGCTATGCTTCTTAAGCGCCAGCAAGGTAAACGTCCTCTGTTCTACATTGGCGAAGACCCAATGGTTGAAGCGATTGAGCGTGATAAGCAACGTCGTAAAGAGCGCCGTGAAGGTGGTCGTGACGGCGGTCGTAACTTCAACAACCAAGATTGGGATACTTACCAGCTTCAAGTTGGTCGCGAGCAAGGTGTTCAAGTTAAAGACATCGTTGGTGCTCTAGCGAACGAACTAGGTCTAGGTAAAGGCTCTATCGGTGCGATCAAGCTAGCACAAGGCCACACATTCGTTCAGCTACCAAAAGCAATGACTTCTGAAGCTGCGGGCAAGCTAAGCAAACTACGCATCCGTCAACAAGATGTTGGTGCTGTAGTATGTGACTTCGATGACTTCCGAGAGTCTCGTGGTGGTCGCCGTGACGGTGGTCGTCGCGATGGCGGTCGTCGTGATGGCGGCGGTTACCGTGGCAACCGCGAAGGCGGCAACCGTGGTGGTGATCGTCGTGAAGGCGGTCGTCGCGAAGGTGGCTTCCGTGGTAACCGTGACGGCAACCGCGATGGTAACCGTGAAGGTGGCGAACGTCGCTTCGATCGTAACCGTGGTGGTGATCACCGTGGTAACCACCGTGGTGAGCGTGGTCACGGCCGTGGTCGTCGCACTCAAGAAGCATAATCACGAATCAGTGATCAGAGCAATTGATTAAATTGCCGCAAGAATTGAAAGCCGAGCGAAATGCTCGGCTTTTTTATGCGCGTCGAATACGGCTTTGTTTTTCATCGTGCTCATTTACCCAGGTTATTACTTCGTTTAAGGGTAGGGCTGGGCAGAACAAGTAGCCCTGAATGATGTCGCAGCCACGACTGCGTAAAAAATGCAGTGTATCCATGTCTTGAACGCCTTCTGCGACGACTGAATACCCTAGACCATGCGCTAACGCTATTGTGTTCTCAACGATAGAGCGGGTGCCCTCTGTCCGGCTTGCGGTACAAAGAAATGATCGGTCGATTTTAATTTGATCAACTGGGAGATCTCTCAAAAGCGACAGAGATGAATACCCGGTGCCAAAGTCGTCCAAGCTGATCTTAATACCCAATCCTTTGATTTGGTGAATTAGGGGGTTGAGCTCAACAACTCTATCAATCGCCATCGTTTCAGTAATCTCTAAGCTTATAAGGTCAGCAAATTGAGGGTTTACTTTGAGCAGTGTTTCCAAGCGGTTGAACAATAAATTAGACGAGAGATCTTTTGCAGATAAGTTAACGTGGACAGGAAGCTTGATGTCTTTTTCTATAAAGGTCTGGAGATCTTTTTCAACTTGGTTGAGGACCCACATGGTGATGTTGTGCACTTGATTACTTCGCTCCGCGATGGGGATGAAGTCGTTAGGCGAAATCGTTTTACCATTTTCATCATGCCAACGGATCACGGCTTCAAAGCCGACAGCTAAGTTAGTATGTGCGTCAATCAACGGTTGGTAGTACAGCTGGAACTCCTCTTTTTCCAGCGCACATTGAATACGAGAAGAGATTTCGAGCTGGTACTTGGCCCCGACGTTCATGTCCTCATTATAAAATGCAAAGAGGTTGCCATTTCGTTTGGCGTGATACATGGCAATGTCCGCATGCTTTATCAATAGATCATTGGATAGAGCGTCATAAGGGTAGGTACTGACACCGAAAACAACGCGGGAAGAGACTTGAAACTCATCTAAATGGAAGCGATTAGACAGTGCCGAATCTAACTCTTCGATGAGACTTTTGCCTGTTTCCTCGCATGCTGACGAGGTGAGGATGACAAATTCATCGCCACCAACGCGGAAAATTTTGTCACTGCCTTTAAGTTTCTCTTGGAGACGTTGCCCAATTTGAATCAGCAGTTGGTCTCCACAAAAGTGTCCCATAGCATCGTTGACTTGTTTAAAGTTAACGACATCGAAAAGGATCACTGAGAAAGGGTCTCCAGACTGTATTCTATCTTCGATTAACTCAAAGCAGTATTTACGGTTAGGGAGTCCAGTAAGTGCGTCGTGAACGGCATTACGCTTCTCTTTTTCAGCAACGGTATGAAGTTCTAGTATGGAGTCGTTGCTCCATTTGATAACCAGCACCACAAAAATGCTGCCACCGAATAGAATAAGAGAAACTCCGGTTTCCAAGAGGGAAGCGATAGGTTTTTGCATTATAGCGTGTAAAAAAGCGGCATACGCAAAAATGAAACAGCTGATTAACAACAATAGGAAAGTCCACCCGGGTACATCAGTTCTCGAGCAGATGTTTTTTGTCATCTGCCATCCCCAGCAGAGCAAAATCAAACCTAAGATCACTAATAGAAATGCAATAGTGGGCACATTATTACCCCGATTTATTGATTGGTTTATTATTTTTGTTCACCCAATAAACAACGTAGCTCATATCTCTGAATTTGTACAAATTGACCTATTCATAAATTATGTTTAACAAGTCATATTTTTTAGTCTTCAAATAAAATCAAAACTTGCTACAGATCAACAAAATTTGTTCAATCAAATCGCTTTTACTAAAAGATTGTTGAAAGATTAAAAAATTATTGAATAATAGAGGGGCAAACAAGAAGTACGCAGCGCACAAGCGCTATTACAACCTCTGCTCTACAACAGGATAACTATTTCATGTCTAATTCGTTTGTACTGGTGATCAACTCTGGTAGCTCTTCATTAAAATTTGCTGTTATTGATTCTGAAACCGGTGAAGCTTTGGTATCAGGTATTGGTGAGTGTTTTGGCCTACCTGAAGCTGAAATCAGTTGGAAATATCAGGGAGAAAAAACCGTTGAAGCAATTCCTGCTGGCGGTAACCATCATCAGTACGCTGTTGAGCGAGTGGTAAAACTACTCGAGACTTTGGGTTTGAGCTCAAAATTTGTAGCTGTAGGCCACCGCATTGTTGCTGGTGGCGAAACCTTTAAAGGCACAGTAAAAGTCGATGAAAAAGTTATTCAAGAAGTTGAGCGTCTTGCTGAGCTAGCGCCACTTCATAACAAAGCGAATGCAGAAGGCATGCGAGCAGCAATGGCAGCATTCCCTTCACTGCCTCAATTCGCTGTGTTTGATACTGCTTTCCACCAAACAATGCCTGCAAAAGCGTTTATGTACGCGCTTCCTTACGAGCTTTACGAAGAGCATAAAGTGCGTCGTTACGGTGCTCACGGCACAAGCCACTACTACGTAAGCCGTGAAGCAGCGAAAATGCTAGATAAACCGGTTGAAGAAAGCAGCTTTATCACCGTGCACTTAGGTAACGGTGCATCAGTGAGTGCGGTTAAAAATGGCGAATGTGTTGATACAAGTATGGGTTTGACGCCGCTAGCTGGCCTAATGATGGGCACTCGTTGTGGTGACCTCGACCCAAGTGTTATCGAGTTCCTTTTCCGTAAAGGTTGGGAAAAAGACGAAGTGTTCGAGATGATGAACAAGAAGTCAGGCTTCTTAGGTGTATCCGGTGTAACAAGTGACGCACGTGGTGTACTAGAAGCCATGGAAGCGGGTAACTCACGTGCGAAGTTGGCATTTGAAATCTTCACTTACCGCGTTGCGAAATACATTACTTCTTACCTAGCTGCTCTGGACTCATTAGACGGCATCATCTTCACTGGTGGTATTGGTGAAAACTCACTACCAATTCGTCGTGAAATCTTGAAAAACCTAAAACTGCTAGGTTTTGTTGAAGATGAGAAAGGCAACGAAGATGCAAGATTTGGCAACGCAGGTGTTATTGCAACATCTGAGTTGCTCGGTGCGAAAGCACTAGTTATTCCTACCAATGAAGAGTGGGTAATTGCTCAACAGTCGGTGGAACTGCTGTAAAACGGCAAAAATTTTGGGAACTAAGTCAAAGCCCTTTCCTTTATGGAAAGGGCTTTTTTTGATCCAAATACATCCTTTCTCCATACAACTATCCGCATTAATACAGATCTCTAATAGCTGCCAATTGCCTTAATATTGATAAATATATAAACAACTTGGGCGGTGAAGAAATTCCAGTATACTGCGCTTAAGTCATACCAAAGAAAAATAGCCTTATGTCATGTCGGTATCTCAGCTCGGAGACAGGAGTTGCGTTTGAAGAACGATCAAACGAAATCGTATCTGTGCAGGCTATTGGGCATATAAATAATAAACCGTTGACTAGTTCGAAGATTAGTTAAATGAGAGAAAGTCATGTTTTTTAATAAGTCGCTTCAGCAAGAAAACCAACGATTAAAGCAGGATCTGCAACGCTTGCAGCAAATCCAACACAGTTTAGATGAAGAAATGCTTCGCTTAACGCTGGATAAGAAAGGCTGCATTACCTCTGTAAATACAAAACTTCAGCAACAACTCTTTTTCACTGATGCGGATATTTTAGCGAAACCGATTACCGAGTTGGTGCCATCAAATTCGCGCAATACAGAGCACTTTCATCGAATGAAGAGAGCCGTTCAAGACAAAGTATTTTGGAATGGCGCGATGCAAGTACTTAAAGGCAACGGCGAAGAAGCGTGGTTACGAACGGTTATCCAGCCTGTTTTAAACGAACATCAAGAAGTCGAAAGCTTTTTTGTGTTTGCTTCTGAGCTTACGCGAACGATCAAAGCATCGCGTGAGCAAGAGGACATGCTGAATGCGTTGAGCCGTTCTATGGCGGTTATTGAGTTCACGTTAGATGGTAATGTATTAAAGGCCAATGATAATTTCCTTAGTACGATGGGTTATACACTGGATCAAATTAAAGGGAAGCATCATCGTATGTTCTGCGATCAGGAAGAGGCTGGTTCTGAAGCTTATCGCGAGTTCTGGCAACGTTTGGCAAAAGGACAGTTTGCTTCAGACCGATTTAAGCGAGTTAACCGTTACGGTGAAGAGGTATGGTTAGAAGCCTCCTATAATCCTATCCATAACGATAGAGGAGAGCTCTACAAGGTCGTCAAGTTCGCGACCGACATCACCCAGCAGGTGATGCAAGAGCAGCAAATGGCTCAGGCTGCGCAATTGGCTAATGAAGTTTCTCAAGAGACCGGAACACAAACACTGCAAGGTCAGCAAGTGATAGGTTCGACGCTAGAAAAGGTGCAAACACTGTCTGACCAGATGCAGCAAGCGAATACGGCCATTGACGAGCTCAAAGCGCACTCATCACGCATTAGTGAACTGGTTAATAGCATCAGTGGTATTGCAGACCAAACTAACTTACTAGCGTTAAATGCGGCGATAGAAGCAGCTCGCGCGGGTGAGCATGGTAGAGGCTTTGCCGTTGTTGCTGACGAGGTCAGACAGCTTGCCACAAGAACCAATGCGACCACTGATGAAATTGTCACAATGGTAACTGAAAACTTAGAGCGAACCGATAATGCTGTCCAACTGATCGCCAAATGCCAAAAAGAAGCACTAGATACGCTAGAACTTTCAGAAAAAGCGGGGAATGTGATGAACGAAATACAAGATGGCGCTAGCCGTGTCGTAGAGGCTGTGGAGCAATTTAACCGCTCATTGTAGTGGGTTCTTCATGCTATCAATGGCTTTTTTCAGTTCCGATATAATCAACTTGTTTACTACTGCTGCTCATCGCCAATAAAGCGCTTTTTTTTGGTGATGAGAAAGCCAATTATTTCCCTCCTTAATATTTCGTATTTCTATCTTAACGTGTCGCTATTTTACAACACTGTTAATAAAAAGTAGCGTAATTTAATCTCCTGTTAACTTGGTTGCGAATCACAGTTGGGGGAGACCTACTTGGACTTACTAAATTTCACCATAGATAACTTAGCGCTGCTAGGTACGCTTACCATGGAGCACATCTCTTTGGTCGCTCTGGCTGTTGGGCTTGCCATCCTAACTGGCGTACCTATCGGCATTCTTATCACACAAAATGAGCGCGTTGCGAAAGTGGTGCTTTACATAGCATCCATCATTATCACCATTCCTTCAATCGCACTGTTTGGTTTGATGATTCCTCTCTTATCGACCATTGGTCATGGGATTGGCTACGTGCCCGCCGTGATTACCGTACTGCTTTATTCTCAGCTGCCTATTATTCGCAACACTTATACCGCCATTCACAACGTAGAACCGTCACTCCGAGAGGCTGCTCGCGGCATCGGGATGACGCCTTTTCAGCGTTTGAAAATGGTGGAAATTCCATTGGCGATTCCGGTGATTATGGCGGGTGTGAGAACGGCAGTAGTAATGAATATTGGCGTTATGGCGATCGCCGCGTATATCGGAGCAGGAGGGTTGGGCGTGTTTATCAGCCGCGGCATCTCGCAAAGTGATCCTCGACAACTGATCGTTGGTGCCATCGCCGTCAGCCTTCTGGCTATCATCGCGGATTATGGATTGATTCGACTACAAAAAAGATTAACGCCACCGGGCCTGACTGCAGCTCGATAAAGGACAAATAATAGGGACATTCAAATGATCAAAATTGACAAGCTAACCAAAATTTTTGAAACGCCTAATGGCCCGGTGACTGCCGCAGATCACATTGAGATGGAAGTTCCCAGTGGTGAAATTTGTGTGTTACTTGGCCCATCCGGTTGTGGCAAAACCACCACGCTGAAAATGGTCAACCGAATTATTCCCGCGACATCGGGCAAGATCTATCTTGGTGGTGAAGATACTTCTGGGATGGATACAGTCACTCTGCGCCGCAATATCGGTTATGTTATTCAGCAAATTGGGTTATTTCCCAACATGACGATCGGCGAAAACATCGCGGTGGTTCCCAAGTTATTAGGATGGGATAAGGCAAGGTACATGACGCGTGCAAAAGAGCTATTGGAGATGGTTGCTCTTGATCCTAGTGTCTTCCTTAATCGTTATCCAAATGAGTTGTCTGGCGGACAGCAGCAACGAATTGGTGTTGCCCGAGCTCTGGCTGCGGATCCTCCCGTCATGCTGATGGATGAACCATTTGGCGCGATTGACCCGATCAACCGTGAAGTAATCCAGGATGAGTTCCTTAAAATGCAGCAAGAGCTCAACAAGACCATCATGTTTGTCAGTCATGACATTGATGAAGCGGTCAAAATGGCCGATAGAATTGCGATTTTCCGTGATGGTCACCTGGTTCAGTACGATACGCCTGACGATTTGCTCGCACACCCGAAAGATGATTTCGTGAAAAACTTTGTCGGAGATGATCGCGCACTTAAACGTCTACGCTTAGTGACGGCTGAGTCCGTCATGCAGACCACTTTTGCGTACGTGAAACCTAACGATACGCTTGCCGACGCTCTAACCAAAATTGACGCGTATGGGTATCGCGACGCCGTGATATTAGTGAATGACCAACACCAACCTATCGGCTATGTGCCAAAAGCTACCGCAATCAATATGAAGGGGTACTGCGGCGAACATTATGTCGGCCTGAAAACAATCGCCCGAACCACGGATGATCTGCGTAAAGTCGCGTCGAAGATGTTCACGCACGACATTGTTTGGATGCCGTGTGTTGACGAGAATGGCCGCTTAGTGGGCGAAGTCACACAGCGCGGCATTACCCATTATCTAGGCGCAACTTATCAGCGCGATACCTCTCTTAGTGAGCCACAGCCATTGCATCAGGCTAAGGAGGCATCGTGACCAATCAGCTAAAACAAACCTACTATTTCGTTTTATTGGCGTGTGTCTTTGCGTTGGGTATTTATTTACAAGGCGCGGGTACGATCGATGATTTCCTCTACTACCAAGAAGACATTGTTTATTTGACGGTTCAGCACATTGAACTGGTGCTGCTGTCTGGTGGATTGGCGATCCTAATCGCTATTCCCGTCGGCGTATTGCTCAGCCGTCCTCGTTTTCAGAAAGTCGCAGAATCGGCGATGCAGGTTTTGAATGTGGGGACCACGATTCCTACTTTAGCTATTCTTGCGCTGGCAATGAGCTTTCTTGGCATTGGCACCGTGCCTGCGGTATTTGGGCTGACGATTGCCTCGTTGTTGCCGATTGTCAGAAACACCTACATCGGGCTGAAAGAAGTGCCCGCTCATTTAAAAGAAGCGGCGTCAGGCATTGGTATGACCGAGTTACAAATGTTATTTCAGGTTGAAATTCCTAATGCACTGTTCGTCATTTTTGCCGGTATCCGCACGGCGTTAGCTGTCAACGTGGGCACCGTTCCACTGGCCTTCTTAATTGGTGGCGGTGGGTTAGGGGAGCTCATTTTTACCGGTATTGATCTGGATGAACCCATCATGATGCTGGCAGGCGCTATTCCTACAGCGATGCTGGCTATCGCTATCGACAGTGTGGTAGGAGCCGTTTCTTATGTCACTGTACCTAAAGGCTGTAACCCTATTAGAGCTAGACAATAACAATCCTAAAAATTGAACACAGACAGGAGTCAAACATGTTGAAGCAAATTACTCGCCGCTTGCTGGCCGTTGGTGTACTGCTTTCAAGTTTTCACGCATCTGCGGAAATCGTCGTAGGTGGTAAAAACTTTACAGAACAACAGCTTTTAACGGAAATCACGTCTCAATATTTAACCAAAAAAGGCTACGACGTTGATAAACGTTCGGGCATGGGCAGTGCGGTTTTGCGTAAAGCGCAAGAAAACGGCCAGATTGATCTTTATTGGGAATACACGGGCACATCACTGATCATTTACAACAAAGTCAAAGACAAGCTCCCAGCAGAGCAAGTGTATCAACGCGTTAAGGAACTCGATGCGAAGAAAGGTCTAGTTTGGCTTAACCCTTCAAAAGCGAACAACACCTACGCGCTCGCTATGCGCAGTGACGATGCGAAACAACGTGGCATTTCAACCTTATCCGACTTCGCCGAGCAAATGCGCCAAGACCCGCCAATGACCATCGCTTTGAATGCGGAATTCTATGCACGAAAAGATGGCTTCCGACCTTTACAGAAAACCTACAAATTCAAAGCTTCACGTGACCAAGTGAAACGCATGGATACTGGGTTAACTTATGATGCGCTAAAAGGGAAAGAAGTCGATGCTGCGCTTGTATTTGCAACAGATGGTCGTATCAAAGCATTCGGTTTTACCGTTTTAACGGATGACAAACAGTTTTTCCCTGATTACGCGATCACACCTGTGGTTCGCCAAGAAACGCTAGATGCGAACCCAGAGCTTGCCGAGCAAATGAACGCGCTTTCTGCGGCGATCGATGGCGATACGATGTCGACTTTGAATCAACAAGTTGATGTGGAGCGACGTTCGATCTCAGAAGTCGCAAGCCAGTTCCTATCTGAGCATAACTTGGGGTAATACCATGACTATCCTGCAAGTCAGTGTGGCCCAAATCAACGCCCAGTTAGGCGAGGTGAATGCCAATCTGAATACTCATCAGGATTACATAAAGCAAGCTGCGGCCTTGGGGTCGCAGCTATTGCTATTTCCTGAACTCTCCTTGACCGGATACCAGCTCCAATCTTCTGTGCGTGAAGTTGCCATGAAGCGTGATGATGCTCGGCTTAAAGAGCTTGCGCAACTTGCACCTCACATGTCCGTGATTGTCGGCTTTGTTGAACAGGCCGCTCCGGGAGAGTACTACAACGCGATGGCTTGGTTGCTCGGTGGTACGGTGGTTGCTGTGCATCGCAAAATCAATTTACCAACCTATGGTGGGCTTGAAGAGGGCAAGTGGTTTCATTCGGGAGACGCAACCACCAGCGTGTCTCTTGATGATAATTGGCGAGGCTCGGTTTTAATTTGCGCCGATTTATGGAATCCACCTTTGGTTCATTGCGCGCTACTCGATAAGCCTGAAATCTTGCTCGCGCCGATCAACTCGGCCAGCAGTATTGTCAGTAAAGACTTTTCCAATGAAGACAACTGGTTAGTTAACGTTAAATTCTATGCGGTGCTCTACGGAACCCCAGTTTTGATGGCCAACCGTTACGGGCCAGAGGGCGAAGCGTGGTTTTGGGGAGGAAGCTGTATTTTGTCTGCAACGGGTGAGCTATTGGCGCAGGCAGAAGACGGTGAAACCTTGATAACTGCGACCTTGTCATTGGACGATATTGATAAAGCCAGATTCGAGCTGCCTACCATGCGAGACAGCAATACACCATTGATCACAACGCTATTGTCGAAGGCAAAACGCTAAAACTGGAGCAGTAGATGATGCAATCTATTCATCGATTTATTCACGAATTAACCTTTGAACAGCTTCCTGCTGACGTTATTGAACAAGCGAAATATTGCGTCTTGGATTTGTTAGGTGTCGCCGCAGCTGCTAAAGCGACGCAGCTGCAAAACATGGTAGCCAAACTCGCGCAGAAGCAGTTTGCCGGTGATACGCCGATGCTGTTTTCTGATCACACGGCTAGTGGTTGTGGGGCAACTCTATATGGCGGCATGTTGATTGACAGTATGGACGCGCACGACGGCCAAGTCCTGACGAAAGGTCATGTCGGCGTCGCTGTTTTGCCGGGGCTGCTCGCCAGTATGCATGATTCAGCAGTTACGGGAGAAGAGTTATTAACGTCCCTTGTCATTGGCTACGAAATAGCAACTCGCGCCGGAATCGCGCTGCATCAAACCGCTTGTGATTATCATACTTCTGGTGCTTGGAATGCGTTGGGCGTCGCTGCGGTGTCTGCAAGAAGAAAAGACTTAACGGAGGCACAAACAGAGCATGCGCTCGGCATTGCTGAGTTTTATGGTCCACGCAGCCAAATGATGCGTTGTATTGAACATCCAACCATGCTCAAAGACGGCTCTGGCTGGGGAGCAATGGCGGGCTTTGCCAGTGCAGAGCTGGCAGAAGAAGGATTTACTGGCGCGCCAGCCGTGACTCTGCTGGACCAACAAACTCACGCTTTGTGGGCAGATTTAGGGCAGCGCTGGTATATTCTGGAGCAATACTTTAAACCGTATCCGGTTTGTCGTTGGGCTCAACCCGCGGTTGAAGCGGTGAGAGCGCTGCAACAAGAAAATAAACTAAAACCTGATGAGATTGAACTTATCGAAGTTCACAGCTTTCACCAGGCGGTGTGCCTGCATACCAAGCGCCCTGAGACAACCGAGCAGGCTCAGTACAGTTTGCCATTTTCAGTCGCGAGTGTGGTCATGGATAATACGGTCACGGTAGAAGCCGTTACCAAAGGACTGAAAGATCCTGCTCGCTTGGCAATTACGGAGCGGATGAAGTTAATTGAAGAGCCTGCTTACAATGATAAGTTTCCAGCCGAACGCTGGGCGCATGTCGTGGTGACGTTGAAAAATGGCGACAAACTGACTTCGCCTCCCTGTATTGCGCGAGGTAATCCTGAAAATCCTCTCAGTCGAGACGAGATGCAAGGTAAGTTTCGCACTTTGGCAGAGAAAGAATTGTCCGCTTCGCGCGTGTCAGCGATAGAAGAGGGCTGTTTGCAACTTGATAAAGCCAGTAAAGAGCAGGTACTTGCTTGGCTATCACTGCTTTACCAAGGCACTTTGTCTGATAAGCCGTCTGACACATCACGATGAGATCGAACTTCTTTTCTCTTACTCAATCTTAAGCTAAACGTCGCTCTTCACGCGGCGTTTTTTCATAGCGTTTTTTGTAGCAGCGCGCAAAATACGATGTAGAACTGAACCCACAAGCGGTGCTGATTTGAGTGATGGACAGCATGGTTTGCAACAACAAATGTTGAGCGCGTTCTAAGCGCAATTGAAGGTAGTAATTGCCTGGTTTGTCTTGCAAGTATTGCAAAAATAATCTTTCCATCTGCCTGACCGATAATCCTACTTGTTCGCCAATTTCATAGCACTTTAGCGGCTCTTCCATGTTGGCTTCCATGATCTCTACAGCGTCGAGCAGGCGCGGGTGGCGGATGTTGTGCTTACGAATTAACGACATCCGCTGTTTATCATGCGCTGGTCGAATCGCAGGGTGAATGCATTGCTCAGCCACTTGATTCGCCAAGTCGCTCCCATGTTGGTTTGTAATTAAATGAAGCATCATATCCAAACCGGCTAAGCCGCCCGAACAAGTTGGTGTGCGTGGGTCGAATTCGTACAACTCACTGGTCACGTTAATGTTTGGAAACTCCTCTGCCAGGCTGTTGGCGGACTCCCAATGCACGGTACACGTTTTGTTTTTTAACAGGCCAGCTTTTGCTAACAACACGCTGCCTGTCGAAGTCGAGCCCACGGCGATGCCTTGACGAAGCGCCTGTTTTAACCACTGATTCACCGAGCCACTCGCAGCAGCAACATGGGCGCCAATACCTGCCACAACCAGCAGCAAGTCTAAATGAGCAATGTTGTTGATTGACTGTGTTGGCGAGAATGAAACGCCATTACTGGCCGATACTTCTTTATCTTCGAATCCATAAATATCCCACTGATACAAATCGCAACCAGCGAGGCGGTTGGCCATTCGAAGAGGTTCGATAACCGCCGAAAAAGAGAGCATCGAAAAATCAGGAATAAGGAAAAAACCAATGCGATACGTGTGTGTCGTTTTCATTCTCTGTGGTCACCAAGTGGGCAGTTCATCTATGTCGTATTTCTGGATAAGAATGTCGCAATTGTTAAATTATTGATATCAAAATTCGAACATGATGTGACTTAAGACAAGGAGTTCTTTGTCGAGCATACACATTCATTTGGACGAGATAATTATGATTGAACAAAAAGCCCCAGTAATTAGTGATGGTCTACGCCTTGATGGCGCTTTCTTTACTGACGAGAACGTTAACAACCCAGACTTACCGATCGTTATTGTCTGCTCAGGCTTTACTGGGCAAAAAAATATTCACCCAGAGCGTTACGCGAGAGCCTTAACTGCGAAGGGCTTTACGGTATTCGGATTTGACTACCGTGGCTTTGGTGAATCTGAGGGCATTCGTGAGCGAGTTATTTTGGATGAACAAGTACGCGACATCGCGAACGCGGTTGCGGTTGTGAAACAGCGCGCTGACGAGGAAGGCCGCAAAGTCGTACTGGCTGGCTGGGGCATGGCGGGGGGATTAATTCTTGATGCTTACAGAGTTTGCCAAGATGCGATTGATGGCCTTATCTCCATGAACGGCTTTTATGATGCGGTACGTGTTCAGGTTGCTCAACGTGGCGAGCACGGCTGGAAAGCGTTCCGTCAATTTATGTTAGAAGAGCGTACACGTCTTGCTCTTGGTGGAGAAAAGCAGGGGATTGATCCATTTGAAATCTACCCGCTTGATCCAGTAAGCCGCGAATATGTATTCACTGAACTGGTCAAAGCGCCGGGCTACGGCGTGACATCTGATCTGGATTTTGCGGATTCTCTCATCAATTTCAAACCGGAAGCTCTACTGGACGAGCGATTTGCAGACGCGCCAATCTTGATTGCGCACGGTGCAGAAAACGACCTTCACCCAGTGACCGAAGCAAAGTCGCTGTACGCGAAATACCCTGGGCCGAAATCTCTATTCTTACTGCCTGAAGGTGGTCACACCGAGTGGATGTTGGACGACGATCCTAAGTTTATTCAGTTCTCTGGCGTGATCGCGAACTGGTTGAGTGAGAACTTCAGTTAAGTCTTCAAGAGGTGCTTTCGTTGATGGCACCTCTACCTTTCTGACAGGATGATTTTCGATGAGCATAATTCCATTTTGTGAAGCGGCTGACCCATTTGTAAATAAACCAACAATCGCGATTGCTGAAGGCGCGGTTGATTGTCACGCCCACGTTTTTTCTTCACGTTATCCGTACTGTGAAACGCGAACCTACACGCCACCCGATGCCAGCGTCGGCGCGTACCTGCATTTGCACCAGCAATTAAACATCCGTCATGGCGTGCTGGTTCAGCCGAGTGTGTATGGCAATGACAACCAGTTGCATCTTGATACATTACGGTATTTACGCCAACAAGGTTACGACTACAAAGGCGTCGCGGTCGTGGATGCGGATGTGTCCGAGCAAACGCTGGATGAGCTACAAGAAGCCGGATTTTGTGGGGTGCGGATGAATTTGCTGTTTAAAGGTGGTATTGAGTGGCGTGATGTTGAACGTTTAGCGGCTCGCCTTGCAGAGCGACACTGGCACCTTCAATGCTTAATTGATGTTTCGCAGTTTGATGACTTATATCACCGATTAAGGGCTTTACCCGTGCCCGTCGTGATTGATCATATTGGACATATGCCAACAAACAAGCTGATTTCTCATCCTGGTTTTCAAACCTTATTGAAGCTTAAGGCCGAAGGGAAAGTGTGGACAAAATTGTCGGCACCGTATCGTTTGTCGCCTCAATCACCGCCTTATGATGACGTTTCTCCATTTGCTCAAGCTTTGTTAGAAGCGAATGAAGAGCAATGCGTCTGGGGATCGGATTGGCCTCACCCATGTTTTGCTGCTGAGATGCCAAATGATGGCCAGTTGTTAGATACCTTGTGGCACTGGACGCAAGATACGACACTGTTTAGTAAGATTCTGGTCGATAACCCCAAGCGCCTCTACCGCTTTTAACTCCACATTCATGTTATGAACCTAAAAAGACAACCGTAAGGCACTGATTCAAATTATGCTTCCTGCACTTCCGCTACAGGTTTCCTCTGATCCTGTGGTTATCAAGTTCTTTAACACCCTTAAACAGCTTGGTTTCAAGGGGGATACTGATGCTCGTTATACCACTCGATTGAGCATGGCGACTGACAACAGCGTCTACCAGCAACTTCCTTTGTCGGTCGTTTTTCCTGCCAACCATCATGATGTGGTAATACTTGGCAAGGTCAGTGCACATGATGAATTTAAGCACCTGACCTTTTCGCCCAGAGGAGGCGGAACGGGCACCAACGGACAATCATTGAACTCGGGGATCGTGGTTGATCTGTCTCGCTACATGAATCGAGTGTTAGAGATTAACGAGCAGGAAGGCTGGGTGAGAGTGGAGACTGGGATAGTCAAAGATCAACTCAACGACATCGTTCGCCCTTATGGTTATTTCTTCTCTCCAGATCTATCGACCAGCAATCGCGCAACATTGGGTGGGATGATTAATACCGATGCATCAGGCCAAGGCTCTTTGCAATATGGTAAAACCTCGGATCATGTGTTGGCGCTCAAAGCGGTATTGGCGGATGGTTCGGTGCTCGATACCGAAGCAATTCAACAAAACAAATGGTTAAACAGTGATGTAGTATCGCGAGCGTTAAAAATTACGGAGAAAGTTTGTCGAGACAAGCGTCAACAGATTCTGGATAAGTTTCCTCCTCTGAACCGATTTCATACTGGTTATGACCTAAAAAACGCCATCAACGACAAGAGTGAAGCGTTTGACGTCACGAGAATATTATGTGGCTCTGAAGGTACGTTAGCTTTTATCACTGAAGCTAAGCTCAATCTTACGCGAATACCTACCACGCGACTATTAGTGAACGTTAAATACGATAGTTTTGACTCTGCGCTACGAAATGCGTCCTTGATGGTCGAAGCAGAGGCTCTATCGGTTGAGACAGTTGATGCAAAAGTGCTCAATCTTGCAAGAGGAGACATTGTCTGGCACTCGGTAAAACACGCGATCTCAGATGTGCAGGGCAAAGAGATGCAAGGGATTAACTTTGTCGAGTTCGCAGGCAGTCACAGCGATGATATTGAAGATAAAGTTGAACGCTTACTTTCAATTCTCGATAAAGAAATGGCTCACCGACGCAGTGGTATCATCGGGTATCAAGTCTGTCGCGAACCCCAAGACATCCAGGCCATTTATGGCATGCGCAAGAAAGCGGTTGGGCTGCTTGGCGCGACCAAAGGTCAGGCAAAGCCCATTGCATTTGCGGAAGATACCTGTGTGCCGCCTGAAAATTTAGCGGACTTTATCGCGGAATTTCGTACGTTGCTAGACCGCAATAACCTGCATTATGGCATGTTTGGGCATGTGGATGCTGGCGTCCTTCACGTGCGTCCAGCGCTCGATATGTGTGACCCTGAGCAAGAAGCGTTGATGCATCAACTGTCCGATGATGTGGTCGCGCTGGTGGCAAAATACAATGGTTTAATGTGGGGAGAGCACGGTAAAGGATATCGCTCAGAATATGGACCTGCCTTCTTTGGTGATGAGCTCTTTATTGAATTAAGGCGTATTAAAGCGGCGTTTGACCCCGACAATAAAATGAACCCGGGCAAGATTTGCACGCCACTGAATAGCGACGCTGAAATGGTAAAAGTCACAGCGACTAAGCGTGGCTACTATGATCGTCAGATCCCCGTAGAAGTCCGAGAGTCGCTTAAGCCCGTGCTGTCTTGCAATGGCAATGGGCTGTGTTTTAATTACGATGCTGATAGCCCAATGTGTCCATCATTTAAAGTAACAGCCGATCGTCGCCACTCTCCGAAAGGGAGGGCAGGGATAATGCGTGAATGGCTGCGTCGTCTTAATGACAGTGGCTTCGATTTGCTCGCTAACGAACAGCAACTTCTCAATCAAACGTTATCGGTTAAGCTTTTGGCTCAGAAGCTGAGTCAACTGATATCTCGCCCCGCATCTGATGACCTATCGCATGAAGTTTATGAGGTGATGAGCGGTTGTCTAGCGTGCAAAGCGTGTGCGAGTCAGTGCCCTGTTAAAGTTGATGTACCTGATTTTAGAGCGCGTTTTTTAAACCTCTATCACTCTCGTTATCGCAGACCGCTGCGCGACTATCTGGTGTCGAATATTGAGCAACTGTTGCCGATTATGGCAAAAGCTCCCAAGTTGGTTAATCAAATTGCATCTAGTAGGCCTGTTACGCAAGTATTAGAGACATCCATCGGTTTTGTTGATTCGCCAGTGCTATCGATCCCTACGTTGCAAAGTCGATGTCAGGCACTTGGAGTGAGCCCGTTCGACTTTGCGTATCTAGAATCGCTTTCCCCAGAAGTGAAGCAAAATTACGTCTTGATTGTTCAAGATCCATTTACCAGCTTTTATGAAGCCGAGTTGGTTGCGGACTTTATTCAGTTATTGCAGCGGTTAGGGAAACACCCTGTTGTTCTGCCTTTCAAACCTAATGGGAAAGCTCAACATGTAAAAGGTTTCCTTAAGAAATTCGCCAGAAATGCACAAAACACCTCGGACTTTCTCAACCAAGTTGCTGATCTTGAAATTCCTATGATCGGTATCGATGCAGCCTTAGTGCTTTGTTATCGTGATGAATACCATCAGGTTCTAAAAGAAAAGCGAGGCGAATTTACAGTTTATACGGCTCATGAATGGCTGGTGGATACACTCGATGAATGGCCAGCTGTAAGCACATCAGATGAAGAGCCTTGGTATTTGATGGCGCATTGCACAGAAAAGACAAAAATACCGCTGACTGAGAAATCTTGGCAGTCTATTTTTTATCACTTTGGTTTAAAGCTGCATGTGATACCTACGGGATGTTGCGGTATGGCAGGGACATTCGGCCATGAAGTGGATAAGAAAAGTACGTCTGAAGCTATTTATCAGCTGAGTTGGAAACCGAATATAAAGAACCTGCCCACTGAGCGTGTGTTAGCCACGGGGTATTCCTGCCGCAGTCAAGTTAAGCGTTTTGAAGGGGAGGTAGTTCGACATCCGGTCCAAGTTTTAGCCAGTTTGTTTAATGCATAAGATGCTTAGGCAATTTAGTATACGAAAACGCTTGCCTTAAGACTTTGCCTGCCTTTAATGTATCCGACCGCAGAACTTCAATCTGCTTAACAACATAGGAGAGAGTCGGGCTTTCACTTCCGCTCGACAGAAACTCCTTTCAAATTGATACAACAGCGCAGCAAACTTCCCTTGCTGCGATACTGTGTTCCATATTTTGTGAGTACTTATGTTTAACTCAGAACGCAAAGCGACGGTTATTCTGGTTGCGACAACGATGATCGCGGCACTTGGTTGGATCTTTTCTAAGGAAACAATACAGGGTTTACCACCTTTCGGCTTTATCGGGGCGCGATTTACTATTGCATCACTCTGCCTGCTGCCGTTGTGCTATCGACCTTTGTTGAAAGCGAATTTGAGAGATGTGCTTTCTGCTGGTGGTGTCGGGCTACTGTTAGGTAGTGCCGTTATGACATGGATTTACGCCATCTCCATCAGCGACACGCTTGGGGAAGGCGCATTTATCATGAGTCTCTCCATGCTATTTGTGCCTATTGTTGCGTGGGTTATGTTTCGTCAACGACCACAACGAATTTTCTGGCTTTCTTTGCCTATCGCGGTATTAGGGCTCGCCTGTCTCTCTTTAGTTGGCGGTTGGAAGCAATCGGCCAGTCAATTTTGGTTTCTTGGGGCGGCACTTGTTCTTGCGCTTCATTTTAATGTGAACAGTAAATACTCTCAAAAATTACCTGTGTTGCTGCTTACTTGCGTGCAGCTTTTTTCTGCTGGTTGTTTAGGTTTGTTGGTTTCTTTCTTTATGGAGTCTTTTCCGGCAGAGGTTGACTCCTCCATTTGGTGGTGGTTCGCGTTGAGCACCTTGCTAGCGACGAGCTTGCGTTACGTAATGCAAACCATGGGGCAAAAATTTGTTCAGGCAGGTAATGCTGCCTTGATCATGATATTAGAGCCAGTTTGGACCGTCATTCTGAGCGTGCTGTGGTATGGCGAAGTGCTAACGGCAAATAAGCTAGTAGGCTGTGTGCTTATCTTATTTTCTCTTATTATTTACCGTACTGGCGGGCGATTTCGTTTGTCTATCCCTAGGTAGCTTCAAGAAATGTGGGTAGGGAACAATTTAGGAGTGAAGCATGGCCAATACTGAGCATAAGGAATCACTAGACTTTTTAGATATTTTAAGTGTCTGTTTATACCGTTTAGGAATTAGCGTATTTGCCTTTGGACTTATCGCGATGACGATATCGGGTTTGCACCTTATTGAAGGTTCGGCATTTTATGATCGAAATGTGTTGCTGCTCATCGCCATTGCAGGTGTATTAACTGCAGCAAATATCCATGTCTACAGTAAAACTGTGCGTACTGTCATTAGCTGGTCAACTTGGGTGGGACTGCTCTTCATGGTGAGCGATCCAGACTTATCCCGCGTGTGGCTTTCTCTTGGTTTTGTCTTTGTCACTTTTTCCGGTGTGGCGCTGAAAGAGTCCTTTTGTTTTAAAGTTCCAGGCTTGAAAGCGGTGCCAGTGCTACTTGCCATCGCAACCTTTGCGTTTTGTTTCGAAATACTGACGGTAGCGAATATTGCAACAGGGTTGTCTGGCTTAATTATGGGTTTCCTGTCTATATCAAAGTGGCGGATGCCACTTCATTTTGATATTGGTATTAAAGCAAACTACGAGGTTTAATAAACGTCTTATGTTAGAGATGTCATACGGTTACGCAAAGCTAGCGATACTTTTGACGTGGGTTCTCGATTAAGCTCTTCGCTGATCATCCAGCCAGCTTTTGCTAACAGCTCCAAGTCGATCCCCGTTTCGATCCCTAATCCTTGGCATAAATACAGTACATCCTCCGTCGCGACATTCCCCGAGGCCCCATGAGCGTATGGGCATCCACCCAGCCCAGCTACACTACTGTCGATGGTATTGATGCCCATACTTAATGCTTGATGAATATTGGCGAGCGCTTGTCCCCATGTATCGTGGAAATGGACAGCAAGCAGGGGGAGAGGTGTAACCAACATGACGGCCTCCAGCATGGCTGCAATTCGATTTGGCGTGCCTGTGCCGATTGTATCGCCTAGGGATACTTCATAGCACCCTAAATCGATGAGCGATTTGGTCACGCTCGCCACCTGTTTAGGGGCTGTTGGACCGTCGTAAGGGCAATCTGCAACGCAGGATAGATAACCTCGAACAGGGATGCTGTGTTTGGTGGCTAATCGCATTACAGGCTCGAAGCGAGTTAAACTTTCTGCAATCGAGCAATTGATATTGTGTTGGCTGAATCCTTCTGATGATGAAGTGAAAATTGCGACCTGATTGGCACCAGCCTCCAAGGCTTGTTCGAAGCCTTTTAGGTTTGGTGTCAGGGCAGAATAAGTAACATGATTTCGCCTTGTTATTGCTTTCATGACCTCTGTTGAGTCCGCCATTTGTGGCACCCATTTGGGCGAAACAAAAGAGCCCGCCTCAATATACGTTAGCCCAGTATCAGAGAGTAAGTTGATCAACCGGATTTTAGTCTGGGTCGCAACAGGAGATTCATTTTGCAATCCATCTCGTGGACCTACTTCGACAATATTTACTTTGGAAGGCAGCATTACTTGTCCTGTGATTTGGTTACCCAACTTGGGCTTCGTTTTTCAAGAAACGCTTGCAAGCCATCTTGGCCTTGTGGCGATACCCTAATGTCCGCAATGAGCTTGCTAGTATAGTGAATCAGTTGTTGATCGATGGGGTTTTGATGACATTGGTGACAGAGCGTTTTCGCTTTGCGCATCGCATCTGGGCTATTAAGTAGTAACGTCTTGATCACGCTATCGACCGCACTTTCAAGTTGTTTGGCTTCTTTCACTTCGTGCACAATACCAAACCGTTCGGCATCCTCGGCTGAAATGACTTCACCACTTAAGATATAGCGTCTAGCTTGTCGATTCCCCATCGCGCGCATGACGTAAGGCGCAATGGTTGCCGGAACTAAACCAAGCTTAACTTCACTTAAGCAAAAGTTAGCACATTGGCTCGCGATGGCGATATCACTGCAACAAATCAATCCCAGCGCGCCGCCGTAAGCGGAGCCTTGTACAACCGCGATGGTGGGTTGAGGGAACGAATCTAGTGTTTCCATGAGTCTTGCCAAGTTTTGGGCATCAACGAAATTATCTTGCCTCGTGCTGTCGGCCATCGACTGCATCCAATTCAGGTCGGCCCCGGATGAAAAGTGCTTGCCGTTACTTTTTAATACCAAGCATCGCACATCCGTTCGTAAAGCGAGATAATCTAGACGGTGGATCAGCAAGTCGATCGTACAAGCGTCAAAAGCATTGTGCTTGGCTGTTCTGTTTAGAGTGATGGTCGCTACGCCATTGTCATCGACATGCCAAAGAACATCATCTTGTCTTTGGGCGTTGGGAATAATGCTTGGTTGCATTTCCTGCATACTTACTTCCTTAATTTATCTCTGGATATTTACATTCTGAAGACGCCAAACTCGCTATCAGGAATGGGGGCATTTAATGCTGCCGTTAGCGCTTGACTCAACACCTGACGCGTTTGTTTGGGGTCAATAATTCCGTCATCCCATAGCCGAGCGCTCGCAAAATAGGGATGTCCTTGTGTTTCATACAAGTCTATGATTGATTCTCTAAAAATATGTTCTTCTTGCTCTGACCATGCTTCTCCCTGGCGTTCCTTCGCGTCTTTTCGAACTTGTGTTAAGACGCCTGCCGCTTGTTCTCCGCCCATCACAGAAATACGAGCGTTCGGCCACATCCACATCATGGTTGGATCATAAGCTCGGCCGCACATGCCATAATTGCCAGCGCCGTACGACCCACCGATGATCACGGTAAACTTCGGTACGTCAGCACAAGCGACGGCCATCACCAGCTTGGCGCCATGTTTTGCGATGCCTTCTTCTTCCACCTTTTTCCCGACCATAAATCCCGTAATGTTTTGGAGAAAGAGAAGCGGTGTTTTCCGTTTGGCGCAAAGTTCAATAAAGTGCGCGCCTTTTTGTGCCGATTCAGAAAACAAAATGCCGTTGTTTGCCACAATGCCGATCAAGTGTCCGTGAACGCGAGCAAAGCCACACACTAACGTTCTGCCGTACAAGGCTTTGAATTCGTCGAAATCAGAATCATCGACAATGCGGGCGATGATTTCTCGGACGTCGAATGATAGTCGTAAGTTGGCATTCACGATTCCGTAGATTTCTTCTGCATCGTAGCGGGGAGGTAGCACGGTGTTTTCCGGCTTAATCGGTTTTGCTCTATTGGCATTGGTAATGGCTTCTCGGGCGAGCATTAGGGCATGCTCATCATTTTCAGCGTAATAATCAGCAACACCAGATTTGCGGCAATGTACGTCTGCACCGCCGAGCTCTTCACCCGTCACGACTTCGCCAGTGGCCGCTTTAACTAGAGGCGGTCCCGCCAAAAATATGGTGCCTTGCTCTTTGACCATAATGGACACATCCGCCATGGCAGGAACATATGCGCCCCCAGCAGTGCAAAGCCCCATCACAACAGCTACCTGAGGGATGCCTTTTGCTGACATCCTCGCTTGGTTAAAGAAAATGCGACCAAAGTGTTCTTTGTCGGGGAAGACGTCGGACTGATGAGGGAGATTTGCGCCACCGGAGTCCACCAAGTACACGCAGGGGAGTTGGCAACGTTGGGCTATCTCTTGCGCTCTAAGGTGTTTTTTTACCGTGAGTGGGTAGTAGGTTCCGCCTTTTACCGAAGCATCGTTGGCGATGACCATACATTGAATCCCCGCTATGAAACCAATGCCGGCGATAACGCCAGCGCAGGGGATGGATTCGTCATACACTTGCCAGGCGGCAAACTGGCTGATTTCAAGAAAGTCAGTGTTGTCATCAAGCAAGCGCGCGATGCGTTCTCGGGCGGGGAGTTTTCCTTTTTGCCTCTGGTGCTGAATGGCTTTTTCACCGCCTCCCTGTTTGATTGTCTCGATGTGTTGATTCAGTTGAGTGACCAACGTTTCCATCGCAGCTTTATTGGAAAGAAATAACTCGTCAGTTGGCTTAGTTTTACTTTTGATAATGGCCATAATGACTTCCTTGTCGTATGTTCCTTTAGCGAGATTCTTCGAACAGTTCTCGGCCTATTAACATGCGGCGAATCTCTGAGGTACCCGCGCCGATTTCATAAAGCTTTGCATCACGTAGCAAACGACCAGCAGGGTATTCATTGATGTAGCCATTCCCACCGAGCAACTGTATTGCATCAAGTGCCATTTGTGTGGCGAGTTCTGCACTGTACAGAATCGCTCCTGCGGCATCTTTGCGTGTTGCGTTACCTCGATCACAAGCCGCTGCGACGGTATATACATACGCTTTTGCTGCACTCATTCGAGAGTACATATCGGCGATCTTGCCCTGAACTAACTGAAACTCGCCAATGGATTTTCCAAACTGCTTTCGTTCATGTATGTACGGGACCACAATGTCCATGCAAGCTTGCATTATCCCGAGTGGTCCGGCAGCGAGGACGACGCGCTCGTAATCCAGCCCACTCATTAACACCTCGACGCCTTGATTCAGATCGCCAAGAATATTCTCTTTCGGCACTACGCAATTGTTAAATACAAGTTCGCAAGTGTTCGAGCCCCTCATGCCTAGTTTGTCCAGCTTTTGAGCATGGCTGAAACCTTCGATGTTGCGTTCAACAATGAATGCGGTAATACCTCGTGAACCTGCATTGACATCCGTTTTAGCGTAAAGCACCACTATGTCAGCGTCGGGACCGTTGGTGATCCACATTTTGTTGCCATTCAGTACAAAATAGTCGCCCTTGTTCTCCGCTTTCAGTTGCATGCTTATCACGTCTGAACCGGCATTGGGCTCACTCATAGCTAGGGCGCCAACGTGCGTACCGTCGATGAGTTTGGGAAGGTATTTCTTGCGTTGAGAAGGCGTGCCATTGCGAAAAATCTGATTGACGCACAGATTAGAATGAGCGCCGTAGCTTAAAGCGACGGAGGCAGAGGCTCGGCTGATCTCTTCCATCGCCACAACGTGAGCAAGGTATCCCATGCCTGCACCACCAAGTTCTTCATCGACGGTGACACCGAGCAGCCCCATTTCTCCAAACAAAGGCCACAAATGGTTCGGAAACTGGTTATCGCGGTCTATATCTGCGGCGATGGGAGCAATATGTTCCGTAGCAAAGGCATTAACGTGGTCTCGGAGCATATCGATGGTATCACCAAGTCCGAAATTGAGTGGGGCGTAGGTGCTTTTCATAACGTCTCCCGATATCAGAGGTAAGGTGGAAAAGCCGATTGCGGTGTCGCTATTTGAGTATAGCGGTTATGTCTCTTTGCTTTTGAGTGTTTGAATACAGCGTTCTTTAGCGGCATTCAACTCTGCCATTACGACGCTGATGTCATTGAGTTGCTGTTGTAGGACGGCTTGTTTATCTTCAATGATATTGAGCATTTTCAATAACTGTCCTTCGGTTTGTTGCATGTCATAGAGCTCGAAAAGTTCACGAATTTCTGCCAGTGAAAAACCGAGCCGTTTCCCTCTTAAAATCAGTTTGAGACGAATTTTATCTCTGCGTTGATAAACGCGCATGTTGCCTTTTCGCTCTGGTTCAATCAGACCTACGTCCTCATAAAACCGGATACTGCGAGTGGTAATATCAAACTCCTTGGCGAGGTCACTGATCTTGTATTTTTCCATAACATACTTACCTCGAATAAAAATCCAGTTTCTGGAAATCGAACCTTCAACGGAAAGGCCGAACGCAAATTTTGAAAGATAAACGCCTACTTGGTGTGTTTTTTCATCTCATTGTAAAGGCTAGTGCTATGCTTACGTAAACGTCAAGAAATCGCAGTATGAAAGTTTGTCAGTGAGAAAGGGCGACAAAGACTGGCGTAGCACTTGGTAAGCAATGTCATGCAAGGGCGTCATCAGTCAGTCTAGTGTTCACATATACCTCAAGGGAATGCGAATCATGGAAAAAGACATCTGGATTGTCAGCGCGAAGAGAACGCCGATCGGGCGCTTTCAAGGAAAGTTGCAAACTTACTCCGCTCCCCAATTAGGTGCACTAGCGATAAAGGCTGCGACGCATGAAGTGAATGTGACATCTGTAGATGAAGTTTTCATGGGATGTGTGCTCCCTGCGGGTTGTGGGCAAGCCCCGGCGAGACAAGCGGCAATTGGTGCGGATTTACCCATGAATGTAGGGTGTACGACTATCAATAAAGTGTGTGGTTCCGGCATGAAGAGCGTCATGTTGGCGCACGATCTTATCAAAGCTGGAACGATTCGAACGGCCATTGCTGGTGGTATGGAGAGTATGACCAATGCGCCGTATTTATTGAAAGAGGCGAGAAAGGGAATGCGCATGGGCCACCAGTCGACGTATGACCACATGTTTCTCGATGGATTGCAAGATGCGTACGAAGGGCACTTAATGGGTGTTTATGCTCAGCACGTCGCAGACAGGCTTAAGTTTACCAGAGAGCAAATGGACGAATGGGCAGTGATGTCGGCAAAACGTGCGTTGGAAGCTCAAGAGCGAGGCTTATTTTCCGACGAGCTCTCACCGATTGAACTCAACACCAAGTCTGAACAAGGAACGCTGGATTACGATGAGCACCCGCGCTCGAATGATCTGGATAAAATCCCTCAACTCAAACCTGCATTCGATAAAAAAGGCACGGTGACCGCGGCTAATTCGAGTGCGATTTCCGATGGCGCTGCAGCGCTTGTTCTAATGGATGAAGAGACTGCGATCCACCAAGGTCTTGAGCCACACGCCGTTATCAAGTCTCACGCCACACACGCCAGAAAACCTGCTGAATATACTTTGGCTCCCGTTTATGCGATTGAACAGTTGTTGTCCCAATTGGATTGGTCAATTGACGAAGTGGATCTGTGGGAGATAAATGAAGCCTTTGCTGTCGTGACACAAATCGCGGTAGCAGAACTTGGGCTTGATATGAGTAAAGTCAATATTAAAGGCGGAGCGTGTGCACTGGGGCATCCGATAGGCGCAAGTGGCGCTCGAATTCTGGTGACATTGATTCATAGTTTGCGTCAGCTACAAGCTTTAGGTACCGACGGTGATCTAGACGCCAAAAAAGTGATGCGAGGCGTTGCGTCACTTTGTATCGGTGGTGGAGAGGCAACGGCGATAGGCATTGAAATACCGCTTTAATTGAAATCAGAAAGGAGTAAATGATGACTCGTTTAGTTCCCTTGTTTATTGGTGGAGAGTTTCGTGAATCTCAAACTTCGGATTGGGTTGAGGTGACCAATCCTGCCACTAATGATGTCATTGCGTACGTTCCCTGCTCAACGGATCACGAGATGGAAGCCGCCATTGATAATGCGAAAGAGACATTCCAATCCTGGAAGGAAGTGGCAGTATCCGAGCGTGCCAGAGTCATGCTTCGTTATCAGCACCTTCTCAAAGAACATCATGATGAGCTTGCCACACTGCTTTCTCATGAAACGGGTAAGATTTTAGCGGATGCTAAAGGCGATGTGTGGCGAGGTATAGAGGTTGTTGAGCAGGCTGCAAACATTGCCAGCAATATGATGGGCGAAACCGTCGAAAATGTTGCCACGGATATTGATAGTTACTCAATGATTCAGCCCCTAGGTGTGTGTTGCGGCATTACGCCGTTTAACTTTCCTGCCATGATTCCGTTGTGGATGTTCCCAATCGCTATCGCGGCGGGCAATACGTTTGTGCTCAAACCTTCCGAACAAGTGCCGTTGACTTCTATCCGTCTAGCCGAACTATTTGAGCAAGCTGGCGCGCCGAAAGGAGTGTTGCAAATCGTTCACGGTTGCAAAGACCAAGTCGACTTCCTACTGGCTCATCCTGACATTCGAGCGGTGTCATTTGTTGGCTCGGTTCCTGTTGCCCGTTATATCTACACCACGGGTACGAAACACTTTAAACGCGTTCAAGCTTTTGCTGGTGCTAAAAATCACATGGTGATCATGCCTGACGCGAACAAGGAACAAGTGGTGAATAACCTAGTGGGGTCCTCCGTTGGAGCGGCGGGGCAGCGTTGTATGGCGATTTCTGTTGCGGTATTTGTCGGCGATTCAAAACAATGGATTACAGACCTCAAGCAGGCGATGGCGAAAGTCCACCCAGGGCCTTGGGACGATGGGCAGGCTGCTTATGGCCCACTGATCAGTGAGCAAGCTAAACAACGCGTATTGGACCTAATTGAAGATGGCAAACAACAAGGCGCAGTGTGTGAACTGGATGGCAGTCAGTGTGAAGTGGAAGGCTTTCCCGATGGAAACTGGATTGGCCCAACCTTGTTTAGCGGTGTAACAGCGAATATGTCGATTTACACGCAAGAGATATTTGGCCCCGTTTTGGTTTGCATGGAAGCGGATACGTTACAAGAGGCCATTGAGTTAGTGAATCGCAACCCATACGGGAACGGCACTTCCATTTTTACGGCTAATGGCGCTGCTGCAAGAAAATATCAGCATGACATTCAAGTCGGTCAAGTGGGGATCAATGTGCCAATTCCAGTCCCTTTGCCATTTTTCTCTTTTACAGGCTGGAGAGGCAGTTTCTATGGCGATTTGCATGCGTATGGTAAACAAGCGGTACGTTTTTATACCGAGACTAAAACGGTGACGGCACGTTGGTTTGATGACGATATTCCAACGGGGCCTAATTTGACCATCCAACTGCGCTGAGTGAATAGAAGGAGCTTTTATGGACTTTGAACTTAATGAAGATCAACGTGCATTTGCCGATACCGCTCAGCAATTTGCCGATGAGCGTTTAGCACCGATGGCGGTGGATTGGGATGAAAAACAGATCTTCCCCAAAGACGTATTGAGAGAGGCGGGAGAACTGGGGTTTCTCAGCCTCTACACTCCAGAAGCGCAAGGTGGCCTAGGGCTGAGTCGCTTGGATGCTTCAATTATCTTTGAACAACTGGCCATGGGATGTACGTCCACTACGGCGTTTATGACGATTCACAACATGGTCAGTTGGATGATAGCCAGTTTTGCTACCGATGGAGCCAAAACGCAGTTCTGTCCGAAGTTAGTTACGGGGGAGTGGTTAGGCTCCTATTGCTTAACCGAGCCCAACGCAGGATCAGACGCCGCTGCACTGACCACTTCCGCTACAAAAAAGGGAGATAAGTATGTGCTCAACGGTGGCAAAACCTTTATATCTGGCGCAGGAGAGACAGATGTTTTGGTCGTGATGGCGAGAACCGGAGAAGCGGGTGCCAAAGGCGTGTCTGCATTTGTTGTTCCTGCTCAAACAGATGGTATCAGCTATGGGCGCAAAGAACCCAAAATGGGTTGGAACAGCCAACCAACACGAGCGGTTACTTTTGAAAATGTCGTTATTCCAGCTAGCCATTTACTGGGCGAAGAAGGGCAAGGTTTTGTCTTTGCGATGAAAGGGCTTGATGGAGGGCGTATAAATATTGCGACCTGCTCCGTCGGTACGGCGCAACAGGCCCTTAATCAGGCGGCACGGTATATTCAAGAACGTAAGCAGTTCGGCAAGCCGCTTGCGCAGTTTCAAGCCTTACAATTCAAATTGGCAGACATGGCGACAGAGCTAGTGGCTGCGCGGCAGTTGGTGCGCTATGCCGCCAGTAAGCTCGACCGAAATGACCCGGATGCCACGGCTTATTGCGCGATGGCAAAACGGTTCGCAACCGATGTAGGCTTTCAGGTTTGCGACCAAGCGCTGCAGCTTTATGGCGGCTATGGTTACATCAAAGAGTATCCAATGGAGCGTCATTTCAGAGATGTGCGTGTGCATCAAATTCTGGAGGGAACGAACGAAATTATGCGCTTGATCATCGCGCGCCGTTTGCTCTCTGAGGAATCGGCCTTGCTGTAGCGAAGTATTGGATTTGCTCATTGAGAAAGGATTCAGATATGCCATTAACCCAAGAAGCCATTCAACATACGATCACTAATCACGTTGCGGTGGTGACAATGAACAACCCGCCAGCCAATACGTGGACAGCAGAGAGTCTCAAGGCACTGAAATCGCTGATACTCACACTTAACAATGATAAGCAGGTCTACGCACTGGTTTTAACCGGCAGTGGAGAAAAGTTTTTCTCTGCAGGTGCGGATCTCAAGCTATTTTCTGATGGTGACAAAGCGGTTGCGTTAGACATGGCGCGATGCTTTGGTGAAGCTTTTGAAACGCTCTCGGAATTCCGTGGTGTTTCCATTGCCGCCATTAATGGTTACGCCATGGGCGGAGGTTTAGAAGTGGCATTAGCTTGTGATATTCGAGTAGTTGAAGAGCAAGCGGTACTTGCTTTACCTGAAGCCAAAGTCGGACTTTTGCCCTGCGCTGGCGGTACCCAAAACCTCACAGCGTTAGTAGGAGAAGGCTGGGCAAAGCGCATCATTTTATGTGGAGAACAAGTTAGCGCTGACAAAGCAAAAGAACTAGGCTTGGCTGAGGAGTTGGTTCCCAAAGGCGAAGCGTTAAGTAAAGCGTTGGAGCTTGCTGAATCTGTTGCGAACCAGTCACCATCTTCTGTCGCCGCATGTAAGGCGCTCATTCAAAATATGCGCTCTGCGCCACTTAAGCACGGCTTAATGAAAGAGCGAGAGTTGTTTCTGAATCTTTTTGATACGGAAGATCAAGTTGAGGGTGTTCGCGCCTTTTTAGAAAAACGCCCACCGCAATGGAAAAACCGATAGGAGGCCACATGGCAGGGATGGGAACCATCAGTGAAATAGAGTGCTTAGATGGCGTGCACCGCATTGGTATCGCAACGTTAGACAACACCGCTTCATTGAATGCATTGACGTATGACATGTTAGTCCAACTTAACGATCAGCTTATCAAGTGGCAAGACGATCCGCATGTGACTTGTGTGGTACTCACTGGCGCTGGTGAAAAAGCATTCTGCGCTGGTGGCGATGTTCGAGCTATGTATCACGTCATGCATAACGAGAGTAAAGAAAAAATCGTAGAGTTCTGTACGGACTATTTCTCGTTGGAGTATGGGTGTGACTATCTTATCCACACTTACAACAAACCTATTATCGGCTGGGGAGAAGGTATTGTCATGGGTGGTGGGATGGGGCTTTTTATGGGAACCAGCCATAAAGTTGTGACAACAACATCACGCCTTGCTATGCCAGAAATCAATATCGGACTGTATCCTGATGTGGGAGGTACGTGGTTTTTAAGCCAGATAGATCCGCAAGTGGGTTTATTCCTCGGATTGACAGGTTCCATGGTGAATTCAAGTGACGCTGTCACTATTGGTTTGGCCGATTGGTTACTGTTGGAAGAGCAGTATCCCACCTTACTGGATGAGCTAAAGCGGCTCCAGTGGGGCAAAGAAGATGCGAAAGAGTTGGTAACTGCGCTACTACAATTAATGGAAGAACAGGTTATTGATAGCAAACCAACCACGCAAATTTGTCCATACTTAGATCAGATAGAGGAAGCGTGCAAAGGCTTTGATCTTAATGCAATAGCACAGCGAATCATGGCTATCGAAGGGAACAGTCAGTGGATAGAAAACGCGAAACAAACGTTCGCCGCGGGCAGTCCGATCACCGCACATATTTGCTTCAGACAAGTGAAAGAATACCACAGCTTACCACTTGCAGATTGCTTCCGCTTGGAGCTGAGTTTATCGGTTCGCAGCGCCTTATTAGGTGAGTTTAAAGAGGGCGTCCGTTCTCGGCTTATTGACCGGGATGGCGAACCTAACTGGATGTTTAACAGTGTCAGTGAAGTCGATGAAGATGTCATCGATACCTTGTTTACCTCACTTTGGCCGGATGACGAACATCCGCTTGCTGATTTGGGTGAACAAACACTAGGTCAATAAGGAGAATGATCATGAGTACCATCGCATTTATCGGTTTAGGAAGAATGGGGCATCCGATGGCGCAAAACTTATTAGCGTCTGGATTTAACGTGCAAGTATTTGATGTCGATAGCGAAGCGGCAAAGCAACTTGCACCTTTTGGTGCGGTGGTGGCGAGCTCTATTGAGGAAGTCGTGGATGGTGCAAGCACAGTCATCACGATGCTACCAGCAGGTTCTCACGTTCGTTCCGTGTATCTTGGTGACTTACACGGCGGCGTAGGTGTCCTCAATCTTGTCTCGCCAAGTACCTTGATGATTGATTGTTCAACCATTGATCCGGACTCTGCGCGATTAGTCGCCAATGAAGCGGCAAATAAACGCGTGCTGTTTGTCGACGCGCCCGTTTCGGGTGGTGTTGCCGGCGCTAAAGCGGCGACATTAACCTTTATTGTTGGTGGCTCGGATGAAGCATTTTCTAAAGCCAATGCCATTTTGCAGTACATGGGGAAAAATGTTTTCCATGCCGGTAAAGCGGGCGATGGTCAAATGGCGAAAATCTGTAACAACCTTATGCTTGGCATTTTAATGTCTGGTACGTGCGAGGCGCTAAATCTAGGTATCGATCATGGGCTCGATCCCAAAGTGTTATCAAACATCATGCTGCAAAGCTCTGGCCGAAATTGGGCATTGGAGCTTTACAATCCTTGCCCAGGAGTGATGGACAGTGCACCAGCCAGCAACGATTACCAACCGGGCTTTATGAGCAAACTCATGTTGAAAGATCTCGGTTTGGGGTTAGATGCGGCGTTACAAACACACTCTTCGGTTCCGATGGGCTCACTGGCGCGTAATTTATATTCTTTCCACAACGCGAGCGGCCACGGTGAGCTCGACTTCTCAAGCTTGTTTGAGTTTTACAAGAGTAAGAAGGGCTAGACTGAGTTTTGCTACAAAGCCGTCTGAAATGGTGAAGTAAAACTCATCATTTCGGACCACCGAAACAGGCTTGAAATAGGGAACATTATTAGCGACGGAGTGCAGTAACTATGGATATTAAAAATAGTGTCATTGCCATTACAGGTGCAGGGCAGGGACTTGGGCAAATGATGGCAATTACGCTTGCTCAAGCCGGTGCAGATTTAGCGTTATTAGATGTAAACGCTAGCGGCTTAATGGAAACACAAGAGCAGTGCCGAATGCTGAGCGCAAAAGCGTTGACTTATCAAGTGGATGTAACGAGCGAAATCGATGTTGAAAACACGTTTGAAGCGGTTATCCAAGATTTTGGCCAACTCAATGGGCTAGTCAATAACGCTGGCGTGCTAAGGGATGGGTTACTTGTAAAATCAAAAGACGGCGTGATCAGTAAGATGTCTTTGGATCAATTCAATTTGGTCATGAACGTCAACGTTACGGGGACATTTTTGTGTGGGCGTGAAGCTGCCGTCAAGATGATTGAGAGCGGTTCACAAGGCGTTATCATCAATATTTCTAGTGTCGCGAGAGCAGGGAATATCGGTCAAACCAATTATTCTGCATCTAAAGCGGCGGTCGCAACCATGGCGACAACGTGGGCCCGTGAGTTAGCAAGATACGGTATCCGCGCGGCGGCGATTGCACCAGGTGTGGTACATACCGCGATGGCAGAGCAAATGAAACCAGAAGCCATAGAACGGCTAGAAAAGATGATCCCAATTGGAAGGATGGGTGAAACAAGTGAAATCGCGCATGCAGTAAAATACATTCTTGAGAGTGATTACTTTACTGGCAGAGTTTTAGAAGTGGATGGAGGCATTCGTATGTAAAAGCTCTAGGGTTAGGTCCCACAGACCGGAATGACAAGCTTCTTTCCCTTTCAACATTTCCTATTTTTCCGAGAGCCAGTTCTGGGTAACGTAAGTGTTTATTACTCATATTTGGATTCGCCCTGCGAATGGTTTGCCAAAAGTAAATAATGAGAAGTAAATACCACTCAAATACTAAGTGAAATCATTAATTTGATATTGATCGCAATTTTCCACTTTTAATTTCCCCTTCGTACTCAAGCTATCTATGTAAATGCAGTTGATAGTCAGTCTCATCAAAATTAATTTGCAACTGTCTGTTTCAAAAGACATTAACTTTGAAGCACGTGAAGTTCGTGTTGAGGTTAATGTCCTATTGAAAGAGTGTGAGTTCCATTAATGGAAGGTTAGTTTCCAGTTGTGGCTAATGAGCTTTAACTTTTTACTCCTCATAATGCGCCAAATGTAACATTGTGTTTCAAAGTGTAACAATAAACTCACGCTAATAGTGTGGTTTTGATCTCCACTCAATTCCGTTTTGTTTCGCTCTGATCCCGACGTTACTCATGCTCAACACATAAACATTCTAATGACTATAACAACTGGTTCTTAGCTTGATACCAATCGTAGCAAGTAATTGTTCATTCTAGCTGGTTAAGATGCTTGATAACGGCGCTGAAAAATTTGTAAGTAGAATCACTACTTATCAAAATTTTTGCCTTTTTATCAAACATTTCCCCTGCGCTGTTTCTGAGCTCTTATTTACTGTGATTGGCATTTGTTTTGAAACCAGACAACCATCGAGAAAGTTAATGGAAGCCTCAAGATATAAACGCATCTTGTCGAGGGGAAGTTTGGCGTCCGTCATACTTATGCTCTCAGGATGTAATTCAGCTTTACTTGACCCCAAAGGTGCCATTGGTGTGCAGGAAAAAGAGCTAATTATTACTGCTCTTTTGCTGATGTTGATCGTTGTAATCCCTGTGATTCTAATGACGATTTACTTCGCTTACCGATACCGCGCCTCTAACACTGAAGAAGAGTACGCTCCCGAGTGGTCACACTCGACCAAAATCGAAGTGGTGGTATGGACAATTCCAATCATCATCATTGCGATTCTTGCGACGATCACATGGCGTTCGACTCATGAACTAGAGCCCTCCAAACCATTGGAAAGTGATGTTAAACCAATGACCATCGAAGTGGTGTCACTCGATTGGAAATGGTTGTTCATCTATCCAGAAGAAAACATTGCGACGGTGAACTATGTGGCGTTCCCGAAAGACGTGCCAGTGCAGTTCAAACTGACTTCGGACAACATCATGAACGCGTTTTTCATCCCTCGCTTAGGTACACAGATCTACGCGATGCCAGGCATGGTTACCAAGCTCAACCTGATAGCGAACCACGAAGGTGACTACAAGGGTTTTGCATCGAACTACAGCGGCGAAGGCTTTTCGCAAATGAAGTTCACAGCTTCAGCAATGTCTGATCGTGCTGCGTTCCTAAATTGGGTGCAGAAAGTGAAGGCGAGCCCTGATCGTATTGAAGATTGGGAGCAATACAGCTCACTGGCAGCGCCAAGTATCGCAGAGCCAGTCACTTTGTTCTCTAGCGTTCCTCCGTTCTTGTTCACCGACGTTGTGACTCAGCATCCTGGTTCAATGAACTGTTTGCCTGAAAACCAAGGATAATCGTAATGTTTGGAAGATTAACTCTTGATTCAGTTCCATTCCACGAACCTATTATCGTCATCACCTTAGCGGTTGTGGCGCTGGTTGGTTTAGCCGTAGTTTACGCGGTAACTAAAGCCGGAAAGTGGCAATATTTGTGGAATGAATGGTTTACTTCAGTAGACCATAAAAAACTTGGCTTCATGTACATCGCAGTAGCGATGGTGATGCTTGTTCGTGGTTTTGCTGACGCAGTCATGATGCGTAGTCAGCAACTCCTTTCTTCTGCGGGTGAAGCAGGTTACTTGCCACCGCATCACTACGATCAAATTTTTACTGCCCATGGCGTGATCATGATCTTCTTCGTAGCGATGCCATTGGTTATTGGTCTGATGAACATCATCGTGCCATTACAGATTGGTGCGCGTGACGTAGCTTTCCCGTATCTGAATAACTTGAGCTTTTGGCTGTTTGTTGTTGGTGTCATTCTAACAAACATGTCTCTCGGCTTAGGTGAATTTGGTCGCACCGGCTGGCTAGCGTATCCGCCGCTTTCAGGTATTGAGGCCAGCCCAGGAGTCGGGGTCGACTATTGGATTTGGGCGCTGCAGATATCAGGTGTCGGTACGACGTTAACAGGCGTGAACTTCTTCGCGACCATTTTGCGTATGCGTACACCGTCTATGCCAATGATGAAGATGCCAGTTTTCACTTGGGCGTCTCTGTGTGCAAACATTTTGATCATCATTTCATTCCCAATCCTAACGGTGACTATCGCTCTGCTAACGCTGGATAGATACCTAGGCATGCACTTCTTTACCAATGATCTTGGCGGCAACGTAATGATGTACGTCAACCTGATTTGGGCTTGGGGCCACCCAGAAGTGTACATTTTGATCTTGCCAATTTTTGGTGTGTTCTCAGAGGTCACCGCAACCTTCTCACGTAAAAAGTTGTTCGGTTACACATCGCTAGTTTGGGCTACCGTAGTTATCACGATTCTTGCGTTTGTCGTTTGGCTACACCACTTCTTTACGATGGGATCTGGCGCGAACGTAAATGCCTTCTTCGGTATTGCCACGATGATTATTTCTATCCCAACAGGGGTGAAGATCTTCAACTGGCTATTCACCATGTACAAAGGCCGCATCCGCTTTACGACGCCAATGATGTGGACGGTGGGCTTCCTGATCACCTTTACTGTTGGTGGTATGACAGGCGTACTAATGGCTGTTCCGGGCGCAGATTTTGTTCTGCATAACTCAGTATTCCTGATTGCTCACTTCCACAACGTTATCATCGGTGGTGTGGTGTTTGGATGTTTCGCTGCGATCACTTACTGGTTCCCGAAAGCGACAGGTTTCACCATGAATGAAACTTGGGGCAAACGTGCGTTCTATCTTTGGATTATTGGTTTCTTAATGGCGTTCCTACCGCTTTACGCGCTGGGCTTTATGGGTATGACTCGTCGTTTAAGCCAAGACATCAACCCTGAATACTTCCCACTGTTATCGATTGCCGCAGCAGGTACGGTTGTGATTGCGCTGGGCGTATTGTCTCAGTTCATCCAAATTTACGTGAGTATCCGTGACCGCGAGCAAAACCGTGACCTAACTGGTGATCCGTGGGGGGGGCGTACTCTTGAGTGGGCAACATCGTCTCCACCGCCGTTCTACAACTTTGCACACCTACCAAAAGGTGATGTGCTGGATGCCTTCTGGTACCAGAAACAAAGTGGCGAGTTCGATCCAACTAAAGAAGTGGAATACGAACGTATTCATATGCCAAAAAACACGGCAACAGGCATCTACGTGTCGGCTTGGTCGCTCCTATTTGGCTTCGGCATGATTTGGTACATCTGGTGGCTAGCGGCGGCAAGTTTGGTCGGTATTATCGTGACGTGTATTCAGCACAGCTACAACGATGACGTGGATTACTACGTGGAAGTTGAAGAGATCAAAGCAATTGAGGCCGAACGTCGAGCTCAGCTTGAAGAAGCGAAGAAAAACTCAGTGAAAGACAGCGAAAGTAAAGATGATCTGGAGGTGACGTATGCAAACTAATATCGCAGCACATCACGACCATGATCACCACCATGACACGAATGGCAACAAGCTATTTGGCTTTTGGGTTTACCTGATGAGTGACTGCGTACTGTTTGCGACCTTGTTCGCGACTTACGCCGTGCTGTCGAGCAATTCAATTGCGGGCCCAACAGGTAAAGACATTTTCGAACTCCCATTCGTTTTTGTCGAAACCATGCTGCTGCTGTTTAGCAGTATCACATTTGGTTTTGGCATTATCGCGATGAAGCGCAACAACGTTGCTGGTCTCAAACGTTGGATGTTAGCCACGTTCGCGCTTGGTCTTGGCTTTATCTGTATGGAGGTCTATGAGTTCCATCACCTGATTGAAGAAGGCTATGGCCCACAAACAAGTGCATTCCTGTCGGCATTCTTTACTTTGGTTGGTACGCACGGCCTGCACGTAACCTTTGGTCTGATTTGGTTAGCGGTAGCGTACCATCAACTGTCGACGAAAGGTCTGAACGACAATATGGCAATGCGCTTTAACTGCTTAAGCCTATTCTGGCACTTTCTAGATATCGTCTGGATTTGTGTCTTTACCATCGTTTACTTACTGGGGGTAATGTAATGGATCAACATGTAGAAACCAGTGCGTCAGATTACGTGAAAGGCTTCATTGCCTCACTGATTCTGACGGTAATTCCGTTCTACTTTGTTTGGACGAAATCATTACCAGATACAACGACCTATGCGATTCTATTTGGATGTGCATTAGTGCAGATATTTGTTCACTTTAAATACTTCTTGCACATGGAAACAAAAACATCCGACGGACGTTGGAACCTTGTATCACTGATGTTTACCGCCATTGTTGTACTTATCCTTATCGCTGGCTCGGTATGGATCATCTACAACATGAACGTCAACATGAAGTTGTAGGCCAAGGTATGCTGAAAAGTTATTTGTCTATCACCAAACCGGGCATTATTTTCGGCAACCTGATTTCTGTTGCGGCGGGGTTCTTCCTCGCCGCAAAAACAGAACCAGCTAGTCTAATGTTGTTCGTTACAACGTTAGTTGGTGTGGGGTTAGTCATCGCTTCAGGTTGTGTGGTGAATAATATTTTCGATCGTGATATCGACCAAAAGATGGCACGTACACGAAATCGTGAAACAGTGAAAGGTAACATCAATATCGATATTGCGTTTGTTTATGCGCTTGCTTTATTGCTGGTAGGCACCGCACTGTTATTTATCCGAGTGAACCCACTATCCGCTGTCGTCGTGTTGCTTGGCTACGTGTATTACGTGTTCTTTTACACGATGTGGTACAAACGTAACTCGGTGTATGGAACCTTAGTGGGAAGTATTTCAGGCGCAGTTCCGCCATTGGTGGGTTACTTGGCGGTAACAAACTTCATTAGCTTGGAAGCGATTTTACTCTTTACCATGTTCTGTCTCTGGCAAATGCCGCACTCGTATGCCATTGCCATGTTCCGGATGCAAGACTACCGAGAAGCCGGGATTCCCGTATTACCAGTTAAAGAGGGCATTCATAAAGCGCATCGACACATGAAAGCGTATGTCGTGGCGTTTGGGGCCGTATCGTTGGGGTTATTTTTACTTGGTGAAGCCGGGTATGAATACTTAGCGGTTGCAGCGGTCGTTTGCTTTATGTGGACGAAAGTGACCTTTCGCAGCATTGATGACAGCAACTACATCGCTTGGTCAAAGTCGGTGTTTAAAGTCTCACTGCTAGTGGTGATGGGGATCAGTGGTGTACTAGGATTAGAGCTTATTCCGTTGCCGTTTATTTATTGAGTTTGAAATTCTTTAATATCACTTCCATGTAGCTCCCATTCTGAGAGCTACATGCTTTGCTAGACTCGAATTCATGCCTAAAAGAGATAATATGATTATCCCTTTTTACTATGGTCTTGGTTCATGTTTCGTCGTTTTACTCTTCTTTCAATTGTTGCAATTTCTTCATGCGTATTAGCCCAAGTTCCGTCCTCGGTTAGCTCCGTGGAAACTTATCGTATTGGAGATACTCTTGTTAGGCTTATTATCCACAACATGGAGATTAATCCAGTGATTGAAGTCGATACAATTAATCGTTCAGATTATGAAATAAATGATGTATTTCGAGTTTCCTCCATTTCTCTAGATAATGAAAAACTGGATTTCAACCAGAGTGCTGGCGTTTTTGTAGAAGAATATGGAGTGCGTGATAATAAAGTATTTTTCGTGCTTGATTACTTTTACCTACATGGGGGAGGAAGCGTTCTTGTGGATTGTGAAGTCTCATTCGAAAAAGAGAAGATCTTACCCCCAGAATGTAGAGTGAAGGTAAACTGAGAAATCGGCCGAGTTGCTTTGCTTACAAGCTTATCTCACTAAACCTTAATCCAGATTAAAGTTTTGCCACCCACGAGGCATTAAGGTGCGCCTGTAGTTTGCAGGTCTCACGGATTCAGAGAAGGAACAGCCATACGTTGTGTATCGCTGTTCCTTTTTTGTTCTTGGTTACTTGGGAAAAGATAGAACCATAAAGACAACATTGAGAGGACTGGTTTTGAGCATTTTGTTTTCCGAAGCCCGCATTGGCAACATGACCCTAAAGAACCGTTTTGTGCGCAGCGCAACGTGGGAGAACATGGCGACCGAAGATGGCCACATGACGGATAAGCTTTACGATATTTACGAAGAGTTGGCGAAAGGTGAAGTGGGTCTAATTGTTACCGGTTATGCCAATATCGTGGAAGAAGAGAAACCCAACGCTGGGATGATGGGGATCTACAACGACTCTTTTATTGAAGAATACAAAAAGCTAACAGAGCTAGTACATCAACACGATTCTAAAATCGTAATGCAAATTGCTTACGGTGGAACCAAAACCACCTACAGCGTCGGTGAGCGTGTCATCTTCGCTCCGAGTGACGTGCCTGAGCGTGGCACGAATACGCAAGGCAAAGCGATGACTAAGGACGAGATCGATTACATCGTAAAGGCATTCGCATTGGCGAGTAAACGTGCTCAAGACGCTGGTTTTGACGGCGTAGAAATTCATGCGGCACACACTTACTTAATTAACCAGTTTTTAAGCCCGTACTATAATCGTCGCGAAGACGAATACGGTGGTAGATTAGAAAATCGCATGCGTTTCCTTTTAGAAATTTTTTCTGAAACCAGAAAGCTGGTTGGGAATACTTTCCCAATCCTTGTGAAGCTTACCGCGACAGAATTCTTTGACGGCGGTTTAACGTTCGATGAAACTCGCGTCGTTTGTAAGAAACTCGAAGAAGTGGGCGTTGATGCGATCATCGTGTCTGGCAATATTCACGGCAAAGCAAACGAGCTTGTTGGTGAAACGTTCGATGGTTACACACTACAAGAAGAAGGCTATTTTCACGAATATGGACATGTGATCAGTCAAGATGTGAGCGTCCCGGTGATTACTGTCGGCGGATTGAGTGACATTGATGCGATTGAGAAAATTGCAGAAAACACAGATATCCAATTTTTCGCTGTGTCACGTCCTTTATTGGCTGAGCCTCAGTTAATAAAGCGCTGGAAAGAGGGTAACCGAGCACCAGTGGATTGCGAGCGTTGCTCAAAATGCCGAACCAAACGTGGTAACTTTTGCGTGGTGTATAAGAACCGAAATCGTCGTAAATAACCCACCTTAAGTGGCGGTATGTCATTGATAAATAGCGCAATAGTCTTCTAAAACACTAAGAAGGCTATTCAATTTAATTCAATATCACTGCCTCTAACGGCTATTCACTATTCGCAGTCCGAAATATTTTTATAATCCTATTTAATTGATAAATAAAGGTAATATAATTAATTATTAAAAATATTAATTATAAGACAAAGTTTCATATCTGAAACTAAATTGCATTCTAAACTTACAATGAACTTATTAATAATTAGGTGCGAGTGTCACGCAGGGTAAAGAATACAGAAGGTGCTTTGAGGTGCGGTATCATTGCGATAACTATCTGATTTTTATAACTGTGTTTCAGCTTTATCGAACCCAAAAGAGTAAGGGAATTTGTGACCCTACGGTATCGTTACTGTGGGGCCTTGTTTATTTTCTGAAAATAGCTACTCAAACGTCACGTTTAATTGTGAGGGACTTGTATTAGCTTGTCGTTGCATTGTGCTTTGCAAGCCTCATGTAAAACGTGAGAGGCAACTAATATGAATAGTCTAGAAAATGCAACCATTGAACACTTCAAAAATCAATTTCAGGGTGATGTTGTTTTGCCCGGAGATCCTACGTACGACGAAGTTCGTCAAATCTGGAATGGCATGATAGATCGCAGTCCCGGTGTTATCGCTCGCTGCAAGTCTGCCGATGATGTCGTGATGGCGGTTAACTTTGCTCGGGATAACAATCAGCTACTTTCGGTCCGAGGTGGTGGGCATAATATTGCGGGCAATGCGGTTTGCGATCATGGTGTGATGATCGACTTGTCGCTTTTGAATCATGTTCAAGTGGATGAAAGCGAAAGAAGGGCTTTCGTTGAACCTGGCTGTACGTTGGCTGATGTCGATGAGGCCACACAAAAATATGGATTAGCAACGCCTGTCGGCATTAATTCAACCACGGGAATTGCGGGGTTAACGCTTGGTGGTGGTTTTGGTTGGTTGAGCCGAAAATATGGTATGACGATAGACAACTTGGTCTCTGCAAATGTCGTAACTGCAGATGGTCGTCAACTGCTCGCGAATGAGACAGAAAATGCCGATTTGTTCTGGGCGTTACGTGGGGGCGGCGGTAACTTTGGTATCGTTACGCGTTTTGAATTCCAGCTACATCCTGTCGGTCCAGAGGTGTTAAGTGGTCTCATTGTCTTTCCATTTGAGCAAGCGAAATCCATTATCACCCAGTTTGCGAAATTTACTGAGTCGGCCCCTGATGACCTAAGTGTCTGGATGGTGAGTCGGAAAGCGCCGCCACTCCCATTCTTACCTGAAAGCGTTCACGGTAAAGAAGTAGTTGTACTCGCGATATGTTATGCGGGTGACCCGGCTGAAGGTGAGAAGTTAATTGCACCGTTGAGAGAGTTTGGTGATGCGCATGGTGAGCACGTTGGTGTACAGCCATTTGCGGCGTGGCAGCAAGCGTTTGATCCATTGCTTACTCCGGGCGCACGTAACTATTGGAAATCGCACAATTTTAACTCGCTAAGCGAAGGTGTGATTGATGCAGCGATAGAATACGCAGGTAAGTTACCATCGCCTCAGTGTGAGATTTTTATCGCCTCTCTTGGCTGCGCTGCCTCTAGACCTGAGCCCGAGTCTATGGCTTATTCTAGCCGTGATGCAAACTATGTATTAAATGTGCATGGAAGATGGGATTTAGCAGAAGATGATGAAGCTTGCATCAGCTGGGCAAGGGAATTTTTTGCCAAGACTAAGCCCTATGCAAGTGGCGGAGCGTATATCAATTTCCTTACACAAGACGAAGCTGAACGTACAGAGTCTGCCTACGGTCCAACCTTTGCGCGTTTACAAGCAGTGAAGAAGAAGTTTGATCCAAATAACTTGTTCAGAATGAATCAGAATATCAAGCCAGAATAAGTGCAATAAGAGCGTCGTCATTTCATATGACCGGATCTGTCACTTAATATCAAATAACAGTGGCTCTAAAATCTAATGGAGCCACTGTTAGCTAAAACCTTCGAACTACGTCTCTTCATCTTGATAGTTTAGATAACGTACACACAAATCATGAAACGCTTTTGCTTGAGGCGAGATCGTGCGGTCAGTCAACGTAAAGATACCAATTTGCCTTTCAAGGGGTGGATCGATAAGCGGGATCCAAACCAAGCGTGTTTCATTGGTTGGGAAAGCAAGCTTCGGTAGGGTCGTGACACCAATCCCAAGTTCTAAGACAGAAAACAGCGAAGTGATATTCTCGACCGAATAGAGCGCTTGCTCACTCAGCGCTCTGGCTGGGGTTGGATCGAGAAGCGTACAGGTGCCGTTACGAATAAAAGGCTGTTCGAGCAAAGTTTGCCACTCGATTCCCTCTGTTTGATTGGCAATAGGGTTATCTTTTAAACACACCACGCCAATGGGGTCGGACAACAGCGGCGTAAAGTCAATGCCGCCCTCATCAAGGTGAGAGGGGTTACCGAGCGCCAAGTCGACTTCACCGGAGAGTAAGCGAGCCTCGACGCCCGCCGCGTTATCATCGATCAAGCTTACTTCTACATTTGGATACTGCTCGCAAAAGGCACCCAACACGCTCGGGATGAGTTTCGCTGCAACAGAAGGAACGCTCGCAATTCGCACTCTCCCTTGCTGTCCGGCCGCGGCAGCTTTGAGATCGTTGTCCAGCGCACTGTAGATATTGAGAAACTGAACCACCTTGGGCAAACAAATCTCACCAAAAGGCGTTAATTTGGTTTTGTTGCCGGGTTCAAACAGCGTTTGTCCTAGCATTCTCTCTAGCTCTTTTATCGACGTGGAGAGCGCAGCCTGAGATCGATTTGCACGATGTGAAGCGGCTCGAAACCCACCTTCCTCGACTACCATCACAAAATGCATTAATTGTTGAAGCTTAATACTCATCCCTAATGCCTCTTAATCCCTTTATTTACGTTATTCTCAATGAGGTGATAAGTTTTATTTATCAAATGTAAAAAATTTACCGTTAGATTTATCGCCTGTCAATGTGCATCATTTAACCATATTGAAACAAAGCTGTTACAAAGGTTGAAAGGCACGTGAATACTCCTACTAAAAAACACCCAGTTAAAACCAGTCTATTTGCTTCTAAAGCGCCGCTTGAATGGGCGATTGTTAACAATGGAACTCTGTATACGGCTCAAATTCCTATTGATGACACAGGCGCGGTTGTGGAAGGCGGCATCGAAGCACAAACACGTCAAACCTTTAACAATCTCATTCACACCCTGGAGTGTGCAGGGGAGTCTTTGGACTCTGTATTGCAGGTCCTGATTTACGTGACCGACAGAGAATACTTAAAAACCGTTAACCAAGTGTACGCGGAATATTTTGAAGCGCCGTACCCAAATCGCGCCGCCATGGTGGTTGCAGGGTTAGCACGAGAAGAAATGTTGGTGGAGTTTGTCGTCTACGCGTCGGCAAGCCAACCAGAATAAATCCAACAAGAATAATTGAGATCAGTGAGTGGGTGGCTTGCCATCACAAATCGGAAGAACAAGGAAAGAACCATGACTTTTATTAACAATGTTCAAGCAGAAAAATCCCTCTATATAGCAGGTGAATGGCAATCTGGCATGGACACCATCGCCAATATTAACCCTTCTGATATCAGCGAAAACATTGGCGATTTCGCACAAGCGAGTGTGTCGCAAGTAGAGCAAGCGATTCAAGCGGCTAAATCAGCGCAGCTAGAGTGGGAAAAAACACCAATCGAGCGCAAACAAGCAGTGCTGCAAGCGATTGGTGACGAGCTCATTGCACGATGTGACGAATTGGGCACCTTGCTTTCGCGTGAAGAAGGCAAGCCATTTGCTGAAGGTCGAGGTGAGATTTACCGTGCCGGCCAATTCTTCCAATACTTTGCTGCTGAGGTACTGCGTCAAATTGGCGATAACGCTGCTTCCGTCCGTCCAGGTGTCTCCGTTGAAGTTACTCGCGAAGCCGTCGGCGTTATCGCCATTATCTCTCCTTGGAACTTCCCAACAGCAACAGCGGCTTGGAAAATCGCGCCAGCACTTGCGTTTGGCAACAGTGTCGTCTGGAAGCCTGCCAACCTAACTCCAGCAAGTGCCGTTGCACTGACTGAGATTATCCATCGCCAAGGTTTACCTGCTGGCACGTTTAACCTCGTTTTGGGTAGCGGTTCGCAAGTTGGTAATACCCTTATCAATTCGAAAGATGTGAACGGCGTGAGCTTCACTGGCTCTGTGGACACAGGCCGTAAAGTAGCGGCGGCAACGGCACCAAACTTTGTGCGTTGTCAGCTAGAAATGGGCAGCAAAAACGCGCTCGTAGTGGCAGATGATGCAGATATTCAAATTGCCGTTGAAGCCACAATCGCAGGCTCATTCTCGGGTGCGGGTCAAAAGTGCACCGCGTCTTCTCGTCTTGTGGTTATGGACGGAATTCACGACGCGTATGTTGAAGCGCTAATCAAACGCATGAGCGAACTTAAAGTGGGTCACGCACTGGAAGAGGGCGTATTCATGGGTCCTGTTGTTGATGGTAACCAGCTGAATGCGAACTTTGAGTGGATCGAAAACGCTCGCCAAGCGGGCGCAGAGCTGGCTTTTGGTGGCGAGCGTCTGAGCCTAGAGCATGACGGGTACTACATGTCACCGACACTGTTCTTGAACACACAAAACAGTTGGGAAGTGAACCAAGAAGAAGTTTTTGCACCAATGGCCAGCGTGATTCGCGTTTCTGATCTCGACGAAGCGATTGCGGTGGCGAACGACACGCGCTTCGGCCTGACAGGTGGCATTATCACGCAAAGCCTGCGCAACAGTGCGATCTTTAAACAGCAAGTTCAAACGGGCTGCGTCATGGTGAACTTGCCGACAGCGGGCACGGATTATCACGTTCCGTTTGGTGGCCGCAAAGAGTCAAGCTTTGGTCCTCGTGAGCAAGGTCAGTACGCAAAAGAGTTTTACACCGTGGTGAAAACCGCTTATCAGCGCCCTTACTAAGAAGAGCTGGGTAGCTGCTGGTGTCAGCTACCCACACTGAAAGGCTAAGAAATTGTTTTTTAAGGAGTGGTTATGTACCAACAACGGATTGTGATTGACGGATTGCAGTACTGCAATTGGGATCGAGAGTACTTCCAAACGCTTAAGGCGAGTGGCATTACCGCCGTTCATGCCACCATCGTTTACCATGAAAATGCACGCGAAACCTTAACGCGTTTTGCTGAGTGGAACCTACGCTTCGAGCAAAATGCTGATCTCATCATGCCTATCTACTCAATGGCGGATGTAGAAAAAGCCAAAGCTGAAGGCAAAGTCGGCATCTTCTTCGGCGCGCAGAACTGTTCACCCATCGATGATGAAATAGGCCTGATTGAAGTGATGCGCCGCCAAGGTCTGCTGATCATGCAACTGACCTACAACAACCAAAGCTTGCTAGCGACTGGTTGTTACGAACAAAACGACTCCGGCGTGACTCGCTTTGGTAAGCAAGCGATTGAAGAGATGAACCGAGTTGGGATGATCATTGACATGTCCCACAGCGCAGAGCGTTCAACGTTGGAAGCCATCGACCTTTCTTCGCGTCCAATTTGTATCAGCCATGCCAACCCGACGTTTGCGCATGATGCACTGCGTAACAAATCCAATACGGTGATCAAAGCGCTGACTGAGCGCGGTGGCTTGATTGGGTTCAGCTTATACCCGTTCCATTTGCCAAATGGCAGCCAGTGCACGTTGGATGATTTCTGCCAGATGGTCGCGAAAACCGCAGACATGTTTGGTGTCGACCATCTAGGCATTGGTAGCGATCTGTGCTTAAACCAACCACAACAAGTGTTGGAGTGGATGCGCAACGGTCGTTGGTCAAAAGCAATGGATTACGGTGAAGGTTCAGCAAGTAACTCGGGCTGGCCGGATGCGCTGCCATGGTTCTGCGGCAGTGCAGGAATGGAGAACATCTATAACGGATTAATGCGTCATGGATTCAGTGAATCCGAGGCAGCAAAAATATTGGGTGAAAACTGGTTCAACTTCCTCAAAGAAGGATTAGAGCCTATTTCATAGTACTCCCAAAATTAGGAACCGCCTGCCTACATAACAACAATACGGCAGGCGTAAAACTCACATTTGTAGCCAGTCTTTGGCAGCTGCAAAGAACCTCTGGAGCCAGAGTATGTCTGATTTAACCAATAGCATGAAAGCTTCCACGATGAGCGTGTCATCGGGCAAGTCAAAAGCAACACACAACACATCAACAACGGAAAACACGACGGACAAATTGGGACTGAATAACCCGGCCTTTTGGTATAGCGGTGGTTTTATCGCGTTGTTCGTTGCTATTGCACTTTATGACGGCGAGTTGTTATCTACGATCGTTAACGCCGGCTTTGGCTGGGCAGTTCAGGTGTTTGGTCCTTACTGGCAGTTACTGCTGCTTCTCACTTTTCTTATTGGTCTTGGCTTGGCTGCAGGGCGAACAGGCAAGGTGATGTTGGGCGGGATTGCAAAACCAGAAATGGATTCTTTCCGCTGGATGGCGATTATTTTCTGTACCTTATTGGCTGGTGGTGGTGTTTTCTGGGCCGCGGCTGAGCCTATCGCGCATTACGTTAGCCCACCCCCGTTGTACGGCGCGCAAGATAACCCGCAGCAAGGTGCGGTGAATGCGTTGTCGCAATCCTTTATGCACTGGGGCTTTCTGGCTTGGGCGATTGTAGGTAGCTTAACTTCCATCGTGGTGATGCACCTGCATTACGACAAAGGCTTACCGCTAAAACCCCGTATTTTGCTTTATCCAGTCTTGGGCGAACGAGCGCTTAAAGGCCAGCTCGGTGCATTGATTGACGCATGCTGCATTATCGCGGTAGCCGCGGGCACCATTGGTCCAATTGGGTTTCTGGGCTTGCAGGTTAGCTACGCGTTAAATGCATTGTTTGATATTCCTGATGGCTTTACCACTCAGCTTATCATCATCTTGTTTGCGATTGCGCTTTACACCTTGTCAGCACTCAGTGGATTAAGCCGAGGCATGCAACTGCTTAGTCGTTACAACGTGATTCTGGCAATGGCATTGATGGTTTACATCCTGTTTTTTGGTCCTACGAATTTTATCTTTAACGGATACATTCAAGGTGTCGGAAGCATGTTGGATAACTTTATCCCAATGGCGACCTATCGCGGTGACGAAGGTTGGCTAAGTTGGTGGACAGTGTTTTTCTGGGGCTGGTTCCTTGGTTATGGTCCGATGATGGCAATCTTTATTGCGCGTATTTCCCGTGGTCGCACTATTCGCCAAGTTATTTCCACCATCAGCATTGTGGCTCCGCTCACCACCTGTTTTTGGTTCACGATTGTAGGCGGCTCTGGCCTAGCGTTTGAAATTACTGAACCGGGTAGTGTGAGTGCGGCGTTTGAAGGCTTTAACTTGCCAGGTGCTTTGCTTGCGGTGACTCAGCAACTACCAATGCCAATGCTGACTTCAATTCTATTTCTGATTTTAACCACGATCTTCATCGTCACGACGGGCGACTCAATGACCTACACCATCAGTGTTGTGATCAGTGGTGAAACGGAGCCGAATGCGATCATCCGTACCTTCTGGGGCGTAATGATGGGTGTGACAGCTCTGATCCTGATTTCGCTTGGCTCTGGCGGCATCTCTGCACTGCAATCTTTCATTGTGATTACCGCGGTTCCGGTTTCGCTGATTCTGTTGCCGTCACTTTGGAATGCACCGCAAATCGCAATCAAAATGGCGAAAGAGCAAGGGCTATAACAAGTATCTAATTCAAACAACGTGGAGCTTGTGCGGGTGTTTTCCTCCTGCATCCGCACAAACCCTAGTATTCTTACAATAACAAATAGGTGGTGAGCAAAATGGATGCACATCGTTCTACTTATACGGAAGCAACTATGCGCGATGCAGCGATTGTCATGGCAGCCGAAAGGCTTGGCGCAATGCACCAAAACCGAATCAGCTTTGTTCGTAGTCTGATTCGTAATATGGCAAGCCAAAACTGGCAAGTAACCAAGCATGAGTGGCAACTTTGTCCGCGTGGTTATGGTCACGTTATTTACAAGTTGACCACGCCAGAGCACGTTTATCATTTGGTGGTGTTCTGTGATGAAATTGCTGATGACGAGCGTAATGACCGCGTCATTGCTGAAAAGTGGGACGTCACATTCGCACTGGTTCAAGGCGATGTTGATGTTACTTTGTTGGAAAGATTGCGAGCAAATGTACCGCTGCAAGAAGCGGGACGTAATCCAAACAACGTACTTGTTCTGGCTCGCGCAAACAAAAGCGTGCGTGTGTTTGAACACATTGTTAGCGCACTTTCTCAAGGCAAGCAGCCCGAGCCAAAAGAGCTGGCGGAAGTGGGTTATATCCTGCGTACCACAGCTGTGTATGGGAACGGCAAGTTTGGCATCGCCGATTTCAAACTGCTAGAGAACAACTCAGATTTCAGTCAGTCTTTTAGTGCGCAAATGTGTGCCGTATATATGTTGCGTGAATTCAGCCTAGACTGGGTACACTACCTGGCACTTCAGCAAGGAGGCGACAACGCGGTGGTTTTGCATCGTGGCTTGCAGCGCTACCTTGGTGTCGGCAATGCTACGGGCTTAGGCATGGCTCCATACTTGATTAATCACCCGTGCATCGTTGACCAATGGATGACCTCTCGCGAGCGTGCGGTAGCGCGAGTCTTTGCGATGCCGTGTGAAGCTTCATTCCATGCTCATTTGCAAGGATTACTGCAAAAAGCACAGCGTCATCTAGAGCAAGTCATCACCATCAATGAACATCAAGACAGGCTCAATCATCAAGCGACAGCAGACATCAAACAACTGCTATCGGAGCTAACAACGTTAATGGCATCACATCCGAACTGGGCGAGTTTGGTCGAGCATAAGAAAACAATGAGTGTGGAAGCCCAAGAAATCCTCACCTCTTGCTTGATTGAACTCTACCCATCTTTGGTGGACGAATTTGCTAGCCAAATGAATACGGATGAAACGTTATCGATTCCTGGCGGGAAAAAGATCCAAGACTTACTGGAAGTGTTGCAAAAAAAATACCGCTGGGCGATTGATGCGGATTACTCACTGGCCGAGAACAACTACTGGTTCTGGTATCGCTCGCAAGACAAAGAAGAGCCAAGGCTTGGTGTTCGTGGGGAGGAAGCAGGAGAAGAAAAAGAGCTGCCGCTTGATATCGGCAGACAAGTGAATCGCTTGTACCACGCCTTGCTTGGTTGTGATGAAGAAATGTCCGTAGCAGAGTTTCTGTTGCAAAATCCAACTTACCGTTCGATCACACGTCGCGTATGGACGTTAGGCAACCGAGCAATGGGGGATATTCAAATGAACGTGCTGCGTAAAGATGCGTTACCAATGCACTTATTGCGCTGTAAGTTGGCGATCTTTGGTGCGACTAAGTTTGATCCTCGCTCGGATCGTTGGGTTCGAGTAACTTTCTTCCAAGGTGCGCCGCTGTTAGATGAAATTCACGATCCTAAGCTGGCGGACACATGGATTTTCCCGAGCATGCCGGAACGAGAAGAAATTGCGCAAAGTGACAATCAAAAAATCAACGGAGGATTTGCATTATGATCGTCTCTCACAACGAATTGGTGGCCGCGGTTAATAAGGCATTTCTTGGCATGCGCCGTCACTGTGGTGAGGCGGATGTCATTGCGAACATGGTGGCGGACTTGCAAATGGTTGGCTTGCACGGGGTGCGTCACTTTAATAACGCCAGCCTGTTTCTTGGGTTAGATTCGGACTGCGCCGTATCGGTGACCAACAGCACGCCATCGAGTATCGAGATGGATTTACACAATGGCAGTGTGGCGTGCCACTTACCCGCCGTGTTGGATTTCGCACTTGAGAAAATGATCAACAGTAAGTCGATTACTATCACGTTGAAACAGTGTCATAACCGTTGGCTAGGTTTTAGTGAGTTGTTGAAGCTCTCTGCAAAAGGCATTGCGTGCCGTGCACAATGGGTCAATGGCTCTAGTCCCAAGCGAACGCTTTATGTGTTAAACCGTGGACGAATCGCGCCAGAAGTCTTTTTCTCGGATCAGTTTGATGGGCATGATACGGATTTGCACAGTATGGTTATCGAACTCTCTGTGAACGATTTCGATATCGAGAAAAGCGCACAAGGATACATCATTCACATTGAAGGCGATGAGTTAAGCAACACGCAACAAGCCTCTTGGCAAAATGGTATTTTTGTCGAAGACCAAGAGTGGGAAACACTGAAACAAACCGCAACCGCGTTGCTGGTGGAGAACAGTGAGCGTTCCATGCAGGGCGCTGGTGGTGTGGTTTAAGCTCTGAAGGGACGGTGATTCCAAGTTTCAAGTGATGAAGGCTGCGGTTTAGCGGCCTTTTTTGTGCGCGATGTTCGGTCACTTCTTAGGTTCTAAGGCTATGATTATCGTTAAATACCAAGTAGAGCGACATAGGGAAGAAAAATGGACCTGCAAGAGAACAAAAGAAATGCCATTGCGTTTTACGAAACCGCCTATCGAGGTAATCCAAAAAAGGCAGTTGAAGACTACGTTGGCGATGAGTACATTCAGCACAATCCATTAGTTGGAAATGGCCCTGAGGCTTTTATCGAGTATTTTGAGCGGATGCAAAACGAGTATCCCAATAAAGACATTACGTTTGTGCGAGCTATTGCTGAAGGGAATCTGGTGGCACTACACACTCACCAAACATGGCCTAATGATATTGAATACGTGACGATGGATTTCTTTCGTTTTGATCATAATGGGAAAATCGTCGAACATTGGGACGCTCTGCAAGAGATTCCTAAAGAAACATTGAATGGTCACACCATGTATTAACGAATCGTTGATTAGTCTCCCATGCCGTTTATTCAAACGGTATGGGAGGTTAAATGATTTGTGGCACTTTAAGTATTAATCATCAAAGCGCTTTTTCGATTCTCACCGCTACGTCTTCAGATACCCAACCTTTCCACAAGTCAGGGTAGGTATTAAAGAAGTAAAACATCGCTTCTTCACCATCTGCGTAGTTATCTTCCATCCAGGCCAGCATTTCACTCATTTGCTCGTTGGTAAATCCGCGTTTCTGCAAGTACGCGAATGCTTGGGGTTCTTTGTTCGCAAATGCCTCAGTTGTTACTGTGCGAACTGGAGAAGGTGGGTACATTGTTACTTTGGGAGAAGTACAATCAGGCTGGGTGGTACAGTTGCGATACTCTTCCAGATCCGTTCCGCTACCAAAATCCACTTTGACCATATCATACTTGCCCAATACGGGTGTTGGTGACCAGTAGTAACCAAACCAAGGCATTTTGCGATCATAGGCTTTGGCGATGGTGCCAGCTAATGCTGCGCCAGAGCCTGGGTCAACCATCTCAAAGCCGTGCTCACTTAACCCTAATGCATTAAACAAGTGACCGGAGGTGATTTGGCATGTCCAACCAGCAGGGCAGCTATAAAAGGCGAACTTGTCATCATCCTCAGGGTGTTCAAACAGCTTGGCGTGTTTAATGACGCCTTCTATCGTCGCGAGCTCTGGATACTGTTTTACCAGATAGGCGGGAACCCAAAACCCTTCTTCACCGCCATTGACAAGCGATTCACCAGCGATGCGCAAGCGTTTATCCGCAATGCCTTTATCAAGCGCTTCTTTAATGCCGTTTGTCCATAACTCTGGCGCAACGTCAGGTTGTCCCTTTTCAATCATAGAGGTGCCCGTAGGAACGCTATCACCAGGGATCAATTCCGCATCGCACTGGTAGCCTTCATTTAAGACAAATTGGTCGATGTGCGCCATTAAGCTGGCCGAATTCCAATTCATATCCGCGATGGTTATTTTTCCACATTCATCTGCATTTGCATGAGTTGATAATGCCGATAGCAGCAGAACAGAGAGCATTGAAGGTGTCGTCTTCATGTGACTGAATTTCCTTGTCGTTGTCATTTACTTCAGTATATACATCGGTTTATAAAGATTCAGTGAACAAGGTTTTTTCAGTGACGTTAAGCATAAAAACGGCGATTTATGAAGCGTTTAGTGAGAGTGGTAGAAAGGGAGTTAATACAGCAAGAACACCCCTTCGTAGCCGCCGATCTCAATGTGAGAAACATAGTCGCCGATGTTACCGTCTTGATCTACAGGTCGCATAGGCTCTGGAAGTGCGATAGTTATCTTCGGTGAGGAGAAATAATCGATATTCTTGCCAAAGAAATCAGTCCGATACAGCACTCGGCCTTTGGTGAATTCGCGGGCTAACACCATCTCCGTAGGGCCATGCATCACTACCGTATCTTCTGAGCGATACGCAAAGTACGTATGGGTTGGTAGCAAATCGATAGCGCCATTAGGCAAGTCAGGATGAGCCACTTTGTTCATAGAAGCATCTCCAATCACCGTGTAATCGGCGGAATAGGGCGTGCTGGTGGAGATCATTAGCGGAGTCGCCTGATACCCATCTGGGATTTGATTGGCTGGCGTACCTAAATCGATGGCAAGCAAGGTGCTAGGTTGATAAGCAATATTCTTTGGTACGCCTGCCTTCCAGAAGTTGTTACCGGTGGTGTTATTGCTTCCATATACGTAACCATTATTCCACTGACTAAAGTAACTGTGCTCAGGGTGATAGTTTAAGTAGAACACCGCTAGTGCAGAATATTGGTCCTGCTTCCAATTGTTTTGTGTGTTACCAAAGTATTGAACGCGACCATAACGCGTTGTTGCTTGATAAATCACTTTCTGGCCAACTTTGGCGAGAGCAGAGTTATCCCAAAACTTAGCCAAGCCAGCATAGCCACTAAAGCCGGTAGAAGGGAAAAGGTAGTGCTCGCGCAAGTACAAGGAGCCAGCGTTAACCAAGTGGTTTTGCCCATTACGACCGAATAAGTTGGCCGTGCCTATGTTGAGGCCAATTAACGCATCCGCATCCAGCGTCGCCAATTTGTTTAAGAACGCCGAGAATTGCGCTTTGTATGCATCATCAGCGGCTTGGCTTCCCGCCACCAAACCAAGCTCATCCACCGTACCACCGGAATAAACGTAGAACTGATTTTCTCCGAGTAACTTATTCGTATCGTCGTTGTACGCACCGTTTAAACCTTGTTTCGCCCATTCAGCTTGGTAATAGTGGTGTATTGCGTTGGCAAGATCGGGATTGCCGAGGTTGGTTAATGCCCAAGAAGAGGTTTGATTCCACATGCGACCAAATGGAATAACGCGTGACTCCCAACGAAATCGTGCGGTTGCATTCTTATTTGAGCGGCTCTTGAACTCTTGCCAAGAAAGATAATTATCTTGGTTTCGATCGGCTGATTCGTCAAAACCTCGAATTTGTCGCCAGCGCTGAATGGTTTGACCTTCAGGTGTCTCCGTTGGTGCTCCTGAGACATTGGCGACAGGGAAGCTATCTTTGAGTTGAATGTTTTCGAGGCGTGGGCGGTTTTCTATGTTGTCGTCATGCCAAGTAATTTTCGCAACGTAAAGGCGGCCGCCGTCGCGTAAAAAAGTGGACCCAAAATACTGACCGCCACCATAGGTTTGTCCGCTACCATCGTGTGTCGTAGCGCGAACCCAATCCGAAGGAACAGACCAGTTTACCGTTTGGTTTTTAGTCATGTTCTCAGTCTTGTCTTTTCTAATTGCGAAGCTTTTCCATTCTGTTACCAGACCAAACGAATCGATGGCAGAAGGGTATTCAATTATGAAGTTGCCACCTTGAGCAAACTGGGAAAACGTAAGGGTTAAGCGGTCGAACTTCTCTGAGTGATAAACATAGAGGGCACCACCATTATTCGCCTGAACGAATACATCAGCATCCCATGGCGGTGGTTGATATAGCCAAAAACCGGCGTGGTCAGCACTAGCCGTATAACCAACAATCATCGGTTTTCGATTGAGCAGAGTATTCTCGCCATGGCTTGAGTCGACTTCAGCTAGGACAGTGTCTTCCGAAAAATGAAGAAAAAAGTCCTCATAATCGATGTTATTTATTTCTGCTTGGTTACGTATATCGTTTTCCAGCCAACCTGAGTTAAGTTCCAGCTTTTGGTTGTACATGTAACCAAGCGCTTTTACACGCTCGTTATCACTCTTATTTTCGTAAGCTCCAAACACGATATCGGCATTATCCAACTCCCATTCAAGTGCAGCCGCAGCAGAGATAGGCTTATCTTGAAGATCAATACCCTGTTCATGCAATCCAGGTAACACGATTGCTGTTCTACTCCAAACGCCGGGTACAGAAAGCAAGCTCAGAGAAGCGAGTGTAACGAGAGAAAAACAATGCGACTTCAACATGGAGTTATCCCATTAATACTTAGATGACTCAAATTAAGAGTCAGATACAAAGAGAAATTATAGTCCATTCGCGAAGTCGTAATCTGGCCCCTACCATAGAGGACTTTACAGGAAAACTAACAGGGGATGCTGTGCAAAAATGAGCGGGTGTGCTTGGAATAGAGTATCCTCATCGACTCAAAACTTCCTCTACACGTCAGCACAAAAGTAACCACCATTTTAACCTTGTTTCGGTCGTCACCATGTCGTTGGATTTTCTTCAACAAATTCAGTTAAAACTCACTCTTCAAACCAGTCAGATACTCTGTCTTGGTGGTTTCTGATCATACAAAAAATTAACAAATTAAATTTTTATACATTTTTATTGCATAAAAAGTCCAGTTGAGTAATATAAATACCAAGTGACAATTAATGCGGTATGTCAGCATGACTATTCAGGTAAGCGGAATCAATAAATCCTACGGTGAGACACAAGTGCTTCACGATGTCAGCTTTAAGTGTGAAAGCGGCGAAACACTGGTGTTACTTGGTCCAAGTGGTGCAGGTAAGAGCTCTCTACTGCGTGTTCTTAACCTTCTTGAAGGGGCGGATAACGGCAAGTTAAACATCACAAATGATGTTTTTGACTTCTCTACTGAAATCAAAGAGAAACAAGGTTTAGCACTTCGTCGTAAAGTAGGTATGGTGTTCCAACAGTACAACTTATGGCCGCACATGACAGTGATGGAGAACCTGATTGAGGCTCCGGTAAAAGTATCTGGCATGGATAAAGAAGAAGCGAAGAACCAAGCAATGCAAATTCTCGCAACACTTCATTTGGCAGACAAAGCGGATGCGTGGCCGATGCTGCTTTCTGGTGGTCAGCAACAACGTGTGGCGATTGCTCGTGCATTGATGATGAAACCGGAAGTCTTGCTTTTTGATGAACCGACCGCTGCGCTTGATCCGGAAATTACTAACCAAGTCGTTAAGATTATTAAAGATTTAAGCGAAACTGGCATCACCCAAGTCGTAGTAACGCATGAGGTCGATTTTGCTAAAAAAATCGCTAGCCACGTACTGTATCTAGAAAAAGGACACATCGTCGAGCACGGCACAAATGATTCGTTTTCTAACCCGCAAACCGCCCAGTTTGCTGACTACCTAAATCACTAAATTACGTTTTTAACGTTCAGTCTATTTAACAGATAAGCTCGGCTGTCATTGCGAGTGTCAGCCCACTAAGTACACACGGAGTATTGCAATGAAAAAGATTCTACTAGCTTCACTAATCGGCCTCTCTTCTGCAACTATGGCAGCAAACGCAGCAGCACAAGAAGAGATCAAATTCGCGATGGAAGCGACGTACGCACCATTCGAATACATGGATGAAAATAACCAAATCCAAGGTTTTGACGTGGATCTGGCGAACGCACTATGTAAAGAAATGGAAGCCAAATGTACCTTCCATAACCAATCTTTTGACAGCCTGATCCCTGCATTAAAATTCAAACGTTACGATGCGGCTATCTCTGCAATGGATATTACTGAGGCGCGTTTGGAGCAAGTGAATTTCACGAATGCATACTATGAAAACTCAGCAGCGTTTGTTTCTATCAAAGAAAAAGTTGCTGATCAAAAAGCACTAGAAGGTAAGCGCGTTGGTGTTCAAAACGGTTCAACACACCAAAGTTACCTGATTGAGCAAATGCCGGGCGTAACCGCGGTTCCTTACTCTAGCTACCAAGACGCATTCATCGATATGAAGAACGGTCGTATTGATTCTGTATTCGGCGATACAGCTGTCGTAGCTGAATGGTTCAAGAAAGAAGACAATCTAGCATACGTGGGCGAGCACGTAACCAACCCTAAATACTTCGGTAACGGTTTCGGTATCGCAGTAAACAAAGGTAACGACGAGCTAGTGAACAAGCTGAACACGGCACTGAAAACAGTGAAAGCGAACGGCGAATACGACGTAATCTACAACAAGTACTTCGGTAAGTAATATGGCACTAACGGGTTACTCTTTATCGCTTGTTCAAGCTAGTTGGATGACTGTCCAGCTAGCCTTCACAAGCCTCTTAGTCGGTTTGATTCTGGCAGTGGTATTCGCCAGTGGTGAAATGTCTCGCCGCGTTTTCGTTAAATGGCCAATGACGGCGTTTGTGACGATTGTACGTGGCTTGCCAGAAATCCTTGTCGTGTTGTTCATCTATTTTGGTTCGACGCAGGTTCTGTTTTTAATCACCGGCGACTTTATTGAAGTTAGCCCGTTCTTGTCTGGCGTGGTGGCGTTGTCATTGATCTTCGCTTCCTACGCTTCTCAAACTCTACGTGGCGCATTAAAAGCCGTTGGAAGAGGGCAGAGAGAAGCAGCAAGTGCACTCGGCATCAGTCAAGCACACGCTTTCGTTCGCATTGTTTTGCCACAAGCAGTAAGACACGCGCTACCAGGTTTAACTAACCAATGGTTGGTTCTGTTGAAAGATACCGCATTAGTATCACTGATTGGCGTAACGGATTTGTTGAAACAAGCGCAGCTAACGTCTGCTGCGACGCATGAAGCGTTTACATGGTACGCAACCGCTGCGGCGATTTACCTAGGCATCACTTTGATTACACAACGTGCCGTCAAACTGATTGATAAGAAGTTCTCAATTCAAGGCATGAGCATGGGACAGGAGGCAACCGCATGAACGAACAACACGTTTGGCAAATGCTGAATGGCTTGGGCACTAGCCTCCAATTGACCGCCGCTTCCTTGGTTGTGGGCTGTCTCTTAGCTCTGATGATGACGCTGACTCTGATCCTACGTACTCCGGGTTTGCATTGGGTAAGCCGTGGCATCATCACCTTGTTTACTGGTACGCCTTTGTTGGTACAGATCTTCTTGGTTTACTACGGTCCGGGTCAGTTTGATGTAGTGAGAGAAAGTGTTTTTTGGACATGGTTAAGCCAACCTTGGTTCTGTGCGATGTTAGCGTTAGCGCTTAATACCGCGGCGTACAGCACTCAGCTGTTTAAAGGCGCGTTTAACGCGATTCCTTCTGGTCAATGGCAAGCGTGTCGTGCTCTAGGGATGAACAAAACCGCAACGCTAAAAGTGCTGCTGCCATACGCTATTCGTCGTGCCGTTCCGGCTTATTCGAACGAAGTGATTTTAGTCTTCAAAGGTACTTCACTAGCAAGCACGATTACGATCATGGATCTGATGGGTTACGCGCAGCGCATTAACGCACAAACTTACGATACGTTGACGGTATTTGGTATTGCAGGCGCATTTTATTTAACCGTAAATGGTTTGCTCACTCTTATCTTCCGTCAGGTAGAGAAGAAAGCACTAGCCTTTGAAGCCGTTTAATTATTAGTAGCTAATTTGTAAATGCCTCTGTTCAGCGTTGCCCTGAACAGAGGCATGTTTGTTGTAGTGTACTGCTACGCTGGAAAAATCATCAAGAATCACCAAACTTAAGTAAGGTAAACAATCACTGGTGATGATATGGAACGTCGACACTTCTTAGCTTTATGGTCGCTAATATTTGCGCCTTCGCTAAAATCCGCTAGCCCAATGAAGCCGACACCGCCTCAAACGGAAGGGCCATTTTATCCCGTGGTTCCAGTGCCACTTCGTCAAAATTTGATTTTGCAGTCGAAAGGTCTTATTGGTGAGCCTATTTTTCTTCAGGGTAAGGTAATGGATACAGCAGGAAACCCATTGTCTGAAATGAAAATAGAAATATGGCAATGTGATGGACAAGGCATCTATGATCACCCGAATCAACCTAACAATAATAAGTTTGATCCTCACTTTGCAGGCTTTGGTGCAGTTTTAACTGACGAAGATGGGAATTACCTTTTTCAAACGTTATTTCCGGTTCCATATAGCTCTCGACCTCCCCACATCCACGTAAAATTGTGGCGTGGAGAGAAAGAGCTGTTAACGACTCAGCTTTATTTGAAAGGGCGAACTGGTAACGAGTGGTGGGGCGGAAAAGCCCGTGATTATTTGCAGTTTGAGCCTGTCAACATTGATGGTCGTGTGGTCGGTGAGTTCAATTTTGTGCTCGCTTAGTGCGATTAAGCGTTATTTTGAAAACTCACATCGTAGATTACAAAAGTAATTAGCAAACAGAAGCTTCTAACAGATTAGTCTTGTCCGGCTCTGACTCTTAGTTTGTAGAAATCACTGTACCCAGATTTACGGAGTTGAACACCGCTTACACCTTTCGCTCTGGTGATTTTTTCTTGCCCCCAGAACAATGGTAAGATTGTTGTATCAGCTCTGAGCTCCGAGAGTATTCCCTCCAAACGTTTTTCAGGCGTGGGATCTGAGACTGCATCGTGTACGTGATTAACATGCTGTTCAAATTCATCAGAGTGAAGAGCAAATCGAATACCTGTACCTGTTAATAGCCACTCATAAATTCCATAGGTTAAAGGTGGCTCAATGACATCTTCGACAAAGAGCAAGTCGGCTTGTTCTTTTACAAGTTGAGGATTACTAGCGTCAGTTAGCTCCACAAATTCTACATGCAACCCAGTTTGACGGATTAAATCTACGATCCATTGGTTCGCTTTACTTAAATAATCAATCGTCCACTTTGGATGGGTTATGACTAACGTTCCCTCAAGCTGAGGAATATTCTCGTTGTGAGAGCTATCATCGAGAATGTGCATCGTTTCCAAGCCATTCGCTTTGGCAAATTCAAATCTACGACTCTCGATAAAAGAAAATAGGCGCTGCCAAGTTTGCTCGCTTAGTGAGCACTCGGCGCGACGGTTACGTGCTAGAAAAGAAAATGCCTGAATCATATAACATTCGGTATCGTCAGTTTCCTGATTATAACTGATGTATTGATCCAGCTCAGTCCCCTGATGAGAGAGCGTGATTTGCTCCAATAATGCCTTTTTTGCGAAATAGTTATGATGTTTTTTCAGTACTATTTTGTCGGTATCCCAATGCCTAAGTACAAACGGGCCAGTACCTATTGTGATACTGCGACCTTTAAAGCTCTTCTGACGTCGAGTAGTGATAGACGCATTTGCGGTTGCTAAGCAGTAAATGAATAAGTTATTAGGCTGCTTTAAGTCAATACGTATAGCTTGTTTGGCATTATCGAAGCTGATACGAGTGACTTGCTGAAGTAATTTTTGGACGGGACCATCTGTTGTAATGAGCTTATTTAAAGAGTGTACGACATCTTCTGCTTGTAATGTTAGCCCATCGTGACAGCAGATATCAGGGCGGAGCCAAATATATATACAACTGCCTTCATTTTTGTACTCACAAGCGAGGTGATTTTTTAATTGACCGTAGTGATCGACGGTAAATAGGGTGTCATACAAGCTGCGTATTACCTGCAGTTCTGAAAAGCGATAAGTCAGTGAAGGGGTTAGCTCATCTACCCAAGGATACTGGCTGACGATGAGTGTATTTGAATCTTTGTTTTCTTCTGAAACTTCTGCGAGTGCTTGGCTAAGTGCGCTTACAGCAGTGCTACGGTAATGCTCAAGTAACCTCGAGATGACGTCAAAGCTACCATTGTTGATTTCATTACGAATCGTAAAGTAGAGGGCTTGATGTATTGTTACCGTCACTTTTAGTGTGCTGGCTTTCCCACGGCCACGACCTGGCTCCCAGTGGATCCAATTGTAGCTGTCAAGTATTCTCAGTATATTAGATATATTGCGTCTAGAAGTTGAAAAAACCAGTTCTAAATCGTCGAGGTTTACCTGATACGTTTGAGAGTGTTTGTAATGTTTTAATAACTGGCTCAATCTACGAAGACATGTTTCTGTCATGTTTTATTATGTTTCCTCAATAGATGATTGATTTATTAAAGCTATATAATAAATTGATTTCATATTGTGGTGAAGAAAGGTGATTGCTTAAACCTCTCAGTGTTATTGATTGGCTTATCTTCTTCCCATTTAAAAGTATTGGTGGTTTTCATTTTGACTCTAATATATTACTACTAATATAGAGTAAAGGCTCACTTTTTAATTTTTACTATAATATTAGTGAGTTATGATTAATGTTAGTGTTTGTTTTATTAGTTGTGTCTAATTAGTTAGGCGTAATGACATGAAAATACCCCCACTCATCTATGCAAATAAGCAGGGGTATAAGTTTATTTTACTTCTGGGAAGGTAGTGAATATCGTCCACTCATCTTTAACCATCCCTTGCTGGCCGACAACAGTGGCAGTAACGCGGCGGTTTAATGCGTGGCTGACACGATCCATACCCGGCTCTGCTAACTGTGTGTCGCCAAAAGCAATAATTGCGAGGCGGTCACCCGGGATTCCTTTTTTTATCAATAGATTGCGTACATTCTCTGCACGATGGCGAGATAGGTTTAAATTGTATTCTGCGCGTCCTACCTTACTTGCGTATCCTTGTATCTCTATAGAAGTGGTTGGATACTTTTTAAGAAATGCAGCCAACTCATCTATCTTGTTTTTAAAAATTTGGTTAATAAGAGCAGAGTCATTATCAAACAAAATCTTAAGTTGGTATTGCTCTTCTTTATGCAAATAGGTTTCACAGCCATCATTGTCCACTTCTGCCCCTATTGGAGTGCCTGCGCAAAGATCACGAGCGTTTATCACACCATCTTTGTCCAAGTCGTTTAGGTCAGCAATCTGATTCGCCTTTGGTATAGGAATGTACGTCAGCTCATCTTGTGCGTACGCACTATGATGACTAATTATGATTAAAGCCAGAGTGATTAGAAGGTTCTTTTTCATTGTATTTAGTACTCCACCGATTGAGTCCACGCTTCCGGTATGTCGACGCGCAATGCGTCTAAAAGCTGCCCGGTTGAAGTCAGGGTCCGATATTGTGCGTATTGCTGTGCAAATTGTGTTTCTAAGTAGTTTTTGCGTGATTCAAACAACTCGTTTTCAGTGTTCAGCAGATCAAGTAGGGTGCGCTTTCCAATACGATATTGTTTTTGGTATGCAATAACGGTGTTTGACATGGAATCAACGTGTTGTATTAAAAAAGACTTTTGTTGTTTAGTCAGCTCAAGAGCGCTCCAAGAAAGGCGGAGCTCTTGCTCCACACTTCGGTATGCTCGCTCTCTGAGGTCTTTCGCTTTATTGAGTTGGTAGGCCATACTGTCACTGTTTGCAGAGTCTCGGCCACCGTTGTAAAGGTTGTATCGGACATGGAGCATTGCTTGTGTTTCAGAGTTGAGACCATTTACTCCTCCTACATCATCGTTCCAGCTTTGTTTCGCTTCAAATGAGATGACTGGGAAATAGTTTGCATCCGCTTGTTTATATTGGAACCTGGCAGAATCGACATCTGCGAGTGCTATTTTTATGACAGGATGATTGTCAAAAGCCTGCGATTGGGCCTCGTCTAGAGAATTGGGGATAAAGTTCTGGTCTGCGTGCGGAAAAATAAGGTTAGTTGGTGCCTCACCAACTAAGCGAAAGAATGCTGTTTGAGCGTCTTTATGGTTATTTTGTGCAGCTAAAACATTACTTTGAGCTTTTGCTAAACGAGCTTTAACCTGGTTAAGGTCGGCAACTGAGCCAATTCCTGACTCTGTACGCTTTTTAATATCAGTATAAATTCGCTTATGTGTGTTTAGGTTGCTAGTGGAAAGCGCAGTCAGCTTTTGTGTTTTTACTACATCCAAATAAGCTTTGATGACTTCTAACGCAACATTTTGGGCATCTGCAAGTAACTGATAACGCACAGACTCTGCATCTGCAGAGGTACGATCAATGTCATATAGGGTTTTTGAACCATCCCAGATCAACTGGGTAAGAGTAATTGCCATATCTTTGCGGGTCATCTCGGTATCACTCTTACCAGTAGAGTCGGAAGGGTGAATGCTCTCGTAACCGATACCCGCGTCAATATCGAGACTAGGTTTATATGCTCCACGTGATTTATCGATAATATAACGACTACTCATATACTCGTTAAACGCACTTTTGATATCAGGGTTCGTTGCAAATGTTGTCGCTATTGCTTGTTCTAAAGTTTGTGCGCTAGAAACCAGTGGTATTAGCAAACCAAAACACGCGATACTAATATTACTTAGCTTCACTAAAATCTCTCCAAATAATTTAACGCCAGTTATTTTTCAAAAATAAATATTAAAGATTACTAATATTACCCAAGGCAAACGTTTCCTTTTGCTTGCTTTTTTGGAATGTAAGCTGCTATTTCAATGAAAATTTAATGGCAAGTTTAAAGAATATTAAAAATAGGTCGCATAACATATGTTTTTACGGTGCAAAATAAAACAAATTTAAAACATGAAAATTATTGATAGGATAATTGCGTGTTTTAGATGGGTTAATTGATGCTAGCTTACGCCCAATTGTGTATATCGCTTCTTGAAAATAAGTCTTATTACTTTCTTAGTTTTATGGACTTTGAGATTTTTGTATTTACTAAATGAGGTATAAGCTCTTGGTTGGACCATCAAAATTAACCGCACAAACCTATGTTGTAATCGGCCTAGATGGTCAAATTAAAGCTTTTGCGTCTAAAGAAAACTTGTTACCGGGAGAAGTGGTCGTTGAATTAGTAGAGGGGAAGATCCAACCTCAGCATGTATATATTGCTGACACAGAAGGTGAAGCTCAAACTGATTCTACCGACAAGCTTGCGAAAATATTAGAGGCCATCGAAAAAGGACAAGACCCGAGCGAACTAGGTGATGAATATGCTACTGAAGCTGGTGAAGTTACGGGTTCAAGTTTGACGGCCTCTGGCACTGTTGAACGAACGGGGGCAGAAGTACTAGCAAGTACTTTTTTTGAAACCGCCGGCGTGATGACAGAGCAAAGTACAACGCTATTTAATATTTCTCGATTCACAACCTCAGAGCTTGGTGAAACTGAAGCGTTGATTGATGGTGAAGATAGAGGTGCCGTTCAAGAAGACGTGACGCTTGGAACTTCTGGCAACCTCAGTGTTACTGATCCAAATACAGGTGAAGCGTTATTCCAATCACAGAGTGAGGTTCAAGATAGTTATTGGGGCGTCTTCTCAATTGATGCTTTCGGTAACTGGAATTATCAGCTGAATAATGAGCACGAAGAAGTGCAGGCTTTGGATCATGACAGTGACCCAGTCATCAGAAGTATTACCGTTTTATCTGTAGATGGCACTGAGCATGAAGTTGTGATCTCTATTACGGGCACCGAAGACACGCCCATTGTTGACGGTACGTTTACCGGCAAGGTGACCGAAGGCAACCTCGGTGATGTCGCGACCGCAACAGGCACCATTGCTATTACTGATGTTGATAATGGCGATGAGCCAGAGTTCAGCAACACTACCGTTACAGGCACCTACGGTGAGTTGGTATTGGTGGATGGAAAGTGGACGTATACGCTGGACCAAAGCCAGGTTCAGCAGTTGGACGAGGGTGAGCAGGTGCAAGATACCATCACTCTCACGGCGACCGATGGCACCCAACAAAAGATCGTGATTGATATTACGGGCACCGAAGACATGCCAGCCGTGACGGGCACGTTCACCGGCAAGGTGACCGAAGGCAATCTCGGTGATGTCGCGACCGCAACAGGCACCATCACCATCTCTGATGTTGATAATGGTGACGATTCGATTTTTGCAAACACCACCGTTACGGGCACCTATGGTGAGCTAGCATTGGTGGACGGGAAGTGGACGTATACGCTGGACCAAAGCCAGGTCCAACAGTTGGACGAGGGTGACCGGGTGCAAGACACCATCACTCTCACGGCGACCGATGGGACCCAACAAAACATCGTGATTGATATTACGGGCACCGAAGACGCGCCAGTCGTGACGGGCACGTTCACGGGGTCGGTGACCGAAGGTAATCTCGGTGATGTCGCGACCGCAACAGGCACCATCACCATCTCTGATGTTGATAACGGCGACGATCCGATTTTTACAAACACCACCGTTACGGGCACCTATGGTGAGCTAGCATTGGTGGATGGGAAGTGGACGTATACGCTGGACCAAAGCCAGGTTCAACAGCTGGACGAGGGTGAGCAGGTGCAAGACACCATCACCCTGACGGCAACCGATGGCACCCAACAAAAGATCGTGATTGATATTACGGGCACCGAAGACACGCCTATTGTTGACGGTACGTTTACTGGCAAGGTGAGCGAAGGCAACCTCGGTGATGTCGCGACCGCAACAGGCACCATCACTATCTCTGATGTTGATAATGGCGATGAGCCAGTGTTCAGCAACACTACAGCGACGGGCACCTATGGTGAGCTGGTATTGATGGATGGGCAGTGGACGTACACGCTGGACCAAAGTCTGGTTCAAGAGTTAGATGAGGGTGAGCAGGTGCAAGACACCATCACTCTCACGGCGACCGATGGCACCCAACAAAGCATCGTGATTGATATTACGGGCACCGAAGACACGCCCATTGTTGACGGTATGTTTACCGGCAAGGTGAGCGAAGGCAATCTCGGTGATGTCGCGACCGCAACAGGCACTATTACTATTTCTGATGTTGATAATAGTGACGATCCGATTTTAGCAAACACCACCGTTACGGGCACCTATGGTGAGTTGGTATTGGTGGATGGGAAGTGGACGTATACGCTGGACCAAAGCCAGGTTCAACAGCTGGACGAGGGTGATCAGGTACAAGACACCATTACCCTGACGGCAACCGATGGCACCCAACAAAACATCGTGATTGATATTACGGGCACCGAAGACACGCCAGTCGTGGCGGGTACGTTCACCGGCAAGGTGACCGAAGGCAACCTCGGTGATGTCGCGACCGCAACAGGCACCATTGCTATTACTGATGTTGATAATGGCTATGAGCCAGAGTTCAGCAACACTACCGTTACGGGCACCTACGGTGAGCTGGTATTGGTGGATGGGAAGTGGACGTATACGCTAGACCAAAGCCAGGTTCAACAGTTGGACGAGGGTGACCAGGTGCAAGACATCATCACCCTGACGGCAACCGATGGCACCCAACAAAACATCGTGATTGATATTACGGGCACCGAAGACGCGCCAGTCGTGACGGGTAAGTTCACCGGCAAGGTGACCGAAGGCAACCTCGGTGATGTCGCGACCGCAACAGGCACCATTGCTATTACTGATGTTGATAATGGCGATGAGCCAGAGTTCAGCAACACTACCGTTACGGGCACCTACGGTGAGCTAGTATTGGTGGATGGGAAGTGGACGTATACGCTAGACCAAAGCCAGGTTCAGCAGTTGGACGAGGGTGACCAGGTGCAAGACACGATCACTCTTACGGCAACCGACGGTACCCAACAAAACATCGTGATTGATATTACGGGCACCGAAGACGCGCCAGTCGTGACGGGCACGTTCACCGGTAAGGTGACTGAAGGCAATCTCGGTGATGTCGCGACCGCAACAGGCACCATTACTATTTCTGATGTTGATAATGGCGATGAGCCAGAGTTCAGCAACACTACCGTTACGGGCACCTACGGTGAGCTAGTATTGGTGGATGGGAAGTGGACGTATACGCTAGACCAAAGCCAGGTTCAACAGTTGGACGAGGGTGACCAGGTGCAAGACACGATCACTCTTACGGCAACCGACGGTACCCAACAAAAGATCGTGATTGATATTACGGGCACTAATGATGTTCCTGAATTTGTTAGTGGGAGTAATGACAACTTTGGTCTGGATGCCCAAGGTAAAACCGACATCGATAGTTACCAGTTTAGCGTTGATGAAAACAGTCAATCGGGTGTAATTGGAAAAGTAAATGCATTCGATGTCGATCAGGACAGTCAGATTACGTATCACTTAAACGGTCATAGCGAACTGTTTGAAATCAACAGTCTTACTGGTGAGATCAGTGTCAAAAATAGTGCAAATCTGGACCATGAATCTATCGATAACTACCAGCTAGAAGTGGAAGCTCGTGACCAGTTTGGCGGTAAAGACACCGCTCAGGTCGAAGTGTTGGTTCGCGATATTAATGAAGCCCCTATTGCTGAAGATGATAAGGGCATTGAAAAAACAACCAAGACAATTGACCAGAGCAACTGGGATGATAGCACTGATATCACAGTCGATTACTATGTGATTGATACTCGATCTGGAAACAAGGTTTCTGATGCATCGAAAGCTGATTATGTTGGTGACGGCGACCACAAATATGGCGTTAGTTCTGCGCTAGACAGCGGCTCTGACCGGGTTCAAGATGGTCAGATTCGATATGATGATGCAACTGGACAAAGTGAAGCAATGCGCTTCTCCTTCGCTAATGGTCAGGTTGCCGATCATGCTGAAGTTGAAGTGAAAAACCTATGGACAGACACTTCGAACGGTAGCTGGGAGCCTGGTATTGAGCGCGGTGTTTGGAAGGCTTACTACAAAGGTGACTTGGTTGCGACAGGTGTGTTTGAAGGTACCCGTGGTGGTAATCAAGTAGTCAACATCAATGCAGATGGGCGTTTCTTCGATAGTATTGAAATGTCTACTACCAGCTATAAAGACGGTGTCATTGATCCTAAAGGCTCAGAGTACTTTATTACTCAGGTATCAGCGGACCTGACGACCTTTGATGAAGCTTACCAGACCAACGGCTCAGGCACTTTAGAGCTGGATGTTCTAGCGAATGACAGCGACCCGGATGGTGACGCTCTGACTATTATCGACTATCCATCAGAAAGTTTCCTCAGTCTGCAAGATGGTAAATTGGTCTTTGATGCGGCCAAGTACCTAGAGTCACTGCCAGCTGATCAACAAACCCTGAAAACGGGTGAAGTGAAAGGTTATACTTTCGAATACACTATCCGTGATGACGACGGCCTGACTGATAAAGCAGAAGTTACCGTTAGTGTGATGGGTGAGCCTATGTCGCTCAGTGATGCACACGCAGCATTGGATGAATCTCAAGTTGGCACGGATACTGGCGTACATGCTGAAGGCAACTTTATCGCAAACCTCGGGTCTGCAACGGAGGCTGAATATCACTTCAACGCCGAGCAAAACCTAGGTGGTTTCACCAGCGATGGTAAAGAGGTCGTGTTTGAAGTGAGTGCAGATCAGAGCACTCTAACTGGTTATACTGGAACAGGTGCCGACCGCATCAAAGTGGTTCAAGCCAACATAGATAGCAAAACGGGTCATTTCACAGTTGATCAACATATGCCTCTTGATCATGCGGAGCAGGGGGCGGACATGCTGGATATCCGCGCTAGCGTCGAGGTGGATGCCGGAGGTCAGTCTGAGAGTGCCACCTTGCATCTGAATGTAACGGATTCATTACCGTCATCGTCTTCAGCTCACTACGAAATAAATGATGTTGATTCACAAAGTAATAGTGTTGTGATTGCACTTGATGCGTCAGAATCAATGCTCGACTGGGTAACAGATGCAGACGGACAATATGTTACTCGCTGGCAACTTGCTCAAGACTCCATTAAGTCAATGTTTGAGCAATACCAAGATTTGGGTCCAGTAAGTTTTAGAATTGCAACTTACAGCGGACAACCATCTGGCCAGATTTCTGAGTGGCTAGATTCTGCCGAGGCCATTGATGCCTTTATCTCTGGTATACATCCCTATGCATCGACGCCATATAACCAGGCCGTTGACCAAATAAATGAAATACTTAGTGACCCAGAAGATGACGCATTGCTTAGTAATACCGATACCCAGCTTTACTTTATCTCAGATGGTCGACCTTCCGATTTTACCTATTGGACAAATCAAACAAACGTGGGAGAAATTCAAACCCGTGAAAACTTGATTAAGTGGTCAACATCAGATGATTTTGAAAGTGAACAGCGTTATCAGGACATAGTGAATGGTCGGGTTCAGCCTACTTCTGAAGAAGAGGGCATCATTCTGCAAAATGCGATGGAAAATAGCATCAGCAGTAGCGGTCAGGATGTTGAAAATATCTGGTCTGTTGGTATTGGTAATGGAGCGTCTCTGGAACATCTGGAGTCGATCGCGACAGATAAAGGCAGTGCTATTGTCGTTGTAGATGATTCTCAGATTGGGGATTTGCTTAGCAAAACGGTCTCAGGCCAGTTGCAAGGCAACCTTCTGGATGACAATGGCGGTGATGCTCAGTGGGTAGATCACATCACTATCGATGGCGAGATATATTACTACAACAAAGTAAACGGTGATGTCACTAACAGCGATGGCACGAAAATATCGGACCATTCTCTGGCGCAAATTGATACCAACCACGGCAAGCTGACCATTAACTTTGAAAATGGTCACTACGACTATCAAGCGAGCAATGTTGTAGGTCATCAACAAGAGAAGCTTGACGTTACGGTTATCGATGCTGACGGTGATACTACAAATAGCGAAGTTACCATTGATATCCGAGATCGCGCACCAGAATTCATCAGTGTCGGTGATACAGACCAAACCCATGGCACCGATGCCAACGGTATGCCAACAGAAGATACAGCAAGCTTTGACGTCGCTGAGCAAGAAGTTGGGGTATTAGTCGGCCAGGTGGAAGCGTTTGATCCGGATGGCAGTGACACCATAAAGTATGAATTGAGTGGTGGTGATGCTGATCTATTCCGTGTTGACTCTAATAGTGGTGAGATTTGGCTGAAAGATGGTGTAAAACTGGATCACTCGACTCAGCAAACGTATCAGTTGGAAGTGTCTGCAAGCGATGGTGTGGATACCGATACAACTCAGGTTATCCTGAATGTCACTGAGAACCATGCCCCAACCTCATCTCCAGTTCAGGGCTTTGCTCAGATGGAAGACTTACCGATCAATAAAGTGACGGTAGTGTTCGACCACTCGAACAGCATGACCCGCACCTTTGACGGTGAAAATACCGTGGGTCGTGAGGCAACCTCACCGAAAACTGAATCGAGAGCTTACAAAGCAGCAGCAGCGTTACATTCCATGGTTGAAAACATGATTGCCGATGGAGGAGAATCAAATACCTATATCCGCCTGGTACGTTTCGACGGAGATACATCCACACATAGCTGGCTGACCTTGAGTGAAGTTGAGTTGATGACACGCCCACCAGAGATGAATGGCCGTGATCCAAACGATTTAAGTTTCCAAAATGAAGTGTCAGAATATGTGCGCAACTGGTGTGACGTAGAATACGGTACCAATACGGATTACGATAAAGCTTTAGAGGCTGTAATGGAGCCTGGTGAGGCAAGTAATGCCGTTTACCCTTGGCAGGATGGTTGGGACTATTTCGGTCCAGAAAAACCGTCTGAGAGTAAGGACACCATATTCTTTATCTCAGATGGCGAACCCAACCCTAGCGAGGGCGCTGTTACTTCTCCTGATCTAGCCGAGCGCTGGGAAGATTACAAACAGACTCATGACGCCAAGGTATATGGGATTGGTATTGCTCTCTCTGATAATGTCAAAGCAGCAGAGGCTCTAGATGAGCTTAGCGACAAAGTGGTGTTTATCGACTCAGGTGAAGACTTGGGGCAGTACCTAAACCAGTTCTCTCCCGATCCAATTGCCGGTGAGTTACTGGCGGGAAGCCAGGACGCTGATGGTGATAGCATGACCGTTTCTTTGGCAGAAGGCGATTTCACTCTGTTGGGCGCAGAACTGCACGGTGTAAGCGTAAATCAGCCGTTAGTTTCTTCATCCAGTGAAGTAGATGGTCAGCTTCATATCCAGACAGCGTTTGGCACCTTGGAAGTGTCATCCAATGGCAGTTATAGCTTTACTCAAAGCGATGAGCTTACTCTACAGGGTGACCAGCAGGCGGATATGCATTTCTTGTTTAAAGTGTCTGATGGTAAAGGTGGCATAAGTGAAAACGTCTTTACACTTACATTGAACGATTCTGGCACCGATATTGCCCAAACTGAGCGCCATGCGTCGGTGGGAGATGAGTTTGCGAATAGTATCACTGGTGGCGAAAGCATTGATATTTTGCTAGGACAAGCAGGTGAAGATACGTTGAGTGGTGGCGCAGGCGATGACATTCTGGTTGGTGGGCTTGGAAACGATATCCTGACGGGAGGTCTAGGCAGTGACATCTTGACAGGTGGAGAGGGTATTGACACCTTCACCTTTACTCAAGAATCACTGGACATGACGTCATCAAGAGATGTGATTAAAGACTTTAGGCTGGATGAAGACAAGTTGGATTTGAGTGACATTCTTGAGTTTGTCGGTGACGACACAACGGATATGGATAACTTGTTGGAACACGTAAGCGCAGACTACGATAGTGCCCAAGATACTCTGAATTTGACGATTACTGGAGAAGGCAGCAACACAATGTCAGTGGCATTAGAGAACTTTGATTTATCAGGGTTGGAGCTAGGGTCGTCAGCGACATCTCATGAAATTGTTGATCAGCTGTTCCATCACCAAGTTTTTAACGTGGATTAGTATTACCTGAAGATAAAGTTATTTTAGTAAACAGCACCTGATTGAATCATCAGGTGCTGTTTTTCTTTTCTGCTGTTGTTAGTTACCGACTTTTTGCCTAACCACTTCAAAAATTGGCAGTAGTAAATGCACTGCTTCGCACTTTAAGTGGTTCTTTGGTTACATGTTTTGATAGCTTGGTCCGCCACCGCCTTCTGGCGCTTTCCATGTGATGTTTTGTGAAGGATCTTTGATGTCACAGGTTTTGCAATGCACGCAGTTGGCGGCATTTATCTGAAACTTCAACTTACTCTCAACTTCCACCACTTCGTAAACCCCAGCGGGGCAATAGCGCTGACTCGGTTCGTCATACATACCCAAATTCACATCAATTGGAATGTGAGGATAAGTCAGAACAAGGTGGCAAGGTTGGTTCTCTTCGTGCTGTGTTCCCGACAAAAATACCGACGAAGGCTTATCAAAACTGATTTCACCATCTGGATTTGGGTATGTAATTGGTTGGCACTCTTGTTTAGGTTTTAACTGCTCATGATCGTACGAATAGTCCTTGACAGTCCAAGGTAACGGCTTCTTAACCAGTGGTTGCCATAGATTATGCTCAAAGGTCGAAAGTGCACCGCCCAGTATGCTGCCAAACTTGTGGATGTTCGCACCAAAGTTACGTGTTTCGGTGAGCTCGTCATACAACCATGATGATTCAAACAATGACTGGTAGTCTGGCTCAGAAGCCCCAGTTTGTAGGGCAGTATGTACCGCTTCTGCAGCAATGATTCCGGACTTCATGGCTGTGTGGCTGCCTTTAATTTTAGCGACATTCAAAGTGCCTGCATCACAACCAATCAATAAACCGCCGGGGAATTGCTGTTTCGGCAGGGAAGAAAGCCCACCTTTTGCAATGGCTCTTGCACCATATGCGATACGTTGGGCACCTTTTAGGTGCTGCTCGATAGCTGGATGATGCTTAAAGCGTTGAAACTCGTCAAACGGGCTTAAGTAAGGGTTGCTGTAGTTTAAATCTACGATCAAACCGACCGCGATTTGGTTGTTCTCCATGTGATATAGAAAACCGCCGCCAGTGGTATTTGTCTCGCTCAAAGGCCAGCCAGCGGAGTGGATAACACTGCCAGATACATCCTTGCTGTCAGTGGGTAATTCCCATATCTCTTTTAGGCCAAGCGCGTAGTGCTGAGGTTGCTTGCCTGCGTCTAGGTCGAACCTTTGAATAAGTTCTTTACCCAGATGTCCGCGACAACCTTCAGCAAAAAGGGTGTATTTTGCCTTTAGCTCGATACCTGGCTCAAAGTTAGGTTTGGCTTGGCCGTTCTTATCTAGTCCCATATCGCTCGTATTAATGCCTGTCACGGCGCCAGTCTGATCATAATTGATGTTTGCAGCGGCAAAGCCAGGAAAAACTTCCACCCCAAGACTTTCTGCTTGGTTAGCGAGCCAACGGCAAAGGTTGGCAAGACTAATTACATAATTATTTTCGCCATTTATCATTGGACGTGGCGTAAGGAAATGAGGGACGCGAATATGGTTTTGCTCAGTAGTAAGATAAAGGAAATGGTCTTGCTGAACTGAGGCTGATAGCGGGGCATCCATTTCTTTCCAATCGGGGAAAAGTTCATCCAAGGCACTAGTTTCAAAAACAGCGCCAGATAAAATATGTGCGCCCACTTCTGAGCCTTTTTCTACAACGCAAATTGAAAGTGCGTCACCTTCACTGTCTTGGTTGAGTTGAGCTAGGCGACAAGCGGCACTTAAGCCCGCAGGTCCGGCTCCCACGATCACGACATCAAACTCCATGCATTCTCGTTCCATCTATCTGCTTCCTTTCTATTATCGTCATCTGCGTGACAGGTTTTTGGTTTCTATACAGAAAACTATAGCTCAGTTGACGTTAACGTGAAGTGAACTAAGCTCAAGTAATGGATCTGACGTGTTATATGAGGCATGACCATGGACGACCGACCATTAGCAACACTTGTCATTGCGGAACATGACAACCAGTCCTTGGCTGTAGGGACGCTGTGTGCAATTAAAGCGGCATTTGATATCAAGGATGGTGATAAATCGCTTCCTGTGTCTGTATTGCTTATTGGTTATCAGTGCCAATCGGTTTTGGATGAGTTGAAGTGTGTTAAGGGCGTTGCAGAAATTATCTGGGTTGACGCGAAGGAATACGAGCATGGGTTAGCGGAAAACATTGCGCCTTTGATTTCACGAGTAGCCAGAGATTACTCGCATATTCTTGCTCCTGCTAGTACGTTTGGTAAGAATGTGATGCCTCGCGTGGCGGCGTTGCTCGATGTAGGGCAACTTTCGGACGTGATGACAATCGAGTCTATCGATACGGTGATTCGTCCAATTTATGCCGGGAATGCATTGGCGAGAGTCACGTCGAACGACCTCTATAAAGTGATGACCATACGAATTACGGCTTTTGATGCCGTAGAGCTGTTAGACACGCCAGTTGTCCCTAAGGTTACTCAAGTCGATACGGTTGTTATCAACAAACTTAGTGAGTTTATTTCGCAGCAAACGCCAGAAAGTGAGCGACCAGAATTGCCAGCGGCTAGAGTGGTGGTATCGGGTGGTCGTGCATTCGGGAGTAAAGAGAAGTTTGCTTTAGTCGAACAATTGGCTGACAAGCTAGGTGGAGCGGTAGGCGCCTCCCGAGCGGCGGTCGATGCGGGGTATGTGTCTAATGACCATCAAGTCGGGCAAACCGGTAAAATTGTTGCACCTGAATTATACATTGCCGTCGGAATTTCTGGTGCTATTCAACATTTAGCGGGAATGAAAGACTCAAAGGTGATTGTCGCAATTAACAGCGATCCCGATGCGCCTATTTTTGACATCGCTGACTATGGGTTGGTCGGCGATTTATTTGAGGTGATGCCGGAGTTGCTAGAGAAGTTGTAGATATAATCTGTTCTCTCAAACAAAAGGCTTCCGAGCTGGAAGCCTTTATCATTTGGTTTTTACCAGTTACTTTTCGCTCGGGCGTTGAAGGTGTTCTGCAAGCACTTTAGTAAACCTTGCTGCTTCACCACCAGTACAAGCGCGATGATCAAACGTTACGGATAGCGGCATTGCTTTCACCGAAATTGCTTGACCATTTCTTATCACCACTCGGTCGAGTATTCGACCAGCACCAACAATAGCGACTTGCGGAGGTGTGACGACAGGTGTCGCGTAAATGCCGGCAATCGCTCCGAAGTTGGAAAGCGTAATCGTCGCGTGCTGTAATTGCTCTCGACCGATTTTTCTCTCTCTGATCCCTTCAACAGTTTGATCGAGCCAACGACGAACATCTTGTGGCTCGTATTCATCTGCGTGGCGCAATACGGGTACGTACAAGCCATGACGGCTATCTACAGCAATACCAAGGTTAACTGTATTGTGTACGCAACGCGTCATGGTTTCTGCATCAAACCAAGCATTTAAAGCGGGCTCTTCCTGACACGCATGAACAATCGCTTGAACCAGACGGATACTGATGTCTTCGTTCGGCAGCCAGTCTTCCAGCAACGCTTCTTCTGTAATGGTCACGGCAGCAACGTGCTCGTGTGACTCAGTCATCGACGACACCATGGTGCGTCGAGCACCTTTCAATACTTCTGTGCCCGGACGCTGTTTTCCGGCTTCGTCGTAAATGTCGGCATCAACGATAAGACCGTTTGGACCACTGCCTGACACGAGATTAAGATCTACCCCAAGTTTTTGTGCCAATAGACGAGCCGACGGTAGAGCAGTAACTAGATTACTCTCTGTCGTGTTGTGATTGCCTCCAATCCAGAAGTCATCGACGTTAACGTGATGCGCTTGATGAGAAACGTTGCCGACAACGGTCGCGGCGTCAGCAGTCTCTTTTTTCTCTACCGTAGCCCCGCGCTCTGCGCCAGTTTCGTCAATTTCGAGTAGCAATGCGCCAATATTGACGATATCACCTTCTTCCCCATGGCGGCTGACTACACGACCTGAGTAAGGGGCGGGAACGTCGACCGTCGCTTTTGCTGTCTCGACAGTTAAGATCACTTGATCCAACTTAACCATGTCACCGACATTAACGTGCCATTTTACAATTTCTGATTCAGCGAGGCCTTCGCCGAGATCGGGTAAGTTAAACGTCTTCATTTCCAATCCTCCACGAGTTCGCGCGCTGCGGTCACAATGTCTTCTTCCTGAACCATGAAATAATCTTCGTTACGGTAATAAGGCATAATGGTGTCCATTCCAGTTACTCGTTTAGGTGGGGCTTTTAGTAAGCACATGGCGTGTTCGGCTGTTCGAGCTAAAAGCTCAGAGCCCACACCACAAGTTTTACTCGCTTCATGAACAACGAGTAAACGTCCGGTTTTTTCTAGTGAGCTGAAAATCGTCGCGGTATCAATTGGCTTAATGCTCGCCAAATCAATCACCTCGACTTCAATCCCTTGACTAGATAAGGTCTGTGCGGCTTGAAGTGACTCTACGACGCATGCGCCCCAAGTAACAAGCGTGATATCGCGCCCCTTACGTAAGGTGAAGCAGGTGTCGAGTGGAAGTGCTTCGCCGTTATCAACGACTTCAGATTTTACGGTTCGATAAATGCGTTTCGGTTCGAAGAACATGACAGGATCATTACTTCGAATCGCGGCGAGAAGCAGGCCGTATGCGCGTTGAGGTGAAGAAGGAATCACTACTTTAAAGCCAGCAGTGTGCGCAAATAGCGCCTCTACACTTTCTGAGTGGTGCTCTGGAGCGTGAATACCGCCACCAAATGGCGCACGAAAAACCGCAGGGCAAGTGAGGCGACCGCGAGTTCGGTTACGCATGCGTGCCGCGTGGCACATTAAGTGCTCCATTGCAGGAAAAACGAAACCTTGAAATTGAAATTCGGCGACAGGTCGTAATCCTTGCGTTGCCATACCGACCGCAACACCGCCGATTAACGCTTCAGCGAGGGGCGTATCGATCACTCGTTTGAGACCAAACTCTTGTTTGAGCCCTACGGTGGCACGGAATACGCCACCATTATCACCTACGTCCTCACCTAACACGACAACATTTTGGTCTTGTTGCATTTCGTGGTGCAGAGCGAGGTTTACTGCTTCAACTAACGTTAGCTCAGCCATGTTTGCCTCCCTGCATTCGCATTGCTTTGTTGATGAGCTCATCTCTTTGAGCGTGAAGCTCTTGGGGAAGCGATTCATACAAATAATCGAACCCAGTTTCTGGTGCTTGTGACGGTAAGCTGAGGTAGCGTTCAACTGCCAGTTCCACTTGTTCCTTGCAGTATTCTAGCCATTGTTGCTCTTGTTCATCGCTCCAAGCACCTTGATTAAGGAGATACGTTTTAAGACGTGCTATAGGTTCGTATTGCCATGCGGTTTGAACATCGTCCTCTTTACGATAACGAGTCGCATCATCGGCAGTAGTGTGGTCACTTAATCGGTAACTGACCGCTTCGATGAGTGTTGCGCCTTTCCCTTTTCTCGCTCTCTCAAGTGCGGTCTTGGTTGCATCATAAACGGCGACGACATCGTTACCATCTACCGTAATGCCCGGTATACCAGCGCCTTGCGCTTTTTCTGATAAGAAATCGGCAGCACATTGAAGGCTACGCGGCACTGAAATTGCCCACTGGTTGTTATTCACAACGAAAACAAGTGGAATATTCCAAGCTCCCGCACAGTTTATTGACTCTAGAAAATCCCCTTTGGATGTACCGCCATCGCCACACATGACTAGCGCAGCTTCATGGTTACCTTGAATTTTCAGTGCGGAAGCGACCCCGACAGCGTGCGTACATTGCGTCGCAATGGGAACACAGAATGGAAGATCTCGGCTAGGAATTGGGCTGCCCTCAGGAGCAAAATCACTACCGCGCTCATCACCGCCCCAGTATTGAAGATTCTTCTCCATGCCAATACCACGACACCACATTGCAGGCATATCGCGATAATAAGGGACAAATACATCATCGGCTTTCAGTGCTCTGCCGACCGCAATGCCGATGGCTTCAGCACCTAGGTGCGAAGGGTAGGTCCCTAACTTGCCGGTGCGTTGCAACGCAACGGCTTTGTTGTCGTAAGTGCGAGTTAATACCATGTCTCGGTAAAACCCGACCAAAGTTTCAGTGTCAGCCCAGTTGGGTAGTTGGCCGACTAGGTCCCCATGATGGTCGATAAACCGATGCATGGGTAATGCCTGAACGTTCATCTCAAGCTCCTTTTGACGCTGCGTGTCTTTTGGACTGCAGCTGTTCATATCAAACCAGAGTTTGTATGGGTACTCAAACTCTGATATCAGCGCAAAGGCCATACCTAAGGTTGCTTGTGTTTTCTATAGCTGTAGGCATCTGTACGTCCTTTAAACTATTTTCCGATAACACCGCTGCGGCTATTTCATCGCAAGACACAGAGAAACATTTTTTCTGCATCTAACCCTCTAACTAAATCGTGGTATAGCCAGATACAATAAGTGTAAACAAATTGTTAAATTGTGCTTCATTTTGACTTTTGACCAGTAGTAAAGTTTTGCTTACACCCTGATTTTGTAGAGTAATATGCTGATTTTTAATTGCTGGAATTTTTAAACTCGAATTTAATTGCTATTGAATGAAACATATTTGCAACAAAATTTGGCTGTAAAATTTGACAAAGTGAGTCATTATTAATGAATCAACTCAAGTAGTTGTTATGTGTTGTATTGAGATTTTTTGTTGTGCCCGAAACTCCGGCCTTATGAGAATACATAACTTCTTCCCAACAGAGTGGAATCAGGGTAGGGTGACGGCATTACAAATGTATACCCTCGGCGGTCCTTGAGCTTATCAACAGTAGATGGTGCTCAAGTCGAAGTGATTATGGAGAAATTATGTATCACGCTCATGTTTATTTTCCTTTAAGAGAACAAGATAAAGCGCAAGCCTTGAACGAGATCATCCGTCAAGAGCGTCAAGATGTGCTGCGTGTGTTTCCTTTGGTTGGAAGATTGGTTGGCCCACATAAAATGCCGATGTTTGAAATTCACCTAGAGTCATTGAGTGAAGAGTTTTTGGCTTGGCTCGATACGATTCGAGGTGATTTTTCTGTGCTTATCCATCCTGTGAGTGAAGAAGAGTTGCTCGATCATACGGAACGCGCGATTTGGCTGGGTAGAGAGATTGGTGTATTTGAAGAGAAGCTAGAGAAATAGCTGTTCCTCCCGCATGTATGACCGCTTTGAATGCTTCTCCCCTCATCGCGGTCACCGTAGCAAGTTAGCGTTTTCATGTTCGTTAATAAGTCGCGGTTTCCTTTTCTCCATTCTGCAGGCCCTGTTTTTGTGTGCTAAACCTACAAGTAGGTTTTTGAGCTTAAGCATCAGTGAGACCATGTTTCTGTTTAGCATGTCGTTAAATAAGTTTTGGCAGCAATAAAATAATAAGTTCAGATAAATGAAATAGGTATAGCAGGGAAGTGCAGTTTACGACCCCAACGCCATTGGCAGTGGATCCGATAATTTCTGAGGGGGAAGGGTATGTTTTCGATACTCTTGGTCATACTTTCACTGTATATATTTTGGTTGTTGTTTCGCAACGGACCTGCATTCGCCGAGCGCGTCGCTCATCAAAAACGTAACTGGGTTGGACCTACAGCCAACAAAGAAGAATGGCGAGGATATTGTACGGATGTATTTCAGCCGTTCAGTTCTCAAACGACTTTTTACGCCATCGCTTATTTTGCGAATTATATTGCAGCAGCAAACGCGATATCTTGGTCAACAGTATATGAAGGGGATTACCCGATCATCATAAGCCGATTTGGTAGCTACTTTATTTTAAATACTCACGATTCACTAGTGGTTGCAGGGTTTATTGCGCTTGCTTTCTTTATCATCAATTGGCAGCTTGCCATGCACTGTTCTGGTATTCTTAGTCAGTATCTAGTGCGGATTCTTATTATCAATCGAACTCGCTTTGTTGCGATTAGCTTAGTGTTTTGCAGTTACTTTGCGTATCTCTTGACAGTTGGTATTTTCTGGTTGTTCCATGACGGTTATTCGATCTGGCACGGGTTAACGCTTACTCCTGTATTCTTATTATTAGCGTTATTGGTTGCGGTTTTTTTGCCATCTATGAAAAAAGAGAGCAATAAACCTTAGATAGACTTGCCACGTTAAATTACACACGATTTTAGGATAGTAATTCCTATGCCATTAAGTTAGCATTGCCGGCTTTTTAACGGTCTACAGGCCCTTATTAGTGGGAGGAACTATGTTTATCGGCTTTGACTATGGCACTGCAAACTGTTCAGTGGCAAAAATGGAATCGGGTGAGCCAGTAATGCTTAACCTAGAAGGGAACAGTCCATTTATTCCTTCCACCCTTGCTGCACCGACTCGTGAATCGGTATCCGAGCACTTATTTCGCCATCGAGATATTAAACCATTAGATCAAGTTGGTGAGCAGGTTTTACGCCGGGCAATCAATTTAAACCGAGAAGAAAGTATTGATCTCGAATCTGACGACATTGCATTTGGTCAGGCGGCGCTTAATCTCTATTTGGAAGATCCTCGTGATATCTATTACGTAAAGTCGCCGAAGTCTTTTCTTGGCGCTTCTGGCTTGCGTGACGTGCAATTGGCTTTCTTCGAAGATCTTGTCTGCGCGATGATGGACAATATTAAGTCGCAAGCCGAAAACGATGCGCAGCAAAGTATTACCGATGCTGTTATCGGCCGGCCAATTAACTTCCATGGGCGTGGCGGTGAAACGGCTAACATTCAGGCTGAACGCATTTTGTTGCGGGCAGCGAAACGTGCGGGCTTCCAAAATGTGGAGTTTCAGTTTGAGCCTGTCGCGGCGGGCCTAGAGTATGAAGCGACACTCAGCGAAGACAAAACCATTCTAGTGGTCGATATTGGCGGTGGTACAACGGACTGCTCGTTGATTCAAATGGGGCCGTCTTGGCGTGGCAAAGCGGATAGGACCGCAAGCTTGTTAGCTCATAGTGGCCAGCGCGTCGGCGGGAATGATCTTGATATCGCGTTAGCATTTAAGCAGCTCATGTTCCCGTTTGGCATGGAAAGCAAAATGGAGTCAGGTATTGTGATGCCGACCACCCAATTCTGGAACCCGATAGCAATCAACAATGTAGAAGCGCAGAGTGATTTCTATTCTCGAGAGAATCTATCCGCGTTGAAGTTGCTTCAAAAGCAGGCTCAAGAGCCAGAAAAGCTTGCTCGTTTGCTAGAGGTGTATCATGAGTCTTTAGGCTACAACATTGTTCGCCGTGCCGAAGAAGCGAAAGTGGCGCTTTCAGAACAAGCTTCTTACCGAACTTGCATCAACTTACTGTCAGAACTGATTGAAGTCGATGTGCAACGAGACGAAATGATCGAAGCGATTCAGTCGCCGAAGAATAAAATGACGGCGTTGGTGACAGAAGCGCTAGCGCAAGCTGGGGTAAAACCCGATGCTATCTTTATGACTGGTGGTTCGGCACGCTCGCCAATCTTGCGCGATGCGGTGCAAACCGTACTGCCAAATATTCCGGTTGTCAGTGGAAATTATTTTGGCTCGGTAACTGCTGGCCTAGCTCGTTGGGCTGAGGTCTGTTTCAAGTAGAAAGAAAACTAATTGCGCTATGGGCATTGTTACCAAATTTATGACTTCGTCTCGCGAAGCGCTGCTATTATTCTGAAGAATCGGGTTATGATCTATCGGAATAATGATTTCTATTAAGCTGAAATAAAAATGCCCGCTAAATCAGCGGGCATTTTTGTTTACGTCATTAATGGTGCATGTGTTTTTCCATGTGACCTTGTTTTTCAACCGCCATTTCTACTTCCACTTTACCCGCGTTTTTGAATGTTAACGTCATCGGGAAGCGGTCACCTTCTTTGAGCGCTTGTGTTGGATTGAAAATCATTAAATGGAAGCTGCCTGGCTTAAACAACACTGAGTCATTGGCGGGAACGCGCACTTCGTCAATCTTAATCATTTTCATCACACCATCTTCTTTCTTATGCGTGTGAATTTCGACATGTCCTGCGATTGGGCTTTCTGCTGCGATCAATGCATCTTCACTGTCACCGTGGTTGGTTAATTGAAAAAAACCACCGATAACAGGTGCGTTTGGTGGCGCTTCGCGGCTCCATGGATGGTCGATATGAATTTTTCCTGCTTCATAATCGTGCGCTAAACTCAGTGGGCTAGCGATGACAGCAATAAGCGCGATAGCGGCGGTTTTTAATGATTTAAGCATGTGTTTTTCCTTTTGAATGAATAGCTTCTCTGAATGGACAACAAACAGAGTCATCGTTATTTTTGAATAAAGTTGTCAATGATTAGATGCCTGTTAGGCAGGAAAAACACTCGGCGGAGAATGCTTAGGCGCGATATGTTTGTAAACGAGCTTATCGCATTTTGAAAATCGGTAAAGCGTCAGAACTTTCTTGACTCGGCGTAGCCAATGGATGGTAGTCAGGTATAGCCCAATCGAAACCAAAAGAAAGAATTGAACCGCTTGAAGAAGCGGACACTCAAACTGAAAGCCTTCATGTAAATTAAGATCTTGAATGAGCGTAGAAGAAGGTTGAGCGTTAGCTTCAATCAGCGTATTGATATCCACCCATTTGAAACCATCTGCGGTACACAGTAAGACCTTTTCACTTTGAACTTTGTTAAGCCAGGTTGTGCTGTGAACTTGTGTTGGGTTAAGAGTCGCTGTGGACGCTAAATACAACTGAAACAACACCGCGATAATAACCGCAATAGCGTGCAAGCGGTGGTGTTTATGCTGTATTAGAGTGTTTTCCATACAATTGAGTGCTTATCTTCTTCGGCGCGGGATACTAACAAATTAACCAAACAATGTAATTATCAGTTTACTAAAAGGTGATGCAAGTGTGCATTATTTGTTTTATTGCCTATTTTTAACGCTTTAATAGCTTGGCTCTTTACGATTTAAAGCAACGTGTTACGGCAGATGGCATGTCTTGATTAGGCTGGAATTCATAACCTCCAATTCAGCTTGTCTGTCTTGCCTAGTCGCTTTTGAAGATATTGAATAAATCTCTCTTATATGTCACTGAAGCTTCGGTTAGTGGGTGTCGTGGTGGTGTTTTTACGTGCTAGATTTGGCTGATATCGATTCAAAGTGCACACCGAATCTTCACTTGTTTTCCATTAACGGAATTATGACAGTAATTTAATAAAGGATACGGTATTCTGCGCTCCTTTGTACATGCCAGAACGTCCGTCCTACTTAGTCGGAGGGGCGATTAATCTTAAGAAATTTCTCAAATGAAATACGAACAACAGATTGGATATCGATACCCTAAAGGTCGATTTGCCATGGTGAGTGTATACGCATTCACTGGTGCTGCGATTTTAGCATCGACTATTTTTTCTCTATTGCTGTTTTTGTCGATCGACGAAAACCCGATGATGCAAACCTTATTTGGTGGTTTAGCGATTATTTTTGAAGCAGGTAAGTTCTACGCTTGGTATGAATACGGTGAGCGCCGAGCCCATCGCAACTATACAGGGGCGGCAACCGCTCTCGTGTTTTATTTAGTCTTAGCTGCGATCTCCATTGGCGGTAGTATTGGTGGCATTAACAGTGCAACAAACAGCGCACAAAGCCATATTTCGCTAGAGCAGGCGAAAGTGGAAGCGTTTAATCGCCAAATTGCGGCAATCGATAAACAGATTGAGCTCAACAATATGGCAGCGCAGAAATACATCGAGATGGAGCGTATCGCGACCGGTGTAACTCGCATTCAGGAGCAAAACAAAACCTTACGCGAAGAGCAGCAACGCTTGGCTATGGAACGTGATAGTTTGCCACCAGTCACGCAAGGCTCAGTGATTGGTTTGATTGATAGCCTAGCCAACGCATTTGGTACCACCTCTCAGCAAGCTCAGCTTGGCTTAGTGGTATTTCTTTCGATTCTGTTGGATTTCTTTGCTGCATTTTTTGTCGGCCTGATTGGTGAAGAGCAACGGTTCAGACATTTCTATCGCCGAAATGAGGGCATAATACTGAAAACGGTTCGCGATATCGATCCAGAGCCAGCGGGATATCTTCCTCATATCAAAGAGGAGGAAGAGCAAGAAATACCAGTAACGCCGGAGCCTGAAGAGCCAAAAGAACCGAAAACTCTGTTAGAGCAAGTGAGCGATGCACTTAAAACGCATCAAATTACGTGCACAAAAAAAGCCGTTGCCAAACAATTTAGGCTATCTGCGGAAGAGGTAGACAAGGTGTTTGAGGAATTGGCAGAGCTCGGTTTAGTGGGTAAAAAAGCCAACCACCATTATCATTGGATAGGTCAGACAGAGACAGCATAATTGGTTATCAATTAGAGATCGAAAAGAGCGTCAATCGGCGCTCTTTTTTACTGTAAGGTTTCGCTACTAAAGTGAGCCAAAAGAAGAGAGAGGATTTAAAAATAGAAAAACAAAAAAGTGCCACCGAAGTGACACTTTTTCTTTAGCGTAGAAGGGATCAGTTGTCGTAAACGTCCAACTCAACTTCAAGGGCAATATTTTGGTCGTTGATGATTACACCATCGACTTCGACACGAGCACCATTTAGGTTAAGTTCTTCGATGCCTTGGAAGCGTGTGTGTACATCAATCACAACGGTAGTGTTGTTTAGCAATTGATCTGCGTCGTTTTCGCAACTCTCGATGTTAAATGTTCTTGCTTCAGCATCGTAGTTTGATACGTATCCTTCACATTCAAATTCTTTACCTTGCCATTGGTTGTTATCGTCAAAGTCTGGTTGCTCAAACTCAATAACGGTAGCGATGCGTTTGCCATTTTTCATGACAGACGTTACTTCCACTTCTTGGCCTTGTTTTAGGTTCGCTTTGCTGCCATCTTCAAATCGTGTTGCGTTATCGATGAAGAATGCACCTCGGTAGTTTAATGAAAACTCACTGTAATCATTTGCAACCCAAGTCACGATGCCTTCCACATCGCTGTCATTGCTTATGACGTCGTAGCCTTCAACTTCTACCTCATTTGCCATGAAGATGCCGTTTTGCATTTCACCTTCTACTTCCACCCATTGGCCGATGCTAAGTTGGCTAATGTTGTCGTAAGATACGGTTATATTTGTACCAAGCTCAAACGTGCTAGCATTTTCATCGATACTAGTAATGCGACCTTCCAGTTCGTAGTAGCTTCCAAGGGCTGGGTAATCGTTATCTACGTCGATTTCGACCACAGACAACACTCGATAACCCGCATCAGCAGTCGGCAAGGATGACACCATCACCCAGTCGTTGATCTCTATATCATCACTTAAACCGTCAAACTGCAGATCTACGCCGTTTACCGTAAATGTTTTCTTCACATAATCAATTGCTGTAACACGTCCGGTAATGGTTGGCTCAAGTGTTACTAAGAAGCCATCGTCAGACGCTTTACGAACATCTGTTCCTACTTGAACCATCATTTTTGGTTCTACATCGGCCAATTGCATTGATGTATCGCCATAAACCACCCCAGACACATGGTATGTATATCCATTGACGGTTAACGTGTTTTCTTCAGCGTTGACCGCTTCAACAGAGCCAATCGCTACACTTGGTTTCACTACTGGTTGAGTTGGTGTGCTATCGCTACCACCTGAACCACCACAACCAGACAATGCCAAACCTACTACAGAAATAAGAGCGAGTTTTTTCATTGTATTAACCTCAATTTACGAGCTAGTTTAGGAAATTGCCTGTATCTTATTGGGCATATCGTGAAGAGATCGTGAAGAAATGTGATTTTTATGAAAATTTTAATTGTAGATGACAACCACAATGTCTCGGAGACGATTGCGGACTATCTTGAGCTTGAAGGCATGATTATCGATTGTGCGTATCATGGTGAGGCCGCACTGAAGCTAATCGAGGATAATCATTACGATGTAATCATCATGGATATCATGATGCCTAAGCTCGATGGCATTAGTACGGTACAGAAACTTCGACAAGATCAGCTCTGTGGAACGCCAATCCTCTTCCTAACCGCAAAAGATACGTTAGATGACAAAATCGCGGCATTTAAAGCGGGAGGCGATGACTATTTAATGAAGCCATTTGCGATGGAAGAGCTTAGTTTGCGTGTTCATGCTTTGGCTAATCGCGGTCCAAGGCAAGATATTGGCACGCTCAAGTTTGCGGACATTTGTTTAGATGCGCGCACAGGCAAAGTGACGAGAAAAGACAAAGAAATTAAGCTGAGCCGAATTCAAACCAAGATTTTAAAGTTACTTCTCCAACGTGCTCCAGCATCGGTTTCGCGCACAGAAGTGATCGATAGTGTGTGGGGAGACGAACCACCCGGAAGTGATGCACTTCGTAGCCATATTTATGGTTTAAGAACCGCGTTAGACAAAGGTTTTGAAGAATCACGATTAGAGACTATTCATGGACAAGGTTACCGACTTAAAGCATAACGAATATCCAAGTATTTATCGCAAGATCCGTTGGGGTTTTGGGGTGATGACGCTTGTGATGTTTACTCTTTTTTGGTCGCTGATTTATGTGGCAGAAAACAAACTTGAAGTGCTGAGTTTACATCACTGGCTTGATACTGAAGCTGCGCTTTATAGTGAGAATTTCGAGAAACAGGGCTGGGATGCGCCATTGCCAAACGTATTGGAGTTCAACTCATATTGGAGTGAAGCACCGACACCGGATTGGTTGCTCTCTTTTACTTCGCCCGGTTTTTACGAATATCTGCTTGGTGAAGAAGACAAACACTTTGTCGTATTGAAACACCCCTCAGGGAAGGGGCTTATGTACATTGTGTTTCAAGATGACTCCGATGATTACCTCGACGAATACGAAAGCTCGCTGCATCAGTTTACGCTACTGCTCGGTGGCTTATTTTCATTTGTTATGGTCGGGTATGGCATTTATATGGTGCGAATATTGTCTCGACCACTAGCGCAAATCGAAGACAAAATCAGCCAAATGTCACCGGATCAACCCGCTTTCCAAGTTGAAACCAAGTTCAGCGAGACACGCCAAATAGAGCAAACTTTGCTGGATAATAAAAACGATATCGCGGGCTATTTCAAACGAGAACAAGAATTTAGTCGTTTTGCATCGCATGAGTTGAGAACGCCAATCATGGTGATCAAAGGCTCAACAGACATTCTAACGCGTATCCCAGAACAACCTCGAGTCGCGCAAAAAGCCATCGCGAGAATGCAGTCAGCTTGTGAAGACATGCGCGTACTGACAGAAGCGTTTCTCTTGCTCGGTAAAGAGAAAATAGAGCCTCAGCATTACGGAGAGCATCAGCTTCTCACTTGTTTACAAAAACAGTTGGAAGAGCTAGCTCCTTTATTTGCCAAGCAAGATTCGAATTACGCTTTGCACGAGCAACATAGTGGTGTAGTGACGGCTCCAGAGAGTTTTGTGACCATTGTTATCAACAATCTGATTAAAAACGCCTTTAGCTATAGTGTAGGGGATATTGAAATTGAGTTGAAAGGTCATGCTCTTAAGATCCTGAATCGTCACGATGGTAACGAGACGTACAACGCCGGCTACGGTTGTGGGCTTGTTATCGTACAACGCATATGTGAACGGATGGGATGGGCGTTAATACTGGACGATGATGGTGTTCGATTTAGTGCGAAAGTGGAATTCTGTTCCTAGCTTTGTGCGTCTAACCCACAGTCAAACAAGAAAAAACTGGAATTTGAATTAGACTGAAGTTAGTGACGCGGAAACTTGAGGAACCGTTATGCTTTCTTATCAGGTCAGCAGAAGTATTGAAATTAATAAGAATCAAAGCGAGATTATTGGCTATCTCAAGGATTTTAATAACTGGCCTGATTGGTCACCTTGGATCATTCTTGAACCGAGTTGCGAGCTGACATTCAGCGATAATCAAGGTCACGTTGGAGCCGGTTACCAATGGAATGGTCAGCGTATTGGGACTGGTGCCATCGTATTGGAAAGCACTCAAGAACATCGGTTAGATATGGAGCTTCATTTCTTTCGTCCAATCAAGAGTCACGGAAAGGTGACTCTAATAGTGACGCCGTCACAAGATGGTTGTTTAGTCGAATGGCAAATGCAATCACGCGTTCCTTGGTATCTGTTCTTTTTGAAAAGTATGTTTAAGTCGATGATAGAGATGGATTATCAACGTGGGCTACGCATGCTTAAAAGCAAACTTGAAACCGGGCAAGTGCTCTCAGACTTGGTTGAAATTGGTAATCGAACCCTGCCTCAGGTTCACTACATCGGAATAAAAGGCGAGGCCACCATTCCAGAATTAGGCCCGGTAATAGAAGAACAAGTTCACAAGTTAAAGCAGATAGTTGATGACAAGGGCTTATCTGTGAACGGCGAGTTATTTTGTTATTACCAGTCGATGGATATGCAGAAAGGCACGTTTGAGTTTATCACTTGCTTGCCACTTGATAGCGCAGTAACTGCGCCAGAGGGAGCGGTTTCCGGTACCATACCTGAGAGTGAAACATTCGTCGTCGAGCACCGTGGGGAATATCAGTTTTTGGGAAATGCGTGGGCTTTAGCGATGAACTTGGTTCGTCAGAGTGGTATGAAAGCCAAAACCAGTCCATTAGGGATTGAGCGCTACTTAGATAACCCGCAAGAAACCACGCAGGATAAACTAAGAACCGAAGTTATTTTATTTAAGAAATGACAGGCGTTGCCGGACACGCTCCCCTAAATATCATGCTAGTTCCGTAGTAATCTACAAAAGAAAAAGAGGGTTTCTATACCCACCTATAAAAATGCCTCAGCAATTGCCGAGGCATGGTTTTATCAGCCAACTTCTCTTGCTAGAGAATTATTGTGCACGGTACTTACCGCTGTTTAGTTCAATTTTAGACGCTTTTACCCGGCTGTCTGCGTTTAGATAGTCGCTAATGCTCAGTAGATCTTGATCTTGAGATGCTTTTAACACCGCAGATTCTCCCTCTGCGAAGACAACTTCCAGCTTTAGCTCTTTGGCGACCGCTTTCGCTTCGTTAGGGTTGTTTACCGTGATGTAAACCAGTCCAGTGGCCTTGGATACATTGCTAAATGCATTCTTAAACACTTCATCACCGGCTTGAAGCTTTACTTCTTCGGATAGGCTCCTAGCTGTACCCGTTTGCACCTTGCGATAATCTTGGCCATTAATCTCAACAGCTTCTGAAGGCACAAACAGTTCAGGTGCGGGTTGTTGAGAGAGTTGTTGCTCAGCGTATGCGCTAGCCGTCATCATAGAAAGAGCCAGCATAGAAAATGATATGTATTTCATGTAATTGACTCCTTAGTGTCCAAAGATGCGCATCGACCAGTTCTTAATAACACCTGGCTGAGCGTTGTTTGCCATCGGAACGTCATAGATGGTTGAAGAGTTAAAATATGCAATGTAAGAAAAGACTTCGTCGCCATTCGTATCGATTGCTCGTAATGTCCATTCGCCTTTTGCATCTTCGCCATAGAACTGGTTAGACAACATTAGTTGGTCTTTGTAGCCAGTAATCGTTGGGTCAAGAGATTGACCAACAAGACCATTACGTGGTGTTTGCAAAACGGAACGAGTCCCTGATGGCGAAACGAGCTCGATAGCTAAGTCGGGCAGGCGAGAGTGGTCTAATGTCAATTTCACTTGAACGGATTCTACCTTCAGATCATCGGCAATAGCGATACTTGATGAACCGCCAGCCAGACTCGCATCGGGTACACTGACTTCTTTAGCATTATTAACCCAAGGCGTAATAACTTGAGGCGGTAAAACACGATTTGTCATGCGAGCACGTTGCATTGCTTCATCCAAATCGACAGCGCCGAAGCCATAAAAAGTATGGAAATCTACGCCTGCAGCGTTTTTCTGCCAAGGAGAAATAGCCTCGTAGCTAACCTGTTCACCTTTGTGGTTAGTAAATTCAAGTTGTACGCCTGGATGCGTTTTATCCGTTACTTTTGCTGTTTCTGCTAGTAAAGCACGTACATCACGAGCAGAAAGTGCATGATTTGTGGACATGATTGCCGCGATGGCACCGGACGTGTTTGGCGCAGCCGACGAGGTTCCGTTCATTGTACTGGTATAGTTACAGTTCGGGTCTAGTTCCGTACCGCCGTGTAAGCCATTGATACCAAGTCCGTCGCCGGTATTTTGCCCTTCTTCACAACCCATCAAATCGGTGGTGACCATGGCAGGGAAGTCTTGCCCATATTCACCTGCTGGTGCGGCAACCCATACGTTAGATCCCACCGATGAGTAACTCGCTCGCGTGCCATCCGCACGTAGTGCACTGGTGATTAAATTAAAATAGTTGGCGTTGTCATAAGACTGAGCGGAGTTGTGCATCGGCAAGCCTTGGTTGTCTCCACCAGCGAAGAAGTTACTTGGTAATACGAAGAATCTTCCCGCATTGAAATAGCGATAACCATTGCCGGCTGACTTAACAAATACAGCACCGCGTCCCCATGAGTTACTCTCGCTGACATTTTTTATCACGTCCATTTCAAGTTTAAGTTGAGGATCGCTTTCATCAAAAGTTATTGGGTTGATCGGGCTGAAACCATAGCTTTGGTTAAATACACGAACATCGCGTGTGGCCGGGTCCATGCCGTGAGAGATTAGCCAGCCTTCTAATGTCTGGTTGGCTAACCAGTTAAAACCAATAAGAGAAGAGTGAGAAGCAACACCGCGTCCACCTTCACCATTGTTGCCGACTGCGCTGATCAAACCGGCTACAGCAGTGCCGTGACCATTGGTATCAACCGGATAACTTAATGGGAAAGAAGAGTCTTCGACGAAGTTTCTGCTACCTGTAACTATATTACCTGCAAGATCTGGGTGATCGATCTGCACTCCAGAGTCAATGACCGCGACTTTTACACCGATACCCGCAATACCCATTGCTTGAGTGAGCTTGGTGTTTAGGTCGTTCCCAGCAACAGCTGGGTTAGCTGCAAAAGCAGTTTGCCCTGTGTTGTCTAAGTGCCATTGTTCAGAATAGAGTGGATCAAACGCCGAGACGGCAGGTGCAATGCCTACTGCCAACATAGCAGCAAATAGGCGGTTAATGCGTATTTCCATTTTTGACCTCATGTCTTTGTTTGGAATTTTTTAGCTCCTGTTTCATATTCCTCTAACAGGAATAAACAAAGCTAACGACAAAGAATAAGGACGAAAACCATTTACAACTTGTTTACATAAAAAGTTCGACGAACAACATGAGTCAGTGTTAATTCACTGAAACTATAGGGTTTTTTAATGTCGAATAGCGCACGCATGAAAAGTAAAAAGCAGAAAATACGGTCGTACTGTCTGCTTTGAGAGGAAGGATTACTTAGTTGAAGCGGGTTGAATTGTCGCCATTGGTTTCTTCGGTTTGGCCTTTTCTTTGGGTAACACGTTATCAATCCACTTTTTGATGTATAGCTTATTGAACTCACTATCACACCACTTCTTGTTTAAACCACGTCGGTTAAACTCAGCGCCAATCGCAACTTTGGTTTGGTTGGTTGCACGGTTGTAGTAGAGGGTCTCGCACAACTGAGTGTTACTCATTTGCTGGGCATATACGTTAACACTGCTGCTGCGCATTCCCAGTTGAGAGGCTTGATGGTTACTACACGCAGTGAGAAGTGCAGGCGCAAAAATAGCGATGGTTAGGATTTTTTTCATTTTGCTCTTATGACGTCGGGTGAATAACGAAGCGATTTCTTCCTGCTTGCTTTGCGTCATACAAAGCTTGATCTGCGAAGAAAAACCATTGATCCCATTCTTGTTGAATAGTTTTTACGGACAGTCTGTCGACAGCCCCGAGAGAAATTGTCGCGTTTAATGACTTAGAGTCAACCACTAGTGGCGTGTTTTCCACGATATATCTCAATCGATCCAAGAAATTAGCGCAATCTTCAGTTCTGTTTACTTCAAATAATAAGACAAACTCCTCTCCACCCCAACGGATGAGTAGGTCCCCAGAGCGAGTCGATTCATTAAATAACCTGGCAATATGAATTAACATCTTGTCGCCAATATCATGCCCATATTCATCGTTAAACGTTTTAAAATGATCGATATCTAATACGGCTAAGGCAAACGTTCTATCTGGGCTTCTACGAGCCATTTTATCCAGCCAAATGGGAAGGTAGCGACGGTTGTGCAATTGAGTTAATGGATCGGTAGTATTTTCTTGAGTGAGTGCTTTATTAATACGCCTAACGCGTAGTACGTAACGAAAGCCAACGACACCAATCGCTGCGATAGCGATAAAGTAGAACATTTCTCTATAGCGTTGTGAACGCAGCTCTGAAGCTTGCAACGCATTTTTCGTTTCTAGTAGCTTGAGTTCTTTCTGGGCTAACTTAGCTTCGAGGTCAAACTTAATGTTAATCATCTCTTCGCCGTGAATATGATGAGAAAATTCAGCTTCTAGCTCTCTTAATTGAGTTAAGTAACGAAAAGCCGCTTCAAAATTATTAAGGGTTTGATTCGCGTTTACTAGGACCGACAGCATATCAATGCGCTGTCGTATTTCTAGCTCATCGGTTGATTTAGTTTGCTCAAGTACGTTGATAGCTGTCGAAATAGCTTTATCGTATTGTTCATCTGCGAGGTATGCTTCTGCATATGCTTCATAACAAGGCATTTTCTTCGCCTCTACGTTTCCCGTGATAGGGAGAGCTACGCAACGCTGTGCAACCATCAACGCTTCATCAATTTTCCCTATCGAACTTAACATTTGTGAGAAGCTTGATAATGAATAGTGTTTGATGACGTCTGACCCCGTTTGCATTGAGAGTCGGATCGCTTCATTAAAATAGTATTCTGCCTTTTCGCTATCTCCACTGCTTAAGTGAACAATACTTAAGTTTGCGTAGATAACCCCAATGAAAAGGCTATTGTCATATTGATATTCGCTGTTTAAATAGGTATCGAGTGCTTGCGTAAGGTAGCTACTGGCGCGAGCCCAATCGGATGCATCGATATAGACGGTACCGATGTTATTCAGCGTCATGGCAACTTGCATTTCAAACACGGTTCTCTCTAGCAACTCATAGGCGGTTCGGTAATACTTGAGTCCGCTACGTAGTTGATTCCGTGAAACCTCTAAGTTCCCTAGCCAGCGATATGCTCTTCCTTCTAGCGCTAAATAGCCGAGATCGCGGGCTTCAGCGATGATGTCATGGAGTACAAGTTCTGCATTCCAATTGTCGTCTAGTTCAATCATGGTTACCGCTTTATTAAGCTGTGCTTCAGCGACTACCCACGGTAAATTATGCTCTGTCCCAAACTCAATTAAATCAGGCATATCTTTGGGCAGCGGAACGCCTTCGTAGCGCTTTAGGTATAGGCGCGCAAAGTAATAAAGCGCAAGAGATTCCGCTGACGCATTCTGTGGCGCAACTAATTCATCTTCTTCAATTGAGCGCGGCTTACCCATTGAACGAAAATAGAGATTGAGCATGGAGCTGCTTTGAGGAGAAATGTGTTCTTCCAGATAGCTCTGTTTTTCTGTGTTGGCAAGTACATGGGTTGGATGGAAGAAGAATCCAAGTACTGAGAACAGCGCGCAAGTTAGCGTTTTAATCGGAAAGTGCATGAGCTTATTAATAAAATGTGATCTCGTTTAACCCTAATACTAGGTAAGTCTATCACTTCTTATTGGCTAAGTGCGGATGGATTCCGAGTTACAAACGGCTTGTGAAGAAAGTTTCGCGAAAGGTGAGGCTAATATTATGATTTATAATGATAAATCTGTTCAAAAGTGGAAAGATTGATTTAACGACAAGATAAACAGTGCGACGAATCTAGTGTGTCGAACATTGTTAGTGGTGTAAGTTTCATCATTTAGTCGGTGCGATTCGCATCTCGAAAGATGGCTGGTTCGCTAAAAAATTATCTTTCTGTCATAAATATTTAATGTTTGTATGGGTTGTTAAAAAACTCGATATTAGACATAGTGTTATTAAGCCAATAAAAAATGGCTTTTATAATAAACAGGAGATTAACTATGCATAATGAAATGATTCAACCTTCACACTTCGGTATTATTGGCCGCACTTGTATCGCTTCAGTACTTATGATTGCGGGCGTTTTTGCTCTTATCTAAGAGTCAATGGTAACGATGGCTACCCGCTTAAGAGTAAGAAAATTCAGGGAATCACCTTAATCTCGTATAAGGTATTCCCCTGAAAATCCAACCTAATAACTACTTTTTAGCTGAAGAAGCTAAAAATCAATGCACTTACCGCTACAATGCCCGCAGTTAAAACAAAGTAAGTTGAGCCATTCCCACGATATTGTTTCAATGCATCGATTTTGTATACCGCTAACATTGGCATAATAAATAAGATCATCGCGATAACAGGCCCTGACAACGCTTCCATCATACCAAGAATGCTTGGGTTCATGATCGCTGCTGCCCAGATTGAAAAGAAAAGTACTGCAACGCTGATACGATCAACTCGCTTTTCAGACAGTTTAGAGTGTTTGGTAATTAAACCATTTAAGCTTTCGCGTGCACCTAAAAAGTGCCCAAGAAAAGAGGAAGTGATAGCAACAAAAGCCACCAAAGGACCAAGCGTTGCGATAAATGGGTTGTCTGTTGCATTGGCTAAATAAGACAGCACCGACACGTTTTGTTCTTTAGCTTGAGCCAATTGCTCTGGTGACAGCGCTAATACACACGAAAAGACAAAAATAAGCACAAACGCAATTAACATGATGCTAGTGCGTCGAAGAATTATTTCGGATTTCGCATCCGCTTGATCGCCATAATGGCGACGTTGCACATTTGCAAAGCTTGAAATCGCAGCCGCGTGACTAAACGAGAAAATAACCACAGGAACCGCTAACCACATAGTGCTAGCAAAAGCAGACGCTTCAGGGGCGTCCATGATTGGCATGGTCCAGTTTGGTATCAAGTAAAATGAAAGAAAGGCAAGAATAGCCACTAATGGGTAAACCATAATGGCAAAAGCCCGTAGCATGACTTTTTCGCCCGCCATCATAATGGCAATTAATGCAAACACTAGTGCACCTGAAAGCAGAGGGCGAGGCAAAGAAGCCATATCAGCTTGGTTAACCATAAAACTGTCTACGGTATTGGTAATACCGACACCGTAAATTAACAGGATCGGGAAGATCGAAAGAAAATACAGCAGTGAAATAGAGCGACCCGCTTTTGCGCCAAAGTGCTCTTCTACTACATCAGTAAAGTCTGCATTTTTGATCTTGGAAGACAGTACAAAGCGAGCTAAACCACGGTGGGCAAGATAAGTCATTGGGAAAGCAAGCACAGCCATTGCGACTAACGGCCAAAACCCGCCAATACCAAGGTTGATCGGCAGAAATAGAATGCCTGCACCAACGGCTGTTCCAAACAGACTAAGGACCCAATGTGTATCGTGTTTTGACCAAGATGTTGTTGTGTTTAATTCACTGGAATTTAACGTATTTCGAGATTCTTTCACTTAAAACTCGCTTTTATAAAAATAATAATGCGGAGAATGGTATAGGTTTTGGTGTTTGTTATCACATCGGAAGTGTGGTGAATCATGCTGAAGATAAGGGGTGGTTGTAACTTATCAAACTATGAATTTTTTTAAAAACTAGAATTTTAATCTGATATTTGAGTGGTTAATTGGTGTTATATTTCAAATTTTTACTAATAGGTGGTTTTTGATTTCGTGGTTAAAACTTAATCATGGATGTATATGCTAAAGAAGCGTGCTCTTACTTAATGAGCCATGGTGCATATTGGAGGGCTAGCAAGTGGCAGGTCTATGAGTCCTGCATTTAGATGAGCTTTAGGTATATACTGCCGCCACAAATGTTAAAGGAGGAATCATTGAATGGACATTCTGTCTGCACATAAAGACGACTTATTGGCTGTGTATACGCTTGAAAATACTTTATTTGGAGAACATGCCTATCCTCAATTTTTCTTTCGGCAAGCTTTTGATTGTTGGGGGGAAAGCTTACTAGTGGCGAAAGAGGGGGAGCAAGTCGCAGGGTATATTTTGCTGACGACAAGCACAAATGCACAGCAATATTGGATCATGTCACTGGCTGTCGATACTCAACATCGTGGTAAGGGTATTGCGCGTTCTCTGATTGAAAGTGCCATCGCGCCGTTGAAGTTGGGCTCAAGTGTGAAGTTGACGGTCGATCCGAATAATCAGCCTGCATTGTCTTTGTACCTGTCCCTTGGCTTCAAAGTCTTAAAAGAAGAAGCGCATTATTTCGGTGACGAAGAGTCTAGATTGGTCATGGAATTAGTAAAGTAACCCTGCACGATAATGAACGAAACTTGCACCCAATCAGTGCGCGGTATTACTTTGCAATAGTTGTTTACATTCTAACGTTTTGTAAATTAAAGATTTTCAATCTTGGCACCTCGTTTGCTTTGAGATAAATGTTCATCGTTAACTCGATGCGCCGCTCTCTATAGCAGGCGAGAGCGGGATAGGGTATTACTTTTGAAAATGTACTAACAGCGTTAAAGGCATTGCTGCCTCTCTCGATTCGGGAGAGGCTTTTTTTTTGCCTGTAATTTAGGATTAGTCGCGCAGGAGGCGTTATGTCACAAGGGTGTAGAAAGACAACTTGTCCGTATTGCGGAGTAGGCTGCGGAATTGAAATCAGCAATAACAAGATTATTGGAGATGCGCTTCATCCGGCCAATTCCGGTTCACTGTGTGTAAAGGGTGTCGCATTAGCAGAAAGCTTAAAAATGCCTTCAAGGTTGCTCTACCCCAAGCTAAGGGAAAAAGAAGTGTCATGGCATTCGGTCACAGACTTAATTGCACAAGAGAGCCATCAAGCGAAAGCGGAGTTTGGACCAGATTCTGTCGCGATGTATGTTTCAGGGCAGTTGCTTACTGAAGATTACTACGTCGCGAACAAACTCATGAAAGGTTACGTGGGTAGCGCGAACATCGATACCAATTCCCGTTTATGCATGTCTTCGGCGGTTGCTGCTCACGTACGCGCATTTGGCGAAGATGTGGTTCCTGTCAATTACGACGATATTGATAATACCGAGCTGTTGATCATCTGCGGTGCGAATACCGCTTGGACGCATCCCGTGTTATTCCGTCGTGTTCAGCAAGCGCGAGAGAATAATCCAAACCTTAAATTAGTGGTTATTGACCCGCGTGAAACGGTCACCGCGCAGCAAGCGGATTTGCATCTACCGATTAAAAACGATGGGGATGTGTCACTTTTTAATGGGCTGCTCAAGTTTATTATCGAGCAGCAATGTATTGATTCTGAATACATAAATTCCCATACCGACGGGTTTGATGCGCTTGCAGAAGAAGTTTCTGATTTGCGTTACGATGTCACTAATTTAACGTATTCCATTGGTATTTCAGAAGAAAAACTCACGACATTCTTCCAATGGTTCGCACAAAGCCCAACCGCAATCACGCTGTTTTGCCAAGGGGTTAACCAAGCCGAAAATGGTGTCGATAAAGGCAATGCAATCATTAATGCACACTTGGCGACAGGTAAAATTGCTAAGTCAGGTTGTGGGCCGTTTTCTATTACAGGTCAGCCGAATGCGATGGGTGGGCGAGAAGTCGGTGGTTTGGCAAACCAACTAGCGGTTCATCGCGCTTTTGACGCAGATTCTATAAAGCAAGTCCAAGCGTTTTGGGATTCACCCGAAATTGCCACTAAGCCTGGATTAAAAGCCGTCGAGCTGTTTGAGGCGGTAGAACGTGGTGAGATTAAAGTTCTGTGGATCATGGCAACCAATCCCGTGGTTTCTTTGCCTGATAATCAGATGGTTAAGCGCGCGTTAGAGGCTTGTCCTTTTGTGATTGTGTCTGATATTACCGCGGAGTCGGACGTTGCTAAATATGCAGATGTTCTACTGCCAGCAGCTGGTTGGGGTGAAAAGCAAGGGATGGTGACTAACTCTGAACGTAGAATGTCTCGTCAACGTCAGTTTCAAGTACCACCTGGTGAAGCAAAACCAGATTGGTGGGCGATAAGCCAAGTCGGGCAAGCTTTGTGTACATTGGAAAAGACACAAAATGGCTTTGCGTTTACTTCTGAGCGGGCGGTATTCAGGGAATATGCGGCGATGACAGGCATGAATGCTGATTCGCCATTGAAGCTCAACCTATCTGAATACGCGAACTTAACTGAGCAAGAATACGAAGAGTGGGTGCCGACACAATGGGGAGGGGAGCGCCCTTTTGCTGATGGAATCTATTCGCACCCAGATGGTAAAGCGCGTTTTGTCGTCACCAGCGAATTACCTCAACGCTTAGAGAGAACAAAAGGCTGGTGGCTCAATACGGGCAGGCAACGTGACCAATGGCATACCATGACGCGTACAGGGCATATCGCACACCTAGCCGCCTCTGAGTTAGAGCCAACCGTGTACATGAATACACTCTCCGCCACTCAAAATCGCTTAAAAGCAGGACAACTCACCAAGCTGTTTCAGTCTACTTCAAACACCGGTATTTATGCCAAAGTTGCCATTGATGAAGGTTTAGGTTTTCAGGAGCTGTTTATGTCAATGCACTGGGCGGGCCGATATGGCGGAGAAAGCAGTGTTAACGCGATAATAAACAGCGCAAAAGACCCTATTTCTGGGCAACCTGCGTTTAAGTCGTCTTATGTTGAAGTGCAAGACGCAGCGGTAAAAACCTACGGTATGTTCATCGGGACACAGTTTGATTCCGGCAAGTTTCTCTACAGCGCATTTCAAGCAGAAAGTAATTTAGGCATCTGGCGCTTCGCACACGATAAACGACCAAAAAAGCAGAGTTTTTGTCGAACGGAAAAGAGCCGCAGGATCACGATTGATATTGCCCAAGGTTGGCTAGCAGTGGATTACGAACTTGTTGGAGACGTTCGTATCATTCGTTCTGTTTTGGTGGTGTCTAGTGAACCGATTCAAACCGACTACACCAACTTTACGCACTTGATTGGCAAGCCGATGGAGTTATCGCAACTGCTTACCATCACTCAATCGCAAAGCAGCGCCAAACTGGTTTGTAGTTGTTTCCGTGTCACCGATAAACAAATACATGACGCGATGGAGAAACAAGACTGCACTTCACTGACCCAACTTCAAAACAAACTCAAATGCGGTACCAACTGTGGCTCATGCGTCTCTCAAATCAAACAAATGGTCGACAGCCATCAGCATCAAAAGGGCAAACAGCAAGCGAGCCAGCAAAGTCTGGCGATGCAAATAAAGTAAATCATAAAGAGGATAAGCACATGGAAGCGCCTTATCAAAAGTCTTGGTTTAAGAAAGGACAAGCGAGTCAGAATCAAGAACGCTCGTCTCGCTTTTCTAAGCATGACCAAGCACATGACCAAGCAAGCAAACTGAACCAACTTCTAGAAAATCACTCCGCAGATCTAGATGCGAACCACAAAGGTTTTGTCTCGATTGTCGGAGCAGGACCGCACGATCCAGACTTGTTAACCGTGAAGGCAGTGAAAGCGATTGTATCGGCAGAGGTATTGCTATACGACCGTTTGGTTAACAAAGATATTTTGGAGTTGGCTTCGCCACAAGCCGATTGGATTTACGTGGGCAAACGATGCGGACAACCTAGTATTGGTCAGGAAGAAATCTGTAATTTGTTGGTGTCGCTCGCTCTACAAGGAAAGCGAGTTGTGCGCTTAAAAGGGGGAGATCCTTTTGTATTTGGTCGTGGAGGCGAAGAAGCATTAGCACTCGTCAAACACTCTATCGCTTACGAAGTCATCCCCGGTATTACTGCAGCGATTGGTTGTTCGGCCAACAGCTTGATTCCGCTGACTCATCGTGGCGTTGCTCGCAGCGTTACCTTTGTTACAGGGCAAGTGGTAACAGGCGCATTTGAAGCGTGGAGCCAATTGATGCAAAGCGGACAAACATTGGTGTTCTACATGGGATTAGAAAAATCGGCAGACATACAAATCGATTTAATCGACGCTGGTTTGAGAGAAGATTTCCCTGTCGCGATCATCACTCATGGTTGCAGCCCTCAGCAACAAGTTCATGTTACCCAACTCAATCAGCTCAATGAGTTATCGATTACACTTAAAGGCGTGAGCCCAGCATTGATTGTGATGGGAGAAGTTGTCAAACTGCGCGAACAACTAATAGAAACCGTACAGTCAGTGACGGAATACGAGGGAATATGAGCAGCATTTTGGAATGTATCAGAACAGTCGGTCGTGGCGAGCGTGGTAGAAAACCACTGAACTTTGACCAAGCGTTTCGAGTTATGGATGAATACCTAAACGGTGAGTGCGGCGATGATCAGATGGCGATGTTATTGATGCTGATCCGCGTACAAAACGAGACTCAACAAGAAATCGCTGGCTTTGCGAAAGCATTCCAATCCCGCATGCCTGCTATTGGTGCAGACATCGACTGGCCATGTTACGCAGGCAAACGTGAAGCGGCAGGTCAGCCTTGGCACCTGTTGGCAGCGAAGATCCTTGCCGATAATGGTCATAAAGTGCTGATGCATGGTTATCACGACCGTCAATCTGGACGTTTACACGCCGAAGATTACCTCGACAAGTTTGCTATCGAGAAAGCGGAATCAGCAGAAGACGCAAAGCGTGTGTTAGAAACACAAAACATCGTTTATCTACCGCTGAGTGCGTTTGCTCCACAAGCAGAAACCATGATCGGTTGGAAGAATCGTTATGGGCTTAGAACGCCGATTAATACCGTGGTTCGTGCATTGAATCCGGGGCAGGCCACGGTTGGTATTCGTGGTAGCTTCCATCCTGGATTCCAACAACTTCATGCTGAAGTTGAATATGAAATCGGTCAAACCGCTCACGCCGTTGTGTCATTCAAAGGACAATCGGGTGAGTCAGAATACAACCCGAAAGTAAGTCAAACTGTTTGGCTAAGCCAAACAAGCGGCGTGACATCGCACTACTGGACGGAGCAAATGCTGTCTGAGGTGCCAATGCCTACGAACTGTCCGTTTGGGACGTCAGAAGATGACATGAACCAAATGGCGAATACGGTTTTGGCAACGATGACAGTTGTGCTCTTTGCTCAAGTGCACGATAGGGAACAGGCCTTTGAACGTGCGTTTGCTTATTGGGAAAACTATTGTTGTGGCAGTTAATCCTGTGACGAGCTAACCGCGAAACGTTGTTGGATCGGAATCCTTTATCTATTGTTTGTGTAAGCTTGTCAGTGATGTATTTATCACTTGAAGTGTCTCACAACTGGTTGGGGCAAACATCAGTGAGGCCTGATGAGTTTACTTTTCGATAAGAAATGAGGACAAGGATAATGGTTCTAAAGCACTCAAATTCTAACAACAAGGCGTCACATCCCATTCCACAAGAAGCTTTCGATTGGTATGACGAATACGCACATGGCAAAATCTCTCGTCGAGAGTTTCTCAACCGTCTTGGTGGCCTCGCTGTTTTAGGTTTTAGTATGACGGCCCTGGTTGATGCTCTGACTCCAAATTATGCACTCGCAGAGCAAGTTTCCTTTAATGATCCTGAGATCAAAGCAACCTATGAAACCTTTGCTTCGCCCAATGGACATGGGGAAGGTCGCGGCTATTTGGTTGTGCCACAAAAGAAGACCTTAAAATCGCCGACAGTGTTGGTGATTCATGAAAATCGAGGTCTAAACCCATACATCAAAGATGTCGCCAGACGACTCGCGAAAGACGGCTTTATTGCTTTCGCTCCTGACGCGCTTTATCCACTCGGTGGCTATCCGGGGAACGATGATGAAGGTCGCGCCATGCAGAAAGAGATGGACAGAGCCAAGATCGAACAAGATTTTATTGCTGCTGCTAATTTCATTAAACACTACGAGGGTGGGAACGGTAAATTAGGCGCTGTTGGGTTCTGTTTCGGTGGATACATCGTTAATATGCTTGCAGCGGTAATGCCAGAAGAGCTGGATGCAGGTGTGCCTTTCTACGGAACACCGGCGGCGCAAGAGATTCAAAAGCAGGTCAAAGGGCCGTTGATGATTCACTTCGCAGGGCTCGATAAGCGCGTCAACGACACATGGCCTGCCTATGAGCAGCAATTGATCGCGAACGATGCGCAATATCAGGCGTTAATGTATGAAAACGTCAACCATGGCTTCCATAACGACTCAACGGCTCGCTACGCACCAGAAGAAGCGGCGTTCGCGTGGGAACGCACACTAGGTTTCTTCAAAGAACATCTCGCCTCTAGTTAAAACGCTTCAACTTTAATTGGCACATTCCTTGTTATGTCTCTCTTAGTGAGTGAGATATAAACAAGGAATGTGCATGACTCAATCAACGTCAAAAACACCCATCATAGTATGCTGTGATAGCCTCCAAGAGCAGGCTCGACTGTCCGGCTTGTTGAGCAAAGATTACGACAACATAGTTGGCTGCCAATTGGCACAACTAGAAACTTTGATGCAGCGAGAACCATCGGCACGCGTTGTTGTTGGATGGCAGCAGCCGACGGCGGAACTGCGTTTGATTGTCGATTTCTGTCGCAGAAAATCGGCACCACTCCTTATCGTGCTGAAGCAACTATCATCCAATGATATCAATCGGTTATCAGAAAAAATGGATTATGTTCTCATGCCACATGATAGTGAGTTTGCACTTCAACCCTGGATTGAACATGCGACATTAGTGAGAGCGAAATTCGAAAGTATGCAATCGGAAATTGAATCGCTGACCCATAAGATTGAAGAGCGCAAGCTGGTGGAAAAAGCCAAAGGTCTGCTGATGAAGATGCACAGCGTTGATGAAGATCAGGCTTATAAAGCGCTTAGAAATTCAGCCATGCAATCGAGCCAAACGCTCTCACAAGTGGCGAAGAATCTGATTACGGCATTGCAGTTAATGGATTAACTTCTCTACTACTTTGGGGTTATGGCAGAAATTCTACCGTGGTGCGTGTTGCACTAACAGCAAGCAAAAACAGTTGCTTGGTTACGAGGGTAGACTCTAATGTGCTGTATTTAAAGTAGAAAATAAGTTGGCACAGTACTTGGATTAGTTAAAACGGGTTTATTGTTGAATCGCTTATCTCAATTATCAACGGCGGTAATTGTAGACTTAGCAACGGCGCTACTGCTCTTCGGAGTAGTGGCGCTTTTTTTATGGGAGCAAACCAATGAAATGGAGTTCGATGCTGAAAGTGTCAGCAATTTCGTTATCGGTATTCACCACGGTCAGCGTAAAGGCAGAGTTGGGTGAGCCAGAAATTGAAGACCTGAAGTTTGGTTTTATTAAGTTAACCGATATGGCACCGCTGGCGGTTGCTTATGAGAAAGGCTTTTTTGAAGACGAAGGCTTGTACGTCACTTTAGAAGCGCAAGCAAACTGGAAGGTGCTTTTAGACCGAGTCATTGATGGTGAGCTTGCTGGCGCGCACATGCTTGCTGGTCAGCCATTGGGCGCAACGATTGGTGTCGGCACAAAAGCAGAAGTGATTACCGCGTTCAGTATGGATTTGAACGGCAACGCAATTACGGTTTCCAATGACACTTGGGAACAGATGAAGCAGTACATTCCAAAGCAACCAGATGGCAAACCAGTTCACCCAATCAAAGCGGATGCACTTAAGCCTGTGGTCGACAGCTATCTGGATAAAGGCAAACCGTTCAACATGGGCATGGTGTTCCCTGTATCGACACACAACTATGAGTTGCGTTACTGGTTAGCGGCAGGCGGGATTCATCCAGGCTTTTACGCACCAGACTCAGGCGATAACAGTGGCCAGTTGGACGCTGACGTTCTTTTGAGTGTTACACCGCCACCACAAATGCCAGCAACAATGGAAGCGGGCACGATCAAAGGGTACTGCGTAGGCGAACCATGGAACCAACAAGCCGTATTCAAAGGCATTGGCACACCAGTCGTGACCGATTACGAGATCTGGAAGAACAACCCAGAGAAAGTGTTTGGTGTTTCCAAAGCTTGGGCTGAGAAGTATCCAAACACACACATTCGCGTAGTGAAAGCCTTGATTCGAGCGGCACATTGGTTGGATGAAAATGACAATGCCAACCGCCAAGAAGCAGTGAAGATGCTATCAAAAAGCGAATACGTTGGAGCCGATGCCGAAGTTATCGCCAACTCAATGACCGGCACGTTTGAATACGAGAAAGGCGACAAACGAGACGTACCAGATTTCAACGTGTTCTTCCGTCATAACGCCACTTATCCGTATTACAGCGATGCGATTTGGTATCTGACTCAAATGCGTCGCTGGGGGCAAATCTCAAGCGAGAAATCCGATGATTGGTACATGGATGTGGCGAAAGAGGTGTACCGTCCAGATATCTACCAACAAGCAGCTCAAGCGCTAATTGAAGATGGTGTGTTGAGCAAAAAAGACTTCCCAGATTTCAGCGCTGAAGATGGTTTCCGTGCGCCACAAACACACTTTATCGACAACATCGTTTATGACGGTCGTGAGCCAAATAAATATCTAGAGAAGTTCTCTATCGGGCTTAAAGGAAAAGACAAGGTTTAACCATAACGATAAACGCCACAGGCGAGGGGATTCGCTTGTGGCAACAAGGATGTAAATTTCTTAGGAGTGAGTATGTCTAGTAACGTCATTTCCCTTTTTCCTGCTAAGCAGGTAGTGAACCGAAGTCGGTTGGTGCTTTTACCCGTCATTGGTTTGCTGATCTTTTTGGCAATGTGGCACTTAGCGGCGAGAGAAGTGCAAACCTCATTAGGTACGCTACCGGGACCAGTGCAAACTTTTCAGCAGTTCAGCAACCTTGTCGATGATCATTGGCAAGAGCGAGAGAAGGAACAAGCGTTTATCGAGCGTCAGGAAAAGCGCAATGCTGCGAAGTTAGCCAAGAATCCAGATGCGGAAGTGAAGATTCGTCCTTACACAGGTAAGCCTACGTTCTTCGACCAAATTGTGACGAGCTTAGTGACTGTGACAGCGGGCTTTTTGCTGGCGACGGTTATCGCGATTCCACTTGGCATCGTGCTTGGTCTTAATCAAGGGCTGTATCAAGCCTTTAACCCAATCATTCAACTGCTCAAGCCCGTATCACCTTTAGCTTGGCTACCCATCGTTACCATGGTGGTGAGTGCCACTTATGTGAGTGATGACCCGATGTTTGCTAAGTCGTTCATTAACTCTCTGATCACAGTGGCGCTGTGTAGCTTATGGCCGACGCTGATTAATACCGCAGTGGGTGTAACGAGCGTTGATAAAGACTTAATCAACGTGAGTAAAGTGCTTCAACTTTCGTGGTGGCAGCACATCCGCACCATCGTATTACCTTCTGCTATTCCAATGATCTTCACCGGTTTACGTCTCTCTTTAGGTATCGCTTGGATGGTATTGATTGCAGCAGAGATGCTCGCGCAGAACCCTGGGTTAGGCAAGTTTGTTTGGGATGAGTTCCAGAACGGAAGTTCAGCATCATTGGGTCGTATTATGGTCGCCGTCATCACAATCGGCTTTATTGGATTGATGCTCGATAGAGGCATGTTGCAACTTCAAAAGTGGCTGTCTTGGAATAAACAGCAAGCGTTGAGATAAGGGAAAAGATCATGGAAAAAGCATTATTAGATCTAACGCGTTTAGGGATGCGATTCCCAACGCCAGATGGCGAGTTCATCGCGCTTAAGAACGTCGATTTACAAATCAATAAAGGCGAGTTTGTATCCCTAATTGGTCACTCTGGCTGCGGCAAATCAACGGTATTGAACTTAGTTGCAGGGCTACACATGCCAACAGACGGCGGCGTGATCGTCGATGGGCGAGAAGTAGCTGGACCGGGACCCGACCGCGCAGTGGTGTTCCAAAACCATTCATTGTTGCCTTGGCTCACCGTATATCAAAACGTTGAGCTCGCAGTGAAACAAATTGCTGGAAAAAAGGGCAAAGCGTGGATTCAGGAGCAAGTGAATCACTATTTGGAGTTGATTCAAATGCAGCATGCCGCGCACAAAAAGCCGGATGAAATCTCGGGCGGTATGAAGCAGCGAGTCGGCATCGCAAGAGCACTGGCACTTCAACCAAAGGTTTTGCTGATGGATGAACCATTTGGTGCGTTGGATGCGTTAACACGTGCGCACTTACAGGATGCACTGATGAAGATTCAAGCCGAGCTAAACAACACCGTCATCATGATTACTCACGATGTGGATGAAGCGGTGCTGCTATCTGACAAAATCGTGATGATGACTAACGGACCGGCGGCAACTATTGGTGAAGTGTTAGAAGTGAATCTACCTCGCCCTCGTGAGCGTGTCGCACTGGCGGATGATGCGCAGTATCAGAAGTGTCGACAAGCGGTGCTGAAGTTCCTTTACGAGAAGCAATCCAAAGTCGAGATTCCTGCTTCGAAAGCAGACAAACCCAAAACCGCAGCGCAAACGGCATAAGGAGGCAGCGATGAACAGTCCTTTAACGATTCCAGTAAAGAACGCATTGAGTCACATCGTTGTGGTAGGCAACGGTATGGTCGGGCAACACCTCGTCGAGCAATTAGTGCAGAAAAACGCGCATTTGGAGCGCCGAATTACCGTTATTGGTGCAGAGCGTTTTATCGCGTATGACCGTGTACAACTCTCTTCTTTATTTGCGGGTAAGTCCCATGATGATTTGATGCTGAGTAACCAAGAATGGTACGACATGCATGGCATCCAACTAGTACTTGGCAGCCAAGTAACAGGCATCGACAGAGAGCAAAAGCGTATTCTGCTTGATGGTGAAGATGTGCTGGGTTACGACCAACTTGTGCTCGCGACCGGTTCCTACCCATTTGTGCCGCCAATTGAAGGTAAAGACCGCGACAACGTGTTTGTCTACCGTACGCTTGATGACCTTTCACAAATCAAAAAAGCATGTGAAGACGCAAAAACAGGCGCAGTAATTGGCGGTGGCTTATTGGGTTTAGAGGCGGCAAATGCACTCAAACTATTGGGGCTAGAAACTCACGTTATTGAATTTGCGCATCGTCTGATGCCCGTACAGTTAGATGATGGTGCTGGCTTAGTGCTGAAAGAGAAGATTGAAGCGCTAGGGCTAACAGTACACACCTCAACGGGTACGGAACGAATCTGCGATGGTGAAACGGCTAAGCATCGTATGGTGTTTAAAGACAAAGATCCTCTCGAAGTTGATGTGATAGTCTTCTCCGCAGGCATTCGCCCTCAAGATGAGTTGGCAAGGCTGGCTGAGCTAGAAGTAGGTGAGCGAGGTGGCATTGTGATTAACAACCAATGCCAAACCAGCGATGAGAATATTTACGCGATTGGCGAATGTGCCCTTTGGGAGCAGAAGATCTTTGGTTTAGTCGCACCCGGTTACACCATGGCGAGAACCACCGCCGATGTCTTGACTGGGATGCCGAGCGAAGGTTTTAAAGGTGCAGACATGAGCACTAAACTCAAGCTGCTTGGAGTGGATGTGGCGTCTATCGGCGATGCACAAATGCAAACCGAAGGCGCACAAGAAATGGTATTGCAAGATGCGGTTGCAGGCATCTACAAAAAGCTGGTGGTTGATGCGAGTGGCACTCAATTGCTTGGTGCGATTCTCGTTGGTGACAACAGTGACTACGATGCGCTTTTGCAGTGTTATTTGAACAAAACGGTCCTGCCAGACCACGCCGCGAACCTGCTGTTTGATACCGGAATGCTGGATGGAGAGATGCCAGACAGCGCCATTATCTGTTCTTGTCACAACGTCACAAAAGGCGACTTAGTTGCCGAGATTCAAGCTGGCACTACCAACCTGACGGACCTTAAAACTAGCACCAAAGCCGGTACTGGCTGTGGTGGCTGTAGCAATATGGTGAAGTCGGTATTGGATACTCAACTGGCAGCCATGGGGGTAGAGGTTAACAACCACCTGTGTGAGCACTTTGAGTTAAGTCGCCAAGAGGTGTTCCATATTTGCCAAGTGGAACAAATCAAAGACTTCGACACCTTAATTGCACTGCATGGTAAAGGGCATGGGTGTGACATTTGTAAGCCGACAGCAGCATCTGTGTTTGCTTCTTTGTGGAATGAACACATCATGGAGCCTCAGCATCAATCTCTGCAAGATTCTAATGATGCCTTTATGGCGAACCTGCAAAAAGATGGCTCTTACTCGATTGTGCCTCGTGTTCCGGGCGGTGAAATCACACCAGACAAACTCATCGTGCTTGGCGAAGTTGCTCAGCAATACGATCTGTACACCAAGATAACTGGCGGTCAGCGAGTGGATTTATTTGGTGCGCAGTTAGAGCAGCTTCCTGAAATTTGGCAAACCTTGATTGATGCTGGTTTTGAAACAGGGCACGCCTACGGGAAGTCGGTGCGCACCGTGAAATCTTGCGTCGGTTCTACGTGGTGTCGCTATGGTGTTGATGACTCGGTCGGATTAGCCATTGAGTTAGAGAACCGCTACAAAGGATTGCGAGCGCCCCATAAGCTTAAGTTTGCCGTATCGGGCTGTACTCGCGAGTGTGCAGAAGCGCAAAGTAAAGACATTGGGGTGATCGCCACTGAAAACGGCTGGAACTTATATGTGTGCGGTAATGGCGGCATGAGACCACGACACGCTGATTTGTTTGCATCCGACTTATCCAAATCAGAGTTGATCATCATGATTGACCGAGTATTGATGTTCTACGTCAGCACAGCTGATCGCTTGCAGCGTACGTCAGTGTGGATGGAGAACATGGAAGGGGGCTTAAATTACCTTAAACAAGTTATTCTGGATGACTCTCTCAACCTATGTGATTCTTTGGATGAACAAATGGCACGAGTCGTAGATACCTATCAATGTGAGTGGAAGAGTACGTTGGATAATCCTCAAAAATTGCAACGCTTCCGTCCTTTCTTGAACAGCACGTCGGGCAGCAAAGTCTTGCCGTACCAACGTGTGCGCGGTCAGCGTATTCCAGTGAAACAGGAGGTGTAAATGGCAGCTTTAACCAAAGTGAAATTGTGTCAGCTTGATGACTTAATGCCGTTCATCGGTGCCACTGTGTTAATCGAAGGCGAGCATGTCGCGTTATTCTACATTCCTGATAGCGGTGTTTACGCCGTTCAAGATTGGGATCCAATAGGTAAGGCTTATGTGATGAGTCGAGGGATTGTCGGTGACATCGATGGTGAGATGTGTGTTGCATCACCACTGTACAAACAGCACTTCAGTTTAAAGAGTGGGCAGTGTTTGGAAGACGAAGCGCACTGTCTAAAAACGTGGCGAGTAACGGTCGACGATAATCAGGTTTGTTACTTACTCGAAGAATGATCCTCGAAGTTCTTTAGTTTGCTCGATATGAGTGAATTCTTAGCGTAAGAGATAAGCGAATAAAGCTCCAGAGGCAGCACAGTAAGGCTCTGGAGCTTTTTGCTATTTGGAAGGATTCACTTGTAATTCGGTATAGCCAGTCGAGTCGTCCATCGCTCTAGTGAACTCAAGTTCAGGATAAGAATGGATGATCAATTCTGCGGTAGTATCAATCACTGTGCCTTCCAGCAAATGTCCACCCCAAACTCGCCCTTCACGATCAGACACCGAGATATGAACGTGTTGATGTTCAGGCGTTAGGGTTCCCATCACAGAGACAATTTCAAATGGCTCTTGTTTGGTTAACGTACTCTCTGCACTAGCTAAACGAAGGTTGAGGTCAGAGACACAACCAACGCATGAGGCAATCGAACCCGCTTTAATGCTGTGCTCCTCGACCAATTTCGCAAGGCTCAGCTTTAAGTCCATGCCTTTGGTAAGGCGTACCGCTATCACTTCAATCGACATGTTACTTCCTAATCAAAACCAGCAAGCAGGATAGCGCCGTATCCAAGTCAGCATAACGTTTGGCTTTGCCAAGTACGCGCATACCTTGCATGTTGTTGAGAACAAAACGAGCGAGCTCTTCTGGTTTCAGCGTTTTTGGCACTAAGGTTTCTTTTTGCGCATTGGTCAGCGCATCCGCAATGATGTCGATAAGATGGTCAAATAAGAAATGCCCTTTACGCAGTACGTCATCGTCTTCACCTGCATGCTCAATCAATGCATTTTGAATAAAACACCCACAGTTGCGTTTGCGCTGCAGCTCAGCAAAAGATTTAAGGAACGATTCTAACTCTGGTAGAGACGCGTTGTCTTTTTCCAAATCATTCAATGACGGTAGCGAGACCTTTTTCAAGTAAGTATCGAGCGCTTCGTAGTAAAGCTGTTGCTTGTCACCATAGGTGTTGTAAAGACTGAAGCGGTTGATGTTCAACTCGTCGGTGAGATCAGAAATGGATGTATTAGCGAAACCTTTGCGCCAAAAAACGTCCATAGCGACTAATAGTTTTTCTTCTCGATCGAAGTTGGCTTTTCTTGCCATATGTGTACCTACCTGAGCGGTTTTTCTCAAACCATTCCTAAACTTATTGAACAACTTTTGGGAAATGAAGTTCTTGACTGATCGTTTATAAACTGGCTACAGTATATCCTAACCAATCGGTTAGAAAAAGAAGAAAGGATATAAAATGAAGCTCTACGAAACCGCGATAACTCCAAGTTGTAAGCGAGTTAGCATTTTTTTAAAGGAAATTGGTGGCGATGTTGAACGCATCGCTTTAAATGTGCGTGACGGCGAAAATCTAGCGGAAGATTTCAAGAAAAAAAGCGTCAATGGAAAAGTGCCATTGCTTGAGCTTGAAGATGGCACGACGATTTGTGAGAGCGTCGCAATTTGTCGTTATCTGGATGAAGCGTTTGAAAATAATTTAGCTCTGTTTGGGGCAAACCAACTTGAGCGCGCGCAAGTGGAAATGTGGCATCGCGTGGTGGAGTTTCAAGGTCTGTATGCTGCTTTTCAAGCATTTAGAAACATCACAGCTATCTATGAAGATAGAGAGCGTTGTGTTAAAGAGTGGGGTGAAGAGTCCAAGCAACGCGTGCAAGAGTTTTTACCGTTGTTAGATAAGCGACTTGGTGAAAGCGAGTTCATTGCCGCTGACCATTTTACTATCGTCGATATTACAGGCTTTATTTTGATTGGTTTTGCAATTAAAGGCCTAGAAATCGATGTGCTTACTACTGCACCAAACATTGCGCGTTGGTATGAGCAAGTTTCAGCTAGGCCTGCATTTCTAAGTTGATGTACCAGCAGCGAGTAGATCATTGCCCGCTGCTATTGCCTTTCGAATTCACAAGGATATTCAAATTCTTCAGCTTTTTTCTTATTTTGTCTCCTATCGCCTATAATTGGAAAAACAACCTCAATGGGCTTCAATGCGTTTTAGAGCCTAGCGCTCTTAGTCTGTAGACGTTCTTTTCATAGTGGGAAGTCTATTAATAGACAAGGAGAGGTCATGCGTATTCAAGTTAAAACTATCAATAATGTTCTTATTGCTCTTTTAATGGTTTCGGTCTTTGGTCTCGTCGCGCTGTACCTCAATAACACACAGCAGAATGAACAGATTGAAAAACTGCAAAGTCAGTTAATAGAGAAAGAGCATCAGATATTAATCTCCAATGAGGCGCTGTCTTACACTCGATATCAACACCAGTTATTAGCTGAAGATTATAGTCGTTTTAGAAATGAGCAATCAGTGACTAGTGTTCTGCGTTAGCGTACCCGACTATCGTCTTAAGGAGGCGAATGAAATCCATTCTTTTGGTCGATGACAGTAAAACAGTACTACTTTATATCAGCAGTGCATTAGAAAAGCAGGGCTATGAAGTTATTGCTGTTGAAGACGGACAATCCGCACTTGAAGTGCTGACTTATCGCAAAGATATTCAGTTTGTACTTAGTGACTTAATGATGCCTGGCATTAATGGTATTGAGCTGTGTCGGCAATTAAAATCGCAAGTTAGCGAACGTTACATTTTCTTTGTTTTATTGTCCTCTAGAAATGACCAAAGCTCGATCGTGAAAGGCATCGATGCTGGCGCAGATGACTTTGTGGATAAGAAAACGTCTGTAGAGGAGCTTCAGGCCAGAATCCGTGCGGGGTTTCGTACTTTAGAACTGCACAACAAACTCGTTGAGAGAAATAAAGAGCTAGATGCGGCCTATCAAACAATCCACCAAGACCTACAGTCTGCTAGTCATCTGATGGAGCAACTACTCCCCGCTGAATCAACTATTCAGAATGTAAATTTTAGCTATGTCTACAAACCATGCTCCCAGATTGGTGGTGATATGTTGGGGTATTTTGAGCTTGATGAACAACATGTCGCATTTTATGTTTTCGATGTTTCAGGTCATGGTGTTTCGTCTGCTTTGATGGCTTTTTCTATCCAACAGACGTTATCTCAAAATCTGGGACCTGATTCGATAACCATGGAGCTAAGAGATGGCGACTACTGTATCAGTGAACCAGCAACCGTTATTGATCGGCTAAACCGACGGTATCAGCAAACTAGGAACAGTCAGCTTTATTTCACCATGGTTTATGCCATTCTTAATACAGAATCAGGACAACTTCGCTATTGTACTGCTGGTCATCCTAAGTTCCTTGTTTGGCGAGCGAGCACCGAAACTACAGAGTTGGCGGGTGAAGACAACTTTATGATTGGCGCTTTGCAGCCGATGGAGTACGTTGATAATCAAATTATTCTGAGTGAGGGGGATGTAGTATGGCTTTATTCGGATGGTTTGATAGAAGCGAGGCGAGGCGAGGCGATGTTTTCAGTACAAAGGTTGGCATCAAGTATAAAAGCTGTTTGTACTTCGCAATTAGAAGCAGAAGTGCAGGCTAGATGTGTCTTTGAACAAGTACAATCGTGGCAGAACAAAGATGAGTTTGATGATGATGCGAGTCTTTTACAAGTAAGGTGGCGTGGCTGATAGCCTAGGGATAAAGGAAAAGAATGTTCCAGAGCGAGTTTAAACGAACTTACGGTGGATCCCTTACTCGCTCTCGAAGTGCGAGCAAAGAGGTTGCTAAGTTTTTAATGGATAATCAAGTATCGTTAAGTACGGCTCAGTCGTTGGAGCTTTGTGTTGTTGAGCTTATGAACAATGCTTACATCCATTCTTACAGTGAAATTGAAGGCAAGCCGATAGACGTGGAGTGTAGGATTAGATGTGACCCAATGTCAGATTTCATTGAACTTAGGGTTTCTGACTACGGAGCGTCAATCAATGAAATGACATTCAACCAACATAAAAATAAACAGATTGAGGCTCCTAACTTAATGGATGATGATAGTTGGTCTGCTTCAGGTCGTGGACTGATGTTAGTCGCTCAATTATCTGATCAGTTCAAGTTAGAAAAAGAGATTGGAAAAAACACGTTTGTTTTAGTGAAGAGGAACGGCGAAAAACTAACAACCAAGCAAGATTTATTCACCCCACCTGGTCCCTAGCGTTAATCTGACGGTTACGTTGTATGTTATTGTTATTTTGTATTTGTGGTTGGTGCAGGTGACAATAATGCTTCCAACTCTTCTGGTGTCAGTATATCACTGATGTTTAGCATATTGCTCTCATCATCTAACGCCATCTTTGTACGACTAAGCAAGTACCTCTTTTGAGTTGGCGTTAAGTCTTTGAGAGACTCAATCAGCTCCTTGAAATTGCTATTGTTCATTGCCATATTTCCCCCAGTTAAGCCTTAATTTGTTTTATTGCATATTCTTCAAGTAAGCAAAGATTTGTTGATTAATGGCAGCTAGCTCTTTAGTAACTATAGCTATATCTGAGCTATCTGGCTCGTTATCGTTTCTTGTTTCTGCTTCTATTTTTGTGAAAACAATGACAGCGGTTTCTTCACCAAAGCTTTCTAGAATGCCCTTTAGACTGTGAGCCAATAAGTAGAGTTCCGGCCAACATTTGTTTGCGTACAACTCATTGATACGCTGTATGTCATTGGCGTGGTCTTCTAAGTATGTGGAAAAAACGGTGACGATAAGATCTACGTCGTTCTCCATGTATTTATTGAGAACATCAAAATTAATCATGTTTACCTCTGACTAACCGCGAGGTAGAAAAATGTATCGGATAGGAAGGTTGAAGTGGGGGGAGTTGAGCGCTGAACAGTGTGCTTATCACTTGAGCTAGACTCATAAAAACAAAGTTATTGTTCGGTACACTTTGACTTATATACAAGTGTCTATGATCTAATCTTTTGTGCAAAGCATTTTGCACTCGTGTCGTGGCAACACAAGTTACGTGATAGTGGGTTCCAAATAAAATGCTGGGTTGGGAACAGTCTTGTCTACCTAGTTTAAAGTAATCATCAAACAAGTAAGCCAAGTGCTCGCCAACTTTGACTATTCCTTCAGTCAAGGTTAACTCTCCTAATTGAGTACAAATACAAGCTAGCAACCTAGTTGCATAATGGCAAGTAGCTTGACGCAAAAAAGGGGCCTTGCGCCCCTTTTGTACAATTAGCTTTGCTTGGAGTCCTGTTCTACCTGCCTCATTAACTCGTTCGCCTTCTTCATTGCACGTCTTGCGCTTGTGGTCCTTCTCTTATTGAGTAGTATGTCGGAGAAGCGCAGGTATTTATCTGCAGTTTTGAATCTCAAATCGTTAATATCTTGAAAACCGATAGGAAAGTTCTTCGAAAACTGATCAACATCTTTCACTAAGTTATCGAGGTGAGTTGTTGTTCTTGCCTTTTCTAGGCGGTAATAGAAGTTTTCAAATTCCTCTTGGAACAAAATTCGAGCAGCCTCGTCCGGAAATGGTAGAGGATCCTTAGAGTCTAGCGCGGTCTCATACAGTTTCATTTCGAGAACTGCATCTTTCATCGCGTTGCTTATTTTTAAGTTGTTTTGATGCTCTTCAACGTTTGAGAAGAAAGTATTCCCAACCTTAATTAGCGCAACAAGTGCTGCAGCATCTTTATTTTTGAGTGCTTCAGTTAGGTGTTTACCAAAAACATCGCTAGATAATGAGCTTGGTGTAAATGGGTAATCCTGATGAATTTGATTTAACTCATCTTTCAGTTCATAGATGGACTTACTGTCTTCTTCTTTACTGTATCGAGACTTTTCCAGTTGGCTATTGATTTGTCTGGCTATCGAAAGCAATGTTGAGTGCTTGCTTGATTGAATATCTAACGCCAGAACTTCAATTTTATGTGAGTCAGGGTAGTAGGCTTTTGCTTTGTTTAGTACAGACTCGATTTCATCATAATTTGGATAGCTGTTAGCATCAGAATTCAGAACCTGATCAATCTCAGATTCAAACTCACTTAGAAGGTAGCTCTTGTGCTGTCGTAGTAAGCCAGCTTTAATCACCGGGTGTAAGTTTTTCTCACTATTAATCAGTGACAAGCTTTTTTCTGGCGGTGTATCAAGCAACCATTCCTGCCCATTAATCTGATCATTTTGCTTGTTAATAGCTATTTCTAAATCAGAGATGGTTTCTTGTTGTTGTTGATAGCCAAATACGATTCCGGTAACCAATAGTACGCTTGCAGCTACACCGCCAACGATAGGCCAATATCGCATGTTCAACTTTTGTTTTAACTGCTCTGGGGTAAGGTCTTTAGGGATGAGGCCAGTTGAAAACACGCGTGCAAAGATAGGCCACTTAGATGCTGGCATATTAGCAGGTTTCGAGACCTTCACTTTCTTTTTGAGAGCTTCATTAACAGGAGTTCTTGAATAAGGATGCTTGCAACTCAATAACTCGTAAGCTATACAAAATAGCGCAAACATATCGTCGCTTAAGTTTGGCTCTTTACCCGACAACAAGTTGAGCGATGCGTAGTTTGGAGTATAACCAAGAGTCTCCACATTTTCGGATTTACGTTTAGCTGCGTATTGATCTTGCTTTAATTGATGAGTTTTAGATACACCAAAGTCGAGTAATTTAACATTACCTTCAGACGTTAAAATGACGTTAGCGGGCTTTAAATCGGCATGCACGACACCAAGTGAATGGGCGTAAGACAGGGCGTCAAGTACCTGATTTAGAATCGATAAAGTTGCATTAAACTTCAGCCCATGCGGCCTAGATCGTTGTATTAAATTCTCTAATGTTTCCCCATTAATATATTCCATCACTAAGAAATATATTTCGCCATCGACACCAAAATCAAAAACCCTAATAATATTAGGGTGACTTAATCTTTGTGTTTGCTGAGCTTCACGTATCAACATGCGTGCAGTCTCTGGCTGAGATGCAAACTCTTTTTGTAAAATTTTTAATGCTACGTAAGGGGTTTCTGAACCTGAAGATTCTAATATCTTATCTTTTGCCAAATAAACATCACAAAGTCCGCCATGGCCAAGAACCGACTCGATTTCATATCGATTTTTGACAGTTGTGCCTATTAAATTTTCATTAATAACATCTTTGTCATTATTTGATGTGTTATTTTTATTGTTTATTTTCTTATTAACTAACGGAGTGTTTTCTTTTTGAGACAGTTTTGTATTTGTTTCATTTTTATTTTGAACGGAGCCTTCATTGCTAGCAACTTTATTTGATTGAATTGCATTGTCTCGTTTTTGAGTCTTTACAATTTTAGTTTTGTCTCCGCTATCTTTATTATTTATAGAATTGTTTTTATTGCTGTCTTCCATCACAAGAACTCCGTATAAATGATGGGGGAATATATACCTTTCTGCTCAATGAAAAGTCATTATGTTAGAATTTCTCGGCCAAACTAACATTCGTTTTTTTATTGATGAAAGTCTAAGTGTCAAAAATTTGAACTTGGTTGGATAATTAAAATTGTTGAACAATACGTGATTGCTTTGATAAAAAAATGATTCATTATTCCGTGCATGATTTTCAATGGCAGATTTAAGGTTTTTATTAATCTTACTGTTAATAAGAAAGTGACTAATAATAAAATTAAAAATAATATTTAGCAGGTCTTTGGCGAGGTTTACATGAAGTTGGTTTTAACCATAACAAGTTTTCACAAATTTACTCCAGAGATTGAGAGTGAGTTTGTGTTTGAATCAAGTGATGAGCATGCCAAAGTTACATTTGGTCGGTCTGAACAATGTGATTGGACACTGCCAGACCCTGAAAGAGTAGTATCCGGAACTCACGGAGAGCTCATCAAGTTTGGTGATAAATACTTGATAAAAGACTTATCAACTAATGGCACGTTTGTTAATAACGCTGTGACACCTGTGGGCCAAGGAAATGAGATTGCACTAAGTGACGACGATACGGTTAGTTTAGGGGATTACCAAATTTCAGTAAGTATTCAAACTAGCACTGAGGCATTCAATAATCAGGAAAGTAACTTTCGTTCCAGTTCAGAACCTGAAGCATTCTCGAGTTCATCTGAAGCAGAGTTTGTAGACCTCGGCCTTAGTGCCAGTGAGCTTTTGAATGAGAGTGTTCCTTCGGACTTTCAACTAGATATTGGCTTAGTCGATGATTTTATTGATATCCCCAAACCAGAAAAACAGAGTGTAGATCCTACACCTGTACCGGAAACCCCACGACAGCTAGAACGTCAATCAACTCCCAAATTTGATAGTAAAGGGAGCGAGCTTGCGGCGTTCATTAAAGGAGCGGGTATTGATCCAACGATGATTCCCAGCGATAACAGAGAGCAATGGTTTGAACAACTGGGGGAATCATTTTCTTTGATGTTAGTTGGTTTAATGGAAACGCTGCACAATCGAGCGGTATTTAAACAAACAAATCGACTTAGTCATACTGCGTTTCGGAAGTCAGAAAATAATCCTCTGAAGTTCTCTGCGAATTTAGAAGATGCAATTCATAACTTATATAACCGTCAAACTGCAAGTTTCCTAAAACCAAGTGCAGCCATTAAAGAAGCGTTTAGTGATATAGAAAATCATGAACAAGCGTTAATGAAAGGTGTTGAGGGTACGGTTTCAAGTGTTATGTCGCTTGTTGAGCCTACGTCGATATACTCAGAAGCTTTAGCTAAAGACACGGTTATTAATAAGGTTATTCCAGCAAGAAAATATGCTCAAAGTTGGAAGCGGTTTGAGGATATTCATGAAAAGCTATCCGATGACATTATCAATAAAGAATCTCCATTTTATTTAGAAGATTTCGCTAAACACTATGAGTTAGCATTAAAAAATAAAAGCTAGGAAATAGGGTGATGAAAAGAGTTTATCAGTACATTTTGTTATTAATTTCAATGGTTTTATTTGGATGCTCAGCAGCCAATTTAGTTGTTGACCCATATTCAGATTTAGAAATAACAGCAAATCACAATATTAACCCTGACTCCAATGGTAGGCCATCCCCTGTAGTCGTGTATGTTTTTGAATTAACATCAAATACCCTTTTTGAAAGTCAGGATTTTTTTTCAATTTATGAAGAAAGTGAAAAAGTCTTAGGCCCTGATTTAGTGAATAAATATGAAATATCATTAACTCCAGGTCAGAAAGAAACATATCAGGCAAGTATGTCTCCAAAGACTGAATACTTAGGCATTGTCGCAGCGTTTCGAGATATTGAAAATTCAAATTGGCGACAAGTCATTGAAGTGGATAAGACCGGTTACAACACCTATCAAATTCTGTTAGAAGATCTGTCTTTGGTCGTAAAATAACGTTTAGTTGGCTAATTATAAATGACGCAATACTCCAAGACGGCTTGGTGCGAAGGGATGTTTTTACGTCCCCAGCACTTTCAACAACATGAACGCGCAACCTCTCAAGAATTCAAAGGCTTACATCAGTTTGGTGGGGCTTATAATTGGGGGGTTTGGAAATGTCGAGTAAAAGAACATGCATTAAAAGATGGTCTGATTGAATTAGATCACTTTGAGGCAGTTTTGCCAGATATGACTCTGGTTAATACCTTAACAGCCAGCGATTCGGTTGTGCCTTTATTTATTGATAAAGACGTAGAAAATACGTTAGTAAAAATCACTCTTCCCCTTTCAAATGTCAAAGGTAAAAATGTTTCTGATGTAAGTGAGGCGATCGTTTCTCGTTATGTACTTAAAGACGTTGACGTTATAGATAATCTCACTGGGCAGGATGAAGAAACGATTCAAGTCGCAGCCCTAAACCTGGAACTGAAAGCCAGCAATGACAAATTAGCGGGTTATGTTGAGTTACCGATTTTGAAAATAAAAGAGGTAACGGCAGAAGGCGAAGTAATACTAGACGATTCGTATGTTCCACCGCTTATCAATTTACTTAGCGACAAAGTTATGTCGGCTTACTTGCGTAACGTTATTGCGATGACAAAGATGCGTGCCGACGTTATTGCGCAGCGATTGATTAAGGGCAAAGCCGCATCTGCATCTGCTGTTGATTTCATCATGCTACAAATGTTGAACAGGTATGAGGCGATGTTAAAGCACTTTAGTGACCTAGACAGGCTACATCCATTGGAATTAGCGACGACCCTGAAAGGTTATATTGGTGAATTAGCTACGTTTTCTGACAAAACCAAGAGGATGCCAAGCTTACTTGCATACGATCACTTAGATGTATCAAGTGTTTATAGCGAATTGAATCAAGTTCTGAGTCAATATCTGAGCGTTGTCCTTGATCAAACAGCAAGCAAACTTCCTTTGGAGCCACGACAATATGGAATTCAAGTGACGCCACTTCCAGATAAGCGTTTACTTGAATCATGCCAGTTTGTGCTTGCAGTCAAAGCTGATACGACAACAGATGAAATCAGACGTTTAGTCCCGGCGCAGCTCAAGTTTGGACCAGCGGAGCAGATTCGTGATCTGATCAACAATCAGATTAATGGCATAAACGTAGCGCCATTGAGTGTAGTACCGAGGCAGATCCCTTACCAAACGGGTTATGTCTACTTCGAAGTAGTCAAGAAAGGCCCGTTTTGGATGAGGCTGAAAGACAGTGGTGGTATTGCGCTGCATTTATCGGGGCATTTTCCGAATGCTGACCTTGAGCTGTGGAGTATTAGTCAATAGGTGTGCTCAGTATGGAACAAACGATCGTAAAACCAACACCGGGTGGAAGAGCGCCCGCACCGAAACCACAATCAGAAAAGTCAGCAGATAATACGGTAGTTATCTCAAAAAGTCCTGAATTGGTGAATAACGATTCAGTGGTCGCTTATGGGAACAACCCTTTATTGGCAGAAGCGAATGGTCTTTTATCCATTATTGGTCAAATTCGAGCGACAGCGACTCATTCTGACCCGTTGTTTCTAAAAGAGACGTTGGCACAAAAACTTAGAGATTATGAGAACCGACTACGTCACCACGACGTTGATTTGGACACTATTGATACGGCTCGTTACTGTTTGTGTTGCTCGTTAGATGAAGCGGTGCTCAATACTAATTGGGGGGGGCATTCATTTTGGAGCCATGACTCATTGCTTAGTTCTTTCTATGCCAGCAGCCAGGGTGGGGAAGCGTTCTTTAAGTACCTTGATAAGTGCATGGCGCAACCAGATACAAATTTAGATTTGCTTGAATTGATGTACGTGTGCCTATCGCTTGGATTTCTCGGCCAATATCGTTTGGAAAAAAACGGACTGGAGTCTCACCGAAAACTGAGAAGGCAGATTATCGCTATTCTTAAGTCTTACGGAAGAGGGATACCTCAAGAGCTAAGCAATAGTATCGAACAACACATTTTGAATGGCTCTAAGGCTTCCGACAGAGTTCCTCTCTGGGTTGTGTGCTCCGTAACGGCTGCATTATTGGTTTGTATATTTATGTATTTTAGCTATGAGCTAAACAAGGCTTCCAACCGCACCTTTTCTCAATTAGTCAATTTGGTTCAACCGCAACAGCTTAACCAAGATACAACGTCAGAATCAAAATCAGCGCCAATTTCAGAAAGGATCTCTATGTATCTGGCAACCGAGATCGGGAAGGGGCTAATTAACGTCGAGCCGTTGCAAGACAGGGTAAGAATTTCGTTAAAATCGCAAGATCTATTTGAATCAGGTAGTGCTGATGTTGTTGCGTATATCCAACCCGTAATTTCTAAACTCGCTAGAACGTTGGAGTCGACCCAAGGCAAGATCATTGTAACAGGTCATACCGATGATAGGCCAATTTTCACCAGTAAATATCCTTCGAACTGGCATCTATCATTAGCTCGAGCTACTGCTATGTCTGAACAACTTATCTCGAATAGCACACTAGAAGGTCGAGTCATACCAGAAGGGCTGGGTGATGCAAGACCATTGGTTGAAAACAATAGTGACGAAAACCGAGCTATTAACCGTCGAATTGAAATCGACCTCCTTGTCGCGAATTAATAACAGGTAGATAGAGATGCGTATTAAAGAAATTGGCAGAATATTTACTCAAAGGTGGTTTCTCGGTCTTATCGGTGTCGCTGCTTGTTCAATTTTTATTTGGGTTGTTGGTCCACTTATCACGATAGCGGGATATGAGCCGCTAAAGAGCGACTTCCAACGACTCGTCACGATTTTGGTGCTGGTGTTTGTGTGGGCTTTATTCAACGTGACTAAGCAGCACAAGCAAAAAGTTAAAGAAGACGAAAGTATTCAAACGTTACTTGAGGTTGATAGTCAGTCAGATAAAGAAGCGGCGAGTGAAATTGACTTAGTGCGCGAGCGTATTGAGCAAGCTGTCAAAGTAGTAACGAAAACACATAAAGGAAAGCGAAGCTTATATGACTTGCCTTGGTATGTGTTGATCGGCCCTCCAGGGACAGGAAAAACAACAGTGTTAAAGCAGTCAGGGCTGGAGTTTCCGTTAGCGGATAGCCTTGGTTCTGACTCTATTGCTGGTGTCGGTGGAACTCGTCATTGTGATTGGTGGTTTGCAAATAAAGCAGTGCTGATTGATACGGCCGGTCGATACACGACACAAGACAGTCAAGAAAAGGTCGACTCTAAAGCATGGCACGGCTTCTTAGGGTTGTTGAAAAAATATAGAACGCAAAGGCCAATTAATGGTGCAATTGTCACGATCAGTTTAGCCAGTGTGATGTCGCAGACAAGAACCGAGCGAAGCCTTCATGCCCGAGCTATCAAGTCGCGCCTTCAAGAACTGAAGAATCAGTTAGGGATGCAATTTCCTATTTACGTACTACTGACCAAAATGGATTTAGTTGCGGGTTTCAATGAGTTCTTCTCTGATCTAAGTAAGGAAGAGCGTGAGGAATTGTTCGGTTTCATGTTTCCGCGTGAAGTGGCTGATGAAAGAGGGGTTATTTCTTTATTCAATAAAGAATTTCATGGCATGTTGGAGCGCCTTGATGCGCGAATGCTGAGAATCCTTGAAACTGAAGATGATTTAGAGAAGCGAGCACTTATTTTTGAATTTCCTAAACAGCTAAGGGTATTGCAAGCTAACCTTGATGAATTTTTAGCGGAAATATTTGCACAAAATAGTTTTGAAGAGCCAGCCTTGATTCGTGGTGTGTTTATGTTGAGCTCGGTCCAAGAAGGCTTACCAGTCGATAAGTTAATGAATGAATCGACCAATGGACTTGGACTAAATCGCCTCGCTCTAGCAAAAAGCCCAACAGGATCTCATAGTTATTTCGTGAAGAACTTGTTTGATAAGGTTATTTTCAAGGAACAACTGTTAGGAACGGTTAATCGTCACTATCAAAAGCAGTCAGGGTGGATGCGCCGAGGTGTTTACATTGGCTGTGCTTCTCTACTGCTAGGTGCGTCTGCACTTTGGCTTATGAGCTACAAGTGGAATTCTCAGTTGATTGTCGATACCAATGAGCAAGCCGGCCATATTGAAGCAATGATTGGTGCTGAGAGCCTAGATTTTGAGGCGGATATTATCTCAGCCGTAGAGACATTAGACCGATTGATGACGCTTCCTCTAGGAAAGCAAAGCAACTACGGCGATGCTGATTCCGTAAAAAGGTTTGGTCTCTATCAAGGAGATAAAGTCTCACAGGCGGCAAACAATGCATATTCTGATGCGTTGACCCAATATTACGCTCCCTTGCTTCTTGATAGCTTGGTGACGGAAATGGAAAGTAATCAACAGCATCGAGAGTATTTGTATGAAACGTTGAAAACTTATTTGATGTTATTTAATCCAGACAAATACCAACAAGATGAAGTGTTGGCTTGGTTTAACTTCTATTTTGAACGTCAATATCCGGGTGAACTAAATATAGACTTAAGAAAAGGTCTGTTACAGCACACTCAAAATTTATTAGAGAATAATGGACAAGGCTTTTCTTATAATACTGCTGCCGTGACTAATGCTCGCGAGGTTTTGACACAAATGTCTCTACCAGAACGTGCTTATCAGCGAATGAAGATACAATTTTCGAAGAGTCATGTTCCTTCATTTCGTTTGACTGATGTCTTGGGGCCTAAAGGGCTTGAGCAGTTTGAACGAGCGAGTGGAAAGCCGTTATCACAAGGCATTTCGGGCTTTTATACGTACAATGGCTTTCATAGCATTTTTCAGATTCAGATTAACCGTACAGTAAAAAGTCTAATGGAAGAGAACTGGGTTTATGGTGACGATCTTAAGGCTCATGAAATTGATCAAGATAGCGCTATTCAAGGAGTCCAATCTCGATACTATCAAGATTATGTGAATGAATGGAAAACTCTGATCGAAGATATTCAACTTAAGCAGGCTCCGAGCCTAGAGCTTGCAACAGAACAAGCTAGAGTTCTATCTGGAGTTGAAAGGCCAATCGAATCGTTGTTGAGGGCAATCCAAAAAGAAGTTGGTTTGTCGAAAGTATCATTATCAGAAAATCAGAAGGCCGCTTCTGAAGTCGCTGGTAAGGTTGCCAAAGTTAAATTTTCGAATACGGCAGATAGACTAGACATGTACTTGCCTGAAGAAAATGGTTTCAATGTTGCACTGCCAGGTAAAGAAGTCGAATCTCATTTTTCGGAGATATTACGTCTCGGCGAACAAGACTTTGATGATATTCAACAAGCTATGGTTAACTTGCGCTCGTACTTAAGCGATTTATCAAGCTCAGGTAATAATCAGAAAATTGCTTACAAAAGTATTTTAGATGGGACCGTTACACAAGATGTGGCTGCTTCCTTTGCTCGCGCTAAAGAACTTTTGCCTAGGCCATTTAATCAATGGCTAGGTGAACTTTCTCAAGAGTCAGTTAAGTTTGCGGAGAGCGGGTCGAAAGATCATCTAAATCAGCTTTGGGTTACGCAAGTGGTGCGCCCTTATCAGCGGACTATTGCGGGTAGATACCCATTCGAGCCAAATGCGAGCAGAGAAGTAAGGCTGAAGGACTTCAAACGTTTCTTTGGTTATGGAGGTACGCTTGACTCATTCTTCCAAGAGTATCTTGAACCGTTTGTCGATACGTCGAAAAGTCGTTGGCGATTAGAAAAGGAAATTGGAGTTCGTCCAGAAACGCTGATGGTCTTTCAAAGAGCGAAGCGTATCAGGCAGTCTTTCTTTGAATCTGATAATTCATTGCGCGTAGAGTTCGGTATGAAACCAGTGTATCTGGATCAGCACATTACTCGGTTTGTTCTAGAGCTAGGTAAGCAAGATTTGGTTTATAAGCATGGACCAGCACGAGCTAAATCCTTGAGCTGGCCTGCGGGTCAAGACCAGACTCGAATAGTGTTCACACCACCAGAATCTAAACGCGAAATTGCGCATACCTATGAAGGTGAGTGGGGCATATTCAAGCTTTTAGATCAATCACTTAAAGCAAGACCAGAATCACGTAAAGACAACATAGTTATGATTGATTTAAAGGGAAATAAGGTGCAACTAGAGCTTATTCCGTCTAGTGCTATTAATCCGTTTTGGTCAAATGAAATGGAGAGGTTCAGATGTCCACGAACCTTGTAACATCAGCCTGGGGTTATATCGGTAAAATGCCTGCAAAAGGAGACTTTGTGAAAGATGGCTTATCACAAGATTTTTCAGAGCGCTGGCATGACTGGCAGCAGGCTGTTATTGCAGTCAGCAGAGAACAATTGGGTGAAAGTTGGAATGAGCACTTTTTAACCGCGCCTGTGTGGCACTTTGCTCTGGATGTTAGTTACTTAGAAGACTCGACATACATTGGTAGCATGATTCCTAGTGTAGATGCATGCGGTAGATACTTTTTCTTTACTATAGCTCGTGCCGTAAAAGGTGAAGCAGCGCAATATTGGGGGGACAAAGCTTGGACCGAGGACAGTGCATCTCTTGCCCTAGCAGTACTTGAGGACGACTTTGTATTTGATGTTTGGCATAAGAGCATGGAAGAAAAAAACGATTTAGTGGCGAATGTAAAAAGTGAAGTGCGGCCTCTTAAGTTTCTTTATCAAAGCCAAATATCTACGATTTTTCATGATCAAGGTGGAGCAGATCAAAGCGCACTTTTGAATTACCTTATTAAAGAAAAATTGAGTAAGCCATGCTTTTGGTGGACTGAAGGCTCGACTCTAGTTGAACCATGTATGTTTATGACCAGCGGTTTCCCTTCTATTGGTCAATTTTCTGCCATGCTTGATGGCGGTTGGAAAAAGTGGAATTGGTAGGATAGAAGAATGAATTGGAACTATTTTACCTTTGCTAAATCGCACGCAGGAAAAGTACGCCCTTATAACGAGGATGCTCTTTTAGATATGACAGAGCAGCATATTTGGGTTGTAGCCGATGGAATGGGTGGGCATAGTGCTGGCGACATAGCAAGCCAGATGCTAGTGGATAGAATCGCGCGCCATATGCAGGATGTCCCAAATACCAATATCGATGATATCCGGAGTGTGGTTCAAGCCGCGAATTTAGAAATTTATCAATACGCACAAAATCACTTAGACGGTAAAACGATGGGAACAACTCTCGTTTTGTTGTTTATCCAGGACGGGTATTACCACTGTCTTTGGGTCGGTGATAGCCGAATTTACCAGCTTAGAAATGGTCATTTTTCTCAAAAAACACGCGATCATAGTCAAGTTATGGATTTAGTCGATCAAGGGTTATTGGCATTTGAAGATGCTGAGTCACATCCTCTCGCAAATGTTATTACCAGAGCTGTTGGGGTAGATGAGAGTATCACTATTGATCAAGTTTCAGGACAGTTGGCTGATGGAGATCAATTTCTTCTGTGTAGTGATGGGCTTTCTAAAGAATTAACGAGTGATGAAATTCACCGGACATTGTATGCGGACTCAGTAAATCAAGCAGGATTAGCACTCATGCATTCGGCGTTAGTGAGGGGTGCAAGTGATAACGTTACTTGTGCGTTAGTCAAAGTTCGCCAAGCGCAGACGGAATTTGAAGCAGTAACGAGAGAAGACGCGACGATCCCCGTTTTTCTTAGAGGGAGGTCTTATGAATAGTGAGATGTTCGATTGGTATGAACAAGCGTTGACTCCTATATCTCAAGAGAATCCTACAGGTGTTGACCCTAGAGAAGATGTATCGCCACAGTCTGCTTATTACCGATTAAAAGATCAGCGTATGGCTGCGCGAAATGCAGAGCGCAATGCACTTATAGAAGAAGAAAGTATTTATACCCACAGTAACTTATGGCGGGTATTTATAGAAGAAGTACCAGAGATACTTACGAATCAATCTAAAGATTTAGAGTTTGTTGCTTGGCTTATAGAGGCTCTAACTCGATTGTATGGTTTTCGCGGTATGGGCGTTGGGTACAAACTCGCTACTGAGTTCATCGAGAAATTTTGGGATGATCTCTATCCAATGCCTGATGAGGATGGCATTGAAACAAGAATATCGGCGATTACTGGCCTCAATGGTATCGATAGCGAAGGAACACTTATTTTCCCTATTGCTTGTATCCCGCTTACTGACATAGGCGTTGAGCAAGCGTATGCCTACTGGGAATATCAGCAAGCTATTGAGCTGGAGCGTTTAGATGAAGATAAGCGCCGAAATCGAGTCGATCTTGGCGCTACAGAGCTGTCTGATATTACAACTACAGTTAAATCTACCTCTGATGCCTTTTATCGTGAGCTAATCGCTGATCTGGAGTTCGCCACAGAGTCATTTAATGAGTTCAGTCAGCGATTAGATGAAGCGGTAGGTGATGTCACTCCTAGCTCTTATATATCAAAAAGGCTTGAATCAATACACTCGGCATTAAAGCATCTCCTTGGAGAGCGTTTTAATCAACCACAAGCTGTGTTTGAAGAACTGGAGGAGGTGGATGAATCTTCTTCTTCGGAACAACAAGTGAGTTCACAAAGTTCTGATGCACTATTAGCGACAAACATGAAATCACGAGAGCAGGCGATTAGACAATTGCAGCAAGTGGCTGATTTCTTCAGAGAGAGTGAGCCTCACTCACCAGTTTCTTACTCCATCGAACAGATCATTCGTTGGTGTGGAATGCCTCTGCCGGAGTTACTGGCGGAACTTATCTCCGACGGAGATGCAAAGAAAAGCTACTTCCGTTTGGTTGGCATAGCAGAACAAAATGAAAATTAATAAAGGGAGAATGGTATGACGAGTATCCACTCGAAACTGTCACGAGTACGGAAGCCTCGTGTCCACATTACCTATGATGTTGAAACTGAAGGTACAACTCTTAAGAAAGAGCTACCTTTTGTTGTAGGTGTAATGGGTGACTTCGCTGGTCAAAACACTGAAGCGTTGAAGCCTTTGAAAGACCGCCGTTTTATTCAGATCGATCGAGACAACTTCGATGATGTGCTCAAAAAGATGAACCCATCGGTTAAGTTCAAAGTTGCGAACAAGCTTGCGAACGACGATTCACAGTTTGAGGTGGATTTGAACTTTAAATCAATGCAAGACTTTGAGCCCGCTGCGATCGTAAATCAAGTTGATCCACTGCGCCAACTGATGGAAACGCGTAATAAACTGCGTGATTTGATGACAAAAGTTGACCGTTCTGAAGAGCTTGAAAACATCTTAGAGGATGTTTTGAACAACACAGACAATCTGGCAAAACTTGCGGGCGAGTTAGATCTTGGCAAGCAAGCGAAGTCAGACAGTACTGAAGGAGCGGAATAATGACGACTGAAGCTGAAAAGCAGTTAGATCCAACTGTTAATGAACAAACAACTTCATTTTTAGATCAAGCTATTGGTGCAACTAAGCAGACAGAAGCCTCTCGTGCTGAAGAGCTAATTAAAACGCTCACTGAAGAAGCGATGAAAGGGACGGTTACTTGGAACAAAAACCTAACGGTAACTTTTCGTGAAGCGATTAATTTACTTGATAAACAGATTTCTGATCAGTTGTCTGAAGTAATGCATCATCCTGAATTACAGAAACTTGAAGGTTCTTGGCGTGGTTTAAATTATCTAGTGATGAACTCAGAGACGAGCTCTACTCTGAAAATTCGCATGATGAGTATGACCAAGAAAGAGTTACATAAAGACTTGAGTAAAGCGGTTGAATTTGACCAAAGCCAGATCTTTAAGAAAGTTTACGAGTCTGAGTTTGGCAGTGCAGGTGGTGAACCTTATGGTGCATTAATTGGTGACTATGAGTTTACCAACCACCCAGAGGATATTGAGTCGCTGCGCCTAATGTCAAATGTAGCCGCTTCAGGCTTCTCCCCATTCTTGTCCGCGGCCTCACCAGCACTATTTGGTTTTGATGAGTGGACTGAACTGTCAAAACCACGCGATCTAGACAAGGTCTTTGAGTCGTTAGAATACGCTCAATGGCGTTCGTTCCGTGAGAGTGCTGATTCACGTTTTGTTAGCCTGACTATGCCGAAAGTTCTGGCTCGTTTGCCATACGGACAAGCCACTGCTCCAGTTGAGGAATTTGGATTTGAAGAGTTCGAAGTAGACCCAGTGTCAGGTATTGCTGTCAATGCTGAGCATAATGACTACTGTTGGATGAACTCTTCGTATGTTCTTGGTGTTAAGTTAACAGACGCCTTCTCAAAATATGGATTCTGTACAGCTATCCGTGGTGCAGAAGGTGGTGGTCGAGTGGATAATTTGCCAACACATTTCTTCATGAGTGATGATGGCGATCCTGATATGAAGTGTCCAACAGAGATTGGTATTACCGACCGACGTGAGGCAGAGCTGGGTAAACTTGGTTTCTTACCGCTTTGTCACTACAAAAACACCAACTATGCGGTTTTCTTTGGTGCGCAAACCTGTCAAAAACCGGCGAACCACGAATCTCCAGAAGCAACGGCTAATGCGGCGATTTCAGCACGTCTACCTTACATGATGGCGACATCTCGTTTTGCGCATTATTTGAAGGTAATGGCTCGAGATAAAATCGGTAGCTTTATGGAAGCAGAAGACGTTGAGTCTTGGTTGAACCGCTGGATTCTAGGCTATGTAAATGCTTCAGAGGGTGGTGGTCAAGAGATCCGAGCGAAATACCCTCTAGCAGATGCTCGTGTCCAGGTTAAGGAAATCCCTGGCGCACCAGGTTCTTACAATGCTGTAGCATGGCTTAAGCCTTGGCTGCAAATGGAAGAATTGACGACATCTTTGCGACTTGTTGCAAAGATCCCTCAGTCGGGTGGATAAGAAATGAATTGGCTGGTCGTAAGGCCAGCCATACCAAATCGTTATGTTCTAGATGGAAATAGCAGTGTCACTTAACTTTCGCGATCCCAGTAAGCTAAAGCATGAATTCAGCACAGGAGGCCATGCTGAGCTTGATAGCCCGTGGTTGACTCGATTCAATGAATCTTCTGATCTTGTAGAGGCAGCTCGAATTTGGCTAGAAGGTACGCGTTCAAGAGATTTGGACAGTTTTCGTCATAGTGTGATGAACACGATAAACCGAATTGATGAGCTATTAGAATCTCAATTAAACGAAATAATACATCATCCTGAGTTTCAACAACTCGAAAGAGGTTGGATCGGCGTGAGGTATTTATGCGAACAGGTCGACACTCGCTCATCAGACTCCGTCAAAGTCAAGGTGTTGGCGGCAACATGGAATGAAGTCAGTAAAGATGCACTAAAAGCCATCGAGTTTGACCAATCAGCACTATTTAAGCTGCTCTATCAAAATGAATATGGCATGGCCGGGGGAGAACCCTTTGGCGTGGTAGTTGGCGATTATCAACTTCGTTGTGATGCGAGTAAAAATTATTTTGATAGAGATCTGTCTGTGCTCAGCAAGATCTCTCAGTCTGCAGCGGCAGCATTCAGCCCGTTCATTATGTCAGCATCGCCGGAGATGTTTGGTGTTGACAGTTTTTCACAGCTCTCTGCGATAAGAGATATTGCGGCCCAATTTGAACAGGCAGATTACGCAAAATGGCGCAGTTTGAGAGACAACGATGATACCAAATTTATTGGCCTGACTGCGCCGAATGTTTTATTCCGTCAGCCATATAAAAGTGATGGTTCGCGCAACGATCAGTTCGACTTTCAAGAGCATGTCTACGACTCTAATCGCGATTTGCTATGGGGGAGTAGCGCGTATTGTTTTGCGGCCGTATCAATTAGAGCGTTTCAGGAGCATGGGTGGTTTACGCACATGCGAGGCATTAAGCAAGGGGATTATAGTCAGGGTATTATCGTCGCTCCTACTAGGAACAAAATGCGTGTTAATGGCAAGAATGACCGTGAAAGATGTCCTTTAAACTTAAAGATCTCTGAGAGAAAAGAACAAGAGTTGTCTGAATGCGGTTTCATTTCTATTTCTCCTGTACCTGAAACCGATATGGTAGGGATGACCTCGAATGTATCTCTCTACAAGCCTAAGCAATATGCAGAAAAACACATTTCAACGAATGCAAAGCTCACGTCGATGTTGCAATACACGTTGTGTGTGTCGCGAGTCGCACATTATCTCAAGGTTATGGGGCGTGACAAGATTGGTGGGTATCAAGATGCAGAAAGCCTAGAGCGGGACTTTCAACGATGGTTGCATCAGTACACTACCGCGTCGGATGAAGCATCTGATGAACTTAGGGCGAAGTACCCCTTAAATGAAGCGAAAATTACGGTTCGAGAGAAAAGAGAAACTCCAGGACACTATTACTCTGTTATCCATTTGCGACCGCACTTCCAGCTCGATCAAATGGTATCTAGCATTAAATTAATTACTGAATTATCACCAGAGCACTTGGTGTAAGGAAATAACAATGACCCAATGGAAAAATGCTTTGTCCCAAGGCCAATTGCAACAAGCTCTAAAGCTATTAATTGATGAAATTAAAGCGGCGCCTAAAGATGCAAGCTTGAGAAGCTCGTTCATTGAGCTGCTTTGCATTGATGGAGACTTCGAGCGTGCGGATGAGCAACTTATGCAATCGATCAAATTGTTTCCTGAGTATCTACCTGGTGCAAGTCAGTTGCGACATTTAGTGAAAGCGGCCCAGGCTAGAAAAGATTTTATCGACGGTGCGGCTAGTGCCAAGGTATTAGGTGACGAGGAATTCACTAAAGAGCTTGTTCGCTTTAACCTCGCTCTCAAAAATCAAGACTATGCAGAAGCGTCACACTTAGCGCATAGCATTGAAGAGCATCGTACTATTAAGGGCTTTAACATAAACGGTACAAACTATGAAGATGCTAGGGATATTGATGATCGTTTAGGTGGTTACATTGAACTGTTTTCCACCGCGGGTAACTATTTTCTTGTTCCAATTTCTAGCATTCAAGCGCTAGAAATAAAAGCGCCCACCTCTTTATTAGAAAGTATTTGGCGACCTGTAGAGTTTGATATTGACGGACTTGGCGAAGGAGAAGGCCATATGCCATTGACCTATGTTGACTCAGAAACTGACGCACAAAAGCTAGGTCGAGAAACAGATTGGAAACAGCTTGGTGAGCAAGAATCCTTCGTGGGTTTAGGCCAAAAATGTTGGCTAGTTGGTGATTCAGCCCTCCCAATCTGTGACTTGACTACATTGTTAGAGTCGAAACAAATAGCGTAACAATAACATGTCTTTAACCGTTTCTCTGCTGGACAAATTGATGGATAGTGATCCTTCAACTAGAGATGAAAAAGACTTCCCTACGAGCCAACAACAGATGTTGAACAGCTTGCTTAGAGATCTGGAGTCTATGTTAAATAGTCGTATCGGATGGAAAAACATTCCTGATGACCTTTTAGAGGTTCGCTATTCAATATTGAATTATGGTCTGCCAGATTTTTCCTCGATGCCTTATAGCAGCCAAGAGGGGCAGAATCAGCTTTGTGACATTGTTCATGATGCAATTAAAGAGTTCGAGCCTAGGTTAAGGAATCCTTATGTCCAGATTTCGGACGAGAAAAACGCTATTGATAGGGTGTTGAGGTTACAAATTAGCGCCACTTGCTTAATCGATAACAGCATTCATGAAGTGCGATTCAATTCTGAAGTAGAGCCGGTAAATTTAGGTATGAAACTGAGTAGAGCGAAATGAGTGAAGAGTTTCTCAAATACTATAATCGCGAGTTAGCTTATTTACGTCACAAAGGACAAGAGTTTGGGGAGCAGTATCCTAAGATCGCTGCGAGACTCCGTATCAATGAGGAGCAGGTTGACGACCCACATGTAGAAAGATTGCTAGAAGGCTGTGCATTTCTAACGGCAAGGATTAGACAAAGTTTAGACAATAGTTATCCTCAGTTCACTGAATCTTTGATGGGGCAGTTATATCCGGATTTTCACGCACCAATTCCATCAATGTCCGTCATTAAGATGAACTGCTCTAGCTCCACTTCCTCTTTTTTTGACGTAGAAGAAGGTGAGCGAGTCGTTATCGGTGCTCCTGGATACCACGAATGCGAGTTTAGAACGTGTTATCCGGTCAGAATGTACCCTGTTGATGTGACCTCTGGCGCTTTCAAAAACGCACCGCTTAAGTCGGTGGGCTCCCAATGGGAAAGCCATGCTCATTCAGTTTTGAAAATCCAGCTCACCGCCCTAGATGAAGAGACATCTCTGAGTGAAATGGGATTAGAACGGTTGCGCTTTTATTTAAACGGGCAATCTCAGTTGACGTTTAAACTTTACCAAATGCTATTTCAAAATCTAATTGGTTTATCTGTCGTTGCGGGTGGCAAAGAAGTTCGGTCTTTAACGAAAAGGCATCTTATTGAAGTGGGATTTTCAGAAGATGAGAAGGTTGTTCCATACAGTAAGAGAAGCTTTTCGGGAGCAAGATTACTTGTTGAGTATCTGCACTTTCCTGAGAAGTTCATGTTCTTTGATATCACTGAACTCGGATTATCAGAGCTAGCTCTTGGAGAGCAAGCTGAACTGTATTTTTACTTTGATACCAATGATGATTGGCTTCCTAAGCAAGTGGATGAAGAGAGCTTGATGGTTGGTTGTGTGCCAGTCGTCAACTTATTTAAAAGTGTTATGGAGCCCAAGCGTATTCTACCAACCGAGTACGATTACCACTTATCACCGCAATACCAGGAAGCCGAGAGTAACGAGGTTGTCTCTATTTCTGACGTAACATTGAGAAACTGGAACAAAACGTATCACAACCTGCCATGTTATCACGCTGGTGAGCACACGCATTATATGAACGCCAGTGAAATTTATTGGTTGATGAGACGTGAGGATAAAAACTGGGCTGGTGGATACGATGAGCCGGGCAGGGAAACTTACATTTCTTTTGTTGATAAAAGGCATCAATTGTTCAGTCCGGAGAGCCGAGAAAACTGGTTAATGTACGTTGAAGCTGAGTGCTGCAATCGTAATTTAGCGCAGAAGCTTCCATTTGGAGGCGGTCTTCCAAAAGTCTCTTTGCCGGAAGTAAATGACAACTTCGAGTCAGTTCGTTGTTTAGTTTCTATATCAGAAACCCTCCGGCCAGAAATGGATGAAAGTACACGATGGCAGCTAACTAAGCTTCTAACTTTAAACCACTTTACCGAAGAAGATGGATTAACAACTTTGAAGCAAACTCTGAATCTCTACGCGTTTTCTGGGACCGCAGAAACGAAAGCGGTAATTGATGCTTTAGCGAAGCTAGAGTTCGAGCCGACTACAGGTAGAGTCAGTCAGAAAGGTAAAGTTGGTTTTGCGCACGGTATAAAAATCATTTTGACGGTTTCTGATCAAATTTTACCTAAAGAGCAAATCTTCCTCCTAGGTAGTGTGCTATCCGTTTACTTTGCACAATATGCTGAAATTAACATTTTTACGCAGCTAGAAATAAGACTTAAGTCAACGGGAAAGCCCTTCCACTTATGGCCTGCATTAACTGGCGATAAGGTGTTGCTATGAGCGCGGAGCAATTTTATCGAGATCTAAAGCAACATCCGTTGTTTGAAGCAATTCACCTTATCGAACACGAGATTTTGCAAGCCGAGGCACAAATAGGGACAGATGCTCTACCGAAGCATGAAAAACTAAACTTAAAGGTCAATCCATCGTTAGGTTTTGAAAATGCGCAGCTTTGCGATCTAAAACATATTGATAGCCACAAGCTAGCACTTGAAACCAATTTAATAGGCCTAACGGGTGAGCAGGGGGTGCTTCCTCAGCACTATAGCGAGTTAGCTTTGCATCGTCAAAAAGAAGGCGATACGGCAATGGTGGACTTCTACGATATTTTTAACCATCGTTTACTGTCTCTTTACTATCGATGCTGGCAACTGAGTCAATTGACCGTTCAGTCTCGTGCTCATGCACAGGGATTACGTTCACCTTTAGAAGATTGTAAGTCGGCATTAACTGGCCAGGGTAGTTCGTTGTCCCTGCATTATGGTGGTGTTTTTGCTTCACCGACGAGAAGCAAAGCTGGACTAAAAAGTGTTCTTGAATGTTTATCTGGATGCCAAGTAAAGATTCATGAGTTTCAAGGGCAGTGGCTACATCTTGCAAAAGAAGAGCAAACACGTCTTTCATCTCGAACTATGCCTGAAGGGCAGTTTGCTCAACTTGGTTCCGGAGCATCCTTAGGCTCGAAAGCTTGGAATATAAACGCAGGAACAACGATCGAGTTTCTGCCAAAGCACAAAGATCTGGTTAGTAAATTACTGCCTAACCATCCAAATGTAGAAATTATTAAACGTGCGGCTTATGAATTTATTGGTAAGCATAAGCAAGTGAAATGGCAGCTCACCACCAAACATAGTTTATTACCTCAAGTTTGTTTATCAAAAAAACATGGTCAGTTAGGTGTTGGTTCTGTACTTAAAAAACATAAACGCACAAAAGATCGAACCATAACAATTACTATTTAAAGGAAACATAATGGCTTCACTCTCACTTTCAGCGTTGGTCGAAAGATTGTCTCCTCAGGCTAAGGAAACACTTGAACAAGCAGCTGCGATGGCAAGCTCTCGAACCCATCACAGTATTGAAATGTCTCACTGGTTAATGACGATTATTCAACATCCTGTCGATATTTATTCAGAAGTTTTCGACGAATTTGATGTCGATAAAATCAAGGTTGAAACTGATCTTCAAAAGACACTTGAAAAATACAAAACGGGATGTCAATCGGTCCCAGGTCTTTCAGCTCACACAGTGACTGTGATGCAAAATGCTTTGCTATCGGCAACGATTGAATTCAATCAGGAGCAGTTGGATTGCATTCATCTTTTATTTGCCTACTTGTCCGATAATACGTTAGTCAACATGGCTGGTTCGATTAGCCCTGAGCTAAACAAGATAGAACCATCTCGGTTATTGAACTTTAAAGAAAGTAATACGCGTCAACCAGGTTCGAATGACCTAGGGAAATCAAACGCGAATTCTGCGCTGAATCAATTTACAACAGATCTTACTGAGCAGGCTAGGGAAGGTAAGATAGATCCGGTTATTGGTAGAGACAATGAAATCCGTTTAATGATCGACATCTTATTAAGACGTCGACAAAACAACCCGATTCTAACTGGTGAAGCTGGCGTTGGAAAAACAGCCGTTGTTGAAGGCTTGGCGCAAAAGATTATTGATGGCGATGTACCTCCTGCTCTACAAAATGTAGCGATTAAGTCTTTGGATCTGGCGTTATTGCAAGCTGGTGCTGGCATGAAAGGTGAGTTTGAAAACAGACTTAAAAACCTTGTGAAAGAAGTTAACGACGCACCACAACCCATTATTTTGTTTATCGATGAAGCACATGGTCTGATTGGTGGTGGGGGACAAGCAGGACAAGGTGATGCAGCGAATATTCTAAAGCCAGCGTTAGCGAGAGGTGAACTCAGAACGATCGCAGCAACAACTTGGGCAGAATATAAAAAGTATTTTGAAAAAGACGCGGCTCTTACCAGACGCTTTCAAGTAGTGAAGGTCGACGAGCCAGCGCCGGAGCTAGCGATCGAGATGTTACGTGGTTTACTTGACGTAATGGCACAACACCATGACGTCCACATCACTAGCCAGGCCCTCAATGCTGCCGTTCAACTCTCAGCTCGATACATTAATGGCCGACAACTGCCAGATAAGGCTGTGTCTGTTTTAGACACAGCCTGCTCGCGAGTCGCGTTAAGTCAATCGTCTACACCGGGAGGTCTAGATGCGAAAAGGAATAAACTAAAAGCTAAGCAAGCTGAGTATGAGCACCTAAGCCAAGAAAGTCAGCTAGGAGCACCTCTTGATATGCAGTTGCAAGATATCAGAAAAGAGATTGATGTTCTATCTATTGAAATAGTTGAACTAGAGATGCTGTGGGAGAAAGAAAAAGAGTGGGTAAGTGAAGCTAAGTCACTTAGAGCTCAAATAATCAAGGAGGGTTCTGAGACTGCTAGGGACAAGTTACAAGAGCTCGAAAGTAGCCTCTCCGCTAACTCGCAGCCATTAGTATTTTCGCATGTCAATGAAGCGCTTATTGCAGAAGTAATTTCAGATTGGACCGGGATACCACTGGGCAAACTTCAGGATGATGAAATCCAAGCTGTACTGAGTTTGAAAGAGAGTTTGTGTAAACGAGTTGTCGGACAGGATCACGCTTTGGAAGTCATGTCTGAAGTGATAAAAACTGCCAGTGCACAGCTCACGGATGAGACACGACCAAATGGTGTATTTCTTCTCACGGGACCAAGTGGAGTGGGTAAAACTGAATCTGCTTTAGCTATTGCAGAGAAAGTGTACGGCAGTGAAGAGAATGTCACAACTATCAATATGTCCGAGTTTAAAGAAGAGCACAAAGTTTCCTTATTATTAGGCTCGCCTCCAGGTTATGTTGGGTATGGCGAAGGTGGTGTACTTACTGAAGCCGTCAGACGCAAACCTTATAGTGTGATTCTCTTGGATGAAATGGAAAAAGCACACCCTGGAGTTCAAGATATTTTTTATCAGGTATTCGATAAAGGCTCAATTAAAGATGGTGAAGGTCGCGATATAGATTTTAAAAACACTATTATTATTATGACCGCGAATACAGGGACCGAAACGACGATGTCTTTGTATTCTGATCCTGATTTATCTCCAGAACCTTCAGCACTAAAAGATGCTTTGCGTGACGATTTGTTGGTTGACTTTAAACCTGCATTTTTAGGACGTGTTAATGTATTACCTTATTTGCCTCTATCAAGAGAAGTATTGATAGAAATAACAAAATTAAAATTAGCCAAAGTTACGAATCGCATTCGTAAAAATTACGGCGCTGACCTATTTTTTGATGAAGAACTAATTAATGATATTGTAGACAATAGTAATGAGTCGGGGAGCGGTGCACGTGTGGTACAGACAACCATAGAAAACACATTACTTCCTAAGATTTCTCATGAAATATTGCATGCAATTCTTAATGATAAGACGTTTGATGAAATTATTGTTAAAGGTACAACTAGTGGACTTGATGTCTCAATAGTTTAACATCCTTTACACTCTCAATAATAATTGGGAGTTGGTTCATATTAACTATTATTTTTTATAAAAAACGCTTAAATTAAGTCTTATTTAAAGATATAACAGGGCGTATTTAAAATGAAGTTTTTGATACATTAATCACTAATTATCATCAAACGTCAGATAATTAAATTACTACGATATATGTCAATTAATAATGCTATAGGAGATTAGCATGCAGTCTAATACGTATCTTAAATACGCAGATATTAAGGGTGAGGCAACTGCCGAGCAATATAAAGATTTGATTACACTACTATCTGTAGATTGGAGTGTAGGTCGTGAGATCTCATCATACACTGGTACAGCGATGGACCGTGAAGCGAGCGCTACTCGTCTATATGATTTGACTATCACTAAACTTCAAGACCGTTCTTCTCCTGACTTATTTAAAGAAGCGACAATTGGTAAAGGTAAACCTGCGGTTTTCCATATTACTAAGCAGGGTGAGAAAGTTGAAGAAATCATGAAGATCGAACTGACTGATGCGATGATTTCTAACTACTCAGTTTCTATCCAGGATGATCGTCCAGTTGAAACCATCACTATTTCTTACACTGAAATGATGATGACAGTGACTCCTACTGACGATAAAAACAACACTTCTGCGCCATTGGTATACGGCTACAGCGGTGTTAAAGGTCAACAAATGTAATTTTTATGCGGGGGAATATTCCCCCGCATTTTTTGAAAGAAGTATTTAATGAAAAGAGCAACTCAAGATAACAATTTCATCCGAATTTCCTCTCCATTCGGAAAAGATGCCATCATACTAAACTCATTTGAGTATAGAGAAGAGATCTCAGAACTTTTTTCATTGCGTGCTAAAGCTTACTTTAATGATCAACGAAGTGAGTTAAACGAAATAATTGGTAAAGAAGTAACAATTACCCTTGAAAATAGTGAGGATGTTTCTTCAAAACCTCGTTATATACATGGCTATGTATCTGCTGCAAGATTGGAAGGGCAACGAGTTTCTAATGCTCATAATGGTGAGAATTATAAAAATATAGAGTTATTAATAGAGCCTAAATTACGTTTCGCCGATTATAGAAAAAATTGCAGAATATTTCAGCATAAAGATATAAAAGAAATTATCTCCGAAGTACTCTCGGAGCATAGTGTCGCCTTTAGTTTTGAGTTAACTAAGTCGTACCCTAAATACACATACAAAGTGCAATATGAAGAGTCAGACCTTGAATTTGTCCGACGCTTATTGTCAGAAGAAGGGCTATCGTTCTGTTTCACACACACTAAGTCTGTCCACACGCTTAAGATTTTTGACGACATCAGTTTCTATAAGCCGGGTACAGAGTTTTTAGTCGATTTTGATACAGGTACGGCTAAGTCTAGCCATATTTCTTCTTGGCATGAAACCCAAGTTTTGACGACTAAAGCAAGCCAAAAGTCTGGCTATAACATGCTTAAGCCTTCGTCTAATCCTAAAAATACTGCCAAGGGTGAAAGTGATTTTTTTACCGTGCCTGAAAGCGAGTATTTTGAATACATGGGTGAAACGGAAAGTGATGACCAATACGCACTTAGAAACACGCACGCTATAGAAGCACTACAGCAAAACGCATATCTGTGCCGTGGCGAGGCAACGTGTCGAACGTTCAGTGTGGGAAAGTGCTTTAAGTTTAAAAAGCATGAAGATAAGTCTCGAGTCGGCAAAGAATACGTACTGTCCTCCGTTTTTTTATCTGCGGCTGTTTATAATCAGACTGGTCAAGGTGGCACTGCTGCGCAAGGTGTTAAAGTATCATTTAGTTGTGTTGACTCAAAAACAATCCTTCGCCCTTCAGTGAACTATCCGAAACCTCAGATGAAAGGTTTGCAAACCGCAGTGGTAACGGGAAACAAAGATGGCGAAATTTACATAGACAAACACGGTCGTATTAAAGTTCAGTTTCACTGGGATCGTGTTGGTAAATACGATGTAAACAGCTCATGTTGGATTCGTGTTGCGCAAAATATCGCGGGTAACGGATGGGGCTCGGTGTTTCATCCTAGAGTAGGACAAGAGGTCATCGTCGAGTTTGTCAATGGCGATCCTGACCAGCCAATTGTTACGGGGTCACTGTACAATGGTAGTCAACTCCCTCCCTACACGTTACCAGAGCAAAGCTCTCAAAGTGGTTATAAATCGCGTTCTGTACAAAAAGGCACATCTAATTTTAATGAGTTGCGCTTTGATGACAAACCCGGTGAAGAACACATCTATCTTCATGCCGAAAAACTTTTCCAAATGCTAGTTGAAGACTGTGTTGATATTGCCGTTGAAAACAGTAAAACCGAAAAAGTGACGAATGATGTCAATCAAGAGATTGGCAAGAATGCGACCTTGAAAGTAGGTAAAAACTTTTCTAATGAAACGGGTGAAGTGTTGTCTTTTAATGCAGGAAAGAGTATCGAGATCAAAGTCGGTGGCGCTTCGATTCAGATGTCTAGTTCCGGAGAAATCAACATCAAAGGCAATAAAATATCTATTAACGGCTCTGCTATCGCTCTTAAAGCTGGGCAAATTTCATTGAACTAAGGTGATTTAAAGTGGGTAAACCAGCCGCGATATTGGGCAGCTTTCATCTTTGTCCTAAAAAAACAGGAAAAATTCCTCATGTAGGTGGCCCCGTCGTAGTTGGCTCGCCAAACGTGACAATTGGCGGCATTCCAGCGGCTAGGCAGGGAGATAAGCTTATCTGTATAGGTCCTCCGGATAGCATCTCAGCAGGCTCTTCTAGCGTTACAATCAACGGTAAGCCAGCTGCAAGGGTCGGGGATTCAACGTCTCATGGTGGTAAAATTCTGTCTGGCATGCCTACGGTTTTAATCGGAGGCTAGATGCCACTCGCATTTCAAACTCATCTTCTTGCTATTAATGGCAGGCCATACACTGTTCGTGAGATAGCTAACGAATGTTTTAGATTGCCCGCAGAAACACCAAGATCCTATCCTGATCAATCACTGTATGAGCAGATATTAAATCTTGTGCGCTCTAAGCGCGAGATACTGGAGCAAAGTGATATCAAAGGGAATATCTGCGTTCTTTTACCGTCTTCGGTAGATAAAAGCTTGCTTAAGGCATTGATAAACGAGTTTTCTCTTATCCTTGGTAACTCTGCCAATAGAGAAATTTATTTTTATCCTTATGGTCAAGCGGCGTTCTTGATGGCGCTAAATCGGATAAACCGTGAAGTTAACGAAACACAAGCAACTTGGATACTGGCTATAGAAATTGCTCGCGATGCAGAAGAGCATGCCAAATCTCAAAACTCGATCATTTTGACGAAGTGCTTTTTTCAACAGTCCGGCCTTGTTACTGATGATGTTAGAATTGATTTAGATACCAAACAACAAAGCATTGCTGTCGATAAAGTGTTTAAACAACTTGGAGTAGGGTGTGATCACTCACTTAGTGAGTTGCATTTATCCGTTGATGGAGATGAGCCTCGATGGTTAAATGCTATGCAATTCTTGTCTCCCTGGGTGACCGATCAAACTCAGTATCAATTTATTGATGTTAAACTAGGAGGGCTGGGCGCATGCGGAGGTGTTTTAAAAGTGTTAATGATTGAGGAGCATCAAAGAAGCAGCCTCAACTCAGACTTCCACGTTTTGCAAGCTGATATCGAGCCAGATGGTTATACGGTGGGAGTTCTATACAATTGGCATAACGAGTAGTTCTTGAGCTAGTTTGTCCCTTCTAAACGTTGGTTTTTAATGGTTTAAATGTGACGGTTTTTTTATTCGAGACCATCGCTTAATGTTGCTTAAAAGGTGTTTATACAACGTTCTTCTCGCTTTCCGGTGAAATAGTGAACCATAGAACATAAACTACATGAAAAGCTGTTCGACTCAAGATATCCTAACCCAAATTAAATATATTGAGCTTTGGTTTGTGCCAGATTCAGCCAGTCGCGTAATACTCTGATGTTTACACGGCTGAAATTCGGATTCTTGCAGGAGCAAACCTAGCTTAAAGATTTGGCGGAAAGTGAATTCGAATGAAGTTTATCCACACCTCAGATTGGCATCTTGGTCGACAATTCCACAATGTATCACTACTCGAAGATCAACAAGCAGTACTCGAACAACTGATTAACTATATTGAACACAATCCCGTCGATGTCGTTGTAGTGGCGGGAGATATTTATGACCGTTCGGTGCCACCAACGGTTGCAATAGAACTGCTAAATCGAGTCGTGAAGCGTATTTGTACTGAACTGAAAACACCGATGATATTGATATCTGGCAACCATGATGGTGCAGAACGATTAGGTTTTGGCTCAGAGCAAATGAAAAATGCAGGCCTTCATATTGTTAGTAACTTTGAAGATATGCTAACTCCCATCATCATAAAAACGGACTCTGCGGGTGAGGTAGCGTTTTATGGCATGCCTTATAACGACCCTGAACAGGTCAGATTTGCCTACAAAACCTCGGTATCAACTCATGATGAGGCACATCAACTGCTTGTAGAGCAAATAAGAGAGCATTTCATTTCAGAGCAAAGGCGTGTTCTCGTTAGCCACTGTTTTGTTGATGGTGCTATTGAGTCTGACTCTGAACGACCACTATCTATTGGTGGCTCTGATCGCGTAAGTCATGAGCATTTCTTAGATTTCGACTACGTCGCACTTGGTCATTTACATCAGCCTCAAAAGAAAGGCGCAGAGCATATCCGTTATTCTGGTTCGCTCATGAAGTACAGTTTTGGTGAACAGAACCAGAAGAAAGGCTTCACGTTAGTCGAACTAGACAAGAAAGGATTTGTCTCTGCTAAACATATTGAGCTAATTGCCCCTCATGAAATGCGCATTGTTGAGGGAGAGCTAGATAAAGTCATAGAGCAGGGCAAGACTGACCCTAAAAATGAAGATTATTTGTTAGTTCGTTTGATGGATAAACATGCGATTTTAAATCCAATGGAAAAGCTTCGTTCGGTGTATCCAAACGTTTTACATCTTGAGAAACCGGGTATGTTAATTGGGGTAGAGCAGGAAATGGCGCAAGCAAAGTTGGCCCGAAGCGAAATTGATATGTTCCGAGACTTTTTTATTGAGGCACAAGATAGTCAATTATCCCAAGAGCAAGAACAAGCCGTTACTGACATTATTAAGCAATTATCACAGCAATATAGGGACCAAAGATGAAACCAATCAAACTTACCATGCAAGCCTTTGGTCCGTTTGCAAAAACCGAAGTCATTGACTTTGAAAAGCTTGGCCGCAACCCTCTGTTTTTGATTAATGGTCCTACAGGCTCAGGTAAAACGTCGATCTTAGATGCCATTTGCTTTGCCCTTTACGGTGAAACTACCGGTAATGAGCGGCAAGGCATCCAGATGCGATGTGACTTATCGGCGCAAGACTTACCAACCGAAGTCGTTCTAGAATTTTCGTTACATGGCAAACAATACCGAGTTGTGCGATCTCCAGAGCAGGAAGCACCCAAAGCGCGTGGCGAAGGGATGACGGTAAAAAAGCACACTGCGGCTCTTTATGAACTCGGCGAGACCGAAAAGCTCATCACTAGCAAGACGACTCAAGTTAAAACAGAAGTGAGCAATATTATTGGTTTGAATGAAACGCAATTTCGCCAAGTAATGGTATTGCCTCAAGGGAAATTCCGGGAGCTGTTGCTTGCTAGTTCTAAAGAGCGCGAAGAAATTTTTGGTCAGCTCTTTCAAACGGACATATATAAAAAAATTGAGTACGCGCTCAAGGATAAAGCGAGCGCAATCAGTAAAGCGAAAGATGAATTTGATAATCAAATTCGAGGCGCTTTACAAGTTGCAGGAGTGAGTTCAGAGCAGGAATTATTACACCAGCTCGAACAAGCAGCTGAGCAGCTAGAGGTCGATAGAAAGAATGAACAAGCTTCGTTAGATAAGCTAAATGTTGCTAAATCTGAATTACAAAAAGCGGAAACTATTAATGGAGAGTTTTCGAAACGAGAGCAAGCAGAAAACGCACTCAAGCTGCATCTAGAACATTCAGACTCGATAAAAGCTCGTCAACAGCAATTAGAAAACGCTAAAAATGCCAATAAGATAGAATTACCCTACGTTTCATTACAGAATGCAAAAGCTCAAACTCAAGAGCTCAGACAAAAAATAGTTGCCTTGAAAGAGAGTCTTGATAAAGCCAATGCTGTTACGAAAGAAAAAGAAAACTTGCAGCAAAGTGCAAAAGAAGCCGCGGCAAAAGTCCCACAGTTAACGCAACTGCAGTATCAACTTGAAAGCATGAAAGACAAGTTGGTTGAAAAAGCCAACTTGGAAAGAAAAATAACGGCAGGTCATCAACAAAAACAACAAGTTGAAGCAACGTTAAAACAGTACATAGAGCTGAAAGACAAGTTAGCGTTTCAGGCGCAACAGGGCCAGAAAGATCTAGAGCAAGCCCGAGTAGATGTTGCGCTTGTTGGAAGCATCGATGCGGAAATAAAACAAAAACAACGACTACTACAGGATCTACAAAAGCTGCATGGTCTTACTTTGGAGCTCTCTAAACTCACGGCGTTAACCGTAAGCAAGCAGCAGTCATTACAGGAAGCCAGTCAGCGCTATATGCAGTGTCAACACGCCGCTGATACGATAGAGCTTAAGTGGCATAATGCTCAAGCGGCAGTATTAGCGCAGCGACTAAAGGCAGGTGAAGCATGTCCGGTATGTGGCAGCCAAGCGCATCCTAACCCTGCGACGTTTGTTGAAGAAGTCGTTACAAAAGAGCAAGTTCAGGCTGCCAGAGTGAAAGAAAGAGAAGCTCAAACCTCACTGAACCAGCTAAGTAATCAGCTAGAACAACATAACGTTGTCATTATTCAGCATCAGAATCAAATCGACCAGTTGAAAGAAGAGCTTGGTGAGCATGCAGCATCTGAGATCTCGACGGTTCAAACTGAGTTGCAGGCGCTTAATGATCAACTTCTACGTCTACAATCTATTGATATTGAAAAGCTAGAAAAGAACGTTGAACAGCTTAATCAACGCTGCTTAGTGGGTGAAAATAAAATTCATGAGCTGCAGAATCAAATGGCGGCAAATGAATCAACCGTTCAAGCAAACCAAGAACAATTGACTCAGTTACAAGCTTCTATTGATCCGAAATACAGTTCCGTTGGCGCGCTTGAGCTCGAAATTACGCTGACAAAAGAGCAAATTCTGACCTTGAATACAGGTTTAGAAAAGGCGCAAAACGCTTTGCAGCAAGCGGTATTAGCGCAATCGAATGCTGAAAGTCAGTTAGTGACGAACAAGCAGTGGCTATCTGAGTCAGAACAAAAGCTTAGCCAAGCAGAATTAGCGTGGAATGAGGCATTACAGGCGAGTAAATTTGAGGATGAAAGCTGTTATCTAAATAGCAGAGTGACAGATGATGAGCTTCAAGCGTGGCAGAAAGAAATAGACAACTTCAAACAGACACAAACCAAGCTTGAACAAACACTACATGATTTAAACCATGCATTGAAAGCGCTTGAAAGACCGGACTTGGATTCGCTTAACGACAGCTTAACCACTCTGCAGGCGCAGTATATTGAAATAAGGAATCAGCTCGATACCACGCGCTCAACCTTTGAGCGAATTGAAAAAGTTCGTAAAGATATTGCTACGCTGCATGAGAAAAATAGCAAGTTAGAAGAAGAGTACAAAGTGTTTGGTACGTTATACGACGTTGCCAGCGGTAAAACAGGCAGCAGGGTTAGCCTGCATCGCTTTGTTCTTGGTGTACTGTTGGATGATGTTTTAATTCAGGCCTCTCAACGTTTAAGCCTCATGAGTAAAGGGCGCTATATTCTTGCTCGAAAAACAGAGGGCTTCAAAGGCGCTGCGGGTCGCGGCTTAGATTTAATGGTTGAAGATGGCTACACAGGAAAAACACGTGATGCTGCGACACTTTCCGGTGGTGAATCGTTTATGGCAGCGCTTGCTTTGGCGCTTGGCTTGTCGGATGTTGTGCAATCCTATAGTGGTGGTATCCGTTTAGACACTTTATTCATTGATGAGGGGTTCGGTAGTTTAGACCCAGAATCTTTGGATCTCGCGATTCAAACGCTAGTGGATTTACAACAGACTGGACGCATGATCGGTGTTATTTCTCACGTTTCTGAGTTAAAAGAACAAATGGCGCAGAGGATTGATGTTGAACCATCAAGAGTCGGTTCAACGGTGTCGATTAAATCTCTATGTCGTTTCGCTGTCTAATTCAGTGACTACTGTTAGATCAAAAAGCCCCTATTGTTAGGGGCTTTCTTACTAAGTCGCTACTGTTCGCAAAAGTGGCCTTCTTTTGGCGATTGGGTAATCGCATACTCACCATCTAGGTTGCGATAAACAACCGTATTCCAAATAGAGCCATCATCCAATTCAAACTCAATGGCATAGTTGACGCCGCTAACGATTTGCGCGTGAACGTTCAGTATTTGTTTGAACGACGCTATTGTGTCCATTCTTTTCAAAACAAAAGCCATTGCCTTTTGTGCATCAGGGGTAGCATTAAACTCATTCCACCCACCTGGCATGTTTCCTTGTGTATTACATACATCTGCCGAGGTTGTTAATTGTGTCGCTTGGCTTGGGTTTTCCTGCTGGCAACCTGCAAGCAATACCAAAAGTGCACAAACTGACACTGTTTTTAATTTCATAACAATAACCTCTGTCTATATCGCGACGTATTATAGGAGGGTGATATGACAGCGTATGTCTATATTGTGCAAAGTTTCAATATGCATACGGTTAAATGCTGACAAAATATACAAGTATGACCAACTTGTAAGTAAAACATGAACAATATTGTTAGGGAATTGCTGACATAACGAGGTTTTGGTGTTCAGCATGCTATTGATAATGAAGAACTGTGATGTGTAGCTACGTACCTTTTGGACAGTGGTGCGACTTAGTGATCGATTTGCTACCTTCTACAGTAAAATCAATCACTAAATCAAATTTAGGTGTTGTATGAAATCGCTAAAAACATTATTACTTTTATCACTTGTTACTTTATTTGGCTGTACCTCTAAACCTGATGGGGTGGAGCCAGTTAACAATTTTGATTTAGAGCCTTATCTAGGCAAGTGGTACGAAATCGCACGGCTCGATCATTCGTTTGAGCGTGGTCTATCCAACGTTACGGCCGAGTATCGGTTTCGCGAGGATGGTGGGGTTAAGGTGACAAACCGCGGATATTCAGAAGAAGATCAACAATGGTCCGAAGCTGAAGGTAAAGCTTATTTTGTTGAAGACGAAACGGTTGGGCACTTAAAAGTCTCCTTTTTTGGGCCAATCTATTCTTCTTACATTGTGTTTGAGCTAGGTGAAAACTATGACTATGCGTTTGTCTCCGGTTACAACCACGACTACTTGTGGCTATTGTCTAGAACACCCAACGTTGATGAGAAAATCCTGGAGCGTTTTAAGCAGGTTGCTAAAGAGAAAGGTTTCGCGTTAGATGAGCTAATTCTCGTTGATCAAGAGAGTGGACGACAGTTTTAAGTTCATCAATGTGACTTCTAAAATCAACAGAAGCGAAGTTTCTGTCTAGCGGTTTTGAGTTTTGCTTGGAATATTTTTGTTACCTTGTAACTTAATGTGATCAAAAATATAGCCCCATCATTTGTGATTACTCGTGATGGGGCTTATATAAATTTGAGTGAGCGTCGAAAGGTTGATTTATCGACAAACGGTTATGGTTTACTTAATCAAACGAACGATCAGAGAGCCAGGCGCCCGAATAGATTCCACATTGTGGCTGAGCACTGTACCACTTGTAGGGGCGGTGTAGCGCTCAACTTCAGTGCCAAAGCTGTCGTATTGAATCGCAACCAGTTGGCCTTGCTCGACAAAATCCATCAAACCGACATGAGGTAGTACAAAGCCGCCATGTGTCGCTTTCACACTGACGATCTCGTTTCCTTCCAAGCATGAAGTGATAGGCTCTATCTCACCTTCTACGACGTTATGCTGCTTCAACACATTAAAAATGCCTGATACGGTTCGACTAATGAGTTTTTGCTCTGTGTAGCGCCCCATACCCACTTCAACCGTAATGCTTGGGACACCATGGTTATTCCAAACTGTTTCAAGGACGCCAGCATCTCCGGGATCATTTAAAATCGCATCAGGATTAATGAGACGAGCCATTTCTAATGATTGCTCAATTCGGAAGTCTGCAAACACGTATAGTGGGTAGGCCGCACCACTGGTTTGAGTGTGAAGGTCAATGGCTAAATCAGCATTTGGCTTGAGCAGATCATTCCACAATGCATATAAGTAGCGTTGTGCCTCATTGCCGTTTTGGTCACCAGGGAAAAAGCGGTTTAAGTTTGCAGGAGACGCATCCGGGTCTGCGGAATAGAAATCGCGGCTGTGGTTTAGCATACCTGGCATGTTAATGGTTGGAACAATAGTGACAGTACCAGCGACTTCAGTGCCAATGAGTTCTCTAGCGGTCTTCTGCGCTGCTAACACACCATTATATTCATCACCATGAACCCCTGCGGTGATCATGATTTTCTTGCCAGGTTTTTCACCTTTGAATACCAAAACAGGAAGATGTTGCCACTGAGAGATCGCGTTGGTCGCGATGCGGAACCAAAACTTATGCTCACCCGGACCTAGGTCTGCTACATTGAGAGATTGAATCACTTGATGACCTTGAATCATGTCATCGAGAAGTTGTGTTGCCATTAAAGTTACCACTCCAAAACCATAAGCCAATCTAAAACCTTAACGTCGCCATACGAAGAGTATTAATAAGGCGAGAACGTGTCTCGCCTTAGTGCCAATTGATTTCGTTTTACGCAAACCCCATCATATGAGCTGCGATAACGACGACACTCGACAGGGTAAAGAGTAATAGGATAAATCGCCAGCAGAATTTTGCCCAATCACCCCAGTCGATGCGGCAAACACCAAGCGTTGCCATCAAGGATGCTGAAGTAGGGACGATAACGTTGGTAAAGCCATCTCCAAGTTGGAATGACAAAACGGCAACTTGGCGCGTGACACCTGCAATATCCGCCAATGGTGCTAATAAAGGCATCGTCAGTGCCGCTTGTCCAGATCCGGAAGTAACGAAGAAGTTGAAGATAGATTGGAATACATACATTAACCATGCCGCAGCTACGTCAGGAAGCCCACTGATCACGCCGCCAGCACTGTTCAGAATAGAATTCAGTACACTCGCTTCATCAGTCGTACCGCCACCTAGGATAAGTAACACACCTTTCGCACAACCAACCAATAGAGCAGGAGCAAGCATAATAGCCGCCCCCTCCTTAAACGCATCGGCTGCGCAGTTGAGCGTCATACCGTTTAAGCGAAAAATCGTACCGATGATCGCGACAACAAAGCCCATAGTGAAGAATTGAGAAGCGATTTCTGGGATGTACCATGCGTTAGCGACCACGCCCCAAACAACCCATACTGTGGTCGCGATGACCGTAAGAATGACGAGTGTATCGCCGATATTCCAACGAGACTCTTGATTGCCAAGCTCTTGCTGACGGAAGTATTTGTCTGTGCGGTGACTGTAAGAAAGTTCTGGGTTTGACTTCACGCGAGCGGCGTAGATCATGGTGAAGGCGATACCGATTAACGTAAAGCCAGCCCATAACCCCATGCGCACAGTCATGCCGGATAAAACAGGTACACCCGCAATGCCTTGTGCAATAGCGACGGAGAAAGGGTTCATCCAAGAAGTAGCGAAGCCAATTTGAGTCGCAACATAGGTCACCATTACCGTAGTGATACCATCATAACCAAGGCGAACCATAAGCGGAGCGATAATAATCGCAAATGCTACGGCTTCTTCACCCATACCAAATACCGCACCGCCCAGAGAGAACAGCAAAAATAGCACTGGAATGAATAGCGCTTCGTTACCTTTGGTCTTATCGATAAGGCGCAAGATACCGTTGTCGATGGTGCCTGTTCGCATTACAACGCCGAAAGCACCACCGATAACCAACATGAACATAATCACGCCGATCGCGCTGCCCCATTTAGAGCCTGAAACTAGCCCTTCGAAAGGGAAGTTCATGAGACCAATGCCACCACCAGAAGCAAACAGGCCAACCTTGTTGTAAACCAATTCACCGTTTTCGTCGGTTGCATAAGAGAAAGAAGATGGATCGATAACCGTGCGAGTTTTTTCTGCACCATCGACCATATAAGTCACTTGCTGACTGTCAAAATGGCCAGCAGGAATTAAGTAGGTAAGAATCGCAGCGAGAATACCAACAATGAAGATCAAAATGAGGGTATCTGGCATCTGCCATGATTTGGGTGTAGCAACCGAGTCCGTTGGTTGCGCATGTGTGTGAGACATAACTTACTTCACGTTAAATTCAATGAAGCATGAAATATCAGTAAAACAGAATAAAAAGTCAATATTAATGGAAATATTGAACTATAAATTCATCAAATATTTGAAGTGAAGTCATTGTGATTATTTTACAAGCAAAGTTTGGTTAAATGTTTTGGCTCGGGTCGAGGGCTCACAAGCTCTTGTTGTGAGCCGAGATAAATAAATCATTTGTCTTGCGTCTGTTCTGCATAAAATGCAGCGACATCACGAAGATCCTCATCATTTAACATTCTTAATTGTGCGCCCATCATTTCGGCAAGCGGCCCTTTACGTTCGCCTGCTTGGTAAGACTTCATCGCATCGTATAGATACTGGGCATTTTGACCTGCAAGATTTGGATAGGCATCATTACCTGCGACGCCTGTTGCACCATGACAATAGACGCAGCTAGGGGATTTGATTTTACCTTTATCAGCGTCTCCAAAAGGCGCGGCATGGCTAGCGGAAGAGAAAATAAGAGAAGTTAGAAGTACAAATCTGAACATGAAGATTGTCTATTCGCTAAAAAGTCATATCGATACAATAAAGCTTCCCCTTAGGGGAAGCTCAATGATCAAAATCAAACTAAAGCAGAGATTTAATGCTTGATAAGAAATTGTCGATATCTTGCGCTGAAATGTCTTTATGAGTCACGAAACGAATAGGGTTTCCAGGTGTTATCGTGATATTTTGTTCCTTCAGTTTCGCAGCGATACTTACTATGTCCACTTGAGGATCAAGCTTCGCGAACACGATGTTCGTTTGAACAAAATCAGGGTTGACTGAAAAACCAGGCAGTTCTGCTAAACTTTCTGCTAAATTTTTTGCGTTGATATGATCTTGTTTTAGCTGTTCCACTTGTTCAGTAAGGGCAAGTTTGCCTGCTGCGGCAAGAATACCCGCTTGACGCATACCACCGCCGACCATCTTTCTTAAGCGACGTGCTTTTGCGATGTACTCTTTGCTACCAAGCAGTAACGAACCAACAGGGGCAGCCAAACCTTTCGACAGACAAATCGTCATTGAATCAAAATACTGACCGATTTCTTTTACCGGAACATCTAAAGCAACCGCTGCATTGAATACTCTTGCGCCATCTAGATGCATCTGCAAGTTATGTTTATTCACGAAGTCACGTGCTTCTGCTAAATAAGACAGAGGTAATACTTTACCATTAATCGTGTTTTCTAAGCTGAGCAGCTTGGTACGAGCAAAGTGACAATCATCTGGCTTAATCGCCGCTGCCAGTCTATCAAATGGGAGTGTGCCATCTGAGTTATTTTCGACTGGTTGAGGTTGAATTGACCCAAGTACTGCTGCGCCGCCAGCTTCGTACTTGTAGTTATGTGCTTGCTGCCCACACAGATATTCATCTCCGCGTTCACAATGCGCCATTAGGCCGAGCAGATTGGCTTGCGTGCCTGAAGTGGTAAACAAAGCCGCTTCGAATCCTGCAAGCTCTGCGGTAAACTCCTCAAGCTCATTGACCGTAGGGTCATCACCATAAACATCATCCCCAACGGGGGCCTTAAACATGGCCTCTCGCATGGCTTGGGTAGGCTGTGTAACGGTATCTGATCGAAAATCCATGAATGTCTCCTTGGTCAAAGTCCTAAATATATCCGCAAAGGCGCGCTTTGCTTAAACAAGCGATCGTTTTGGCATCGGTAATTGTGCCATCAATAATCTTGTCTTCGAGTTGTTGGAGTGACAAGGTAACAACCTCAATCACTTCATCTTCATCACATTCGTAACGGTTGGTTTGGCTGAGCTTCTCAGCAACAAATAGGTACTGTATCTCATCACAAAATCCGGCAAGGGGAGTGACTTGGCCGAGAGAGGTGAATTTTTCTGCACTATAGCCCGTTTCTTCTTCTAGCTCTCTTTTCGCGCAGCAGAGAGGGTCTTCATTGCCTTCTCTTGTACCAGCAGGAAGCTCCAAAAGCCATTTATTAAGTGAAGGGCGAAATTGATGGACAAGGACTATCTCTCCTTCCGTTGTAATCGGGAGAATCACCGCAGCGCCCGGGTGATGGATTGTGGTGTGCGTAATTGCCTGTCCTGTAGGAAGCATAACCTCTTCTTCAATCAGAGAAATTTGCTTCCATTTATGAATTATTTTGCTCATGCAGTTATTAACCCTAGCTGTTACCGCATTTTGACGTTTTTCGACATTAACCACAAATGGTGGGAAACAAAAGCAAAAAATGTTGCAACACGACGAAAGCGTTTGCACTTTCAGTGAGCTGTGTCTCATAAATGGAAACTTTGATTGCTTGCTAAAGAAGGGGGTAAGCATCTGCTATAAGGGGAATTCAACAAAATACATTTGTAACAAAGTTATAACAAGTGTATAAAAATGTTAACGCAATACCAGTTCAGCAGCCGGAGAACGTATGACACAAACCTTATTTGCCTCAAATGCCGAAAAAGCGCTTCTCTCAGAACGCATCAACAAGTTGGCTAAAGCGTTAACGGATGGCGTTTATGAACGCGAACATACCATCAAGCTCTGCCTCCTTGCGGCACTTGCTGGTGAAAGTGTTTTTCTTTTAGGCCCACCTGGCATTGCAAAAAGCTTAATTGCCAAGCGACTTATCCAAGCGTTCGATAATAGCAGTTACTTTGAATACCTGATGACTCGATTCTCAACACCTGAAGAAGTTTTTGGGCCACTGAGTATTCAAGAACTCAAAGATAACGGTCGTTATGTTCGCTTAACTAAAGGGTATTTGCCAACCGCACAAGTCGTATTTTTAGATGAAATCTGGAAGGCGGGCCCCGCCATTCTGAATACATTGCTGACAGTGGTCAATGAGAAAACGTTCAAAAATGGCAGCGATATTGAGCGTGTGCCAATGCGTTTGTTGGTATCGGCTTCCAATGAACTGCCAGATGAAGACAGCGGTTTGGATGCACTTTACGATCGCATGTTGGTGCGTGTGTTTGTGAATCGAATTCAGAATAAACAAAACTTTAAGTCGATGTTGACGGTAGGCACGTCACAAGAGGCACAAGTGCCAGAAGGGCTAGCAATAACAGATGAAGAATATCATCAATGGCAACAGCAGCTCGACAAGCTGACGTTAACCGATAATGCATTCGAGAAGCTTTTCCAGCTTAAAACGATGTTAGAAAGCAAAGTCGAAGCTCAGTTTGGCGATGTCGCTAATACCGACATGTATGTGTCTGACCGCCGCTGGAAGAAAGCCGTGAAGTTGTTAAAAGCGAGCGCGTTTTTTAATGGTCGCGATGAAATCAATCCGCTTGACCTTCTACTGTTGCAAGATTGCTTATGGAACAGTCCTGAATCGCGAGATGTGGTACGTGAAGTGGTTCAAGAGTTCGCCTTAAAACATGCATTTGATCAACAAGACGCGGAGCAGGAAATCGAGTATTGCCGTGAGTCTTTGGTTGATGTTCAACATGAACTTGAAGATGCCTACCGCATGACGTTAACGTCTGAAGCGGCAACGGGTATTTTGCGCAAAGAAACCATGCGCTTTGATACCTCTAAAGCCAAGATGTACAAAGTTGGCGCAGCCGTTAACTTAGTTAAATTGGTTGTCTTGCAAAGCAACATGTCGGTTTCAGAATCAGAGAAAGGCGATAGCCGCTGGGTTTACGTGCCAAAAGATGAACTAGACCGAGTCATCAAAGAAGGACACGGTGATGTGTATGGCTACGTCAATCAAAACACCAACATGTGTCGTTTACGATTTGATGTTGATGCCGCAAATAACCTAGTTATTCGTGATATCGCAAACCGAGGCATTCTGGTGAGCTTAGTGACTCAAGAGGGTTTGGATGTAGAGCTTTACCAAAAGTGGTTAACGCAGGGTGAAAAAGCCGTAAATCAACTCAGTGAAGCAGAGCACCATATGCGCAAGGTAAAAGCGAATTTCCATGATGCGCTTCCGCATAGCTTTGTTGATCCTGAGCTACCACGCCTAATGGAGTCGAGTCTTCAGCAGGTCAGTCAGAGACTTGAGTCTATCCAAGCTGAAAGCGAGAAAGTTATCCAACGCTTTAAAAACTTACATCAGTTTTTCTCATAAGGAGACGACATGCTAGGTGCAGACGGACTTAACCTCGCGCTGATGGTAGCCGACTCTGGCATCATCGATAGCGCAGTTAATGATTTAATGGCGCGTTCACAAGTCATGATGATGGCGGAAAACCGAGGCGTTAAATCTTCAGTCAAAGGCCACTTATTAAAGTGGCGAGGCAGTGTTAAAAAACGGATTACCAAGGTATGTGAGACAGAGCGTTTCCAACAAGAGCTGTCTTTATATCAAGAGGTCATTCACTGGGATGAAGAGGCGTTTTTCGAAAACATCGAAGATGTGATTAAAAAGCTTGAGTGGCACTCCGCTTTTTATATGCAGGCTCGCCGAATGATGGAGAAGAACAAGGGGATGAATAATCCCATGTTCCCACATTACTTCTGTGATCAATGGTACCAAAGCCTAGCCGATGCGATTAAGCAAGCGCAAGTAAGCGAGCTTGAGGCCAATAAAGAGAAAGTGCTGAATGACCTGTATCAGCGTATGGAGACCATGCGTAATATGGATAAGGTCACGGAGTCGGGTGATGCTGAAAGTGTCGGGCGTTTATGGGATATGGCATCTGCCAAGTTGAGCAAAACTGACTTAACAGTGATGAAACGCCATGCGGAGTTTCTGAAGAAGCACCAAGGCTTGCAAGAAATAGCCGAGCAACTTGGCCGTATGGCGGGGCAAGTGAATGATCCCGAACTTAACCGCGCGCCTACTGAAGAGCTACAAATGATCGAAGAGAAGAGTGATGAAGCGACAGATGATATTGTCGGCATTCACGAAAGCGATGATTTAAATAAGCTACTTCCCAACGAAACGATGTTTTTGGCGTATCCTGAACTCGAGGTCGTGTTCTATAAACACTTAGTCGATAAACGACTTATGAACTACCGTACACAGGGCAAATCGCGCACGTTACGTAAAGTTAAAGCTCACCGACCTGACAACAAAGCGGTAGATATCGAAAAAGGACCGTTTATTGTGTGTGTGGACGCGTCCGGCTCAATGAGCGGGTTTCCTGAGCAATGCGCCAAAGCCATGGCTTATGCGCTGATGCAAATTGCATTAGCGGAGCAACGTGATTGCTATGTCATTATTTTTTCGACGGAACACATTACGTACGAGCTAACCAAACAAGATGGTCTGCGCGAGGCGGCGGACTTTTTAACTTATAGCTTCCATGGTGGTACAGACTTAGAGCCAACTTTGATCAAATCTATCGACTTGATGAGCGGTGATAAGTACAAAAATGCCGATATGGTGGTCATTTCCGACTTTATCGCGCCAAAACAACAAGACGAGTTGCTTGCCAAAGTGGATGCGCTTAAAGCGAAGAAAAACCGTTTTCACGCGATCAGCCTATCTAAATACGGAAACCCGGCATTGATGTCGATGTTTGATCACACGTGGTCTTATCATCCTAATGTTGTGGGCAGGTTGCTTAAACGGGTCGGTAATTACTAAGTGACATTGAAATTCTATTGAGTAAAACGTACAGGAAGCTAGATTTATATTGCTTCGTTTTAAGCCGATAAGATCGAACTTTGGTCTAATTGGCTTAAAAGAAATCAAACAAACAGAAAATGAAAGATTTTTGTTTGACTATCTTCTCTCAATCCGTAAAGTAGCCACCAACGCAACGGGGAAGAGCCCTGAAGCGAAGTAAAAAAGGCGCCTTGGCAGAGTGGCTATGCAGCGGATTGCAAATCCGTGGACCTCGGTTCGACTCCGGGAGGCGCCTCCATTATTCTTTTGAGAGTGAATGGCTTTCGAGAATCAATGCGACACTAGCTCAGTTGGTAGAGCGCAACCTTGCCAAGGTTGAGGTCACGAGTTCGAACCTCGTGTGTCGCTCCAAATTATTCAGATATGGCAATTGCGGTATCTCGATGCCAAGTGCATCAACTTAAAACCAGCGAAAGCTGGTTTTTTTGTATCTGAATATTGATAAATTTACGCCATCTCAATTTCTTGAACTGTGGGTATAATCCTTGTTTCTGTCACCAGTTATGTTGTTAAGTGTGACCCGATATTTCGCAGATTGACCAATATCCGTTTACAATGTCGGTCTCCAAAGGATTTGACGAAGACGCATGAGAAATACCGACGATTACATCATTTTCTATCACCTGATCGAGCAAGGCTCATTCAGTGCTGCAGCAAGACACATGTCATTGACCAAATCGGTTGTCAGTAAACGCATCGCGAAGCTTGAGCAAGAGCTTGGTGTACAGCTTCTTTACCGAACAACGCGAACGTTAATGTTGACGGAGGCAGGGCGAGCGTTCTTTACTCATGCAAAAGCCGTTTATCAAGCGGTGGCAACGGCAGAAGAATCCATTGTGGGGTTAGGTGAGAATTTATCTGGAAACATTAAAGTTTCTGTACCCACTATCTCTGGTGAGTTAATTCTTCCTAAAGTGATCAATGAGTTTAATCAGAAATATCCTGATATCAATATCGATATGGATCTAGATAATCGTTTTGTCGATATCGTGAATGAACGCTTTGATTTGGCCATTCGAACGGGAGTGTTGCCAGATTCTAGCCTAATCGCAAGAAAGCTGGTGGATGCCAATTGGATTGTTTGTGCGTCACCCCAATACCTTGCTAAACATGGCATTCCTAAGCAACCTCAAGCCTTGGATAAACACAATTGTTTAGTCTATTCCTACCAAGAAACCGGAGCGCGTGAGTGGGCGTTTAAAGAGGGAGACGAGGTATATCAAATCACCGTCGACGGTAACCTCTGTACCAATAACTCTTCGGTATTGAGAAACGTCGCACTGTTGGGGCAGGGAATCATCTATGTGCCACGTGTCTTGGTTTATGAAGACTTAAAGCAAGGCCGCCTGATTCAACTGTTCAAAGACGAAACCGCCAAATGTTTGGGTATTTATGCAGTGTATCCTTACACTCGTCAACAACCAGAAAAAATTAAGATCTTCATTGATCATCTATACACCAGCTTTCAAAGTCAAAATCATCGATTTTAAGACAATAACTCAACACCAATCGTTATGTTGGTGTTGAGTTATTGTTTCCATCTTCATTTCTAATAATTCTTATAAATTTAGAAGCTTAAGCTTTCTCCTTGTTTTATCACTAATATTGATAACAAGATGCTGCGCACAACTGTTAACAAATGGTTTTGCTATTGTTTCTTTTAAGAAACGGTCTGTTTCTTGCGTTAAATTTTCCGAATGTGAAAGATAAGTGACAGAAAAATAAAAGAATTATTTTGTTTGTTGTCTATTGGTTAAGTGTTGCTCGCCTGCCTGACATAGACGCCGAGAAATGGACTGCTTATAGTGGCTCAAACGCCCATTACCGTCACTAAACGGTGATGTGAGCGAAGTACAATAACTAGAGATACGGATATGAAACAAAAGCAGCTGATTGACGAATTTAAAACTATCGTTGGGGAAGAAAATGTCCTAACCGACGAGGTTAAAACAAAATACTACCGCTCGGGTTTTCGCTCAGGTAGTGGCACTGCGCTTGCTATCGTGTTTCCTAATACTCTTGTAGAACAATGGAAGATCATTAAACAGTGCGTTGAAGCAAACTGCATTATTATTATGCAGGCTGCCAAAACAGGTTTAACAGAAGGCTCAGCTCCAAGTGGTAATGATTATGACCGTGATGTGGTTGTGATCAATATTACCAAAATCAAGAAGATTCACTTATTAGATGGCGGTAAGCAGGCAGTATGCTTGCCAGGTGCAAGTTTGCACTCATTGGAAAAAGAATTGAAGGCGGTGAACCGAGCGCCGCACTCTATCATCGGTTCTTCATCATTAGGTGCCACTGTGGTTGGTGGTATCGCCAATAACTCAGGCGGTGCGTTAGTCAAGCGTGGTCCTGCTTACACCGAACTGGCGATCTATGCGCAGGTCGATAAACAAGGCCAATTACACCTGGTTAACCACCTTGGTATTGAAGGTTTAGGTGAAACGCCAGAAGAAATTCTGACAAACCTGCAAGAAGGAAACTTTGACCCAGCGAAGATCATTCATGACGGGCGAATGGCATCAGACAAAGAATACGATGAACGTGTTCGAGACGTGACTTCTGACATTCCTTCTCGCTTTAATGCCGATGAACGTCGATTATTTGAAGCCAGTGGCTGCGCTGGTAAATTGGGTGTTTTCGCCGTTCGAGTTGATAGCTACCCAGTACCCGAAAAAGAGCAGGTTTTTTACCTTGGCACCAATGATCCTGCGAAACTGACGAAGCTGCGAAAAGATTTCTTATCTACGTTTGAGAACTTGCCTGAGATGGGAGAATACTTGCATCGAGATATCTTCAACATGGCAGAGAGGTACGGCAAAGATGTCTTCTTATCCATCGACTTATTAGGCACAGATAAGCTGCCAAAAATGTTTGCACTTAAAGCTAAAGTAGAAAATTTCTTAGAGCGCGTCCCGTTTGTTAGTAAATACCTGCCGGATACCATTTTGTACTACGCGAGTAAGTTGTTCCCACAACATTTACCAGAACGAATGCTGGATTTCCGTGACAAGTATGAGCATCACCTGGTATTGAAAATGAGTGATGGTGGTATTGCTGAAGCGCAAAAATACCTCAAAGAAGTTTGGGCTGTTGAAGATGACTGTGATTTCTTCGAGTGTACGCCGGAAGAGGGTAAAAAAGCTTATTTACATCGCTTTGCAGCAGCAGGTGCAGCAATTCGTTACGAGACGATTCACCGAAAAGACGTAGAAGACATCGTTGCACTTGATATCGCTTTGCGACGTAATGATGAAGAGTGGCTAGAAACTTTACCAGAAGAGGTGAGTAAGAACCTTGTTCAAGCGCTCTATTATGGTCACTTTATGTGTTATGTATTCCATCAAGATTACATTTTCAAAAAAGGGACCGACACGAAGTTGATGAAAAAGCTGATGCTAGAACACCTCAATAGCCGTGGTGCTAAATACCCAGCAGAACATAATGTGGGTCACTTGTACGAAGCTGAAAATTCGCTGCAGAAGTTTTACCACGAGCTAGATCCAACCAACACCTTTAACCCTGGTATTGGCAAAATGGACAAATACAAGCGCAATTGTAACTGCTGTGCGTAATTTGCTATCTCACTGTGATTAATATCGTTGATCATCGTTAAAATAATGAGCATAAGATAAGCCCTGATGACACTCGTGACATCAGGGCTTCGTGTTTTGGGGCTTTTTATTGATGACTGGTATCGGCGTTGAAACAACGGTTAAATAGCGCGTACCGCGGCGGCTGCGATGATGCCAGCTGCAATTGCAGGCAGAGGCTTTTTCACGATGAACATGACGACAGCAGTAGAAAAAAGTGCTGCTCTAGCACCGTAATCACCCTCAACCGCTAGTGGGGCTAAAAGGGCAACCAATACGGAACCTGACATCGCAGTGATGAAACGTTGAACCCGCTCGCTAATTGGAATAAATGACATAACATACACTCCGCCCCAGCGGGTTATGAGCGTGACTAACGCCATAGCGATGATGATAAGCAGTGTGCCACCTACGCTCGTTTCGATGTTCATGCTTTTTTCTCCTTCCAACAAGCACCTAAGACTCCACCAGTAATAGCGCCAACCACTACGTGGCTATTCTCTGGTAAATACCAGTACGCCAACATAGAAGAGGCTGCTGCTGTGGCCCAAATCGCAAAGATTCTTAAGTCTTTCGGCCCTGCCACCACCATAGACAGCAGGAAGCATCCCATAACCATATCGAGTCCGAGGCTCACCGGGTCTTTGATTGCGTTACCAAAATAAATGCCGATCCAGGTGCCAACAATCCAAAACGACCACATCGCTAAGCCGCCACCAACAAGCAAGCCAAAACCTGGTTCTTTTCTACCAAATGCATTGAGTGCCATTGCCCAGTTCGCGTCTGATGCTACTAGCATTACACCGTAACGTTTTTTCGGCGGGAGTTGTCGTAACCATGGATAAAGCGTAGCGCCCATCAAGAGGTGACGAGCATTAATAGCAAATACAGTAATAAGCACTGGAATCAGAGGTACTTCTGCTCCCCACATTTCTAGCGTGGCAAATTGTGAAGCACCGGCGAAGACCAGTGTGCTCATCAACATAGTGGGAAATACATCTAGTCCAGTTTGTACGGCGGCAACACCGAATGCGAGGCCAAATATGACCACAAACATGGACAGAGGTAAAAGTTGGGTGAAACCGTTCCACACGTCGACCCGAGTAAATTCGTGCAACTCAGATGAGGAACGCTGAAGATGTTGAGTATTTTCTGTCATAGAGATACCTAGCCAGCAGGCAAAAAGGGCAGTGCCATATGAATGCGTTTGTTATTCTTTTGTAAACTTCATGTTTAACATCAATTGAAAGGGCTTTCAAACACTAAGTGCTATATAAAAAACAAGTATACCTGAACGATTTTAAGATGAAGGGGTTAGAGGATTTGTCACTTGCTAGGGCTCAAGGAAAGTAACGCAACGCAAATAGCAAACTCTGTTCAATTGAGAAGAGCACGGATTGTTACAGATTAGTATATAAGTAGGAAAGCGAGCACGAGGCTCGCTTTTTCGTTCTGTTACGAACAACTGAAAGGGTTTATTTTACGTAGACACGAGGGTTCGCAGCACCCCAAACCGTGTATAGTTCTGGGAAGATGACCTCTGCATGTTTTTCCATTTCTGCTGCCGAAATCGTTTTGCCTTGCTGAGAGCCAAACAGTACAACTTCAGAACCAGGCTCAACATCTTTGATACCTGTAATATCAACCATAGTGGTGTTCATTGAAGCAACACCCGCCACTTTTGCTCGTTGGCCATTGATCAGTACTTCTGCCGTATTGCCCATTTTTCGTGGGTAGCCATCAGAGTAACCAACAGGAATGTTCGCCATTAGGCTTTCTTTGCTCGTTTTGTAGCTGCTGTCGTAACCGACAGTGCTATTTTTTGGCAGATGGTGAACGGATGCCACGCGTGTTTTGAAAGACACGATAGAAGGGTACTCAGGGTTGGTTGGCAGATCACCGTATAAAACGCCACCAGGACGAACCATATCAAGCTGTGCTTCAGGAACATTAAGTGCAGTGTAAGAGTTGGCCACGTGCAGCAAAATATCTTCGCGTTTTAGGCCCGCTTCTTTAATCAGCCATGCAGAGCTGTCTTTGAACGAAGATAACTTTTGACGAACTTCGTCTGCATTGTAGTTAGGGAAATGAGTCATGATGCCAACAATATTAACGCCAGCTTGTTGAGCGATTTCTAGCGCTTCTTGCTTGCCCGCTTTTGTTGTCATATCAACGCCATTTCGTCCCATACCACCGTCGTTAAGAGCAAGGTGAACTTTGATTTCTTTACCCGCTTTCTCTGCTAGCTTAGACAGTACTTTGGCTTGCTCTGCAGTGCCAATCAGCTCTTCAATATTTAAGTCGATTGCAGCTTCGATCTCGCCAATATCCGCCGAACGTACACGCATAAGTTGACCTTTAAAGCCACTGTCACGAACGGTCTGTGCTTCAGCGTTACTTGCAACGGCAACGCAAGGAATTTGTTGTTCGATAATGGTTGGCATCAGGCCCGCGATGCCATTACCGTATGCGTCGGCTTTCATCACGGCGCAGATTTTCGTTTTGCCATCCATGTGCGATTTAAACTGCTCAATATTATCGCGGAACTGACCTAAGTTTATTTCCAGCCAAGCGTTAGCGCCTTGAACTTGCTCTGCTTTTACTACAGTGTTGCTAATTTGAAGAGGGGCAGCAGTAGCTTGCATCGCAGGAGCAACGGTTGCAGCAGCGATAGTCAGTGATAGTAAGGTTTTATTTAAGCGCATAAAGTCTCCGTACGCGTTTTTTGTATTGGTTATGTTATTGAGTACTTGGGGAAAGTACCTGACGAAGTAAAACGCTCCAAGTAGTGCTTTGGAGCGTTTTTGAAGATCATGATTCAATATACCTCAGTGATTGCACTCAATTTGTGCAAATCGAGGTTGATTCAATATCAACTAAGGTATCCACTGAGTTTAACTCAGTTTAAAGCGGCTCATTACATCTTTAAGAGAAATTGACAGCTGGCTTAGCTCACGACAAGCCTGTGCGGTTTGCTCTGAGCCCTGTGATACTTCTTGAGATGCCAAGTGTATGTTTTCAATGCTGCGGTTAAGCTCTTCTGCAACAGAGTCTTGCTGGTTACAAGCCGTGGCGATTTGGGTGCCCATGTCTGAGATATCAGAAATCGAGTGTTCAATGTCGCTCATCAGCTGTTTTGATTGAATGCCTTGCTCTGCACATTCTGAGATACTGGTTCTAGAAAGTTCTGTCGCAGATTTCGCGTCTTTTGCAAGCGATTGTAGCTGTTCAATGATCGACGTAATTTCGCTAGTTGAATCTTGCGTACGGCCTGCAAGCGTTCGAACCTCGTCCGCAACCACGGCAAAACCGCGACCAGACTCACCAGCACGCGCAGCTTCAATGGCTGCATTAAGAGCAAGTAGGTTGGTTTGATCGGCAATGTCACGGATAACATCAACAATAACGTTAATTTTATTCGATTGCTGTTCAAGCTCTGCCACAGTATCGCCCGCAGCACCAATTACGTTTGAAACTTCATGAATCGCGTCAACCATGCCTTGCGTTTCACGAACACCGTGTTGTGTACGACGGTTTGCTTCGTTAGCTTGGTTCGCTGAATCTTCAGTATTACGTGCAACATCGGCTACTGCTGCTTTCATTTCTGTCATTGCCGTAGCAATGTGTGTGATTTGCAGTTGTTGATCTTTCATACCAGACGCAGAAATATCAGAGATTTGATTCATCTCTTCTACTGCACTGCTTAACTGTGTGACCGCAGCAATCACGTTGTCGATAACTTGGCGCAAATCATCTTGCATCTTAGTGGTCGCATCTGCCAGCTCACCTAGCTCGTCATTGCCGATGGCTTTACGATCGATGTCGTTTGATAGGTCACCTGTTGCGATGGCATTTGCTTGCTCGACAACAAGTTTTAGTGGGCCACAAATAAGGCGTGTCAGCACGTACGTCATGCCTACCATGATAAGCAGAATAATCACGTTGCTTGCAATTGACGAGTTACTCAATCCATTTACAGAAGAAAGAATATGAGTTTTGTTACTGTCCATAGCATTTTTAAGTAGACGGATCAGTTCACCGAGCTCAGAGTCAACCGCTTCGAAAGCAGGTAAAGAGTTCGCCAAAATAGGGTGGGCCTTGCTTTTGTCGTTGGCTAGCATCGCTTCGTTGTACTGATCCATAGTGACCAAGTACTTTTTCCACTGACGCATAAGGCGCTGGTAAGTTTGTTGCTCTTCTCCAGGCCAAATCGTTTCACCGTAAGAATCGAGCTCTTTGCTGATCTTTTCACGTTCGCGAATGTTGCTGGCAATTTTGTTTCTGATTTGGTCTGCGTCTTCATAAGTGTATGTCGCAAACTGAGCACGGCGCCAACGAGACAAGTGATCTCGGATCGAATCTACTCTTTCCATAGCAGGAAGCGTATCATCGGTATAGTTTAAAAGCTCAGATTTAATGCTTTTGAGCTCTGTAGATAAAAACACGCCAAACGCAATGTTGACGATGGCAATGAGTAAAAACGATAGCGATATCTTTTTCGCTATAGAAAGATTCTTGATAGACATTAGTGATATACCTTGTTTTTCTTATGGTGTGTCGCCAAAGTAAACCACGTCCTTATATGTGATATATGTCCATTAAATTACTGCAACGAGTGTAAGCTATCATTATTTATTGATATTTTCGATAATGAATTGAGCTTTTTTTGAAAATAAAAAATGTCAATGATTTTATAAAGGTACGACCACATTCGATGCAAAGTTATCGGTAACAAAATATGATATTTCGTGTGAAATAGTGCCAAGAGTAGGGACTCCAATTGTTACAGATGTTACCGAGCTGAAGAGAGTGGTGACTACGATCCGCGTTAGTCAGGCGTTTACAAGCTAAGCAGTTACGGGCATCAACATGTGTGTGATTTAAAGTTGATGAAAGCTAACGAGTGTTTCTTGGCCTAATTGAATGCCAATTGTACCGTCTGGATCGCTTTTTAAGCACTTAAATCAAAAAGATAAAATTTATTGTTGACCAGATAAATTAATCCGTTAAAGTACGCCTCGTTCTCACGGCAAAGGTCGCTGAGACAGATGGTGTCTAACCCATCGCATGATTGCGTTGCCCTGGTGGTGGAATTGGTAGACACAAGGGATTTAAAATCCCTCGGCGTTCGCGCTGTGCCGGTTCAAGTCCGGCCCGGGGCACCATCAAAATCTTTGGTAACAGAGATATAAAAATCAGAAAGGCGCCTTGGCAGAGTGGCTATGCAGCGGATTGCAAATCCGTGGACCTCGGTTCGACTCCGGGAGGCGCCTCCACTATTTCGAAAGCCAGTCTTAAATGACTGGCTTTCTTCGTTTTAAATCCATCATTCTATACTCGTTCACTCTTCTCTAAATTCCTCCCATGTTTTGATCACCATTCAATATTTTCAATGCGCTAGTTATTGATTTTATAAATGTTAAATAACTCAATAATTGTATAGGGTGATTGGTGCTAATTTCTCTTCGATTGTAATCCGAACTTTTTGTATCACAGGCAGCAACTTGGCTAGCGTGACCGTTGGCAATGCTTGGTGTGTATGAGCAGAAAAGAGGATTTTAGTCCTTAACGTGAGAGAAAAATAATGAAAACATTTAAATTAAAACGCACTATTTTACCTTTAACCTTGTTGCTAAGTTCATCTGCATTGGCTGCTGAGAATGGCACAATGATGCAGTATTTCCATTGGTATGTGCCTAACGATGGCACACTGTGGACTCAAGTGGAAAATAACGCTCCAACGCTAGCAGAAAACGGATTCACAGCGCTCTGGCTACCACCTGCATACAAAGGAGCGGGTGGCAGTAATGATGTCGGCTACGGCGTTTATGACATGTACGACTTGGGAGAGTTTGATCAAAAAGGATCAGTGCGCACCAAATACGGCACCAAAGATCAGTATCTTAGCGCTATCAATGCCGCTCACAATAACAATATCCAGGTTTATGGTGACGTGGTGTTTAACCACCGTGGTGGTGCAGATGGGAAATCTTGGGTTGATACTAAGCGGGTAGATTGGAACAACCGCAACATTGAACTTGGTGATAAATGGATTGAAGCGTGGGTGGAGTTTGATTTCCCTGGACGCAACGACAAGTACTCTAACTTCCATTGGACTTGGTACCATTTTGATGGCGTGGACTGGGACGATGCAGGTAAAGAAAAAGCCATTTTTAAATTCAAAGGTGAAGGTAAGGCATGGGATTGGGAAGTCAGTTCTGAAAAGGGGAATTACGACTACCTTATGTATGCTGACTTAGACATGGATCATCCTGAAGTTAAACAAGAACTGAAAGATTGGGGTGAGTGGTACATCAACATGACTGGTGTTGATGGCTTTAGAATGGATGCGGTGAAGCACATCAAATACCAATATCTTCAAGAATGGATTGATCACCTACGTTGGAAAACAGGGAAAGAACTATTCACGGTCGGAGAGTACTGGAACTACGATGTGAATCAGCTGCATAACTTTATCACCAAAACTTCTGGCAGCATGTCTCTGTTCGACGCACCGCTACATATGAACTTCTACAATGCGTCTAAATCGGGTGGTAGCTACGATATGCGTCAAATCATGGATGGTACGCTGATGAAGGACAATCCAGTCAAAGCGGTAACCTTAGTAGAAAACCATGATACTCAACCTTTGCAGGCGTTGGAGTCGACGGTTGATTGGTGGTTTAAGCCGCTCGCTTACGCGTTTATCTTATTGCGTGAAGAAGGTTATCCATCCGTGTTTTATGCAGATTACTACGGCGCGCAGTACAGTGATAAAGGGCATGACATCAATATGGTCAAAGTGCCTTACATCGAAGAGCTCGTAACACTGCGTAAAGACTATGCGTATGGCAAACAACATTCTTATCTCGACCATTGGGATGTAATTGGCTGGACTCGCGAGGGCGATGCAGAACATCCACATTCAATGGCAGTGATCATGAGTGATGGACCAGGTGGCTCGAAGTGGATGTTTACGGGCAAGCCAAGTACACGCTATGTCGACAAGTTGGGCATCCGAACTGAAGACATTTGGACAGATGCGAACGGGTGGGCTGAGTTCCCTGTAAATGGTGGATCTGTCTCGGTTTGGGTTAGCTTTGAGTAATCCATTCTTGTGATTTTGATACAGAACAGGCAAATTTTGATGAAACTTTGCAGTGAATCAATACGTTATTTGATATTCATATAACAAATGAGTAACTTATATTTGAGCATTATCTAGAGGAAGATGAAGAATGGAATCTATTGCTGATGTATTGGTTGTGGCTATTGTGTTCGGTGCCATATTTGGGGGCGGGATAATTAAGTTAATCTTGAATCATCGTAAAGAAGTAAGAGCTTTGGAGATATCTGAACGTAATACGATGAGCCAAGAAGAACAAGATAACCTTAACAAGCAAATTGGTGATTTGAAGCGACGCGTTGAAGTGTTAGAGCGCATAGTCACAGATAGCAAATATCAACTTGAAAAAGAAATTGCCTCTCTGTAATTCACCACAAAAACGTAAAGCCGGCTGAGTCCGGCTTTTTAGTGCCTGTACATCATAGTTTTAGGGTACTCAGCTCAGCGTTCGTCAAAGAAGTCTTTATCGCGGATGTATTTACTCATAAAGTGATAAGAGAATGGTCGCATCAACCAACTAAATAGAGAACGTCCAAGTCGAATGAACGTTGGCGTATTCTCGTATATTCTCCCGTTATACAACCATAACATTTTGCCTACATGCCAATAGAGAAAAGGCACTGGCGGCATGAATGTCACGATGTCGATGTCGCAACAAATCCGGTAAGTTTTGTGCCCCAAACGGTAGCGTTTTTTAAAGGTCCAATCTCCAACTGCGGGCTGACCGAAAGTCACGACGCGTTTAATGCTCTTTGGGTATTTTTTCTCAATATAGTCGGCAAAAACACTGCCAATCGCGCCACCTGAAGAGTGACCAGTAATGGTGATTCTTTTTCCCCTAAGAATGAGCGGTACAACGATACCTTCGAGGCGCTCGATCACGGTCAACCCCAACCGATCTTCATTTCGGCTCGGTAAACTTTCTTGAAACAGAAGATGATAGAAACCCGCGTGAATGCGGTAATTCAGTCCCAACCGTCGACAACTTCTCGTCCACATCGCGAAGTTTAACGACCAATCACTGATACTGTGTGAGCCTTTAATCACTACGACCACTTCACTCTGTTTTTTACTCCAGAGCACACGAATCATAATCTTACCGTGTTCATTTCTAATGACTCGTTGCCCATTAGGATCGAATCCGTATTGAGTTTGTCTGAAGACGCGAGGATAGGCGAGATTACAGAGTACGGCATAGCGCTCATATTGGTATCGTTTTAATGGTTTCACGTTATCTTTCTTTATGGAGCCTAACGACTGACTGTAATTAATGAATATTAAAAATACGTGAACCTAGGTTAGTGCTGGTAGAGGCTTTGTGTGTTGGTATCGTGGATGAAAGCCTCAAATTGGTCTAAGTGCGTTAAGATGGTCTGGCGCGAAGTATCGTGATGTTCACTAAGCACGTTAAGCAGCTTTTTCAGGGTCTTACGATCTTTTTTATTGAGGTTTACTGCTTCTTTGAGCTGTGTAAAAAATTCAATTTGACTTGAAGTGTCGTTAAAATCACCGAGCTTGTCTTGTAATAGTTTTAATTGTTTCACGTTGTTTTTGTGCTGTGGGGAAGGGTAGAGTGCGGAAAACCCTTCTAGCAAATAACGCAGCGCTTTGCACTTTATCCTCATCGAATGAATCACGTTGTCACAACTTTTGTCCGAGATCTTGCGCCGTGTTTTGTCGACCTTTTTAAATTGTTCGGAGACTTTTTGGCTTGCGAAGAGTAACGCTGGTACGTTGTTATCCACTCGTTCGTGTTGTGTACTTCGCAGCAGACTATTCCTGACCAAAGTGCAGTGTATAGTGTATTCTTTTGTCGCTAGCCAACGCGCAACTTTTGCCTGTTCGTAAGCACGTTCGGATTCTATAAAGCCAAAAAGCGGCTCAAGAGAGGGTTTGTGGTTTGGGAGCATTTCAATGTATTGGTTTTTGTCCAAGATAAATACGTCCAAATCACGCAGCTTATTTGTTTTCTTCATCATTATTTTTAAATGAGGTTTCAAAATACGCTGTTCAAAAGGAGGTATCAGTTCGCGAAGTAGCAAGCATAGTGAGCGTATGCGCCTCAGTGTGACGCGATACTGGTGTGTATATTCAGGATCCAAGTCTTGGACGATCCCCTGTTCCAGAGAGCGTGCATAATCAAATTCAGTAAGTAAGAAGTGGGGCACTACGAAGTCGAGTTCGGAATCAGTATGTAGCGGTAATTGAAATGATGACTTTCGAAACATGATGAGCGCTTATTTGTCCCCTGTAGTACGAGTTAAGTTTATACCCATACTGCCAATTTGTGCGACTTGTCGATTCCTCATTGACATGAAGTGATGAAGCAAAGTAAACGAGAGCAAAGCATGCTGATGTTCTTGTGAGCAAAATGATCGCCCTTTGTTCGTTTGAGTTGGCTTTTTAACCATTTGAATAAAAAAGACTAATTTTTTGTTGACCAGATAAATTAATCCGTTAAAGTACGCCTCGTTCTCACGGCTAAGGCCGCTGAGACAGATGGTGTCTAACCCATCGCATGATTGCGTTGCCCTGGTGGTGGAATTGGTAGACACAAGGGATTTAAAATCCCTCGGCGTTCGCGCTGTGCCGGTTCAAGTCCGGCCCGGGGCACCATCAAAATCTTTGGTAACAGAGATATAAAAATCAGAAAGGCGCCTTGGCAGAGTGGCTATGCAGCGGATTGCAAATCCGTGGACCTCGGTTCGACTCCGGGAGGCGCCTCCACTATTTCTAAAAACCGGCCTTGTGCCGGTTTTTTACTATCTGGTATTGTCAAACTATTCTAATACACATTTATTATTGAATAATTAATTTTTGTACAAATACCAACCTCAATTATCAGTTAATCACCCTTTAACTGGTTTTCCTGAATTGCTATTTATAGCGTTATATTATCAATGTGATTTTAGTTCAATATTGAAAATAAAGTTGCGCATATATCCTGCTTGTTTCTCTATATGTCTTTAGTTGATATTGCACTGTATCGCTCAGTCTGTCTTTTAATCGAGTATAAAACTAGGTGAGCAAAAAAATTTTCACCACTTTAATTTAACGTAAATTTAACAATTAAAGGTGAATAATATTACTCATGAGTTGTTGAGGTATATTATTAGAATGACTCGTTATTAAGTTAATGAATTTAAAGGTTATAACTTTATGCGATGAAATTGAGGTTGTTTTAGCTCAATTTCTAATTTTTTGATTTTTAATGATTTAAATTGGCTGTAGTGCAAGTGATTTATTAAAGTCATTGTTGAATACAAAGGTTGTTCATATAAAACAATCATAAGGTTATTTTAAGTAACTGACAAAAATGGATAAATTTATTATTACATAAACTTAACCTAAATCACTTAGCTCTCTGGTTGAATTTTGACCGGTTGCTTTGCTATGATTCCGGCTCTTATATTTTTGGTGGTTATATTTTTATAACCATGTTGATGTATATAGGAACATATTTAGCTTTATAGGCTAGGGCATTTTATTGCCTAAAATTTATATTATTTTACCCTGCCATTTCTGCTTATATTGGCGGGAAGGTGAACTAGTTATTAATTTAAAATTAGGTGAAGCAGTGATAAAAAATATTAAAATAAATAGAACAATCCTAAATAAAGGGTTGTCATTTTTATTAGTAATATTCGCTTGTTTACAGAGCATCCATTACGCCAGTGCAGCAGGAAGTACGACGGGACAGCAAAATACATTGGTTATCCTGCTGAACTTCAAAGAAAACCCAAATGAGCAGCCATTAACTTTGTCAGAGGCAAATAATCTAATCTTTGGCACAGTGAATGACTTCTACCGTGAAAGCTCTTTTGATCAAATGTGGCTGTCTGGGAAAGTCGTAGGTTGGTTTAATTTGCCGTTGTCTAATCAGGTTTGTGATTTTACCGCTGTTCAAGATGCAGCGGATCAAGAAGCCATCGCTGCGGGAGTGAAGCTTGAAGAGTACGATCGTATTGTTTACTTGATGACAAAAACGGCATGTGGTGTCGCTGGATCGGCAACTATTGATGGCATGCCTTCACGCGCGCACATCAATGGTGATTTTTCTCCGATGAATATCGCTCATGAGCTTGGACATAACTTTGGTTTGCATCACTCTCGTGCTCTTGATTGTGGCGAGCATACGCTTTCAGACAACTGTACGTTGCGTGAATACGGTGATACCTATGATGTAATGGGTGGTCCAGACATCGGCTATTTGAATACTTTCCAGCGCGAGCGACTAGGATGGCTAGAGGGAGAGCACGCTTCAAAGACACTGGAAGTTACTCAAAATGGTACTTACTCCATCGCGAATTACGAGACGACTAGTGATCAGCCAGTTACGATAAAAGTACCTCGTGGTACTGATCCTTCTACAGGTGCAAAAAAATGGTTTTACATTGAATACCGCCAGTCTATTGGGTTTGACGACTTTTTAGATGCTCGTTCTTACTCGTTCTATCGTGGGGACGTTACGGATGGCATCATCATTCGAAGCGCTGTAGAAGGCGATGGCCGCAGCAGTAATCTGCTTCACTTTAAAACTGATTCTGAATATCGTGCGGTTTTTGGCCGAAATGACTGGTTTGACCCATCTATGCCGGTCGGTAGTAGCTATACTGACCCAGACTCAGGTGTAACATTGAGTTTGGTGAGTGCAGCGAACGGCATCGCCGAAGTAAGCGTTGTCTTTGATGGCTCTGAAAACGGTAATATCGGGACTTGTACTGTTAATGCTCCATCAGTGACTGCGAAAGCTGCAACAAACAACTCGGTTGCAGCCGGCGATGAGGTTCAATATCAGGTCACTATTAGCAACAAAGATAGTGCAGATTGTTCTGCGAGCAGTTTTTCTGTAAACGCGTCAGTGCCAACTGGTTGGAAAGCAAGCAGCAATGCAATCACGCTAGCAGCAGGTGAAACCGGACAAGTAATGATATCAGTCGTATCTTCGGTGGACGCTAGTGATAAAGACTATGCTTTGAAGATGATCGTGACGCACGGAGAAGACTCAAGTCTGCAAACCGCAGCATCCGTGAATTACTCTGTAACCAATGAAATCTCGCCATCACCAGAGCTCGTTGCTGTTGATGATCAGGTGACTATGTCTTCGAAACAGTCGGTGATTATCGATGTGATGGCAAACGATGTTGTTGGAGAGCAAAACTCTGCAAGCGTGGTTTCTTTTACTAGACCAAGCAAGGGGCGACTAGAGCTGTTATCAGATGGCACCCTGCGTTACACACCTGAGAAGAAATTCAAAAATAACGACAGCTTTACCTATACCATAGGTGATGGTCAAAGCAGCTCGACCGCTCAGGTCTCAGTGAAGTTAGAGTCCTCATCCGGTGGCGATTCTGGCAACTCTGGTAACAATGGGAAAGGTAAGAATAAATAGAACGATAACGATATAGTTCGAAAGAAAACGCCTGGCGAGTTAACGTCAGGCGTTGTTTTATTAAGTTGTAAGAGACTTTATTCAGGGCAGCTAACTGGCTCTGGACAAGTTGGACATAGCGTACATTCTGCAGACGCTGTTATCGCTTCTACGACAACATTACCGAAGATAGTTTCACCACTCGCATCCACAGTATCTGTAAACGCTCTGACTTCTTCACCCGGTAATGGAAGGCCTTCACCATCTCCTGGGATTGGCTCGTAGTTACCAGTAAAGTCGTAACACTCAGCAGGCGCAAGCATACCAACCTGGATTGGATTCGAGTCTTTGTTGTCGATTACGACAATGCCGTCAATGGTGACATTGGAGGTATTACATACACTACCACTGTAATTGACTTGAAGACCGTATTCATTAATACCAGTATCTTCAAATCGATTCACGACGACGACACTACAGTCTTTCTCTAGAGACAATGAACCAGGGATGTTTTGGCTTGGGCATTCCCAATCTGCGTTGTCAGAAACCGCAACACCACCACCAGTTTCAAGTGCTGCGCTTACTTCTGCATAGTTAGTGATACCGTTTTGGTCAATAATAAACGAACCATTAAACTCTTGCGTTTGTCCAACGGCGAGCATCGCTAAATTGAACACATGGTCACCAGCAGCCATATCGTTGTCAACGGCTGTAGTGTCTGTTGCCACAACATCATACAATGCAAAGTCACCGGTGTTTTCTACAGTGAGTTTATAGTTGTATTTCAAAGTGTTACCATTGACAACATCACCAAATGTACAAGTTTTAGTGATTTTAATGTCTGGTACGCCTGGTGTGTAACAGAATGAAATATGACTTAAGCCATAGTATCTACCGTTTTTACCCACAGGTGCATGTAGTAAGGCATCATCTTGATACAATAATCCATCTGTAAAGTAGTTATATAGGTTTCCGTCAGGACCACCTTTCACAAAGATAGCTTGCATAATCACAGGGCTATCACCTTGATCCCAACTGAAGGTTTTTGCCCCAGGTTGTTGATCAATAACCACTTCAAGCATGCCATCACCGAAAGTGCCGTCTGTAACTGGCTCAAGCTTGTATTCTATCAAACCATCGATCCCTGGAAGTAATTGTTGACAGGTGTTATTCCCTTCAACAAATATTGGTTGCACGCCTCGGCTTGAAGGGTCGCCAGCGGATGCGTAAACAATTTGAGAGCTCAGCACTAAGCTAACCGCTATGACCCAAGTAAACAGCTTAAACATGCTGCTGATATTGATCGCTGTAAGTATATTCTGGCTACATAAAGTGGAACAACGGTAACTCTTACTGCCCCACCAAGAGTTAAATATGGTTTTCATAAAACCTCCTTGTGTAAGTGGGCTCGCTACGTCCTTGAGCCCACATACGTGATAGTTTTCTCACAGAGTTAAACTGCGCCAGTTGACTAGCATAGAGTGTTCCATGTTTAACCTTTTGTATTTGTTGATTATTTTTTATTTTTGTACAGAGGGGTGAACAGTTTGTTTATATTTTCATAAATGATTGAGCTAAAACTTATTCGCTAAACGACTGAATATGTTTTAGTTAAATGAGTATTCAATTAGATGTGTAAAGGATGTAACACTATGCAAACAGGTGTTACACATCACCTTCACATTAGTTGGGGCAGGTGAGTAAGCGTCTATTTCATATTCATAGTGGACAGTTTCAATACCGTCGCTTTTGTGCATCTGTCACAGGTGTAAACAATAAAGTGTCAATCTGTAACATTATCCTAGAACACGTATATATCTTTGTTATCGTAGGTTTTTTGTCTCTTTTGTTTTCTTTCTCTTTCTTTAAAATTGAACACTCTGTTCATTCTCTTCGCTGTTGAAAATATTTAGTTTAATAAAATCATAACCTTAAGTGGTGGCATGCTCTATGCGTTATACGAGCTCGAAACGAAAGTTGTATCTCGCTTTCACTTTTTCTTAAAAGGCAATTAATGACATAGGGACCTTCGTCTAGCTTTAGAAGCGTTCTAAGGAGTAGGTTATGAATTCTTGTAAGTCAGGTATCTGGCATACGATGAAGAGCTTTCTTTATGCAATATTTACAAGCTTGCTAATAGGTAGCTCTGCATTTGCAACACCAACAGATGGCGTGTTTGAGTTAGAAGCAAATGCTAATGCGATAGATGACTCTGGAGTAGGTGCTCCAGATGACTGGTCAACGCCGCCAAACATCGGCGGAGCACAAGTATTTAGCTTTGAAAATGACACGGCAACACCGGATACAATATTTACTGGTGGTAATAAAGACATCAAAGACATACCAGAACTCGGTTGGAAGACTGGTACGGTACTTGATAAAGGGGACATTCTTCATGCGTATGCGGCAGCATATATTATCGACAATGATCTAGTACTCACCTTTGGTGCAGACCGTTTCGGTAACAGCGGTGATGCCTTCTTAGGTTTTTGGTTTTATCAAGACTCAGTGGGTCTGAACCCTGACGGTACATTCACGGGTCAACATATTGCTGGCGACCTTTTGATTCAGGTGAATTATTTGCAAGGGGCAAACGATGGCCCTGAAATTTTGGTTCTTGAATGGGACACAACTTGTGCTAAAGCTGCTAACAATGATCCACAAGATGGTCAGTGTGCTGCGACAAACTTACGTTTGAAAGTTAAGACAAATGCACTGTGTTCACCAGGCGCGCAAGATGTGTGTGCTTCAACCAATACAACTGACTCACCTGCACCATGGGCGTATACGCCAAAAAGTGGTGTCGAAAATGTCTTCCCTCCAGAAACCTTCTTTGAAGGTGGTGTAAACCTTACTGAACTTCTACAAACAGACACCTGTTTTAGCTCATTTGCAGCCGAAACAAGAGCATCAAGCAGTATTACCGCTCAGTTGAAAGACTTTGTGGTTGGTGACTTTGAGTTGTGTAGTGTTGATATCACTAAAACATGTAATCAAGCGGTCGTGAATGAAACAGAAGATGGTTACGTTTACTCATACAGCGGCGACGTGATTAATGATGGTGTCGGTACGCTCTACGATGTTGTTGTAGAGGATTTAGAAGCAGGTACTACACATAGCTTAGGTGCCATTGCTTCAGGTGACAGTGCTTCATACAGCGGCAGTTTTGAAAGTACAAGCAATGGTCTAACTAATACGGTGAAAGTCACAGCAGCTGCGACTCCGGGTGGCCAAGCGACCATTAGTGATACCGCAAGTGATCCATGTGAGTCATTGAGCTTGTCTCCAATGATTAGTGTAACGAAATCATGTGAAAGCGGCTTCAAGCTTACTGAAAATGGTATCATTGCTGAAGTGAGCTTCTCGGGAATGGTATGTAACACAACGCCTGGACTTACTTTAGTGAATGTTTCTGTTGTGGATGACTCAGGTACGCCTGAGGATGCTTCTGATGACGTGACAGTAGTGGATAATATCGAACTCGCTTCGGATCAATGTCAGTCTTATACTGGTAGTTATATCCCAACGGCATTTAGCAATGCAGAAACGCAATCTTTCCGTGATACTGTGACAGCGGTTGGTTTCTTGAAAATCGATAATACTCAAGCGACGAATACAGCTTCTGCAGACTGTGACATTTGTCCTGCACCAAGCAACTAATTGACGTCTTGTGAATAAAAAGCCTGGAGTATTCTCCAGGCTTTTTCATATGAGTTTCGTGATTTAGTTCGGTTTCCCTTTACCGTTTCCACCACCATTCCCACCAGAAGTCGATTGTAAGGTGATGCTAATCGTCGCGGTTGAAGAAGACTGACCGTCACTGATCGTATAAGTAAATGAATCATTATTCTTAAACTTCTTCGAAGGTGTGTATTCAATGGAGCCATCACTCAGTACACGGGCGCTGCCTTTGTTTGGCTTAGCGACCGTAATGGCAAGAGAGGTCGATTGTTCAAACGAGTCATTATTTAACTGCTGGATGCGAACGACGGATTTATCACTGATCGTTACGCTATCATTCACAGCCTCAAGTGGTGACGTCGACTCAGACAACACTGTGTAAGATAGCTCGGTTTTGGCTGATTGTTCATTTTCAGCATCTATAACGTCAACGGTCATGCTGTAAGAGTTCGGTTGAGCATCGCTGTTTGACGTAACCATGACCGTCGTTTCTGCACTCATGCCGGAAGGAACCGTCAAGGCGCTTGCGTCATAATTCCATCCGTCAGGAACGCTTAAAGCCGTTGTATAGGTCGCGTCTGCACATTCTGTATTGTTCTGGTTCGTCACTTTAAGATTATACGCCAACGTTTCTCCGGCATTAGCATCAGAACCTGATAGTGGGGTTAGAGAGAGTAGAGGCGATGTCGCAACGCATTGCCCGGATTCACCACCAAATATGACACTGACCTGTGCGTTTTGACCATTAGCACTTTCCAAAGTAATCGACACGCCTGTTTTTGGATCGGTGAACGTTCCACCAATTGGAAGAGCAGGGTCTTCCCAGTCATTACTCCCAAATAATTGTTTGAAAGTGGAGTCAGGCTTCATGTGTAGCAAGCGGCTACTTTTAAGATCACCGTCTGTCGCTAGGCGCACAACTACACCTTCTGTCACATCTTGGCGGTATACAATGTACGAGCGGTCACGTAAAAAGCTGTCGTAGCCAAGAGCTTGTCGATATTCAACGTAAAACCATTGGCGCTGACCTGTAATTGGATCGGTACCTCTTGGGATCTTTAAAACTTTTGATGAAGTACTTTCAAAGTCTTCATAGGCATCAATAGAGTAAACACCATCACTAGAAATGATTTGAGCAGGGGAGGTCTGCCACCCTAAGTTTTCCAATTGGAAGGCGCTAAAGTAACCCATATCGTAGTTACCCATTGTATCGTAGCTATCACCGTACTCTATGACACGGCAATCACCAGCTAACGTACCGTCTTTACAGTCGAGTGCGGAAGCGTGATGCAATCCAAAATTATGTCCTAATTCATGGGCGATAACTCGAGGCTCGAAAACCGCATTTATTGACGCTCTAGAGGGAGTTACTCCTTGACTACCAGAGCCTTCTGATGCACATCCAGTTTTGGTTGTTAAGTAGATAAAACGGTCATAGTTTGATAGTTGATATCCCGCAGTTTCAGCCATTTTGTTGGCTTCCGCTGCTACAGCATCATCATCGCAAATTTGGTTTGATATCGGTAAGGTGAATGTTCCAGCAACATCACCAGATAGCCAAAGTTGCCCCTGGGACATTTGCGAATAGAAGTCGCTAACGGTATTAAAAACAACATGATGGGCGTCTTCTTTAGAGATCGGGATCTCTTGAGGGTTTTCTTGGAAATTGACGAGTACAACTAATGTTTTTTGTTCACCACTAGCCACTTGCTCAGCATAAGCCTCTGATGAAAAAGAATATGCTGACACGAGGGTTACAAAGCCAAGAGCTAGCAAGCGTAAATTTGACGCAACAAAGCCCAATTGAGGGAGGATGACCTTCTTCAATTTATATACCTACTTAATATTTTGATATTAAATGAAATTACAAATTCATAATGTTTTAAATAAAATAAATACCGAGCTCTACCCAAATAGAACCAGTAATTATCAAGTGTGCATTATGTTTTATAAAGTTTGTTTTATATTTGTGTGTGTTTATTACTTTTAAACACGAGGCGAGATATTAGCAGAAGGGGTGGTTAAAATTCAACCATGCATTTCGGTTTTTATAAGTTTATGAATTATAATGTTTAACTACTTTTTACTGGTGGTTTTTATAAAAATAATAAGAAATAATATTGTATGCAACAAAAGCAGTTACAAAGACAGTAATAATATTACACCGTGTAGTATGCAACACTCTTAATTGTTTGTTATTTCTTTTGTTTCCTATATAAATGACTTATTAAAAATAAGACGCTATCAATTCCATAGAGAAAATTGTCAAATTAAAGAAATATTAATTTCAAAAAACAAGAGACTTATTATATCTGGATATAGGCAACGCCATTTTTGCCATTTTTCTTTATCTCATACATTGCATGATCGGCTTTTTGATAAACTTCATTAAACTGTTGTTTTCCTTTATCAAATAGACAAACACCGATGCTCATTCCAATCGTTACTTTATTTAAGTCCTGATTTATCGCAGGAATGATGGAACTTAAGAGTCGATCACAAAGTTGAGATATTTCTTCTTGATTTGAATAAGAGCTTAAAACGACAAACTCATCTCCTCCTATGCGTCCGACTTGAGACTTGCTTGGCGCAAGCTCTGTTAAGCTATTGGCGATATTAATGAGGAGAGTATCACCAGTATGATGGCCTAGCTGGTCGTTAACTGCTTTAAAATTATCTATATCAACAAACACTAAGGCAGACTGCTGAGACGGCTTGGTTTGAGGTTGATGATTAAAGTTTTCCTCAATTGCTTTTCTATTTAACAATCCGGTCAATGGATCACTCGAAGCTAAATTAGCCAGTTGCTGCTCATATCGCTTTTCTTTTGTAATATCGATATGAGTGCCCATCATGCGTAGTGGTTCGCCATCAGAACCATACTCGACGATGCGCCCTCGATCGTAGACCCAACTATCACTGCCGTCTTTATGAATCATGCGATGAACTACCTCATAAAGGTCGGTTTTGCCAGCTAGGTGATCTTCAAATGCACCCACCGCAAGATCATAATCTTCAGGGTGGAGATTGTTTTTCCACGTTTCAACCGTCGCGGTTAACTCATGGGGCTGATAACCTAGCATTTTGCCCCACTGCATATTGAATATCGTCAAAGTACCTGAAGGAATATGCTGCTCCCACAAACACAGTCCATTACTGTCGAGTGCAGCATTCAACTTTTCTTGTAGTCGCGCATTCTTCCGCTTCAGCTCTTCATTTTCTTTTTCTAAGCAGGCAATTCGAGTTAGATATTCTTCCATTTTGCGTATAATTTACGTCGTTTTCGGAGCGACAATATACGAAAAATACTTTGCAATTTCTATGATTGAGCTTGGAGATATAAGTATTGAATATGCGGTAAATAATAAAGAATCGGTGATGTCACTTAAGAGCAGCAAAGTAAATGCTTGGAAAAACAAAGAGGGAAATAGGGGATAAGCGAGGGGCTCTCCTGGTGCAAAGTCATAAATGAGGCCTTTGCACCGGGACTACTGAGGGTTAGCGGTTTAGTGCACCACAACGCTCAGGCTGGTAGGTGATATCGACAATTTCAATTGTCTTCACTTGATTATTTGGCATTGGCCATTCAAGTTTTTGACCAACAGACAAACCGATCAGTGCGCTGCCTACGGGCGCAAAAATGGAAATATCATCACTGCTTTTCAGCTCAGATGGGTAAACCAGTGTCTTTGTCATGGTTCTATCTTCACCTGCAAATTTAAACTCTACAGTTGAGTTCATCGTGACCACATTATCTGGCATTTGTTCTGGCTCAAGAACCGTCGCACGGTCTAGCTCTGCTTCTAGCTCAACAAGCTCCGCCGCGATGTTTGGCATTTTATCCAACAAAGCCGTGATTCGGTTCATATCTAAGCTTGAAATGTAGATAGAATTGTTTTCTGACATTTTATGACTCCCAAATAAAAGGCCGCCTCACAAACATGGGACGGCACTCTATATGTCAATTACGGTATCAATCATATGGATTTTATTCCATATGAACTAAATCAGATTCTAGTCTTTATAGTGCGACTTAGCTAGTAAAAGATTTTTGTTGTGAGACTTGATTTTTCTAAAACTTTCAGTCACTTCAGTTGTTCACCTTTAATAGCCTTGAAACGGCTAGGTTAAAACGAATGCTTTGTTTTTAAACAAAGCAGGGTTTATCGTTAGCGTGGTTTAACTCGACAATCATTGCCATTCTGTAAAAGCCAAAACTGTATAGTCCTTTGTGAGCATGACTGCGGTTATCTCATTTTGTAAAAACTACCAACATCCGTTAATAAATTACCTTTTATTCTTCAATATCAAGATAAAAACGTTCATCTACCCCTTTAGGGTAGTTTGAAATTGTAATTGATTTACATCATGTATTAATTTTCTTTCACAATTAACAATGAGCTCAGTGATAAGAACCTAACCCTTAGGAATTATAATGAGCAAGTTGAAGCTAGTAGTCATCGGTAACGGTATGGTAGGGCACCGTTATATTGAAGACTTAGTCGAGAAAGCTGATATCTCTAATATGGAGATTACCGTTTTCTGTGAAGAACCTCGTGTCGCATACGACCGTGTGCACCTTTCCTCTTACTTTTCTCACCATACTGCAGATGAACTTTCTTTAGTGAAAGAAGGCTTCTACGAGAAACACGGTATTAACATGCTGATCGGTGAACGTGCGATTAACATTAACCGTGAAAACCGCATTATTTATTCAAGCACTGGTCGCGAAGTTCAATACGACAAGCTGATTCTTGCTACAGGCTCATTCCCATTTGTCCCGCCTATCAAAGGTCATGAAAGCAAAGACTGTTTTGTTTACCGCACGATCGAAGATCTAAAAGCGATTGAAGCGTGTGCGAAAAACAGCAAATCAGGCGTGGTTATCGGTGGTGGTCTTCTAGGTCTTGAAGCGGCAGGCGCACTAAAAGCATTGGGTGTAGAAACACACGTTGTTGAGTTCGCACCAAAGCTGATGGCTGAGCAACTTGACCTTGCTGGTGGTAACCAACTTCGTCAAAAAATTGAGCGTATGGGCGTGAACGTTCACACCAGCAAAAATACGCTAGAGATTGCAGCAGAAGGTAAAAATGCTCGCAACGTTATGCGTTTTGCTGACGGCACTGAGTTAGAAACAGACTTCATTGTATTTTCAGCGGGTATTCGCCCACAAGACAAACTGGCTCGTCAAATGGAGCTAGAAGTTGGCCCTCGTGGCGGTGTTGCCATCAACGACCATTGCCAGACTTCTGATGAGAACATCTACGCGATTGGTGAGTGTGCGTCTTGGAACGACATGTTCTACGGTCTTGTTGCTCCGGGTTACAAGATGGCGACGGTTGCCGTTGATCACCTACTAGGTAACACAGAAAGCAAATTCGAAGGCGCTGATATGTCTGCGAAGCTAAAACTGCTTGGTGTGAAAGTCGGCTCTATCGGTGATGCGAACGGTCGCACTGAAGGTTGTAAGAGTTACGTTTACCAGAACGAAGAGCAAGAAGTTTACAAACGTCTTATCGTTTCTGAAGACAACAAGAAACTGCTCGGTGCGGTATTGGTGGGTGATACGTCTGACTACGGCGATCTGCTTCAATTGATGTTGAACGAAATCGACCTACCAGAACACCCAGATGCGTTGATCCTTCCTGCACACGCAGGTGCTGAGAAACCAGCACTCGGTGCGGATGCACTACCAGAAAGCGCAGTGATCTGTTCATGTTTCGACGTAACCAAAGGCAAGATCGCTCAAGCGGTTGCTGATGGTCACCACACATTGGGTGACATCAAAGCAGTGACTGGCGCAGGTACAGGCTGTGGTGGCTGTATTCCTCTAGTGACCTCTGTTCTAAATGCTGAGCTTGCTAAATCGGGTATCGAAGTGAAGAACGACGTGTGTGAGCACTTTGCATACTCACGCCAAGAGTTGTTCCACTTAATCCGCATTGAAGAGATCAAAACGTTTGATGAGCTTCTAGAGAAATACGGTAAAGGTTACGGCTGTGAAGTTTGTAAACCATTGGCTGGTTCGATCTTAGCTTCTTGCTGGGGCGAGCACATTCTTAAGCCACAACTGGTTAAGCTGCACGACACGAACGACAACTTCCTAGGTAACATCCAAAAAGACGGTACTTACTCTGTGATCCCACGTATGGCGGGTGGTGAAGTAACGCCTCAAGCACTGGGTGCGCTAGCGAACGTTGCTGCTGAATACAACCTGTACACCAAAGTCACCGGTGCTCAACGTATTGGTCTGTTTGGTGCTCAAAAAGACGATCTTCCAGAGATCTGGCGCAAGCTTATCGACGCTGGTTTCGAAACAGGTCAAGCGTACGCAAAAGCACTTCGTATGGCGAAGACATGTGTTGGCTCAACATGGTGTCGTTACGGCGTTCAAGACTCTGTTGGTCTAGGTTCTTACATCGAGAACCGTTACAAAGGCATCCGTACTCCTCATAAGATGAAGTTCGGTGTTTCTGGCTGTACTCGTGAGTGTGCGGAAGCACAAGGTAAAGACCTTGGTATCATCGCGACTGACGCAGGTTGGAACATGTACGTTTGTGGTAACGGCGGCATGAAACCTCGTCACGCAGACCTACTAGCCAGCGACCTAGATAAAGAAACGCTAATCAAGTATATCGACCGCTTCATGATGTTCTACATCCGTACTGCTGCGCCACTACAACGTACATCGGTTTGGATGGAAAACATGGAAGGTGGCGTTGACTACCTACGCGAAGTGATTGTTGAAGACAAACTTGGCATTAACGCTCAACTAGAAGCAGACGTAGCGAAGCTTGTAGACGAGTACGAATGTGAGTGGACTGCAACCATCAATGACGAATCACAACTGACTCGTTTCGCACACTTCATCAACTCTGACAAGCGCGATGACAATGTCGTGTTTGTTCAAGAGCGCGAACAGCATCGTCCAGCGACCTTCACGGAGAAACATCCTGAAGCGAAAGGCGACATCCTACACGTAGCTATCACTGAAGCATAAGGGAAGGTTGAACATGTCATTTGAAAAGATTTGCCAAATCAACGACATCGTACCGGGCACTGGCGTTTGTGCACTGGTTGATGGTCAGCAAGTTGCGGTATTCCGCCCAACACAAGCAGAAGAAGTGCTGGCGATCAGCAACACAGACCCGTTCTTCCAATCAAACGTGCTTTCTCGCGGTTTGATTTGTGAGCACCAAGGCGAACTTTGGGTAGCAAGCCCACTTAAGAAGCAACGCTTTAACCTGACAACAGGTGCTTGTATGGAAGACGAGCGTTTTAACGTGAAAGCGTACAAAACGCGTGTAACCAACGGTGAAGTAGAAATTTCTGTATAAGCTTGGTTCGCACTCCCTCCTCCTTAAGGGGAGGGAATGCACTGAGTACTTAGATTCAATAGACAAAGGCTTTCCAAGCGTCATCTTGGGGGAACAGGGAAGCGAGATGATGTCGACAGCAGTGGGTGTCAACGGGAAGCCTTTCTCTATTCAATCTTTAACTTTTTAACTTTCAATTTTGAATAAGGACACATTCATGTCTACAGACTTTAAACCTGCTGAATTCGTGCAAACCATGATCAACGTGGGTGAAGCGAAAATTAATACCAGCACTCGAGATCTTCTACTTCGTGGCACGATGGCAGGCGTTATTCTGTCTCTTGCAGTGGTGGTTGCTATTACCGCGATTGTACAAACGGGCATTGGCCTTGTGGGGGCGCTTGTTTTCCCTGTGGGCTTTGTGATTCTCAGTGTGATGGGTTACGACCTTGTCACAGGTGTTTTTGGTCTTGCTCCTTTGGCTAAGTTTGCTAACCGTCCGGGTATCACTTGGGGTCGTATTTTCCGTTGCTGGGGATTGGTAGGTTTGGGTAACCTGATTGGTTCTCTAATAGTGGCTTACCTAGTGGCTATCTCTCTAACCGGTAACTTCTCTCTAGAATTGAATGCGGTAGCGAAGAAGTTTGTCGCTGTATCGACTGCCCGTAGCCTTGGTTTCGAAAACATGGGCATGGACGGATGGATCACGTGTTTTGTTCGCGCTATCTTCTGTAACCTAATGGTGTGCCTAGGCGTGATCGGCAACATGACGGCACGTTCAGTATCTGGTCGTGTAGCGATGATGTGGTTCCCAATCTTCATCTTCTTCGCGCTAGTATTCGAGCACACAGTAGTAAACATGTTCCTATTCCCACTGGGTATGATCTTAGGTGCGGATTTTGGTATCGCGACTTGGTTGAACTTCAATCTTATCCCAACCATCTTAGGTAACATCGTTGGTGGTCTCGTAATGACTTGTCTGCCACTGTATCTAACTCATGCGAAAACAGCGCCTTCTATCAACGTAGTTGAAGAAGAAGTAAAAGCAGAACCTGCAATCGCAAAATAAACTGCTTTTATCTGGCCCTAGCTATGGTAGGTAGGGCTACTCAACTCATTTAACTTTCAATAGATATTGTATTGATTTGGCTATAAAAAGTAATAACTCCTTGGAGTAGTTTGAACCTTAAGTTAATAACGTGAGTGTTACTCTTTATATCCAAATTTCCGATAGGCGTTGATATGACTACTGCGAACTCATCTTTAAACAGCGGCTTTGTTTCTCTAGTAGGTGCGGGGCCGGGCGATCCAGAATTGCTGACAGTCAAAGGTTTGAAAGCGATTCAAGCGGCTGAAGTTGTGGTGTATGACCGATTGGTGTCGAAAGACATTCTTGAACTGGCTCACGCATCTGCTGAGATGATCTATGTCGGGAAAAAGCTCGATTTTCACTGTGTACCTCAAGATCAAATAAACCAAATCTTGGTACAAAAAGCACAAGAAGGTAAACGCGTTGTGCGCCTAAAAGGTGGTGATTCTTTCATCTTTGGACGCGGCGGTGAAGAGTTAGAAGAGCTTGCAGAATATGGCATCAAATACGAAGTGGTGCCAGGGATCACCGCGGCGGCGGGTGCAACAGCTTACGCGGGTATTCCATTAACGCATCGCGACCACGCGCAAAGCGTTCAATTTATTACAGGTCACGTGCAAAAAGACGGTCGCGAAATTGAGTGGCATTCGTTAGCGCAATCTAACAACACACTTGTGTTCTACATGGGTTTGAAGCAAAGCGGTCACATCATGGATAACCTGATCACTCATGGATTAGATCCAGAGATGTCATGCGCCATTATTGAAAATGGTACGCGTCCAGAGCAGCGCGTGTTCCAAGGAAAACTGAACGAACTTTCTGAAATGGCTGAGAAGGCGATCAGTCCAGCATTGATCGTCGTTGGCTGCGTGACTCAGTTGCACAACAAACTAGACTGGTTTAGAAAATAAGTTCATCTAATGGTTAGATTTTGCAGGGGCTATGACGTCTCTGCATTTCTTGCTTACGCATTGGCATTTGATCAATCAAGTTGTTGATAAAAGGCCAATCCGTTTCTGCGCCCCATCGGTATTTCTCTTGGCCATCTTTACCCAGTAAAATTGCGGTATGTGAGCCTTTTTCAATTTCATACAGCTTGGCAAGCATTTTCAAATCAAATTCTTCTTTGAGCCAAGCTGGAGACGTATAGCCTTGTTCTGTAATGACTAATGTGACCACGTCTCTGTCTTCCAACTCGCACTCATTCATGAGTGTTTCTAGTAAGAACTGTTTAACGTATTCATCGTTTTCTGGAGCGAAGTAAAGCACACTCCGATGCGGCCAGTACTTTGAATGTGCTGGATAACCGAATGCTGTCGATGACAAGATACAAGAAAGTAGTATCACTAGTAACTTTCCGCCCATGACAGTTCCCCTAGAAACCCAAATACCGTTTATACGTTAAGTTTAGTGGAATTGGCTCATTGTGCTTTTTCCAAAACTGGCATAGGGTAGGCAGCAAATAAATTGAGCGTAGAAATAGATGAATTCGGAAAGAAAACAAAAAATCGCCATTTTGGTTGATGTACAGAATGTGTATTACACCTGTCGCGAAGCGTATCGCAGTAATTTTGATTACAACCAGTTTTGGTATGTTGCGACGCAAGGGAAAGAGGTGGTGAGTGCTCGTGCTTATGCCATCGCGAGTAACGATCCAAAACAGCGTCAGTTTCATCACATTTTACGCGGTGTTGGGTTTGAGGTAATGCTTAAACCCTATATTCAGCGTCGTGACGGCAGCTCGAAAGGCGACTGGGATGTCGGTATTACTCTTGATGCGATTGAAATTGCTCCCGAAGTTGAGGAAGTGATTCTCGTTTCTGGAGATGGGGACTTTAGTCTTCTGGTGGAACGAATTCAGCAGCGCTTCAATAAAACGGTGACCGTTTATGGTGTGCCTAAGCTAACATCCCAAACTCTGATTGATTGTGCAGATAACTTTGTCGCGATTGATGATGACTTCTTACTGTAATCACTAACGTGACAAAGAAAAGGCGAGTCATTCAGGCTGTACGCTAACGTACAATGACTCGCCTCTAATTTATTGTTGATTTGGCTAATTATGAAGGAATGATCATTTGTCCTAACAAGTAGCCCAGACAGCAAGCACCAATCACACCAATCAAACCTACCGACATAAATGAGTGGTTGAAGTACCACTTACCAATCTTAGTGGTACCTGACGTATCGAAGTTCACTGTCGCGATATCTGAAGGGTAGTTCGGAATAAAGAAGTAACCGTATACCGCAGGCATTAGGCCGATAAGCAGTGCCGGATCCAGACCCAAGCCAAGACCAACAGGTAGCATCATACGAGCCGTTGCTGCTTGAGAGTTCACCACAACCGATACAATGAACAACGCAAGCGCGAACGTCCAAGGGTAGTTGGTTACCATCTCAACGATGCCAGATTTGAACTGAGGCATTGCGTATTGGAAGTAAGTATCTGACATCCAGGCGATACCGAAGATAGCAATGGCAGCCACCATACCTGATTTGAATACTACGCCGTTTGGTACGTCACGTGGGTCAGTTTTGGTTGCAAGCAAAATGATACCGCCGAAGCAGAGCATCATCATTTGAATCACAACGGCCATGCTGATTGGTTTCGCGCCATCCACGATGGTACGAATGTCCGGCCACATCGCGATAACGACGATAACCAAGATAGACGCGATGAACAGCAACACAGAGTTACGAGCACTTGTTGGTAGCACTTCATCAAGAGACGTTGCAGTGGTGTTGAGGATCTTTTCACGCCACACCGGATCTTTTAAACGCTCTTGGTATTCTTCATCGTCTTCCAGTTCTTTACCGCGTTTTAGGCTGTAAAGTGACATCAGCAACGTACCGAATAGCGTCGCTGGAACAGTAACGAGCAAAATAGAAAGCAGAGTGATCTCGTGCTGAATATCAGAGAGTTGTGCCAAGTAGTAAACAACTGCCGCTGAAATTGGAGAGGCCGTAATCGCGATTTGCGAAGCGACGGAAGCGGCTGCCATTGGACGTTCCGGACGAATGCCGTTTTTCAGTGCAACGTCGCCAATGATTGGCATGATGGAGTAAACCGCGTGACCTGTGCCGAGCAAGAAGGTCATAAAGTAAGTAACAAAAGGAGCGATCAGGGTGACGCGTTTTGGGTTCTTACGAAGCACACGTTCGGCAACTTGCAGCATGTATTTCAAACCACCAGCCGCTTCAAGAATGGATGCACATGTTACCACTGCTAAGATGATCAACATAACGGTGACAGGAGGGGAGGTTGGCGGCATCTTAAAGATGAAGACTTCAATCACCAAACCAATACCAGATACGACCCCAAGGCCTATACCACCATAACGTGAGCCGATATACAGCATCACGAGCAAAAATAGAAACTCAAGATACAACATGTGGATTTCCTTATTCAAAACAGGGGGCTATATAGCCAAATTACTTAATTACATTGTCCCGATATTCAGAAAGAAAATACTTCATGTTGTTCACACTCCTTTGGATAAGAAACAGCAATATTCAATTATTGGCAATAACTCACGCTACACAGGGAAACTGTTAACACAGTTTTATCAGGGTGTTTTTATGCTGTGTATTTTTGCGATCATGTCAGCGCTAAATGCGAAGAGGTTTAAGAGTTTGTTGCTATTCATCGCATACGTAACCAGACCTTACGGGCGCAAAGAGCTTGAAAATAGAGACAGAGACCACAGATGAGAATAGGTTCTTGTTATGTGAACACAAAAGATAATAGTTTGCATTGCGATTAGTGCTTGGGTATAAAGGTGTCAGAATGACTACACCAACAATAAACCATCATGTCTGAGCAATTTTTCCCGCAACTATTTCAAACTTCGAGTGAGATTACGCCTTACCTTCACGGTGATATTGGCGAAATAGGGCAAGAAGTTATTCATATCGAAAATGATATCAATCCGATCATTCAAGGCCTTTACCAACAGTTGTCTGAGGCTCATCCGGAAGCGGGAAAAGCGTATTGGTTGACGAGAACGTGGGATTTGTTGTGTTGGCAGCCTGTTTATGTTGCGTTCATTTCTATTTACGGTTTCCACACGTTGCCAAACATTCGTGAGATGGCGCAGCACCTCAAGCCTTGTTTTGTGTCTGGATATCGATTCGCTGACGAAACACATATACATGGTAAGCCAGAAGAATTAATAAAAGAGGCCGGACGTCAAATTCGAGAGTTGTTCGATTTCTACCAACAAGAAATGAGTCAATGGACGCGCATTCGCCCAGGTTTCACTCATCAATTGATGTCGGATGGGATCATGGCTTGTTTGATTCGTCTTCAACAGCGTTTTCCGCAAATGACCAACACGACATTGCGTGAGCATGCCATATTGTGGTTACAGGCATTGGGTTTAGATGCCAACAGTAGTCATTCACTTTATGAGACGTCACTGGATCAGCCGCTAAAATTGGTCAGAAAAAGCTGTTGTTTAGTCTATAAGTGTGAAGGCAGAAAGCTTTGTGAAGATTGTCCTCGTTTAGAAAAAAATCGACAACTTATGAGCAAGCACAATCCTAATTAACATTTGGTTAACTTATGTAACAGTGCTCGATTTGAGAGTGAGAATAAGTATCATTGCATGCTCTTGTTGACAACAAAAAGATAAATACAATGATAAAAAGGACGTTTTCTCTTAATCTCATCGTACTTGCGATGAGCAGTGGATACGCAGTTAGCTCAATAGCTGCGGAAGAACTTCAACAAACATCAACACCAAGTGATGAACAAATGGTGGTCGTGGGCAGTGTGATGCCGAAATCGATCTCTGATATTCCAGGAACGGTTTGGTTTGTAGGGCAAGAGGAAATTGCTCAGCAATATCGCGCGGGCAAGACACTTGGTGACATTCTTTCTGCAACCATCCCTTCTCTAGACGTTGGTACGGGTGGTCGAACTAACTACGGCCAGAACCTGCGTGGCAGAGCGATGTTGGTGATGATTGATGGTGTCTCACTGCAGTCTTCTCGCCCAATTAGTCGTCAGCTTGATGCAATTGACCCATTCAACATCGAGCGAATTGAAGTACTATCTGGTGCAACCTCCATTTATGGGGCTGGCGCTACAGGTGGTGTTATCAACATTATCACCAAGAAAGCGTATTCGGATGCATTGTCATTTGAATCGTACGTGAGTGGCACTACAGGTTTTAACAGTAGCGACGATTTTGATTACAAATTAGCCCAGTCTATTTCCGGTGGTAACGATCGAGTTGCCGCTAGGGGTTCGGTTGTGTACACCGAGACACAAGGTGCATTTGACGCAAATGGCGACATTGTCACCCCAGATATTTCCCAAGGTTCTCTGCAATACAACTCGACGCTTGATGTGATGGGATCGACAGAGATTCAAATCTCCGATGCCAGCAAGTTAAACCTTGTCGCACAATACTATGACAGCCAGCAAGATTCGCCATACGGCTTGTACATTGTTAACAATAAATTTGTTGATGTACGAGAGGGATTCGATTCCGATCGTGAACACGGTACAGAGCGAGTTCTCTTAAGTGCGAACTACGCTCACGACAGCGTATTCGGCCATCAACTGATTGGCGAGTTGTCTTACCGAAGTGAAGACCAAACGTTTACTCCTTATTACCAAGGTGCTTCTCAGCAAAAGACAGAGGTTTTTGCTGGACGTTTGGCACTGGCAAAAAACTGGGAATCATTCAACCTTGTTTATGGTGTTGATACGTATTTAGACCGTTTTGAGAGCAATCAAGCTCTGTTCGATCCAAGCATTGCAAACAACTCTGGAAACTTGATTAATAAAACGTACGCCGAAGTTGGTCGTTACCCAGGTGTAGATGTAACGTCTTACGCAATGTTTGTTCAAGGTGACTATCAAATTAATCAAGAATGGTCCGTTCAAGCAGGCTACCGCTATCAATACATGGACAACAAGATTGATGACTTTGTTGCCTATAGCGTACAAAAGAAGATTGCCTCGGGTAAGGGCGTATCAGCGGATGCGGTACCAGGTGGCAGCACCGACTATTCTGTAAGTCTGTTTAATTTGGGCACCATTTATCAGCTTAATGATGAATCTCAACTTTGGGCAAATTTCTCCCAAGGTTTCGAACTTGCTGATCCTGCGAAGTACTATGGTCAAGGCAGCTATGATGCTGTAGATGCAAACGGTCACTATGCGTTGAACAACAGCATTAACGTGTCTGACTCAAAAATGTCAGGTATTAAAACGGACAGCTATGAGATCGGTTACCGTCTTGATACCAACTCTCTTGCGCTTCAGGCGGCAGGCTATTACTCGCTTTCAGACAACTCCATCAAGTATGATAGAAAAACGTTGTTGATTACGAATGTTGACGACGAGCAGCGTGTTTACGGTGCAGAAGCAAACATCAATTACTGGGTGACTCGCGATATCCTGTTAGGGGCATCAGGACACTACGTAGTTTCTGAGCTGAAAACCGATGGTAAATGGGAAGATTTGAGCGCAGGTAAAGCCAGTACGTCTAAGGCTAATGCATGGGCTGCATACTACCAAGATTCGTACTCGATTCGTCTACAAAGTCAGACGATGTTTGATTACGAAGATGACGCCAACAATAAGTTGGAGGGCTACACCACGTTTGATCTTCTGGGTAATGTAACACTACCTGTTGGGCAGTTAGGCTTTGGTATTCAAAACCTATTTGACGAAGACTACACAACCGCTTGGGGTCAACGTGCGCAGATTCTTTATGCGGCACACTACGATGCAGCAGCTTACGACTACAAAGGAAGAGGTCGCACATTCACACTGAACTACAGTGTTGAATATTAAAGTCAATTCTCTCCGTACAACAAACAAAAAAGCCGCATAAAGCGGCTTTTCTTTTAAGCTTGATCTGTCGGCACTGTGCCTACAACATTTTCCGTGCTTTCCGAAGCTTGGTTTTGCTCTTCAGCTTCCATTTTTGCACGTTCAGCTTTGGAGATATAACGCGGCTTATTGCTCTTATGTAGCTTAGCGTTATGCTTCTTCTGCTTTGCTTTTAAGATCTGATTGATTTTCTTCTTGCGGTTCATGGTGGTGGTCCTTTAATTTAGCGGGGCAGGATAGTTATTTTTTTATCAAGTTACAACTAAATAAGCCCTTACGTCGGTCGCAAGATTCAAGTACGTTTCTATGTCCAATCATCTCTCGCGTTTTAATGGAGTCAAAATGAAAACACTGATCACTGAACGTTTGATATTACGTCTTGTGAGTGTAGATGATGCACCATTCATATTAGAACTTTATAACCACCCAGACTTTTACCGTTTTGTCGGAGATAAACAAATTCGTACTGAATATGAAGCGGCGCGTTATATAAAAGAAAACATGCTACGCATGCAAAAAGTTAAAGGTGTGAGTTTACTCGTAGTAGAGAAAAAAGACGATGGACAACCGATCGGTATTTGTGGGCTAGTTAAACGTGACACATTGCAACACTACGATCTTGGGTATGGTTTTTTACCTTCTGCTTATGGTTGCGGCTACGGAGTCGAGTCGGCAACCGCGGTGCTGGAATATGCTCGAGAGAGAATGAAACTCGATAAGTTGGCTGCCATCACCAACAATGACAATATTCGTAGTATAAGTTTGCTCAAAAAACTGGGCTTTGAGTTTGAACGAGTTGAGCAGCAATACGATAATGGTCGAACGTTAGAACTTTACACAATGACGTTGTGATTTTTGGAAGATCATGAGCGATATTTTACTTGGCAAGCTCGCCACTGAATTTAAGACGGTAAAAGCCATGGTAGAGGTTTACTGTCACGATCACCATGGAACAAAAAGTGACTTGTGCTCAGAATGTCGTGAGCTGCTTGAATACGCAGAAGTTCGTCTTGACCGCTGTCCTTATGGAGAGAATAAACCTACGTGTAACAAGTGTCCGATTCACTGTTATAAACCGGACCCGAAAGAGCAAATGCGTTTGGTGATGCGTTACTCTGGCCCCAGAATGCTACTGAAACATCCCATCTTGGCGGTTCGTCATTTACTTCATGAAAAGCGCACAGTACCGGAAAAACCTGCAGCGAACGCGTCAAACCGTCACAAACGTTTATCTAAACAAAAAAGCGAAGAATAAAAACGAGGGCGACATGCCCTCGTTTTCGTTGAGTAGAAGTTGCGTGGTTAGAGGCCAGCGGCCATACGCTGCTTAGTTTTGCTCGCTGCAAGTAGCATGTATACGCCAGTCGCAACCAAAGCGGCAAACAAGTAGCCTAGTAAGCCATGTTCTTGGCCCATAAATTTATCAGCCACAACCGGGCCAGCAACAGAGCCAATGCTGTAGCTGAACAGCATGACTTGTGTGGCAGAGACAATAAAGCGCTCATCAAGTCCTTCACAACCTAAGTTGATCGCAATTGGGTACAAGGCAAAAGTAGCTGCACCTAAAAAGAATAAAGCAGCAGCTAATACCACGGCTGACGATGAAATAAAGGTCAAACCGATCGAAAAAATACCCAAAATACAGAAGAACGCCATTAGCACTGTGCGGCTCATGTATTTGTTCAATGTGGTCACCATTGGTTGAACCAACATGCCACCTAGGATCACTAGTGCCATCAATGTACCAATGTCTTGATGGTTGATTTTACGGTTAGTGAGCTCAACAGGCATTAATCCGTATATCGCGCCTAAGGTCAAACCTGATACAACACAACCAATAATTGCAGCATGGTTTAGCTTGGCGATTTGCTTAAATGACAAAGCGGTTGATTCATGGCTGTTTGGTTGTTCACACTCAATAAACATCAGCACCAACATCGCCATTAGGATCAGAGTTGTGATTGCAATGAACGGAACACCGCCACTTACGCCAAGTACACCAATGCCAAATTGGCCTAATGCAGAACCGCCATAAAGCGATAGCATGTACAAGCTCAAACGTTTTGCACGTGATGCTTCGTCGCCAGACATTAGCCAAGATTCAACAATGACAAAAACGCCCGCAACGGCAATACCTGCGATAAAACGAGCAGCAAGCCACACTAACCCATTAGCAAAAACGGGTAGCGTGACAATCGTTAGCGAGAATGCCGCTAAGCAGCCAATAAACGCTTTACGGTGACCCACTTGACGCACGACACGTTCAATAAACATCGCGCCGACCAATAAGCCGCCATAAAAAACACTCGCCAACCAACTCGCATAATCTGCTGAGATGTTGTATTCACCGAGCATGAGAGGGATCAAGCTCATTAAATAGCCCGAAGCCACCGCATAAAGAGACAGTGCGACGACTGGAACTGTAACTCGTGGTGATGCTGCAGGAACGACTGTGTTTTCCACTGTTTTGCGCCTATAAGTTAAATGAAATCTATGGGTTATTCGGCGCGAATATGAGGCTAATAGTTAGGCAAGTAAAATGATTAATTTAAGTCGTTTCGACAAATAATATTTGTTAAATAGATAGGTCGATAAGTTGCATAAAAACGCCAACCTACCAGTAAGATTGGCGTGGAGAATTACTTATTAAGTGCTTGATTTAACCATTGATCAAACTGACTTTTCGGTAGCGCACCATTGATCATATCAACACGTTGACCGTTCTTGAAAACCATGATGGTAGGAATGCTTCGAATGCCAAATTGTGCAGCGAGCGCTTGTTGTGCTTCTGTATCAATCTTTACAAAACGAGCCGTTCCTGCTTGTTCATGAGCGACATCCGAGAAAACAGGGGCAAAACCGACGCACGGATTACACCAAGGGGCCCAAAAGTCGACGACAACAGGCGTATCACTTTGTAATAGAGCAGAAAAGTTATCTTGCGTTCCTTCGACAGGCGCGCCATCAAAAAGTGCACTTTTACATTTACCGCAAGTTGCAGACTCTGCAACACGCTCATTGGGGACACGATTCAGACCGCCGCATGAAGGGCAGCGAGTTTTAAACGATGACATGACTTCTTCCTTTATTACGTATTGATGAAAACATGACTTACCAGTCAGCCTCATTATTTGTATACTTATTTTTTAACCTGCCGAAATAACGCAGAGCAGGTTTGTATTTGAGCCTAAGGTTCTAAGAAATTTTATTAAAATACAACAATAAATAGGTCTGCGATGACAAATTACTACGCTGAAATTACAGGTTGGGGGAAATGTGTTCCTCCTGCCGTGCTCTCTAACGATGATCTTAGCACTTTCCTTGATACTTCAGATGAGTGGATTCGTACCCGCACCGGTATCGAAAACCGCCGTATTAGCCATGTAAATACTTCAGACATGGCAACCGTTGCTGCCAAACACGCTTTGGCGCGCGCGGGCGTTGACGCAAGCGGCGTTGATTTAATCATTGTGGCGACTTGTTCTCCGGATTCACTTATTCCAAACATCGCATCTAAAATACAGCAGAACTTGGGCATTCGTTCTGCGGCGGCCTTTGATTTAAATGCCGCATGTACGGGATTTGTCTACGGCCTTGAAACGGGCACACGTTTGATTCAATCAGGTAACTATCGCAACGCAATCATTATTGGCGCGGAAAGATTGTCTTTCTACATCGATTGGGCCATGCGAGATACCGCAGTTCTATTTGGTGATGGCGCGGGCGCCGTTGTGTTATCAAGAACAGAAAAAGAAACGGGTCTATTGCAATCTCAAATTGGTTGTGACGCTAAAGGTCGCGATATTCTATCCGTGCCAAAGTTTGGTACTTGTATGGACCGTTTTGCGGAAGACAACGGTTACTGGGATTTCAACTTCGTAGGACAAGAAATTTTCAAACGTGCGGTAAAAGGCATGGGGCTAGCTGCGAAAACCGTGCTTAAAGCATCACAGTTAACTACCGACCAAATCGACGTTGTTATTCCCCATCAAGCGAATATTCGTATTATTCAAACCCTATGTGACCTATCTGGGATCCCACACGACAAAGCGTTTGTGAACATCCAAAACTACGGTAATACTTCTGCAGCGACGGTGCCAATTGCATTATGTGAAGCGGTAGAGCAAGGCCGAGTTAACCCAGGTGATAACATGCTTCTTGCTGCGTTTGGTGCAGGTTTGACATGGGGTGCGGCAGTATTGAAATGGGGTGACCGCGTAACGCCAATTGGTGAAAGTGATGCGGCTCTGCCTGAATGTGAGCAATCCGCGCTAGAATTGCTTGAGCGTGCCATTAAGCTGTGTAACGAGCGCCGTCGCGACGAAGCGTAACGGACACTCAGCAGAAATGATATTGAAAAGGGAGCGCAAATGCTCCCTTTTTCATGACACGTTAATTAAGAGCTCATTAAAGCAGCTTAAGCCATAAAGCCAAGGTTTGAGCTAGCAAAATTGCGGATATTCGGGAACACGTATTCCAGTGCCGCGTTATCACTCACGCCCATCCATTGCGCGAGGGTTGATCCCACTTGATCGGCTGCAATTTTGGGGATAAGTCGACCTTGAGAATAGTCATCGTTTCCACCCAATACTAGTTCAGGCCATGTACCGATAGGTCGCTGACCATTCACTGCGCCTCCAATCAATAGTTGATGACCACCCCAACCGTGATCGGTGCCGTTACCGTTGCTTGTCATCCGTCGACCAAAGTCAGACATTGTAAAAGAGGTGACTTGCTTGTTTAGCCCCAACCGCGCAATCGCACGATACATTGCTAAGAGGTTAGTTGCTAGATCTTCGAGTAGTACGGGGTGTCGAACTAATTGAGAATCGTGTAGGTCGTAGCCAGAGTGTTTAACGAAGAAGACTTGTCGTTGTTGCTTTAACACATCTTGGCTTGCGATCAATTTATAGACGGTTTGCATCTGCTTGCCGAGTGTTGATGAGGTGAACAGCGGCGCGTCATCAATATGATTGAGTTGCTTGCTTAGCACACGGCTCATCATCATCGACTCATCAACCATCAAATTAAAGTGACCACTAAACGGATTCTCTGTTTGATGAGAAAGCAGTTGGTCATAGATCCCCTTGTATAGCGAGTTATCAATCGCGGTAAGCTGAACCGCACGGTCTTTTTTCAGCACGGTTTGGCGGTGTTCCATCGCGCGTAACCAAAGCGAGTTCCCGTGCACACTGTATAGCGGGGTTATTTCTGATTCAGAAGTTAATACGTCCAACATTCTTCCTGCCCAACCCAAGTTGCTAGATTCTTGCATACCACCAAGTAACCAAGCGTCAGTTTGTGAATTGTGGGAAAACAGTTGCTCGGGAAGTGACGCTTCACCTAGCTCAATCGCTTGTTTTGTAACGGGATGGTTGAGAATGCCGCTATTGAGCACGATATTGGCATCGCCTTGTTCGAAAATTGAAGACAGCGCCTTTAGTTTGGGGTGTAAGCCAAGTTCTACCAGATTATCCGAGCTATCGGCGGTACGCAAATTGATAGGGAGTATGTCGTCTTTGGCGACAGAAAGAGCCCCTCTGACTTTGGCATATTGGTTATAGTGCGCGTCAGACAACGGCAGTACAGTGTTGAACGCATCGTTTCCACCTGCTAAATAGACACATATTAATGCTCGAAAGTCATTGGATGGCGCCGCGAGAGAATAACCCGGTAGACCAAGCGAAGCTAAAGCGCCCATCGATGCAGTGCTTTTTATAAAATGTCGTCTTGAAATATCCATAATCCACTCCTAATCCTGAATATAGAATTCATCGCCGGAAATGGCGGTAAAAATCACCAAGGCGAGCTTTGTTGTTGGCACATAGTCCTCACGATATTCATCTAACACGGTGAGCATGAGTTTTTTTAATTCCGCCGAGGCCGTTCCAGCAAAGAAGCGTGCGTTAACCAGCTCGACTAAGGCATCGTGATCATCCAAAAGAAGATAAAACTCGCCGAGATCGAGAGTGTAGGAATCACCGCCGCCTCTGCGAGTGCTGGTCAACATATAGTTGACCAAATCGGTATAAACGGACCAGTTCAGTAGCTCATACTCAGGAGAGCTAATACCAGACTCCGTAAACTCGTTAGATGGTTGGTACTCAGGAGAGTAAAAATTAAATACGGAAGGAGAACGAAGAGGTCCTTGATTGGCGATATTCATCATCGTAGTGGCGTCTTCGTAACGTGTAGATTTGATTGTAAAACCCGCTGCTCGATGAAAATTAGTTAGGACCAGTATTGGCTCTTTCACTTTTATTGGCGGGGTATCTGTCATGCCTAGAGCCTCAGAATCGAGCAAGATGGCATGAATGACCGCGTTTAAATCTCCTTTTTCTCCTTTGCCATTGTTATTGAATACCGAAGCAACACGTGCGATGTACTCCGGACTTGGATTCGAAGTTACAAAACGTTGGATAAGTAGCTTAGAAACAAACGGCGCCATGTTTGGATGAGACATCAAAATATCGATCACTTTTGAAAGCTCTTCTTGCGCAGTTAAACCAGCAGGAATTGTGTTACCAAGCAATCGTTTCTCGCCACCATCGTGTCGGTGGCTGATGACTCGCATCGGTTCGACAAACGCTAAATCGGCATTTTTCCACCCAGTTAATGCTCGAGCGAGCTCTTGAATATCCGTTTGGGTATATGTGGGGATAGGCTTACCCGTTTTACGATCAAGCTTTTTACTGCCATCGATATTCAGTTCATACAAGCCTAGGGTGAACAACTGCATCAACTCTCGAGCGAAGTTCTCATCAGGTAATGCACCCGTCGTGTTGTTCTCTTTTGCGCTACCGAGCATGGACAAATAGCTGCCCATAACAGGATGAATGGAAACGTCATATAATAAATCTCGGTAGTTGCCAAAAGCGTTAGCAATCAATACATCATAGTAGTCGACTAGACCTGTGGGCTTACTGGAAAGAACACCGCCATAGCGAGAGACCACTAAGATCTGGCTTAATGCATACGCCATGCGTTGTCTGAGTTGATCATCAGCAGTAATAACAATTTGATACCAAGCATTTTCGCGATTGGATTGTGCGCCTTTGGAAAAAGGTGTCCGATAGAGCGGTTGATGATAGGTGGCAGGAAGGTAGATTTGTTGAGATATCCAACTTTCCATCCCGACTTCTTCTACCTCATCAATTAATGTTGGTGTTGGCCCAAAAGTGCTCTGATAGAGGAAACGCGCAACGGTTTGATCGGAGGGCGTTAGTTCCATTTCTGCTGGTACTGAAGGGACGTAACTTAGTAATAAGATAATCAACCCTAGTACCCAACAAGAGATTTCATTTTGTTTCTGACGTCTCATAGTTAACTCGCTTACCCGAGGGAACGACTTAAATCCATTTAACGGGAGTGATTAAGCTCATTTGAGCTAAATAATAAATTTAGAAAAATCAAGCAGCTGCAGGAACGAGTATAGTCTCTATAAGTGACTAACAAAAAACTCAATCTATGAATTTGGTACTTTAGTGCTAGATGTTTTTGATATTTATTTAGGTAACGTACTGATATTTAATATTGCGTGAGAATAGGGTCAAACAGTGATATAGCGAGGAATGTGTGGTGATACTGCAATAATGCGGTCAACGTGAGAGTGGTGTAATCATTAAGTCTACAATACAACTTAAACTAATTTATGAGCTAATAAATAAAGTTGCTTTATTGGCACAAGAGAAAACCGCATGGGTGTTCTCTTGTACAAAGTAAAAGGATTATTTTCTAGCAAGTTTATGGTGAGCTCGGGAGAAGTGATCGGCACAAAATGCGCCGACAATTGAGAGTTCACCGGCCAGACAAAGCGCGGCCGCGACTTCGGCTAAGGCTTTCGCATTGCCGTTGCCGTGCAAACCCAAAATATCCAAACATGCCTTTTGCGTTGGAAGGCCAGTGCCCCCGCCAACCGTGCCAACCATGATGTTTGGCAAGGTCACGCACGCGTACAAGTTGCCTTGAGCGTCCACATCCATACGAGTGATACCAATGGCAGACTCTGCAACGCAAGCGGCATCTTGACCACAAGCAATGTACAGCGCGGCAAGGGCATTCGCGTAATGCGCGTTGACGCCAATCGTCCCGCTGAGTAAACCACCCACCGTGGTCATTTTGCCAAATTGAACCATAGACTCTGGCGTTGTATGTAGATATTTTTCCACCAACTCTGCAGGAATGGTCACTTCGGCGGATACTTTCTTACCGCGTACCGAGCGCAGCGTGTGCGCGTTTGGTTTTTTGTCGCCTGATAAGTTGCCATCCAAGAATGCTTGAGTTGGTTTGATTGGGCTGGTCGCCAAAATATGATGGAACACTTCGTTTGTTGCGATGGTCACCATGTTTTGTCCGGAAGCGTCACCTGTCACGTATTCAAAGACCAAATAAACGTGGTTTCCTTCGATATTTACATTGATGTCTTTGAGTTTGCCATGTGAGGTGGTGGATTCCGCTATTTGACGAAATGCGTCAAACTGGGTCACAACCCAACTGACGAACTGGCCAGCGTTGGCAAGGTTATTAAAGGCGAACACTGGTGTTCGGCTCACCCCTTCACTCAGCAACAATGCGCTCGCGCCACCAGCGGCGGTAATAAGATTTGCGCCACGGTTGTAGGAAGCGACTAACGCGGCTTCTGTCGTTGCGAGCGGAACCAAAAAGTCATCGTTCGCATACAAACCGTTGACGCGTAAAGGACCTGCGATGCCGACCGGCACATTGACAGTACCAATGAAGTGCTCGATGTTGTTGGAGTAAGCGTCGCAATGTGACTGCGTGAAAGGATCAAGAAGATGATCTTTATTGGTCACGTGTTCCAATACTTGCCAACGGCGCGCCAAATGCTTATCCGATAGACCAGGGCTTAAGCAGAGACGTTTCTCTGGCTTGTGAAACTTCGGTTCTAATGCCGATTGAATCTTACTGCTGGTTTCGATATCGGAAAGGGCGGAGCTTTGAACAGGGTTATCTTGGTTTAACTTCGGCATACAAACGTTAACTGAAAAATCGAACCAGAGATTGTAGTGATTGAGGCTTTGATTACAACGTTGATTATACGTTTTGCAACAAATACCACTGTGTGAGCGCCTTTGTTATCCAAGTAATTTGATATTGGAGCGGCGAATTTACCGGAAATAAATGAGTTTTGACAATGAATGTTGCAGTAAATGGCAGAGCCGGGAGGTTATGGCTCTTAGATAAATTGGACTGTGAGTGTTTGGAGTCGACAAGGGATAAGCATGATTGCCTTAAAAGCGGACTGGCTCAATCTATGAAAGGAATAAATTGTCTAACCCAGTCCCTTGGGTCAGACGCTAGTTTGAATCAGTTGTTCACAAACTAGTTGAAGGCGCGAGCCACACGTCCCGCACTTTGAATGCGATAATGGCCAACGTAAGCAGGAACAAATACAGATTGTCCTTTCGCTGCGGTTAACGTCTCACCGTTATCACTGATGAGTGTCAGGTCGGCATCAATCGCCATCAAAATCTCTGCGCTGTTTGCCTCAACCACTTCATTGTTCGGTTGGTTTAGAATGCAGAAACTAAAGTCTGCCACTGGAACGGGGTAAAGGTTTTGGCAACCATCGGCATTGGGTTCTAGAACAAGGCTGTTAAACGGCTTAGGCACAAAGTCTGTGCATTTAACCAGTTCTTCAACATCCATATGTTTCGGCGTGAGTCCTGCACGCAAAACGTTATCTGAGTTCGCCATGATCTCTAATCCCGTTCCTTTAATGTAAGCGTGTGGCGTTCTTGCGCTCAGGAACATCGCTTCGCCAGGTTGCAGCGTGATGACATTCAACAGCAATGGCGCAAATAAGCCGACATCGCCGGGGTATTGAGTGGATAGATCCAAGATGAGCTGGTAAACGTCGCTGTCAGTGCCTTGTTCCGATTGACGTGAAGTGTGGGCAAGAAGTTGTTTCAGTGCTCGCTCTTTTGTTTCGCCTTCCATGGTCAGAATGTGCACAAAGAAATCTCGTAAACCTTGTGAGTTGATTTCGCGTTTGAATGTGTCAAGAGGCGCGCGTAGCTCATCGATATCGCAAAGGCTAAATGCCTCAATAATCTCGGAATACGAGCGAAAACCGTTCATGGCTTGGTAACTTGTCAACGCGTACACCAACTCAGGTTTGTGGTTTGGATCCTTGTAGTTACGATGGCTCGCGTTTAGTGGAATGCCAGCACTTTGCTCTTTTTCGAAACCTATTTCGGCATCTTGTTTGCTTGGGTGAACTTGAATCGACAGTGCATGTTCGGCCGCTAAGATCTTAAACAGAAAGGGCAGGTCGCCAAATTTCGCTGCGGTTTCTGCTGATAAGTAAGCGGGTTGGTTTTGTTTGATCAGTTCAGACAAAGGCAGCGTGTTTTGCTCCACCTGAACTTCAGAGCAGCCGTTTGGGTGAGTACCCATCCATACTTCTGCTTGAGGCTCATTCGTTTCGTTAGAAAAGCCAAACAAATCGTGAATAGAAGAGGTGCTTCCCCAAGCGTAGTTTTGGATTTTGTTGTTCATTTGAAAGAAGCTATGCGATGAAATAGTGTTCAAATTCATGAATTTTTCCCATAGTTAACCCTCCGAACTGAATCGGAAGAAAAATTGAGCAGAGATACGTTAAATAAGGAGGGCGAGCGCGGTTAGGTCACTCGCCAATTTGCCCGAAAGGCGATAAGTCGATTTACAACCGAGGTTTTGGTTCGAGTGGTTTTCGTGATGGTTGCGCTTGCAAAAATGGCAGCAATAAAAGGCCAATGACGGCTGCACAAACTGAAATGGTGATGAAGAAACCCGTCCAATGATATTCTTCAAGAATTAACGCCAGTGGATAACCAGACAATGCTGCGCCCATGTAGGCGAACAAGCCCACGAATCCTGTCGCCGCGCCGGCAGAATCTTTGTGAGAGCACTCCGCCGCTGCCATACCGATCAGCATTTGTGGCCCAAAGACAAAGAAGCCGATGGAGAACAATCCCGCCGCTTGGAATGCAAAGTTGGTCAGGGGCATCAGCCAAAGCGCAGAGACAGATAAGAAAATCCCAATCGCGAACAGCAAGTTCATTGGCCCACGGTTACCGCCAAAGAGTTTGTCTGAGCCCCAACCCGCAACCAATGAACCAACAAAACCACCGATTTCAAACATCGATAGAGCAGCGTTGGCGTTAATCAGGCTATAGTGATGCTGCTCTGTTAAGTACAGGTTTCCCCAGTCGTTTATTGCGGTTCGGACGATGTAAACCAACACATAACTGAACGCGAGCAGCCAGATGTATTTGTTGTTAAATACGTACGATTTCAGAATTTCGCGGTAGGTGAGGCCACGTCCGTAATTTTCTTGCGCAAGTTCTAGTGCGTCGTTGCGCCATTGTCCGACACTTGGTAAGCCCATTGTTGTGGGTTTGTCGCGCAATCGCCAACAAACGAATAGACCGAGTAATACCCCGATGATGCCGGGTAGAATAAAGCCTTCACGCCAGCTGTAGTGCAACGTTAAATAGCCCACCCAAATAGGGATCAGCGCGCCACCAACGTTGTGTGCGGTGTTCCAAATCGCCCATAAGAAGCCACGCTCGGAGCGTGAATACCAAGTAGTTAACAGCTTGGAGCATGAAGGCCAGCCCCAGCCTTGGAACCAGGCGTTTAAGATCCACAGAGTAATGAAAGCCGCGAGTGAGCTAGAAAAACCGAACGCGATGTTGACCAGACCTGTCGCAATCAAGCCTAGCCCCATGAAATAACGAGGGTTAGAGCGATCTGAAATCGTGCCAGAAATAAACTTCGAGCAGCCGTAGGTGATGTAGAAAAGCGTACCGATTAGACCCAAATCGCCCTTATCTAAGCCAAGGTCGGTAATCATCGCTGGTGCGGCGTAGTTAAAGGTCTTACGGGTAAAGTAGAAACCTGCGTAGCCGATGTACATCCCCAACATAATGTGCAAACGCCAATGGCGGTAACGCTGGTCGATTTGCTCGTTGCTCAGACTCGGTTGAGTAAATTTAGGTGAACGTAAAAATCCAAACATCTTGAGTTACACCTTAGGTAAAGTAATGCTGATTTGTGTGCCGATCACTTGATCGCTGGTGGAGTAGATAACCATTTTTCCACCTAACGCGTGCACACGCTCTTGCATGCCGCGAACGCCCATGCCTTTCATGCTGTCCTGAACTTTGAAGCCGACACCATCATCGTGAATCATTAGTGACACCGCCGTTTCTCCGATCGTCAGTTCAATACTGATCAACTGCGCTTCTGCATATTTGGCGGCGTTATTCAATGACTCTTGGCATAAACGGAATAGGGTGACTTTGAGCGTGTCACTCAAGCTGGTGTAATCGCCTTGCCAGTTCAGTTGAACAGTCGTTCCGTGATTGGCGAATTCCATCTCTCGCGTCAGTTGCTCGACGGATTCTTTCAAGTCCAAATCATCCAGCATTTTTGGTCTTAGCTTGCTTAACAGTCGCTTAGTGGTGTCGTACACGTTGAGGGAAAGCCCTTCGATCATGTCGGCGCAACCCACGCTTGTTTCTGCGTTATTTACCCGCTTAATGATGTTGGCTTGTGTGCGGATCGCCGTGATGTTCTGGCCGATTTCGTCATGTAGCTCGCGCGCAATATCGCGTCTTACCGATTCTTCCGCTTTGATAAGCTGGCGAGACAAATTCTGATTGCGTGCAAGTTCGCCGCGCAGTTTGTGATTGAGGTCTTTTTGTTTCTGAACCCCTAAACCGAGCATAATGCCAGTGATGGTTTGCGCTGAGAGAGATAATAACAAATCGGTGATTTCTAGATTCGACACCCCGCTACGAGCCGCAATCAGCGCGATACTGTTAAGCATGGTGGCGAGTAGGGCACCTTGCCAGCCGTAACGCAGAGCAAGCACGATGATTGGAATCGCCATACAAAATGGCGCAAATCGTTTTAGCTCTTCAGGCAAACTGGTTTGCACCAAAATACTGCCGATCAAAAGCAGCGCATAAAGCACGATATGACGCACCTGAAATACAACGGCATTACTAAGTAGGAGAGAGCTAAGCGGAGACCAACGACTTTGGAACAAATAACTCCATAACAAGTAGCACATAGGCACCACGAGCAAGCCTCCAGAAATGCTAGCCAGCCATACCATGTAAACCGAAGGAACGTGAAAACCAACGGCCATCACATTAATAAACGCGCTAATAATAATGACTGCGCTCATCACGGCTAAATGGCGGTTTTGGTCTCCGTAGTAATATTTTTTCGCAATCAGAGTGACCGGGATACTGGCAATACTCGCAATCAGCACGGTAAGCCACTGCGGTTGACCCAGTAACATCGCAAGTGCGATGGAAAGCCCCCACTCCGAAAGGTAAATCGTCGGCCAATAAGCGGTGCGAGTGTGCAGGGCGACACCTAATCGTAAAGCGAAAGGAAACAATAAGATCGCTAGTTCTGGATCATTGACAAAGTAATAGGCAATCACCCATAAGCAGAACCAGGCGCAAGCCATAACAAAAAGTCCGCAAATGGTGGTAACAGCATAAGCTCGCATTAAAAGGACTCTTGAGAAAATAGTTTGGCGAGCTCAACGTTGTTTTTCACACCGAGTTTGTCGATGGCATTCGCTCGATGAACGTGTACGGTCTTGTGGCTCAAGCCAAGCTCTGCCGCGACGGATTTTACATCCAGCCCTTTGGCTAAAAGCTGGCAAACTTCATTTTCGCGTCTTGTTAGTTGGCAAAGCGATGCAGCTTTGTCACTTGGTGTTGCCAGTTTGATGGCAATGTCGGAGGTAAGATAGCAGCCGCCAGACGCACTGGTTCTCACGGCTTGAATAAGTTCGTCTGGGCTACAGCGTTTGCTTAGATAGCCTTTTGCACCAAGTTTTAGTGATTTTTCCACCATTGCAGGGGAGTCGTGCACGCTTAGCATGACACAGGCAATGCCAGTTGGAATTTCGCTCAGTAAGTTTAATCCGCTCTCATCGGGCATGGAAATATCTAGGATGACGACGTGTGGGTGTACCGCAGGCAAGCCTGTGCGTGCTTCGGCGACAGAACCAAATTCACCAACAACGGTAATATCACTTTCTAAATTTAATAATTGTGCGAAACCAGAACGCACGATGACGTGATCATCAACTAGAGCAACATGAATCATCATTACAACCAAATAGAGCAGACAACAAACAACAATAAGCCCCAAAACGGAGCTAATAGAAAAACCTTTAATGATACTGAATTGATCAACTCATTTTAATGATCTTGCGCGCTTTACCGAAGTAAAGCGCGCAGAGAAGTTAGGCTTGGTTTTGTGCAAGTTGAAGCTTCTTCGCGTGTCGAATCTTCTTCTCTTCCGCGATAGCAACGAAAGCAAGCAAAACAATACAAATCATGGCGGAGGTATCTAGGGCTGCGAAGGTACCTTTCCAGCCTGTTAGACCGAAGATTGGTGTACCGTCTGCAATCATACCGAGACCAAGTTTCGCGAAGCTGTCACCGATTAGGTAAGCGAATGTACCTTTCACACCGTCAGCCACACTGATTGCTTTTTTAGGAACAAAACCAACCGCTGCAACACCGATAAGAAGTTGCGGACCAAACACCAAGAAACCAAGTACGAATAGAGACGACAAGTACATGAATTCATTTGTTGCATGTTGGTAGAACTCAAGCGATACGATGATCAAACCAAGAGACACACAAGCAACCAATGCGCGGCGACCGTTTGCTAAGTCAGATAAGTAACCCCACATCAAAGTACCGACAAGCGCACCGACTTCGAACAGAGTAAAGCCAGAGATTGCCGTTTCTTTTGACAGACCAAGCTCTTGGTACGCGTATACCGTTGACCATTGGTCGATACCAATACGCACGATGTAAAGGAAGATGTTGGCAAAGCAAAGTAGCCAGATAACTTTGTTTTTAAGAACGTATTCAACAAAGATTTCTTTTTTGGTCATCTGGTTTTCTTCAGCAGCGGTGTCTTCTTCACTCACTGCTTCATCGAAAAGTTCTTCTACTTTACCTAGACCGTAAGCTTCTGGAGAGTCGCTACCAAAGCGCATACCGATAAAGCCAACGATGATCGCGATGATAGAAGGGAACACGAACATGCCGATTACGTGGCCGTCGAATAGGTAGTTAGCACCGAAAAGAGCAACACCCGCTGCGCCCGCACCACCAACGTTGTGTGACATGTTCCACAAGCCTAGGTAAGAGCCGCGCTTGTTACGAGGTGTCCATTTTGTAATGGTTGAGTAACTAGAAGGGCCACCAGTACTTTGGAAGAAACCACTCAGAGCGTAGAAAGCCACCATCAAGAACAGGCTTGCACTACCGCCGCCCATGCTGAAGCTGAAACCAAGCATTGCAAGACCAGAAAGGATCAGCATAAAAGGGAGGAATTGCTTGGTGTTCTTACCGTCAGCGTAGTAAGACACAACGGTTTTACCGATGCCGTATGTGATGGAGAAGCCAAGGCCAATAAGACCTAGGTCTGTCATGCTCAAACCGTAAGTTGAGATCATGTCGTTTTGCGCGACATTGAAGTTCTTACGAATCAAGTACATGGTTAGGTAGCCGATGAATACGACCAAGTAAGATTGGATGAACGGTTTAAACCACATCTTTCTTCTAACTTCGACAGGAAGATCGAGGGTCGGCTTCCGCACCTGTTCGAGGAATTTTAACATGATGAACTCTCTTGTAATTGTTTTAGAAACACAACGGAGACCGTTATGCGCTCTTGTTACCTTTGACTGAGCGGAATTCTAGAGAGTGGTTTTGTGAGGCACATGAGATGGTTGCCTAGATCGGCTAGGAAAAATTCCTAGAAATGCCTAGGAAGGCGGAAAAGCGTGAAAAGAGTCACACAAAATCCTTACTAATTTATGGGTTTTTGACAGGGTTCTTATCGGATTGGAAAGCGTTAAAATGCAAGCAGGTTAATATACGCAAGCTTAGTGCTGGCAAGGGGGGAGCACGTTTGGTTGGAGAGAATAGTGGCTGGTCGCTAAGTATCAATTGGGAATCAGAAGCAAACAACAGAGGCCCAGAGGTCTCTGTTAGAAATATTAGGAATTCGGCTAAGTTGACGTGTTAAGGCGCAGGGCTGTATAGACGCGGCGAGCCGTGTTTTGGTAAGTGAATTAGGTTCAAATGGTTTCTTCTTGCCCATTCGACGGTTAACGCTGTAGGCGCAGATAAGCAAACCAGAGTGGGGATTCGCGCGCGAACGGCTTTGTGGATCAACTCCAAGCTGCAACGGCTTGTCATGATTGCGAAGCCACTTTGAGGCTCGATGTGATTGTTGGCCAATGCGCCAATCAACTTATCTAGCGCGTTGTGACGGCCGATGTCCTCTCGGCACAACTTGATGTTGCCTTGTGAATCTGCAAATAAAGCGGCGTGTAACGCGCCAGATTCACGTGCGGCTTCTTGATGCAGTGCGACTTTGTCTCGCAGCCCTTCAAATACATCGGAGCGCGGAGGAAGAGACGGTGTCAGCGGCGCCAAATCAGGCAAAGCTTGTTCCAGAGCCTCGACACCACAAATGCCGCATCCGGTTGTGCCAGCAAGATTTCGGCGTTGTGTTTTTAACGCCCAGAAAGCGCGGTTGCTGATTTCCACTTCCGCATAGTGAGATTCGTGATCGCCGCCAATTTCAATGTCTTTAATCTCTTTGAAATCGTGGACGATGCCTGTGCTTAGGCTAAATCCTTTCACGAAGTCTTCCAGATGGCCTGGCGTCACCATCATGACCGCTTGGCTAATGCCGTTGTAGCTGATAGCTAAGGCGGATTCACTCGCCAGCGACATTTGTTGCACTGGGCGGCCATCAATCAATTCTCGGTAATTGAACGCACTTGGTTGAGGTGGTGCTTGATTGAAATCGGACAGTTCAAAATAAGATTGAGTAGTACATCTCATGAAATCACCTCATAAGCCGTTGTGTATGCCAAAAATTGACGTGTGGGTTGTTGTTATCGATTGAATATGCTTTTTGCTTCTGCGAAGCACTGATCGGTTAGCGCGGAGAAGGGTTCTTGTTTTCGCTTTAACAAACCTAGCGGGGCGTGAACGGCGGCTTCTTCGATAGGAATAATGCGAAGCGTATCGTTCAACTCTTCCAATCCACAATTCAGCGGCATAATGGCGCAACAAAGGCCACTGGTTACTGCTTGGATCAAGTGAAAGGTGGAGTTACTTTCAATGACGGTTTGTGGAACTAGCCCTTTACTCACAAAGCTAAGATCAATCGAGTGGCGATAGTGCATGCCCTTCGAAAGCAGCCCTAGCGGAATGTTATTGAGTGACTCCCACAACACTTCAGATTCGGCAAAATCAAAATGACGCTCATCGAATAAAACGCCAAGTTTGGTCGAATCTAGCTCGATAACATCGAAGTAAGCGGTGTTGACTTGATCGACATAACACATCCCCAAATCAAGCTGATTGCGATTGAGTTGGTCTATGATCTGTTCGGTCGTCATGGAGAGTATTTGAAAGCGTAACTCAGGGAACTGTTGAGCTAATGGTTTGAGCAATTGCATCGGGTTTTGGCTGGCGAGTGGCACCATTCCAAGCCGAAGTGAACCAACCAACTGACCACGGCAGTTGGCGGCTTCGGCTTGCAATCCATCATGAGCGGCTAATACGGTTTTTGCCCAAGCTAAAATGCGTTCTCCGGCTTCAGTAAATCCTTCAAATCGTTGACTTCTCTGGATTAATTCGAGGTCGAGTTCTTCCTCTAAGCTTCGGATTCTCATGGACAAGGTAGGCTGCGTAATGTGGCACAATGCGGCGGCTTGACCAAAGTGTTTGGTCTGTTCAAGTGCGATGAGATATTTCAGTTGTTTGATATCCATAATGGATTGTTCACCTTACGTTGTGAGTCACATGTACGGAGAACTCCCTAAAAAAGGGCACAGCACTACCGTACTTTTTAAGCGCTGGAGCGTTTTAACTGGGAAATGGAAAACCAAAACCAAGTCAAGAATAAAACCACACTCAAAATTGATCTGAATCAAGGCTATTCCTGATATTAATTAGGGTCAAATTTAAAGTATCTATAGTGTGATAGATACTATCTATTATCAAGAATGCCGATTTTATTGAGTTCGTTAAGCTAACTAGGTGGAATCGAATGGGGAAACGATTAACCTCATAAACTGTATTGATTAAAAATGTGATGAGCGTCAGTGGAAAAATTCGTCATAGATTTTGTTTATCACTCGGTCAGGATTATCAATTGGATGCATATTAAATAACGACTTAATCTTTGATTTAGATCAAGGCGCAACAATGCGAATTGAATCTAACAGTCTTAGAAACAGTAGGCGGGTATCCGATATCAAGAATCTAGATAAGTAAACGCTCGGACAAGCGAGAGCATGTTGAGTGGTTACTTATTTGGATTAAAAAATACATGGATTAGAAACTAAGCCCTTCAATACTTCCGCATTATCTCAATAAATAACGCGCTTGTTTTCACGGGCACCCTGCTTGCTGGTATATCTGCGAGGAGTAAAGTCGTGAGCCAAAAAGAACAAATAAAAGCATACAAAGGTCCAGCTGGTGGTTGGGGTGCACTGAAAGCCGTAACCAGAAGTTGGTGGGGCAGTGAAAATGCAGTTAAAAACATTCGCACTATGCTCAAAACCAACCAAAATGGCGGTTTCGACTGTCCGGGATGTGCATGGGGTGAGTCGCCAGATAGTGGTAAAGTCAATTTCTGTGAGAATGGCGCGAAAGCAGTAAACTGGGAAGCGACCAATCGTCTGGTTGATCCTGAGTTTTTTGCCAATCACAGCGTTTCTTCTCTCTCAACGCAAACCGATTACTGGTTGGAATACCAAGGCCGTATCACGCACCCAATGCGATATGATGCTGAATCTGATCACTATGTGCCAGTCTCTTGGGATGAGGCTTTTGCACTTGTCGCGAAACATCTCAATCAATTGGATTCACCGCATCAAGCGGAGTTTTATACCTCTGGTCGTGCAAGCAACGAAGCGGCGTTTTTGTATCAGCTATTTGTCCGTGCATTCGGTACCAACAACTTCCCAGATTGTTCCAACATGTGTCACGAAGCCAGTGCAATCGGGATGAAAGACACCATTGGTGTTGGTAAAGGCACAGTGATCTTTGATGATTTTGAAGAAGCCGACGCGATTTTCGTGATTGGTCAAAACCCGGGCACGAACCACCCACGAATGCTTGAACCTCTGCGCGAAGCGGTAAAACGTGGCGCACAGGTTATCTGTCTAAACCCGCTGAAAGAGCGCGGATTAGAGCGTTTCCAAAACCCACAAATGCCGATTGAGATGTTGAGTAACGGCTCAGAGCCTACAAACACGGCGTACCTGCGTCCTGCTTTAGGTGGAGACATGGCAGTGTTTCGTGGCATCGCGAAGTTCTTGCTGCAATGGGAACGCGAGGCATTGCAAAACGGCGGCAAAGCGGTATTTGACCGTGAATTCATCAAGCAACACACGATAGGTATTGATGAGTATTTGGCTGAAGTGGACGCAACCTCTTGGGAACACATCGCGGAACAATCGGGTCTTGATTTAAGTGAAATCGAGATGGTGGCGAGCATGTATCGACGTGCAGAACGTGTGATCATGTGTTGGGCAATGGGGTTGACTCAGCATCGTCACTCTGTGCCAACCATTAAAGAAGTCGCAAACGTGCAAATGTTACGAGGTAACGTTGGTAAGCCGGGCGCGGGTCTTTCACCAGTGCGTGGTCACAGTAACGTTCAGGGCGACCGTACGATGGGCATTGATGAAAAACCTTCAGATCTGTTGTTGGATCGCATTGAAAGTCGATTTAACTTTGCCGTCCCGCGTGGTGAAGGCCACAACACTGTGCAAGCCATTAAAGCGATGGAAGAAGGGCAAGCGAAAGTATTTATCGGTTTGGGCGGTAACTTTGCACAAGCAACGCCAGACACAGAACGTACGCACAACGCGATGCGAAACTGTAATTTAACCGTACACATTTCGACGAAGTTAAATCGTTCTCACCTTGTCACAGGTAAAGATGCGCTTATTCTTCCATGCTTAGGCCGTACTGAGATTGATCAGCAAGCGACGGGCCCACAAGGTGTGACGGTTGAAGATACTTTCAGCATGGTACATATCTCATTTGGTCAGCTAAAACCGCGTTCGGAGCATTTGCGTTCAGAACCAGCGATTATTGCCGGTATTGCCAATGCGACACTCAGGGTAAAACCAATTGATTGGTTGTGGGCGATTGAAGATTACGACCGTATTCGCGATTTGATTGCCGACACGATTCCGGGCTTTACCGACTTTAACCATAAGCTTAAACACCCGGGTGGATTCCACTTGGTAAACCCAGCTGCCGAGCGTCGATGGAATACACCAAGCGGCAAAGCACAGTTCAGCTCTAGTGAGTTGCCGAAACAGTTGATCAGCGAAGCGATACTCGAAAAAGGCCAAAAGCCAGATTTGATCTTGCAAACCATGCGCTCACACGACCAATACAATACGACACTTTACGGCTTAAATGATCGTTATCGTGGTGTATTTGGTGTGCGCGAAGTACTGTTTATCAATGAAGCGGATATTCGTAAACTCGGATTTGAACCGGGCGATAAAGTGGACATGGTGTCATTATGGGAAGATGGCGTAGAGCGTCGCGTGAGCGGATTTACGCTTGTTGCCTATGATGTGCCAGCAGGTCAGGCGGCGGCTTACTATCCAGAAACGAACCCATTGGTTCCTTTAGATAGTTATGGGGATAGAACGTTTACGCCAACCTCTAAGTTTATTGCGATCAAATTGGAAAAATCGACATCCGATAAGATCGCTTTGGTGGAAGCAGAATAGTTCCCAAACCAGTACAACGACATTCCAGATAAGCAAACGGCTGATATCAATTATCAGCCGTTTTTAATTGCTCACTTTGCCTTGAGATCATTTCGTCGAAGGCGCGTAAGGGCTGAATTTAAATAGTTATTTTCGTTAATAACGGGGTTATTGGATAGCACTCTAAAAGGCAGCAATTAAGGCGCATTGGTCCAGCTTGTGTATAATAGTAATGAAATTAGGCTATTAGACGTATAACCTGACGGATGTCTGTATTTGAGCCGAAATCTAAGCTGATGAAACTAACAAGAAGATAGATGACCTTGAAAAGTATAATTAAATTAACGTTAAGCCACTTAGTGGCTGTTGCGATTGGTATTGCGATAGGTATCTATACTTTACCGATTCTTATTGCACCGCCTGCGCCGACCGATGAGCAAGTTTCTGAGAGCATGCAAGGTGCAGAATACAGTGCAGTTGTCACGAGGGACCTCAAAGATAGCGACGCTTTTCATTGGGGAGAAGGTGAAATTCATTTGAGTTCCCAAGCTATTACGCTGGTAGGAAAACTCGCTCCCGGGCCTGACTATAAACTCTATTTATCTCCTAAATTTGTCGAGACTGAACAAGCGTTTAATGACCTTAAATCTGAGATGAGCTTGGTTGGTGATGTCAAAACATTCAATAACTTCGTTGTTGAGGTTCCTCAAGGGATTTCCATTTCTGAATATAATACTGTTGTTGTTTGGTGTGAAACATTCGGTGAGTTCATTACTTCGGCAAAATACCAATAAATCCCATCAGGAGAAAAAGTGGTTTCTTCTTAGTTAATAAAGGTTTACTGCTCACACAACAGGTGCAATACATTACGTGGTACAAATGCACTAAGTGCTGCTAATGGTTCTACAGTGGTTGATAGAACTTAAGGATATTTTGTGGAAGTTAAAATTTTTCAGGTCGACTCGTTTACATCAGATGTATTCAAAGGCAATCCTGCAGGTGTGTGTATCACAGAATCAAGCCTTGATGAGGAAATGATGTTGGCCATAGCGGCAGAGATGTCGCTATCTGAAACCGCGTTTCTGTCATTAAACACAATGCAACTTCGTTGGTTTACACCTGAAACGGAAGTCGCTTTGTGTGGACATGGCACATTGGCCACGGTGCACGTGCTGAGAGAGCAAGGGTTATATAGTACAGGTGATACCATTGAGTTTGGCACGCTATCCGGCGTTTTAACTGCACAACTTGATCATGACGACATTCATTTGGTGTTTCCTGCCCCTCTTTTAGATATGCGAGCAAGTATTAACACAGATTTGCTTCACGGCTTAGGGCTCGATGTGGCTGATGTAATTGCTTATGGTCAGTTTGATAATAAGCAGTTGATCGTCATCAATTATGAGTCTTTGATAGAGCAACTCGAACCTGATTTTAGTGCGTTACTTAAACAAAAAGGTCGTGGAGTTGTTATCACTGCTCAATCAAGCACTGACGCTGATTTTGTCTCTCGTTACTTTGCCCCTTGGGTGGGTGTTGATGAGGACCCAGTAACAGGTTCTGCTCATTGCGCTTTATGTGTTTACTGGGCCAAAGAGCTCGGTAAAGCGCAATTAAAAGGCTTCCAAGCATCCAAGAGAAGTGGAGTTGTTTATACAGAACTATTGAGTCCGGAATACGTTAAGCTTTCTGGAAGTGCGGTAACAATGTTGCGAGGAGATATGAGAATCGCGTAGTCGTCCTTTTTGGTTCTCGTTTTTTTTGATCGCAGGTTTATCCAGTTTTCACTAGTGACAAAGCTAGAAAGCTGTCTATCCACGTGGTTGATTTTGTTTGTAAAAGCACCCCTCCCATAGTGGTGTATAACGATTGGAGAGTTATATGAAAACTATCGGTCTTCTAGGCGGCATGAGTTGGGAGTCGACGCTTAGTTATTACAAATTGATCAACGAAGGGGTCAAAGAGGCGTTAGGTGGCCTAAATTCCGCAAAAGTTTGTATGTATAGCGTGAATTTTTCAGAGATAGAGAAACTTCAACACCAAGGTAAATGGGAAGAAACGGCAAGTATTCTATCTGATGCTGCATCTTCAATAGAAAAAGGGGGCGCTGATTTTATTCTTATTTGTACGAACACAATGCACAAAGTTGCTCCTCAAATTGAAGCCAGCATTAATATCCCCATACTACATATCGCAGACGCGACTGCTGAGTTACTTCGTGAGAAAGAGGTTCAAAAGGTCGGACTCCTAGGTACTCAATTCACAATGGAGCAAGACTTTTACAAAGGACGGCTTTCCGACCTCTATGGGCTGGATGTCATAACTCCTGCTCAAGATGATCGCTCTATAGTGCATAACATTATTTATAAAGAGTTATGCCAAGGTGAAATCAAAGAGGAATCGAGAACGATATACCTGAAAATCATTGAAAAACTAAAAGAGCAGGGAGCTGAAGCTGTGATTCTCGGGTGCACTGAAATTGCCTTACTTGTAAACCAAAGTCACACCGATGTTACGCTACTTGATACCACTTCTATCCATGCTCAAGCGGCAGTCCGTTTGGCGATAGAAGGTTAATGAGTTAGATTTGAGTCCATGTAAATAAACAAAAGAGAAAACCAATCCCTCGGTTTTCTCTGTTTTTATTATCCCGTTATAAGCGCGAGAATTTGAGTGTTCTGTATCCACCAATCAAGTTACGAGCTTTGTAACCATTGTTGACCAGTTGACGGTATGCCACGTTACCGCGCAAGCCTACTTGACAGTAAATCACAATCTCTTTGTCTTTTGGTAGTTCACCCATACGATGGCGTAGCTGATCAACCGGAATGTTGATTGCCCCTTCAAGATAACCAACAGACTCCAATTCACCCGGGTTACGGACGTCGAGGAGAATTTTATCTTCAGTCAGGTTGTCGATTTCATCGTAATGAATCGCCGCTGCGTCACCTTTGATGATGTTATTTGCCACAAACGCCGCTTGGTTGATCACATCTTTTGCACTGCCGTAAGGTGGCGCGTAAGTCAGTTCAAGATGCTGCAGTTGTTCAACCGTCATGCCAGCACGTTGTGCAACAGCCATAACGTCAATACGTTTGTCGATACCGTCTTTACCAACTGCTTGAGCACCTAAAATCTTGCCTGATTTTGGATCGAACAACATTTTGAACGACACCACTTCTGCACCAGGGTAGTAGCTCGCGTGGCTTGCGGTATGCACGTACACTTTTTCGTATTCAACGCCAGCGCGTTTCAATTGTTTCTCATTTTTACCTGTTGAAGCCACAGCAAGGTCGAAGATCTTACAAATCGCAGTACCTTGTGTACCTTGGTAAGTTTCTTTGCGACCTAGCATGTTATCGGCAGCCATACGACCTTGACGGTTTGCCGGGCCTGCAAGTGGCACTAGAGTTTGCTCGCCAGTCACGAAGTCTTTCTCTTCTATCGCGTCGCCGACAGCGTAGATCGAAGGATCGCTGGTTTGCATGTATTCGTTTGTGTAAATACCGCCTAGCGCGCCAATTTGAAGGCCAGCTTCTTGCGCCAGTTTTGTCTCAGGACGTACACCGATTGCCATGATCAGAATATCGGTAGTGAGTTTTTCACCGTTGTTCAGTGTTAACTCCAATTCACCTTCTAGGTGTTGGTGTTTCTCACTCTCACCAGAGTCGAAACTTGCAACGTGTTCGTTAGGTACGAATTTCACAGATTCAAGCGCGACGCCAAGTTTGAGGTCGACACCTTTGTCACGAATTTCTGCATGAGCAAAACCTGCCATTTCACGGTCTACTGGCGTCATGACTTGGTCTGCCATTTCGATCAGAGAGGTTTTAATGCCAAGTTGGTGGAAGGCTTCCATCATTTCTAAACCGATGAAACCGCCGCCAACAACTGTCGCATGCTCTGGCTTGTTCATTTGGATCGTTTCGATGATGCGATCCATATCTGGAATGTTACGTAGCGAGTGGGTGAGCGGGTTATCGAGACCTGGGATTGGCGGAACAATAGGGCCTGCACCTGGGCTAAGCAGTAGGAAGTCGTATGATTCTACGTATTCAGACTCATCCAACAGGTTTTTGATCGTAACGGTTTTGTCCTGTCGGTTAATAGAAACTACTTCATTCATCACGCGAACATCAACGTTAAAACGTGCTAAAAAGCTTTCTGGCGTTTGTAGTAGTAACTTACTGCGTTCTTGGATATCGCCGCCGATGTGATAAGGCAAGCCACAGTTGGCAAAAGTAAATTGTATGATAAGCTGCATAATCAAAAAGCATATTGAGAATCAAACATGAGCAAATACCACCTTTATCATCGTGTTAGTAAAGCCGTTCAAAGTGAACAAGGGCATGGTATTGATCGTCAGCAGCAAGGCAGTGAAATCTGGATTGAAAACCACAATAAGAAAAGAGTTGATGAGGGGTTACCAAGCTACAGCCGTGGACAAATTTATGAAGATAGAGGGCGCAGTGGGTATACATCAGCCAACTTAAAAAAAGGTGAGCTTGGTCAGCTAATGAATGACATTGAACGTGGCTTTATAGCAAAAGGTGACATTATTGTTATTGAGCTAATAGATAGATTTAGCCGAGCGAAGCCTGATTTTGTACGTAAACAGTTCGAAAAAATCCTTACAGCAGGTGTGAAAATAGCAATTACAAAATGGGATATTGTTTTTGAAGAGGATATGCAAGGGATTGAAGGAGTAAGTGCAAGAGTTTTGCTTGAGATTAGCATCTACCTTGCAAACCAAGAGTCGTCTCAGAAAAGTGCAAGGATTCGAGCAAGCAATAAAACCATGAAAGATAAGGGAATGAAGCACATAGCTAAAACTCCTATCTGGCTGGCTCGTTCACCTGACCGAAAGGGTCATGAAGTTATTCCTCAAAATGCAGAGATTATTCAGAAGATCTTTGAGCTGAAATTGGAGCGTGGATGGGGCGCTTTACGAATTATGAATGAGTTGAGAGAGTTAGAGGCGAAAGGCAACCTAAAAGGTTTTGTTTCAGTGGATGAAAAACCAAATTTAATTTTAGCCAGATATACATACAATGATGAGGGGGAGTTAGTTCAAGGGGCGTTGAATTCTCCTCTTGCTGAATCCACGGTTAATGCAATTTTGCGAAATAAGAATGTGATCGGCTCATTGAATGATCAACCAATTTACTACCCGCCAATTGTAGACGAAGCTGTATATTATGCAGTGCAAAAAACGTTTGATACCAGCACTGGTGGCGGAGGTAGCGGTCAATTCAATAATGTGTTTCGTAATATTGGAGTATGTGGTTGGCCTGACGAACGGGGTAACAAGTGTGGATACTCGTTGGCGTATGAACGAAGAACAGGAACTAAACCGCCCAAAGGAATGTATCTCAAGTGCAATAACAAGAGAAAACGTCATCGTTGCAAAGCGAAAAACGTCAACTATTTTCAAGCTCAAAACACAGTATATGCTGTATTAAAAGAGATCAAATATGAAGTGGGCAGCTCGATTGATATTTCAGCATTAGAAGCGAAAAGAGATGAAAAAATCAAACAATTAGATACTGTTAGGGAATATATGATCAAGTTCCCTTCAGATCCGAGCTGGGAAAAGGATTACGAAGAGTTGCTTGCCAAGGAAGCTTTTATCACCGAAGAAATAGAAAATGCAAAAGCAAGAGTAACAGGGACATTAAAAGACCTAAACTTAGACCTCAGTAGATCCGAAGACAGATTCAGATTTAATCAAATAATGAAAGATTATAAAATTAGAGTTGTCTTTTGCGAAATGCAGATGGTGGTTAAGATCGGGGTTTGGCACGATTTTGAAATCAGAATCCCGCATGACTATACGGAAAGAGATGTTAGCAAGTTTGTTGTAAATGTAAAAGATAACATGAAAGGCGTTGTATTGAGAAAGGGAAAAATTCCATCGCTGTTGCTATCTTCGGGAAAGCTGTAGCGTTTGAACGGTCAGGTCGTAAATTTATCTAATCTTTTATAATTAAAAGGAAATACTGAAAACAATAGAGTGTTTCAGTTACGTCTGTTTTAATATGAGTTGTTACTGTATTGAGATTTCGTGAAAGTAGCGGAAATCCTGTCTCATTTTAGTTTTATTAAACAAATTGAGTCAGTGTTCAGGGTTTTCTAGAACAGAATGAGAACTTTATTTAAAACCCGTTTAGTCAGAGTATCGTGTAAAGGTTCGTAATGTATCAAGTAATTAAAAACCCAGAAAAAAATCTAGTGGATATTCTGGTTAGTGAAAGCAATTCCAGTGCTGAAAGAGTGATTAAGTACTGTAAAAATCGCTTGATAGAAACAACAGAAAAGAACCTCGAAAAAGTAATAGATATGCACTTAGCAAAATCGAAAACCATAGGTTGCATTTATATTCCGTTTGCTAGTAAAAATGCAGAAAACCTAGCTTTGATATGTGTTAAACGTCATATATTAATTGCCGATGCGAAAACTGAAGAAAGAGTGACTTTTCAATCGAAAGATTTTCCCCAAGTAGCTTACCCTCTCGCCGTTTATCAAAAATTTCCTCATTCAAAAACCCTAAAGAAATATCTCTTTGAGGCTACGCGCAGCAAACTCAATTTATCTCAGAGAGAGCAAGCTATCTCATTTCTAGCAGATAGACTTGAGGAAACACCTCAAGAAATCCAATCATTTATTCATACATCACCATGTCCAATAAGAAAAGTCGTCAAGGAAACAGTCTCAATTAATACTGATATTGCTATTGATTCCGTAGTTTATCTACATATGGGCCCCTTCTGGCATGACAATCGAAGCGTATATGTTGTTCGTGCGGGTACTGGGGTCGGTAAAACTCACCAGGCATTAAGGATGTGTAAACGAGAAAAAACAAAAGGGAGAAAGACTGCAATCATTAGTAACTTGGTTAGTGTCGTAAAGCAACATAAACCTGAAAAGATCAAGGCAGCATTTTACGACGAGGCTATGCATGAAATAGAAAATGCTGATCATTTCAGTCTAACCATTAATGCGTTAGTGAACGACTTTCACTATTACAAGGTCGCTCAATCTGACACAATAGTGATTGATGAGAGTGAGAAAGTCCTTCAAGCGTTGTTTGATCCGAACGTCACTTACATACCGCTATCAGACAAAAAAATTATTCGCAAACGTCTCGCTGATCTACTTCAAAATAAATCGAAGAAATTAATATTTATGGATGCAGATGCCAGTGATGCTGTTACCAGTGCTTATGTTCGTGAGTATCGAAATGAGAATGAAGAAGAAGTTATAACGGTAAACTTTCCTACCACTGCTTATAACAAGATCGAGGCGTATATTGATGAACTGACGTTAGTCCAAGCAGATCTAGTTGCAAATAAATTGCTTAGTTCGAATAGGCAGTTTATTGCGTGCGATAGCCGAAAACTGATTGAACACCTGCTGAGAGAAAGCGGCTACATCGATAACAAAGGCTATGCTTGCCCAAAATCTGCACTAAAAGCAGGAATTTTGGTCGTCCATAGCAAGGTAAAAGAGTTTGAAGAGCAAGCTGCTTTTTTAGAAAAGCCTAATCAAGAAATAAGCAAATATCGAACGGTTATTGTTAGCCCAAGTTTGCGTGAAGGCTTTGATATAAGAACTCGTTACTGTGATGAAGTGATCGTACTAAGTCGTAATGTTTTACAGCCGTTACAGCTTGTTCAGTTGGCTAGGCGATTAAGAAAAGCCACTAAGATCCGATTTGCAGTGTCGCATAGTCTCGACTTCAAATATGACACATCAAAGTTGCGCTTTGAGCCTCAGGGTGATGAAGCGCTAGCTGAAAGGTTGGAGAGAGAGTTTGATAAGCGTGAAACACTACTAAAATTAAATCAACCACTAGCTTTGCAGGAGACACTAAAAGAGCTTGGTTTTGACTTAACTGTGCAACCGATCTCGTTACTTGACGTAAGTCATGTGAGCCAAAGTTCTATTAGCACGGCTAAAGAGCGATTAGAAGAAATTCCCAAATCGAGAATTTTGTCACAAGCGGAGTATTATCAGCTAAGTAGAAGCTCTGCACTAACAATTGCCGATGAAATGGCAATTGAGCGGTGGAGAATCGCAGATATGCTTAATATTTCTGTTGAAGATGTGACAAAAGATGTGGTTGGCTTCCATGATCAATTTGAATTTAAAGCGTCACAAGCATTTCTTCGTGCTGCACAGGGAAAATCAGCAAAAGATAGCCTTGAATCAAAGTTAGCTATTGTCGTATCTGCCGTAGGAGTAGAGGGGCTAAGAGTAGACGGTACATTTGAAATAGCAGACTCACTAAAAGTATATAACAGCATCATTACACATAAGGAGCTACTTAAAGGAACCTTCGACAAGAAGTACTCTGTAAAGTTCGATAGTATGGAAGTTACTGAATCAAAAAATTCTGCAACTACTCGCTTAAATGATCTGCTTAAACGCTTGGGTATCGAAAAAGGTAAACCTATCGGTAATAAGAAAAACCGACGCAGACCATACCAATTTAACTCATTGGCTAAAGCAGCGTTAACTAAGTCGGAAAGTGACCGATAGAAAATAAAATGGGTCACTAAGTTCAATTTTATTATAAATAAATACTAACTTTGTGATCTGGTTGGGTGTCGAAACTTTATAAGCAGACCATAGAGAAAGCACACTGCTAAGCAGTGTGCATTTTCTAATTTTCAGCTTAATCTATAGGATGCATTACGAATCTTAACTATGCTAATCAGGTATATATTTTCTAGCTAAGTTGAAGCTTTGCAAAAACCAAAAGGATTAAACCTTGTATACTCCGACTGACTAATACTGGCTATCTCGACTTAAAATTTTTTGCAGAACTTGATCTGTATAGCGGCTTCTATATACCTATGAGCTATACCGTTATTTATGTCAGAAATAATCAACATTGGTTGCTACTTCAGCTCGAAGGGGAAGAGCTTCAGGACTTAATTTTAAATGAAATACTCGACCGTAAGGATTATAAGAGCTGAGAGTCGTATGGTTATAGTTTTCTAAAGAAAAACGACTTAGCATTTGTCTCACCATTTTAACTACTTACATATACTCTGGTGACTAAATCAAGGGGGTTATCGTTGTCGGTGGTCTTATATGGGAAAGTAAAATGGCTGTTGTGTATGATCACAGGTAATTATAATCGGTCAATAACTTTAACGATATTGACCAACCAGCTCGGCTACCAAATACATAATCAACCAAAGTGATTTACTTTACTTATATTTGAAAAATCATTGACTTTTTATATATAAGTAATTAATGTAATTCATAAGTTAGCTGGCAATTGGTCTCCTATCGCTAACTAGACACTAAATGTATCGTTCTGATATCGGTGTCCTCAATAGATAATAACAGTATTAAGAAAAATAAAATTGCTTAAAGCAAAGTTTAAACTTACTTAATTCTAACTCTCTATGGAGGACATTATGTACAATTGTGATACTACTGACTTCGATCAATCTAATCATCCTTTAACTTCATCAAAACTTCATTTACACATATCTAATATTATTAATAATATCGGTGTTGTTAACAATATTAATCGTAAAGAATATATATGTGACATTCCATTAATTAAATCAGTGCAACTGGCACTATTAAATAGAAAGCCAGACATGTATTTAGATTGGGATATTAGTTACAGCCTCTCAAAATACAACTCAAACATAACTGAATATACTGAGTTAGAAAGCTATATTAGGCAAGTCTATCTTGGTACGGATTTTATGTACTTTCTCGAAAGTGATCTTAGCGGGGAACTTTCTGCTCTAAATGAGATTAAGCATATTTTGTTATTTCACGGTAACAATCTAATAGTCGATAATGACTGTTTTTCTGCGTTTAAGTTCAGGTTAATCACCAAGAGTGGTTCTCATTTGTCTTGCTTATTCATAAATAGAACATCTGATTTACAAAGTCATCATGTTAAAGGTGTAGATTATATTTTCTGCCAAGTTGATGATTTTCTTATACCTTTGTCAGAAGAAATAACTAAGTGGGAATATAAGCCACATCTAAAAGTTGTCACAATTGCCACATTAGTTTTGTGGCACGAGAAGAAGCTGTTTTACTAGGGAAGGGAGACTATATGATTAGATATTCTGAAACGTACTGCTTTGGTGCGCTTAGATTTGTTTATCAACTCACACCGATAGAGAGGATGTTACTGAGACAGAACCCGAGAGGTTCTCAGTTTAATAAAGAATTGATTGAATGTTGTTTAATGATAGTTGATGGAAGAACTAAGGTGTCGGATATGAGAATAAATGATGAGTATTTGCAGAAACTTTTTGAGCGATTTAGTAAGAAGCCTGTAAGTACTGAAATTGGTAACTATATAATTGACCAGGATAATGGGCGGTGCATCACGATTGATTACGATGTATATCAATTACATTTTCAAGATATAAAAACTGATTTTAATTACCAGAACCGAAACATGAGTCACGGTACTACATTATTAAACGTCAATATACCTTCGTACGGTGTCATGTCAAAGTTGAAAGTGAATGATAAGTTAGAGATGATCCCACACAACGCTGCGTCATTAGCAGTCACGTTTTCGAAATCAAAACCCTCTTGGATTTTGAAAAGTTTCGATGCAATCAGATTTTCAAATTCAGAAAAAAGTAGCGCTCTTATAGCTAAATTCCTGACTGCTGATGGTTGTGAGACTAGATTTATTTTTAGCATTTATGCATCTCACGTTAAGAGTAATCGAGAAAACTTGGATGTAATATGCTTAATCGATGACCGTGAATACGAGGTTTGTATTCACAAACAAAAGCAAATGAACGCAATCTCAATAATTGATTTGTTAGTTTAAAGGGAGCTTATTGCTTAATGTAGACAGGGCAGTATGATTCATCATACTGCTTTTTCTAGAGATGCGTTGTTCCCGAGAATCGTGGTGTTGTTCATGACTTCCTCGACTGATCTTGAGCGAAGCTTTTCCACTAATACGCTCAATGCTCATGCTTTTATTATACATAAATGCAGTGAAAATGAGATTTTGGAATTTTATTTGTTTTATAAAATGGTTTTTTCTGTTGACTTTGTATTGGATGTAGTGGTAGCTTTTATAGCGTTCCACTGAGGAAGCTCTATGGACTCAATAATAATATAACAACTTAGATAATAAAATAATACGTTTGATGTGTATTTCTATAAAAGTACTTGAAACAGCATCTAAAGATACGTGCCAAAATGACTAAAAATTAGTCAGAAAGTTTGGTGTTTGAACTAAGTTATCAAACTCAATAATGAGTTTATATTATTAATGGAGTCCATCATGGATATTTTTAACACAGAAAAACAGTTCACTTCTTTCTTCCTAGATCTTGATGGGGAGAAATTGAATTCTCTTTTAGAGTCCTCCAACGCCCATCTCATAGTTACGTCTTGCGACGGTACTCCACTCCTAGATGATGTATCAGGTCAATATCAGATAAGACTCTTTGTCGATTTAGAACTAGTTGCTATTTGTAATGCTGATGAGTGCTACGGTATTAGCGACTTAGAGCTACATCCGTCTTTTGCTAATCATAGGCAACTTATAACCCAACTTTTTTCTGGGTATTTGCTTGCTCCAGAGTTTTTGTTCGAAATCAGTGAATTTAATGCTATCTCATTGATAGTACGACAAGCATTGCGAGATGGTCAATACGCAGTTCACACTCTTAATGGTGATGAAGTTCTTCTTCTACACGATTATGGAGACATCGCTGCGTTGAGTTTTTCCGCCGAAGACCAAAAGGTATCATTTACATCTGAATTAGTCATTGGCAACGCAATTTATAGTGACAAACTAACCTCTGAAATAATCGATTCGTTTGGTGCCAAGGTTCAAGTACTGACCAAGCAAGTTAAAGCAGACCTTGTAGAAAAGGTTAAGACTCTGAATGAAGATCTTCGCTTCAATCGTGTTCCTCGTGCCATGTTGATGACTAAAGAACCGTTATTTGTATCGTCAATTCTCAAAGAAGGTCAGGTATAAGATGGTGATCAACGAGCAAAAACTTACTCTAGTGAGAGGTATCCCAGGCTCTGGGAAGTCAACGCACGCTAAGACTTTAGATGCAAAGTTGGTTGAGGCTGATCAGTTTTTCATCGATAAAGATGGTCGATATCAACACGATAGTACTTACATTAAGGATGCTCATAACTGGTGCAAGCTTGAAACTAAGCGTCTCTTGAAAGCTGGTTTCAATGTTGTTGTTGCAAACACGTTTGTGAAAAACTGGGAAATGAAATTTTATCAAAACCTAGCGAATGACATGGGACTAGCTTTTGAGGTCATTGAAATGAAGGGGAGTTATCAGAATATACATGGTGTTCCTGATTCAGTGGTTGCTCGTATGGCTTCTCAGTTTGAAACGCTTGACTCAAGCTTTGGAACTACAAAAAGAGGTTACGCAGCATGAGTAAGATTGAAGTAAGATTTAGTAACATTGAAAAAATGAATACGAAAGCTACGAAGCATTGGTATGGGCGAGTGTTGAGAGTGATGCTATCAAGTGGGAAGGTGAGCTTTCGGTTCAGTTAGTGGATGGTGAGTTTGATTGTTACTGTCAAATTCATTCTTGCGATATCAGTCATGATGACTGCCTTTGGAGTAATTACAAAGATACAGATGAATTAGGTATCTTTGAGGAAGACCTAATGAGCAGATTCTTTGAAGAGGTGGTCGCTGAAGCCGAGCAAGGCTTTTCTGAAGAATGTACCCTTGATGTACTGTTAGAGGAACGTTGTGGGTTGAAACTAAATGAATCTTCTACAAGTGCTGTTGGCTGTGGAGTCGTGGGCGGTTTCCATTTAGAAAAATACACCGAAGTCAATGGAGATAAGGTTGTGCTCGTAGCAATCGACTTTGAAGCAAACGGCGATCTCATGATCAATCGTACCAAAGTGTTTGATAGCGAGAAAGAATACGACGAATATGTAGAGGAGTGTAGTGAAATTAACGGACGTCAGCTATTTTGGAATGATGGGAATTTTGCACTACAGATGTATAAGAAAATGGTTGATTGTGAGTACGATTGATTCATTTCGCTAAGCTAATTAGATGAGATACAGAAGCGATCAAAATGATCGCTTCTTTTTGTTCTTTTTGTAGGTTAGCTTAACTAACCCCAAGCGCTTTGTACACTGCGTCGATGGGGTCACTGTAAAAGCTTACTTGGAATTTAGTAAACGTTTCAGCTGGAACTGTCGGTATATCGCTAGCAGATGACATTGGGATTAGGATCTTAGTCGCTCCAGCCTCAAGAGCGACTTGCATAGAACCAGCTAAATCCTGCACAGGATTTAGTACTCCACCTAGTGTCATAGTGCCGAGGACGACCATTGATTCCTGCATCGGCTTACCCAATAGGATAGAGCAGTTTGCTATCAGTGATGCAAGGCTAGAGCTGTGTGAATTACCAGACATTTGCAAGTCAACAAAGTGTAAGTGGAACTCATGATCAGAATACTGACTATTAGCCGCGATTCGTGACAAATTACCTTTGAAATACTCAAATCCCACTTTCACTTGCTCTTTTGCTTCGGTATCTGATCCTAAACCTGAAGTGGTTAGCTTACCATGGCCCGCCGTTTTTTGAGTTTCAATTCGGAATACGCCGAGCTTGCCAGCAGTACCAGGGCTAACGAAGTGAACAACGCCAGCATTAGGCATGCCTGGTGGGATAATCTGCGAACCACCTTGCTCTGGAACGTTTACAAAGAACTCTTCAAGCGACTCATTATCGATGTAAGAGAAGTTGACATCGAAGAACTCCATCCCACCAATTTTTTTGAGCTGTTCTTTCACTCGACGTCGCACTTCAAGGGCATACGTCAAACATGTACGTACGTCTTCTTTAGAGTACTCGCCATGAGGTACTAGAAGTTTTAATAGACCTGATGTTGTTCTACGAACGGCTATTACGTCACGTTGATTTAGGTTATTACCCAACTTAAAGAACTTATCGATAGCATCCGCAAAGCCATGTTTTCGCATCTCTCGCATGTACTCTGCGAGATAATCTGTGATTAAACCATAACGGTTGGTAAAGAACTCTGGTCTCATCTTAGGGATTTCCCAACCAGGAATATAGGCATGGAAGCGGTCAAAGAATGCTGAGTCAATCATCTCGGTAGGGAAAGGGGCCAGTAAGTGACTGGTTTTAACTAAAGTCTCAACGCTTTGGTCGATGTTGCCCACAAAAACCATAGAAGCTTTTGCCTCAATAGAGTCACGACCACGACTAAATGATCCTGAAGCCATATAGTCTTTCATGATCTGCACGCCATCTTTGTCTTTAAAACGAATCCCAGCGACTTCGTCAAAAGCGACGATATCCCACATGCCAACAAGACCGACTTGGCGGCTCGACATATTGTAGAAAAGGTTTGCCACCGTAGTTTGACCACCAGAAACGAGTAGGGAGTTTGGAGAACATTCTTTATATACGTGCGACTTACCCGTACCGCGAGGGCCAAGCTCACACACGTTGTAGTTGTTTTCGACAAAAGGAATCATTCGAGCAAGAATATGCCATTTTGCGCGTTGCTCTAAGTTAGTAGGCTCCATACCGATAGAACGAAGGAGCAAATCGAGCCATTGATCCATGGTAAAGTTACGTCGAGCATTAAACACTTCATCCATATTCATAGAAGGCATTTGAATTGCTTTTAGTCCCAGAACAGAAAATGGCGAGGTTTTCTGACCTTCTTCAAAGAAGTAGCTCAACGTTACGATACACCAGATCCCTCCAGTTAAGAGCTTTTCATTCTCTTTGACCATACTTGCAGGGATAACGGCATCTTTAATACCAAGGTTAGATAGGCTAGCCTCATATACGTCTTTCTTTTGGTTGAGCTTAACCGATATCTTATCAATGACTTTATGTGTACCGCGTTCACGTATGAGAGATTTAACTTTTTCAGCTTCATCAGGTCGAACGTAGTTATCCGTTAAGATTTTCTTAACGCGTCCCATTCCTGCTTCGATAAGATCGTCATCGGTTGCCGAACAGTACATACCAAGCAGATATTCAAGGACGTAAACGGGGACGTTTGCCCCTTCTTTAAGCTGTTTCGTTAAGTCTTTGCGAACAACGCGCCCTTTGAACTCAGTGGTCATGAGATCGTCTAAGTCGACATCTCGAACATCTTTGATTTCTTGTGCAATGACCTCTTCCTGAGAAAGGGGGCTTTCATCAGGTTGTGGAGACGTGTCATTTTCTTCATTGTCAAAATGATGGTAGTGATGAACTTCCGTTGCTTTACTATCGTTGTTATCGTCAATCATGAATAGGTTCCGTTAAAAAAGATCATCAAAATCGTCTTGGATTGCTAAGTCGATTGTTACCGAATGAGTTGCGTAGCGATCACCCTGCTCACTATCCCACATGATTAGTTTATATGGGGTAGTTCTATCGAAGTTGCTGCCGTTTAGCGTCAGTATCGCATTGCGTTTGCGTTCATCAGAATTTAAGGCTGAAGAGTCAAACAGTATCTGTGCTTTGTTTGAAACAACTGTGCCTTCAGGGTCTTCTATCCAAATATTTAGGTTACGTTCTTTAAATTGTTCGCCAACGGCATTTGTTTGTAAAAACTCAATTTTCTCACTAAGTGTAACAATACGAAGCCCATTACTAAGTGGCACTACACCTACTTTTTGTTTTGCGGTTGTCTTTTGCTTGGTCGTTTTCAAGTGCTCAATACGAAGAACTGGAACACAAATCTCTTGTGGCATTATTCCACCGTGAATGAACTTAGCACCACCCACAAAGTTAAAGCGGTTTGAGCCACGAGGAACAATAAACTCGGCTTGGTCACCATTGGCAGACAACTTAGCCGTTACGGCCATGTCACCTTTCCAGTAAAAACTGTCTTCTGGAAGCTTCTGTCCGATGAGGTAGCGCTTTTTAGCTTCAACTGTGCCATGTGGCTTTACTGATAGTGCCGTCTTATCAGATTCAACAACATCACTAGATTTAAACAAAAATCCGTGGTCGGCAGTCACAAGGATACGATTACCGTTTAGTTTATTAATAACTCTTTCTACTAGTAATCTCACTTGCTCAATTCCATCTGCACAAGCATCAAATGTCTGGTTTTCTGTTGCGGCTTTATCGCCGATTGCATCAATCTGGTCGTGGTAAATATAAACAACACGAGCGTCTGAAACAGCTTTACGTCCTTCCTCATTTGTCCAATTGAGCACATCGGATGCTTTCACTGCCATCCCGTGATACTTCTCAAGGATAGCGTTGCGATTATCCAGACCATGTACACTCATCCCATCAGCTTTGTATTTAATATCCTTACCAATATGGGCAGTGAGTTCTTGGTGGGGAAGAAGCGATGCCATTCCAAGCTGGGTATAGCTAGGAACCACACCAAGCTGAGATTTAATGACAGACTTAAACCGTTTTTCTTTGTTTATTTTTTCATGTATTTCATGGGCAACTTCATAACGAAGAGCGTCACTGACAATGACAAATACACGTTTGATCTGGCTTGATTGGAATATACGTTCCACTTCATTCTTGTAGAAATCGTATTGGTTAAAGACGCCACTAATCTTCCATGTATCTAGTAGGTTTTCTTGATCGACATGTTTGCCCCAGGCGATCGCCAAATCGTGTAAGTACCAGTTGACATATAAGTCTTCGATATCTTCAACAAGTTTTAGCTTCTTCAAAATATCTGAGCCTTGATGGGCAACATGGCTCGCATTTTCAAAGAAGCTTCGGTAAGTGGTATCGAAAAGGAAAAGCTCTTGCTCATAAGCCCTGTAAAGTTCTTTTGCTGAGCTGAAATCAAATCCATCAATATACTTAGCTCGTAAGGTATAGAACTGCTTAGCCGATTTGATAGCTAAATATACATTCTTATATTTAGTATCCACAAATTCAGGCTTAACGTGGCACCAATGCGTAGTAAGCCTATGTGATACAAGGCTGTTTATCTCTTCGCTACTTAACGATGAGATGTTGTTGACGAGTAAGATAGATAATTGTTTATCTGCAAACTCAAAGGTCTCAACAAGTTTTAGCTTTTTCGGGGTATCAATAAGTCTTAACTTGTCGGAAATCTCATAATCCCGCTCTATCTGACGAGCAAGGCGATTGTAGTTATCTTGATGAATGCGGCTTTCTCTTAGTTGAATAACGAAGCTAACAACTTGAGCACGTCTGCCTGAATTCATACCAACACGTTCTGCCGTGTACCCAGCTTCAAGCTGTTCTTGTGTTGGCATTGGTAATAGGTGTGTTGTAAAACGAGTAACTACTTCGTCGGCATTTGAGCAACCACCATTGATTAGTGACTGATAGCATTCTGTAAAAAGAAGCTTTACAGCTAATTCTTGAATCGATGGCGTTTTAGCATTTTCATCTTTTATTTCAACGATATAACCTAATTCTTCATAAGCAAACCTCCAAAATGGTTCGCTTAAATTGAATTTATCAAGTTCGGTTAACAGTTCTTTGGATTCAAAATCGTCAGCTAGTTCAGCGAGTAAAGCTTGTAAAATAGTAACAAACGTTGGCGTTTCGATTTTTAAAGTCGCGGCAATAAGTGCTAACTCTAGCTCCCTTTCGTTAGCTGAAGGTGGAAGGATCTTCTTCAATCGAGTAACACGCTGTTTATTGCCGAAAAAGGTTTTGTACTTGGCAATGACAGGTCGAAACTCCATGTTCATGCCAATATCATTCAGGATCATAGAGCTACTATCGGCATAAAACTCTTGTGCATAAAGTCGAACGTCATATAACCAGTCGCGTGTTGGTTCGTTAGGTGCTTTATTGCTATAAAGCAGAAAAGCCGTCTCTGGTTCTAGCAGTTCAATACGGTGTTTAACTTCGAGGTGTGACAACGTATCTAGATAGATTATTTTCGTACTTTCGTAAGATGAGTCTAGAGAAAGCGATCCGATAAGGTCGTTGAACTCATTGTCCGTGTCCTGCCAAAAGACAAGTCTGCTTTTTTCAAATTTGGCTATTAGCCCGCTAGTGATCTGGTCAATATTCATTGTTGTTTTGCATCGCCTAAATGTTGGCTGTGAAAAAGTGCTAACTGTTTGGGAGTTTAACACTTTATGAAGCAAAAATCGCTGAGAGCTGAAGGGGTAAAGTGAGAGATTGGTGCTTGTGTAACTGTTGTTTACGTTGAGGCTAAACAAGCACCAAATTGCTCGATTAACTCGCCAACTCCAAACATGGACTGACAAGTTGCTGGAGTAGAGCATTGTTGTTGCTAGAGTCAAATAGAGCTTTCAAGTCATTCTTTTTATCGTGGAAGGTTAATGCTATAGGGTTTACATCTCCACGGATCGTTGCTTTTGCTTTTGAGTTACACCAGTTTCTGTATTGCTGTAGCGTGTGGTTGTAGCGCTTTGTATTTTCTCGCATAAGATGTTCGGATAATTTAAATTTACCATAACGGTCACAAAGCTGACTTTCTAGATAGATTGCCTTTGGCATTATATCCAGAACCATGGTGATGAAATCTAGCATTTGATCGAGGTGACGATCGGTAAGCTGATCTGCAAACGAGATAAGGTTATCAATCAATGATAGAACCTCGTTTCTCTCAATAGAAAGTTGAGAGATAAGGTTTACGGCGATATCTTGGGTTTCAGAAACCAAAGATTTATCCAACAAAAGAACCCTTGTAGACTCTATCGCTCCAAAATACTTAGATAATTTTTCCATGTAAAACAATATATTTTGAGCGCTAATATCTGAAGAAATTAGATCCATTGTCTCTTGAAGCTTGTCTATTTTTCTTGCCAAATACATTGTTTGAACAACGATAGCACCAACAATAATAGTTGTAGACAGTCCAATAGCCGCCATTTGAGTAGCATGGCTTGCTTGTATTAGCTTACTGATCTCATTTAATTTTTCAGGATCGAATGCAACTTCTTTTAGCGGCATATGCTGCACGATCCCAGATTTTTCAGCCAGTTCTGTCCAGTAGGCGACCCCATCTCTTAGAGTTATTTTTCCGTTTTGTAGGCCTTCAAGGACTTCGGGGTAAACTTTTTCCCAGTCAAAAGTAAATATAGTTTCCATTAGAAAATAGGCTCCTCTCCATTGAGCATTTGCTGGCGCATTGCTGCAACTTGTACGACAGCGGGCAGGGTTACTCTAAAAGCTGGTCCACTAATAGCTGGTACAGTTAAAAGCACAGTAATTGCTATACCTATAGGCCCAGCTAAAACACCGATAGCACGCGCTAAACCAGCGTTGGCTGCTATGGTTAAGCCTCTTCCAAGCAGCGCTTTAGCTACTGCATTAGCAACAATCATAGCAACCTGATAGGACATAAATCCTCCCATTCGAATGGCTGCGATGATTGCAGTCAAGGCGGCACTGCTTGTTAATGACGCATCGATTTTTAACTCTTTTCGTAACTCCTCTCGCTCAGCTTCAGACATTTTTTCCCAGGAATCCGCAAATAGCTTTGCTAGAAGAGCCTGCTCAATATCAACAGCCTCAGCTTTGTAGTCTGTTTTGATGCTAAGTTTCTTGCAAACATCAATAAGAATTTCCTTATATTCAACCCCTGAACGTCTGAATAAATTAACCAACGTATCACCGCCAAAATGCTGTAGCTCACCAGCAATTTGCTGCCACACTTGTCGGTAATCGCCTTTCGCAGCTTGGAACTGCTTGTCTCCTGTTAACGTTTCGGTGTAGCGAGTTTTTCCATCTTTGTCAGTGGTAAGATAGTTAACTAAAACACCTAACATATCGTTATCTGCATAACGTAGAAGCTCTAAATCTTTATCTTGTTTGTATGTATTGCTCATTTTCTTTCTTCTAGATATTGCAAGTGAGTGCCGAGTGTATACCGTTCTTGGCTACAACTTATTGTTGCTTGGGGGATATTTTTAAGTCGTCATAAATTTAAAAGCAACCTTAGCTGCTCTTTTAAAGGTTTTAACAACAGCCAATTTTCCATCTAGAGCCACAGTTTGAGCAAGGTTGGTAGAACAAATGTTCGTCCCACTGTTCGTCAGTCATGGTCTGCTTTAGGTACGGATTTCTGTCGTTAAACTCTTTGAGAAGCTCTCCAGGGACAAGGTTCCATGCATTCGGAAGGTGAGTAACATTAGACCTTACTGCAACACCTCGATGTTCACCTTGCCCCTTCAGTACTTTTTTCCTTGCGTACCTACCGAGGTATCTTTTGTCGCTTGAAGTGCGAACTCTAAGTCGAAAATTTGTTGTGAGACTGAATGCTTTAAGTCATTCGCTTTTGCACTGACAGTTACTATGTAGTTTTCGTCTATTTCCAGAAGTACATCTATTCTTTCCTTCATTGGCGGAAAGTCTGGGTTAACAGGAACGCTAAGATTTGCATAGGTTGTACGTCGATCACTTGCTGCTGATTTTCCAACCATTTGAGGTCGCTTAAACGTTAACAATGCTTTGCCGTCTCGAGGATCTGCGCAATATAGCCCCTGAGTGATTGATTTGGTGTTTCCACGTTTTGGTAGGTCAGTACCTTCTGGAATAAGCGACAGCAGGGAGTTGCGAGCTTCAACCAATTCGAAAGGTTTGGCAAGAGTCAAGCCTAAGTCATTTTTTGCTATCCAAGCTGCACCTTCTGAGATAATTCGATCGCCTTTTGGTGATACTTCCAATACAGCGACCCCAAATATTTCTCGCAATTGTTGCTCAATAATAGGCATATTAACCATGCCACCCGTAGCTAAGCAGAGAGCGATAGTTTGATGATCCATATCCGCCTGTTCAGCACTTAAGAGTGTCTCAATCTCACTAATTCCTTGTGATACAATTGTGCTGGATATGCGGTCAAGTGTTTCTTTTGTTAGCTCAAATTCAATTTCAGATTCTTCTTCTGAGTCAGCACTATAGTAGTCAGGAACGAAGATGATGTCTTTTGAACGCTTTGATAAAGTTATCTTCGCCTTTTCACACTGTTCAAGAAGCTTGGCTTTCATACCTGGGTGACGAGGTTTTTTTGTTTCTTCAGTCCAACCAAATTTAAGTGCGTGCTGCTCTTCTACAAAGTTAAGGATTGCGTCATCTAGGTAATCTCCGCCTACTTTATTGTTACCACGGTTCATCACCTGCACAATCGTACCACTGCGTATTTGACAGAGTGTTAGATCGAGAGTACCGCCACCCCAATCAAAAACGAGTACCGTTTTCCCTTCATCTCTGAGCATCGCATTCTGGGGGTCTTCCTGATCTTGATAATAGCCATAGAGGGCAGCTAACGGTTCATGGACAAAACAGTCAACATTAATTCCCGCATCTAAAAGGGCTTCTCGCAGTGCATGTCTTGACCTGCCATCCATCGCAACTGGTATTGTTACCACGGCAGTAGATAGATCTGCAATTTCACTCGCATCATCTTCCTCTGCGTGTTCGACTAGAAACCTCATTAAATCCGCAACAACATCTTTCGGGTGTTTGATCTCACCCCCAACAGGAATATGATCTCCGCCGATGAACTTTTTGGGGCCGCGAATTGTATTACCAAATACCCCGATACCACTGTCTTCAAGCTTTTTCTTTGCTTTTGCACCACATACAACTTTCCCGTTATCATAAGAGACAACTGATGGGTGAGGGCGGTTTCTATCAGTAAATGACTTAACCATCCCTTCTTTAGTTACTACGGAAATTAAACTGTTTGTCGTACCAAAATCGATGCCTATTTTTTGAACCATCTAAGTTCCTCCTCAACGCGTTCGATCATCACATCTAAGTTATGCAGTGCCACATGTACTTTAGGGGCTTCGCGGTCCAGAGCTTTGTAAGAGTTTTCCAGCGTAGATAACACTTCTTCTTCTAAAAAGTTCAGTGCTTTTGCTTTTGCTTTAGAAGTGTCATCTTTAAGGTGAACTTTCTGAGCTTTTAGCGACTGCTCACTTTCAGAGTGCTGTTCCTTTAGAGATAAAATCTCTTCACTGAGCTGTTTAATAAGGTTGTCTTTCTTCAAACTATCTGTTTTCAAGCTTTCAATCTGCTCTAAAAGTTTACCGTGCCTTTCTTGCAAATCAGAATTCGTTCTCTTGAGGTTAGTGCTTTCACTTTGAGCAGCTTCTTGTCGAGCTTTAAAGAACGAGATAGTAGAGGAGAAGTCCTTTAGTAAGGAGCTATTAGTCTGTGAAGCTAAGAAATACACCATCCCCGTGGTTGCTTGCTTATCCACTTCTAGATTTACATGTTTTTCGATGTCATCAGGAACACGTGTAGCCAACAATCGAGTAAAGCTGTTGAGAGAAGTATCTATATCAGCTTTACCTGTTTCAAATGCCCATATGTGAGCGATAGCTAGAATGTTCGCCTCTAAGTTACGCTTTTGAGAGGGTTTGTAGTTCTCACCTTTGTATATTTCAAATCGATCTTGCAGTACTTTAACTAGTCGAGCTAAGTAGCCAGAGTTAGTCTGGGATATGTCTTTTAGCAAGAAAATATTTGTATCTGAAGTTGGGTTGAGAAACGTAATGTTATTAATGACATGACACGTAAATTCTAGGACTTCTTTTCGAACCTCAGGATGTCGAGCCTTTTCACTTGCGACTAGTAGTGAAAGAAGTGTTTTAAGTTCACAGTCGGATTTTAATACTATTTTGCTCAGAGATTCTCTCTCATTAGTGGACAGCTTTGTAGATATTGGCAAATCAACCAAAGAGTTGACGTGAGAAGCCAATAATTTTATTGGTTTCATCTTATCAGTCTTTTTATCAATCACTGGACTAAATAGGTTCTCTATCAGTCCTCTGAGGCTACTGAAGTTGATAACCTGTTTTTTTGATTTTAGTGAAAGAGTGTTACTCATAGTCAGTTTCTTCTATAAAATTAAGGTTGAATGTATCGACCGATGCAAGCCGTTTTATCAATAGCTTTATAATTGTCTTATGCCCAGTGTTGTATGCTTTTTTAACTAATAGGAATTGTAGTTTTTGTCGATCATTTAAGCTTATGTTGCGTCTAGGGAGTCGATCTAAGAACTCTTGGATTGAGTCAACAGAATGTTCATCAAAATTATTTATAACATCATCGACAAGCAAGGCTGTCATACGATCAACAGGTAATTTCTTAGTGGTTTCTTGCAAACCTTTATCAACGTATAAGGAGCTATCATTCAAAAACAGCGCCATTGCTTGTTTTAGAAAAGGAACAGATTCTAATCCAGTTGTACCAAATTGATTTTGGTTGAAATCAATGACACTTTGAATGGCTCTCGAAAGGGGGGTGTTGAACTGTTGTAGTTTAGATCTTGCTTGGTTGAAGCGTTTATCAAAATCCTCGAATGTTAACACTTGGGCTTTGCCATCCTTGGCCATGATGCCTTGTAAGTACTTTACAATTCCGTCAACGTATTCGACAGTAGTATTAAAATCAGCACAGGATTTGACGAATTGTGTTACAAGTTCTTCAGTAAAATCATCCCTACTGAGAATTACCCAGAATAAGTTGTCGACTTGTTCTAATTCATTTGAATCAGCTACATCGATATCGATCTTAAATTCTCTAGTCACACCTTGGTTAACCGCTCGTACTTCGAAAAAGTATTTATGTTTAGAAGAGAGCAATTCAGGTGCGACATCAATATCAATAGCTTCTCCATTGATAAAGATCTGATCGCAATACGTCAACTCGATATCCTCGGGAGAGAGTTTCGTATGTATAACAAGTCGAGTAGAGCCAACAGCCTTTTGGAAGATATGTAGTTGAGGGTTTTTGCTTGGATGCTCATCCCATTCATGGCTAACCCTAAGATGATCGGTAGCGAAGGTTGCACTACAAAAACGGCAAGCATACAAGGCAGTATTGGGAGTAAAAGGGATACTGGTATCTGGTGTTGGTACGGAACCTCCACTATTACCAGGGTCGATAAAATTTGTGTAGTAGTTGCTCATAAATCACCTGTGAAACACCCTTTGTGAAAGGGCTGAACACTTGCTGATACTGAGGGAGATATCCCTAACAGTACTATCTAGCCCGAAGCGAGAATGTCTATTAATCTGTTTTTGTCACTAGAATAAGGCACAGTCATCAGACTGTGCTAGCTCTAACTAAATGACTCTTAACCTTCAACTTGTATGTCAATGACTTGCTGGATCAGCTGGATGGCGTAGGGGATATCTGATAAATCAGTGATTTTATATTCCACATCACCATTGCCCCAACGACCAAGATTAGTCACGTCTCGGCATAGTTTCTTTGGATCATGAATCTCAGTGAACTTACAGTTGAGAGATAACCTTAGTCCAGAAGCCTGAGGGACAACATCGACAAAGTTGGTATCCAGTTTGAAAGCGACATAAAGCTTCAAAAACTCTTGCTTCACATTTTCGTCGAGCGACATTACTTTTTGGCTAAACACTTGGAATAGTTCTTTTGAAGAGCCAACAGCAATGTAAGGATGATCTGCAATTGTGTAAGCGGTTTTCTCGGATGGCTGGGTTTGGTATTTCTCTAAAATTTCAGCACTTAAGTTCGGGTAACGCCATACCGTCTGCATTTTGTCCGCGAGTAATTTAGAGCGAGCTTGAATTGATTCTTTGTTCCAAGTGTCATGATCTCTCAGGCTTTGATTCAATGTTAATGGACTGCTTGCGAAACCGCCTTCCATATCACGCTTTTCAGTAAAGAATCGGTCACTTAGCTCAGAGTTGTAACCTGTTAGCGTGAGATTACCAATAGTATGAACGTACTCCTCTTGGATTGATTGCCAATCATCACCAAGCGCAATTTGCCACTGAGAAGACAGGTTTTTGTTCTGAGGTAATACGTGCTCAATAGTGTAATTTTCAACGCTTATGCGCTCTTTCTTATCGTAGTTCTCTAAGCGACGCAGCCAATAGGCTCTGCTGCGAACGTTGTACATATCTTTGTGCTGTAGGCAGCGATTTAATTCAGAATCTGACGGGAAACGACGATAAGAACTTAAACTAATAAGCTCAGCCTTAAAGCTTTCCAAATAGCTGGATTTACGAATGGAGCGAGCGAAGCTAGCGAATGTTTTGTTAAGCGAGTTGGTTGGAATATCGCATACATAACGTCGGAACACATAGCTCTCAATCAGGCGCACACACTCAATGAACTCATCGAGCGTTAAAATCTGGCTATCGTAGTCATGATACAGCTCTAGTATCAAAGGATAAGATACATCGACTTTATATGCGTTTAGGTCTTGAAAGGCTTCTAGCAATTTTTGCTCTTTTTCCTGTTCTAAAGAAAAAGCGATATAGAATTGAGCGTGTTTGCGTACATCTGCCACGACATCTTCTATATCAAGATGTGAGCTACTGACGTATTTCTTGAATGCTTCGTAAACATCATTGATTCTTGGCGGCTTGTTAGTCTTAAGCGTTAAATAATCGCGCATGAACTGATTAAACAACCAACTGTACTCGCCATTTCCAAAGTCGCTTTCCATTGGGAACCAGTATCGCTCATAGAGGGTGTTTTGCTGTTTTGGTTCAAGCCCCATGAGTACGAAGTTACGGATAAGATCCGCTTGGCTTAAATCCAGACCTGTTGAGTTGAGGCTTTCAAATATAAGCTGGGGGTTGTCTCTCTCGCGATCTAAAGCGATATCGACAATAAGTAGTTTTTGCAGGCCAAGGTAGATTTCTGATACTTTCTCGTTACCAAGGCGACTCAACTTGTCTTTGAAGAATTGGTAGTTTTGAATAACACGAGACGTTGCATCATCATCGTGTTTGGTTTCATTATCGATAATGGCTCTTAGCTCTTTGTCATCAGCTTTTGTGAGCAGGAGCTTGTAATAAAGATCACCATCTTCAGCATCATTACAAAGGTAATATTTCTTCAGCTTCTTAGCATTTGTACCTTCAATGACGGATGTATTGTCTGCACTACGAGCATTCAGTTCTGAAACTAATGCAGCGATTAAGAGTGTCGTAGAGGTCAGTCTCTGTTGTCCATCAATAACTAACAACTGAGGGACATCACTATGGCTGTATAAACCTCGTTCCACATAGACTACAGACCCTATGAAATGAGCTTCAAGGTCAGTCGTACTCGCACGAACGATATCTTTCCATAGTTGCTCACATTGTTCCTGAGTCCAGCTATATTGGCGCTGGTAAATAGGAATGATGAACTGAGCTGATTTTTGTAGGAATTTAAATAACTTACTTTCTGTTGCCTTCATAGTTTACCAACTGAGTTTTTAGATATTGTCATTATTGTTAGTACTGTAGAAAAAGAGCAGCCATAAGGCTGCTCTATACTTCTGTTACTTGATTACTTCTGGGTTTTTACCGTGAATAGCTTTCACATCAGCGAGTAGGTTACCGAACTTGCCGTAGTTAACCTTAACGCCGTCATCGAGGTCTAGGCTGATCTTCATTTCAGCTAAGTGCTTTAGCTCTTCATCGAAAGTGACCAGTTCAGCTTGCTTCTTCTCAATCGTTTTCAGCTCTTTGTCGATCGCGCGTAGTTCTGCACCAGAGGCTGTTGCTTTAGAGTCTTCAAGAATGTTCTTGCGGCTCTCAAGTTTACCCATAAGTGGTGTGACATATTCCGTGCGCATACGTGATAGCGTACCTTCGTTGTAGCGGTGTAGGTATACCAAACACTCGAATGCCTTTGCTTTACCTGAGCTAAACAGCCAGTAAATAGGGCGCTTCTTGTAAGTCTTCAAATGATCTTTGTAGAACTGCGTAGAGAAGTAACGACGAATAGTATCGATCGAACTTTCACCTTTTTTAGCTTTGATTGCATCAAGGCATAAGCTTTCTGCTACAAAGTCTAAGTTTTCTTGTAGGTGCTCGTCACCCCATACGGTTTTCACAAACTCACGGAAGCGTGTAGTAGCATCATCTTCAAATACCCAATCTTCGTCTGCTAGAGGTACAATGCCGTCATCATCAGCAGGGAAGGTTTGGTATGCTCCTTCAGCGATAAGCTCTTTGAAGCCTTTATTGTCTGAGTGTGCGTAGACTAAGCCTTCGCGATCTAGCGAGTAGCGTCCCATCATAGCTCCGACTGAATAGGAAATCAGATCGCGTAGTATATGTGATTGGAACATTGTGTCGCTATTTGTGGTTTTATTGAAGCGATAAAATGGGCTGCACAGCAATGAAACGTTAGAAGGGGCGACAGTTTCTTTTCCTGTCTTTAACCCATATATTTCTGAAAAATGAATGTTGTTCTGTGTTTCAAGTGCCGCCGCTTTTTCAATGCTCTGAGTGCATTCTGCTTGAAATTTTTTATATGCAATTGAGATGAGACTATCATTTGAACAATTGTTACATACAAGCGGATTTCTTTTGTATTCCCATGACTGCTCCATGCTGTCCCAATCACCTTTGTAAATATCGATTAGCTCCTGAATGAGTTTTTGATTTCCTTTACCTTTTAACGGCAATTTTTTAATTTCCCCAACACCGTAGTGAAGAGACGGGGCAATAACATTTAGGATTGACTGAGCAACACTTGAGTTAAGAAATCCTATTAAACTCATTTTGTCAATATCCTCTGCGAAGACACACATCCCAACACTAGAGAACAAATGTCCACATCCAAAGCTTCTAGCGCCAAATTCGCTACTAGAAATATCTGACCAAGTTATGCCTTCACGGAAAAAGTAGTCTAGACTGACCAGATATCTTGACCAGTGACCTCCATTATTCTTCTGTGTGGCTACAATTTTTACTTCCTCACCATCATTTAGCCAGTTAACAACATCTTCGTTGTTTCCATACCATTTCCTAAAGCGTCCCCCATTATTATATGGGAACCATTTTTTTTGAGATTTAATAGCATCATCTCGACTTTCTGAATCAAAAGAAACTTTAGAAAGAGAGACTTCATGCCAGTTACGAACAAATTGTGCATTATCACCTGTACCCATTCCCTTTCTGGCAGTACATATATCTTCTATTGTTGGTGTATTAACGAATGCATTTTTTGTTTCTTTTGGTATCCAATAAGCAATAGGGTTGCCAGGGATTTTTTTGAAATCATCTTGTTTGGTATTAGTGAATAGATTTTGCTTCGCCAAAAGGGCTTGTTTCTTCTCTGCTTCTTTTCCATCAATTAAACGCAAAAAGGATGGTCTAAACCCATCAATATGTTTTTTATTGATAACCCATGCGGTAGTTTGTACTACTTCGCCAGAGATCTGCCCAAATGCACGAGCACCAAGATGTGCCATCGTAATAATGGTTTTGGTTTCAAGTATTGACTCGCGCATTTGTTCAAAACTAGATAGAAACATCCAAGATTGCATATTGATTTGTGCGTTATAACCATCTTCCTTTAGAAAGTTGAAAACGCGTTCCATGAAAATAGCAAAAAGGTCGGATTTAGAGTTAGGGTAGGATTTCTTAGCAAAGTCTTTCAAAGCGGCATTCATGCCTTTTGAACCCATATATGGTGGGTTTGCTACCGCTACATCGTATTTAATAGCTAAAACAATAGCTTGCTCCACAATAGGCAATAATGTTTGTGCTGCTTCTTTTGCCGTTGGTTCATTACCTAGTTCTTTCTCAGCTAGTTTTTCTTGCAACTTAGTCAGAGATTCTAGGTATTGGCTATCAATTTCTACCAATGAGCCTAAGTTTTTGGCATCAATAAATTGCTCTTTTAGGTAGCGAAGCAAATCGAGATAAACTTTGTTTTCTGTTGATGGTTCTGCCAGATCTAGCTGCGGTTCTGAAAATAGGTCTCCCATTGAACCTGTTTGCTTGTTGCCATCAAAATCCAAATCTGCCCAAAGCTGATTAATATTCAGGTTTTCAGTCGATTGAACGGAGTGGATGTTAAGCTTGATATCACGTGTGAAAATGCGCTTATCATCTTCGCGAGCTTTCATTAACACAGCAAACGCAGCCATCTGTGCCGCGCGATCATCAATATCTAGACCATAGATGTTCTTGGTCAGAATTAGTTCTGGGATCTCACGCAGGCGATAACCACGTTCAAGGTAGATTTCACGCAGCACGTCATATACTTCAACCAAGATGTGTCCACTACCACAAGCAGGATCAAGTACTTTGATTTCTTCAGGGTCAATACTGGTTGGTGTAATGGCTTTTAGTTGTTGAATTACATCATCACTTTGTTCGGCAGGAGTGATGTAATACTCCATCTTGTCTTTCAGCTCAGAGTCAGGGTAGGTCGCTAGCCACTGACGACCTAGTGAGTTTTGAACTAGGTACTTAACAATCCAGTTGGGTGTAAATAGCTGGGTGGCTGCTGGAATATCTTCGCGTTTAACCACTTTACCGATTACAGCGTCTTTGTGTTCAGAGATGTAGAACTGGTAAAGCCAACCGATAACTTCAATCTCTCGCCAATTATCTTCAGGGATATCGTTAACCAAATCCTTTAAGATTGAATCGGTTTTAGTGAGGTTATCTGGCAGCAGTAGCTCGGTTGCGTCATCCAGCTTTTCAAACATGAATGGCATGGCTTCGCTTAGCTGGTGACACTGAGCTAGAAGAAGAGTGCGGTATAGCTCTTCTTCTTTGTTACCATCAAGCACCATGTCAATGATCTGGTCTTTGTTCAATCCAAGCTCATCAGCTACGTCAGCCGCTGAGTTTAAGATCTCAAAGCCTTCACCAAACTTAGCGCCTTCGGCTTTGCTTAACACACGAAAACCGTGGTCTAGGTATTCGTTAACTTCCATATAGCGGATAGCCGTTAGACGGTTAAACCATGTAAAGGCTGTTTCGTTGATAAACTGGTTAAAGCCGTCTTTGTGTACGAACTTACCATTATGTGTGCCTAACGCTTTAATACGTTGTACTAGTTGGTTACGTTGCTGACCTTGCTTGCGAGTGTAAACTTCTTTCTCGATAATCGCGCTATCACCGTCAATCGTGATCTCGCTAATTCGGTCTTCGAAAATACCGAGCTTTGCTGCTCTGCTCTTTACTGCGTCCATAAAAGCAATACGAGCTTTTGGTGCATAAGCTTTAAGTTTATTGGTGTTCATTGAATACTCATTTCATTCGTTTAGAAATCCACGCTCAAAGAGCGTGGTTCACTATTTATCTTTATGGTTCAGCTAGGTCTTTCTCTATGTGAGAGACGCTGTTACTTACTTGATTCGAACTTTATGGTTCGAAGCAATTAAATCGGAAAGTTGAGTTTTCAATGCCGCTAAGTAGTTTTCTAGCTCTTCTTCCGTTTCTAAGTAAGTGGTATCGCCTAGCTCTTGGAAAACGGCCCCAGCTTTAATCGTCACCACTTTTTTCGCTTTAGGTTTTGTGACTACAGGTTCCGCTACTTTTAATGGCTCTTTGGTTGCGTTCATTGTTGCAGAAGATGGGCCATAACCATTAGAGTCGTTAGGTTCTAGCTCTAATGTGCCGTTACCACCTTGGAAGTCATTGCCTGTACTAGTTTCAGCTTCTTGCTTGCGGCGTTCGGCTTCTAGTGCTGCTTGGTGTTCAGCCGCTTTAATTTGCTGGTCGATAAACGCATTAATGATTTCTTCAGCTTGCTCTACTAAACTCTCTGAATTTCTAAGCTCTTCGTTGATTTCAGCAATGCTAGTAAGGTGATCTAAGCGTTTTAGAGACAGTTGTAACGGGCGAAGCGCATCATTACTGATGGTATCTGGTGCTTTAGCCTCGCTAACGTGTTGTTGAACGTCATCAATTGCAGCCTCTAGTTTGCTAGCCACCTCTTTACGGCGAGCTACCAGCATCTCATCGTTTACCGCTCTTACCGTTTCGATTAAGCCTTGCACTTGGCGGATCTTTCCGTAAGGACGCTCATCGTTATATATGGCTTCTAGTTTCTCTAATGCATTATTGGCAACTTCAGACGTTTTAAGTAGGTGACGGTTTTTCGCGAACTCGATACTCAAGGCATTCGCCAAGCTTTGCCATGTTGAGAATTGTTTTTCATAGAAGACTTCAAGCTCTTCATAATCCTCTTCAAATTTTTCTAAATCAGAACCTTGACGTAAGAATTCATCAATGAACTTATAGCTTCCTTGCTGCTCGACAAGAGATGAAATCGAGATAATGCCATCTTCGATTTCAGTTTTGCCTGGGAACTTACCTGTGGTTGATTTCGCTTTAAAATCTTTGAGCTTTGCGAGCATGCTTTTTAAAAGCTGAAGTGCTTGTTCATGAAGATCTTTTTCGGTTGTCGGTGCATTCTTATGGAATACAGACTTGTACAGCTTGGCTGCTTTCTTCAGGTTTGCTTCTGATTGTTGCTGAATGCGTCGGATTCGTAAGTTGGCACGCTTGGAATTTTTGTCTAAATGCTCAAAAGCACTACGCAACGGCACATCTTGCTGATTCGCTTGAAGCGTAATTTTGTTTGCGACGGCTAGGCGAGCAATCATCAGGATGATTTCGTAATCATTCCAACCGAATGGGCGGCGAGAAAACTTCTTCACCAAGTCACCAGCGGTCAGAGGACGCCCGTATTCATCACTGATTGAGATGTGTTGCTCTAGCTCGAACAGAGCGCGAGGGTTTGCTTCAACATCTGACAAATCAATATTCAATTGGCTCAAGTCGTCAACGATAAGAGTTTGCTGAATTTGTTGACGAATATCACCAGAATAGGGCGTCACATACTTAAGTTTACTGAAGGTGTCTTCGATAACCTGGCGGTATGCGTTGTCGATGATAGCAGTGGCTGTTGCACCTTTAGTTTTATAGCTTTGCCCTAACAAGTAAAAGTCTGATTGCTTAATAACATCTTCTAGCTCAGAGACAATCTGCTTACGTCTTGCACTGTTCTCCGCTGCTTTCGCTCGGATAAGTAGTTCCATATCTGCATCACGACCTGCATTACGTTTTGTGTACTTAGCGGTACGAATGTAGGTTCGTAGTTCCCCAAATAGACGCGCCTTGTCTTGTAGTTTAATTAAGATGGCATCTTTAGATTCATTACCGCAGACGGCATCGGTCATAGCGTCATAGCTAGCGTCAATTGGCGAAACAATCTTTAAGTGCAGATCGTTGTCAATTGAGCCTTTCTCGAACGGTTGACCATTGCAGTAGCGTGAAACTGGGAAATCTTGTTTGTTCTCAGGATAGCGATAGGTTTTGCTGCTGCGTAAAATCTCTTCAAATAGGATTTTACTTAGCTCCGCTGTTTCATCGGACGTTTCGATCTCTGTGTTTTGGATCTCTTTTTCGATTTCTTTTTCTTCGTTTGTTAAGAAGATGTACTCGTCTCCTTGACGAGCAATAAGAAGGTTATTTTCCAATGCGTCCAAGCTTTCAGTAATATCAATACGAAGTTGGCGTTTGTCTTGGTCGACTTCCGAGATACAAAGCGTCACGATGTTGTCGATGGTAGATTTCATCTCGTCTACGTAACGGATCATAAATAGCGTTTGTAAAACTTGAACCGAGAAATCGGAAATAGAGCTTTTCTCTGCCGCGTGGTTAATGTCACGCACTACAGCAGTATCAAGGAATTTCTTAATTGAAGGATAAAAACTATAAAGCGGGATTAAACGGCCTATCTCATCAGTAACGAACTGATTGGTTGCTGTTTGAAATGCTTCGATGAGAGAACGTTCACCTTTTGCTAGGTGAGTACCCGCAGCCCCAGCTTGGGAGATACCAGAAAATACTTTTTGGATTAGGTTGTACTGGTACGGTGCAAACGGGTAGCTCGATACGAAGTTGTTTGTACCTGTGAAGTTAGAAAACTCAGCCTTATTGGTTTTCTCAAAGCTAAGCTGACTTCGAATGATGTCGCCTTTTTCATTATACAAGGCTGTTAGTGCAGTTTGCGCAGGCTCTGTTTTAGCGAGTAGACGTTTCTCAATAACCTCGTTGACGTTTGAGCTTGAGAGCGAGATTCGATCAAAGCGTTGTTGGATCCGAGAAAAGTCATTTTTACGAGAACCTTGTTGCATTTGACCTAAAACAGTGTCCATGTCTTCTTGTGATGTCACTACCACCCATGCACGACCTTCACAGATTGTGCCTAAATTTTCTGTAATAGTTTGCAGCTTCAACATCATTTGAGCGTTTTGACCAATGTATTGACCAATCTCATCCACAAAGAAGCTGATGCGGCGTTCAGGACTACCATCAAGGTATTGCTTAACCCATTTACAGAAATTTTGAATGTCTAAGCTGAAGTTGTTTTCAAGTCGCTCGATAGCTTGGCGCCCCGCTTCTTCGGACTGGCCTGTTACTTTTGCAAATGCTTCAGCGAGATCGTCACGGTAAAAGTCATAAGAGTCACGCTCTTCTAACCATGATGAACCCGATAGCTCTTCAAAAGCTTGATGGAATTCTTGCAGTTTGCCACGCGCATCAAGGTCACGCTCTAGGTCAGCGATGTGTGCATGGTCGCCCGAGTAGCCCATTTTCTCATTAAAGACTTTTAGAAATACTTTTAAGATCGCATCTTCTTTGTCATCGGTGTCAGCGCGGCTATCAATGTTAAAGAGGATAACGTTGTTCTCTTTCTGGATCGCTCGACGCATATCGCCTAACAGCATTTGGTCTTCTGCTAGTTTGTCCTCAAAGAAATCAATGGCTCGCTTTGTTACGCCATCATTAGATGTCTCAACGTTTTTGAGCAAGTACGACATGATTTTAATGAAGTGAGATTTACCCGAGCCAAAGAAGCCTGATACCCAGATGCCAGATTTACCCGTTTCAGACGCCTTTTTAGGGTCATCAACAGACGGCATGTAGTATTTGAAGAATTGTTCAATGTGACCTTTAAGTTCAGCGGTGATGACATACTCATCAAGTTCGACGAAGACGGTTTCGTTTCCGACTTGGTCGGCTTTAACGACGCCGTTGATAGGGCGTGAGATATCTTTTTTAAATAGCTGCTTTAACTGCATGGTAATTCCTAGCTAACTTTCTCAATTTGTTAATGAGAATATTTCGATTCAGTATTTACTTGTTTAGCGTACGTTTTTATTAGTAACTGCATTTTCTTAGCAGCTACCTTTTCTTAACCGTCACTATGGTGCGCTATGCCAACTTAAAGGCTCGGTAATAGTTGTTTGATTCGATTCGACCAAATGGTTTAAGTGAAGCGCCATCGTATTCACCAGGGTAGAACATAACCGTCGGAACCTGGCCTACTTTAGCGTGCAACGCATTGAGTAGTCCGTGACCTCGGACAATCGGCCAAACACTTCCCATTCCGTGAAGCATGATAAAGTCACAATTTTCTATATTTGCTTCTTTCACTATGAACTCTGCAACGCGGTTTTGCTCCAATGGCCCTTTGAGAGCTTTAAACAGAGCTTCATCACCTTTGGCAAACTGCATTTTGAATGACTTATCCAATAATCGCCGTGATTCTAGTAGTTTGATGATCATTTCAAACAGGTTAATGCTGGCGAATGTATAACCACGATTTAGCAGCTTTTTTTCTAGTAGTTCGATATGCTCGCGAACCGCTAGTTCATGTTCAGGTTTGTAGTCGAAAATGTAAAAACCAATCTCACCCCCGAGTTCTTTGTTTTGAAGGAATTCGTCGCTCTCTAAACGAGATTGGATGTTATCTAGACGCTGTTGTAGCTGGAGCATTAGTAGATCTCCATAGCTTGGATGATATCGTCTCTATCCATCTCAACGAGTAGATCACGAACATCAGGAGTTATATAAATATTGGTGAGTACTTTTGTTTTTGTGCTTTCCAAGAAACCGCCATCAGTCATGACTTTAAAAGCAACTTGAGCAATTTTGTAGGTTGAGGATTCAGACATATCGGCAAAGTCAGGGTATATGCGACACTTATCTTCCCAGAAGTACTCCCAATCTTTCATGTCTATGTTTTCGCGGTACATACGTTTAGCGTCCATCACAACAGTGCGCATGAAGTCTGCAAGCAGTGGAGAGTTCATTAAGGTTGCAGCCATCATTAACTGCGCCGCTTCCTCGTGGTTAGCATTAACAAGTGCTGATAGGAATTTGTTCCCCAGATTTGCGATACGTTTTTTGATTGTAGCCGCGTTACGCTTTGCTGAAGCTGGCGAACGCTTTTGCAGAATGTTTTGTTCAACAATGGCTTCATCCCATTGTTCTTTATTTGGTTCAGAAAGGAGTAACTCAGCAATTAGCTGAGCTTCATTAATCATTAGGCTGCCACCAATTAGGTCGCCAAGGTATTTCTTATGTTCGCTCATCTTCACGTCCTATTTAATGCTGTTTGTCGGGACTGAGTGTTCTGCTGCGGGGTCGGTATAACCTGATGCAAGGTGCAAGTTTTCAACACCATATAAAGTCGGTCGGTTTGCTAACCAAAGTTGATGTTCGGGTGTTGTTTGTGTTGCATTTTCAGAGCAATCGACATTCCAACGACGCAGTAAATAACCAGTTAAAGCTGCACGAACTTCGATTGATAATTTTCCATTCTTCATAGAGTAATCAAGCTCAATCGCTTTTGGGTATTGTACGTTATTCGGGTGTGGTACTAGCTCTAATGGTACGAACCTCATCCATTGTTTATCAGCCAGCATGGTTTGAGTCTGAAGTACGGTGTTGTCCGATAGTTCAGCTTTGGTAATTCGAGAAATAACAAAGTCGCGGAATTCCTTACTCTGACAATCGTATGCACGAATATGCCAGCGTAGTCCGTTATCGACGATAGAGTGGGGGATAACAATTCGGGTGCTTTCGCCACTTCTTAGGGATACATAGCGAATTTTCACACCTTTGCTGTTTAACGCGGCTTGAGTTAGTACAGCTACGATGCTGGTGTCAGGCGCGTTAAGTTGGCTCGGTACTTCAAATGGTATGCCTAACCCATTGATGACGCTGTCTTCCCCTGAAAGTTGGTTTGCAAGCTTTCCGAGCGTGTCGTTTGTGTTGTGGTTAAACAGTGGGACAAATGCTTTTGTTTGAAAATACCGTTTCTCAGCATTGTCGTAGGTAAGGTTGTGGGCTGCTAGCTCTTTGTATAAGTTGATATCGCGAGTCGCGTTGGATAGCCCCATTTTAAAATGTTCTACAACTTCGGAACGCGTAAAGTGACCAACAAACATCAACTTAAAGTCAATGAAAGCAAGCCTTTGTTTTTGTGCGTAGTTGAGATTATCCATGGATTTCATACTATTTTTAATTTGGGCATAGTATGAACCATTTTGGGTTAGACTTCAATTTGAGATATGACTCAGGCAGACATAACTCATTAAAACTAATCCATGCACTTTTCTCAATATTATATCAGCATAGATAGTGAGATTATCGCTGAATCGCTGAGCAGATAGAAGAGGCTGTATGGCTCTGCCATACAGTATTCCTAATGTTTAGTGTTCACTTAATTGACCCTTTCACATCAAAGGGTTCCGAAAATGTGCCTGCCCGTTTGGAGAAATGAATCACACATGTACGGTGTTGTATTTGATGGATTGATTCAAATCATTAAAAATGGAACAAATGTTCCTGAGTGGAATTAACTCTCCATAAGTTCAAGGTTTTACTTGATTCTTTGTGAAAAAAATCAATGGTTTAATATTTTTATGTAATGGCATGCTAATTGTATCTAATTACTAGAAAAACAAACGAGGATAGGCAATGGCATTACTACATTATGCAAATTTAGAAGAACATCGGCCAGATATACTCCTTCAAAAAACATTTAATGGCTTGGAGGATTTTTACAAATATCTAGACACCACAAAAAGATATTTAGAAAGTTCAGGAGCGGTCAAACGCCTTCGCTGGGAGGTTGTCGACAGGGAGGTTATTCCTGTTGGAGAGCGAAAGGATGTGAAGGGAGTCTGGATACAGCTATTGGAAGTAGATAGTTCTACTCAAGAGTCAGTATTTAAGTCATTTCTTGATGAAAGTAACGAAGATATCTACGAGGCAGATAATGCAAATTGGAGATTTGTTGGCAGCCCCGCAATTGATTGCCCTGCCTGCAAAGACCGTAGTGGCAAGCCTAAAATGGCGTATCAAACAGAGGAACATGCATTAGAAGTCGCTTCATACTCGAAAAGGTCGTTAAAAGTCTATGAGTGTGAGCAAGGGTATGGTTGGCACTTAACCAAGCACTTTGATGCTGATCGAGTCTGGTTTGATAATAGAAATAAGATTTCCATTCTAGATAGAGAGCCAGAATCTGAGCAATTGTTAGTCAATAAAATGCCAAGTAAGGAATTTATTGTACTACGTCCAAATACATATACGCTTCGGTGCCAGATAAATGCGATACAGGCTTTGCAGAGTTCACCAAGCATTTTCCATCGACCTCTATTAAGGTTGTTTGAATCAAATGATCATGCTAGATGGGATAAATTCCCAAACTTAGAACAGTCTGATTTTGCAGCACTTTTCGAAGAGTTTTTAAATGTAGGCAGTAACCAAACTGCCCGAGTTGATAAATGGTATGTACTAACGGATGAAAGCCGACCTGGTACGCTTGAACAACGAAAATTCGTAGAAATTTCGCTGAACACACCTGATTTTGCATTTATGGAGGGACCTCCTGGTTCAGGTAAAACGACCGCGATATTAGAGCTTATCATTCAACTTATCTTGCGAGGTAAGCGAATCTTATTGTGTGCCTCAACTCATGTGGCCGTCGACAATGTGCTTGAGAGAATAATTGAAGAAGATAGCACAGTTCGAGATGCGATTATTGCTCTGCGAATCGGTGATAAATCGAATATTTCAGAGAAGGTTAAACCTTACCAGCTAGAAAAATTTCTCTCTACCGAAAGAAAACGGCTCTTGTCTGAACTTCATAAGGTTTCAACGTTAACGGAAGCTCAACAACAGCTCATGGTTGAACTTAATCGTGGTAACAACACTATTGAGCGAATGGCGTTGGAGTCTGCAAATCTTATTTGTGGCACGACCATCGGTATCTTAAAACATCCAGATATTAAGAATACTGACACGCCAACCGCTCAATTTGATTACATGATCATTGATGAGGCATCCAAGACCACCTTCCAAGAGTTTTTGGTACCAGCACTCTTGGCAAAGAGGTGGATTTTGGTCGGCGACAAAAAACAACTATCACCCTACGTCGATGATGAATCAACGGCGGTAAATATTGCTCCATGTTTGCCTGAAGTATATAAGCGTGAAGCATGTCTTGATGTATTTAGTGCCTCAGGTCAAGTAAGTCCTGCTCGAAGGCGAGTTTCATCCATTGTGTTAAATGGCAGCAATATCGTACAAAATTTTTATAAGAGGCAAGGGGAGGAAAATGGTGTTTTGGTAGCTACGCCAGGGGGAGATAGCAAAAGTATTCCTTATTCATCGTTGATTGTCGGAGACCAACAATTTTTAGCTGAACATCAGGAAGTTATGCCTTTGGATATTATGCGCATTCGAGGCAACCTGAAAAGTATCCCGCCTTCTGTTGTGTATCGGAAAAGAGCAATTGAGTATAAAAATCGCCATCAACACAGTAGTGACAGCAATTGGGAAAATGAGATTGCTTGGCGCATGGCTAGACAGTATGAGCAAAGGCTAAACAAAGATACCTCTGATGAAAGAATAACGACTTCAGAAAAGTTATCTCGTCAGGTAGAGGCTCTATTGCCCTTCGATGGTAAACGCGGAAAAGATTCTGTTATTGATCAAATCAACAGAGTAAAAAAAGTGGCTCTTCCTTCTATATTGGAATCTCTTCAGTCTGGTTTTCAAAGGTCGAAGCGTCAGCGGCATGGTACGGCGCTCTCTGATGGCCTACCTGATGATGTACTTAGTCAGAGATCTATAACACTAATTTATCAACATAGGATGCACCCTGACATAGCGAGTTTTTCTCACAACAGGATCTATAACCAAGATGCGTTATACACGCCAGAAGAAATGATCGAAAAAAGAGCATGGAGTTATAGACCAGACAGAAAACGCTCGGTATGGGTTGATGTACAAGGAGGACGTACGACAAGTGGTAATAGAAACCCTAAGGAAGCTGAACAACTTATAGCTGAACTAACTAACTTTGAGAAATGGGCTGTCAAAAGTCCAAAGGAAGATGGCAAACCATGGGAAGTGGCTGTGTTGTCCTTTTATCGAGGCCAGGAACGCGAACTTAGGAATCGCTTGAGAACATGGGCGATGAACCCGAGAGCATACCGTCATTTTACTAAAGATGATAAACGCTCTCCATTTATCGATGTTCAAGTCTGTACAGTCGATAAATTCCAAGGTCACGAGGCGGACCTAGTGTTACTGAGCTTTGTGAATTCACATGCTACGAGCTTTCTCGAAAGCCCAAATAGACTCAATGTTGCAGTTACGCGGGCAAAGTACGCACAAGTAATATTTGGAAACCGAAATGCAATGAAAAAGGCATCTGGCGTATTAGCGCATTTAGCGGAAGATACGGATTGGTCACGTACCATCGAGGTGGTGGAATGAAAATAATGAAAAACGACCTGATTCTCGAAAGGGAAATTCAACTAGAAACATGGGTTGTCTCCGCAACGATATCCAAAGCAGAAAAACGCCCTGAATATGATTTGATTTTGCAATGTATTCGAGATGGTGTTTGTACTGAAGAACAGGTCGCACAACACCTTTTGTTTGATGATCGAGCACGTTTGGGGATTGCGCAGCGCATGCTCAACAGAGCAATAGACTTAAATTTGGCTTTCAAAAAACGTGGGAAATACGCACTAACGGATGAAGGTTATGAGGCTATCAAAGAGCAACGAATTTTCGTTCCCGAAGAGGGGGTTTGGAAGATTACTTTTAGTAATGATCCATTGTTGCCGTTTCCCATTATGGCTATTGAAAAACACGCAGAGCCAAAGGCCATGGATGAAGCATTGCGTCGTAACAAGCACGAAACTGACAAGAGAATAGCCAATTTTAAAAAAATTCCTCATTGGATTAAAAATCGAGTACAGGACGAAGTCGGGCAGCCATGTACTGGAGGAGAAATAATTCATATTGGTGAAATCAAGTTGAAGGGGGAAACGGTTGACTCTCCATTCAAACTGTCAGTTAAGTGGAATGTGACTAAACAGTCGTTGACGTTGTACAAAGATAGTAAAGAAGTAAGTAAGTTCAAAGCTCCAAATAGATATTTAGACGAAGTTTGGTATGAACTGTTGCTAGGTGGTCGGAAAATTGACTCTTGGAGAAACGATACAGCCGAGTTCGAAGAATATTTCGATGATGTCCCTGACAGTTCTAAAAGCACAATGCGAATAAACATTGAATTTCCAAGGCCATCTCTAAATGGATTAAATCGGTTTAATTCTGTTATAGCAAAGGGAGTTCGGCTAAGACCAAAAACTGAAGTATGTGCGCAACGATGGTCTGAATGGTTACTGCTTTCATACATTGATAACTATGCGACAGTCGAAAAGTATGAAAAGTGGCTGGAGAAAGCGAAAATGCCTTTCAAAGACTTTGAAATTAATCTTCCTTCCAGGGATGAATTGGCAAACAGTGTAATCCTAGATCCGAAAGCACGCTCAAAGAGGGATTGGCATATCGTGGCTGCGGCAGATTGGGGATTATAAAAGATGAATAATATTCAAAAATATGCAAAGTACTTTAGCAAAACCGTCGACCAGTCAAATACTCGATTACCTCCAGTATGGTGTCATAACGGAGTTTCTAAGCGAGAGGCCGTGGCAGAGACTCAGAGTGATTTGTTTATCTCTGGGAAAAAACGAGAGCTAGCTAGTTACGTTGTTGACCTGATAAATAATGCCCGAGAATCCGTTGTATTAAGCAGCTTTTTGTTAGCGGATACCATTATAGAGGACGCGATTTTTGACGCAACGGAAAGAGGCGTACGTGTCTATTTGATGCTTGCTTGTGAAACGAGATTAGAAGGTGACGTCCCTGACGATGATTTTGGGAAAGATTGCTTACTTCAACATACCAAAATGCTAAAACGACTAGGTGGTAGAGTTGTGGTTCGCTCCGCACCTCATTTCCACTCTAAGATAGTTTTAGTCGATGCATTACCAGGTAACACATCGCACATTGCTAAAGGGGTATTGTTGACTGCTAATCTAACCCGCGAAGCATTTGAAAGAAATGAAGAGCTAGCGGTTTGTCTTTCATCTGAAGAGGTACAGGAAACTGTGAAGCTCTTGAAATGGGCGATGTTTGAGTACGCTGAACATGAGATGTTGGATAATTCCGAATTCTCTGCAACTAGTACGCAAAACGTCATAGCCTTTCCCAATGACCTCAAACGAATAGTTTGTACCACCAATAGTCAGCATTCTTTGAAAGCGCACGTACTGAAGTTGATTAATGAAAGTTCCCAGGAGTTGATGATTTCAAGTTTTGGTTGGCAGAAAGACCACGAAGTGATTGATGCAATTTGTGAGAAAGCCAAGCAGGGCGTTAAAGTTACTATCCTATCGCGGGTAAGACCAAGCTCAATGCCTTCTCTTATCAAATTGGCTGAAGCAGGTGCAGAGGTGTTTGGATTTAAGTGGTTGCATGCGAAAGCTATTTGGAATGAACATAATCATGGGATGATTATGTCGGCTAACTTACAGGAGCACGGACTTGATACAGGTTTTGAGGTAGGAGTGACATTAGACGGTGAACGAGCAAAGCTTATTAATCAATGTTTAGTCGGTCTATTGGGGAACTCAAACAGTGATATCAGGAAGTTGCTACTTAACAGTATGCTTTCTTCCCATGCGGGTGAAATACAGTATTGGCAAGATGGGCGGTTACAGTCTTTAGTGATATCGAGTACAGAAATCAAAGAGATCCCATCATTAACTGCTGAATGCTTGACGGACTTAGAACTAGAACCCGAGTTTCCTGTGACTAACTGGAAAAGTAGTCCTAGTTGCCTTGTCGAGTATAAATGGCAGGTTTTGCCTCCAGAGCTACCAGTAAATTGTAAGGAAGTGCTTTGGGAGGAGAAACAAGAAATCTCACATGAGAATGAAGAACAAGTAAGCACTAAAGCTAATCGCAAAAAGAAAAAGCCAAAGATGAAAGTCATCAAACACTCATACGAACCAAAAGTTTATCAAGTTGGAAATCGTAAGCTAATAGCTATATCTCAAAGCGACGATTTAGCGGGTGCTATTCGACTTAAAACGGAAAGCTTTCCTACGGCTAGTATTGTGTTAAAAAAGGCGGGCTAAGTAAATGGAGAAGGAGCATGTACTTCTATGCTGGCAAGCAGTTAGAGCTGGTGATGATGTTTTAATTAATGCTGTCAAGAAGTTGGAATCAAAGCTTCGTACTCGGATTGACAGGATCATGCTCCTTCAACAGGAGGAACAACAGCTCAACATAGATGACGATCTTAGCAAACGAGTCAATTCCGAGTTAATTGAACTTTCTGACCCGACCGAGCATAGTCTGGTATATCAGAAAATCGTGGAGCAAGTTTTACCTAAAATTAAAGGGATTACGAATCTTCATATCAATGTTTCCCCAGGTACGCCAGCAATGCATTCTGTCTGGCTAATATTGCATGCTGGTGGACGCTTTCCGCCAACGACAAAACTCTGGTCTACACAACGAAACCCTAAAACTAAACGAACCAGTCTCAAACCAGTTAATTTCAATATTTCGACTTACATGGCTGAGATTAGGGAGCAATCTTATACGACGCCAAATATGGCTATCTATGAAGTAGAGCCAGTCTCAAAAGACAGACGGGAAGCCTTTGAGCAGTTAAAGCGTTTTACCTCAATTCCACATGTACCATTACTGGTTCTTGGGGAGCGAGGTACGGGGAAAACGCGGCTAATAGAAACTTTTGTTAAAGCTACCAAGCAAAAAGAAGTTGTTACCATTGCATGCGGTGGCCTTGATTCATCTGTAGCGGAGAGCCTTATATTCGGACATACAAAAGGAGCTTTTACTGGAGCAACCTCCGATAGAGAAGGGATTCTTAAGTCAGCAGATGGAAAGGTTCTATTTTTAGATGAGATACAAGATTTACCACAAACAGTTCAGCGTAAGCTAGTGAGAGTTTTACAGGATTATCAACATCGTTATAGACCAATAGGAGCGGATAAAGAAGAAACATCAAGCTTCGAATTGATTTGTGCTTCAAATAAGAATTGCTCGGAGTTAGCAGGTGTGTTGGATGCCGATTTTCTAGATCGTATATCTATGCTAAAGGTAACTATACCAGCATTGCGCAACTGTAGGCAGGATCTAAAAAATGACTGGCAGCAGGTATGGGATGAGCTTAATGTAAATAATCTGTACTCAAAAATAGCGCCAATGAGTTCAGACCTTGAAGAGATATTCCAAACAGATGCGTTGCCTGGAAATATAAGAGATCTTCAGAAGCTAGCAGTTTTGATCATGGCCTATTGGGATGAATCAGATGCTCAAAAATGCATAAGTGTCGGTATCAAACTGTGGGAAACAGACAGAAGTTGCTTTGTTAGACCTCCTTTTAACGATGACTCGTCCTTGAGCAGAGATGAACACCTAAGCCGCTTTAAGTCGGACTTGGCTATTTGGGCAAAAGATAGGTTTGGAACATGGAAGCAGGCGGCTGAGCATTTAGATTGTTCAGACAGGATATTGCGCGATGATGCGAAAGTCTCAAGTTAAAACTTCAATGAATGGAAAGTGATGTGAAAGATACAGATAAGATCGGCCTATTTATCGATGCAGATAACGCACCAGCCACTAAAATCGATAAGATCCTATCCGAGTTAGCTCGTTATGGTGTAGTTAATATTAGGAAGGCATATGGGAACTGGAAGAGTCAAAACTTGAAGGCGTGGGAGGATGTTTTACATGAGCACGCTATTCAGCCAGTCCAGCAATTTGATCTAGTAAAAGGGAAAAACGCGACAGATATGGCACTCGTTATAGATGTGATGGATATACTCTATACCAAGGATATAGATGTCATTTGTTTGGTGTCGTCAGATTGTGATTTCACTCCACTAGTAACGAGATCACTAGCTGATGGTAAAATAGTTGTTGGCTTTGGAGAGCGAAAAGCCCCATTACCTTTCGTAAATAGTTGTTCTAAGTTTCTTTACTTAGATAAAGAGGCTGATACCCATTCTCAACCGAAAGTGACGGTCGATACGACTTTAAAAGGTGATACAAGGCTTATCAATTTGTTAAGGCAAGCGATAGAAGCGACAGAGGGAGATAATGGCTGGGCAAAGCTTGGACCTATCGGAAACCATATTTCGAATCACGCATCTTTTGATCAAAGAAATTATGGATTTAAGAAACTGAGTGATTTGTTTGCTGCTATCGATCTGTTTGATATGAAAAAAACGAATGGTTCTATCATTTGGGTACGCGATAAGAAAAGAACCAAGAAAAATGAAATTCAGATTTAAAAGCACAAGCAGTGCGCTAAAGCTGCTGGAACTGCTCTCTACACTCCTAAATAGTGTAAGCAGTATGGTAAAACCATACTGCGTCTCTAGGGTAGGCTACAGATAAGCAGTGTAGCTACCATATATAATATTAGGGTTACCCATACGTGTTCTGCGAGCTATAGTGATCCATTCACGTGATGATTTTTAAAGCTATACGTACTTAACAGAAATCAAGGGAACCTTTCGGTACTCTTAACAAGTAGTGAAATTACAGGTATTTGTTGCTACCCTGATCATATATACACTACGTTAATCAGTACTTTCGTCTAATCAAAGTTGGCTTACGATGAGAAACCCAAGCGCACATTTATCTGGAATGTTGAAGCTCATTCCTGCATCAAAAAATACGTTAGCTCCTGTTTTTGAAGCAATAACCAACTCATTGGAGTCAATTCTTGAAAGAAAAAGTGAAGAAAAGCAAGTTATTAGCATTACTTTTCGTTTTAATGATATTGATGAAGAACAGAAAAAACTTGAACAGATCGTAATTTCAGATACAGGAGCAGGTTTTAACTCAGCATCTTTTGAAAGATTCGGTTCTCTACTTGATAAATCGAAAGGCTACCACAACCGAGGTACTGGGCGTTTGCAGCTCCTACATCGCTTTTCTCACGTTAGCGTTGTGAGTCAATATTTTGAAAATAATGAACATTTTCTGAGGGCTTTCAAGAGCAGTAGTGATAATTTTATTTTCGATGACCGCTTTGAACCCACAGACTCGGATGAAGTACTGACAACAATCACTTTGCAGGGGTTTCAACCACAGAAGAGAGATTCAGCGTTCTTTAGCGCATTGAGTTTAAAAAAATTTGTATCGCTGATCCAGTCTCAATATGCTTTACGTGTTTATCTGGAAAAGCAAAAAGGTATGACTTTTCCAGATCTTAAACTTCAGTTTGAATACTCGGTAGCCTCAGATTTAGAGTGTGTAACTCTCACTCCAGATGACTTCCCTGAACCTAGTGACTCAGGTCAATTCTCAATCAATTATTGCTACCCTAAAGAAGCACATAAGGCTAAAAATGGTATCGAATGGGTGCGAGATACGAGCAAAGAACCTGAGCGTTTCAGTTGGTTAGTTTTTGAGTTTGATGCCGAGTCAATTGAAAGTCACGGGGCATTTCTCTGTAGTAAAGATATCCCAGTTGAACATATTAAAAACTCAGTTATCAATAATGCCAACTCATTGAGTGGAAAAAGAAAGTTGTAGCATTTTATGGAAACTATTTAGATATATCAGACAACGTTAATGATGCAGTAGACTCGTTTAAGATTAAATCGAAATCAGAGGTTAAGGAAATATCATCAGGTTTATTTGGTGATGATTCGTATGTGTATCTGGATGACATTAAGAAGCAAGCAAGCGTCCAACTAGAGAGCATTTACGAAGAGCTGATTGATGCAAAAGAGGCAACAACCAAGAGAGTGATGCGACTTGCCCGTGAGCTTGGTTTATCAGCCAAAGTCGCAGAACTGGCTAAAGGGAAAGTAAAGCTAAATGCCTCTGATGAAAGTATTACTAATGTACTACATATTGAGTTAGCAAAAATTATTGCGGATAAAAGCAATAAAGCAAGATGTATTGTTAAACAGCTCGACCGACTAAATCCAGCATCAGAGGATTATCAAGTTAAGATAGCTGAGAAATCTAAAGAGCTATCGTTGCTTGTTGATGAACAAAACAAAGAAGAGCTTTCAAAATACGTCGTGCGAAGAGAGCTAGTAGCAAAACTGCTAGATAAGATCGTATCTAACGATCTTGAAGCTCAAAAAATAGATATACCCAAAGGAAAAAAGAGAGACAAGGAAGGGATAATCCACGATTTGTTTTTTAAAAGAAAAACAAAGGGTGATATCAATGATCTTTGGGTGCTCGATGAAGAGTTTTTGTACTACCAAGGTTTCTCAGAAATGGAGCTGAGTAAAATGACTTTACCTGATGGTAGACCATTACTCCGAGAGGATGCATACGAGGCGATGGCAGAGTTTGGGTTCAGGCCAAATCAGAGACCTGACGTCTATTTGTATGCAGGGGAGGGTAAATGTATTTTACTTGAGTTTAAAGCACAAGATGTTGAGTTGTCAGCATATTTGCAACAAATGCCAGACTACTGCAATTTATTGGCTAATTATGCCAACGTGCCGTTAGAGAAGTTCTACTGTTACTTAATCGGTGAAAAAATATCACCAATCTCATCTTTGAATGAATACGAACAGTCCGTTTCTGGTAGTTGGTATAGGGACTCTATACCTGTAAGAAGTGCCGATTATAGGATCAGACAGACTATTGCCAATATCCGAATGGAGATTCTGACACTATCTGATATTTCTCAGCGAGCTAAGATGAGAAACCAGAGTTTTGCAGAGAAACTGGGCTTGCAAGATATGCTGTCTGACCCTTCTGATAGTTAACGCAAAGTAATTATTAGACTAGAGCTTGTGATGTACAAACCCTTCGGCGATCGATTACTGATTCCCATGCATGGGAATGAACTAGCTAGTTTCGATTATTATTCTTAAAAACGGAAGCGACCTCAAATGACTCTGCGTAAAAGTAAAAATTTCCACATACTGAGTTGTTATATCTAACTACTACAACTAGATTTTAGATCTTATACTGTTGCAAAACTACCGTTTACTTAATGTATGTCTTTGCAGTTGATCAAGGAGCGGAGGCGAACCAATTTTGTACATGGTCAACTCAGTTTAAAGAACTGTTGGAGCTGTTCCCTTTTCGGAAACAAACATGTATGGCTCATTTGCAATTTTGGCTCTATACATCGCCTTATCCGCTAACTCTATTAGTGTAGATAAACTACTTGAATCATCTGGGTATATACCGATACCGATGCTAGCTCTAGTGGTTATTTCATGACAGAGTGTACTTACGTACACTGGGGTTGAAATTAGCTGATTAAGTTTATTCGCTATCGACTTTGCTTCCGAAGTTTTGTCTGTAGTTTACAGAGAATAATGTAGGTGTTTTACATAAGGGGACTGACGTACAAAACTTTGTTTTCAACCGTTTAGACTACCTATTGTGGAAGCGTCTATCAGACAATGAGTCATTTGATGGTATAAGTAAAAAAGAACTTGGAAAACACTTTGAGGATTTCCAATTTTCATTCCGAACCTCTGTTGAACATTACTTTCCACAAACCGATCCATCGGGCGCAAGTAAGATGGAAGACGTTGATCGCTTCGGCAATCTTTGTCTTATTTCGCCAAGCAGTAACTCAAGGCTTAGTAATTACTCTCCGAAAGATAAGAAGACGTTCTATCAAGAGAACAATCGTGCAGAGAGCTTAAAGCAAGCAATTATGATGAGCTACCATAAGTGGGGTCCTGATGGAGTAGGGCGAGAAAATATCCTTAACCATGAAACTAATATGATCAAGACTCTGTGTAATCAGTAGTGTAAGTTGTAAGAGCTAATCTTGAATAAATAAAGTTAAGCGGACTTCGTAACTCTGACTCGGTTCCGCTTCCATATAAGTTAATTCAATGTTTTACTTGTACTAAATGAAAAAAGATAACTCGAATTGCTCTTATTCCGTGCTGGCAACTAGGAAGGAATCCTTCGTAGTTGCTTAAATCACCTTTGCCCCATTGTGTGTTTGAGCAAGTTGGGAAAGATGGAGGCTAATGGTCTTTTCCCATACTTGTCTTCATGTCTTGAGTTTTTCTGCGGAATTAGGGAGCATTCAGTCGTCGGATTAAAAAAGCATTACAAGCGACAATTAACTGGTATAGTCTGGTAGGTTATACCAAAAACAACTCTCGCAATCAGGATCTGTGCAGTTCAATATATGTTCGCGTCGTTCTTCTTCATATCTAGCGTTGTATTCCTCTACTTGATTGGCTTCATATTCTTTGATTTCTTTGGTGACAACTCTATAGCGAGTCTCGTACAAAAGTTCGCCGCCAACTTGCTCCCCTTCAGACGAGTAACCTACCGCTGTAGACTCTTCATGCTCGTATGACTCTACTGAAGTCTGTACGCAATCTACAACAGCAACCTGCTTTGCTTTTCGCATTGCTTCAGGGAACGTCTTCGATGATAGGCTCGTGAAGCCGTAACGCGTTTGAAGTTCGTGGACTCCCATACTTAGAATTTCAGGTTTCTTCACCGCAGTACCTCTTTCTCAACTCCATTTAGTGATTGGTAATATTGACATTCCTGACCCTATTCTTTAACTGTTTATGCCCTAATCAAGTAAGTTATCATAATCAGTAAATTGATTCTCATTTTTAATGTTTGAATTACAATACAGTTATAAGTGATTAATTCGTTGGAGAATACCAGTTTGAATCAATATTTAACTTCATTGCTCAATGCTATAGCTATCGATATAGAACACTTACAGCGTGAGTTCCTGAGCAGTAGCGAACTAGATTACCTCAACAGAACATTAAAATCGGGTAAAGATTTAGAACTTGATTTTCTTACTAGCGAGCATGGCGATAATTTGGAGTGTTTACTGCATTTCTTTACATGCCATAAAGACATAATTATTGAGATTATGCATGGAAATGCTCAAGACGAAATGTTTACTGAACTGTACACTTCAGATGTAATTTCAGGTGGTTATGATTGTTTTCGCTTTGATCTATCTAAATTCCCACAAACCTATACTCCGACTAATCAAGTCATTACATTATACAGAATAGGTAGGGAGACAGAATGTGTGGATGACCTAGGGTGTTCATGGGCAAAAAGCATTGAAGGTCTGAACGCTTATTGTGATGCATCGGGCATATCCAAAGCTATGCTTGAATCCAGACCAATCTTCGTTGCGACTATAGATGACTGCCAAGTGTTATTTCAAGGTAAAAGTATTGAAGATGAATTGGTACTAAAACACGATTTCACGCACCGTAGTTTAGATGGCGTTAGCGATTCATTGCGAAACAAAATTGGCAGATAACGCAGGAAAAACCTAACGTGTTTATGCCCAAATCTGAGCTAGCTCAAACGCCATTGAGGTAAGCTATTACACCTTGGTGTTGACAAATTACAAGTCTTGCCAGTTTTGAAATTTCATACGACCTGTGAGGCTTTTGTTACCAGCACAAGTAGCTTGGTTCTAATCCCGACACATGCGTTGACGGTACCTCAAGAAAGTCGTCAATGCCATCAGAGGCTTCCAGATCAGGATTAGCATTTAACAACCCAGCTATGGAACAAAAGCAAGTTGTGGAGGCTACTGTAAGGCCATTGACACACTTATTATCCACCTGATACCTTACAGGCTAGGTTTGACGCCACCTAGACCTGACTCGTGGTCAAGGCGCTTTCTACTTAACTAATGAATCAGTGCTCATTGGGAATAGTGCGTGAGAGTCACATTGCATGTCTTTAGCCCAATAAACGAGGATTGATGTATGTCTAAAAAAACAAGTATCCAGTTTACCCTTCACAGCTTAAACAGCTTAAAGAATCAGCTAAACAGTTCGCAGTTCTGATTTCTGATGAATCAGAAACTTCTCTAATTTCAGCTTTCAAGAGAAATGATTGGCTTTCTCACGCTTTAGGCCATAAAGGCCATAGTGACCTCACCTTTTCGCAAAGTCTTGTCATGCCTCCGATACTGCTGAAGAGCTATATTTGTTCTGTGATGATGATCAACTTCAAACTGCGATTATTGACATTTTTTCTTCAAAGCTTCCTGATGTACCTAGAGAGGTTATCGAAAGTGCAGCATTTCAAATGAAAATGGATGAGTATTTCAGAATGTTAAATACCCCGCATACAGAAGAAGAAAGCGAAGCTCTATCAAAACTTGGTGGTTACAGTATGGACGATACGTACTATGGATAGGCTTAGAGGGGATGGAGACGTCCCCTCTTTTCAATTAATCGGTGTATAGTATTACTCAGGGACAAAAGCGCCATAGAACACCCGCTCTAAAATTCGCTCATCGCCCGTTAATGGCTGTACCTGTAGTGTGGTACAGCGATGCTAGAAGGGAGGTGCGTCCATCACATCAAAGCCACCATCATACACACCAAAGCCTACCTTCTAAAGGTAGTTCGGAAACATAAAGCAGTTTGGATTTAAAGAAATCTCTGTTTTAATCCATCGTTACTGAATTCTAAGAAGGAGCCTAAAGTGGAGGAATTTGTTCGGTATATTGATAAGCTAAACTCTGAAGACAGAATGAACTTGTTTCATGTAGTAAATGCCAGCCTTGGTAAAAAAGAGTGTGAGCTAACTCTATCTATCAAATCGCCAGAACCAGAGTTATCTAGCGATTGGTTGATTTCGTGCAGGGACTGCTTGAAGGTGAACATAGATAGAACGAAGCTGCCAGCCCATGAGATCACAATCAAATATGGGATAATACTAATCGGAAGCTCTTATATAACAGGCTCTTGTTTTAAAGCTGTAAAGCTACACACATCCCACATGTGATTGGTCAGCTCTCACACCGCTTGCAATGAGAGAAAATACTCGGATAACCCTATCCGAAACTGTCGAGTCGAATTCGCCGCATTTTTGTAAATACTGCCTTTAGCGTCCAACTCCATAGCAATGCACTTTTTCCAGTAAGTTAGTTCCAGTTATTTAGTTAGCTGAAGCAGATTTGTATTGGTCGTTAAGCTCTTTCATTATCTCTGTGTCACCGCTTCTGTCAGGGTGATACGCAAGAGATAAGCTCTTGTATGCTTTTTTGAGTTGTTCTTCTGTCTTGAATGGAGTGAAGAAGTTGAAACCTTTGCTTGGTTCAGTAACCGTAACAGTTGTAGTAGGTCTATCCTTTAGCTCTTGCTTCAGGTCTACGACACTCGGTGATTTAGTCCACTCGGGGACAAAAGCGAGTTAGAACTACTAACTTAGAATGTGAAACATCTTAGACGATATAGCAGCACTTGAACCAGTGCCGCTAACAAAACAAGCGTAAGCTGAGACTACGCCAGAAACGTTATCCCCATCTACGCTCTGCAACAGTGGCTAAATCATATTCTGATTCATTATCTAAAAACCTCAATCTGCCAAAGTCTTTACACAATGTATCTATAAAAACACCACTTTCTAACACAGTCTCTAGAGGCACAGGAACTATTTTATCGTTGGGAACATTACTTAGGGCCAACTTATAACGTTCATAAGAATGACGTTCCTCGTCGCTCAAAGATGACTTCGATTTATGCTCAAAAACTCGGCCATACAGCCAGAATTTGATATTGCCGAGAGAAAACTCGATAAGTGGTTCTCCGAAGCTTGTTCCATCTTTTCTATCATCAGCCTTAAGCATCGAATGAACCGTTAGTACCAAAGCTACACTGTACGATTTACCAGTCACCTCAATTTCGGGATATCCAATCTCACATTTATGATCAGTATCAGATAATTCATACAACTTGTCTTTTCTAATTCTTGCGGCATCGATGCTTTCTTCCCGCAAATAAGGGTGAGAATGAGCGGTTCCTATATATTGATACTGGTCTCCGAACACTTTCGCGATGTCTTTTTTAATCAAAAGAGATTCAGAGCTAAATTCAACTGAAGAGCGCTTTCGCTTTGCAGACGTCTCTACAGAGACATGATTTATCGTACATTTAAATGGATGTGTTTTGTTCACGTACCCCCAAAGGTGAGCGGCGGTTTCTACAGAAATACTCTTGCTGCCCTGATGTTTTACAGCATAAGCTTCTAAACCAGCCATGATTAGCTCAAATATCGCACTTTTGCTGACTGAAATTGTCGCGGTCATTTTTTCTTTGTTCCTTTTATTGACAATTATTTGCTTAATTTTGATTAGAGATAAGACACACAAGAGTTATTGGGCGAACTCGACATGTTCTTTCAGTTTGTTTTTATAGCGCTCATAAAGCGAATCCCATACATCTTCACTTACCATGTCTAGTGGTACGTATTCTTCAAAAATGACACCACTCTCATCAGGGTAGGCAAGCTCGGTATACGCATAACGTGGGCCATCTGCATAAAGCGCTTCCCAACATTCGATGCATTCATCTTTAAACCATTCTTTTTTGATTGGCGCAGGGGTGTTATTCAGAAGATGAATTAAGTTCTTAGAATCAAAGAAACTATGCTCTTCACTTTTGACATTAAACAGGTAGCTAGAAAATAAATCGATGGCTCTTCCGTCCCATAATCTGTAGCGGTGGTAGTGAGACGTATAACGCTCCTTTACTCGATCGAGAAGGTGACGTTCACATAAAGCTCTTAAGTCGTTGTTCCTCAATGTTGGGACTTCTGGAATTGGTTCAACGTCATAAAAGCGTCTATGGCCAAACAAGTAGCGTTGAGTCAGCTTTGCGGCGATGGAATCAACGGAACCTTTAAGTGCAATGTCATTGCATGGCAGTTTTTGGGAAGAGTCTGCAATTTTGTTGGCCAGCGCCTTAACAATGTCTGTAGTGGTTGATTTGACTTTCTCAACCAATTTTATACTTAAATAGCCTTGAGCTGAGATTTTTAAAATTCCCTTTTGTGCAGGAATATAACGTGGAGAGGAAAGCGTGAGTGCTGTTGCGGTGTCTAGTGATTTAAAGGTCGCTTGCTGGTCTAAGTCAACTTTTAGGTAATCACAGAACACTGCCAACTGCTCTTTAAAGTCGTTCAGTAGCTCAAGTCTTTCGTTTTCTAGTTCTTGAAGCTCTTCTTTCGAAGCATCTTGATAATCCATAACTGACATATTATTCTCCTCATAATGCATTCAGTCGCATCAATATATACTCCCTTCAAAGAAAAATCTGATGATTTTGACGGAAACTCAAGTCGTTAGAGTGAACATGGCGTTGTTGCCTAAATCAGTTGAACCTTTTTGGAGTTCTGCGATCTTATCCCTTGTGATGGTTAGAGCGGTGATGACATAGGGGGGTTATCATTGACTTCCACTTTAGTGGGGGGATTGGTTCGGTCAGAATACATCAAGTAATGAATAGAAGGTTATTTAGAGCATCGACTCTAACTCACTTTTGTCCAGTTGTGAGCTACGATACCAGCAGGTTGATTTGTACGATCTAGCCATAACTTTTCAGAGTTAATATGACGATCAGATGTCTAATTGTATTCCCATGCATGGGAATGGGGTAGCTTGCTTAAAATAAGCGGCACTTTATTTCGTTGAACATGCTGATTTTGTTGATTCTCATGAGTGGGAATGGCTTTATTCACCATTTCTCTTCGATCCCACTGTAGGCTTTCAGTTCGATACTTTCTCCTTTCGGCACTATATGCATTTCCAGATTTAGCGATGATAAGATGCGAAATAGCGTCTGAATCCTGGTGGTCTCTGGATTAATCTCAAACTTGGAAATAGTGTCTTGTTTTAGACCCACGGGGTCGGCAGCCTTAGCTTGCGACAGGTTCTTGTGTTTTCTTTCGTCACGCAGATGTATTGCTAACTGCCTAGATGATGTTATCAACATAACAATTCCTCGTATCTACCCACGATAGAGGGTAGTTTGTGCTTTACCCGCAGTCAAGGGTAAAAAGGAAAAACAGCCCCATCGGGGCTGTTGGTTCTATTCTACTTTTTGTTTGAGTTCTTCGATTTTTCTTCTTATTGCTACTGCTTTTGTATCAGTTTTTGATGAGTCACGGTCACGAAGCTTTAGAGGGGTTAGCTTAGAAAAGACTTTAACGAATCTCATAAGGCTAGCTTTGTCTTCAAGGTTAAACTTACGCTTACTGCGCATATGCTCAACAGATTCTTTATCATCTTCTTTAAAGAGAAACTCGTTATAGTAAGTATCAGGCATTCTTGCAGCTCTGAGTCTGTTTTTCACTCGGTACAAAGCCTGATGGATTTCTTGTGCTTCAAGAACATCAATCTCATCTTCACCCTCTAGCTCGTCAAAAGCATCTGATGCTTGATGTATCAATGCAGCAATCTTGCAGACTTGCTCTTCTTTTGAATTAATAACAACGCTTTGCTTTTCATGCAGTTCTTCTTTTCTGTACTTCTTGTATAGTGCATTTGCGGGTTTGAAGTGAGACATAATTTCTTCAAAGTTGTGCTCAGTGATTTCGTACTTTCCAGATTTCGCTTCTTCAGTGCCATATTTGGCAATGAGGTGTTTTATAGAACGCGGAGAGGAGGGGGCAGTGATCGGTAGCTTTATTAATGTTATATGTGTTGCGTTGCCGCTACCATTTATTAACTCAGGATCTCGGACAATAATGTAAAGTATCTTGCCGCTTTTGTTTTTTTGAAATCGCGGTAGGGGAGATTTCTTTTGTTTTGGTGTTACTGTAACGTTATCAGTTAATTCATTATTTATTTTTTTAAAAATACTCATATTATTATCTTTTTATTATTATTTTTATATTTTAATTATAACATTTAAATTTATAATATAAACTATAATGTTATTGTTTGTATTAAATTCTTCAGTTGGTTTTTTTATTTTTAAATGATGGTGGGTTTTTCTATTTATATTACAAAAATAAAAATATAGCTTCAGCCCTCTTTTTTAAATTAATATGTATTTTCAGCGATATCTTTTGGTTTCTTCTTGATGTTGCGTCTTCTGTTCTGCTTTTTGTTGTCAGCAAAGATACCTTCGTTTTTATATGTTTTTTCTATTTGTTCAATGGCTTGGTTAATTGCCAGGTCTTGATCTTCATGCGCCGCGACAGGGGTTATTTTCAATTCCCAATGATTTTTTTTGTTCAGTTCGAAGAGGATTAGAAGCAGATGATAGAAGAATTTACTTAGCGTCTTAGATGCTGAGTATATGCCTTTTTCTTGTTCGTAAATTGCGTGAACGAAAGCTTTGTCGCGTTTGTTGATGCGCTTGCCGTGATATAACCAGAAAGCGATAGCATCCTCTACCTCTCTTTGATACTGCTTTCTGCATGAGATAATGAAGCAGTTAAGCATGTGCTTATCCCATTCTTCGGCTTGCTTCTTTACCTTATCAGCATGTGCTTCAGCGTCTTTTCTTACTGTTTCAAATCTTTGCTCTGCAAAATCTTTTTGCGATTCAAACATTTCTCTAAGGTCATAATTTTCAATTTGTGACTCATCATAACTACTTATAATGTTTGCATCACTTGTTAGAATTCCTGATTTTATCAAGCCGCCTAGCGTAAACTTGTTCCCGCTTCTAAGCTTTGATGCAGGTATGATGAAGTCATTGTATTTGTAAACAAGACCGATGAATTTTTCGTTGTTTCTGTCTTCTTTAAGTATTATCTCAACGCCGTTCCGTAGCAGTGCTATTTGATAAAGATCCAAGCTCGCTTTACTAGTGTGCTCATCGTTTACACCTAGTTTCGTTAGATTATTTGCCCTGGCTTGCACTAGCATCGGTAGCTCTTTAATGCTTGATTCAACTAAGCGTCTCATCATCAACTTCACTGAGTGAGAGTACATGTCAGAAGTGACTGCTTCACCTTTTGCTAGTACTGATGCTGAGTTTTCTAGCTGCCTTAATCCGTACTCTTTTTCTTGTTCGCGCATGATTTCTTGTGCAGCTTCAACAGACATCCAGTTGCTGATGGCTTTGTTTGTTTCCAAGTCTTGTGTTGATACTGTTATGTGTACGTGCTGAGAATCAGTATCTTCGTGTCTAAATGCGATGTAGCGTGCGTTTTTGTAACCCAGGCGGTTCATTGTCTTTCTAACTGTTTTACGCCATTGCTTGTCTGTAAGTCGCTCTCTTTCGTCTATAGAGATGACGAAGTGGCGAAAAGGGTGTTTGACGTGGGGATTATGTTTGTAGCTGCTTTGTAGTTCAGTTATAGCATCGTGCCAGTCCGCACCTGTAGCCAGTTCGCCCATCTCAACAGGGATAGAGTCTATTTCGTTAGCGCAGATGAAAAAGGAATGTCCTTCACTTGCTTGAGCATGTTTTGTTTTACCTGCGCCATATTTCACCAGGTTGTCGGCGTCTTTTTGTTTAGCGCCATATTCGACAAGATTCTGTGCGTCCCTAGCTGTCTGTTGACTTCTTGTGCATTCTAATTCTGTAAATATCATTTTATTGTCTCTTTATTATTATTGTGAGTGAGAAAGTAATAAGAAAGGGTAGATAAACCCGCCTTAAAAATAAGGCGAGAATTCAGGCTTTATAATTCAGCTTCTTCTAGTATCTTTTGTTTGCATATCTCATCTAACTGACGCGAAGATAAGTATTTTAAAGCTAGTACCTTGGCTGTTGCTGATGAGTGAGAATCTATGGCTAGCTTGCGTGTAGCATCAACGCTCTTCTTAAGCTCTTTAATGCATTTACTTAGTTTAGCTAATTTAGCGCTGTCAGCATCTTCAATGTCTTCTGCAAGCACCTGCAATGCTTTTGATAGCTCTTTAGTTTCTTTAAAGTACTGTAAATACGCTTCGTCATTGCTCGGGCGCGGCTCGATTTGGTTTGAGATAATGTCCCTCAGAAAAGCAGCATCAGAGCGGTAGTTGTAACTATTTTTGCACGCTGTAAAGCGTCTTTTGGTTTCTTTAGTTACATGTGTTTTTATTGCTACATTATATAAGTCTTCAGTTTCTTTACGCTCTTCTTTGAAGCCGTTTTCGACTGCATTCAGGATGTTATGCGAGTCAGCAACAGCATTTTCGTCATAGTTATCTGGATTATTTTTAACGTAAATACTTTTTACTATGAAGTTGCAAAAATGCGCATGAGAACTAAATGTAATTTTTGATGTGTTTGAAAATTGCGGAAGTAAAGATAGTACAATAAATTGTAACTCTTCTAGGCTGTAATCTGTCTGCTCGATAAGCGCTCTTAGTTTATCTATATTTTCTCTTTTTGTGTTAACTACTACTTCTCTTATTATTTTATTTAAGTCTTCTTTTTCTGAAATCTTCATTTTATTATTTCTTTTTTTATTATTATTTTATTTTTATTATCTAGAAAGCAACAGCGTGCGACTTAGCGATAACTGCGAAGCATGTTAGCGCAACCGACTAGCAGGAGGCTAAAGCTACAAACGACCAAATTGGAACAAATTGGGAAGAGCAGTATCCGCTTGTTAATTTCTTTTTTCTTATATTATAACCATAAATACTATGAAATTATAATTTATTTTTATTCTTTACTTTATATAACCAGGTTTAATTTGTTGGTTGTTTTAAAAGCTATCGCACTAATAAATATAAATATTTAGATTATTTAAAATGATAAAAGGTGATTTGTTTTAAATTTTAAAATAACAAAGTAAATACTATTTATATTTTTCATGCACTATTTATTATGCTATTTATTTTTTGTAAATTAAATTACCTTTCTTATGGGTGTCTATATTTTATGGTTTAACTTTTGGTTGAATGTAGGTATAAAAACCATAATTTTTAATGTTACCTTGATAAGATAATAATAAGTTTATTAACCGAGGGCTAATATGTTATTGGTTTGTTTATATGTTAAATCGTCTGTGTTGTTGGAGTTCTTTTCCTTATTGTAAACTTTTCTCGTTTAGACACATACATAGAAGAATCAGCCAGTTCAATCATATCCTGACTGGTTTTAGTTGGGTTATCAGAGTGCTTGTCGTATAAATAATATCCTGTTGAAACTGTAACTTTGATTTTTTGTGCATTGAAGCTCAGTGGGTTGGTTTGTTTAAGTAATTCATCTAGTGCCAAGCACCATTCATGTACTTGACTTTCTGTGTAATTTGGTAAGATCGCAATAAATTCGTCTCCTCCTAGACGGGATATGCAGTGTGCAGGCTTTTCTAATAATTTTAAAGTTGAACCAAAGAGTTTCAACGCCTCATCACCTAAGATATGACCACCATAATCATTGATTAATTTTAAATTATCCATATCCATAAATACTACAGCTATAGTATGAATCTCATTGTTTTTCAAAGACGAATCTATAGCGTTCAGGGCAGCTTCACGGCTCTTAAGCTTTGTTAGATAATCATGATTAAGTCGTGATTCAAGTTGCGTGATTTTTTGCATAAGTTCTTTGTTTTTTTGCTCTAAATGAAAAATCGTTTCTTGCAGCGTTTTCTCGTAGCGAGAGTTAACTCTGTCTTCGTGTCTCTCAATAGAATCAAATACCATCATTCACCCAACATCAGTTTTAACACAGGCGTTGAGAATACATAGTACTACGTCGTAATGTGTCGTATTTGTTTTGCTTATTATCCAACAGAAGTATCAATAACAGATTTTAATTTGCATAGAGAGCTGATCTAAACCTGAGCTATGTGGAGGTGATTCTTATTGTAATCCATATCGAGATATTGATTTGCGTTCATGTGACTTTTTCTGTCTTCGTTTGTTGACCATTACGCCTAATGATAGTTCAAGAGGTGAATTCGCTTGTGGTTTAATAACGTATTGATACGTGTTGAATACTGAAGAATAGACAGTTTATCTGCTTAGAAAGGGCGATATCTTTTAGGGGAACTTTATCAACCTTGAGCTTGTCATCTGCGGCCAGTACTTTGGGTGGAGAGCAATCTTCGGGGCTTCAGCATCTAGCAGTTTCTCAACCAGTAACTTTTTGAGTCTGGCATTTCTTCTTTTAGTGTTTTTAGATGAGCTTCAGAGGGCATCCAGTGCAGCGTATATAAACCATCCTAGATTCAAAGCTTGCCGCAAAGCGCTCGGGCTGAAATACCTTCTTTCGCTCCCTCTAAAATGGCAATGGTTTGCTTTTCATTGAGCGTTTTTTTTTGGATATATGCACATTGCTCGATATTAACTGAATTAGATTAAGGGGACCTAGCCAGGTTATATACGACACATTATGTCAGAAGTTGATGTACTCTTCATTTTGTTGAATTGCTAGGCGAAGTGACGAACTCATAGTTGCATAAAAAGAACAAAAAGCGTATTAATATTTAGAATTATAAATAAAAAAATCAATGTGTTGTATGAAATTTATCCGTTTCACGCGTAGTGTTCACGAACCTCACAATGAGTCGGATATCTTTTGAATCATCATATTCTATACAAGTTGGATCAGATGGCTAAGCGAGCAAGCACCCAAGAATCTTTAGTAATTGCGTTTGAAATTTTGAAACGTATTCCTAAATTTCATCAAACTACAGCAAAAGAACTACATGAACAACTGTGTCAAATAGGTTTAGTACGTGATTTGCGAAGTGTCCAACGGACGTTGGAGATGCTTTGCGAACATTTTGATATTGTGCGCGATGATCGTAGTAAGCCATATGGTTATCGGTGGGATAGAAACAGTGAAAGTCTGGCGTTACAAAACCTAACACCTCAAGAAGCGCTACTGTTGGCATTGTCCCAAGAGTATTTGACGCATCTTCTACCTGCTAACTTACTTTCGTCACTTGATGGGTTCTTCCAAGAAGCTAAATACCAACTTAATCCTAGCTTAATCAATAGTAAGGAGCGTCAGTGGTTAAAAAAGGTTGCTGTTGTTAGTGAAACTCAACCTTTACTTCCACCTAAAATTGACTCTTGTGTTTTTCAAGAAATTAGCAACGCGCTTTATCATAATCGTCTATTAAACATCGAGTACTATAATGCTCGACAAGAACATAAGTCAGGAATAGTGATGCCCTTGGGGTTAGCGCAACAAGGGCATAGACTTTACCTTGTTTGTCGTTTTGATGGATATGATAATGAGCGTAGTTTAGCCATTCATAGAATTACAAAAGCAGCTAGTTCGACGTTCACATTTGAGCGCCCCAAAACATTCAAGCTAAGTCAGTATGATGCTGATGGCAGGTTTCGTTTTGGTGAAGGGGAGAAGTGCTCTCTGTCGTTCTCTATCACAAAGGAAGCTGGTTTCCATCTTACCGAAACACCATTGTCAACAGATCAAACTATTACTGAGTCAGACAAACATTATAACGTGTTTGCGACAGTAGTTCGTTCTAAGCAACTCCAGCATTGGTTAGATGGCTTCAAAGAAAATATTTGGGATGTGAATTTGGCAAGCATTGAAAATTAACATGTTATCCCAGAGCCTAAGCCTTATAAAAACTGCGCAATAGCAGATGATTAGGTTTCGTTTTTAAAAACAACAATGTAAGAGTCGAAGCTTATCAATAGGCGGAATTGTTAAGTATTAGAAAAGAGAACAATATGTATACTAAACTAATATCTAAATGGAAAATTCCATCTGAATTGTCAGAAAAAGTCGGATTATTCGTGGAACCCAACAAAACATTTGACACTATTCTAGCGAGAGATGTGGAGCTGTTTAAAAAAGAAGCTAGTTCGTTTAGTCCTATACTTGAGCTACTAAATAGTTGCTATAGCACAGTTCAGAATGTCTTGTCAGCAGAACGTTGGGTCAGTTTAGATAATGAAATATATTTTGATAAGCGGGTAGTTGGCTTTTGGTTGATTAAGTCGCAGCCGAATTGCTTTAAAGATTATCACTCAGGAACAGAGTTAAGTTATGTCGAAGATGATATAAATAATATAATCCTTGATCCAGTTAATGAATGGTCAATTCCAAATTTAGCTGAACTAGACTCTTTGACTGAGTTAAGTAATGCTCCATTTAATACGTATAGTAAGCGACCTTTAAACTACCAGCATGCACTTTTTGATTACAATGATCTAGTGACTGGTTTTCATTTTGATAAAGAAAAAAGACATGATTGTTCCACTGGTAAAGCTTTACCATTTTTATCTTCAGATTTGAAAGAGATGTCAGATAGAGATCTGTTTATAGAAATTCTCCAGCGCGGTTTTAGGCTAGTAGAGCTAAAAAATAACGAAGATTATGAAACGCTATTAAAAATTTTCCATCTTGGGGATAAGAGCCTTTTCAACAAATATACAAATATTGCTGATGAAGTAATAGACAGAGCAGTAACACAGAAGGTAGTTAATTCGCTTCTTATTGAAGATACAATACGGGCCGATATTAGCCCTTACCATAAGAAAATCCTTGATGATACCGAGTTGGGTCATTGGTCATTGTGGCAAGATGAGCTAGATACTGATGCTTCTATTAACATCGATCTACCAACCAAACTCGTTGCACGAGATCCAAAGACAAGCATCAATGATGGTGTGGTATCAATTGACTTCGGTACAAAAAGCACAGTTGTTGTATATCAGAAAGATAACGTCAACATTCACCCGATGCGTATTGGTACTGGTGACCTTAGTAAAGAGATTGCTTCTCATCACTATGAAAACCCAACCATCATGGAGTTTATCAATCTAGAGTCATTTACGAGTGCCTATAATGCTAAAGCAAACAAACCTTATACTCGTTGGAAAGATCTAACAATATCTCACACTGCACAAAACTCAATGCAAGGTAGTGAGTCAAGCAAATTCAACACTTTCTTAGATGAAATTAAGCAGTGGGCGGGTGATAAAAACAGAAAACTTAAGATCGTAGGTCAGAATGGAAAGGTTATCGATTTACCTCCATTTCTTGAGTTAAAAGATGATGATTTCAACCCAATTGAAATCTATGCCTATTACTTAGGTTTGTATATTAACAACCTCAATAACGGTATCTTCATGAATTACATTCTCTCTTTCCCTGTTACGTATGAAATGCCAATCCGTGACAAGATTATCGAGAGTTTTGAAAAAGGTCTTAAGAAGTCGCTTCCTGCTGAACTTGGCGAAGGAACGATTAACCAGATCACTGTGACCAAAGGTGCAAGTGAACCTGCTGCTTATGCATTGACTGCTTTACAACAGTACGGTTTTGATCCAGAAGGTGATGAGCGTGTGTTCTATGGCGTATTTGATTTCGGTGGTGGCACGACAGACTTTGATTTTGGCATCTACAGCGAACCAACAGATCGCAAAGATAAAAGACGCTTTGACTACGTGATTGAACACTTTGGTGCGGGTGGTGACAAGTTCTTAGGAGGAGAAAACCTATTGGAGCTTCTTGCTTTTGAAGTATTTAAAAAGAGCAAGAACACTCTGTTTGAAAAAGGCATTCAGTTTGAAAAACATCCAGAAAGAGATGCGTTTGCAGGGAGTGAGCAGCTCCTCAGTAATTCTCAAGAAGCAAGAAGGAATACCAAGCAGCTTTGTATTGCTTTACGTCCATTCTGGGAAGAGCATGAGGACTTTTCATACGGTTCGTCTGGTAAGCTTTCGGTGACGTTGACAGACATTAATGGTGTCCAGCACGCTGCTATTGATCTAGACTTCGATGAAGAAGAGCTGAATAAAATCCTGTCGGATCGTATTGAACGAGGGGTTGAGAATTTCTTTGATGCGTTACGTTTGGCATTTAGCAACAGCCGTTTATCTCTAGCAGATATCAGTAGCGTAAAAATCTTCCTTGCTGGTAACTCTAGTCAGTCAAGCTTTGTAAATACTCTATTTGAAAAACATATAGCCTTGCAGCACCAAGAGATGGGGATGTCTGAAGGTGAAAGCCGTTTTGAGTTGTTTGCTCCTTTAGGGGCTGATAAGAATGATGTTGAAAAACCTACAGGTAAAACAGGCGTGGCGTTTGGTCTAATTGAGTCTCGAGACGGTGGAAGAATTAAAGTTGTAGACCATAACATTGCTGATGAAGATGTACGCTTCAAATACTACTTGGGTGAGAGCCGAAAGAAGAAGTTCAAACCGCTAATTGATAGAGAAGTGAAGTTTAACCAGTGGAATGACTTTATTGATGCCTACTATGACACGTTTGAAATCTTCTTTACCGATCAGCCAAGTGCAAGTACAGGTCAGGTTTCGATTGGTGATAGCAGTATTAAGAAGAAAGTGGTTAAGCTTGATATAACGGATGAGGATGCACTGGTTTACATTCGAGTCGTGTCGCCAACTGCAATTGAGTACGTTGTCGCAAATGAAGAAGATATTGCAAACGAGCAGTACCTAAATGAAATTCAACGTATTGAGCTATAAGGTAAGAAGATGATTGTTCCTCCAACCCTGATCCCAAGTATTATTACAACAATTACTAAAATTGCATCTAGCATTGGTCCCATGATTGCCAAGTATGCTCCGATGGTCATTGAGATTGTTGGTAAAAACTTGCCAAAAGTTGTCAATACAGTAGAGGCCATCAGCCTGGTGGCTGATGTATTTAAACCTAACGAAAGTGCTGACGAACTTGGCGCAAAGGCAATGGTAGCGGAAAAAACACCAGAAGATTTCGAACAGATTAATGATTACATCGATTATTTGCGAAATAATGTAGAAATTGATGAAGAAAACCTTAGCACTGATCCTGTTGATGTAATAACACGTCAAGCTGTTGGTGTTGCAATTGCCGTAAAAGGTATAGGACAAGCTTTGGAAGCAGATGTTTCGATTCCATTCTTAAACGCTATCAGTGAGCATGATATCGATCCTACAGTCGTCGTTGCCCTTGTGAAATCTTATGAATCAAGTGGTTTAAATTCAGATGATGTTCAAAAGTATTTAGGTGATTCTTTGAGTATTGAGGACACTCACCGACATAGTAATGTATTCGTTAATGCTTATCAGACTGCCAATCCGACGATGAGTGTGGAAGAAGCAGAAGACGCTGTAATGGATTTACGCTAAGGATTTATGATGTCAGACAAAGCGTTAGCAGAACTAATTCGAACAGCAGAGCATAAAGTTGAATCCAGAGAATACTTAGAGAAGCCAACCTGGCTTAATGACCATGACTTTACTTTATATCACATAAAAGAAGTCACCTTTGATGAAGACTCACCGAGAAAAGAAGCGTTTGAGAATGTATTGAGTTCACTTAGCATTGAAGGGGTTATATTCATCTATGTGCTATTAAGTGATGGTAAAAAGGTCAATTTCTTATTTGGTATAGCTAAGGATAAAAAATACAAAGGTGAATTAGTTCTTGATGTTGATGATATAGGCGAATCAATTCTAAAGCCCTCACTCGAAGGTAACTTTAGAGGTAGTGTTGTAAGGCGCCTAGATAAAGTAGAGCGTGTCGTGGTAAAAAGCACCATAGAGTCATATGCTCATATAGCAAAGTTAGACGGCGTACCGAGTGTTCATGAAGACAATGAACAATTCCAAGGCGTTGACCGCCTAGTTGACATTATGAATGGTAATAATTTCTGCTTGATGGTGATGGCAGATCCTCTATCTCTACGAGAAATCAATCAGATAGAGAGCCAGTTATATAGTATTTACAACAAGCTTTTGCCTCTATCGAAAAAAAGTGTTCAGGATGGAGATAGTTTTTCAACGACTCAAGGCACGTCGGAAGGGTCAACTGACACTACATCAACAGGGGAAAATGACGGAATTAGTATTACTAAGAATACAGGGAAATCAGTAACAATAACTACTGGAACAAGCAAAACTGGCAGTAGCGAGCAAACCTCACAAAGCGCTGCTGAAATTGACCATCATAAACATGAAAATGGTTCTGAAGCGAAAACTAAAGGGACTACGACTTCAAAATCAATTGCTAAAAATGTGGGTAGCAATACATCAAATCAAAAAGGCAGGTCATCAAGTGAGTCACGAGAGTATGGTGATAAATCAATACAAGAATGGCTTGCCTATATTGATGAGGTATTATTGAAACGCGTACAGGTTGGAAAAAATAAAGGTCTTTATTTATCGAATGTTTATCTTTTTTCTGACTCGGTAGCAAGTGTACTAAAACTTGGGAATACAGCTCGATCTATATTTTCTGGTGAGGACATAAATAAATCACCTTTAACGTTTAAGAGCGTAGCCAATCCAAATGAGCTAAATGCGGTAAAGAATTTCCAATTCCCCATGCTTAAAAGAAATTATAAGGATTCGCTTGATGGAAGTATTAGTAATGAACAGCAACTAGATTTACTTTTTTCTAGAAAGCCATTTAATCGTTATTTGTGTAACTGGTTATCGACTAATGAGCTGAGTGTCGTTGCAGGTTTGCCCCAAAAAGAGGTAGTCGGCTTAACACTAAAAGAAGAAGTCGAATTTGGTTTGAACGTGAGTTCAGAGATCGAAGAGGAGAACCAACTCTATCTAGGTAATCTAGTGAAAAGTGGTTTACACCAAAATATCGACGTCAATATAGACAAGAGAGATCTTGATAAGCACACCTTTATCGCTGGAGTTACGGGTAGTGGTAAGACAACGACTTGTCATCGTATACTTGAATCAGCAAAAATGCCATTCCTTGTAATCGAACCTGCAAAAACAGAGTATCGGGTATTAACCAAGAAGAACAAAGACATTCTTATTTTTACTCTTGGTAACGATAATGTTGCTCCCTTCAGGCTGAATCCTTTTGAGTTTCTCCCTCACGAAAACATTACTTCTCGTGTTGATATGATCAAAGCAAGTATCGAATCTGCTTTTGATATGGAAGCGGCAATACCTCAGTTAATAGAAGCTGCAATCTATAGATGCTACGAGAATAAAGGTTGGAATATTGCGACGTCTAAGAACAAGCGATTTGATGATCCGTTCGCACCAGGTGTTTATGCGTTCCCTACCTTGAGTGAACTGATGGCTATGACTGAACAAGTTGTGGTGGATCAGGGATTTGATGACAGGCTGAAACAAGATTATATCGGCTCAATTAAGGCTAGATTACAAGGTCTACTTATTGGTTCAAAAGGGCTAATGCTAGATACCCCTCGTTCTATCAACTTTAAAGATCTAGCGACTAAAAGTGTGATTTTAGAGCTTGAAGAGATCCGTAACCCAAGTGAAAAGTCATTAATTATGGGCTTTGTTCTCGCAAACCTAAATGAAGCAATTCGAGCTAATTATTATGAATATCAGAGTCAAGGTAAGAAGTTCCGTCACATAACACTCATCGAAGAGGCACACCGATTGCTATCTAAGTTTGAACCAGGTGATAGTCAGAATAAAAAGCAAGGTGTGGAAACGTTTGCTGATATGTTGGCAGAAGTTCGTAAATACGGTGAGTCACTCATTATCGTTGACCAAATTCCGAATAAACTCACACCAGAAGTGTTAAAGAATACCAATACAAAGATCATTCATAAGCTTTTCGCAAAAGATGACAAAGAAGCGGTAGGTAACACGATGGCTCTTTCTGATGAGCAGAAAGATTTTTTATCCAACCTTGAACCTGGCCGAGTGATTTTATCCAGTTCAGGCATGAGTAAACCGCTTCAAGTTCAGATCAAAGAACTTGCTAGTAAAACCAACGAAATAGACGTGTCTCCTAGTGACATTCGTCAACTTGCTCTTGCTTACTATGCTAAGAATTATAAGTCAGGTTTAATTCAGGGCTTAGAGCTATTAGATGAGCAGCCATCTAGAGATGACGTGGGTAAGTTTCTTCATGGTGAAATTGCAGACGCGTGGTATGACTCGTTAGGTAAAGAAAAAGATAAACGCAGACTTATTCAATGTTTGGATAAATTTGGATGGGAGTTTATGTATCAATATATTTCTTTATGTTGCTACAACCCAAGTAGTGCAAAAGATAAAGAGACCCGAGAAGCTACATTGTATGACTTCCTCTCATACTTAAATGAAGATAGCGAAACTCGTATTTCAATGCATCAGCGAGATGAATTCAGAAAAGACATCAAAGTGAGAGGTTAGGAATTATGGGGTTTTGGAGTAGCGTTAGCAGTTTTGTAAGTAGTGCTTGTAGTGTAATTGGTGGTGCTGTATCGAAAATAGGTTCAGAGATTGTCAAGGTTGCGACATCTATTACTAGCCTCGGGGTCAGCCTCGCTGAAAAAGTAGGAGAGGCGATAAAAAGCGTGGGTATTTCTCTAGGTATTATCCGTCCTGAAGAGAGTATGGAAGAACTTGGTGAGAAAGCGATGTTGAGTGAGAAGACACCCAATGACTTCGACTCAATAAGTGAATATATCGACCATTTAAGAAATGATGTGGTGATTGACAAAGAAAAACTCGACAGCCTTAGTGATGCTGAAAAATTAGCGAGATCATCTATTGGTGCTTCTATCACATTAGAAGGTATTAATGAAAAACTTAATACTGTTGTAAGTCCATCATTTATGGCAACAGTTGCCGCACAAGATTTAGAAGCGAAAAAAATTATTGGCATGATTAAGGCTTACAAAGAGAAAAACCTTAATACAGATGATTACAGCTTGTATTTAAAAGATGAGTTGAGCATTGATGAGAGCCATAAACACGGTAGCGCTCTAGTGGAGGCATATCAAAAGCTTGAGCCAGAATTGACTACTGAGCAAATCGAAGACAAGGTTATGGAGTTAAAATCTTAAATGTCTGATTTTATTATTCAGGCAAAGAAGAATCGAGTTAAAGCAAACCGAGTTATTGGCGGTGAGCTTGAATTAATTCTATTTGCTGGTGAAATGGCAGTTCCTCAAGAAAACTTCTGGGAGATTTTCAAGAAGAAGATTGAGTACGTTGATGGTGAAACCTTAGCTTTGGTGATTGTTTCGGACGATAACGACTTCCAGGTTGATTCTGATATAAGCATTGCAGAGAGCTTTGTTAGTTCTGTGAAAGAGATTAGTTGGTTAACAGAAGAGTTGAGCTTTTCAGGGGCTGTTATAACAAGTTATCCCCAAATTGAAACTCTAACTGCGTATACAGCATCTTATGTTTCGCTTGTAGCATCTGACATTGAAGCAGATGACATTGAAGCAGATGACTCAGTGGAGAGTGAGAAATTATCAGTTGGAACTAGCCTCCAAGCTTTTTATCGAAAAAAAACCAAAGAATACGGACGTAGGTAAGTGCTATGGATATTAATATTCAAGCCCTGTTAAAGGCTCTGGAAGACGAAACAGTGCGAGCAAAGGTACGTGAGATAGTTGTTGAAAAAAATGATTGCGTAGAGCCACCGTCAGAAAAAGAGCAAGTATCCAGGTTTGATGATTCTGAATTAGAGTGTGCGAAAGCGAGCCTACAAAAGGTTGAGAGTGAGAACGAAGATTTGAAGCAATTTATTGATAAGTTAAAGTCTTTGCTTTGTATGGAGAAAGAAGCTAAAGAAAAGGCTGGAGTTAGGGTTGGGCAACTTTCTGAACAAAATGGGGATAAGGATCTGTTGGTTGTGAAACTACAGGCTGATCTTAAACTACTAGCAGAGACGAAGAATCAGTTACAGAATGATGTGACCGAGTTAAACCAGAAGCTTGAGTATTACAGAAATAATTTCCGTGATGATCTACAAGTTCTTGAGTTATATAGCCGATTGTCAGAGCAAACACTTCAGTCTTTATCTGGAATCTTTAAAGATACAACAGTTCAAGGTTTGATTTCTTGTGGGATTCAAGAGAAAAATATTTCTAATCTATGGGATTATGCGAAGAGTGAAACAGTCAACGGAAATAATGGTGATATAGCTAATGTGATTTCGCTATTCAATCTGTTATTTAAGCGTTTTACCTTAGCTTATCCTATGTTCGCACTTCAAGAGGTTAGCTCTGGGGACTCGTTTGACACTCAGTGTCACATAAAACATAGCTCTAGCCACAACACAAGTGGCTCTATCACCCAGATCATGCTTCATGGTTACGTTAATACCAAAACAGGTAAAGTTATTAAACCATCTGTCGTGAAGTTGTAGCTTTAGCTGGATGTTCAGAAATAGAAAAGCGACATTCATAGAATGTCGCTTCGATCTATATTATTGCTCAGTAATAAAAGGATAAACAGGGTCACCCCATAGCTCACTACTACCATCCATCATAATCTTGATGATAACTGGTAGAACCTTTTCCAAGAGCACGGTGCAATCTCTTAATTGCTGTCTATTCGCAGAGCTGCTATAAGTCGCACCACCGTGAATTATTTGATTACGCAGCGTGTAAAGGCGTGAGAATACGATAGAAAGCACTGACGCTGTGTTGTTATGCCCAAGTGCTGTATTAGCTGCGACCTTAGCTTTACTGCGAGCTTCTTTCCATTCTTGTTCACTAATGCGTCCCGCATGGTAGCTCCAATAGCTTTCAAGAATAAACTCGTTATCGAGCAGTGCTCGTATTACACCTGAGTAGTTTTGCCAGACAATTTCAGCTAACAAGTTATCAGAATCTAGTTCAACAAGGCGACATAAAAACTCTTGGTACAAGCCACGCTCACCGTAGTTTGCTTTTTGTTCAAAATCTTGAGCGTAAGCAGAGTTGAAAGCTATCCAAAGGAAAGTAAATGTAGAATCATCATCTTCACATGCTTCCGCTTTCTTTAGCCAACTTAGAGAGCGATGCACACGAGTAGAAAGTGATTGCGAATAGCTATTTCGCTCACGACGGTGACGTTCTTTTAACGTATTAAAAGTAAGCATTTGTTCCTCTTAATTTTTTGTTTTTATTTTTCTCGAAGGCCAAAATCAGAAATTTAATCAAATTGCGTAAATCCAATTGGATTGGTAAAAACTGAGCTTAACAAGATTTTTTACTGACTTAAGCACTCTGCTCAATGATAACTTACAAATAGAATATATAGCTTGGTTAAGTTCAAAAAGTTAATTGTTTTGAACTCTATCTCTTGAATTTACAGAGTAGAGGTGGATCTCCTATTTATTAATAGGTCGTTAATTGCACAATTGTAAATAAATACATGTGACAAGGTAACATATCAAAAGAGTAGTTTTAATAACTGGTAAGTAAATTAGGGCGATACTTATAGTAAAATTTGGTAGATAGTCGTATGCTATTTTAACTGTAGTGTTGCTTGGTATTATAGAGAAAGCCGAGGCTTACTCGGCTTTCTACATTTCTAATTATAAATGAGCGAATTTATATGTTCTATAACCGCCAATCAAGTTACGAGCTTTAAAGCCTGAGTTCACTAATTGACGGTACGCGACGTTACCACGTAACCCAACTTGGCAATAAATCACGATTTCTTTGTCTTTTGGAAGTTCGTCCATACGATGACGTAATTGGTCGACAGGAATGTTGATTGCATCTTTAATAAAACCAACGTTTTCAAGTTCACCTGGGTTACGTACATCAAGTAGCACCTGGTCTTCGGTTAAGGAATCCATTTCATCATAGTGAATTGCTGTCGCATCCCCTTTGATGATGTTATTTGCGACAAATGCAGCTTGGTTTATTACGTCTTTTGCACTGCCGTAAGGGGGCGCGTAAGTCAACTCTAGATGTTGTAGCTGTTCAACCGTCATACCTGCACGCTGAGCAACAGCCATAACGTCGATACGCTTATCGATACCGTCTTTACCAACTGCTTGAGCACCTAAAATCTTGCCTGATTTCGGATCGAACAACATTTTGAATGAAACAATTTCAGCGCCAGGGTAGTAACTCGCGTGGCTTGCGGTGTGTACGTAAACTTTTTCGTATTCAATGCCTGAGCGTTTTAGCTGTTTCTCATTTTTACCCGTTGAAGCCACAGCAAGGTCAAAGATCTTACAAATCGCCGTACCTTGTGTACCTTGATAAGTCTCGCTACGACCAAGCATGTTATCGGCTGCCATACGACCTTGACGGTTGGCTGGACCCGCTAGAGGAACAAGTGTCTGCTCGCCAGTGACAAAATCTTTTTCTTCAACTGCATCACCAACAGCGTAAATTGAAGGATCGCTGGTTTGCATGTATTCATTAGTGTAGATACCACCAAGCGTCCCAATTTCTAATCCCGCTTCTTTTGCTAATTTAGTTTCTGGGCGAACACCAATAGCCATAATCAGGATATCGGTGGTTAGTTTTTCACCGTTATTAAGCGTAAGCTCCAATTCACCTTCTAAGTGTTGATGTTTCTCACTCTCACCTGCATCTATGCTAGCCACATGTTCATTTGGAATAAATTGTACAGACTCAAGAGCAACGCCCAATTTAAGGTCGATCCCTTTTTCACGGATTTCTGCGTGAGCAAAACCTGCCATTTCACGGTCAACAGGTGTCATGACTTGCTCTGCCATTTCAAGCAAAGTGGTTTTAATACCCAGTTGATGGAAGGCTTCCATTACTTCTAAACCAATGAAACCGCCACCTACAACCGTGGCGTGCTCTGGTTTGTTCATCTGGATCGTTTTAATGATGCGATCCATATCAGGGATATTACGTAGTGAGTGAGTCAACGGATTATCCAGACCAGGAATTGGTGGAACGATAGGGCCTGCACCTGGGCTAAGTAATAGGAAGTCGTATGTTTCTTCATATTCTGAGCCATCAAGAAGATTTTTTACTGTCACTGTTTTGTCTTGACGGTTTATCGATATCACTTCATTCATTACACGAACATCAACGTTGAAACGCGCTAAAAAGCTTTCTGGTGTTTGTAGCAATAATTTACTGCGATCTTTGATGTCGCCACCGATGTGATAGGGAAGGCCACAGTTAGCAAAAGACACGAAACTACCTCGTTCGAACATAATAATTTCTGCATTTTCACTTAAACGACGAGCGCGGGCTGCTGCTGATGCACCGCCAGCCACACCACCGACAATGAGAATTTTGGTCATATAGACACTCCAACTTAGCGAGTAAAAAACAAACAATAACACACTCAAAAACAAGTGAATTTTTGTTTGTTTTTAAGATGTTAATAAGAGCAATGTAAAACTATTTTAAATGTCGTCCATCATCTAGTTGACTAATGAAACAAACGGGCCACGTTCAAACATGATGATTTCGGCATCTTCGCTTAGACGACGAGCACGCGCCGCCGCAGATGCACCACCTGCAACACCACCGACGATTAAGATCTTAGTCATTTTTAACTCCAAGTTTTAGGGCGAACTGACCTTTCACGAATAGCCAGTGTGAAAGGTCACTACGCTCTAGATTATCTAAAACCAAATTTCTTTAAAAAATAAGCAGCAGGGCAGATTCCCGTGTAAGCACTTTGAATAAGATTAACGCCGATAAACACGGTGAACCAAATGAAGTTACTGTGAACGAACACGGTTAGTATGACCGAGATCAATACCATCGTGCCTGCAAAAATTCGTACTGCATTTTCTAACGTCATAACTCTTCTCCTTCGTACTCTCAAACTGAGAACGCCATCCTTTGATATTCATCACTATAATTATCTAAATTAGAAATGTCTAATGTTAATTTATCTAAATTTACAATTGCTAATTTAGCGTTGACTAAATGTTTTGTTTTAGTAATATCTAATTTAGTTTTTAATGTAGAGGTGAGTCATGAGCTATACAGATATGGATGTAGCAGCAATGAAAGGCAATGCCAATGAAGCTGCTGATCTCCTAAAAGTAATGGCACATCCGGAAAGGCTAATGGTGTTGTGCCAACTGACCCAAGGTGAGGTTGGTGTTGGGGAGCTGCAAAAGAACTCGTTCCTTAGCCAATCCGCCTTTTCACAGCACTTGACGGTGCTTCGCAAACACAAATTGATCAAGGCTCGTAAGGCATCACAGCAAGTGTTTTATTCGTTGTCAGAACCGAGAGTTGAGTCATTAATCAAGGCGCTTCATAGCGTTTTCTGTAACTAATTCGTAGCTAAGATTTTAGAGGTAAATAATGTTAAACGTTATTCCATGGGAATCGTTGTTTGGTGGCATTTTGTTAGGGATCTCCGCCACTATATTGTTGTTGGTTAACGGGAAAATTGCCGGAATCAGTGGAATTATGAATGGCATTATGTCACCGAAAAAAGGCGATTATTCGTGGCGATTGCTTTTTGCGGTTGGAATGATAGCTGGTGGCTTGATTAGCGTTCTGATGTTGGGCGTTGCGGTTCCTAGTACCGCGAACCTTTCTTTAGGGATGGTGATTGCCGCTGGTTTATTGGTAGGAATCGGAACCAGACTGGGTAACGGATGTACTAGTGGACACGGCATTTGTGGCATGGGCCGTTTGTCTAAGCGCTCTATTGTGGCGACCTGTGTATTTATGGCTGTCGCTGGCCTAACGGTATTCGTTCGACTTCACCTAGTTTAAGAGAGATTCCATGAACAAGACTATTTTTCGTTTTTCTGCTCTTTTGAGCGGTGTGTTATTCGGTATGGGCATGGCGGTGTCTGGTATGATCGACCCAGCTAAAGTCATTGGATTTTTAGATATTTCTGGCAGTTGGGATCCAAGTTTGGCTTTTGTGATGGGCGGCGCACTCGCGGTATTCATGCCAAGCTATTTTTTAATCATCAAGCCGAGAAAACAATCAGTTAGCGGTGAAGCGTTTTGCACACCAACCAATAAGAACATCGACGGACGTTTGTTATCTGGTGCGGCCATCTTTGGTTTAGGTTGGGGTTTGGCAGGTATTTGCCCTGGCCCTGCGGTTGCGAGTCTGGCATTAGGCAACGTGAGCATTGTAGTGTTCTTCTTTGCGATGTTAGTTGGATCTCTGTTCGCGAAAGCGATCATTACTAACCGTAACGCGAAGAAGATGAAAACCGCGAACGCGTAAACAATCAATCTGATATGGAGGGGAAAGGATGCCCGACAAACTAAAGCGAAGTTTTGTTCAATCTGTGATGAACAGCTTTTTCCCTCCGATCATGATCTTACTCGCGCTTGTGGTCGGTGCTGCGGCCTTGTGGTTGACCCCGAAAGAGGAAGACCCGCAAATCGTTGTGCCGATGGCAGATGTATTGGTTTCGGCTCCCGGACTCAGCGCTTCTCAAGTCGAAAATCAAATCACTGAACCATTAGAAAAGCTTGTTAGCCAAATTGACGGTGTGGAATATGTTTATTCCTCGTCCATGGAAGGTGCTGCGCAAGTCATCGTTCGTTTCTATGTCGGCGAAAACCGCGAAGATGCTCTGGTTAAGCTTTACAACAAACTCTATTCCAATCAAGACAAAGTTCCTCCTTCTGTCACTAACTGGCTTGTAAAGCCTGTTGAAATCGATGATGTAGCCATTGTTGTTGCCGCAATTTATTCCACCGATCCAGACATTCTCGATCGCCATCAGTTGAGACGTATTGCAGACCAAGCCACGTTAGGCATTAAATCATTGGATGCCACCAACAAGGTGGAAGTGATTGGCGGTGAGCCGAGAAAAATCCAGATAGAGCTTGATTCTGTTGCGATGGCAAACTTCAAAGTAACCATCGATGACCTCGAACAAGCCATTCAGCTCAGTAATAGTAAAACTCAAGGCAAGAACGTTCGCGTAAACGGGCAAAATTACACATTGGAATCGGGACGGTTTCTGACTAACGCCGAAGAGGTTGGCGATCTTGTTATCGCGGTGCTCAATGGTAAACCCGTTTATTTGAAAGATGTCGCGCGTATTTACGACGGTGAAGGTGAGGCAACATCCGATACTTGGTATCGCGATAAAAACCACGATGAAGCATACCCAGCGGTGTTCATTTCTGTCGCTAAACAAAAAGGCTCGAACGCGGTTAACGTCGCTCAGTCTGTTCGGGATAAACTGGCGGCGCTTCAATCCGAGCAATTTCCTCCACAAGTGCAAGTTGCAGTCATTCGTGATTATGGCGAAACGGCGAATGCGAAAGTAAACAACTTGGTATCAAGCCTTGGTATTTCGATTCTAACTGTCGTGGTGTTTGTCGGTTTGTTCTTGAACTGGCGAAGCGCATTGGTGGTTGGTATCGCGATTCCGATTAGCTATGGTGCCGCGCTCGGGATGGACTTGGCATTTGGCTATTCCATCAACCGAGTCACACTCTTTGCGTTGATTTTGGCGCTAGGTTTGATCGTGGACGATCCGATCGCCAGTATCGACAACATTGAACGCTACCTCAAACGCAAAAATCTAACACGAACCAATGCGATTGTTCTCGCCATGGCAGAAATTCGTAGCGCCTTGTTAATGTCGACGGTCGCAATCGTGATCGTGTTTACGCCGATGTTTTTTATCACTGGGATGATGGGGCCTTACATGGCGCCACTGGCGTTCAACGTTCCGATCAGCGTTATCTTTAGTACCGTTGTCGCGTTTATGATCACGCCTTGGCTTGCCAAGAAGCTACTCAAAGGTGCTGAGGAAAACGGCCACTATGACATCCAATCTTCGCCGATGTATCGTTTGTATCGTGGTGTGTTGATTCCGCTACTTGAAAGTCGCAATAAAGCATGGCTTTTCCTTGGTTTGGTTGCCTTGTTGTTCGTCTTGGCAGCATTGTTGCCAGCACTTCGCTTAGTTCCACTCAAGTTGCTGCCTTATGACAATAAAAATGAGTTCCAATTGGTATTAAACATGCCAGAGTCTTCAAGCTTTGTGGATACCTCCAACGCGCTGTCGAGCTTTACGGACTATTTAATGACGGTGCCGGAAGTGACAAGTGTGTCGGGCTTTGCAGGCACCGCTTCCCCAATGGATTTCAACGGCATGGTGCGCCACTACTTTATGCGTAGCGAACCATACCAAGGCGAGCTTCGAGTCGTTCTTGCAGAGAAGAATCGCCGCGCAATGCAATCACACGAGTTGGTGACACGACTCAGGGCGGATTTAGAGCAGATTGCAGATAAGTTTGACGCTGACGTGCAGCTAGTCGAAGTGCCGCCAGGCCCGCCTGTAATCGCCACCATTACAGCAGAAGTTTACGGTGACGAAGCGACGTCTTATGAAGATCTGATGAGCCAAGCAGAAAAAGTCGCGGATAGGCTTCGCAAAGAACAGTTGGTTTCTGAGGTGGATACCAGCATCCAAGGTGATTTAGAAACGTGGCAATTCATCGTTGATCAAGACAAAGCGGCACTGTCCGGTGTTTCTGTTGCTGATATCAATAACACGCTTATTACCGCCGCGAACGCTAAAGTGCTCGGTTATATCGCCGATCCGAGAGAAGTTGATCCACTACCTATCGAAGTGCAGCTCCGACGCGAAGACAGAGATAACCTGAATCAACTAGAGCAGCTTTATGTGCGAGGCCGTCCGGGCATTGCAAAAGTAGAATCCAATGGGGCGGTTGTGGATGCTCCTCAGCCTATCGTGCAGTTGTCTGAACTTGGCCATTTTGTAAAACGCGCAGCGGACAAACCGATTTTCCACAAAAACCTCAAGCCTGTTGTGTATGTCTACGGCGAGGTAGTTGGACGTGTTCCGGGTGAAGTGATTGCCGATGTGATGGCTGACCAAGATACAATTCACGAGGAAGAGGCGCATCGTCACTGGCAAGATCGCACGTACTTGAGCAATGGCGCTGGTGTCACTTGGAGCGTGCCAGACAACATCGAGGTGGTTTGGAGTGGCGAGGGGGAATGGAAAATCACAGTAGACGTATTCCGAGATTTAGGCATTGCTTATGGCGCTGCGCTGCTTGGCGTATTTGTGGTGATGTTGATTCAAACTGGTTTACCTGCGGTATCGGGCATCATCATGCTGGCGATACCTCTGACCGTGATTGGGATTATGCCGGGGTTCTGGATTTTGAATGTGTTAAGCAGTGATATCGGTAATTACCCGAACCCGGCTCTGTTCACGGCGACCGCGATGATCGGCATGATTGCGCTAGCAGGGATTGTGGTGCGTAACTCTCTCGTTTTGATTGAATTTGTTCAGCAATCGTTGGCTGAAGGTCGTAGCCTACATGATGCGTTGATTGAATCTGGTGTTGTTCGTATGCGGCCAATATTGCTGACCGCGGGTACAACGTTACTGGGTAACGTCGTGATTACGTTAGACCCAATTTTTAACGGTTTGGCTTGGGCAATCATATTCGGTATTGCCGCCTCAACCATCTTTACGCTGCTTGTGGTTCCGGTGGTTTACAACCTTGCATACCAAAACACCAAAGGACATGGATTACCTCAGATGGAGGAAGAGCAATGAAATTAGATACCAAATGGTTAGGCGTGATTCTGTTTGCCATACTCGTGCTTCTTTTTCTCTATATGGCTGGATTTTTTACCGAAAAGTTGCCGACAGAACATGACGCGAAAACCAACCAGGTTGATGTAAATAACGCAGAGACACATCAACTGATGTTAACCAGCGAATCGGTTGTTCGAGAGTTTCCGGGCGTCGTCGTTGCAGAGCAGCACGCCGATATCGCGGCACGGTTAACGGCATCGGTGATGGAGGTATTGGTGAAGGTTGGCGATAGAGTGAAGCAAGGAGACGTGTTGGCGCGGCTAGAAAGCGATGATCTCGACGCCCGAGTTCGTCAAAGTGAGCAGGCTTTATCCTCTGCACAAGCGCAGCTCAATGCGGCGAGAAAGGAGTTTTCTCGTGTCAGAGCGCTTTTAAACAAAAAACTGATCCCTCAATCGCAATTTGACCAAGCGGAAAGTGCGTTGCAAACCGCACAAGCCAACTTCAATAAAGCGCAAGCGGCGGTCTCTGAGGCGGAAACGACCTTTGGCTACAGCATCATTACTGCACCGTTTGATGGTTTGATCACGCAAAAGCCCATCAACAAAGGTGATACCGCGACGCCGGGGGCTTTGCTTTTATCAATGTACAATCCAAACTCGTTGGAAATAGAGGTGAACTTTGCTGAGTCTGTCATGCCTTATGTGACTTACGATAAAGAAGTGGACGTTGTTTTTCCGTCTTACAACCTCAACGCGCAAGCGGCAGTAAAAGAAGTGACGCCGTCGGCAGATGCCAACTCGCGTAGTTATACCGTAAAGCTTCAATTCGAGCCGCCAACGGCTATCTATCCAGGTACATACGCCAAAGTCGCGTTGACCTTGACCGACGATGTTGTACTTCGCGTGCCAAAAGAGGCGGTTTACCAAGTTGGCCAATTGGACTACGTAAAAGTGGTGCAAGACAGCGGTGAGGTAGAAACTCGGCTTATTCAGCTTGGAGAGTTGGGGAGAGTGCGAACGGGGTTGAAGCAAGGTGACGTAGTGCTGCTGAATCCAAGAGCGCTTTGATAGAACGGTTTCTCTTGTTAACTAGTTAAACGTCTATCTAGCAAACAACATAAAATAGCCCAGCAACATGCTGGGCTATTTTGTTCGTTTAGTTAAGCGTTACCGTTGCGTTTATAGGGCAATGGTCACTCAGTTTGTAATCCAAAACATCTTGTGAGCTGAACAGCGTTTGATGCGCGTTTTTCGCTTTTATTTGCGGGCTCACAATAATGTGATCAATCAAAGAGCGGAATTGGTGTGTTTTGCTTGGGTTCTTATTTGAGCGAACCTTGCAATCGGCTTGGGTATCTCGCGTTACCAATTGTGCATCGTTACCGAGCGTCATGATCGCCCACAACCAATCACGTTGATACGACAAGTTGTGATTGAAATCGCCCATTACAGCGTACTGCTCTTTTTTCTTTTCTCTCTCGCTCATCCATTTCGCAAGTGCTTCTCCTTGTTGACTCAGTGTCTGGCAATCACGACTGTTTTTGTACGCTCCGCTGCATCCTGCTTTTAGATGCACAGAGAGCAGGTGAAGCTCGTCCTTTTGGCTTGGGTTAACGACGATGTAACTGGCAAAGCGCAACTTGCTATTACCACGCGTGATTGAGAAGTCTGCTGGGTCAGACACTTCAATGTCTTTGCGCACAGCAAAACCAGTGTACTGATTGGTATCAGAAAACTGAAGGTGCTTATTGTTTGATTGAGCTCGATCAGAGAGATAAATCGCGTAGCCATCGCCTACAGCTTTTTGAACTGCGGCTTTGGAGTCGACCTCCTGAAAGGCGATGATGTCGGCTTGAGTTTTATCCACATATTGGTTGAGTTTGACGAAATCGTCACTGGTTCTCGAAACCTTACCTCCATTTATAGACAGCCATTCTATATTCCAACTGGTTAAGTTGATGGAGTTTTGAGCAAGTGACGTTGAACTAAAAATTAATAAGGCAGTAACAAATAGTGATCGCATATTGGCTTGTTTCACTCCTGGTTTTTAGCGTATTCCTTTCCAACCTTTATTCTATAAGACATCCCAAAAAAGCAAGTAGATTTAGTTCCAATTTTGCAATTTTCACGGTTTTCTTCGCAACTGAGATCAGTACCAATAAGATCGATTTGTTCTTGTCCGCTAGCCGATCTTTATTGATCAAAATCAATGTTTTCAAGTGGTGCTTTTCGTTAAATACGCCACAATATATTGTGTTAGCAGAATAAAAAATAACCCCATATAGTGTGTTTGTGGATAACTCTGTGAGTATGCTGGGGTAAGGAGAAGAAAGTGAAACCAATCGTAATCAAGCGTGACGGCTCAAGAGCTCCGTTCAACAGGGATCGTATCCAAGCAGCAGTTGAAGCGGCAGCGGAAAACAAAGATAAAGATGTCGCCATTTATGCTCTTAATGTCGCTCTTGCTGTCGAGTTACAGCTAAAAGATCACGATGAAGTTCACATCCATGAGATTCAAGACTTAGTCGAGAATGAGCTCATGCAAGGTCCTTACAAAGCCCTAGCACGTTCTTACATTGAATATCGCCATGACCGCGACATCGCGCGTGAAAAGCAAAGTGCACTAACTCGTGAAATCGAAGGCTTGATTGAAGAAAGTAACCTTGATTTGATCAACGAAAACGCGAATAAAGACGGCAAAGTTATCCCAACTCAGCGTGACCTTTTAGCGGGTATCGTGGCGAAGCACTACGCGAAAACGCACATCCTGCCTCGTGATGTGGTTCAAGCACACGAAGTGGGTGACATTCACTACCACGATCTGGATTACGCGCCTTTCTTCCCGATGTTTAACTGTATGCTTATCGATTTGAAAGGCATGCTAACGCACGGCTTCAAAATGGGTAATGCAGAAATCGACACGCCTAAATCGATTTCAACTGCGACTGCCGTAACGGCGCAAATTATTGCTCAAGTAGCTAGCCATATTTATGGCGGTACGACAATCAACCGTATCGACGAAGTGCTTGCTCCGTACGTTATGACAAGCTACGAGAAACATCTAGAGATCGCGAAAGAGTGGAACATTGCCGAGCCAGAAGAGTTCGCTAAAGCGCGCACTGAGAAAGAGTGTTACGACGCATTCCAATCGCTAGAGTACGAAGTAAACACACTGCACACGGCAAATGGTCAAACGCCATTCGTTACATTTGGTTTTGGTCTTGGTACAAGCTGGGCGTCTCGTCTTATTCAGCAATCGATTTTGAAAAACCGTATTGCAGGTCTAGGTAAGAACCGTAAAACAGCGGTATTCCCTAAACTTGTATTCGGCATCAAAGATGGCTTAAACCACAAATCAGAAGATCCAAACTACGACATTAAGAAGCTTGCACTTGAGTGTGCTTCAAAACGTATGTACCCAGACATTCTTAACTACGACAAAGTCGTGGAAGTAACGGGTTCATTCAAAACACCGATGGGTTGTCGTAGCTTCCTAGGTACTTACGAAGAGAATGGCGAACTTATCCATGAAGGTCGTAACAACCTTGGTGTAGTTAGCTTGAACTTGCCACGTATCGCGCTTCGCGCAAAAGGCAGCGAAGCGAAGTTCTATGAACTGCTTGATGATCGTCTACGTCTTGCTCGTAAAGCACTAGAAACACGTATTTCTCGTCTAGAGAACGTAAAAGCGCGCGTTGCACCAATTCTATATATGGAAGGTGCATGTGGTGTGCGCTTGAAAGCAGACGATTCGATTGCAGAAATCTTCAAAAACGGCCGTGCATCAATTTCTCTAGGCTACATTGGCGTGCATGAAACTATCAACGCGTTGTTTGGTACTGAAGCGCACGTTTACGATGATGCCGTATTGCGTGAAAAAGCGGTCGCGATCATCAAACATCTAAAAGATGCGGTGAATCAATGGGCTGACGAAACTGGCTATGGCTTTAGCTTGTACGCAACACCAAGTGAAAACCTATGTAGTCGTTTCTGCCGCATCGACACCAAAGAGTTTGGTTTGATTGAAGGCGTAACAGACAAAGGTTACTACACCAACAGCTTCCACTTGGATGTTGAGAAGAAGGTTAACCCTTACGACAAGATCGACTTCGAGATGCCTTACCCAGAAATCTCAAGCGGTGGCTTCATCTGTTACGGTGAATTCCCGAACATGCAACGTAACGTAGAAGCGCTAGAAAACGTGTGGGACTACAGTTACACCCGCGTTCCTTACTACGGAACCAACACTCCGATTGATGAGTGTTACGAATGTGGTTACACCGGCGAGTTTGAATGTACAAGCAAAGGCTTTACTTGCCCGAGTTGTGGCAACCACGATTCAACCAAAGTATCGGTGACACGTCGCGTATGTGGCTACTTGGGCAGCCCAGACGCACGTCCGTTTAACTTCGGCAAACAAGAAGAAGTTAAACGTCGAGTGAAACACCTATAAGGTTAATTACCACTCGATTCAACACTTTGAAAATCAACCTGCTTTAGGTTGATTTTCTTTTTCGCGATAACAAAGAGACGCATTATGAACTACCACCAATATTATCCAATTGACGTTGTTAACGGACCGGGTACGCGCTGCACATTGTTTGTGTCGGGGTGCGTACATCAGTGTCGTGGCTGTTACAACAAGTCGACGCAACGCTTGGATTCGGGTGTGTTGTTCACGCAAGAAGCGGAAGATAAGATCATCAATGACTTGAATGACACGCGCATTAAACGTCGCGGTTTGTCGTTGTCGGGCGGAGATCCGCTTCATCCTGCTAATGTACCTCATATTTTAAAGATCGTGAAAAGGGTGAGAGAAGAGTGTCCCGGTAAAGACATCTGGGTTTGGACAGGCTACACGCTGGCTGAACTGGATGACGCGCAAAGAGAAGTGGTGCAATACATCGATGTTTTGATTGATGGTAAGTTTGAACAAGACAAGAAAGACCTCAATCTCGAATGGCGTGGTAGTTCAAACCAAATCATTCATCGCTTTACAGACATCTAACCAAGTATTCTCCAAACATAAAAAGGGCTCACGCGTGCATAACGGGTGAGCCCTTTTGGTGTGAGTTCGTCAGTGCATTTACAGTTACGCTGTCACCGTTTGGTCATCTTCGACCATATTGTTTATCCAACGTTTAGATTGGATACGATAAGTCGTCAGTACGCCTTTCACAAATTCTTCAGCTAGCAGAGACATCAAGACAAAATGCAAAGGCAACCCGAGTACCATACCAGTGTAATAGGTAAGGGGAATGCCAATAGCCCACTGACCGAACGTATCAATAAAAATGCTGTAGCGAATATCCGCACCACTCTTTAGTACGCCGCCAATCCCTACCATGTTAAACACTCTCAAAATCATACCCAGCGCCATGACTAAGCATACGTTGAGTGCCATTTCTGCATCGGTTAATGGGCTAAGTACCAATAGATGATGAATCAAAGGCGAGCTCAACCACACTAGGAAAAACAGTAAGGTGGCTAAGATTGCGCTGGTTAACACATACCACCACGCCGTTTTCTCGACCCGATCATAATGTTTTGCGCCAATATCATTCCCAAGAAGGACGGATGCAGCGACCGCAAATCCCATAAAGGTTGAAATCAGTACACCTTCAATTGGCGACAAGAATGAGATGATCGCAAGTTCTGAAACGCCCAATTGACCATAGATGATGCTGTAAACGATCAGTCCACCAGTCCAGAGCGCATCGTGGACCAACATGGGTAGAGAAACCTTAAAGTATTTTTGACGATACTGCTTTAAACGGCCTTGCGCCCAATCGAATTTGGTCGGAATCAGGTACGCATAGCGTTTACAGAAAAAGTAAATCAACACTGCCGTTTGGAAAAATCGAGAAACAAAGCTGCCAACGGCTGCACCAAATACGCCCCATTGAGGGAAGCCGAATAAACCGAAAATCAAAACATAATTAAGCACGACGTTCACGACAATCGCGGAGATACTAACGTTGGTTGCCAGTTTGGTTTGGCCTAAGGAGCGCAATACCGCTTCAATAGGTACCACTATCGCCGTTGCAATGAGACTAAAGCCCGTAACCACAAGATAATCACGTGCATAAGTGACGTATTCGGGATCGTCTGACATGAAAGAGACGATCTCTTTATCAAAAATCGCATAAAGAACAATAAACGGCAGCGTCACTAAAATGGAAATAAACCAAGATTGCGCCAATGTTCTGCGGATTCCTGCCAGGTTCCCTGAGCCGTAATATTGAGAAGCCAGCACCGTTACTGCACCGCAAAGACCGAAAATGACTGCAAGGTTAAAGAAAAAAATGCGATTTCCGACACCGACTGCAGCCGTTGCGGATTCGCCGAGTTGGCTCACCATGAAAATATCCACGACGCCGAGTAACGCAAAAAGCATGGATTGAAGTGAAACAGGAAGGCCAATCGCAATCAGCTTTTGCCAAAATGCTTTATCGATGTATTCGCGTGTTAAGAGCATCGCATTTCTCCTTAAAGATTAATGCGAGTAGTTTATCCCTATGATTTGGCGGTGTATTTTTCAAAGGCATCCAAAACCTTTGTAAAACTCTCCACTAGTGTATATGTGAGCCAATAAATCATGGAAGATAAACAAGAACGCTACGCGATTTCAGAAAAAACCTATCAAGAGTTTATTGATCACAGTCGAGTACTGGCATTGGAGGAGAGAGGCATTGTGCAGTGCGGAATTGCAACCTGTCGTGACTTCTTCTCTGTTTATCGTAAAAACCAAAAAAAACACATGCTGCTTTACACCGTGCGCGGTAAAGGTTGGTTAGAAAGTGGGGCGTGTCGATATGATTTGGAGCCTGGCTCGTTGATCACGGTGCCTGCAGGTGTTGAAAACGGTTTTGGTATGGAAGAGGAACCCTGGCAGATCGCATGGCTTTTTCTTACTCCTGATAGAGCATGGCCAATGATAGAGAGTAATATTAGTTACCAGCTCACATCTGCACCTGAGGTGATGTATGCGTGTATCCAAACGTTGTTACGCAGTATTAATCTTCCTATTGATTATGGTGGTGCGGTTGGTGCACATAGCGTGGCTCAGTTAGAGCTGATGTTAAACATGCCGCCCTCAGAGTCGATATCACGCAGCCAATTGAGGCTTCGGCGCGTATTCGATCTTGTCCAGCGTCAGCTGCATAAGGATTGGAGTGTCGAGCAAGTGGCAGCTTTATATCCATGTTCGGAGCCACATTTGCACCGTCTGACTCAAAAGCAGTTTGGTCGAAGCCCGATGGCACATTTAACACGTATGCGCATGGAATACGCTGCTAGGCTACTTCGTTCAACAGAATGGCCGATTCAACATATTGGAGAGATAGTCGGATATCCAACTAGTGCCAACTTTAGTACACGTTTTAAAGCGTGGTCGAGCATGACGCCAAGAGAATTTAGGAAAAATGGAAGAGTGGATTGGTATATTGAGGAGTGAATCGTTCTTTTTATAACCGATAGAGCGCACAAAACTTATCGTAACCCAGAATTTTGTTCTCTAATTGATGAAATAAGTGAAAAATCATTTCGCCATTTTTTGCGATGGTGTTAACGTGAGGTTCGGTACTTGAATTTCAAAGGGTTATGACTTTCATGTTTTCTAATCTCCCAACTCCCGTATTAGATCCTATTTTATCTCTATCCGTTGCATACCGTAACGATGACCGTCCAAACAAGGTTGACCTTGGTATTGGCGTCTATAAGAACAGCGCAGGCGAAACGCCGATCATGAAAGCCATTCAAATGGCGCAGGATGTCGTTGTTGAAACTCAAAAAACCAAATCGTACGTTGGTCTTGCGGGTTGCGAAGAATTTAATAAAAGCATGATCGATTTGCTACTGACGGGAACGTCAGCAATGGATCGTGTTGCTGCCATTCAAACGCCAGGTGCAAGTGGTGCGCTGCGTATGTTAGGTGACCTAATGAAGGTCGCACAGCCAGATACGACGGTTTGGATTTCAAACCCTAGCTACGTAAACCATAAACCAGTGATGGAAGCGGCAGGTCTTAAAGTTAAGTTCTACCATTACTTTTCTCCAGAAACGAAACAAGTAGACACTGCAAAAATGATGGATGATCTTGCGAAAGCAGGACCTTCCGATGTTGTATTGCTGCATGGTTGTTGTCATAACCCAACAGGCGCAGATATCGATTTTTCTGCTTGGCAAGCCATTACGGAATTGTCACAGAAGAACGGTTTCACCCCATTTGTTGATATTGCCTACCAAGGCTTTGGTGATGGCTTAGAGGAAGACGCAAAAGGGCTTCGCTTCATGGCAGATAACGTTGAAGAGATGTTAATAACGACGTCATGTTCGAAGAACTTTGGCCTATATCGCGAGCGCACAGGTGCGGCGATTGTCGTTGGTAAGAACATGCAAGACGTGGCCAACGCAAAAGGCAAGCTACTTACGTTAGCGCGTTCTACTTACACGATGCCACCCGATCATGGAGCGGCTTTGGTTAAGACGATTCTTCAAGATGACAACCTGACTTCCGTTTGGAAGCAAGAGTTGAGTGAAATGCAACATCGTTTGGTTAGTCTTCGTCAAAGTTTGTGTAACGAATTGAGAAACAACCATAATACCGATCAATTTGACTTCATTGAGGGTCACAAAGGCATGTTTACTGTGCTAGGCTTTAGTGAAAACCAAATGGCGCAACTGCGTGAAGATTATGGCATTTATGGTGTTGGCGATGGTCGAATTAACATCGCTGGACTTACCGAAACTCATATTCCATACGTAGCGGACGCAATTAAGAAAGTATCTCAAGCTTAATTGGAGTGTGGATGAAAAACTGGAAACTGATTCTGCCGCTTATGATGAGCGGCAGTTTAATTGCTTGTACGTCAACTCAAACGACGCCGGAACCTGCTGAGCCTGAGTCGCCGAAGGTCGAAGAACCTGTCAAAGTAGAGCCAGAAGTGAAACCAGAGGTTGATCCAACGCCTGAGGTTGAGCCTAAGCCTGAAGTAAAACCTGAGAAAAAGCCAGAGCCAAAACCGACAAAACCAGCCAAAGTGACAAAGACACCAGACGGCATGTTGATTCTTGGCTCTGAAGAGTGGGTTTACGTTCCTGAAATTGATCAAACCTTCAAAGCTAGGGTTGATACAGGGGCGACAACATCATCAATTAGCGCGACAGACATTGTTCCGTTTGAGCGTGATGGTAAAGATTGGGTTCAGTTTAAGATCGACTTGGGCGATAAAGAAACTAAAGAGTTTAAAGTACCTGTAGAGCGCTGGGCTAAAATCAAGCAGTCATCGTCAGAAGAGGTGGATAAACGAGCGGTAGTAAAAGCGTATATTACCGTCGGTGACCACAAAGAAAAGACAGAGTTTACGTTAGCTGAACGCGGGCATATGAAGTTTCCAATTTTACTTGGTCGAAGCTTCTTTAGAGATATCGCCGTTGTGGATGTATCGAAAAAGTATGTCCAAGATAAACCTAAAAAATCCGGCAAAAATTAAAGCCTTGTTACTAGTTCCTGCTAACAATCGGTACTTAACAAAAATGGCCTCCGAAACCGGAGGCCATTTTTATTGAATCACACACTTATTAATGCAACTGCTTAGTTACTTAATTAAAATGCAAAACGAGCAGACATCACAATTTGTTGGCCATAGACACCATTATTTTTGAAATCCGCGCCAAGTGATAGTTGCTGAGTAGAGTGGAATCTTGCGCCAAAATTATAAACGGTATTGGAATCGTCGTTATCCATTATTTGACCGATACGGGCATGTAGCTCAACATTTTGCATGAACCAAATACGAGTACCAATATTCACCTCAGTGCGCCACTCGTCACCCACTTTATCACTGCCGTTTTCTTTAATGTTGTGTACCAACATTTGGCCATAAATATCTGCAAATTGGCCTGCTGGGCCGTTAAAGCCAATACCACCAGCAATGTCCCAGTCTCCGCTGAATTCACTGTCTGCGCGAGCAATGAAGTGGGTGTTTTCCGTAAAGTAGGTATTGAACTCGCCACCAAATGTACCAGGGCTAGTGCCCATGCGAAATTCCATCGTGTTGTAGTTGAAATTATTTGCATGTGCGGAAAGTGGCAAAACAGCGCACAAACCAAAGGCTGCAACCTTTAGAGCTTTACCTAGCATGGTGTCTCCGGGCAAGATGATTAAAATGAACAAAAAAATGGTCTGCAAAAAGCAGACCAAGATTGATAAAGCTATCATTTTAAGTGCTTGCCGTCACCATTTAGCTGTAATGGTTACCACATCATGCTGATATCCAAAGCAATCGGGGGTTGTTTTACATGATCACCAGTTGCTCGACTTCAATTTCTGGCTTATTTCCGCCTTCAAATTCACCAAACAGACGGACTTTAGTCGTGTGATCAATCGGAGTGTTTAGCTGAATATCGTCATCGAATTCCACCATCACTTCACCGGAACCGTCGCTAAAGACAAACTTATCCGCACGAACTTGACGTAATAAGTTACCTTCAACGACTACATCTTTTTCAGTAAACATATTGGAGTCGTTTAGCAAGGCGTCCAATTTTTCCACAGTGACAGGACCATTAAACTGCAAGTTTGATTGGTTTTTAGCGTGATCTTTCGCGAATGCGATAGAAGGAGCAATAACTAAGGCGGCGATTGTTGCGATAATTGTATTCTTTTTCATGTTACATCCTCATCGGTTTGTTTTGATGGGTTCATTAAAACAGAGCTTGTTTGAACCAATGATGATTTCAACATTCATATTCTATTCATTTGCTTGAGTAAGTGGGGACGATGACGTTATGATTGTTCATCTTCCTCTATTCCTTACAAATGTTCATGAAATCAGCGATCCCATCTTTAATGGTTCAAGGCACCACTTCGGATGCCGGAAAAAGTGTCCTTGTGGCAGGTTTATGCCGTGTATTAGCGAGAAAAGGGATAAACGTTGCCCCATTTAAGCCACAAAACATGGCACTAAATAGTGCGGTAACCAAAGATGGCGGTGAAATAGGTCGAGCTCAGGCAGTTCAGGCACAGGCGTGTAATATTGAGCCAACCGTACATATGAACCCGGTTTTAATTAAACCTAACAGTGATACAGGTGCTCAGATCATTTTGCAGGGCAAGGCGCTTTCAAATATGGATGCGGCTGGCTTTCATGATTACAAGAAAGTTGCGATGGATACGGTGTTAGATTCCTTCTCTCGTCTGACTCAAGAATTTGATTCGATCATGATCGAGGGTGCAGGGAGTCCTGCTGAAATCAATTTACGTGAAGGCGATATCGCGAACATGGGTTTTGCGGAGGCCGCTGATGTTCCGGTGATCATTGTTGCTGATATTGATCGTGGTGGTGTGTTTGCACATTTGTACGGAACACTCGCGTTACTTTCTGGATCTGAACAAGCGCGAGTAAAAGGATTTGTTATCAACCGTTTTCGAGGTGATATTCGTTTATTGCAATCGGGCCTCGAATGGCTAGAAGAAAAAACAGGCAAACCTGTACTCGGCGTGCTTCCTTTTCTTCATGGTTTGAATTTAGAAGCAGAAGACGCGATCACCGCGCAGCAAGAGTTGCACTCTGAGGTAAAACTGAATGTCGTTGTGCCTGTTTTAACCCGGATTAGTAATCATACTGATTTTGATGTGTTGCGATTGAATCCCGACATCAATCTACGTTATGTAGGCAAAGGCGAGAAAATAGATAAAGCCGACCTTGTTATTTTGCCTGGGACCAAATCAGTTAGAGACGACTTAGAGTATCTAAGAAGCCAAGGGTGGGATAAAGATATCTTACGTCATATTCGTCTTGGTGGAAAAGTGATTGGTATCTGCGGTGGCTACCAGATGCTTGGAAACTTGATTGATGACCCAAATGGCGTCGAAGGCCAGCCGGGTCAAAGCGAAGGGCTTGGCTTACTAGACATCACCACGACGCTAACTAACAGCAAACAGCTTACAAATACACAAGCGCAGCTTTCTCTTAATGGCAAAACAGCCAATGTAAAGGGTTATGAAATCCACGTAGGACAAAGTGAAGTGCAGGGCGTTCAACCTCTTACATTGAGTACCGGTGAAGCAGAGGGGGCTATCAGCAAGTGTGGCCAAATCATGGGAACCTACCTTCACGGGTTCTTTGATGAGGCAGATGTCTTAAGCCTGGTGTCAGAATGGGTAAACGGCACTCAAATCAAACAACAAGACTTTGAAGAGTTAAAGGAGCAAGGAATTAATCGTATTGCAGATGCGATAGAACAACATATGAACCTTGATTTTTTGTTTAAATAGCACATTAACTGATTGAACTTTATACCCAAATAACCAGTTCTTTCGCTTGCCTTGTATTGGAGTTTCTCTATGAAAGCATGGAAAACGCATGCTTGCCTCGCGGCAATATTAAGCATTTCATTTTCAGCTAACGCAGCTACGAACCTCAAAGTGTATGCGGCGTCTTCGATGACGAATGCGATCGACGAAATCGCACAAAACTTTGAAGAAAAGTATGACGTTTCTATCACTCCCGTTTATGGTGGTTCTTCTTCTATCGCTCGGCAAATTATCAACGGCGCACCAGCGGATATATTCATTTCTGCGAATACTAAATGGATGGATTATTTGGTCGATAAAGACGTTATTTCTCGTGACAATGTCACAAGCTTAGTGCGCAATAGCTTAGTGTTGATTGCTCCTCAGTCTTCAGAATTAACCTCATTTAACTTCTCTGATGCAACAGCATGGGAAAAGGCATTGTATGGAAATCGCCTTGCGTTAGGCAATCCGACGTCAGTGCCTGCTGGTATGTATGCGAAAGAATCACTGACTACACTGGGTGTATGGAAAGAGATTCAAACTCAAATCGCACCAGCAAAGAATGTGCGCCTAGCTTTGGCGTTGGTTGAACGTGGAGAAGCACCTTTAGGCGTGGTCTACAAAACCGATGCGCAGTTAACCGACAAAGTCAAAATTGTCGGTGAATTTTCGAGTGATACGCATGCGGCTATTGTTTATCCGGCTGCAGTTGTGAATGATTCTACTGAGTCCGAGCAGTTCTTCCAGTACCTAAAATCGGACGAAGCCGCACGCGTTTTTGCTCAATATGGCTTTCAGCAATAAACCGGCTTTCAATTATAGGAACGAAGCGTGACAGAACTGGAATACCAAGCCTTAATGTTAAGCCTCAAAGTGGGCGCGTACGCAGTACTTTGGCTCATTCCTCTCGGCGTTTTTCTTGCTTGGCTACTTTCTCGAAAAACGTTCTTCGGTAAATCGATTCTAGATAGCTTAATTCATTTACCACTGGTATTGCCGCCAGTGGTTATCGGCTATTTGTTGTTGGTTTCTCTAGGGCGGCAAGGGTTTCTTGGCAAGTGGCTTTATGAACATGTAGGGCTAGTCTTTAGCTTTAATTGGAAAGGAGCAGTAGTCGCTTGTATTGTGGTGGCCTTGCCTTTGATGGTTCGGTCTGTGCGGTTAAGTTTAGAGAACGTCGACCCAAAACTGGAACATGCCGCTTCAACGTTAGGCGCTTCTCCTTTAAAAGTTTTTCTCACCATTACGTTACCACTGACCATTCCCGGAATTATTACTGGGACGATGCTGTCCTTTGCTCGTAGTCTTGGTGAATTCGGGGCGACTATCAGTTTCGTCTCTAACATTCCGGGAGAGACCCAAACGATTCCACTGGCAATGTACAACTTTATTGAAACGCCAGGTGCGGAAATGCAGGCGGCTCGCCTATGTATCATTTCTGTCGCGCTAGCTTTGTCTACATTAATGATCTCTGAATGGCTAAATCGCAAAGCGGCAAGTCGATTGGGTGCGAAGTAATGACGATTAAAGTTCAATTTAAACAAATGCTTGGTGATACTGATTTCGATATTAAACTTGAGTTACCTTGTAACGGAATTAGCGCTTTGTTTGGGCGATCTGGTGCGGGAAAAACCACGTTAATTAATATCATCAGCGGATTAGTTGCACCAAAGCAGGGACATGTTGCGATTGGTGATCACGTTTTGTTTGATAGTGAAATGGGGATCAACTTACCAACACACAAGCGCGGCATTGGTTACGTGTTTCAGGACTCGCGTTTATTTCCTCACTATTCGGTTCAAGGCAACTTGTTGTATGGCGTTAAAGAAAAAGATGACGAGTACTTTGATGCAGTCACCGAACTCTTGTCTATCAAACCGTTACTAAAGCGCTTCCCGATCTCACTGTCTGGTGGTGAAAAGCAACGTGTTGCGATTGCGCGCGCATTACTATCAAAACCCAACTTGCTTTTGATGGATGAACCACTTGCGTCGCTTGATATGCCGAGAAAACGTGAGGTGATGCCATTTCTGGAGGAATTGTCGGATAAGGTTAATATTCCGATTATCTATGTCACGCATAGCCTGCAGGAGATCTTAAGGCTCGCTCAACACCTCGCTATTATCGATCAAGGTAGAATTACGAGTTCAGGTAAGCTTGAAGACGTGTGGGCTTCTCATGCGATGCGTCCATGGCAGTCTTTCTCGGATCAAAGCAGCTTATTTGAAGGCCGAATTGCTGAGCATCATGAGCGCTATGCGCTGACTTGTGTCAGCCTTGCACCTAATGCATCACTATGGGTGCAAAAGATTGATGGTGAGCCAGAGACGCCAATTCGCTTACAAGTGCGTGCCAACGACGTTTCTATTACGCTAGAGCAACCTAAGGCGACTTCTATTCGAAATATCCTGCCTGCGACTGTCGATTCAATCGAGGTGTTTAACGCGGCTGATGATAAACAGAGTATTAATGTATCGCTAAAGCTAGATGAGGGATGTTATTTGTGGGCAACGATAACACCTTGGGCGCTTGATGATCTCGACTTAAAGGCAGGTGATAGTGTATTCGCACAAATTAAAGGTGTCAGTGTCACGCAGAAAGACGTGGCATTAGCGCCGCATTAATCATTTAAAGCTACGCACGCTTAATGATCAAAAAAGGCCGCAAACGCGGCCTTTATTTTGTCGGAAAAACGTTATTTTGCGAACACTTCTTTGAATTCGCGTTTAAGAAGTGGGTCGCGACGTGCTTTCTTAAGTTGCTTAACCATGTCTTTCACGCAGTTGTGAAGCACATTATCAAGTAATTGAGCGCGGTATTCTTCTTTATCTTCATCTGTCATGTTTTCTGGCAGATGAAGAGTAGGGAATTCTTCCATCACGTTGATACCAGCAAATGCTTGGCCAACAGAAACTAGAGCATGAAATTGCTCGAAGTTATCTAGAATGTTCTGAGCACTTGCAGGCATTTCGTCCCAAGACTCACGCACTGCTTCTTCAGACACTTCATGGATAGAGGTAACCATTTCGAACATTTGCTCTGGAACTTCGTCAAACTCAATAACTTTACGTAGTTCAGGAGAAATGGTTGCTAGATCGATTTTTTTGCTTTCGCTGTTAGTTGCTTCTGACATGGTGTGTCTCTCATTACAAAAAGGCGGGAATATTAATACCAAATGCATCAAATAGCTATACCCATGTGTCCGTAAGATGACCAAAATACCTGAGTTTGTTGAACTAACGTTCGTTGGTCATGTTTTGGTAGGGCAATTCTCAGTGTAATCGTTATAGACAATTGATTCCGTGATATTTAAACAAAAATATAGCACTTAATTATGAGTCGAATGCAACAACTCTATGAGTATGGTATATGTTTAATAAAGACAAAATAAGAAATGGAACGCGTTATGCAACCGACAGGGACATCAATGCGAATCCTCCTGGTTGACGATGTTCAGCTAGACAGGATGCAGTTGGCTATTCGTCTTAAGCAACTTGGACATATTGTAAAAGCGGTGGGTAGTGGGCTAGAAGCACTAAACACCTACGAGAGTTTTGATCCTGAACTGGTATTACTCGATATATCGATGCCAGATATGAACGGTTTTGAAGTCTCTCTTCATATCAGAGAAACCTTTCCCGACTGGATCCCAATAATTTTCCTGAGCAGTCACGAAGAGCCAGAAATGATTGCAAAAGCCATAGAGGCCGGCGGTGATGATTATTTAATTAAACCCGTAGATAAACTCGTACTGAACTCTAAGCTTATCGCAATGCAGCGTATTGCCCATATGAGACGAGAGCTTAAACAAGCGACAGCTCAATTGGAGAAAGTGAATCAACTTTTGACCCAGCAAGCGAATGAAGATGGCTTAACCAAACTCTATAACCGTCGTTATATCGATCATAAGTTAGAATCGATGGTTGCATGGCATGGCCGTCACAACATGCCAATGGCTTTGATTTTATTGGACGTCGATTTTTTCAAACCGTTTAATGATAATTACGGTCATATAGAAGGAGATCGTTGCTTGCAAGCCATTGCGAACCAACTTAAAGCAACATTTTGTCGCTCTGGCGAATACGTAGGGCGTTATGGCGGAGAAGAGTTTGTGGTGTTACTGGGTTGCACAGACGCCCAAACCGCAGAGAGAGAAGCAGAACGTATACAAGAGGCCATGTATTTTCTGGATTACCCACATGAGTATTCTAGTGTGTCTAGTAGGGTGACAGTGTCACAAGGTGTTTTTGTTTTTCAACCGACGGGAAAAGAGCAGCAGTCTGATTTGTATGCGACGGTGGATAGAGCGCTGTATACCTCAAAATCTTTAGGAAGAAATACACATACGGTGGTAAATGCAAGTTGAAACAAGCTGTTATCAATAGTTACGCCTTAGCTACACTGTCACTTTTTTCATTATGTTCTAAGGCTAATTCGATTCAAGATCAGATACAAAAAGAGTATGAAAGGAACTTTGCTATTGGGATCGTTCTGTCAGATAGCGATGTCTTTACGGTAGGATTTCATGATTTCGATCCGAACGAATACTTCAACATAGATAACGAAGACATTGGTACTCAAGATTCGGTTGATCTCAGAAAGAAGATCGCTGTATCAACGCTACCATTTAGTTTTGATTTGTTTGAACAAGAGGGAATACAAACTCACTATCTATTAAATGGCCGAGTTTATGCCTTAAGTACAGAGCAAGATGTGTATGTAGACCAAAAAGGACAGATTCCAGATAAAAGTAAAGAGTTAGTCATGGGCGGATATATTGAGTTTGCTGGAGAAAAACACCTCACAGACAAACTAACGCTTAGTGGCGCAATCGGCTCACACTTAATGTACTATCAAAACGATTATAGTTATCGTAGTAATGCACTGAATGACCTAAAACCATTTCTAGAAGGTGTATACCTAAACACCAGTGCTTGGGCCGTTGTTGGAGAAGTCAACACAAAGCTCAAATACCTAGAGCATGAATCGTGGGGGAAATGGTACCTCTGGTCGGCTCCTCACTATTTTTATGGCACTGGCTGGGGTAAAGCAAATAATGGTGATATTGGCAATCCGGAAGGCTGGTATTGGGTCAATGGAATAAAGGTGTTTTATGATTTTACCCACATTGGAGATACTGTGCAGTCAGTGTATTCGAGCTTCAATCGAGTTGATATTGGTGGTGATACAAGAAAACCCATGAATACTGTACACTACTACGAAGCCAGTGTTGGATGGTTAATGACACCACCATTTGACTCCGATTGGATAGATAATATCGGGATCGGATTAACGATCAATTATGGCAGTGCGTTAAAAGGAGGAAGCTTAGTCTTGTTCTTTAATCAAGATTAGTCAGCTAACTTTCGCTCAGGGGTATTAATGAAGCCTCACGCAATTGCGTCCAGCTTTTTTCGCTTTGTAAAGCGCTTCGTCCGCTAACTTAATCACGTCCTGAGGTGCTTGCCCGTTTTTGCTGTCGGCCGCTCCGAAACTTGCGGTAACAAAGACCGACTTTCTCCTCGAACTGTCGTTACCACGCTTTTTTTGACCTTGTTTATGGTTATCTGGGCGGGATTCTTCATCACGTAAAATCATCTCATACTCTGCAATGGATTTACGTGCTTCTTCTAAAAACTCTTTACACTCATCTGCGTACTTGCCTTTAAAGACGATGGTAAATTCTTCTCCGCCAAATCGATATACTTTTGCGCCACCGGGAGTTTTAGTTAGACGCGAAGCGACCATTTTTAATACGTCATCACCCGTATCGTGACCGTAGGTATCGTTAAACTTTTTAAAGTGGTCAACATCAAGCATTGCGATCGTGAACTTTTTGCCCATGTGTTTTAAGTCAAGGTCGAGTGCGCGCCTACTCGGGATCCGCGTTAAGCTATCTGTGAAAGCCAATTGATGGCTGGCAGAGGCAGCATAAATAATGATAAGCAATCCCGTTAGGGTAAACATGGTGCTAGATATGTATTGCACATCAAAGAAAATGAACGTCGCGGACGCCAGCACCATTGCAGAGTAGGTCATAGCATGGATGATTTCATTCTTCTTTAAAACAAGAATTCCGAGGAAGCAGACAATACCCACACAATATAAAACTAGAATAAAAGGCAGTTTAGAAACCGTAGGTACGATAAATAAAATGCCGCTTGTCCATTGTTCAAACCCACCTTCAACGTAATACGCTAACGTAAGGTAAGACCAAAGAACGAACATCGTTAACATCAAGAGGTAAGTAAACATGGCTCTTGAGTCGAAACCGTCTTTACTAAACAAAAATACCGCAAGAAAAGAAACAGGAAGTAGCGTGGCTAAAATGGTCAACTCAAGTAAGGCTGTACCACTTTGAAGTGGGACTTGTAGCCTGTGCTGTATCACGAAATAGGCCAGTAACATCGCTAAGCACACCATTGACTCCCGACCTTGCTTAAATGAATAGCAAAGGAGCAGTGCACAGCCTAACAGTATGTACGGCAAATTTGCGGCAATACCCCAGTTTGACTGAGTCATCTGAATGATGTTGTTCATGCTCGAACTCACTAATCCCAGCAACATAAATGGGAAAAGGAATCGAAAGCCTGATGAAGTCATTGATGATGAGGACATCTATTACAAATTGCCTGAAAATAGTTGATTATATAATTGGTTAGGTTAAGCGTTTCATCAATATAGATATTAATCTGCTATCGATTTTCATGCTTCGAGAACTAGCAAGAATACGTCTATTTGCTCATTTTCCCAAGTATTTTGGGAGACATTACGACAAAAAGAGAGAGATTGATTAAATTAAGAGCAATCAATAAGTTGTTATAAACAAGTCGTTGCTATACTTGTTTTCATAGAACAAGGGAGATTTGCCAATGCAGATAAGTTCAGATGTGCATAACTACATGGAAACACTTGTTGGACAAGTGCTCAGTTTGCCTCAGTTTGTAGAGCAGTATAACAACGAGCAGCTCGCAGATATTGCGTGCCTTGCACTTATTCAGCTTAAACCTGTCTATATTCGTCATGATATTGATTTTCTATCTTCGCTTCCGGAACAAAAGCTCACCCAATTTAAGCAAAGTGCAGATATCGCGGTGAAAAACGCGGCAGAAATGGTGAAAGAAGACCGGCGTAAAAACCGAGATCATGATGTACCTGTAATTTTTACCCATACCAGTTATGATGAAGACAAAGAATTGGACTGGTATGAAAAACCAATCCTCAATGTCAATATTAAGTGATACAAGCTTAATCTATCGATGAGCTTACCCAAGGAGGAACCGTGGGATTTTTTTCGCGTTTGTTTGGTGGTAGTGAAAAGACTGCTGAAGTAAAAACTGTGGAACCAGTTGAGTACAAAGGTTTCTTTATTTATCAAGAGAGCCTTTCAGAGGGTGGGCAATACCGCATTGCTGGTCGAATAGAAAAGCAATACGACGATGAAGTGAAAACGCATCGATTTATTCGTTCAGACTTGCTCGGCTCGGAACAAGATGCCAATGAACTTATGTTGAAGAAATCTCAAATGTTTATCGATCAAATGGGCGATAAAATCTTCGACTAACAATTCACCGCAACTTGATTCCAATCATCTTAAAAAGAGCCATTAGTGTATATGCTGATGGCTCTTTCTTTTTTAGAGCTTAAATGTTTGTTAAGTCAGCATTTAATTATGATCTGGTTAGACCTCAGTCTAGTAAGGCATGGCGTTGTTATTTTTCGTGCTCAGAGCGACAATCATTCATTACTTAGCGTTATATGTAATGAAATTTAGTATTTAAATTACAAAACACTTGAAGTAATGAGACGCGTTCGATACAAACAGAATAATAACAGGGCTGTTAGTCAAGGTGTTATTGTGCAAATGGGTGGCCCCAAACACCATCTTTCGTTTGCAATTGTCTTGCGTGGTAAACAGATAGAAATAAAAAAGAGTTAGAGTAGAGCGACGCTCTGTTTTGGGACTAATTTATTGATATGTATACAAGGAGTATGCGTTTTGCAAATCGGTGTACCTAAAGAGATACTTGCGGGTGAATCGCGAGTAGCTGCATCGCCGAAGTCGGTTGAGCAGTTAATAAAGTTGGGATTCGATATCGCGATTGAATCCCAAGCGGGGGTGCTTGCGAGTTTCGATGATGCTGCTTATGAAGCTGCTGGTGCGAAAATCGTTTCTAGTGAAGAAGTTTGGGCATCTGGTCTTATTCTAAAAGTTAATGCGCCAATCGTAGATGAAGAACAAGGCATTGACGAAATCGCACTACTACAAGATGGTGCAACACTTGTTAGCTTTATTTGGCCTGCTCAAAACGCAGAGTTGATGGAACAACTTTCAAGTAAGAACATTAACGTTCTTGCCATGGATTCCGTTCCTCGTATCTCTCGTGCACAAGCCTTAGACGCGCTCTCTTCGATGGCTAACATCGCTGGGTATCGTGCGGTTGTTGAAGCAGCTCATGAGTTTGGTCGTTTCTTTACAGGTCAAATCACGGCTGCCGGTAAAGTACCACCAGCGAAAGTATTGGTCGCTGGTGCGGGTGTGGCTGGTTTGGCTGCAATCGGTGCTGCGGGTAGCCTAGGGGCTATTGTTCGTGCATTTGACGTTCGCCCAGAAGTAAAAGAACAAGTTGAGTCCATGGGAGCAGAGTTCCTGACCGTGGATTTCCAAGAAGACTCTGGTTCTGGTGACGGCTACGCAAAAGAAATGTCCGATGACTTCAACAAAAAAGCGGCAGAGTTATATGCAGAGCAAGCTAAAGATGTTGATATCATTATTACAACGGCACTAATCCCTGGCAAACCTGCTCCGAAGCTGATCACCAAGGAAATGGTCGACAGCATGAAAGCGGGCAGTGTTATTGTTGACTTGGCAGCTGCTAATGGCGGTAACTGTGAATACACAGTGAAAGACCAAGTTATCATGACAGATAATGGCGTAAAAATTGTTGGTTACACTGACATGGTCGGCCGTTTGCCAACGCAATCTTCTCAACTTTACGCGACAAACCTTGTTAACCTTCTAAAACTGCTGTGTAAAGAAAAAGACGGTAACATCAATATTGATTTCGAAGATGTTGTTATCCGTGGTGTCACCGTGGTTAAAGAAGGTGAAATTACATGGCCTGCACCACCAATTCAGGTTTCCGCTCAGCCGCAAGTGAAACAAGAGCAACCTGCGAAACCAGAGCCTAAAGTAGAAGAACCTACCTCTCCAACGAAGAAAATTATTGGTGTAGCCGCGGCAGTAGGTGCTTTTGCTTGGATTGCATCGGTTGCGCCGGCAGCGTTCCTTTCTCACTTTACTGTATTTGTTTTAGCTTGTGTTGTCGGCTACTACGTGGTTTGGAATGTTACCCATGCACTTCATACTCCGCTTATGTCGGTAACGAATGCTATCTCCGGCATTATTGTGGTTGGTGCATTACTGCAAATTGGGCAAGGTAATGGGGTCGTTTCATTCCTATCCTTTATTGCTGTATTGATCGCCAGCATCAATATCTTCGGTGGTTTCACCGTCACCAAGCGTATGCTTGAAATGTTCCGCAAAGATAAATAGGAGTTACAATGTCTGCAGGATTAGTACAAGCAGCTTACATTGTTGCTGCATTATTTTTCATCATGAGTTTGGCGGGGCTTTCAAAGCAAGAGTCCGCTCGTAATGGTAACTACTATGGTATCGTAGGTATGACGATCGCGCTGATCGCGACGATCTTCAGCCCTGATGCTCAAGGCTTTGGGTGGATAATTATTGCGATGGCGATAGGTGGGGCGATCGGTATTTTCTATGCGAAGAAAGTAGAAATGACCGAAATGCCAGAACTGGTTGCGATACTGCACAGCTTTGTAGGTTTAGCTGCGGTTTTAGTTGGCTACAACAGTTACCTTGATGCGCCAGAAGCAGCAACTCATGCTGAACATGTTATCCACCTTGTAGAAGTATTCTTGGGTGTTTTCATTGGTGCCGTAACCTTCACGGGTTCAATTGTTGCATTTGGTAAGTTACGTGGTGTGATTTCTTCTTCGCCGCTTAACCTTCCTCACAAGCACAAAATGAACCTTGCAGCGGTTGTGATTTCTACGCTTCTTATGATCTACTTCGTAAAAGCAGATGGCAGCATGTTCGCTCTGATTGTGATGACACTGATTGCGTTCGCGTTCGGTTACCACTTAGTTGCTTCAATTGGTGGTGCTGATATGCCAGTTGTCGTTTCAATGCTGAACTCATATTCAGGTTGGGCAGCAGCAGCAGCAGGTTTCATGCTCGCAAATGATCTATTAATCGTAACAGGTGCGTTGGTTGGTTCTTCAGGTGCGATTCTTTCTTACATCATGTGTAAAGCCATGAACCGTTCGTTTATCAGTGTTATTGCTGGTGGCTTTGGTCAAGAGATTGTAATTTCAGGTGACGAAGAGCAGGGCGAACACCGCGAAACAACGGCAGAAGAAGTCGCTGAAATGCTGAAGAACTCAAAATCAGTAATCATCACTCCAGGATATGGTATGGCTGTAGCGCAAGCGCAGTATCCAGTGCATGAAATTACTGACGTACTTCGTTCAAAAGGTATTGAGGTTCGCTTTGGTATTCACCCAGTAGCAGGTCGTCTTCCGGGACATATGAACGTGTTACTTGCTGAAGCGAAAGTACCGTATGATATCGTTCTTGAAATGGATGAAATCAATGATGATTTCGCTGAAACCGATACAGTACTGGTTATCGGCGCTAACGATACGGTAAACCCAGCAGCTCTTGAAGATCCGAACAGCCCGATTGCTGGTATGCCTGTACTGGAGGTTTGGAACGCGAAAAATGTAGTGGTATTCAAGCGTTCAATGAATACTGGTTACGCAGGTGTACAGAACCCACTGTTCTTCAAAGAAAATACATCAATGCTATTTGGTGATGCGAAGGAAAGTGTTGAGTCTATTTTTAAAGCACTCTAACCATTCTTGATTTAAAACTATACAGGGTCAGCAATCGCTGGCCCTTTTTTGTTCCGTTTCAATGTTATAGTAATGCAAATCCTTCTGTTAGCAGATGTCAATTGCTTGTAGATTGATGTATAGTTTTGGCTAATGTAACAAGTGACGGTAACAGTTTGATTAAAAAGTTTTTGCTCGGTTTTGCAACTGTATTGCCGCTTTTTTCGGCACCTGCATTTTCCGATTCACTACCAGAAAGAATAGATACGTTTACAGAGCTATTTAATTATGAAGTAGCTCTTAAATCGTATGATATTCGTATTCTGCAATCAAATTATCCTACCAAGTTACTTGCGCCAGATTCGCTTCTGCCGCAAACGTCTGACTATCCGTTAAAAGATATACAACAGCTTTACAGCTTAGCGAATACTTGTCGTGGTAAATTGCCACTAAGTCCTTTAATTACTGAGCCGTTAGTATTTACAAGAGCTATCTGTAAAGGGACGCAACTGACACCACGTTGGTTCTCGCGTAGTGGCCTCATTCACCCTGGTGGTGGGACTTATGCTGCACGCTATGTGGATAAGTATCCAGAACTCAAACCCAAGCTTGCTCAATACATGCATATTAAAGAGCGTGACAATGAGGAAGGGGATGAGTTGTTAGAAAGCTTGAAAAACATGGACGACGACGCCATTAATGCTTTGATTGCAGGCGCGAGCATGTTTATCGAAGGTAACGAACTTTGGTTACGACGTGGTGACCGTTACTTTGTCTTCGAGAAAGATATCTGGGAAGAAAACGTCGCTAATGCGGGTCTGTCGTACGCTCTAGCGTCTCAAAGCAAAAGTTGCTTTGTTAAACGAGGCAATATTTGTTGGGATGTAGAAGATCACTCACAAGTTTTGCGGATCAGTATGATCATACTGGTAATCGCAAATATTCTTCTAGTGATTGGTTGGGCTGTATACCGCTGGAATAGTAAGCGAGAAGAGCTCCGTAGTAGAATGCTTGTGTTGCAAATTTTAACGCATGAGCTCAGAACACCGATTGCATCTCTATCACTGACGGTTGAGGGCTTTCGCCGAGAGTTCGAGCATCTACCTGAAAGCGTATATGACGAGTTTCGCAGATTGTGTGAAGATACACGTCGTTTGCGTCAATTGGCAGAAGCGAGTAAAGATTATTTGCAATCTGATAACCAAATGCTTGCAACAGACTGGGTTCCGTCTGTCGCAGACTGGTTAGAATTTAAGATCGAAGAAGAATTTGATAGTGCCGTGCTTTTCAACATCAATGAAGATGTGGCTGCTAAAGTTAATGTGTACTGGTTAGGAACTTGTATCGATAACTTGCTTCGTAATGCGCTTAAGTACGGTATTGCACCAGTTGAATTGGATGTTTCAACTAGTGAAGAAAAAATAGTATTCCAAGTCCGAGATGCTGGTGGCCTAACGGCTAAAGATTGGGCTAATTTGAAGAAACCGTTCGTCAGTAAGAGCGGGTTAGGACTTGGGTTAACAATCGTTGAATCTATGGTAGGCCGCATGGGCGGAAAAATGTCCCTTATGGGACCACCTACAACCTTTATATTGGAGATACCTTGTGAAACAGACACTGCTTCTCGTTGAGGACGATAAAAACTTGGCTGATGGCCTGTTAGTAAGCCTGGAACAAGCAGGATATGAGTGTTTACATGTGGAACGTATTGCAGACGTAGAACCACAATGGAAAAAAGCTGACTTGGTTATTCTCGATCGCCAACTCCCAGATGGTGACTCTGTACAATGTCTCCCAGAATGGAAACAGATTAAAGACGTACCAGTTATCTTGCTAACGGCACTTGTTACCGTAAAAGATAAAGTTGCAGGCCTTGATTCCGGCGCGAACGACTACTTAACGAAGCCTTTTGCTGAAGCGGAACTCTTTGCGAGAATCCGTGCACAGCTACGAGCACCGGATTCAGCAGAGCAAAGCAGCGCTGATAAAGTGATCACAAAAGACTTAGAAATTGATCGTTCAACTCGTGAAGTTACCTATAAAGATGAGCTAATTACGTTAACTCGTACAGAGTTTGATCTACTGCTATTTTTAGCGTCGAACTTAGGTCGCGTGTTTACTCGTGATGAGCTACTTGACCACGTTTGGGGTTATAATCACTTCCCAACAACACGTACTGTGGATACGCACGTATTGCAGCTTCGTCAAAAACTGCCAGGACTGGAAATTGAAACACTTCGCGGTGTTGGCTATAAGATGAAAGCATAAGTCATAATGAAAACACTACTCCCCGTAGTTCTCTCATTAGCGTTAGTGAAACCAGTCCATGCAATGGACTGGTTTCAAACCAACACGCCTTTAACGCAGGCACATCAACACTTACTTGAAGATGATCTTGCCGGTATGTTCAACTCTCTTGTTGAACTGTGGCAAACGGAACCAAGTAAAGATTTGACTCCTCATCTCAATGACCTTCTTGGTCAGTCACTATCTAAAAACTGTGGCAAGTCTCTCACTGGTGTAACGCTACCTGAATGGATAAGTGGCGTGAACGTTATTCGTCAGACCATCCAAAGCCCTGGGCGTGATACATTTAGGTTAGTGATCAAGCTAAGAGCTACAACTGACATCGAAAATATTTCATTTAATCGATGGGTGGATGATTCTATATCCGCAGACAGTTCATTCAGTTATGAAGAACAGCCGAGCGGTACGGAATTAGCCAATGAGCGTAGTTATTCGAAACGCTATAACCTCACGGGTAAGCTTGAAGCAGGCTTGTATCACTTAACTATTGTTTCTAAAGATAAACAAGAGTATCGAACTTGGGTAATATTAGGAGATTCCAATTCTTCGCAATATGTTCGTTGGACATCTAAAGAGAATTGGAAAGTAGAAAAGAGCGCACTTCGTAATCCCCATTGTCCATTACCGCAACTTGAAGTTGGTTTATATGACTACATTGATGGTCAATACGAGCAAATGTGGAAAAAGACTTACGAGTCTAACTATCCCAATTCACTAGAGCTTGCGGGCGTCCCAAATGATAGATACGTGCTAGCAGTGAGTATCAACAGTCGTCGTTGGCAGGGCGATATAATTGTTGAGCAAGCTCAAACTATTAGCCGAACCTATGATCTTTCCCAAGAAGAATAGTTAAAGAAATACCATTTGTGCCGATAAAGGTTCAGGAAGAACCAAAATCACAAGTGTAGTATGAAAACCAAATATAAAATTCTAGCCACCTCTGTTGCCACCACACTTTTCGCAAACTTTGCTTCGGCTGCCACTTATGCGATAGAAGCTCGTAGCGATGCGATGGGTGGTGTTGGTACGGTATCAGCAACTTATCTGACTGCTCCTTTTTTCAACCCCGCACTTACTGCAATTTATCGCCGAAACGATGATGCAGGAATGATCGTGCCAAGTTTTGGTGGCAACTACGATGATCAATATGATCTTGTCGATGAAATCGAACGCATCAGCAAATTGACCGATGTCGATGAAATCAAAAAATCGATGAATGCCATAGATGGAAAAAAAACTGACTTTGATCTTGGTGGCGTTGTCGCTATAGGTATTCCTAATAAATTTTTATCTGCAACTGCATACGGTAAGTTATACACTGAATCATTCGTACAACCAAAAGTAGATACGTCAGGTACTAATCCGTTAGACGATAGCTACGTACAAGGTGTTTCTATTGGTGTTGCTGAAGCAGGTGTATCACTTGCTAAATACACCAACTTTATGAATCAACACCTTTCATTTGGTGTTACGCCTAAACTTCAGCGTATTTATACGTACTCTTACGCCACGAGTTTTCAGAATTTCGATACCAAAGACTTACGTGAACATGAGACAGCGGAAACGATGTTTAACTTGGATGCGGGCGCGCTTTGGTTCTTTGGCCCATATCGTGTCGGTATTTCAGCAAAAAACTTGATCGGAAGAGACGTTAAAACAAAATCGTTCATGTATGGCAGTGATACGATAAAATCATACGAATACAGCATGCGTCCCGTATATACGGTCGGGGCAGGGGTTGTTGCCGATTACTTTACTATGAGTGTCGACTACGATCTTAATGAAGAAAAACGTTTTTCATCCTTCGATGATAATACACAAATGATTCGAGCTGGTATTGAATTTGATATCTTGCGTCAACTGGCATTGCGAGCGGGTTATATGAAAAACTTAGCTCGAAGTAGCGACGAAGGTACCATTACTGCAGGTATTGGACTGTCTCCACTTAAGTTGATCGAATTAGATATTGCTGCTCAGTACACGAACGAGAACGCAATGGGGGCATCCATTAATTTCCTTGCGACCTATTAATTGAATCGTTATAGTCTGCTCCTCAAAATGAGGAGCTTTTTTATGTTTGACGATTTACCCCCTCTATCTCACCAAGAGCAACAACAAGCTGTAGAGAGAATTCAAGAATTGATGGCGAAGGGCACAAGTACAGCAGAAGCCATCAAAATTGTTGCCGAACAGATTCGATCTGAGTACGCAGAAAAACAACAGCAACAAAACTAATTAATTCATATCAGGGCTTTGGCCCTGTTTTTTTTGGTCTCATATTATCCTCAAATATTTTCACACCTTAACGTAGTTACGTCGTAACGTTATTTCTATACCTTTCAATTTATTCAACTTCCTCTATTCTGTACTAAGCAATTGGTAAAACTTTACTTATTTAAGTTAACCCTGATGCGTTCTGGCTTGAACGAATATGGGGTGAAATGCTATTTTTTAAATTAAAATTAATAAATTCAGTAACTTGTGTTGGTTTTTTGTCTTGTGGTTATGTTTCGAACATCTTTTTGTGTAATTAAATTACAAGATGATGATTGGGTATACTTTCAAGTAGAGGATTATGCTGTAAAGATAAAAAAGACACGTTGTAACAGAGAAATAAAATCTGAATATAGTTATATAGTTGACGTTATATAGACAGTAAGTGCTCGCAGACGTATGTCGGTCTTAGGTTGAACATAGGAGTGTTGGACTCTGTTTTAACTCTAAATCTTGTCTTTAATTCAGTGTTGTCTATGAAAATAATTCTTAATCTTGATCGATGGATTACACGAAGAAATTACTTATTGCCAAGTGGTTTTACTAAACTAGGCGACGTTGTAATTAGGAATATAAAACAAGCTGCAATAGAAATTGGCAGGGTTTAGAAGCGTCGTGACGGCGTAACGTGGGTTTGTTTGCGTTAGTTACATAGTTATGTACATCTTAAGGAGGGAGAACAAAATGGGCCACATATCAATAACTGGTTCCTAAGTCACTAGTTGACTTCACGAGCCTTCAATGGCTATTAGATAGTTGATCGCTCGGCTGTTTCCACATTCTTATATCAAACTCCCATATTTTCATGAAATATGAGTTTAGACATTGCATTCGCTCTTAGTGAACTAGACTTACTATAAGCACATGAAAACTAACTAGGAGAGAAAGAATGAGTTACAAGCACGTTTTAGTCGCTGTTGATTTATCTCAATCTAGCCAAGTCGTTATCGAAAAAGCAATAACTCAAGCAAAGAACTCGAACGCCAAACTTTCATTCGTTTATGTGGATGTTGATCGTGTGATCATGGAGCCGAAAGAAGAACAAAAGTTGCAAAAGGAGCTACAAGAACTCGCTGATAAATGCCTATATCCAGTACACGAGACGATGGCAGTTATCGGCGACCTGCATATCAAATTGTCGGGAATCGTAAAAAAAGAGGGAATAGACCTCGTAGTCTGCGGTCATCATCATAATTTATTGAGCCGTTTCTTTTCATCGGTACCAAAGGTAGCGAATGAGGTTGAAGCGGATTTATTGATTGTTTACTTGGATGAGTAACAGTAACGCAGGTTTGTGCCACATCTTCTGTAATCCCGTTTTTCGTACATTAAAAAGCCGAACGTTTGTGTTCGGCTTTACGTATGATTGACGACAAAATAATTAACCAGGAATGGCAGAAGCCTCTTGGGATAAAATAGATGCAGACTCTGCGTTTGACTGCAAATCAAAATGCACGTTAACTTGCACACCTTCTCGCTCAAAAGTGACATCATCAAAATCGGTCATAGCGATTTTGAATCCATTTCTAGCAAAAAAGCCAGTCACCATAGTTCGCTGCTTAATTTCTAGTGCAGACGCGAGTAGCTTATCCATGGCATTCTCCTTGGTTATTGTGGGGATATGGGTAGAAGATACACGCAGAACGGTATGAAATCAATTTAATATAAAGATGCTTTCGATTAAATTTTTAATGTAAGTCAATCTATCGTTTAACCCACGTGATTTATTCCACGCAAAGCCTTGATAATGAAACGGTATAGCATCTCATGTTGTGATAACAAGCATAAAGTTGGGGATTTTCATAAATGCCTAACGAGGCTCTTTGAAACAATACGTTACAAAGCTTCTCGCTAGACCTCATGAGTTATCAAAGGAAAATTATAAATCTGAAAAGCCATCCTAAAGTGATTCATTTTTCAATATTTTTGATAACTCAGACCTAATAAAAGTAGATATTTCAGCTAGCTTTCTTGGTAAAGGGTTTTGATAAGGGTAGGCGATATACATGGAGCGTTCTATATCAAAATTTTGTGAAATTTGGATATTGTTGTCTATATGGTTACCTTTTACAAGATAATTTGGGATGACGCCAACCCCAACCCCCTCAGAGACAAAGTTTATTAAAATAGAGGTGTTATCAACTTCGATAACGTCAGTATACTGCTTTTTAATTGATTCCTTATTCGAGTGATTCTTGTAGATTAATAGCGTGTTGTTATTGGCATTGTTAACTGTAGATATTAAAACATCGTTATAATCACCGATTTTATGTGCAATCAGAGTGTCATCAATAATGTTATTAAGCCTAATCGCTAAATCTACACTGCTTTCTAATAAATTCTCAACATTGTTACTTGATGATATTTCAAAGTTCACTGCTGGATATCGTTCTTGTAAGCCTTTAAGAACAGAGCCAAAAATAGAAGAGGCTATAGAGTTGGGCATTGTAATTTTAAACTTTCCATTAATGCATTCACTCAACGAGCTAGCTCTGTAATTTAACTCCTGCAAGCTCTCTAACGTTTTGATGGCAAGCTCTCTAATGCTTTCACCATGATCAGTTAAAACGAGTTTTCTTGTTGTCCTGTGGACGAGTGTTACACCAAGTTGTTTTTCTAATGCCGCTAACTGCCTGCTGACTTGAGCTTTCGACTTTCCAAGTTCTTTTGATGCCTCTGTAAGAGAGAGGTGTTTACAAATGGCTGCAAAGCAGACCAGCTCATTGTTCATCAATTCCATGATTGTTACCTTTTTGCAACTCTGAGTCACGTTGTCTTTTAACGGGAGGGAAAGTATAACTTGCATCAACGGAGGGGGACAATGATATTTAAAAGCCGTCATGAAATAATGGCAGACTACTATCTTAATAAAACCATATTGGATATTAAGTTAAACAAATATCCTGAAGAAATTAACTCAATCGACTTAAATAACGAAACGGAAAATTTAAAAATAAAAGTTCTCTCTCGTGAAATTACTAAGTTAGATTCAGGTAATTTAATTGTCGATTGCGCATCATTGATAATGACTCATTCAATATCGACAAAAGCAATAATAAAGATCGAACTTGAAAATAATTCTTTAAATTATAAAGTTAAAAATGTGAGAATATTTAAATATGAAGACTGTAATACAAAATTCGAAAAGATCTGTTTATCAGAAAGGTACATTGTATAAAATAATAAATAATATTAGTGCTTTGTATACAAAATCGTTAGTAAAATTATTTGGTGAAGAGTTGAGAATCCATCATTGCAAAAATAAAATTAATGTAAGAACCACTAGTGAGTTGAGTGAACATATGAAGAAAGATCTAGGTATAGATTGAAAAGTAGAGAGTTTACGTTCCTATAAAGCTAATGTAATACTTACACTTTTGGGATGAACAATACGTGCCCATAAGTGAGAACATTGAATTTTCTCATCCTTTCGATAGCTTAAAACATAAGTTATCGAAAGGATATAATGAGATTTGAAGACAAAGGCTTTAAGCAATCGTTAGGTTGCTTATCTGATATAACTTAAACACTAGCTCATGCCCAGCAGAGTTAGTATCGAACTTCAAGAACGCCAGCCAAAGATCTTGTTAACTCAGAAAGTTGGAGAGAAATAATGGAATATCCAATCCAACTGTTCGGTTACTTGAATGAGCAAGATGCAGAACCAACGTGCATGGTGTCGAACGTAACCCAAGATACAGTGCAGGAACTTAATCAGCTACACGGTTTTAAAGTTGATGACTGGTTCTTATCAAGTGGCCGCTGCGGTGAAATCGAAGTTCATGGCCTATACAAGACAGCCGATGAAGCCTGAAAGGCCGCAACAGCCAAATACGGTGTAACCAAGCTGACATCGCCACTGCTAATCTTCTAACTCTTAAGTTCGTATTATGTATATTATGTTAAATTTAGTATGCTCGTACGCCAAATGTTGCCAATGAGCTCTCCTATCCCCTGTGGATTTGAAATTTAAGGTCTCTAGCATAACCATTAAACATAATGGCTATTTACCATAAAATAGCTAATATCGATCTATCAATCTGCGATTGCTTGTTCTTCAATTAGCGTATTACTTACTAAAATAAAAAATGGCGTCTATTTTTAGACGCCATTCTGAGTTTTCCTGAATATAAATTAACCACCGGCTAATTTGACTGTCATGCCTTTCTTTTCAAGATGCGCTTTGATCTTGTCTCTAGCATCACCTTGAATTTCGATATTGCCATCTTTTACCGAGCCACCACAGCCGCAGACTTTTTTGAGTTCTGCAGCCAATAATTTTAAAGGTGCATCATCCAAGTCTAAACCTGTCACGATGCATACACCTTTACCTTTACGTCCTTTCGTTTGGCGCTGAATTCGTACAATACCGTCGCCTTTGGGGCGAGATGTTTTTTCTTCTTCCGGCTTAATTCGACCGGTTTCTGTTGAATATACCAAAGTCATTCTATTGTTTCTTTTGTTGTTGAGCTTGCATCGCTTTTTGCTTTGCAACTAAATAAGCTTCGATATGACGTTGAATAGCAGTTTTACTACCCTTAATCAGTTTACCATTAAACATACAGTACCAAGAGTTGGGCTGACCTGTATCATTTTGAATCGTATAACCGTTAAAGACTTCTGATTTTGCACCACCAACTTGCTGCGCTCTTTGTCCAAGGGCGGCAAACTCTTTGGGATCAATAATTGATGCGGTGTCGCACCACCAATCAATGCTTTTCTTTACCGCCGTCAAACTGCCTTGTAAGACGTGGTTCTTGATTTTAACCTTCCAAATACTGCCATCTGGTCCGCCTGACTGCAGGTTAAAACCTCTATAGTTTGAAATCGCCATACCACTGAGTCATCTGTTTAATGCGTTGATATAATCATAATTGCTACTGAGCAATATTCAAATACGGCTTGAATAAACCTTGCTCTAGAAAACAATTTCTATCATAAAACGCGCCTCGATAACGTTAATCACTTTGCACTGTTTATACAATCTTCCAAGAACTCATGGAATTTGTGCCCGTTATTTTGAAGCATTTTAGGGAACATCGAGATCGGAGTCATACCTGGGAATGTGTTTACTTCGTTTAAGTAAATCTCATCATCTTCCGTTAAGAAAAAGTCGATACGAGACAAATGGCGAAGATTCATTTGCTTAAATACCCTTTCAGATGCGTGCTGAATTGCATCTAATTGTGCTTGGGTTAGATTCTTCGCTTCAACTTCGGTGAGCGAGTGACTTGAACTGCTGTACTTTTCATCGTACGAGTAAAAAGCACCGTCAGGTGCAATAACCTCGCCTGGCTTCGTTATGTGCAGCTGGCCATTCATCTCATATGCAGCAACTTCAAGCTCTCGTGGTTTTACTGATTTTTCAACCAACACTTGGTCAGAAAACCCAAACGCATCATTTACTGCATTGGAAAGTTTATCTTTTTCTGTGACGCTGTAACATCCAACAGATGACCCTTGACGAGCGGCTTTGACAAAGACTTTTCCCCACTTTTCAAATGCTTTATGAGCTTGAGTATGAGCTTCTTCATCGTTGCGCGTTAAGAATAAGTATGGCGTATTGGGAATACCGATAGCGTCGTACCAAAGCTTAGATGTGATTTTATTGAAACTATTGCTACTCGCTTCTGGCCCGCAGCCAAGATAAGGAATACCTGCGATTTCAAACAGAGATTGAATGTCGCCTGTCTCGCCTGGAAAACCATGTATACAAGGCACAATGAAATCGATGGTTTGATTAGATTCACTTGAGCACAACTGCTTGGTATTGAGATCCAAGTAAACCAACTCACCTTGGTTGGTCATCCAACCTTCGTTTTTTATTTCTACGCGTGTAACGTGAACGTCTTCAATAAGATTTAATTGTTGTTCGACAAAGTTTGCAGACAATAATGAAATCTCGTGCTCAGAAGAGCCGCCGCCGCATAGTAGAAGAATATTTTTAATCATGAATCAATCTTTCCGTGACCTACAAAAGATACTATTTATTATGATAAACCTTTGAAGTGTGACGTACAGTAATTTTAGTGTGAGGAATTTTGTTCGAGTAGGATTTGAACAAATAAATAAGGGAGCTATTCGCTCCCTTATTTGATGTGTTAGTTTAATTTGTTAAGCGTTGGGTAAGCTGAGTTTTTAATGGCGTCAATGCTTTTAACAAATGGTCTTAACTGCTGAAATTGAGCAGGCAAAGTCGAAATCGCTTGCTTGGCTTCCGCGCTTGTTGCGTAGTCTCCGTATAAAACTGAGAACCACTTAGTACCGTTGACGACTTTATAGTTTTCCCAAATCGGCTGACCGTTTTGTGGTAGTTTATTTGCAAACTGATCGACTTTCGCTTGGCTACCCACAGCGGCGACTTGAATGGTATAGCCAAATCGTTGAATGCCAGCTTGCTTTTTACTCGGTGGTACGATCTTAACTGGCTTCGCCTGCTCTTTTGGCGTTAGCTTGACTACTTTCTTCTCTTCAGGCTTTGCCGTCATTTTCACAACAGTTGGTTGTACGTCTTTTTCTACTACAGCGTTTTCAGACGCCATAATTGGCTTAGAGATACGATCTGATTTGTAGTCCTCTCGATAACTTTCAGAAGTTACGTCTGTGATGTAAGTTTCAGATGCACAAGCAGAAAGCAGGACTGACAAGCCGATGATTGCGATTTTTTTCATGAAGTAACAAATGCTCTGGATAAATATTACGATAAATCATGCCGATAGCAGGGCCGTTTATCAAGCATCAAATACAATAATCTGTGATTTTGATGTGATGAATAACACAAACTCCATAAGCATCGCCCACATTTTATGCAATGTCTGGTCTGAAGGCGTTTTATCAATAAATTATTCGTTTATGATTGATATGAAACCGATAGGCAAACGTTACTTGCAAACGGCTAGGAGTCAGCATGAATAAACTACATAAACTCTTTAAACCCAACTCTGTGGCCGTTATTGGTGCATCTCAAAAAGCATTGCGAGCAGGGCATGTCGTTATGCGTAACCTTCTACAAAGTGGATTTGGTGGCGCGATTATGCCAGTAACGCCGCGATACAAAGCGGTATCCGGAGTTATAGCCTACCCGGATGTGGCTTCCCTACCCTATACGCCAGATATTGCGATTTTATGTACGAACGTTTCACGTAATGAGCAACTGCTTAAAGAGTTAGATGAGAGAGGCACGCCGTTTGCGATTGTTATCTCTGATGACGCTCAGCCTTTAAATATTTCATCATTGAATATTCGAGTTTTAGGACCGAACAGCTTAGGTATTATCTTGCCTTGGCACAATTTTAACTGCACGTTTTCTCCTGTTGCGGCTAAGCCCGGAAAAATTGCGTTCATCTCACAATCTGCGGCGGTTTGTACCACAGTGTTAGACTGGGCAAATGATAAGAATATTGGCTTTTCTTCGTTCATTTCGATTGGACGCGGACAGGATATCGATTTTGCAGATTTGCTTGATTACTTAAGTATGGATGGGAATACGGAAGCTATTCTGCTTTATGTGGATAACATCCAGGATGCTCGACGATTTATGTCTGCTGCGCGAGCTGCTTCACGTAACCGCCGTATATTGGTATTAAAAGCGGGCCGCTCTAAAGAGATGAATACTTTCGAACAGCAAGATGGTGATACGCTTGATGTAATTTACGATTCTGCCATCCGTCGAACTGGTATGTTACGAGTCAGCAATACGCATGAGCTCTTTGCTGCGGTAGAAACACTCACGCATTCTGTGCCACTTCGTGGGGAGCGTTTAGCGATCATCACCAATGGCGGCGGCCCTGCAGTTATGTCCGTTGATACTTTGATTGAACGTGGTGGCCAGCTCGCAACACTTGATGACGCTGCCATTGAGCAATTACAAACAGTACTCCCGTCCAACTGGCGCACTCGAAATCCGATTGATCTTTCTGGTGACGCAACAAAAAAACGCTACATTGATACCATTAACGCACTGATGAATAACGACTGTGCAGATGCGATCTTGATAATGCATAGTCCTTCTGCGGTTTCCGACCCTCTTGAAACTGCTCAAGCTGTTATTGAGGCGATCAAGGCTCACCCTCGGCATAAGCATTTTAATATCTTGACCAACTGGTCAGGTGAACAAACGTCGAGAGAGGCACGACTGGCCTTTACTCAAGCTGGCATTCCAACCTATCGAACGCCGGAAAGTGCGGTCGTTGCATACATGCACTTGGTTGAGTATCGACGAAACCAGAAGCAATTAATGGAAACGCCAACGACGGCTGAGCCATTGCACTCTGGAAGTGTGAGTTCTGCAAAAGAATGGGTAAATGAACGACTACTGGATAAAAATACAGTCACCTTGGATACGCATCAAACCAGCCCATTATTTAAGCTGTTCGGGTTTAATGTTCTGCCAACATGGATTGCATCTGACGAAATTGAAGCCGTGCATATGGCAGAAAATATCGGATACCCTGTTGCGGTTAAGTTGCGATCTCCAGACATTCCTCATAAATCGGATGTACACGGTGTCGCCCTGAATTTAAGAAACAGTCGAGAAGTTTCCAACGCAGCGCTATCCATTCTAGATACCGTAAAGCTCAGTTACCCTTCTGCCAATGTACACGGTCTGTTGGTACAAGGTATGGCAAAGCTCGGCAGCGCTGAAGAGCTACGGATTAGTATTGCAGTAGATAAGGTCTTTGGACCTGTGATCTTGCTTGGTCAAGGCGGCTCGGAGTGGAATATCGCCCAAGATGCCGTCGCTGCACTTCCTCCTTTGAACATGACGCTTGCACGCTACCTTGTCGTTGTTGCTTTAAAGTCTGGAAAGATTCGCCTGCAGAAACACAAAGATGCGCTCGATATTAGTGAGTTGTCGAAATTCTTAGTTCGTATCTCCCAAATGGCGGTTGAGTTGCCAGAAATACAAAGACTGGATATCCATCCAGTATTGGTGTCGGGAAGCGATTTAACTATCCTCGATGCGGACATCACACTGTGTAAATACGAGGGAGATGCGCAAAAACGTCTGGCGATTCGTCCTTTCCCGGCAGAATTTGTCGAAACTGTAACGCTTCGAGATGGCCAACCTATCCTGCTTCGCCCTATCCTGCCTGAAGATGAGCCGCTGCATGCTCAATTCATTAATAGCGTATCGAAAGAAGATCTGTATAAGCGTTTCTTTTCTGAGGTTGGTGAGTTCAACCATGAGGCTTTGGCAAACTTCACTCAAATCGACTATGACCGCGAAATGGCGTTTGTTGCGGTAGCGTTTAATACCGACGGACCGTCTATCATAGGCGTAGCCCGCGCATTGATTACCCCAGATAATAGTGATGCTGAGTTTGCTATTTTGGTTCGTTCAGATTTGAAAGGAAAAGGCTTAGGTAAAGTGCTGATGCAGAAAATTATCAGCTATTGCAAGATTAAAGGCACAAAGCAAATGTCTGGAATGACCATGCCTACAAACAGAGGGATGTTGATGTTAGCGCAAAACCTGGGATTTGAAGTCGATGTTCAGTTTGCCGATGGTACGGCAGATATGGTGCTTCCTTTAAATTGAAAAATAAAGCATTAGCGATAACTTTACTTCTTAGATTCGATAAGCAATGGGAACCTAAGAAGTAAAAGTTACGTTGTTACTTTAGTTTCCAATTCTTTTTCAAGTATTGAATACACCAGGATTTCGCCTCACCCATGGTATTTCGGCGCCATGCTAAGATAATATCCATCGGTTGCTCTTCTGTACCTTCGATTCGCTTCAATACGCCACTATCAATCAAAGGTTGTGCAATTTGGCTTGGTAACGTACCAATGCCTAAACCTGCAGTGAGCGCATCTACTTTTGCCGTAAAGTTGGTGACGGTCAAGCGAGGCTGTTTTTGAATGATATTAATTGAGAGCGCAGGTTGTTCGCGTGCGGTATCTGCAATAGCAATGATCCGATATTTTTCTCGGGCTGCTTCATCAAACTTACCACTACGCTTGTGCACATAGTGATCAGCTGCCGCTACCCAAAACATGCTCATTTTACCAATTTTTTCTGATTTGACTTCTTGAGGAAGTGTATCCAGTGATGGGCAAATCAGTAAATCCGCTCTACCTGTATTCAGAGATTCCCAGCTACCAGCCAAGATCTCTTCTTGCAGTCTGACTCGTGTTGAGCTTACTTCAGCCAATGCATCAACCATAGGGAAGAAATTGGATATAGGAATAATGCCATCAAAGGCAATGGTAATATCCAGTTCCCAGCCATTCGCCAATAACGTTGCATCATTCACTAACTTTTCACTGGCTTGTAAAATGGCTCGTCCTCTTTCAAGGATGAGCTTTCCTGCTTCAGTAAAATGGGCTTTGTGACCAGAGCGATCGAAGATAATGATGTCTAAGTCTTGCTCGAGTTTCTGGATCTGATAACTCAGTGATGACGGGGCTCTATCTAACTCATTCGCAGCAGCTGCAAAACTCCCTCTTCGGTCAATGGCATCCAGAATATGGAGCGCTTCTAACGTAATTGGACTCTGCACATGGCCTCTCTTAATGTGATTTTTGTCACATTGATTGTATTTGGATGATCTTATCAAGAACTAACGTTAAACAATATAACACACTGATAACTAAAGACTAGAAATGCTCATAACCTAAGAGTTCTACTCAAGATAAAAACACAAATAACAATGGTAATGATAGTAATTATTATTTAGATCTATTAATATCCCGTTTGTTGTTACCTATTATGGATCTAAGGTATTGAAGCCAATGTATAAAAAAACCATTTTGTCAGCCTCTATTCTGATTGCACTATCCCAAGGTGCCTACGCTGAAGATCATTCAACCTTCAATGAAGTGGTCGTGACTGCGACTCGTACTAATAGCCAAATCGAAGACACTGCTGCTTCTGTTGCGGTCGTTACTGATAAGAACATCGAAGAAAGCATGGTCACTGGCTTAGATGACCTCTTTGAGTACACGCCAGGAGTCACGGTTAAGACAAACTCTCGCCAAGGTGTCCAGAGTATCAATATCCGTGGTATCGAAGGCAATCGAATTAAAGTTCTTGTGGACGGCGTATCTCAAGGTAACCAGTTCGAATCAGGGAATACGTTCATTAACTCTGCTCGCGTTAACGTGGATACCGACCTAATAAAAGCGGTTGAAATTGTAAAAGGTGCAGCATCGTCTCTACATGGTTCTGACGCAATTGGTGGCATTGTTGCATTTGAAACTAAAGATCCGGCTGATTTCCTTAAGGGTCGTAACTTTGGTGGCCATGCGAAGTTCAACTACTCTTCCGAAGACAATACATTCAGTGAATCTGTGGCATTAGCGCACAAAACTGGCGACTTGGAATCTTTACTTGCTTATACGCGTCGCGACGGCAATGAACTGGATAACTTTGGAGATCTAGCAGATGCAGATACAGAAGCGAACAACTTACTGGTTAAGCTTCAGTACCAACTCAATGATGCACATCGTGTTGAGTTCAATGGGAATTATATTCACAACAAAGGCAACGGAAAGCAGTCTTACAACGGTTATACTAATGCAACAAGTGAAGATGTAACAGAACAATATCAAGTTGGTATAAAACATATTTGGGAGATGCAAACGGCCGTAGCGGACTCCCTTACCTGGCAACTAGATTGGCTTAGCAAAGAAGAAAACGGCATTACTGATCGTGTTAAAGGTCAGAATAACCAACGTAAAGACTACATCTACGAGGATGAAGGCTACCAGTTTGATTCTCAGTTCGACAAATATCTCATGCTTGGTAGTACAGAGCATTACTTTGTGTACGGTGCATCCTTCAGTGATAAAGACATTAAGAACGTTAACAAAGAGTACAACAGTGCAAGCGGAAACAAAGAAATTTTCTATATCCCTTCTGCGAGCGAGCGTCGTTACGGGCTCTTTTTACAAGACGAAATTACGGTAGGTAACTTTACGATTACCCCGGGCGTACGGTGGGATGCATTTGAAACCGATCCAGGTGACACAAGCAGCAACCCAAGTGGTAACGCGGCTAGCGACTACAAAAAGTTTTCTGATTCTGCATTTACAGGCCGCTTAGGTTCTGTTTATAAGCTTAATGAACAACATCGTTTATTCGCGCAAATCAGCCAAGGTTTCCGTGCTCCAGATTTCCAAGAGTTGTACTACTCCTTCGGCAACCCAATGCATGGCTATATTTTTAAGCCAAATCCTGATTTAAAAGCAGAAGACAGCATTTCGTACGAATTTGGTTGGCGACATAATAATGACATTTCTAGCAGTGAAGTGTCAGTTTTCTACAGCGATTACGACAACTTCATCGAACGTAAAACCGTCTCTGGCACTTGGACTCCTGTGACTGACCCTGCGATTCTGCAGTACGTAAATATTGGCAAAGCGACAATTAAAGGTATTGAGTTTTCAAACCAACTTTCGTGGAACAAGTTCATGCCAATCGAAGGCTTTAGCTCTCGTTTAGCAGCGGCGTATACGGAAGGTGAAGATGGAAACAATAATCCACTAAACAGTGTTAACCCTTGGAACCTTGTCGCTGGCTTTAATTACGATTCAGAACAAAACTGGGGAACCACGTTAACCATTAACTACACCGCATCTAAAGATAAAAGCGACATAAATGACGATAAAGTATTGCCTATCTCCGCAGCTACGGTTGTAGATGTCACCGCGTACTACAAACCTATTAAAGACCTTACGTTGCGAGCAGGTCTGTTCAACGTGACAGATGAAGAGTACTACAATTGGAATGATGTGCGTGACCTTCAGACAGAAAACAAAGATCTGACTCAAGCTGGGCGGAACTGGTCAATTACAGCTAAATACGAGTTCTAAACCTTAAAAACACAAAAGCCAGCGTAATGCTGGCTTTTTTTATGGCTTTCATTTCAAAAATGTAAAGAAAAGTATGAAAAATGAAAGTTTACTGTTTTGCCATCTCTTTTTTCACCATTACTGCTGCTGCAATGATAAAAGTGATGATCAGACCGAGTTCCATGAACTACCCCAATAGCTATGAGAAAATTTATAACCCAAATTAAGAGTCGGACATAGTTTAACAGCTCTATATAGACTTGCTACCTTTTAACCAGTAATTTACGATTTTTTCCGATTTGGATCAAAAAAGACGCAATTATGCGTCTTTTTGTTATTATTATGTAAATCAAAATTAGGCGTCTGGGTAACCTTGAGGGTTGTTAGATTGCCAACGCCATGTATCACCAGTCATTTCTTCTAGAGTGCGAGACGCTTTCCAACCTAACTCATTCATTGCTTTTGATGGATCAGCCCAGCACTCCGCAATATCGCCTGGACGACGTTCAACAAGTTGGTATGGAACATTTTTACCACTTGCGGTTTCAAATGCTTTCACCATTTCAAGCACACTGTAGCCATTGCCAGTGCCAAGGTTGTAGACATGAAGCCCAGCTTTGTTACCTACTTTTTCCAAAGCAGCGACGTGACCATCGGATAAGTCCATCACATGAATGTAGTCACGCACGCCGGTGCCATCTTTCGTTGGGTAGTCGCTACCGAATACAGAGAGGAACTCTCGGCGGCCCACCGCAACTTGAGAAACAAACGGCATTAGGTTATTTGGAATACCTTGAGGATCTTCACCTAACTCACCTGTTGGATGTGAACCTACAGGGTTAAAGTAACGAAGAAGTGTGATGCTCCAATCTGGATTCGCCTTTTGGAAGTCTGTTAAACACTCTTCCACCATTAATTTACTGCGTCCGTAAGGGTTAGTTGCGCTAGTTGGAAAGTCTTCTGTGATTGGAACAGAAGCAGGATCGCCATAGACAGTTGCTGAGGAGCTAAATACCAACGATTTAACTCCAGCTTCGCGCATTGCATCAACCAATACCAAAGTGCCATTCACATTGTTGTCATAATACTCTAGAGGTTTTGCTACGGACTCACCGACGGCCTTTAAACCTGCAAAATGGATAACCGCTTCTATATCGTTCGATTTTAGAACCTCTACCATTGTCGATTTATCTCTGATATCGGCTTGGATGAAGGTTGGCTTTACGCCACATACCTTTTCAATGCGCTCTAAGACCGTAGACTTACTGTTGTACAGGTTATCTAGAATCACTGGCGTCATACCAGCTTCGATCATTTGAATACATGTATGGCTACCGATATAGCCCATACCACCCGTAACAAGTACTTTCATTTTATCATTCCTTCTGACGCGAATGGGTTTAGTTTAAAGCTTTGACGTTACGATTTAAACTGTCTCCTGCAATTCACATCCCATTAATATTGCTTGGCCTTTTCCGGCTTTTTTAGCTTGATACATTGCAGTATCTGCACTTTTTAACACTCGAGTGGCATCTCGCTCATTAACACCGACCAATTTTACGCCGATGCTAACGCCAACCTTGAGCGAGTTACCTTTGTACTCGATTGGTGTGCATACGCTTTCGAGCAGTTGTTCTGCAATTCGGGTGACGACTTTTTGGTTGGCAGGATTAACCAACATGACAAATTCATCACCCGAAAGTCTTGCGATTAAATCACTATGTCGAGTCGCAGATGTTAGACGCTCGGCTACTTTTTTCAGAACTTCATCACCTGCGTCATGTCCATAGGTATCATTAACCTCTTTAAAACCATCGAGATCGAGGTAAAGCACCGCAAATTCGTCACGTAAGTATCCCGACCGTTGTACTAATTCTTCCAACTCTAAATGGAACTTGGAGCGATTCGCTAACCCCGTTAGTGCATCGTGATGAGCTAAGTACTCAAGTCGTTCCATCTCTTTTGCACCAGAAAGATCGGTAAGAACAATGACTAGGTCGTAGAACCCATTGTCTTCACACTTAACGATACGATTAACCCTTGCAAACATCGGCACAAACTGGCCAAGATGGTTCTGTTCAATAACTTCCCCTTGCCATACCCCGTAGTTTTCTATCGATTCAATGATGCTAGGCATCATTTCCTGCAACTTGCGCCACTTAAGTGTTTGGATAAATGACTTCCCAATAAGCTGATCCATCTCTAGTCCAACTAACTTAGTGACCGCAGGGTTAGCCATTGTGATAACACCTCGATGATTAAGAACGATGAGGCCATCTTGGCTGCTCTCAAAAACACGCCCCGCAACACGCTGCCTGCTCATGGCCTCTTCAATTTCGGTGATATCTTGAATCGAAAACAATAAGTGTCCATGTGTGGACAAACGACGACTGGTTAAACTCAACTGCTGTTCGTTGTCTGCATTTTTGAGGTGAATGTCATCGCATTCTAACCCCCTACTTAGGATTTGGCTCAGCTCATTCGGTGTTTTCGTTTTAATTAGATCACGGATATTGGCATGCTCAAGTTCCTCTGACTTTTTTTGAAATATCTGCCGAGTCGCAGTATTACAGTAAATAACACGCCCGAAGTTGTCGGTAATAACTAATGCATGTTGAATAGATTCAATGACTTCTTCTGAAAACGCCCGCTTTTGTTCTAACATTTCTAATGAATGTTGCCGCTGTTTCTCGCGTGTTGTTAACTTGTTCATCATTTGATTGAAGGAATGTGCGAGTTCTCCAATTTCATCCTTGGAGTAATAGCGAACTTGAGTATCCGTATTTTGTCCGTGTGTCACACTCTCTATCGTATGACTCAGTTCTATAACAGGTTTGAGAACAAGCCTATCGATACTTATGTAAAAGATAGTGCCACCAGCGAACAGCAACAGAAGAAGTACAGCACCATCTCGAAGTAAAGATTGTTGGGCTTCTATGATTGGACGATGGGAAAGCGTAACCCTCATACTGCCAATGACACGACCATCGTGAATAATTGGCTCTAGAACATAAAGAAATTTGGCAGATAAGGCATAACCTAGCGCGTGTAACTTGCTTCTTTCAGTTTGATTAGGGACGGGAGCTGATACCCCACCTCCTTCAAGAACAACGAAAGGTTGATCATCTTGGTCGTAAAGTTTGACCCGCGTAACATTCGGCTGGTTTAAAAAGTTGATGAGAGTAGTTTGAGCTTTTTGCTTGTTCTTTGTCGTTAGCGCATCTTTAATTGAGAAAGAAACATTGTTAATCAACTTTCTCGTTTGTTCGACCAACTCATGCTTAGACGATTGGTATGCAGTATACGAGGTATAACCTTTTGAGATAACAAAGATAGCCGTTATAAAGACCAAAATTGGCCAAATAAGCTTTGCTCGTAATGACATATGTATTCCTGTCGCAGACAACCACTAAAAATGACAGAAGCGTTGTTATGCAATCTATTACCCATTAAGGGCGACAAGATTAACACGATGCCAATGCAAAATAACCTTAAATTCTCAAAAATTGGATGGAAAAGGAACGAAATACCTTAAAATTCGGATCAACTCAAATAACGGCAACATCTTTATGGACTAAAGTGATCTTTTTCGTCAGCCATCAGATCATAAACCTCGCTTTCATGATAGAAGAATGAAGTGAGTCACTGAACCTAGATGCATTTTCCTGCATCGTGAACCCATTGCTTGTGTAGAAATAAAACGTATGACATTGAATAAACAGCAACTTACATTGAACTGTGACATGGGTGAGAGCTTTGGCTCTTGGATTATGGGGGCAGACGAAGATGTTATGCCTCATGTTGATATGGCAAACATCGCGTGCGGTTTTCATGCTTCCGATCCTAATGTCATGCACGACACTATCGCTCTCGCCAACGACAACGATGTTGATATTGGAGCACACCCGGGCTACGCCGACCTCCAAGGCTTCGGCAGGCGCAGTATAAACATGACGGGTGATGAAATTACTAACATGGTTATATACCAAGCAGGCGCTTTACAGGCACTTTGTCGGGCTCAATACACAGATATCAGCTATATAAAGCCTCATGGCGCGTTATACAACGACATGATGAAAAGTGATGCGATATTTAGATCAGTCGTAAAGGCGGCAGCTTTATTCAAAGTGCCGTTAATGATTCTAGCGTCACAGGAAAACGAAAAATACTTAGAAATCGCAGATGATTACGACGTTCCCTTGCTGTTTGAAGCATTTGCAGACCGTTTGTATCAAGATGACGGATTACTTACACCTAGGACACAGCCTAATGCCGTGTTGAAGAATGAGCATGCGATACTTGAGCAAGTCCGTACGTTAGCAGATTCTGGGCGTGTCAAAACCGCTTCTGGCGGCTACATTTTACTGGAAGCCGATACGATTTGTGTTCATGGTGACAATGAAGAGTCGATCGCTCTGATCCAAAAGATCCGTCAAAGCCTATACGCGGGAGGAAATTAATGCATAAAGAGAAATTTAGTATCTCTTTGATCTCCGAGTGCAGTATTTTCATTAAGTTTGACGAGAGTATCTCTGAAAATGCGGTCGGAGAACTTGCTCGCAACATCAAAGACACTTTAGCGTCAATCATTATGAACGTAGTCCCATCCTATCAAACCATCCTGATTGATTACTTGCCTTTTCGAATCAATGAAAAAGATTTAGTGCATAAACTGCATCAAATGATCCGTCAGTTTGATACTCAATCGCTCAGCCTTGTTCAACCTAACCACATCACTATTCCCGTATACTACTCCGAAGAAACCGCGCTAGATTTGTCCCGCTTTCAAGATCGTGGACTATCATTAGACGCGCTCATTTCTTTACATACTCAGGCCGAGTATGCGGTTTCAGCGATTGGTTTTGCTCCAGGTTTTGCATTCCTCTCCGATGCCGATACTCAATTACATATGCCAAGGTTAGCTACACCAAGAACGCGAGTACCAGCCGGAAGCGTGGGAATCGCAGACTCTAAAACGGCCGTCTATCCATCAGATAGTCCTGGCGGATGGAACATTATCGGTAGAAGCCCGCTTCCCCTTTTCTCTGATACGCCACCTTTTATACCGTTTGAAGTAGGTGACAAGGTCACGTTTAGTGCCATTTCCAAACAAAAGTTTATCGAGTTAGGAGGTGTTCTATGAGTTACGCTGGATTGCTGGTGGAAAAGTCAGGGCCACTTTCTTTGATTCAAGACTTTGGTCGTTTTGGCTTAGCGCATATTGGCGTGACTCAAGGTGGCCCCGTAGATGATTACGCCTACAGTTGGGCAAACCATTTACTTGGGAACGTAGTCAATTGTGCTGCGATTGAAATTACTTTGGGTAACGCTTGCTTTGTCGCACTACATAACTGCCATCTTGCAATATGTGGTGGTGATTTGAATGCAAAAGTAGATGGTGAGCCTATCTCAAATTGGTCTGACTTTATATTGAAGAAGGGGCAGAAGCTGCAGTTCGGAGTCGCAAAAAATGGACTTCGATCCTATCTTGCGGTTAAAGGTGGGTTCGATATTGCTCAGCACTTAGGAAGTGCCTCTACAGTCACGAGAGAATTTCTTGGTGGTTATGACTCAAATGGTGGCGCTTTAAAAGCAGGCGATATTCTTCCCTTTTTTCCTCATAACTTACCGAAACACAAACCAAGGCTGATGACATTTCGCTTTAAGCCGGATTACAACTTACCTATCAAGCTGAGAGTGATTGAAGGCTATCAAAATGAGGACTTTGATGAAGACGCTCGCCAAGCCTTTTATAGCAACGCATTCACCATATCCCCTGATTCAAATCGTATGGGCTATCGTCTTGAAGGAAACAAAATCAAACCGCCTTACGAAGGCGTACTGTCGGAAGGAATTGCGCTAGGATCGATTCAAGTTCCTAACGATGGTAATCCCATTGTGTTGCTCAACGACCATCAAACCATCGGTGGCTATCCTAAGTTTGGCTGTGTAGCACGTATTGACCTGCCAAGGTTGGCACAGGCGAAACCCGGGCAAAAAGTGAATTTTGTGAAAGGAGATAGACAAGGCTTGCAAGAAGTATGGTGCCAATGGGCTCAGTTTTTTGGATATTAATACAACCTCTGAGCCCATACGTAACTATTATGCCGGCATCCCATAACGCTCTGCTAACGCTTGCGGATAGTCTCGCTCTTGCGTGAGTTTAATCGCGTACTGCTCAATTTCTTGCTCAGACCAATGCACAGCGACTGGATGTTGGGATTCCACGTTTTGGTTAGGTTCGATATCAAACCAGAACTGAAGCATTTTTTGCGCTGCGAGTAGTGTTGATGACGCTTTTACCACTTCTATTCGTGCGTAATGGTTGTCTTCAAAGGTCACGTCGGCTGCCCTGAGTACCGGATCCGTTCCAGGAATTTGCTGGGCACCAAACAGGGCTTTTCCCCCTTTGATAGCAGAGTGATAGTCGGGAATGAACTGCGCCATGTGTTTGATAGCATTATTGGTTCGTTCTTCTAAGACTTCTTCTCGCCAACCGTTACGTATCTTTGAGAGTAAAGGAACTGGCAGTTCGGGCTGAGCCGAGGACGGCGTACTCTCAACTAAGCCATCTTCAAATAGCGTAATGCCTTTCGTCATGCCGTGAAGCTGAAAATAACCATCACCATAGGGGGTCAGTTGAGCCATTCCTTTATCAGTTCCACGCGGTCCATGGAAAATAACTTCTGGCCACAGTTGTTGGCAGTCTGCCCACTTGGTTACATAAGCGGCTTTAAACTCAACTAACCTATCACGCTTGGCACCGATGGTATTGTCAATGGATCCTGTTTCAAAACCACATGCATTGACCAAGTAGTCACATGTCATAAGATAATCAATGCCATCTCGTTCGTAACCAAGTTGCCAGTGATTACCCATCCAGTCCGCTTGTTTGAGCGTTGCTTGTGTGCATACTGAGGCGTTTGGCAGAGCGTTCAACGTTAAGTTGGCAATTGCGGCAAGGCGGAAAACACTCCAGCCATATTCCTGAACCGCCACAACTGGGTACTTTAGCGCTTCTAGATCAGCATGTTGAGCAAAAGGAATACACCACTCATCAAAGGTTGCAGGGTGACTTGGTTGAGTACATTGTGCGAGTGCTTCTAGATCCTCTTTTGAATACAATTTGTAGTATTCGCTTGGCTCGCCGAGCACTTTGTTGCTTTGATCTTTATCAACGAGCGTTTGATACGCATTTTTCACCACCTCTAGTCGAGGAATAAGTGCGGATGGGTCTCCACCATCAGAATAAGGAACTGCAATGATCGTCGGGCGAATATTCAGTGAAAGCGGATATAGGCGAACGGTATCAATGGATTGTGCTAACAAATCTAAACATTGTTGCTCAGAAATCTCTCGATATAAGTTGCCACCTGCATGTAAATGGCAAATGGGCGGACCATTTACCAGTGATACGCCCTTCTCTATTACGGAAACTTTAAAACCCAGCTCCGCAAAATGAATTGCTGCTGTTGCACCTGCGACACCGCCACCAACAACAGCGATGTGCTTATCTTTGTAATTTGGAAACTCAGACTTCATTGCTTCACTAAAAATTTTATAAGGAAAATTCTTTACTAACGGTGGATTCTACTCGTGTTTGGGCTTGATTAAAATCACAAAAAGTTCATGGGTTTGCGAAATATCCAACTGCGCCTTTATGGTGCGTTAAAGTAGAAAAAAATTGCAAAAAAAGTACTTGACGACATGGTTAGGAAGACACTTTTTTGTGCCTATGTGAATAACAATTTCACTGTAAGACCCATGGCGCAAAGCCTGCAGAAACACCCCACTTTTTACCCCATTTAGTTATCCCAAAAGTTATCCACTGTTTTTGTGGATAACTAAAATAAAAGTGTCATGGAGTGTTCCACATTTAATAACATTTGTAGTGATTAAGTGTTTACTGGCGTTAACAATCTTTTCAACAAACTCATTACGACAAGTGCCAACGTAACAAATGTTGCCAGTGGTAAAGCTATCCACAATTCGGGGTGAATTTGTGCGTTCAGATCGAAGCCATATGTCATTACCGCGGCCACACAAACTTCCGCAGCGAATACCGCAACACCGCTAGCTATCAACGCCATAATGCCGTATTCGGCCCACAGAGTCGTATTGATCCGTTTTTTACTTGAACCTAATGTGCGATACAAGCGGATCTCCTGCTGACGTTGGGATAAGCTTAATCTCAATAGCGTAAAGATAAGTAGCAACCCCGCAACCACGCCTAAAAGAGCAAGAATAGTGATTGCCGATACGATTTGTTGAATCAAGTCCTGGATTTTTTCGCCCATGGTACGAATATCTAAAACAGATACCGTTGGGTGAGATCGAGACATAGACGTTAATAGTGCTTCGTTCCCTTCATCAATTCTATAACTGATGAGGTAAGAACCCGGTAGATTAGCCATAACGTCGGATGAGAAAATAAAGTAAAAGTTAGGCTTCATATCACGCCATTCAACATAACGAATGGTATCTACTACCGCATCGTAGTTCTGGCTATTAATAACAAAGCGCAGTTTGTCACCAAGTTCGATGTCCAAGTCATTTGCTACATCGGCTTCTACGGAGACACTCCCCTTATTTGTCCATTCACCCGCAAGCACATCATTATACTCTGGCAGGCTGTCTCCCCACGTAAGGTTCAATTCACGACGTATTGCGTCAGAGCCTTCTCCTTCGTATTCAATCTCTTTGACGTTTTGACCATTAATCTCTGTCAATCGACCTCGAATAATTGGATAAGCTTGTGACCGTGTAACCCCATTTTTATCTAAGGTTTCTAGGTAGCTATCGAGTTCGTAATCACCAATATTTAATGCGAAGACATTTGGCGCGTCTGCAGGTAAGGTTCTCTCCCAATCCGCGAGAATATCGCTGCGCACAAGCCAGATAATAGATAGCAGCATCAAAGACAATGCCAAAGCACCAAACTGCAGGCCACTGGTTACTGGCGTGCGGTTGATACGACTCAACGCAAGCTTCATGGCAGGTTGTGTTGAAATACGCGCAAACAATTTTGTGAGTGCGACGCTCACTGCAGCAAGCACAACAAACAGTACTGCAATACCCATAAGAACAATCCAAACTAAGGTATTATCAGCATAAAGCAAAAGTAATGGAACAACGGGGACTAGAACGAGCAACATTCGCTTCCAAGAACGTTGTGCTTTGCCCTGCTGTAGCACTTCTAAGGCTGGAGTTTTAATCAAACCCAACAATGGTATGCCAAGGGCAGGAACGGTGATCAGGACCGCTGAGATAAACGACACTAGATATGGAGTGACGCCGTAACTAGGTAGTGGCTCTGGTAATAAGTCTTTGAGTGGAATGCGCAATAAGTACTCCAGCCCACTCCCCAACAATAACCCAACGACACTGGCGCTAATGAGCAGGATTGTGACTTGAATAAACAGCCATTTTTCAATCCATCGTCGACTTGCGCCAAGGCTTTTTAGCATCGCAATGGTTTGTGTTCGACTATTCACATAGTTTTGGCAAGTAAGAACCAATGTTGTCGCCGCCATAATGATGACAATCGCTACGGTCAACGACAGATACTGCGTCGTACGTTCAAAAACCTCATTGCTACGACTGGCAGTATCTTGCGTGCGCCAGCGATCACTAGGAGAAAGAACAGTATCTTCTTGCAGGCCTTTTAGCGTTTTATCATCGACTTGTAGAAACAGACGGTATTGAACTCGACTCCCGACTTGAATCGCTCCCGTTTTCTCAACGTCTTTTTGATGAATGTATGCAGAAGGCATTTGTTGAAATGGGTTAAAGCTTAATCCAGGTTCCATCAGCACTGCACCTGAAACCGTAAAATCGGCATCGCCTATAGTGACGCTGTCACCCGACTTGACGTCTAGTTGAGCCATAATCCGCTCATCAAGCCAGAGTTGGTTCTCTTTAACGCGACCGGATGGGTTGTTGTCTAGTACCAGTTCTCCCATTAAAGGGTAATTGTCGTCCACTGCCCTTACGGAAATCAACTGCATACCATTGTCGCTAAATGCCATCGTGGCAAATCGTGTCATCGTCGAACGTTCTAGGTTTTCAGTCGAGGCTAACAACGTGTCAGGTATAGGATTAGCAGACACAAACACCGCATCCGCTGTCAATGCATCCTTCCCCTGTTTGACGATCACCTGCTCCATTCGCTCCGCTAATGCAGAAAGCGCAAAGATGCTCGCAATCACAAGAATAAGAGCAACGCTAATAGGCCAAAGGTTCCCCTGTCTTATTTCGCCGAAACTCCAACGTATTAGGCTTTTGTTTGACGAGTGTTTTATTGCACTGCTTCTTTCTGTCGATGTTGCTTCGCTTGATGATACTGCAGACATTACACCTCCTCCTTAAGCTCACCCGCTTCCATACGATAAATACGGTCACATCGACTTGCTAGGTGACCATCGTGTGTAACTAATATCAGCGTTGTTCCATGCTGCTCATTAAGATCGAATAGCAGCTCAATCACTTTGTCTGCGGTTTGATGGTCAAGATTGCCGGTAGGCTCGTCTGCGAACAACAGTTCAGGCTGTGTCATAAAGGCACGTGCTAGCGCGACACGTTGTTGTTCACCACCAGATAATTGACTTGGAAGATGATCGACACGTTTTTCCAATCCAACAGCGGTTAATAATTCGGCTGCTCTTGCTTCATCTTCGGCTTCACCACGTAAAAGACAAGGAAGCGTAACATTGCGTAATGCACTCAAGCTCGGGATTAATAAGAAACTTTGGAAAACAAAACCTAGAGAGGCAGCGCGAATTTTTGCGCGAGCTTCATCGTCAAGTTTTGATAACTCATGACCTAACAAGGTAATTTCACCTGATGTTGGTGTATCAAGGCCAGCTAACAACGTCATCAACGTTGACTTGCCCGCACCGGAAGTACCGACGATGGCGATTTTTTCTCCTTTCCTGATGTCAACATTTACATCTTTGAGGATTGTTAATTGCTCTTGATTAGTAGAGACTTGTTTAGAAACCAAATTGGCTTGAACAATAGGTGCATTAAGTACAGGTGTTTGCATGATTCGTATACTTTCCTTAGTTCTATTTTTTTGTTTTTCCGCTACTGCACATGCGAGCGAAAAGCTACTTGTCTTAGGTGATAGCCTGAGCGCGGGCTATCAGATGCCGATCGAAAAGAGTTGGCCTAGCTTACTCCCTGATGCGTTGTCAGAACATGGTCAAGATGTAACAGTTATTAATGCCAGCATTTCTGGCGATACCACGGGCAACGGCTTAGCTCGATTACCACAGCTACTAACCCAACACAGCCCTGATATGGTGCTCATTGAGTTAGGTGCCAACGATGGCCTAAGAGGTTTCCCTCCTAAACTTATTACGTCGAATCTCTCAAAAATGATTACCATGATAAAAGATTCAGGTGCGGACGTTGTCATGATGCAAATTCGAGTGCCACCTAATTATGGTAAGCGCTATAGCGATATGTTTTACGATATCTACCCTAAGCTTGCACAACATCAACAAGTTACCTTGATGCCATTCTTCTTGGAGCATGTGGTCATCAAACCCGAGTGGATGATGGATGATGGCCTTCACCCAAAGCCTGATGCACAGCCTTGGATTGCTGACTTTGTTGCTCAAGAATTAATTAAACATCTCTAATTTTAATGGTCTAGCTCAATAAGTTTTACTTAACTTTACGTTAATCTATTTTCAATTCCACTCATCGAGGATAGATAACAACATGCGAATAGACCCTTTAATTCAAGGTGTTGTTGCTCGCTCTGCTCACCCATACGGGTGTCATGCATCCATTAAAGAGCAAATTGAATACGTAAAACATGCCCCGCAGATCAAAAGCGGTCCAAAACGGGTTTTGATTATTGGTGCTTCCTCTGGTTTCGGGTTAGCGGCTCGTATTGCCCTCACCTTCGGAGGTGCTAAAGCTGATACCATTGGTGTCTCCTTCGAGCGCGGGCCTTCAGATAAAGGCGTTGGAAGTGCGGGTTGGTATAACAACATTTTTTTTAAACAAGAAGCAAATCACGCGGGGCGTACCGCCATCAATATTGTTGGTGACGCATTCTCTGACTCTGTCCGCAATCAGGTGATTGAAGCCATTGAAACGTACTTTGAAGGTGAAGTTGATTTAGTCATCTATAGCTTAGCGACGGGTGTTCGACCTAAACCAGAGTCTGATGAGTTTTGGCGCAGCGTCATTAAGCCTATTGGTGAGCCTGTCACTGGCGCTTCAATTATGCTGGAAAACGATCAGTGGGTAGAAACCACTTTAACTCCCGCAACAGAGGAAGAGGCCGAAGCCACTATCAAAGTGATGGGCGGTGAAGACTGGGAAAGCTGGATTGATACACTGATTAATAATGACTCGATTGCACAAGGCTGCAAAACCATCGCGTTTTCTTACATGGGACCAGACGTTACGCACCCTATCTATCTCGATGGTACGTTGGGCCGAGCGAAAATCGATTTACACCAAACAAGTCACTCGTTGAACCTAAAACTTGCCAACTTTGACGGCGGTGCTTATGCGACAGTGTGTAAGGCGTTGGTGACGAAAGCCAGTGTGTTCATTCCTGCGCTAAGTCCCTACCTATTAGCGCTTTATCGAGTGATGAAGGAAAAAGGAACTCACGAACGTTGTATTGAACAAATGCAGCGACTGTTTACCACTAAATTGTACGATCAAGATAAAGTGCCTGTTGACGGCGAACGCTTAATCCGAATAGACGACTTAGAGCTTGACCCGCAAGTACAACAAGAAGTCCATGCTCTTTTAGAGCAAATGAACGCCAATAACTTTAAAGAGATTGGTGATTACCAAGGCTTTAAAGATGAGTTTATGAAGCTAAATGGCTTTAACTTTGAAGACGTCGACTATTCGCAAGACATTTCTATTGAGTCGCTAAAATCGCTTAAACCTTAATGCTTGTTATCTGTTTCAAGTATGAGATATGTGATAACTATTCCTAGTCCTGAACACTTTTCAGGACTTTTTTTTGTTTCAAGCCCCAGCCACCCTATACTTAATTAAAAACCGAGAACAAGATAGAGCAGTCTACATTTTAAATTCACAGGAAGTGAAACCACGTAAAGGATGACCTATATGGGGAGATTGCAAACATTAGATTATGAAATCCCTGAGTCTATGCAAAAAAGTTGGCAGGAAATCGTCAACTTACTGGCTCAAATAACGCACGTACCCACCACATTAATCATGCGTATCCATCCAGATCGTATTGAAGTCAACACATCCAGTGAAACTCAAGCTAACCCCTATCGTACCGGCGATGCTGAACTGCTCGGCAACGGTTTGTATTGTGAGCATGTCATTGAGCATAAGAGCGAACTCATGGTTCCTAATGCGCTCGAGGATGAAGAATGGTGCAATAACCCTGACATCAAACTAGGCATGATATCTTATTGCGGTTTACCGTTATTCTGGCCAAACGGAGAGACGTTTGGAACTATCTGCATGCTTGATTCCAAGAAGAATGAATACAGCGACACTTACCGCCAATTGCTCGGAACTTTCAAAGACTCAATCGAAGCGCAGCTCTCCGTCGTGTATCAGCAACACAAACTCCAGCGTCTTAATAATGAACTCAAAAATAGAGTTGAGAACCGTACTACGGACCTAGCGCAGTTGAGTTACTCCCTAACAAAAGAGATTGATCGTCGTAAGGCCGCAGAAAAACAAGTGAGCTACCAAAAAACACACGATCAGGGAACCGGATTCTTAAACCGCGCAGCACTGGAAAGTGTTGTCGGAGAGACACTCAGAATGTTGGATCATAGCCAGCAATCACTGCTCGTGATAAACATTGGCTTTAGTAACGCTCGCAGTATCCAAACCCGCTATGGCTTTGAGGCCTTTGACGAGATATTAAAAGAATTTCGGTATCGCCTTGGTAAACGAGAATCGAGTTATTTTGTTACCGGGAGGCCGAGCTCGAATGACCTTGTATTACTCATTTGGGGCAACGATATTGATATGAAATTGCGTAAGCTACTGGATGATATCACCAATATTGGCTTGGGAAGCTTTTATATAAAAGACACAGAGGTTCACCTCAACTCTTATATTGGTGTTGTACAAGCCCACCAAACCAGCAATGCCAAACAACTTCTTCAAAATGCATGCTATGCCATGCTGCTGTGTAAAGAGTCTGGCGAAGCGTATAGTTATTTTTGTGAAAGTCATTCGAATGAGCTAAACAACCACAATCAATTGGAAAGCTACTTGTTGCAAGCGGTAAGAAATGACGACCTGATGCTGTACTTTCAGCCCAAAGTTCATCCCCATACTCACAAATGGATTGGCGCAGAAGCATTGCTGCGCTGGAGACACCCAATACTGGGAGACGTCTCTAACGAAGCATTAATACATATGGCCGAACAAAACGGACTTATTTTTGAAGTTGGCTCTTTTGTTCTTCGTACCGCGATAGACAAAGCTAAACAGTGGTCGGAGTTAATTGATAATTTCAAAATTGCCGTTAACGTATCTCCAATTCAATTACAAAACGTGAACTTTGCGGAGCAAGTGCAACACCTACTCGAATCCTTTCACTTACCAGCACATTTTCTCGAACTCGAGGTGACCGAGAGCGCTTTAATTGCCGATGAAATCGTAGCACGCACAACTCTAAACAAATTGCACGAACTAGGTGTGACGTTGTCACTAGATGACTTCGGTACAGGGTACGCCTCTTTCAGCTATTTGAAGAAATACCCATTTGATGCCATCAAGATTGATAAGAGCTTTGTCCAGCAAATGGAAAAGTCGGACGATGATCGTGCGATCATTTGCTCTATCATACACATAGCTAAAAAACTGGACCTCCAAGTGGTTATTGAGGGCATTGAATCCCCCCAACAAGAGCAGTTTCTTATTGGTGAGGGATGTGATATTGGGCAAGGCTTTCTCTATGGTAAACCGATGCCTTGTAATGAATTTGAGCAAAGTTTGTTTAATCAGCGTCTTTCAGGCGGACAATACGCCTACTCTTCCTAAGCATTCTCTTTACTAAGGTGGCGGTGGTTTCTATAATCGCCGCCCGCTTCTATTAAAAGGCCAATATCTTCATGGATCAGTTGACTGCCACGCTTAAGAAAATTGAAAAGCAGAACTACCGCGCTTATCAGCAAATCAAAGGTCAATACGACTTCACTGATTTCACTTTGTTCATCGATCACGTACAAGGAGATCCGTATGCTTCCGCGTCACGTTTTCGTGCAACTCGCGCCTGGTCCTTGACTGGTCTGGAATGGTTAAAAGACGAGTCCCCTGCTTTTCAACGAGCAGCACGTGATTTTATTGCGCGCAGTTTTGAGCTGTTTGCTAAACAAGAAAACTCCGTATCCATTTCATTGAATGGCCAAACTGTGTTGGATAGCACCGCAGTATTGTTTACCGAGGAAGGTATTGAACTGCGTTTTCGAGTTAACTTGCCTGCTGAAGGTCGTTCAGTGTTGGGGAAAAAAGCCAACAACATACTGACTTTCCATTTGCCTAAGTTTATCCGTCGAGCGACCTTAGAACGTGAACTCGACAAAACAGCATTGATTGAGCATTGCCAAGTTGTTGAAGACCAAGATGCCCTGCGTGCACAGTTGGAAGCCAATAACCTAGTTGCGTTTGTCGCAAATGGCAGCATTCTCCCTCGAATTGCCGGTAACTGTGATCTCCCAATGAAAGAGGCGGTTGAATTCAAAGCCCCTGAATCGCTGCAAGTGACTTTACATGCGCCAAACAAAGGCCATGTCACGGGATTAGGGATTCCAAAGGGCATTACTCTTATCGTAGGTGGCGGTTTCCACGGTAAATCTACCTTACTGAATGCGATTGAGCGTTCGATTTACGATCATATTCCAGGAGATGGTCGTGAATACATCGTAGCTGATGACAAAGCAATGAAGATCCGCGCCGAAGATGGTCGATGCGTGCATCATTTGAACCTGTCGAATTACATCAACCATTTGCCAATGGGTAAAGATACAGCGGACTTTTCGACTCAAGATGCATCAGGCTCAACATCACAAGCCGCTTGGCTTCAAGAGTCTATTGAAGCGGGTGCGAGCACGTTATTGATTGATGAAGACACTTCTGCGACGAACTTCATGATTCGAGATGAACGTATGCAGGCATTGGTGGCAAAAGGTGATGAACCAATTACCCCTCTTGTCGATCGCATTGGTCAATTGCGAGATGATCTCGATATCTCTACCATTATCGTTATGGGTGGTTCAGGCGACTACTTAGACGTTGCCGACACAGTCATTCAGATGCACGACTACCAAGCGGTTGATGTGACAGAAAAAGCGAAAGAAGTGATCGCTCAGCACCCAACTCAACGTCATAACGAATCGGAAGAACGCTTACAAACCTTCCCGCCTCGCGCCCTGAATCGCGTTGCTTTGATGAATATTCTCACTGACGGTAAATTCCGTGTGAATGCGAAAGGCAAAGAGTCACTTCGATTTGGCAAAGAGTTTACTGACCTTAGCGCTTTGGAACAGATTGAGTCCGCTGATGAAGTCAACACGATTGGCTGGTTATGGTTCCAAATCGCTCAGCTTCCAGGCTGGTGTAATCATCCAGCGAAGGAAATTGAAGAAATGCTGTCTGGTGAGTGGCATGCATCGCTCCCTAAGCAAGGAGACTTAGCCAAACCACGCACACTAGACGTAATGGCTGCGCTTAACCGCATGAGAAAATCTCAGTTTAAGCCATCATGCTAGTTTTGATACGCTGATTGAGACAATCCAATGAAAAAAGGCAGCTAATAGTTAGCTGCCTTCCTTTATCTTTATTCATACCGAATCATTCGTTTCTCAGTACATTCCACGCTTCACAAAGAATTCTAAACCTTTCTGCATCACCATTCTCTCTATCTGGGTGCCAACGAAGCGCGAGTTTTCGCCACTGCTTTCTAATTTCTGCGGGTGTTGCATCAGGGTTAAGCTCAAACAGTGACAGTGCCTTTGTCTTATCTACACTTGCAACAGACGAACCACCAATGAATTTTTGATAAGTGGTCCAAAACTCATTCAACAATCGACGCACTTCATCTTCGTCCGCTTCGTAGTTGCGCCAATCCAGATAATATTCACGCAAAGGGTCGTTAATATCAACGATATGCCTCGAAGCTTCTAACGAAGACATCAGCTGGATATTCATCGCTTCAACTTGCAGCCAGGCATCTGGGTAAAGCGTTTCTTGCAGTTGGTATAGCGCGTTCATGATTAAGAAATTTCGTTTGAATAAATCCTTATCAGGAGAATCATCCAATTTCGAAATGTAGCCCTGTTCACTCAACTTGCTTGCTAAGGTGTGAACTTTCCAATCGGAAGGCTGCTTTCTAAGAATTTCTAGCATTGGCCAAAGCAACGGGTTTTCTATTGCGTGAGTCTCAATACTACTGACCGTGCGTTGTCCTTCCATTCATCCTCTCTGTTTTTAATATTGAAGCATCACACTAATCTCAGAGAAAGCTGCTCATCTGTACTGGTAAAAATGCTTGCTGACGCGTGTTTCAGGCCTAATTTCTGTGGCACCGAATGAAGCGAGGGTATCATTTTGTACCATAAACAACAAAAGGCCGATAGTCATCAACCATCGGCCTTTGTAAGGAGATCACGTAAAGGTTAAATAACCCCTAGTTCACGTAAACGTTCCATAAGGTAGCTATGTGCGGTGTAGCGCTCAGACAAAACTACTTCTGGTTTTGGATGCAAGAACAACGGCAATGAAATACGCGACTTTTCTTGACGGCCACCCGTTGGGTTAATTACCCGGTGAGTCGTTGAAGGAAAGTAACCGCCCGACGCTTCTTGAAGCATATCACCAATGTTGATGATTAAGTTTCCGAAGTCACATGGTACATCTATCCAATCACCTTCTTTGCTCTTTACCTGTAGTCCAGGCTCATTAGCAGCAGGCAAAACCGTTAACAGGTTAATGTCTTCATGCGCAGCAGCACGAATAGCGCCAGGCTCTTCTTCGCCTGTCATCGGTGGGTAGTGAAGAACGCGTAGTAATGTTTTGTCGCTGTTATTGATCATTTCTGACAACGCGATAGAGAACTTCTCTTGAACGTCCTTAGGTGCGCACGCTTCAACCCAGCCTAATAGCTCCTGAGCAAATGCATTCGCACGCTCGTAGTACTCTAAGATTTCAGCTTTAAGTTGCTCTGGGATCTGACCCCAAGGGTAAACATGAAAGTACTCTTTGATGTCTTTCACTTTGTGCCCTTTCGCTACTTCAGACACAGAAGGTGGAAAATAGCCATCTTGGGTGTCTACGTTAAAGTGAAAATCATTCTTTTGATCTGAACAGAAAAACTCATGCCAGTTTTTGTAAATTGACTCTACAAGCTCTTGTGGAATCGGGTGGTTTTTCAACACACCGAACCCTGTTTCGCGCAGAGAGGTAACGAACTGTTGAGCAGCATCGTCAGCAAGATAATCGACAGTTTCCAGTTTCATGGCTTTACTTCTTTTTTATTAGACTGAATCACGGATTCTATGGATGGCCATGTTGTAAATCAAACTTTAATGAAAGGTGCACGCGCAAACGTTTTAATGTTGAGCAGCTTGGCAATAAATCAACATTTTCAGTGATCAAAAACACCATCAAAATAACAATTGCACACCGTTCAATTAAGTGTAATCATTACCCAAGTCTATGGAGTCCCACTGTAAGATAAATTGAAGGATCAAGTAACTCTATGAAAAGCACCTCGACACTCTTAGGATTGACGATTTTTTATGCCATCGTGTTTTTATTTTCTGCGTTAGAACCTAACTCACGTGCCGTTTGGTTTGCAGAGATTATCCCAGCAATTGGTATTCTTGTTGCTATTTGGGTAATCTCGATTCGCTATCAATTCAGTAATACGGCTTACTTTTTAATGTTCATCTGGCTCTGTTTGCACACTATCGGAGCGAAATATACGTTTTCCGAAGTACCATTTGACTGGTTTAACGACATGATTGGTTCAGATAGAAACAACTTTGATCGCGTTGCGCACTTTTCGATTGGCCTTTATGCGTATCCGATAGCTGAATACTTGATACACAAGAACAAGTTCAACAAAACGTTCTCTTGCTGGTTTGCTTTGTTTGCGATCATGTCGCTTGCAGCAGGCTATGAGATTATCGAATGGTGGTATGCAGAATTGGCTGGCGGCGATGAAGGAATCGCCTTTCTGGGCTCGCAAGGTGACATATGGGACGCCCAGAAAGATATGTTGTGCGACACCGTTGGTGCAGCGTTGTCGCTGTTTTTAATGTCGGCTCAGCGTCGATTCTCTCAGCCACTCTAAATAAGGGTTAAACCCATCAACAATTGGAACCTGTACGATCTGTGCTACTTCATATTCGTGCAGGTTTTCTATTTTCTCTTCCACCAATTCATAGAGCTCTCGGCGAGTTTTGATCACCAGCAACCATTCGTTGTCAGTACAAATCTCCCCTTTCCACACATAGTGACTTTCAATAGGCATCGTTTGAATACACGCGGCTAATTGGGCATCTAGCAAACCTTTAATGATCTGATCTCGATTTTTTTCGTTGCTGGTTGTGCTTAACACCATGCAGTAGTCATGTTTTATACTCATTTTCTAGCCCTTCATTATTTCATTGTCACTTTGCCGCCAATCATTTTGTAAGCGGGCGTTCCTCTCACTAGGGTATCTCTTGCAAACTCTTGCCTGCAACTGGGACAGATGCATGGGGTTTGTGTGAAATCGTCAACAATGCGCTCTTTGAAGCACTTGACCAGTGCGCCTTTTCCGCCTTTACGGTACTTGAATAGTTGAGTTTTACACTTTGAGCAATAGATATCGACGGTTTTCGTCGGCTGTTTCTTATTCGGTTTCGCCATGATTATTTTCTATATCAGGTTTTACCCATACGTTATTAAAGTCAAACCAACCTAAGGCATTACACTTTGCATTTTGTAAGGCACCGCTGTGGTCTTTATTGACACCCAACCAGCAGTGAAACATCGGAATCACCTGACAACTTTTTACCAACTGACGTCCTAACTCACGTGCAGGGAAGTCTGGATAAACACCAGCACGCCACTGATCAACGAGCTTAGCCCATTCGCTAAAATCGTAACCAGAACTGAACTTTTCAATATCACTATAGTCTAGAAGCCACCCTGCCAAAGCATCATTTCGGTTCGTTGCAATGCCCATGGCTTTCACCCAAATATCCACTTCCTCCGGTGCGGGCGGTTGAGAATCATAACGAATAAACTCGACCTCTATACCGTGCGGTTTTAAGAGTGTCTTGATAGCCTTGGCAACTACTGGAAACATCGGATGCTTTTTCTGATACGCCACGTAAATCAACTTATCAGCCTGCGGCACGGTTCCCGCCTCTGCTGGCCTAAGGTCAATCCAACCTGGCTTAAGGCCAAAGGCTTGCAATACTCCCAGTTCCATCACTTTATCCTGAGGAACATGAGCATAAATTTGGTGACTGTTGAGAGTTTGTGATAGGAATTCTGCCCAGCGAGGGTCTTTTGCAATCCCGGTGTTTTTGTTTAGTAATAGGAATGTACAGCCAGGATCAAGCTCGACCTCATCAGATGAACCTTGTTTATCCATCTTTGGCTTAGACAAGCTTGGATAGACCATTGAAGAGTACGCTTCATCAATTACCCACACCTCAACTTGGTCCAGTAAGGGACGAAAGCCAAAGTAGCCATCAAAAGCAGTCAAAATGAGACGCTTATCATCATTCATTTTAACTTGGAACGGCCCAGTCCCTATTGGTTGTCTATCGAAGTTTTCTGAACGCAAAGCGCTTGGTAGCAAAATTTTTGCTTGCGACTCACTCAGCGCCAAAGGCAGGTAGCGATCAGGACGGACGAGTTCAATATCGACGGTCCATTCCTGTGGTGAAGATACCTTTTTTATATGAGAAAACAGGTTCAGGCTACTTAGTGCAAGCACACTTTCAAGTACACAACTGGTTGATAAGGGTTCACCATTATGAAAACGCACCCCACGACGAAGATAAAAACGCCAGTGCGTATCAGAAATGGCTTCCCATGTGTGGGCTAAATCTGGCTGAAGTTGTTCATTTTCATCAAGGCGAGTTAGCCCGCTAAAAATTTGTCTGGCGATGTGCTGTTCTGAACGCCGCATCGGTTTCTGTGGGTTTAACATCGCCAATGGTCGATAATATGGCAAACGTACCACCTGTTCGCCCTGCCGATGCTGAAGCCCTAAATAACCCTGAATAACCTGCGTTAATCGAGCCGCGTCGTTATCAAGCGCATCTAGAGCCTGGCCAATTTTCCCTTCGTCAAGATAACGTCTGGCGAGGTTTTCACTGACATCGCTACGATTACGTTTGAAAACGAGTTTTGAGAGTTTTCCTCGACCCGCCGCTGGATGCCATTCAATCCAGCCCTCCTCTTCTAATTTATTGAGAACAATACGGGCATTGCGACGTGTACAAAACAGCGCTTCGGTAATGTCTTCTAGCTGAACGTCCGTATCGTGACCGGCGAATTTTTCAAACAGTGTTTCGAACTGAACACGTAAACGAGGGCTACTCATAAAGAGGAAATTCTTATCTTATTGTTGATAAGCTAAGTTTCCTCATTTTTATCAAAAAGTGCAAACGTCACGCAGTAAATTATTGAATATCGATGCCAATTTCTCGTGCAAGATCGGCAAGTTGTTCCTCATTATCCAGCTTGATAGACCATTTACACTCTGCACCATGAGATAAAACAACGTTCGCTCCTCTACCCAGTAACTGGATAGAATCGGTTTGCGCTTGTAAGGTTACCATTGCACTGCCGGAGAGCTTAATCACGATTTCACGCTGGGTAGCAATGATTTTTCCTAATGAAAACTCAATCACCATCTTGCTTTATACCGACTTCGTTTTATGTTGCTTCACTGCGATAGTTAAGCGACTGGTACACACTAATCGGCCTCGTTCATCAGTTATGTCGATTTGCCACACTTGTGTTGAAACGCCAAGGTGTACGGGTTTTGCCGTACCAATCACATGACCACTTCGCATTGCACGTACATGGTTCGCGTTGATATCCAAACCGACACAGCAACTCCCCTCATCAACAGAGAAATTCGCAGCTAAAGAGCCTAATGTTTCTGCGAGTACAACAGAAGCGCCACCATGAAGCATTCCTAAAGGTTGATGAGTAAAACTACATACAGGCATGGTTGCTGTAAGGGAGTCATCCGTGAAATCTGTGTATTCAATTTGTAGATGCTCGATCAGGGTATTTTTTGATGTAGCATTCAGAATCTCTATGCTAACGGGCTTTTTCCATATACTCATTGTTTTACTCTTAATTTCACAAATTGGTTTGTCGGATTGTAACGATTTATTAGAGAGCTAGCATAGACTTTACTTAGGTCTAACTTCAAGGTGTAACATCTTGGCCTCCTTGCCAGTTGATGAATAATTTGATCCATGCATCGTGTTACTATTTGGGTATATACTATTGCTTCAAAACAAAAATAATTTAGATGGAGCCTATTATGAAGGTATGGATGAAAGCCTCTGCTCTTTTAACTATCGCGGGTTTAACGGCATGTAGCGCATCACCGACTGGCCGTAACCAGATCCTGATGTTTTCAGATCAGGAAATGTCATCGCTTGGCGCTAAATCTTTCGAACAAATGAAGAAAGATATCCCAATCAGCAAAGATCGCAAAACGAATGCCTACGTTCAATGCGTTGCCAAACACATCACTGACACCATTCCCGCTCAATCTGGATTTAAAGACTGGGAAGTCGTTGTTTTTGATAGTGAACAAGTCAATGCGTTTGCTCTACCAGGTGGGAAGATCGGCGTGTATACCGGGCTTTTAGATGTCGCGAAAAACCAAGATCAGTTGGCAACAGTCATTGGTCACGAAGTCGCTCACGTCCTCGCTGACCACAGTAATGAACGTCTCTCACAAAGTCAGTTAGCAAATGCAGGGTTGTCTCTAGCAAACGTTGCCATTGGAGCTTCCGAGTACAAACAGTATCAACAAATGACGATGGCGGCACTTGGTGTCGGTGTTCAATACGGTGTTATTTTACCATACGGTCGTACTCAGGAATCCGAGGCTGATATTGTCGGGCTGGAATTCATGGCAAAAGCAGGTTTCGACCCACGTCAAAGTGTCGATTTATGGAAAAATATGAGTGCTGCATCAGGTGGTTCTCAACCGCCTGAATTCTTCTCAACTCACCCATCGCACAGTACGCGTATTAAAGATTTACAAGCAACCATAAATAAGTTGCCTGCGTATAAGGCGAAAGCGCCAAAATGTGGCTAAACTTCTGCTACCAGTGTCTATTTTTCGCAAAAAAGCTCCCTAGGGAGCTTTTTTAATGGGTACAAGGAATAGTTTAAGTACCCAGTATCTGTAGTGGCAAGCTCAACAGGCTATCTCCAAGGGTAGCAAAATACCAAATGATAGCGACAAAACCACCGACAGAAACCAAGTACCAAGCAAGTGAGAAGAGTTGTCCGTAACGGGTTAACGGCAATAAATGACTATGATGTCGACCTCTCCATTCCATGACCACTTCTAGCATCCCCATTAACAATAAAAACCCTAGCAATGTCAGCCCGAAAGAATAGCTGATAAAAATACCCAACAAGGCAGCAGCTATACTGCCGACTAATCCAACCCGAGTGTTCATTGAGAAGGTAATGCTTTTGAGTACATGACCACCATCTAGTGGCAGAATAGGCAACAGATTAAACAGGTTTAGTAACGCGTTAAACACTGCTAGGCCAGCGAAGAGCACCTCTCCAGTCATCCAATAAAGCAAAGTAAACGCGATGCTAAGAACTAAACCAAAAAATGGTCCCATAATCGAGATAACCACATCTTGCCAGCGTGTGTTGATCTTTTCATCACTCAGCGCTAAACCGCCAAGAAATGGAATCAAATAGATGCCCTTGGTCTTCATTCCAAAGTACTTCATCGCTCTAATATGGCCATACTCATGGAAAACTAAACAAGCGATCAAAGCTAACGCGAACTCGATAGAAAATAGCCAAGAATATGCAGCAAGACTTGCAGATGCTAGCGCCACTTTGATGACTTTCGCACTCTTGAGTGCTTTCATTCCAAGCGATACTAGCCCTATCACACTTAAACGCTTTTCCGTTGGCGGCTCAACTTCTGGTACTTGGCGTTCGATGTCTTTTTCATTTCGGCAACCTTCGCTAATAAGCTCATCGTTAATTGTGACCTTGTAACTCAATTCAAACGGTTGCCATGTTAATGAACACTCCAAATGGCATACCAGGACTTCCTCCCCTGCAGAGAGTCTAAACTGGTGAAGACAAGTGTCTGCAACATTATCACTGGCATCTATTTGGGACACCAAGGTGTTATCCCAATATAACTGCTGCCAACCAGCCATCGATCCTTCGAGCCTTAACGAACGACCTAAAAATTCAACATTCAGTAATTCCAACACGATTCCTATTGCGTCTATTGAATAACAACAAAGCGAGGCGCGAATTATGCCTGCTAAGTACAGAAACGGCAAAGCCCGCTATCTCTCGGTTTGAATGCCATTTAACCATAAAGCCCGTAAAACAATTCTGGTCGTACCATTCTCTTAAAAAATATAACGATAATACATGCCCTTACGAATCACCGTTTGACCTATGCATCATATTTAAAACGCAAAATACGCTCAAACTTTGACAAGTTATTAAACATACAATTAACATTACATTTACATCACAGTTGTATTTCACGTATTAACAACTGGTGTAAGTATCACACAACAATTACAAGGACTTCGGTCCAACACTATGACACCCTAGGAGGGTCAAGGATGAACAAGAAGCACTGCTCTCTGCTTACAATTTCGATATTGTTTGCGTGTAATGCCCATTCAGCGGGCTTCCAGGTAGCTGAGCATTCAGCATCTGGTCTTGGTCGAGCATTTTCAGGTGAAGGAGCGGTCGCAGACAATGCCAGCGTTCTTGCACGAAACCCAGCAGCGATGACTCTTTTCAAAGAAGCTCAATTCTCGGGCGCGTTATCTATCATCGATCCTGAAGTCGATGTGTATGACACGGTTAACAAAGAACATGCGAAAGATGTTGCCCCTTTACAAGTCGTGCCAGCGGGTTATTACATCAGCCCTATCAACGATAACTGGGCTTGGGGTATCGGTATGTTCACCACATACGGTGTTGCTACTGATTATCCAGATGATATTTCTGCGGGTGACATGGCGGGTGACACTTCCCTACTTTCAGTAAACATTAATCCTAATGTCGCTTACCGTATTAACGAGTCTTTCAGTGTCGGTGGCGGTATCAACCTAGTGTACGCGGAAGCGGAGCTGACTCGTCACAAAGGCGCACTCGCCCGTATTTTAGGTGGTAATAAGTCCGATAACCTTGTCGGCATGGAAGGCGAAACTTTTGCTTGGGGTTGGAATATTGGCGCTTTGTACGAGCTAAATGAAAACAACCGTTTTGGCTTTGGTTACCGTTCTAAAGTTGATCTAGATTTTGACGACGGTGAGTTTAGTAGTTACGACTCAGGCCGAGCTCCATCACCAAAAGTGGATGGCCGTTTAAAAATCTCTCTCCCTTCAATTATCGAATTATCGGCTTTCCATCAACTGAATGAACAATGGGCAGTACATTACGGCTGGCAACAGACCGATTGGAGCACATTTAAAGAACTGAAAGCGACGAGTCCTCAATGTAATGATGGAACTGCTGGTCAATGTTTCTACAAACCAGAGAAATACGAAGACAACAATCGTTATTCTATTGGTGCCACTTACACCCTCAATGCGGATTGGACATTTCGTGCGGGCTTTGCATACGACGAACAAGCAGGTGAAGCCACATTGAGCATCCCTGACAGTGACCGTTTTTGGTACAGCGCGGGCCTAACTTACGCAATGAATGAGAATTTAACTTTCGATGCAGGCTTTGCACTTGTTAAGAGTAAATCAGGCTCTTTCACCGAGACAAATGCTCAGGATGAAGAGATCAAGTTCGACTCTGAAGGTACTGCTTACATCAGCGCGGTACAGATGAACTACACCTTCAAATAATGGGATTACGGAGTAAACCAATGAAACACACGTTTAAATTATCAATGCTTTGTTCTGCAATCCTTCTTGCTGGTTGTGGTGATAATACATCAAGCTCTGGTACTTCCGACAAAGTTCAATTTGAAGATGAAGTCCAAGCACTGCTCGACCGTGGAACATCTATCAGCTTTACGCTTCAAGGGGCGAATGCGGATGTACCTGCGCCCTCTTACTTATTAATGGACACAACAGATGGCACGCTTGGTCTGCCAACTGACGGTGATGATGCCTTAACCAACCCTAGAGCCTCGATGAATACGATGGATGGATGGTCAACGTCTATGCCAATCGTTCTGAACTTTAAAGGCGATGGTTTTGCAACGGGTATGCTGCCGTCTGGTATTAAAGTCATCAAGATTAATCAACGTTTGACCGAGTGGGATGGTAAGTCTAACCCAATCGAAGAAGTTCTCGTTCAGAACCAAGACTACGTTGTTCAAGCAAAAGGCAACTCTCTATATATCCAGTTCATGGATGCGCTTGATGAGTCAAGCGAGTACATTTTTGCAGTAACACAAGATGTTACTGACGTGAATGGTGAGCCAATCGGTACATCAGCCAGTTACGCGACAGGTAAATCGAAAGAAATCGTTTATGAAACTGGTGCTCTTGCTTCTATTCAAGCGGTGACACAAGCGGTGGAAGGCATTTTTGGTCTAGCTCAAGTTAACCCTGACGACATCGTTTACTCCTCCTGGTTCAGCACTCAGTCTGTAGGTGACACTTTGGCGGCGGTTAAAGGTGTAACTGCAACCGGTTTTTCAACGGGTGCAAATACATTAAACGCGGTTTACAAAAACGATGCGAACGAAGGTTCAGTAGATTTATCAACAGCCTACACAATGACACTTGGTGCAACCCAAGACTTTAGCACTGCGCTAGACTCTGACGATGACTTTAGTAAGTACGTTAGTGACCTAGACGCAGCTAAAACGGCAATTAAAGGCCTTTATGCGAAGTCAGGTGCCGATGTAAATGTGACTCAAGGTGTGGTCAGACTGCCTCATTATCTAGAAAAAGGGGCAAACTGGAACATGCAGCCAATGGTATCTGCGATGCCAAGCCTAGCGAAGCTAAGTGCAGCACTGGCGGATCCGAACGAGCAAGCGAACATGGTTCAGCAGCTATCAACCGGCGTTTTCGCAAATAACCCTGTTGACGTGACAAAGCTTGCAACCGATCCTACAGAGCAGCTAAAACTGGTGGGTGCTAAACTCACATTAAGCGATGGTACCCAACTCGACAGTGAACGTATTGTGACTCGCTACTCCCCAGTTCCAGTCGTTAAATCGGTAGAAGATGTCGAAGTACTTGTCTTCACACCTAAATCTGGTGTCGCGACCGACGTTGTGATTTATCAACACGGCATCACTTCAGCAAAAGAGAATGCGTACGCGTTCGCGTTCAATATGGTAAAAGCAGGTGTGGCTGTTATCGCAATTGACTTACCTATTCATGGCACACGTAGTTTAGATGAACAACGTTCCGCAAATGCAAATGTACTGGCTTACCTAAATCTTTCCAACTTAGCCGTTGCGCGTGACAATCTACGTCAAAGTGTACTGGATGTATTGGGTTTGCGCGCTAGCTTGGTAGTATCGGCGCAAGGCGGTCTTTTAGCTGGAGGTCCTCTGCAAGGCTTCAACCCAATGACGGGTTCAAAAGTCAAAATGCTAGGTCATTCACTTGGCGGTATTGTGGCTACATCTGCCGTCGCAGCAGCAAATAACACGCTAGGCAGCCCTACTGCGGATGCGCTGTACACCTTTAGCTCTGCATCAGTACAGAACTCTGGTGGTCAAATTGGTAATTTGTTACTAGGTTCAGACAATTACGGCCCTCAGATCAAACATAACCTCGCTTATGCAGCATCAAAAGACTATGCGAATTACGCTGATGCATCATGTGCGGATCTAGAAGATAAAACATGTTACGAAGCATTTGAGGCTGCGGCAACGGAAGCTCAAGTAGCAGCTTTAGAAGCAGGTTTCTCACAATTTATCTATGCAGCACAAACAACGCTAGATACAGTCGACCCGTTCACAAACGCCTCAGATTTGGTCGCTTCTGGTTCACTAACTACACCATTCTTGATGACCGAGGTTGAGGGTGATAGCACAGTGCCAAACAGCGTTCCAAATGCACCATTCGCGGGTACTGAACCACTTGCAACTAAGCTGAGGTTGAAAACGGTGAACAGCTCAGATACGGCTGTGAATGCGACTGCAAGCTTTGTTCAGTTTAATGCAACTGCATCACACAGTACCTTTGCCTCACCAAATGGCACACTTTCTGATATTGACCATCACGTTGAGATGCAAATGGAAAACACAGACTTCTTAATGGATGACACTTTAACGGGTGTGACTAATACTTCCGTTCTGAAGTAATCGTATCACCTTTCTTACCAAAGCCCAGTTTCGACTGGGCTTTTTCGTTCTCTATCATAAAAACCGTCCCGTATATCCTTTGCTATAGTTAAATCGGTGTCGTACCTAACTTACTTGTTTGAAAGGAAAACCCTATGCGCATATTCACTATAATGGCCACAGCTTTACTTCTTGCTGCATGCGGAAGTAGTCAATATCTTATGTCGACAAATGAAGGAAAAATTATTACTTCTTACGGTAAACCAGACCTTAACGAAGAAACGGGTATGTACGAGTATGAAGACATGGATGGGAAAGAAATGAGCATTTCAAAAGATCAAGTTGTGCAGATTATTGAACGCTAGCAATATGCCCTCTATATTTTTAGAGGGCTCTGCCCACACTTCTGAGCGCAGTTAATACTCCCAACGAACCTCTAACTTCCTCAAGAAATGAAGCAACCAATTCATCATTCAAAACAATCAATGCATTTTCTTATATACAGGTATTATTTGTTTAGCGAATATTTTACATCTTCACACTAATCAGGTTGGAATATTGTAAAATCTCGGCTTTAATTCGCTAACACCCTTTTATTTCTCAGGATAAAGTGGATAATACCGCCACAAAATAACATTACTAAGGTGAGTCCTTATGTCTATTGAAGCTACTCTGCTTGCGCGCTGCGAGTCAAAATGTGAACTGTGTTCTTCTGAATCTCAACTAACAGCATACGCTGTCCCACCTCACGGTAACGTGACCGTTGATACTGCTATCATGGTTTGTGATAAGTGTCTGGGTGAGATCGATGAGCCAAAAGACATTAACCACTGGCGTTGTCTAAACGAAAGCATGTGGAGCCAGGTTCCTGCAGTACAAGTGACAGCATGGCGCCAACTCACTCGCCTAAACTCTGAAAGCTGGGCTCAAGATGCTCTTGACATGATGTACATGGAAGAAGAGCAAATGAACTGGGCGATGAAGGGTATGTCTGATGATGACAAAACGCTGGATTGCAACGGCACTGAACTTAAGAAAGGTGACGATGTAACGGTAATCAAAGACCTACCAGTTAAAGGCACTAACCAAGTAATCAAACAAGGCACAGTGATCCGTGGTATCAGCCTTGGTGATGATCCGAAACTAGTTTCGGGCAAGGCAAATGGCGGTCAGTCAATGTACGTGATCGCAGAATACTGCCGTAAGAAGTAATATCGTATTACTCTACAAGTCAAAACGGGGCACTATTAGTGCCCCGTTTTCATTTCTAATGAACACCAATTTGGAATAAGCTCCTCTACTCCGGTATTGACTCTGTATAGAGTTCTAGCTCCGTTATTCGCGTTTGAGCAGCTAAAAAAATACCGGCTTATAAGCCGGTATTTTCATTCATTATTTCAAGATTAACGGTACATACCGATATCTTTTTGAATGTGAGCTGACAAATCTTCCGCATAGTAACTGCGTGGTGCAGTATTATCTACGAATAGAATGTCTAGTAAGTGAGCAATCAGTCCTTTGAAGTTAACCGCGTAGGTTTTCTTATCCATAGAGGTTGGTAAAGCTACATTTGTCATTTGCATTGCTTGTGCCATGATTGCCTCTCTTTAAAGCAGTAGTCTGTTTTGTTGGTTGTATATTAGTCAGTTTCTTATTGTTTAAGAAATGACAAATTTTACCTATTCGAATTAGATTATCTAATAAAACAAGTCCATTACAAACATCAAAAATACAAATGAATAATAACAGCATAAATAGTCATAAACTGTTTAATTATGTTGAATAACTTAACGTTACCTGCATAAAGTCATCTCAACTAACAACATATTCTTAACATTAAGTTTCGTTATTTATTTTATTTTTAGCGCTTTACTTATATTTTTTGATTAGTAATTTTAACGCTAGAGCGACTGTTCGACTTATTTTTGAGGAGCGATGCCACAACCGCTGATGTCATCACAACGATTAAGAATGTGAGTGACCACGTTGTCGGAATCTCATACTCTGTTCCCACCAATAACATCTTTACACCGATAAACATCATGATCACCGATAATGCTGGTTTTAAGTACACAAACTTGTCTAACATCGCTTGCAGAACAAAGTACAAAGATCGCAAACCCAACAGTGCAAACACGTTCGCGGCTAAGACTAAAAATGGCTCTCGTGTTACCGCGAATATGGCAGGTATAGAATCCAGTGCAAACATTACATCCATCACTGCAATTACACCGACTACGATCAGCATTGGTGTTGCCACCCACTTACCAGCTTGCTTTAAGATTAAGTGATTCCCTTGGTAATCATCCGTAACTGGCAATATTTTGCGAATAAACTGCTCAGGATATGGGTTAACCTCTTCTGCTTCACCTTTGTCGCGAGCAAGCTTAATACCTGTCCAAATAAGGAATGCGGCAAAGAGGTACAATACCCAGTGGTACTGCGCAAGTAACTGAGCACCAACCGCAATCATGATAGCCCGTAGAACTAACGCACCAATCACGCCCCAAAGCAGCGCTCGCGGACGCAAATGCTCCGGCACACTGTATTGTGCAAAGATGATGGCAAACACAAACAAGTTATCCACGCTTAGCGACTTCTCTAGTAAGTAGCCTGTTAAGAATGAAACCGTTGCTTTATCGTTCGTATAAGTGCTGTGCGGTGCGTAAAAGTCCCAGAATAAATAGATAGAACCTGCAAAAACAAAGGCAAGTAAGAACCAGAAAACACTCCAAAGGATGGCTTTTTTCATCGTTATAACGCCACCACGCGTTTGATAGATATCAAGCGTAACAAGAACAAGCGTAAAAAGACCAAAAGCACCATACATCGATAATGATTCTTGAAGTGGTGCCGATTGGCTCAATTGGGTGGTACTTTCGATAAGAGACATGCTTCCTCCCATGGCGGAAGGACATGAGTTTGGTGACCTTCCGCAGACAATAACAACAAGCAGTCACATAGTAATCATGTGCTGCCAGTCAATGAATGCGTTGGTCTCGTTGAAGTGTCGGCGTGGATGAATCACGCAACACCTTTACTTACCGGATAAGCTGATGCTTAACGAGATGACGATAAGTAAACTTGCGCTAACTACTCCCCAAACGCCGCAATGATAACGCCGAATGTAACGCTTTCCAACAAAAAAACTTTGTCTAATCGAAATAAAATTCTTATTAAAAATCAGAAAGAAATATAAAAACAAAGGAATTGGTTCAACCGCGTGAACTTTTGTTATTAGATGTAAAGATCAGAAAGTGACTCAAGGTGATACATTTAGGAGTCAGAGCGTTGTCTTTGAGAACATAGACACAAAAAAGGAGCATAACTGCTCCTTTCCTAACTTCCGTGTTATTAGCAATTCAAAAACCACTCAAAGGTACAAAGTAAACTAACGTTGACCAAATTGCGACCCAAGCAACCACCACTGCCGTATCTGTCCAATCTTTATTCCACATACTGCCACCCTCATCATCGCATGTAGCAATTGAAGGACAGCAAAATCGATACCAATATCTACTATCTGTGTTGCTGTGTATAAAGTTTGTGACTTTGATTCAAGCAGTTTGGCTCATCGGTCAGAAGTTCAATAAAACAGTCTGCCATGGATAAGTTGGTTACACGCCCCTCGCCTTTCATCTCCAGTAGCGCATCGTAACCTTCTTTCCCTTTCATGGTATAAGCGGAGGAAGTGCCTCGATACCAGGTGTCGTCTTGAATGTCGACCCATTGTTGACCATCAAAAATTGCTAATGACTGAATTCTTTCACCTTTAGGGGCATCAGCTCGGTACTCAAAGTTTAAATTGTAAGTGTATGGATAACTGCCAGAGCCAGTACCTTCCACATCATTGTTGAGTGCATTGTTTATGGCGCCTTCAAGTGCTCGGCGAATAGCACTGCCTTTTACGTCGTAAAAGCCGATCGGAACGGCAAAAGGCAACAACCGTCCGGCAATATCTGCCACTGTGATGTTGCCAGGATTCAATGATGTTCGCACGCCACCCGCATTATGAATCGCAAATTGAACCTCATGCCCGCGTTTATTTAGGCTGTACAAAAATGAACGAGCAACAGAAGAAGCCAGCTCGCTCTCACCAAACTCATCTGGGATTCGCACATGACGCTTTTTGGTGTCAATACTAGCAATGACTTGTGACTGTAACTGTCTTACCCGAGGGATGTATTTATCATTTAAGATCGCTTGCGTCTCTGGATGTTTCTTACAGACCACCACATTAGGTTGACCATGGATAAAGTCACACGCGGTTTCGAATACGCCTTGGTCAAGCTGTTGATTTAGTGTCGAGTCCCAAAAAATACGTCGGCCAAGTAACAGTTCATTTTGACCACTCAGCATGGTTGCTTTGCCGTTTTCATCAAATTCAATGACGCAGTGCCCCATGGTCAAAGCATGAAAGCCCGCTTGCACAACGTAGGTATCTTTTACTTTGACACCATAAGGGTCATCTTGCCCTAAACCTATTGATGAGAAATCGCCTTGCAGTCGGTGGCTATGTCCACCAACAATAATACCAATCCCCTCAACTTGTTCAGCCAACTCTAAATCGCCTTCATAACCTAAGTGGCTTAGAAGAATGATATTTTTAATACCAGAGTAGTGAATTTGTTTTACGGTCGCCTTAGCGGTTTCAATTGCAGACTTAAATGGCGTATCTACATCTGGGTTCGCGATATCGCTCATTTTATCAATGGATAATCCGAAAATCGCAACCTGCTCACCATGAAACTCTTTGACGATGTATTGTGCGCTTTGTGTCTCCGTTTGATAGCTATACACATTGTTGCTATCGCTGACTCGGTGAGGCTTTTGAAGCGATTCATTTGATAGATCCCAGTTACCAGCAAGCAATGGAAACTGAGTGCGTTGACAGAATAAGGCAACAGGTTCATTACCCATATCCAATTCATGGTTGCCTAACGCCATCGCATCAATCTTTAACGCATTCAACAAATCGGCGTTGGCTTTACCTTTAAATAATGAGAAATAAAGTGTGCCTTGGAAACAGTCTCCAGCATGGAGAAATAACATCCCATGCCCTTGACGTTGCGCGTCGTCTCGTAGCTGCTCTACTCGGGTTGCGATGCGAGAAAACCCGCCAGCACTCACGTATGGCTCTAGCGTGAGTTCTTTGTTGATCTTAAGCTTTAACTGTAATGACGTTGGCTCAAAGTAGGAATGTGTGTCATTGATGTGTGCCAGTTTGATTCTCACTGGCTTATGATTGTTATTCATCTTCATCTTCTCTCTTTTCATTCCTTATAATAATAAGAAGTGAATCATGACAGAATCATGAATTTTATGAAACTGTGATTTTTTGATTTCATGTTTAAGTGATCACGATGCTATCTACACTACTTTTGAAAGCAAGCGTCGCTTGTTGCGGTCTCTATTCAGTAAGGGGCTCTCGTAATTTTGTGAACTGAGCTTAACTCCAATGTTTCGAATTAATATATGCTTAGGAGTAGCAAAATAACTCTCTATAATTCAAATAATTGCAAGGAGGATTGAGATGAGACTAGAACGCATCGAAATCTCCGGGTTTAGAGGCATCAAACGCCTTTCACTCTCTTTTGACGAACTCACTACGCTCATCGGTGAGAACACGTGGGGCAAATCATCATTGCTCGATGCCCTTTCTATCGCGCTACCTGCTAATGGCTCATTATATCAATTCGAACTAAAAGATTTTCACGTTGATTACTCAATTTCTCATCCACAAACCCAACACTTGCAGATCATTGTTTGCTTTAAAGCACAAGACAAGAACGAAGTAAAAGCTGGGCGTTATCGACGGATAAAACCTGCATGGTGCACAAACGAGGATGGTGAGCAGGTCATTTACTATCGAATTAGTGCGTCTCGCGACGAGTATGATATTAAAACTGAATACGCATTTTTGGATCATAACGGCAAGCCGAAGAAACTGCACCACTCTGAGAAACTCGCTGTAGAGTTGATGACTCTTCACCCTGTTATCCGCCTACGAGACTCCCGACGCTTCCCAGATTTAAACCACGTCAACGGCGACAGCAAAAATGCTCGGATTGAAAAACGAATCAACAACACCTGCCGACGGCTATTGGCGATGCCTGGGCACGTAAACAAGGGTGAGATTCGCAGTAGTCTCGATTCAATGCAAACACTTGTCGAACACTATTTTGCGTTCCGCAGCGTCAGCAAAGGTAACCCACGAAAACCTCGTGATGGTCTTTTTTATACGAGCCCTTCCTCTGATAAAGGATTAAGTCAATTCCTTAAGGAAACAAATGACAAACAAAGCCGCTTGCTTTTAATGGGGCTTCTCAATGCTTACCTTCAAGCAAAAGGCCCTACCGATTTAAGACGCTGCGCAAGACCGATACTGATCATCGAAGACCCGGAAGGCCGACTACATCCGACTCATCTCGCTAGAGCGTGGTCATTATTGCAGTTGTTGCCAATGCAAAAGATTTTAACTACCAACAGCGGTACGTTACTTGGCTCGGTTCCACTTTATTCAATCCGACGTTTGATTCGCTTGTCAGACCGAACCATTGCCAAAAGTTTAAACTCTGCCAAGTTTGGTAGAGATGAGTTACGCCGAATTGGTTTCCACATTCGTTTTCATCGCTCAGGGGCGTTGTTTGCGCGGTGTTGGTTGCTCGTAGAGGGCGAAACTGAAGTTTGGTTATTTCATGAACTGGCTCGTCAATGCGGATATGACTTAGCTGCGGAAGGAGTTCAAATCGTTGAATTTGCACAGTCAGGACTGAAGTCACTGATCAAAGTAGCAAAAGAGTTCGGTATCGACTGGCATGTTGTTACCGATGGTGACCCGGCAGGTAAAAAGTACGCGCATGCCGTGAGAGCGCAACTCGATCATGATCAGGAAAGGCATAGACTTACAGAGTTACCTGATCGAGATATCGAACATTTTCTATATAATCATGGGTTTGAACTTTTCTTTAAGGACATCATCAAAGTTCCTCATGATCACCCTATCCCAGCTAAAAAAGTAGTAAACCGTGTTTTGAAAAAGCATGCAAAACCGGACTTAGCTTTGGCCATTGTCTCCCACTGTGAAGAGAGAGGTATGGAGTGCATTCCTGTACTTCTGCGTTGGACACTTAAGCGCGTTGTCACCATGGCAAACGGCAATACATGAGTTAGAATATTTCACACTCACACCTTGCCTTGTAATACAAAAAAAGCACACCAAATTGGTGTGCTTGTATCAAACATCATTAATTTTGATTAAAGGTATTGAGAGGGATAAAACTCAATACACAGTGGATACAAATAAGATCGGGGGTTCACTACTGTGCTTGCTCAGCAAGCGTAGAAGAAGTAGTGCTTGATTTCGTATGCAACCAAAGTCCAGTCGCTTTCATTAGATAACCAAACACACCACCTAGCAGCAAAGATGGAATGACAAGTTGCCAGTTTCCATCAGCGGCAAATGTTGCGCAGGAACCAATAAAAGTGCCTGGAATGTACGCGAGCCAAGCCTGTTTCGCTTGAATACACATGAAAAATGCCACAATAGCGGTAATCACATAACCGATAATTTCCAAACCAACGTAAGTTGAACCGTGGATAATTACCATTGCCCAGAATACACCCGTCATATTAGTGATTAAGCTGATACCAAGTCCTTTCAATCCGCTAGTTGGCGCAGCAAAGTAGCTCGTGCAACCTAAAAAACCAGCCCAAGAAAGCAAACCTAAAGAAATGGCGATCCAACCCCATACGCCAGATAAAATTCCAGTAGTGATAGAGATAGCTAAAAGTGTCGTCATGGTAGTCGTACCTGCTTGGCTATTATCGTACCCATATGGCTCAATAACTGCCTTCATACATTGAAATCAAGGACACATGTTAGATACATCAGCCTTGTTTATCGGTGATAATGATCACAATAAGGTTATAACAATTTCATGACTTGCACTAAAAGTTTGACGCAACCGATAAATCAACAGATTTAGGGAATGAGTATTTCTAGTGCTAGGTAAAAAAGGATGTGTGTTGGATAGTTCCAATAGGTCACTCCAGCAAGCTTTAACGAGACTAGGAAGCTAATATCGGCGTGCAGAATCATGGATCACCAAGTGAGTGCATAAAAGCTCCTGAATCACGCTTGTTCTTCGAAGTTCAGTATACTGTACATAGAAATATGCCACTCCCAATTAAGCGAGTGGCATTGCTGTACTTCTAGAGCTTATTTGAGTGGTAACTTACAATACCGAAGGCTTACCTTTCATCATTCGCAGACCTTCTCGTTTAATGCAGTCGACTAGTGGGTTTTCTGCCATATCAGCTCGCCATATAAATGACAGTGTCCTTTCCATTTTTAGCTCGGGCACATTTAACGCAACAAGATGACCCGCTTCTATATATCGCTCTACATCTAAATACGGTAAACAAGTAAGGTACTGGCCGTTAGCAACTAAGCTGCGTAACACCGGAACGTGCTCGTACTCTCGCCACACATCCAAATCTTCAATTAGATGATGAATAGAGCTATCAAATGTTTTTCGTGTGCCAGAGCCATGCTCTCTCAACACCCACTTCGCTTGTTCTAACTGCGCGAGGCTTACAGATTGATTGCGAGCAAAAGGATGATGAGATGCAGCGACAACAGTAAGATGGTCTCGGCACCAGATTTCTTGGTGCAAACGGTTATCGTCACAACGCCCCTCGATAATCCCTAAGTCATATTTATAATCTAATACGCCATCAATAACCCCTTTTGTACTCTGCACACCAAGGGAAATACGCATTTCTGGAAAGTCATTATCAATGATACTGATAAGGTCTGGAACCAGATGCTCTGCCGGAGTTTGACTCGCACCCATGCGAATCTCACCGCTTAACAAATGTTGCTCATAAAAGCCCATTTCAATCTGCAGTGCGTCTTGTAATAAGCGTTTTGCTTTTGGTCGTAGCCACATACCCCAATGGGTTAACGCCATTTGCTTGCCCTGCCTCTCAAATAAAGGCCTGCCAAGCATTTTTTCTAATTGCGCAAGCGACATACTTGTCGCTGATTGTGTCAAAGCCAGTTTCTCTGCGGCCTGGCTTACACTGCCGGTATCTGCAACTGCGTCAAAAACCGCTAATTGCTTAAGTGAGTAGCGCAAAGTGTCCTCCATTATTGGTGAGTATTTTTCATACCCTCACAATCGTTAAAAACATGCCCCAATAAGCAATAGAGTTCATTTTACCTAGCCGCATAAAGTTATCAATTAATTTGATGAGGTTTCTAAATATTATCAATTTTACCTACCAAACCCTTCTCCTTATTCTGACTGTGCGGTTCGGGAACACCGCAAGCCTCAATGACTTTGAGACTGAAGTCATTGAGGCTTCTAAATAAAAACAACAATTTCATTTTTGAGTTAATAACCAAGGAATTTTTATGCGATTACAAATTAAGGAGTCAATATGGCGGTGACCAGCTCTCAAAATCACCAGTACTTTTCTCCAAAAGAAATGATGGCTGAAGCGGAAAAATTTGCGTTAAGTAAAGCAAACAAAACCAGCAGTATGACACTGAGTCTTGCCATCATGGCGGGCGCGTTCATTGGATTGGCGTTCTTGTTTTACATCACGGTGACTACTGGCAGCGCTGGCGCTGGTTGGGGCTTAAGCCGTCTTGCTGGCGGATTAGCATTTAGTATGGGCTTGATCCTCATCGTGATCTGCGGTGGTGAACTATTTACCAGCTCAGTTCTTTCCAGTATCTCATGGGCCAATAAGCAAATCTCGTTCGGAAAAATGCTTTCTATTTGGGGCAAGGTTTACGTTGGCAACTTCATTGGTGCGATGTTCCTACTTGCGCTAGTTACTGCAGCTGCTCTTTATCAAATGGATAGCGGTCAATGGGGGTTAAATGCGCTTAACATCGCGCAGCACAAGCTTCATCACACTCTCATTCAAGCGTTTGCGCTCGGTATCCTTTGTAACCTATTGGTCTGCCTCGCGATTTGGTTAACGTTTAGCTCTGCAAATGCAATGACAAAAGCAGCAATGACAATTATGCCTGTGGCCATGTTTGTCAGCAGTGGTTTTGAACACTGTGTCGCGAACATGTTTATGGTTCCACTTGGCATTGTTATCGCGAACTTTGCACCTGAGTCTTTTTGGGCCTCCGTCGGTGTGCCCGCTTCACAGTACGCAGACTTAAATATTGGCCACTTTATTACCGCTAACTTAATTCCTGTCACGCTTGGCAATATCGTCGGCGGAGCGGTTTTAGTTGGTCTTGCAAACTGGTGTATTTTTCGCCGACCAGAACTAAAAGCAGCGAATATCTCTTCTATCACAACGACTACAACACTCTCGTCAGTTAAGGATTTCACCATGAAAAATGCATCTTTTGTTAAAGACATTATGAACCCAAAACCAGTTACCATCAGTGCAGAAACACCGATAGCAATCGCACTGGATGTGCTACTTGATAACAACGTAACTAGCGCACCTGTTGTAGACGTACAAAATCGATTGGTTGGCTTCTTCTCTGCTCACGATGTGATGGTAGAGCTATGGTGTGAGGACTACATTCCGGTGAAAGACCAAAAAGTCGTCGACATCATGAGCCGCGATGTTGTCGCAATTGATGCTGGTGATCGTCTCGTTGATGTTGTCGAGTTCCTATGTATCGATAAAGAGCAGTTGTACCCAACGAGCAGCATGGGCATCGCCACTCGCATGACGTCTTTATCTTTAGAAGAACGCGCAAAAAGCATCAAAGTGAGCAAGCCACAAGTACTTCCTGTACTTGAAAATGGCCAGATGGTCGGTGTTGTTACTCGTACTGAAGTATTAAAAGCACTACGCCCGATTTTTGGTGAGCGTTTAAACCTAGTAGAAAAAAACGAGTTAGAAACAGCGTAATTCATTAAACGCTTGCAACGTCTGTTGGCTTTCAATCGCTGGCACTAACTGGCTTGCCAATGTTGTCGATTGTGATTGAGGTAATAAAAAAGCGCTCTTTCGTTGAAGAGCGCTTTTACTGTATCTAAAAGAAGTTCGTTACTTCTTAACGCCTTCGATATGAAGTTCCATATCAACATAGCTTGAAGCACCCATTACTGGGATATCAAAGTCAGCAAGCTCAAGGCGAGTGTTACCAACGAAGCCAGCGCGCTCACCACCCCATGGGTCACTACCTGCGCCAACAAATTCAGCTTCGATAGTAATAGGCTTAGTAACACCGTGTAGCGTTAGATCACCAGTTACATCTAGCTTGCCATTGCCTTTATCAACCACTTTTGTGCTTTTAAAGGTCGCTTCGCTGTATTTGCCAGCATCAATGAAATCACCACTACGAATGTGCTTGTCACGTTCAGCGTGGTTGGAGTCTAAGCTAGTTGTATCAACAACAACATTCACTTTTGAATCAGCAATGTTGTTCTCATCAAAAGAAAAGTCACCAGAAAATGTATTGAAACGACCTTTGATGAAGCTGTAACCCAAGTGACTAACTTTAAAGTTAATTGAAGCGTGAGCACCTTTGGTATCGATGACATAATCTGCAGCTTGCGCACCAAATGGTAGTGCCATAGCGATAGCTAATCCTGTAGCGAAGAGTGACTTTTTCATTTTGAAGCTCCTAACATTTTTCTTAATGTGTTGTCTTTATCGATAAAGTGGTGTTTTAGCGCAGCAATAGCGTGCAAACCTGCTATCAGGATGACGGCCCAAGCTGCGTAGAAGTGAATTTCACCCGCTATGTCTGATTGTCCTGGGAATAACTCTCCCGCTCCTGGCACGGTAAACCAATTAAACACTTCGATACCGCGTCCATCAGACGTTGAAATGAGGTAACCTGAAACAAAGATGGTGACCAATAGTAGGTACATAACACCATGCGCCGCTTTAGCAGCAAGCACTTCGTAAGGTTTGCCTTCTACCTTTGGTGACGACGTAACATGTTTCCATACAATGCGTGCCAAAGTTAAAATAGCGAGTAAAATACCGACAGAGCGATGGTAATGTGGCGCAGTTCGATACCATTCGCTGTAATAGCTAAGGTCGACCATCCACAAACCCACTGCAAATAGACCAATAATGCACAGCGCAGATAACCAGTGCATCACGCGTGCAGTAAGGTTGTAATTCTTTACCAGTGTATCCATCTCAAGTTCCTAGATATATTCCTAAGTTAATGTTGAGCAAGAAACACTACATTAACCTATTTACGTCATATGAAACAGATTATTTACCATCATTTACATCCAGCCAATGGCACCGTATCTATCAAGTTGTTCGAATTTTTTGAAGGAACTTTAAATCGTTTATAAAACTGAAACTTACAGCTTAACTTCTTGTTCTATCTCATACAGCTCTTCGGACACTTCTAACATTCTACGTTCAACCAGTGATTTTGCATCTTCCACCCCCTTGTTGTAATAAATTGGCCCTAGTTTTTCTGTAATGAAATCAATAAGAAATTCACTATCGAACTGGCCAATCTCAACATCTAGTTCGTCCTGCATATAATCTTGAATGGCGGTTGCCAGCGTTTCTTTTTGCGCACGTTCTAACTTTATCATCTTTGCCCTTTTTCAGAATTTTGTTCTATGTGTGCTTCTATCGTCTTGCTCTCTTAAAGAGTAGGCGCGATCATTTGTGAGAAATTTGGTGTTTAGATCAAGAAGTTGCCGAAGTAAATTAGTCTATTCTCAAAAGACTATGCTAACCTTTTGCAGTTCGTTTTGTTAATTATTAAGGGATATTCTTTGCTACTCGACCTAGTGATTCAAAGTGTTAATGATTTTCAAGACGACTGTCTTAAGCTGTGTGAAAAGCATTACCCTGCGGTACATAACCAAGGCATGAGTGAGCATCATCTTGGTCTCGCGTTTTCAAGACGAATGGAACACACTTTCCGTCACTTCGGATACAACAGTGTGGTAAAACCAATTGAAGTTTTAAATACGCCGGATCTGCCTCATCACTATCGTATTTCATCTGAAATAGGCACGGTTTGGGTCCTGAGTCACCATATGGTCAGTGCGGGAAAATCTTGTCGAGAAAACTTACTCTCATCAATTACAGAATGGCAAAGCGAATATGGTTATGCACTGCAACCGAATGATCTACTCTTTTTAGTTTGTGATCATTGGATCAGTCGCAGCAAAACGAGCCGAGAGTTGCTTCATTGGTGGATGGGTGAACTGCCCGATCAGATCAACGAATACACGGAGCAAGGCATCACGCTGTACACCAGCGAATCGCAGCTCACGCAATCGTTAGACACTCGATTTGGCATTAGCCCTTGTTACATTAAGTTTGGTCATCCTTTGCGTCGCTCGAACAAACAACAGTTGGTCAGAAAATACTTACAACTGTATGCAGTACTACAATGGTAACATCAAATTGCATTAGGAAGATTGTCAGTCATTTCATCAATTTGTTTGATATCACTCGACAAATCTAATCATCTCTTACCATCATTCTTGCTTGAGTTCATGAGCCCACTTAGATTCACTGCCAATGAAATAAAAAATTAGCGCGATAGCGCTGATGTAGAAGCATTGATTTAGGTTGTCGTAACAATGATGAGCACCTCGCAACTTCTTAGTTGCATCCGCAAACAAGCCGACGGGCAATATATTGCGAAATACGCAAAGCTCACTCTTCGAAGTGTCTTTCAACCTATATATAAAAAAGATATTTCTATCGTTGGACTTGAGGCACTAGTAAGAATTACCAATGCTAATGGTGCCATGATCAGGCCAGATCAGTTTTTCCAATCAAAAATCATTGCCGCTCAAGACCTACTCAATGTTGAACGCTTAAGTCGCCTAATTCATATCAAAAACTTTGCCCAATCTCACTTTCACAATAAACACCTGTTTCTTAATGTATTACCAGAAGCAGCAAAAATACTAGCCAGAGACATCACGTACAATAGGCTGCTAAAACAAACCATTTATCAATCTCATTTAGTAAATGAACAAATCGTCATGGAGTTGCTTGAGTTGAACGTAGAAGACGAGTCCTCGTTGTCGCAAGCAGCTCGTGAATTAAACCAAGGCGGGTTTAAATTGGCGATCGACGATTATGGCGTCAATGCCTCAACAATTGAACGAGTGAAAGGCGTTCGTCCAGACATAATAAAGATGGATCGCTCGTTAATGCTGAGATACGAAAATGGTGACTGGAAAGCTCTAGTCGATGCATTATCACTAGCAAGAACGTTGCGCTCTAAAACCGTTATCGAAGGAATTGAAACCGAGCGTCAACTTAACTTAATGAAAAAACTCGGTTTCGATATGTATCAAGGATACCTACTCGCTATCCCGCAAACGTTAGACGTTTATGAAGAGGCAAAAACAGCCTGACTATGTAAGAACAAAAGTTTGTGCGGTTTAGCGAGAGTTACGTGATTTACCACGGCTCTTATGAATCGCTAATTTTGCTTTTAGCTTACGCTTCTCTGATGAACGGCTTCGACGGCGTCCACTACCATTTTTCTCAGGCTCGACTTCTTCTATAAGGCTTGGCTCGAAGCCTGCCAACCATTCTTGCGGTAGGCGTTGATCAAGCAAATTCTCGATAGCATGCAATAAATATTCTTCATCCCGACTCATTAGAGACACAGCTAACCCCGACTTTCCTGCACGGCCAGTACGGCCTATACGGTGGACATAATCTTCGGCTTTAAATGGCATATCAAAGTTCACCACTTGCTCTAACTCTTGAATATCCAGTCCTCGTGCTGCTACATCTGTCGCAATCAACGCACGCACCTTACCTTGTTTGAACTCATCCAACGCTCTTTGACGCGCACCCTGTGACTTATCCCCGTTAATTGAAACCGCTTTTATGCCATCTAACTTAAGCTCTTTTGCTAGCTCATCGCTACCTTGCTTAGTTTTTGTAAATACAAGCACTTGCTGCCAATTGCGCGAGCCAATCAAGTACGCCAATAATTCACGTTTACGCTTTTTGTCTACCGGATAAACCATCTGTTTTACCGTTTCAGCCGTCGTGTTTGCTGGTGACACTTCAACTTCAACCGGCGATTCCATGAGTTTGTACGCAATAGTCTTGATTCGCTTTTCAAATGTCGCAGAGAACAACAGGATCTGTTTTTCGGCGGGTAAACGTCGGAAGATGCGTTGCAAGTCAGGCCAGAATCCCATATCTAACATACGGTCGGCTTCGTCTAGAACGAGCATACTGGTTTTGGAGATGTTTACGTTGCCATTAAACAGATGATCCAAAAGGCGGCCTGGTGTTGCAATCAAAATATCAACGCCCTCTTCTAACTTCCTCTTTTGTACGCCAATGCTTGTACCACCATAAACACACACAATGCGAAGTTCGGTTTGTGCAGAGTACTGATTCAAATTATCAAATACCTGCTGCGCAAGCTCGCGTGTTGGAACCAAAACCAATGCTTGAGGCGTGCCGTTGAGTTTCTTTTGCTGAACGGTTTGTATAATAGGTAAACCAAACGCAGCCGTTTTCCCCGTACCAGTTTGTGCAGCAGCAAGTAAGTTCTTTCCTTCAAGGACATGTGGAATAGACTTTTCTTGCACTGGTGTTGGCGTCACGATATTTAGATTGCTTAGCGTCTCGATTAGCTTTTGTTCAATGCCTAAGTCAGCAAAATTAACAGACATGTGTAACCTCATTATTTTTGGAGCGCAGAGTTTACCAGAGCCCCAATAGCCATACTACTTTTCTATCTCATTGGGCTGAATCAATAAGCTGTTGCTGAAAATCATACGACTGGCGTAAAACGTCTCGATAGAGTGTCGAGAACTTCTCTTCCAATACTGTGTAATCACTCTCAATCACTTTAAATGTTGTAGTAAGGTCAGCCATTCTCGGGCTTCTTTGCGACATTCGATGTAATGCAAATTCGATACTATCCAGGTCTTGGTATGACTGAAGCCATCGACCGTGCCACATCCGGCTGTGGAGCACCAAAAAACGCGGCGGCAAATGTTCATTAACGTCACGGTTTACTCGCTCGTATGCCGAGTCGACAAAGTGTTCGAGAGATACGGCATAAAAGTCGTCCCAGTGTTTTGCAAGACAATGGTCCCAGAACATATCGAGAGCGATAGGGGCAAAGCGCCGCGCAGTACCTTTGAAGTGAGGTTTGCATTCGTTAACAATAGGATGGTGATCGGTAATGCGGTCAACAAATCTATGTAATTTAATGCCGTTCGAGATATCACGTTCATACAGCTTGCTTGGATCTCCTTTTACGAAGTCTCCAAGCAAGTTTCCCAATAAATGGCTGTTACAGTGGTCTGCGATATGCAGGTGGGCTAGAAAGTTCATCCGACGCCAGTTTTGGCCTTTAAGGCTTGGTGTGACATGAACCTAGTATAACGTCAATTACGACGAGATGAGAGTGTTCCGCTATTCGGCTTCGTTTTCTGAGCCAACGTATTCCGACAAGATAATGCCAATTTCAAGCGCATCTAGCAGCTCTAGGCTCTCATCGTTTTGGTATTGGTCGCTCATTGTGACCTCCTTTATTTTAAGCTCTCTTGCTTGTACTTGCTGACGGCTTGGCCTTGCCATTTCCACGTCAACAACTCCTTTTTATAGTCTTTATATGACACATTCATGACAGCGAGAAGTAAAGATTTAAAAACCTATGAGCAGAATCAAAAGTAAACGTTTGCAACCAGATTTCATATCTACTTAGCACTTCAGAGAAATAGCTCTTTTATCAATATTTATGTCAATTTAAAGATATAACATACCGTTATAGGCGTCCTTAGATCTCATTTCTTAAACTAAATTTAGTTTTCGTTACATATTTTGCTGATTAACTTCGCATATTTTGTTTCGATATAGCAATAGATTTGGTCAATATCTTTTATCTCTAATGGAGCTTTAAATGAGAGAAGTTGAGTTTAGAACGATAGACAGGCTGTTTATCAAGATGTCTATCAACGACAAAATGTGGGTTATATTCCTGCTGTTTTTAGTAGCCCTCACTTCTGTGGCTGGAAGCCGCTACTTCAATGAAATACAACAATTTAAACAACAAGCGATTTCTGCTAGCGAAGCGAAACTTTCTGGTATTGTTGACGCTCAACCAGGTCATGTTCCACAAATTGACGGCGTATCGAAATCAAGTCGCGTAAGCGAGAGCTCTTTTGTTGATGGCTCTGTCACCGCTTATGCAAAGTTGCATTCTGGCGAAGTGATTAAGTTGACTCAAAACGTATCCGCGCAATACGAATCTGCAAAGTCGTCAGCCTTAACCTCTCTGTTACTCAGCTTTTTATGGGTTGTTCCTTTTGCCCTTTTCTCTTACTGGGTTGCGACCTTTATAGGAGGCGCCCTGTGGGTTTTATATACGACAACCGAAAAAATTGGTGAAGGTGATTTAACCTCTCGCCTTGGTTTTCATCCTGGCCGAGACGAGTTTGGCACCATTGGTTGCGCGTTAGATAAATCTATGGACACCTTAAGTGAACTGGTTAACAGTGTGAAAAATAATGCGGCTACATTGAGTGAGACATCTTCTGCATTCGAAAAAGATATGCAGTTGAGCGAAACGCAGATATCTCATCAATATCAAACACTCGATTCCGTCGCGACAGCAATGGAAGAAATGACAGCCTCTGCAAAAGAAGTATCCAGCATTTCCCAACAAGCGACGATGCAATCCGATCAGGATGCTCAAAAGATCGAGCTAAGCAGAAATCGCGTGCAAAATGTGATTGGAGAAATTGAGACGTTATCCAGCTATATTGAACAGGCTTCCACCTCAGTAACCAATTTAAATGAAAACACGACGCAGATTAATGACGTTATCACAACGATCAATGCCATTTCAGAACAAACCAACCTATTGGCTCTGAATGCGGCAATTGAAGCAGCACGCGCTGGTGAACAAGGTCGTGGATTTGCTGTGGTTGCTGATGAGGTGCGTACATTGGCAAGCCGAACTCAACAGGCAACAGTAGAAATTCAAGCCATGATTGAGAAACTACAAACCGAGAGCCAGAACATTGCTTCAATCACTGACCGAACCGTTCAACAAGCGCAAACCAGTAGCCAGCTTATTGATGAAATTGGTCATGATGTGACGTCTATTGCTGAATCCGCACGCTCATTGATGGACATGAGTATCCAAATTTCCACCTCAGCAGAAGAACAAAGCGCAGTCGCCAACGATATTGCATCTGAGCTTTCAGAAATTCGCAGCCAGTCGAGCACAATCAGAGAAGTTGCAGAGCAATCTACCGTAGGGGTAGCTAATCTCACTCAGGCGTCAGTGTCTCTTGGTGAGGTATTACAACGCTACCGCACAGCATAACTTTGCAGCATTTATGATCAACAAGGGCTCCTCAGGAGCCCTTTTCTTTAAACCGTTTTCAGCCGTTATCGTCGATATTTTCTACTACACACAAGTGGATATTTGAAGTGAATCTCAAGTTCTCGCTGTACCTGATGAAATAATGTTCATAAACAAAGCGTTCCGCTATGCTTAATCCTGCCAATTCCAATTTGCTGCTGGAAAACAATATGAATAATTACAAAGATACAAAAGACATCGAAAACCTAAGTTGCCCTCTCTGCCAGGGGGATGAATATCTCATTTCATCGGATGGAGAGAAATTCACATGCGCTGCTTGCGGATTTCATACAAAAAGCTTCTCATCCATCCAATGCCTACATCAAACCCCTTACCTACAGTCCAAACTTAAACATATCCATAGCTTAAGTACGGTGTGCCATTAAGAGATTAAACAGAGCAGCTAAATAGCTGCTCTTTTAATTCATCTAAATGTTGAATGCGAATTACGCGTTCATCATCAACACGATTGATTGCCTCACCATTAAATAGCTGTACGGTTTTAATGCCAGCATTTAATCCCGCTTCTACGCCTTTAGGTGTGTCATCAATATAAAGGCAGTCGCTCGGTAAAAAGCCCATGCTCATTGCACTGTACATAATTAAGTCAGGTTCAGGCTTCCAACTATTCGCATCGAATGCAGAGAACACTTTCCCCTGGAAAGCATCGAGCAATCCTGTTAACTCCAATGCGTATTCTATTTTATCTTTCGGCCCATTGGACGCGACACAATATTCGATATTATGCGAATCTAAAAACTGAATTAATCGCTTTGCGCCATCCATCGGCTGTAAGTGGCGAACAAAAAGAGACTGGACTTCTTCACGGTATTGCGGCTCTAAGACATCAATAGGGACTTTGATATCTTTCAGCTCTTTAGTATCTAAAAGGATGTCAGCGAGCTTTCCTCCTTTAAAATGAGAAACGCACTCTTCCATCGTTAATTCTGCGCCATGCAGGTTAAATACATTGACGAGAGCTTGGCAACACAATCGTTCACTATCGACCAACGTACCATCACAATCAAATATCACGCACTTAATATTGGTAATTGCCATAGCCATCTCCAGACATCTTAAAGGCTAATGCCCTAGCTGATTTTAAAAATGTTGGCTTAATCTTATTTAAGTTTGGGATTGTTGAAACGACGAGCTTGGCATTTCATGGAAATAGAGGGGAGCAATTACAGTTTTTCTAAGCAAGATCACCTATCGTCATCTTGCTTTGCTTTTTATGCATTTGAGTGCGCAAATTGGCTTTCAATAATCACCGAATCTAAAAGCTTGTGTTCGGTACTTAGTCTTTTAGCAAGATCCGCCACAAACGAACTCTTGTATTTTGATTCAGAAACCGCGACATCAGAGATAAGCGTGTTTCCTTCAAGGTGGCTAATAATAGCGGCACCAATTGGAGCTCCAGATTTAAAACCAACATATAATTCAAAATCTGGCGTTAGAATTATCTGAGTGAGATATTCCACAATCATATCTTTATCGTACTGTTGATCCCAACGCTGAGACTGCAGGACAGAAAACATGATAGTAAGTCGGTGAAAATCGACCAGAAAAATATCGTCAGAGCTAAATTCAGAATTACTCTCAAGTAGCGTGTCTTTGTCGACCACTTGATAGGTTGCTTGTTCTAGTGCTTTGAAATAGACATCACGCCCTTTCAGACTCTCTGGTGTTGGAAATTCAACTTCAACCAGATCATACAGCCATGTATTTTTACGCTCGATACTGGCTAACTGTTGTTCATTCATTTTGATACCTTAGTTGCAAAACGAAATGTGCAGAGTGTTTCATTCTCACATAGAGTGAAGCTTAGACAGAGCGACAAGCGATATAAAGTCAAACATATTGGGAGAAAGTATGGTCACTCTAACTCATCATTTCGTTTAGAGCAGTACATTAGCATGAAGCCCACAACAAACCTAGCGTACGTAGACCTTTCCTTGGCTAAATTTTGTTTTAGTTGCAAACCTCTGATAGATTTCATCAATATCTTTCCTAGTTAAGGACAAAAATAATGAAAAAGATGCTGTTAAGTGCATTGCTTGCTACTACGCTGGTTGGTTGTTCAGATAACGATGTTGCTGATGTAGGACTCGGTTGGTTTACTTTGAAAGACATCAAAGTAGGTGAATTAAAAGACGAGGTAGTCACGGGGGTAACGTGTCATATAGCTTCTATCGAAGCCGATTTTAGTTTAGCGGATCCAAGTGACAGCTCAATATCATGTCGTCAGACTGGCGAAATCACGCCGGAAATGATTGCAAAAATAGATAAAAGTAAGTCTGGCGAAATTGTATTTAAGAAGTCAAAAAGTATTTTCTTCAAAACAATGAAGGTTCGCCGAATTTATGATGCAGACAACCAAACCTTACTCTACCTGTCTTACACAACAAAAGAGACAGACGGTAGCTTTAAGCACAGCCTATCGACGGTTCCACTTTGGGGCACCAAGGCTTACGTTGAGCCAACAGAAGTGAAAAAGTAACGCAGCTAATTTTGGGTAGCTCCAAGCTCGTTGTTAAAGAGAATAACCGATCAACGACCAATTGCAGTACTATAAGCATCAGTAATTTAGGCTATCTTGGTCGCAATTTCTCCAGCTCGCTGATTTTTTCAGCGGGCAAACTTCTTTGTAATAAAAGGCCACGATTTTCATTTTTTTGTGATACAATCCCGCCTCTTTTTTTCTCACTCAAGAACAAGCATGAAGTTTCCTGGTCAGCGTAAATCTAAACACTACTTCCCAACTCACGCTCGAGATCCATTAGTAAACCAAATCCGACAAGCGCCTAAGCTATATCGCCCAACTATTGTTGGTGTCGGTCAAACCATCGTAGATATCGAAGCGCGTGTAGATGATGCGTTTTTAGAAAAATACAACCTAAGTAAAGGACATTCACTCGTTCTTGAAGAAAGCAAAGCAGATGCACTTTACGAAGAACTGGTTGAGCAAGGCCTGATCACACACCAATACCCAGGTGACACGATTGGCAACACGCTCCACAATTACTCAGTATTGGCGGATAGCAAATCCGTTTTGCTCGGTGTGATGTCCAAGAACATTCAAGTTGGTTCTTTTGCTTACCGCTACCTTTGCCGCACCTCTTCACGCATGAACCTCAACCACCTACAAACGGTAGATGGTCCTATTGGTCGTTGTTATACCCTGATTTCTCAAGATGGCGAACGCACATTTGCTATCAATGAAGGTCACATGAACCAACTACTTCCGGAAAGCATTCCTGAAGAGATCTTTGAGAAAGCATCAGCTCTGGTTGTTTCTTCTTACCTAATGCGCGGTAAAGAAGAGGATCCAATGCCGAAAGCGGTACAAAAAGCGATCGACTTTGCCAAAAAGCACGATGTCCCTGTTGTACTGACTTTAGGCACAAAGTACGTTATCGAAGGTAACGCGCAATGGTGGCAAGAGTACATTCGCGAGAACATATCTGTTGTTGCAATGAATGAAGAAGAAGGCGCCGCATTAACAGGCGAGACAGAGCCGCTTGCGGCTGCTGATAAAGCACTTGAGTGGGTCGATCTTGTTCTATGTACTGCAGGGCCAAATGGCCTATACATGGCAGGTTACACCGACGAAAAAGTAAAACGAGAAACCACACACGACATTCTTGAAGGTTCAATTGAAGCCTTTAACCAATACGAATTTAGTCGTGCGATGCGTAAAGGAGATTGTGAGAAGCCAATGAAGGTATACTCTTACATTGGTCCTTACCTAGGTGGTCCACTAGAGATTAAGAACACCAACGGCGCAGGTGATGCGGCGCTTTCTGCTTTACTGCATGATATGGCTGCAAACTCTTTCCATCAAAAAGAAGTGCCTAACTCAGAAAAGCACGAAGTACGCTGTTTGACTTACTCATCACTTTCTCAGATCTGTAAATATGCAAACCGAGTAAGCTATGAAGTGTTGACGCAACACTCTCCTCGCCTATCGCGAGCACTTCCTGAACGAGAAGATAGCTTAGAAGAAACTTACTGGGATCGTTAAGATCACAGCTTTAAAGCTAAAAATACATCAAGGTCACCATTTGGTGGCCTTTTTGTTTTGATCTGGCGCAGTAAATAGTAGATTTTGTTAGTATGTAGCACAGTATAGAGCAGTAAACTCTTTACATACCGAATCGAAACCGTACTATCACCGAGCAAACGTTTGCCCAACAATAATACTTGCTCCAACTCAGATTGTTTTTCAACACTACCTGCGAGTCACTTTAGGGATTATCCATGCAGTCAGATATTGAAATTTGCCGAAACACACCACTTTCTTCTATTGATGTTATTGCGGAAAAAGTAGGGTTACTACCCGAAGAATATGACACTCACGGGAAGCACAAAGCCAAAGTCCATCCAAAATGTTTGGAGCGGCTAAAAGAGAATGATAACGGTAAGCTTGTGCTTGTTACTGCGATCACTCCTACCCCACTTGGCGAAGGAAAAACCGTTACAACTGTCGGACTGGCGCAAGGTTTAGCTAAGCTTAGACAATCCGTTATCGCATGTATTAGACAACCTTCTATGGGGCCTGTATTCGGTATTAAAGGCGGTGCTGCTGGCGGTGGTTATTCCCAAGTTGCTCCAATGGAAGAACTGAACTTACACCTTACTGGTGACATCCATGCGGTGACGGCGGCGCATAATCTAGCTTCAGCCGCGCTTGATGCTCGCTTGTATCATGAACAACGCGAAGGCTATGATGCCTTTGAAGCACGTACTGGATTAAAGGCACTTAAAATCGATACGGCAAGCATTACTTGGAAACGAGTAATGGACCATAATGATCGCGCACTACGTAAAGTCAAAATTGGGTTAAATGAGCCAGGAAAAGTCATCAATGGATACGAACGCGACGAAGGGTTCGATATTTCTGCCGCGTCTGAGTTAATGGCTATCATTGCACTGGCTAAAGATTTGAAAGATTTACGTCAGCGTATTGGGAAAATTGTCGTAGCGTACGATTTGAACGGAAACCCGGTAACCACTGAGGATCTGCAAGTTGCAGGAGCAATGGCAGTGACATTAAAAGAGGCCATTGCACCGACACTGATGCAAACTCTGGAAGGTGTTCCTACGTTGATTCACGCAGGCCCGTTTGCAAACATCGCCCATGGAAATTCATCTATTATTGCCGACGATATCGCGCTAAAACTATCAAGTTACACTGTAACAGAGGCGGGGTTTGGTTCGGACATGGGATTTGAGAAAGCGTGTAACATTAAAGCTGCCGCCGCCAGCAAGGCGCCAGATTGTGTAGTGATAGTAGCGACATTACGCGGCCTCAAAGCAAATTCTGGACACTACGATTTACGACCAGGTATGGCCATTCCAGATTCCATTTTTAATCCAGACCAAGAAGCATTGGAAGCGGGATTTGAAAACTTAAAATGGCACATTAATAACGTCCATAAATATGGCATTCCAGCTGTTGTCGCTATTAACCAGTTTCCGCAAGATTGTGAGAAAGAGCTTAAAATACTTAAAGAGCTGGTTCAGAAATTTAATCCGGAAGTTAAAGTCGCTATCAGCACCGCTTTTGCTCAAGGCGGGCAAGGCACAACTCAGTTAGCTCAACATGTTATTGACGTTTGTACCCAGCCTACAGAGTTTCGTCCCTTATACAATAAAGAACAATCGTTACACGAAAAACTTATGGCTGTGTGTGAAGCTGGCTATGGTGCCGCCAATATAGAAATGAGTTCCCTTGCTACTGAACAGCTCAACCATTTTGAAAATCTAGGTTTTAACAACTTAGCGGTTTGCATAGCGAAAACCCCACTATCAATAACAACAGATTCCGCTGTCAAAGGCGCGCCGACAGGTTTTACAGTCCCTATCCGCGAGTTACGTCTGTGTGCTGGCGCTGGGTTTGTATATGCGTTATCAGGCACGGTGATGACGATGCCAGGTTTGCCTGATAAACCTGCATTTATGAATTTAGACCTTGATGATGAAGGAAATATCATCGGTCTCTCTTAGTGTAACGTCAACGTATAGTTGACTATAAAGGAAGCACGTTTAAAGAGTGAGTGGTTTACTTCTATATCCACTCACTTTGAACAGATGAAGAGGCGTGCTTGATTATCTTTATCTTACTGTTTTATCCTCACTTTACATTGTAAATCCATACTTATTTTCTCCCCTTCCCTATAATCTTGCGCCAATTTGATGCACGGCCTACTTAGCACTTCACTAATGTGGTGCAATTACCTTGCGATGAACTTTTAACCCCTTTGATTTTTAAAGAGATATTCTATGGCTCGAATCTTGTACTAAAGTTTGCAGTAGTAAACACATCAGCACATGCACTTTCAAAACCTCTGCGCTGTACACCACTTCCTCCTGGTTAGCACCGTTTTGATGCATGCAAAAAAGGGAAAGGGAATAATATGGAAGACGCACTCGCCGTAATTTTAGCTGGGGGGATGGGGTCTAGGCTCAGCCCACTCACCGATGATAGAACCAAGCCAGCAGTACCTTTTGGCGGAAAGTATAGAATTATAGATTTCACACTAACCAACTGTTTACACTCAGGTTTACGTAAAATCCTTGTTTTGACCCAATACAAATCTCATTCACTTCAAAAACACTTGCGAGATGGTTGGTCAATATTCAATCCAGAGCTTGGCGAGTACATTACTGCGGTTCCACCTCAAATGCGCAAAGGTGGTGCATGGTATGAAGGAACCGCTGATGCTATTTATCACAACATGTGGTTACTATCGCGCAATGACGCGAAGTATGTGGTTGTGTTATCCGGCGATCATATCTATCGAATGGACTACGCCGCGATGCTTGAAGAGCATAAAGAGAAAGGTGCTAAGCTCACCGTTGCCTGTATGGATGTTCCCGTAGAGGATGCTTCAGCATTCGGGGTAATGGGCACCGCAGAAAACGGGCGAGTTACTTCATTTATAGAAAAACCAGAATGCCCACCTACCCTTCCAGGAAGCAAAACCAGAAGCCTCGTTTCCATGGGGATCTATATCTTTGATATGGATGTTTTAAAAGAAGCACTCGAAGACGACTCAAAACTCGATTCATCAAGTCATGACTTCGGAAAAGACATCATACCTAAGCTGATTGATACGGAATCCGTTTATGCTTATCAATTTTGTGGCAGTAAAGGGCGCGTTGATAAGGATTGCTACTGGCGCGACGTGGGTACCATTGATTCCTTCTATGAAGCGAATATGGATCTGCTAGAGCCAGTACCACCAATGAACCTATATCAATCCAATTGGGCGATTCGTACTTACGAGCCGCAGTTTCCACCAGCTCGTACCGTATCGTCAGCCACGGGCAATGAAGGTATTTTTATTAACTCCATCATTGCTACCGGTGTCATCAATTCTGGAGGCTCAGTACAGCATTCCATTATTTCCTCTAACGTACGCATTCAAGACAGTGCCACGGTAGTCGATTCCATCATTTTTGATGACGTAGAGGTCGGAGAAGGAAGTCAGTTGGTCAACTGCATAGTTGATAAACATGTTCGTATTCCGCCACATACTCAAATTGGCATCAACAAACTAGAAGATGCGAAGCGATTTAAAATCTCAGACAAAGGTATTGTCGTCATACCCGAAAGTTATCAATTCGATTAAACGACAAACCATCGCAACAAAAAAGCGCACGATCATCATCGTGCGCTTTTGTTTAAGAGCCTATTAACGTTAGGCTATAACAGTTAATCAAAAACGATTAGATGTTACATACCGTTGACCAACTACCATCTGTGCCCGGCTCAGCCGCTGTCCACCAATTCGCTTGGTAAACCACACCGTTGTGGATGATCTTATCACCCTGGTTTGCGTGGCTTGGGTTACCAGCCCAATCCGTTTGTGGTAAAGCTGGGTATGTCACTAAACCTGTCGTATCACACGTACCTGGTTCAGTAGTACCACCATCACCCGAGCCTGCATTTAGGTCGCCAATTGGCAGTTCTGGCTGTTCAAACTTGAACGCAAACTCTTTACCACCAGAAATCACTGAGTAGTTAGCCGGACCAGAGATTGGTAGGTAGTAAACCATATCAAGCTCGTAAGTACCGCCCGCTGGTAAATCTTTCCAAGCAGGTAGAGAGAACGATACGCGGTGCATTACGCCATCTAAGCCACCGATGTTGTTTGCTCGAGTATGTCCAGAAGCAATGACTTTCAAACCGCCACCAGATTGATCTTTCGCGTTATCAGGAGCTGATACTGGGATATCAAACTGGAATTCAGTACCACCAGGGATCGCTTGACCAGTGTTGTTCGTAAACGTGATCTTCGGATTAATTGGGTAGTTTTGGTCGCCAACCTTAAAGCCGCCAACGCTGACTGCAATGTCTACCGCTTCTGTTGGTGTCGGACCCGTCGCGACTTTATTACCGTACGGTGTTGCAGACTTAAACTTGTCGTAGATAGCTTTGGTCATAGTGTTACCCATGTGGTACTCACCATTACCAGCCGCACAAGCTTGTTCAGTTGCATCTACTGCCGTACGATTACCATTTGCATCCAGTACGTAACAGTTGTAGTCACCTGCCAGTTCCCAGAACATAATACCGCCGATTTCTTTATCGATAACGTAATCAGCTTTCACTTCGATAGAAGCTTTATCTTCCGTAGACAGGAACACGCTCTTCTCTGCGTTCCACAACCAAGGCGCTACAGCAACGCTATCGTAATGACGAGTATATGTACCAACAAGCTTATCTGAAGGATCGTTAACTGGATCCAGACCGTACGCGGCTGCGTAAGAGCCCCAGATACCATTTTCTAGGTTCTTCGCATGCCACATTGGGTTAGAGCCAGCGCCCATTTCGTTGCCTTTAGGGTCGGTATCGTGCCACATGTTGTCGATACCAATAGCACCGTGACCACAGTTGTTCTTCTCCCCTTCACCGGTACCTGGTTGACACTCAGCTTGGTTTGGCAGTGCAGCTCGGCCCCACAGACCATTTTCACCACCAGTAACACCTTGCCAACCACGGGTGTAGTAAGGAACACCGATGTTGATACGACCTGCTGGCATAGAACCACGGAAATAGTGGTAAGCCCAGTCTGTGTTCAAGTAACCGATACCACCGTATGCAGCAGTGCCGTATACGTTCCACTGCGCTAGCTCCGAGTCTTTACCTGTATCGAATAATGCTGCGTTGTGACCAACGTGATCATTCCAAGCCCCATGCAAGTCGTAAGACATGATGTTTACGTAGTCTAGGTACTTAGTTACATCGAAGGTTTCCATACCACGCAGTAGGTAACCTGAAGATGGTGCTGCGATAGTCAGCATATAATGAATGCCATCTTGCGCGGATGCCGCGTCAAGTTTCTCACGCAATACTTTCATCAGCTCTTGGTAAGACGCCCATAGATACTGACGACGTGGTTCCATGAAGTCTTTGTCGTAAGGGTTACCAGCACCAGCCATTGATGTCGGGTATTCATAGTCGATATCCAGGCCATCGAACTTGTACTGACGCATCATTTCAACGGCTGAAGTTGCGAACTTCTCGATGCCAGCATGGTTAATAGAACCGTCCGCATTCGTCGTCATGGTGTAGAAACCACCATCAGCTACACGATTGCCGTTCGTATCGAAGTGACCGCCCGTTTCAGCCCAACCACCGATAGAGATTAACGTTTTAACATCATGTATTTGCTTGTAAGTCGCGAGCGCACCAAAGTGACCTTTGAAGCCAAGAGCAGGATCTACCTCAACGCCAGGCCAAGTTTTACCCGTAGCAGGGTTGTTAGGGTCATTAACGTCACCAACGTTTACTTTACCATCAGAACCAATGCTCACAAACGCGTAGTTAATGTGAGTAAGTTGCTCCCAAGGAATATCTTTAACAAGGTAAGTAGATTGAGGGTCCTCACCTGCGCGCCAGCTAGTAAAGTAACCAATCACACGACGTGGGTGATCGGCGCCCATTTTCTCGCGACCTTCTTCGTCATAAATAGAACAGTAAGGAACGTCTACACCCGTTGTTTGATACAAGCCATCAGGGCGACAGTTAGATGTCACCGCGCCACCGTTTACCGTTAACGTCGCAAGTGCAGAATCTGCTGTTGCTCCGGCATCATCGGTTGCTCTCGCATAAACACTTAGCGAACCAGCTTGTGAAGGCGTTACATCAAGCGTGTATGGCGCAGTTGTTGCGGTGCCAGCAAGGACACCCGCCACATAGAAATCAACTTTAGCAACGGTGCCATCCGCATCTGCGGCATTCGCAGTCAGTGTGACGGAACCACCCAAGTCAATAGAAGTCGCAGAAAGTGCAACATCCACTGTCGGCGCTTCGTTACCAGGTTGTGCCGGTGCCACAGTTAACGTCACAGCGCTTGCTGTGCTTACTGCACCTGCATCATCATACGCCTTAGTAGAGAATTCGTGCTGGCCTTCAGTCGCTGTCCATGACGCAGCATAAGGCGCAGACGTTGCCTGACCAACTAATACGCCATCAACAAAGAATTCTACTTTGCTAACAGTACCATCGGTATCAGCTGCATCTGCAGCTAGGTTAACAACATCCCCTGCAGTCACAGAAGCCGACGCAGAAGGCGATGTTAGAGTAACAGTCGGGACTTCATTCTGAGGTGGATCAATCGGTCCAGTGCCATCACATGCGCCAAGTGTTTCCCACTCGCCCCACTCACCAGATTGCGCTGGGTTACTGTTTTGCGTCCAGTAACGTGCTTTGTAAGCATTACCTTCATGTTGAACTTGGTCACCACCGTTATAAACTTTTGATGATTGCCAAGTTTCTAGAGGGGCACAGTCAACCGCTGCGTAGCTATTGAAGGCCATAAGACAAGAAGCGGTGAGAGTGCTTAGTGTGAACACGCTTTTCACTGCGTTGCCGTTTTTAAGGTGCATAATCGCTCTTCCTTAAGTTATTGTTAAAACAATACTAAATGCGCTAAGCAAAGCGCACTTATACTTTTATTTCGACGTAAAATAACTTAAGTACAAGTTGGTGATTTCACACTATCTATTTACGAGTTTTCCACACCGCCTCGCAACAATCCACTAAATGCTTGCAACAACGTACCTATTATTTGGCACCAGTAACTAATTTTATAAATCAAATAAATATGTCACTCGCAAATTAATAAAAAAGGCAAAAAAAGTCGTTATTTTGAAATAAAGATCACTAAGCCTTTGTTGACCTTGGTGTTTCATTAAAATGTCGCTTGTACTCGCGACTAAACTGTGATGGGCTCGTGTACCCGACCATTCTCGCGGCATCATTAACACGTCGCCCCTCCAACTGGATTAACTCGCGCGCTTTATTAAGTCGAACTTTCTTAATGTATTGCAACGGAGATTCAAGCGTGACATTGCGAAATGCTTGATGGAAAGCAGACACACTCATGTTGGCTTCTTCAGCCAATGTTTGTACGCTCAACTGTTCATGATACGCTTGATGAACACGATTCAATGCTTTGGCCACTCTAGCGTAAGAGCCTTCTTGGTGTGCTAAGTCAAATAAAACATACCCTTCTTTGCTTACCAAAGTGCGATAAACAATTTCCTCAAGAAGTAGATCACCGAGCATGACAACATCAAGCTCATTACACAACGCGCTCATTAGTCGCTTGCATGCATCCAGCATACCTTCGCTCATGCGTACCGATTTAAGGCCGCAACGGGTAGCATCCAGACACTTATTACTGAATTTCTCAGCCTCAAGTTTTTTAACGAGCTTATGAAGAAGCGTTGGCGAAATATCTATCGAGATGCCAAGTAAAGGCTCATTGTTTGTCGCAAACGCTTCGCACTCCAGGGGCATGGGAACTCCTACGACAAGGTAATCATCGGGCCCATATTGGACAGGTGTATCACCAATATGAATGTTCTTATGTCCTTGACCTAAAACAATAATGCCAGACTGATAGACAAACGGCTGTCGATGATTTCCTTTGCTACTGCGATAAAACCATACGCCATCTATTGCGGTTTTCTTCATACCTTCTAAGTCATGCAGTCCCTGCTTTTCAACATATTGCTGCATGATATCTGCGAGAGTGTGCATTAGAGCGCTCCATCAATGACCAACGAGTTTGGTCTCTATTATTATTGTGAGCACTATACTTCCTCTCAACTTTAACTTTCTAGTTCAAGAGCATTAATTTTGTAGAAATAGGCAAATTATTTGCAGAAATCGACCTGTTAACGAACGTTAATCAGGACTAATATGCACGTATTCAATCTCCTTTACTGGAAGCAAGAGGGCTAATAATGAACTTTTCTTATGTAAACCCAACCAAGATTTTCTTTGGTCAAAAACAAATCGCTGCAATCAAAGAAGCTATCCCATCCGACCAAAAAGTTTTAGTGGTATACGGCGGTGGCTCAATTAAAAAAAATGGCGTGTACGACCAAGTCTCAGAAGCACTAGAGGGACATGAATGGCTAGAGTTTTCTGGTGTTGAACCCAACCCAACCAAAGAAACGCTCGATAAAGCGGTCGCAATGGTAAAAGAACATGGTGTTGACTTTATTCTTGCTGTAGGTGGTGGTTCAGTCATTGATGGCTCTAAATACGTAGCAGCAGCATCTAAGTATGATGGTGATGGCTGGGATATCATGATTGGTAAACACCAAGTCACTGAAGCGACGCCTCTAGCTGCAATTTTGACATTGCCAGCAACAGGCTCAGAGTCAAACATGGGCGCAGTTATCACTAAAAAAGAAACTCAAGACAAACTTCCGTTCATGTCTCCAGCAGTACAGCCTAAATTTGCTGTGTTAGACCCGGATGTAATGAAAACATTGCCAGAACGCCAGTTGATCAACGGCATTGTTGACGCGTGGGTGCACGTATGTGAGCAATACTTGACGCTTCCTACCGGCGCAATGGTTCAAGATGGTTATGCAGAAACACTGCTGAAAACCTTAAAAACACTCGGAGAACAGTTTGCCGAGCGAGACGACGATATGTGGCGCGCAAACCTAATGTGGTCTGCTAACCAAGCATTGAACGGGTTAATTGGTAGTGGCGTTCCACAAGACTGGGCGACACATATGATCGGCCATGAATTAACGGCTCTATGGGGCGTCGATCACGCACGTTCTCTTGCAATCGTCCAACCATCGCTACTTCGCAACCAAATGCAATTTAAACGTCCTAAACTAGAGCAAATGGGTCGCAACGTATTTGGACTTGAAGCTGGAGACGACCTTGCTGAACGTACCATCGAAGCGATCGAAGCGTTTTATCATCAACTTGATGTCGCAACTAAGCTAGAAAACTATGATGAAAGTCGTGAACAAGCGATCGATGCCATCATCGAACAACTCAATAAACACGGAATGACCGTTCTCGGTGAAAACCAGGCGATTACTCTTGAACGTAGTCGTGAAATTTTAGAACTCGCTGTTGCCTAACAGCAAAAACAGTTCACTGCCCTTTCTAGGGTTTAACGGTATTGTGACTTAACGGTCACAATACCGTTTTTTTATGCTATTTTGTAAGCTTCATCACGTTCAAATTCGGGAACTCCTCAAAATAACGATTAATCCCTACAAACTCATTGATCGTGTAGGTCAGTAAAGAGACAACTGTCCAGCTTTACACAAACAAAAAATAAAATTGAATTCAAAGGTCTAACTTACTCATTTAATGGACCTTTTATTTGTTGTAGTTATCCACTACATTAGCTTGTCTGTTCGAGAATCCATTTTATGTGGCTAGTTGTTGTCGTATTAGCATTCATACATATCATCAGTATCCGTAAAGGTCCTAAGTGGGTCTTCTACGTATCCAAACCATTACCAGTGCTCTGTATGTTAGGGATTTTAATCCAGTCTCCTGCCTATCATATGCCATACACGCGTTGGATTTTGGTTGGCTTATCGCTCTCGTTGCTTGGTGATCTACTATTAATGCTCCCTAGAGATAAGTTTATTACCGGATTAGTGCTCTTCTGCTCTGCCCATCTTTCCTATAGCTACGGTTTTACCATCATGTCCGCTTGGCATTTTACGCCTTGGCTCCCTATTGCTTTATTTGGACTCGGTGTATGTTTCTATTGGTTGTTTCGACCGGACCTTGGTCAAGAAAAGCTCCCGGTTGCCAGCTACATATTGGTATTGATGACCATGTGTTGGGCTGCTATCGAGTATTATTTGAGTGGAAAAACACAATCGTCCTCATTTGCAGTGCTCGGAAGCTTTATCTTCATCGTTTCTGGTACCGTCTTAGCTTTTGAACGCTTCGGGGGACGATCCGTATTTTCCCGACAAGTCGTCATGGTGACCTACTATTCCGCACAAACATTGATGGTAATGTCCGTTGTTGCCATCGTTGTTCGTTATCCGTATCTCAGTTGAACTGACTTATTAGTAATAGCTTTTGTGCCTAATTCTTAAAACATTACTTTATCAAACACTAAAGTGAGCAGGTTCTTAATCTTAGAACCTGAATATAAGCTTGTTCTTAATGAAATAATGCGTACAACTTGCTATTGTAGAAGGATATTTTTCCTTTATAGCGTGCCCCTTTGAAAGAGAACACTCCTGTTGTTGAATTTAGCAACGTAAACAAGTGGTATGGCGATTACCACGCTCTAAAAGATATCAACTTCTCCGTGCATTCTGGCGAGATCGTCGTGGTGTGTGGCCCTTCTGGTTCAGGAAAATCAACGCTCATTCGTTGCATCAACCATCTTGAATCGATTCAAGAAGGCCAACTTCATGTATTCGACCAGCCTTCTCACGCAAAATCTCTCAAGCCCGGTAAAATCGGAATGGTGTTCCAGCACTTCCACCTTTTTCCTCATTTGACTGTACTGGAAAACCTCACCTTAGCGCCTATTCGCACACTCAAATTGTCAAAACAAGAAGCTGAAAAACGCGCACGACATTACCTAAAGCGAGTCAACATTGAAGAGCAAGCGAGTAAATACCCTATCCAGCTTTCTGGCGGTCAGCAGCAACGCGTCGCGATTGCCCGCTCCTTATGTATGGAACCGGACTTGCTCCTGTTTGACGAACCAACTTCGGCACTTGATCCGGAAATGATCAATGAAGTGTTGGATGTCATGGTTGAGCTAGCACAAAGCGGAATGACGATGATTTGCGTCACGCACGAAATGGGATTTGCCAAAAAAGTAGCGAACCGCGTGGTATTTATGGATGAAGGCCAAATCGTGGAAATGAACTCACCGATCGCCTTATTTGAGACACCACAGCATCCACGAACCCAAGCATTTTTGAACCAAATTTTAAGTTACTGATGATAGTTCGCGTAATCAAACCTGTGCTTCAAGCTTTACTACAAATGACGCTCCTCTTCATCGCGATTGTGTGGGTGTTAGACTCTGGTGCCAACGCTATGGGGTATCAATGGCAATGGGAGCGCGTACCTGATTACATCGCTTTTTATGAAGATGGCGAATGGTGGCCGGCAGAACTTATTGATGGGCTGTTGGTCACGCTTAACATCTCGGCCATTAGTCTATTCTTCACCTTAGTGTTGGGGTTGGTCACCGCGTTACTAAGGCTTAGCGATTCGAAAGTCGGCAATGTTATTGGCACCACTTATGTCGAGGTAATACGTAACACGCCGTTGTTGGTGCAAATCTATTTGCTCTACTTCGTGTTTGGCCCCGTGATTGGTTTGGACCGATTCAGCACCGCCGTTTTGGCTTTGTCCCTTTTCCAAGGTGCTTACACTGCAGAAATATTCCGCGCAGGTTTAAACAGTATTCCTAAAGGGCAATTCGAAGCAGCACAAACACTCGGGTTATCACCGTTTTACACTTACAAAGACGTGATTTTGCCTCAGGTTTTACAGCGCACATTACCGCCATTGACCAATGAAGTGGTTTCTTTGATCAAAAACTCTTCCATTGTAAGCGTGATGGCGATTTTTGATTTAACAACACAGGCACGCAACATCGTCTCTGAGACGGCGATGCCGTTTGAAATTTGGTTTACCGTGGCAGCAATTTATCTTGCTCTCACTCTATCACTTTCTGGCTTGTCTGCATGGCTAGAACACAAACTCGGAGCCAGTTGGCGCAAATTATAGGGAGATAACATGAAGTTATTCAAAGCGACCATTATTGCATTATTAGGGCTAGCCATCGCTATGCCTACAATCGCGAAAGAAGATGTTGCCACACCCAATGTAGATCAAATCAAAGAACGAGGCACTTTGCGCGTTGGTATGTCAACATTTGTCCCTTGGGCAATGCGCAACAAGCAAGGTGAGTTAATCGGTTTTGAAATCGATGTTGCCAAACGCTTAGCAGAAGATTCAGGTTTGAAAGTGGAATTTGTACCGACCGCGTGGGATGGCATTATTCCCGCACTACTGGCGAAAAAGTTCGACGTGATCATCGGTGGCATGTCGGTCACGCCCGAGCGTTCCAAAAGCGTGCTGTTTACTGAACCCTATTCACACTCCGGTGTTCAAGTAGCAGCAAATAAAGAGCTGGCTTCTGGTTTTAGCGAATTCTCCGATTTTGACTCACGACGCGTAAAAATTGCGGCTCGGCGCGGCGCATTCACCGTTCAAGTCGCCAGAGAAACCTTCCCGAAAGCGAAGATTCTGCAATTTGATGACGATGTGCAAGCGTTCCAAGAGGTGCTGAATGGTAACGCCCATGCGGTTATTGCTTCTAGCCCAAAACCAGAACATGAGACAGTGAAACACAGCGACAAGCTATTCCTTCCATTCTCTGAGCGACTATCAAAAGGTAACGAAGCCTTTGCTGTTCGCTTGGGGGAAGAAGATAAAAAAGCCTTTTTCAATAAATGGATTGAAGCAAGAACCCAAGATGGATGGTTAAAACAGCGTTATGAATACTGGTTCTCGACATTAGATTGGCAAGATCAAGTCGCGCAAGGCCAGTAATCTAAATGGCTCGTGGTCTTCGCGAACCTATACTTTCCAATCATCCATTTTACTTTTTCATCATCTATCGGAGTCAAATTTTTGGGCGAACAAACCACCACTCGCACAGTATCCACTAATTCCAACACAGGTTCCTTTCTATCGCGGTTAAACACGCTAGATTGGTTACTGCTTATTATCTGGGGTATTGGTGGCGTTTGGCTGTACCATCGGTCCGCTGTTGGTGTGCATTATTTGTGGCAGTGGAAAGAGGCGCTTGAATTACTTTTCACGCCTAGAGCAGATGGTGGTTTGCCCTACTTCTTCCAAGGTTTGATTTCGACGTTAAGGCTCAGTATTTGGGGCATCAGCTTCGCGTTAGTGCTTGGCACTTTGTTAGGCTTAGCACGCATCTCTCGCTCCGTTTGGTTGCGCACACCTGCAAACACATTTATCCAGTTGGTAAGAAACATCCCACCGTTGGTTTTTGTTTTTATTTTCTACTTTTTCATTTCTAACCAGTTGATCCCGTTACTCGGTTTGGAAGATCTTCTACGAAACTATAACGGCGAACCAAATGCGCTACAGAGCTTTCTTTTTGGGCCTTATAACCTGTGGGAAAATCTTGCCTCTGGCGTGTTATGCGTCGGCCTACTCTCTTCTGCCTACGTTGCAGAAGTGGTGCGTGCAGGTTTACAAAGTATCGACCAAGGACAGTGGGAAGCGGCAGATTCATTGGGCTTGTCTCGGTGGGTGAAATACCGATTCGTTATCGCGCCGCAAGTGCTCAAAGTCATCACCCCAGCACTTGCAGGTCAAACCATCTCTCTAGTGAAAGACACCTCTATCGTTTCACTGATCTCGATACAAGAAATGACGTTTGTTGGTACCGAAATGGCAAATTCATCAGGGTATATCTTTGAAATTTGGCTCATTGTCGGCCTTGCTTACTTTTTGATTTGTTTCGGGTTGTCACTTACTTTTCGCTACATTGAAGCAAAATCGGAATCCATTTCAAATTAACTCAACCGTATATGTAATTAGACACATTTGAATCTTCAAATCAGAATTGCATCCTGTTACATTGAAAAGATGCTAAATTTTCGGCGTTTTTCATGGAGTTAAAGAATCAATCGGACTACGAGCGATACATTAAGCAAGATAATCTTGGTGAATATTACGTAGTTCTCAATCAATTCACTTTTCACAGTGTTTATCAGCCGATTTTTGATAAGCACCAGCGTATTATTGGAATGGAAGCTCTACTGCGAATTCGTGGCATTGATGGTTCGTTAATTCGTCCTGATGTATTTCTGGCCAACAATGGCCTCGATCCCTACTTTCGATTGTGTGTTGAGTTTTTATCCAGAGCAATGCACATTCGAAATTTTGCACGCTGTTTCGCAGGAACGCCTATCAAACTGTTTCTCAATGTCATGCCTCAAACCCTACTCACCCTAACCAAAGACATGGGCTTTAAAGACAACGGCCTGCTTTACAAGCGCCTTTCCGAACTTGGTATGAGCCCATCAGACGTGGTGTTTGAAGTAGTCGAAGAGTCATGCGGTGATACTGATTTACTGATCAAAGCCGTGCAGTTAATGAGAGCGAATGGCTTTATCTTTGCTATCGATGATTTTGGCGCTCAACATTCTGATATCGCACGTGTTCAGCAGCTCTGCCCTGACATCATAAAAATCGATCGCTCCTATCTACTTGATTACTGCGCCGGAGAAACCTTTTCCATACATAGCGCCGTTGAGCTCGCGGCTCATATGGGAGCAAAAGTGATCATAGAAGGGGTAGAAGAAGACGTGCAGCTGCAAGCGATGTATCAACTTGATTTGGATTATTACCAAGGCTTTTACTTAGGTAAGCCTTGCGCCATTCATCACTGGACCGATAGCCTAAACATTGAGACGACAGTGCATTGACACTACCCCCTTACGATACAGTAAAACCAAAAAAGCGCCGATATATACTCGGCGCTTTTGGGTTTTGCTTGGCGATGACATGCCTAGCTAGGTATTAATTTGCTTAGAAAAAGTCAATAGAGTTACGTCCGCTCTTCGGATCACGAGTCGCTTGCGGCTTTTCAGCTTTCTTACCTTTCTTCGCCGATTGCGACAGCGAGTTTTGTTGTGCTTTGCGCTCTTTATGCGCTGCTTTTCGGCCTGTTGACTTAGGTCCAGAGCCTTTAGCTGGCTTGCTTTGGCGAGATTTCTCTTTACGTGCAGATTGCGCTTCTTTCTTCGCTTTCTTTTCCGCTTTTTGCTCTGCCGTTTCAGGTTCAGTTACTGGCGCATCGCAAACCACAACATAATATTCCTGGTTAAACTCAAAAAAGTCACCATCATACATCTTGCGGCGCTTACGTGTTTCTAGCTCACCATTCACCGCGACGTAACCTTCTTCGATGATATGCTTTGCTTCGCCGCCACCGCTGACCAAGTTCGCGATTTTAAAAAGCTTGTACAGTTCGATCGGATGCGCATCAACGTCGATGCCAATCGCTTCGATCTCAATCTCTTCGCCTTCTAAATACTCTTCGTGGTCGTAATCTTGGGTCATGTTACTTACTCTTACTATTTGATGCCCTGAAGTTTAAACGCAATGCTTAAAAATAGAAACCTCTGCCGATGCTCAATCACCGATTAGCCTTGGCATTTGAGTACCTCTTAACCCATTTAACTTGCTGCTCGTTAGCTTGTATGTCGAGGCTTGGTTCAAACGAAGCTGCAATTACGCAGTCTGAAGGTATATACTCTTCAAGTTATTGTTGAAAAGAGCGAATACTTTGTCTCAACCAAGCAGAATTACCTTTGTCACGGCTAACTTGTTTAATTTTGTCGCACCTCCTGATGCCTACTATGATTTCGAAAACATCTACTCGTTAGAGCAATGGCAAGACAAACTTGCTTGGACGCAACGCCAAATTGAAAAACTCGAAGCTGACGTGATTGGCTTACAAGAGGTGTTCAGTATTGAGCAAACTCGCGCATTCTTTTCAACCTTCGGCTACCCCTACTTTGTGACCGTTGACACCCCACATGTTGAGGATGAGTACATTTACTCAAGCCCTGTTGTGGCAATCGCATCTCGGTTTCCAATAGAAAAAGTACAAGCGGTAGAGTTTGACTTAGCAACGCTTGAGCCTTTTGGAGTGAATATTGCTCCAGAGTTCAGTCGCAAACCTATCTATGCGCAAGTGATACATCCTGTACTCGGCCATATCGCCGTTTACGTAACGCACTTAAAATCTCAACGCCCAGCCGACTCAGAACAACCAGAAACGTCTAGCACGATTATTGGGCGCTGGTTATCCACCCAGCAAAGAGGTTGGGAAGCTGCGATGTTAAGAGACGCGATGCAAAAAAGGTATAGAAAGGAGCCAATGCCAACGGTGTTAATGGGTGATATGAATCAACCTATCACTCCAACCAGTGTTAATAGCGCATTGGTATCTAATACTAGTGACAGCGTCACTGAATTGCAACTCAAAGATGGATGGTCATTACAAAGTGACGCTCTGAAGGATGAACGCCCCGCTACGCATTATCATTTTTCCACTGGGAATGTGCTCGACTATATCTTGCTCTCTCAAGAGTTTGACACCTTATCAGATATATCGGTTGCCGAGGTTGTTGACTATCAGGTGTCTAACCAACATCTGATCAACCCGATTTATGACAGCGATAAAAACGCCAGCGACCACGCATTTGTGGCGCTGACGGCTGAAGTAAAGCTTTGAGCAACCTATTTAGTGACGTTTAACGATTTTACGTGGAATCAACTCAACGCCCGGTTTATAACGTTTGGCGGAAGCGTTGAGCGCTAACTCCATTGCGCTGTCCGCGATCAACTCAAATTGTTGAGGTAAAGAGTTGATTTTCACTGGCAAGAAGTCCAGCAGTCGATTATCACCAAACGTCGCTAGGCGAACTTTGCTCATGAGTTCTGGCTTTTCGAGCATCACATCCAACACACCTTCTAACAGTGTGTATGACGTTGTGACAATGGCATCTGGCAGCTCGTTCTCTGCTAGCCATCTCTCTAAGACTTTCTTGCCTTCTTCTCGGGAGAAGTGTTGTCCATAACCCACTGTTGCCGTTTTGCCACCTTGTTGAGAAGCGGATATAAAACCGAGCTCACGCTCTTTTGAAACTTGAAGGTCTTGCAACGCTCCAATCAAGCCTATGGACTTTATATCCTCGGACAGCACTGACTGAGTGAGTTCAAGTGCGGCGTCAAAATCTTCGCTGATGACACAACAAAAGTGCTCATCATCCATTGGGCGGTCTAGCGCGATAACTGGCGTACCAGAATTTTGCAACTTAAGATAATACTCGTTTGCAGTGGGCATACCACTTGCCACAAATAACGCATCAATGCGACGACTGACTAACGCTTCCGCCACCTTTTGCTCTGTATCAGGATCATCATCAGAGCAGCCAATTAAAATTTGGTACCCCGCTTTACGCGAGTTTTGTTCAATCAGTTTTGCAAGACGCGCATAACTGGTGTTCTCTAAGTCTGGGATGATAAGCCCAAATGAGCGTGAATTACCTGCTCGCAAAGAAGACGCCGCATGATCTGGCTTATAATTGTATTCCTCTACAACGGCCATCACTTTCTTCTGAGTCTTCTCGCTGATGCGGTATTTCTGCGCTTTTCCGTTAATCACATAGCTTGCAGTTGTCTTAGAAACACCCGCTAATTTGGCTATTTCATCCAGTGTCATATTCTAAACCTTATTCTGTGCGCGCGATCATATTAATACATCAACGATCTTTCGATAAGTTGAATTATAAGCTGAACCGATTCAGTATAAAAGCTGAAAGGATTCAGCAAAACTTAAAAATTGACGTAAATCACCTGAATACACAACAAACCAATTTGTAGGCTAGGCTATAGGACAGCGGCAAAGACTCGTTTGTTAACGTCAGTTTTTAAAATAGTTTTTCTGAGTCTTTTAAAAAATTCACCAATAAGCTGAATCGATTTAGCTTGAAAAATAGAATGGTTTGAGGAGTGATAAGCGCTCAGCAGAAGCAGCGTTCAACTTCTCACACAGAATACATTTTTAAATTTTTAAATTGATACCTTAAGGCTGGAGAAGCACCATGCTTAAGCTAAATAAGAACGACATTACCCTCTCGCAATCAGCGACAGATAAGTTTGCAGCAATCAAGAATATTGCGCAAAGCCTGACAGACAAAGGCCTTGTTGAACAAGGTTATGTGGAAGGCATGCTAAACCGTGAAAACCAAAACTCTACGTTTTTGGGGAACGGTATTGCCATCCCGCACGGCACGACTGACACTCGCTCAATGGTGAAAACAACGGGTGTTGCTGTGCACCACTTTCCACAAGGTGTCGACTGGGGTGATGGTAACACGGTATTCGTCGCTATCGGCATTGCAGCTAAATCTGATGAGCACCTTGGCATTCTTAAACAGCTAACGAAAGTGCTAGGCGCTGACGGCGTAGAAGAACGCCTACGTAATGCAAAAAATGAAGACGAGATTATTGCCCTGCTCCACGGTGATGTTCAGCTTGAAGCAGACTTTGACGCTTCTTTAATTCAACTTATGTTCCCTGCGAGCGATATGCTACAAATGAGTGCTGTTGCTGGTGGTCTTTTGAAAAACACGGGCTGTGCTGATAACGAGTTCGTCGCAGATCTCGTTACCAAAACACCAACTCACTTAGGTAATGGCCTTTGGTTAATTGGCAGTGACAAACATGTCACTCGCACAGGCGTGTCATTTGTCTCGACGGCAAACGACTGCGAATATGAAGGTCAAAAAGTGCGTGCACTTGTCGCGTTTGCGGCATGTAACAATGCTCACCAGCCTATCCTAAAAACGCTTTCTAATATCGTGTTTAACAATGAGCACGGCAAGCTTTTAGATGCATCAGTAGAACAGATTCTTGCTTTGTTTAAAGGTGAAGAAGTCACAGCCGCATCCTCAGAAGAAGGCAATACCGCTGTATTTAAAATCAAAAACTCTCATGGTTTACATGCTCGTCCGGGTGCAATGTTAGTGGCGGAAGCGAAAAAATTTGAATCCACTATTCGCGTTGCCAACCTAGACGGTGATGGCAAAACAGTAAACGCGAAGAGCCTAATGAAAGTCATTGCGCTTGGCGTTAAGCACGGTCACCAACTTCAATTTACTGCGGAAGGCCCTGATGCACCGCAAGCCTTGGAGTCTATCGGGAATGCTATCGCTTCTGGCCTTGGTGAAGGTTAAGGAGCCGATATGACGAACAAAACAAGTAAAGTTGTCACTATTACGCTCAACCCGGCATTAGATTTAACAGGTTCAGTAAATGAGCTAAACGTTGGTTCCGTGAGCCTAGTGCAGCAAAGCAATCTCCATGCTGCAGGTAAAGGTGTCAACGTAGCAAAAGTGTTGAGCGATTTAGGCGCAGATGTCACGGTTACCGGCTTTCTTGGTAAAGATAACCCTGAGCTATTCCATCAGCTTTTCAATGACATCGGCGTTAAGAATGAGTTTGTAGAAGTACAAGGTGCCACTCGTATCAACGTCAAGCTCGTTGAGGCTAGTGGCAACGTTAGTGACATTAACTTCCCTGGTGTTCAAGTAACGGCTGACGAAATTGCTCGCTTTGAGGAGACGCTATTCCGTCTCGCAGAGACTCACGATTACTTTGTGCTTGCGGGTAGCTTACCTGGAGGCGTAACCGCCGAACAATGTGCTGCGTGGATAAAAGCACTGCATCAACAAGGCAAAAAGGTGTTGTTCGACAGCAGTAAAGCCGCATTGAAATCAGGTATTGAGGCTCACCCATGGTTGATTAAGCCTAACGATGAAGAACTTGGTGATTTTGTTGGCGAACACCTAGAAACACCAGAACAATGCCAAGCCGCCGCGCAAACACTGAGTGACAAAGGCATCGAGAACATTGTTGTGTCGATGGGCGCTGACGGTGTGATGTGGCTAAACCAAGGCAAATGGCTTCGTGCACAACCCCCTCGAATGAATGTGGTAAGCACCGTTGGCGCAGGCGATACGCTAGTTGCTGGCTTGTGTTGGGGCCACATGCAACTGATGCCGAAAAACGATTTATTGCGCTTCGCTACAGCACTTTCTGCCTTGGCAGTTAGTCAAGTCGGCGTAGGGCTAACCAGTCAGGAAGAACTGGAGAACATCAAGCAGCAAACTGAAGTTAGCGAGCTTTACCCTATTACAAACTTAGAACAAAACTAAGGAACAGAAGGTTATCGTATGAATATTGCCATTATTACTGCCTGTCCGAGCGGTGTTGCAAATAGCATCCTTGCGGCAGGGTTACTAGAACAAGCAGCCGCAAAATTAACCTGGAATGCAAAAATCGAATGTCAATCAAGTGTGGTTGAACCTACACTGCTGACGGAAGCTGACGTTGAACAAGCAGAAGTCATTATCATTGCGGCAAATACTAGCGTGGATACTTCTCGTTTCGTAGGGAAAAAGGTTTACCAAGCGGAAATCAGCGAAGTAGCAAAAGACGCAACTACGTTTCTCCAGCAAGCGGTTGAAAACGCCACTTTACTTGAAAAAGCAACCACACTTGCAGCCCCTAGCACTGCTGAAGCAACATCAGCAGCGAAGAAAATTGTCGCAATCACCGCTTGTCCTACTGGCGTTGCGCATACCTTTATGGCAGCAGAAGCGCTAGAAGAAGAAGGCAAATGCCGTGGCCATCAAATCAAGGTGGAAACTCGTGGTTCAGTTGGTGCGAAAAACCAACTGACAGATCAAGACATCGCAGACGCTGATCTAGTGATCATTGCTGCAGATATCGAAGTGCCACTTGATCGCTTCAACGGCAAAAAGATGTACCGCACGAAAACAGGCCCAGCTCTGAAGAAAACAGCCGAAGAGATGGACAAAGCATTCGAGCAAGCCACGATTTACCAACATTCAGGTTCTGCAAATTCTGCTTCGGCAGCAGACGAGAAGAAAGGCGCTTACAAACACTTGATGACAGGGGTATCGCACATGCTGCCTGTGGTTGTCGCTGGTGGTTTGATCATCGCCCTATCGTTCGTGTTTGGTATTGAAGCATTTAAAGAAGAAGGCACGCTAGCAGCAGCGTTGATGAACATTGGTGGTGGCTCTGCATTCGCATTGATGATTCCTGTTCTTGCGGGTTACATCGCGTTCTCGATTGCTGACCGTCCGGGTCTGGCTCCTGGTCTTGTTGGCGGTATGCTAGCAAGTTCAACGGGTGCTGGTTTCCTAGGAGGTATCGCAGCTGGCTTCATTGCCGGTTACGCGGCGAAGCTCCTTGCGGACAAAGTAAAACTCCCACAATCGATGGAAGCGCTTAAACCAATTCTGATCATTCCATTTGTGGCAACACTGTTCACAGGCCTTGTGATGATCTACATCGTAGGTGGCCCAGTTTCAGGCATCATGAACGGCCTGACTGACTTCCTAAACAACATGGGATCTGACAGTGCAGTTCTGCTAGGTATTATCCTTGGTGCGATGATGTGTTTCGACCTAGGTGGCCCAGTAAACAAAGCCGCTTACGCATTTGGCGTCGGTCTATTGGCTTCGCAAACTTACGCGCCAATGGCAGCAATCATGGCTGCTGGTATGGTTCCTGCGCTAGGTATGGGTTTAGCGACCTTCATTGCGAAGAACAAATTTGAACAAAATGAACGTGAGGCTGGTAAAGCATCATTTGTATTGGGCCTGTGTTTCATCTCTGAAGGTGCTATTCCATTTGCCGCGAAAGATCCAATGCGTGTGATTCCATCTTGTATGGCAGGTGGCGCGCTTACTGGTGCCCTATCAATGCTGTTCGGTGCAAAATTAATGGCACCACACGGCGGTCTGTTCGTACTGTTAATCCCTAACGCCATTTCACCAGTGTTAATGTACTTAGTGGCTATCGCAGCTGGTACAGCAGTAACTGGCTTTACTTACGCTTTCTTAAAAAGCAAAGCAGAAGCCAAACAAGAAGTCGCGGCATAAACAGAATTACACCGCTTAACAATGCCACCCTCGAATTTGGCATTCAGCACCTCCCTTTAATTCCGGTTAAGGGAGGTGTTTTTTATTCCGCAGCCGGAACGGCAACAATGTCTACTTCCCCACTGTTCATATCCACGGTAGCTTTATAAGTACTATGCGGATCACCGTAATGTTTAAAGGTGAAGTGGTATACATTGGCCGGCGTCCACAAAGTTTTCGAATCAGCGGGCATAATGTCATAGCCATCTTGCTGATAAAGCTCTGTCGCCATTACATTCGCAATTGCCGCCTGCTGGTTTGAGTCACGATCCACCTTTGGCTCCAAAGAAGGGTTACTCGGGTAAGATTCACCGTTGTAACTCATGAGTCGATATGAGCCATTACTCCAAACGATGAAATCTTGCCAGCCATTGCTGTAACTATCTGCAAGTACAATAGGCGTGCGAGTGACAGATATTCGATTGATAACGTTCCCCTCGTTATCAAACATATAAGCTGCACAACCACCGCTGCCACAGAAATAACGGTCTTGTAGCAATACAATGTGTTCTGCATTGCCATCGCTGTTTAAGTCGGCGCTACCCGATATATAACGTAGATTGTCTTGTTCGAGTGAAAGCCCTTCAGGCGCTAAAACCTTGTTATCAATCCAGTTGGAGATGACTTCAGTGCTAACGCTGTTGATTTTAGGAACGGCTTGCTTAGCCTCTTCTGTAGTCATACTGTCTGTCGTAGTACAGCCGACCAAGGTGAAAGAACCGACGAAGAAGAGTCCGTGTAATACGCGCTTGTTCATGTTATCTCGCTCTTTGATCTATCGTTCCATCAGTATACGCATGATTTGCATTGCATTCGTAAGAAAATCATTAGAATCAAGTAAATGAATGGGTTGGTGTACATTGGTAAGATCAAAAAAGCCCTGAAGAAAACCTTCAGGGCTAGGCAGGAAGCTGGCAAATAGCCAGGAGTCCCTATGCAGTGGTCGGTTTTACCCTAAACAGAATCGCAAACATCACTGGCACTACAATCAGTGTCAGTACTGTAGCAAAACCAAGACCTGCCATAATCGTTATTGCCATCGATCCAAAGAAGGCATCGAAGACGAGTGGAATCATCCCCAAGATGGTCGTCAGAGCAGCCATACTTACCGGACGAACACGACTGATCGCACTATCGACAATCGCGAGGTAAGGCTCTTTCCCTGATTCCAACTCAAGGTTAATTTGATCAAGCAACACAATACCGTTTTTCAAAATCATCCCACTTAGGCTCAGCAAACCAAGGAATGCTGTAAAGCTGAACGGCATATTCGTGGTGAGCAAACCAAAGGCAACACCAATGATCGCCAACGGCACGGTGAACCAAATGACCAACGGCTTTTTAATTGAGTTAAACAGCAAAATAGTAATGATGAACATCAACAAGTAACCCATCGGCAACGAACCAAACAGACCTTCTTGCGCATCTTTCGATGATTCATACTCACCACCCCATGTGATTTCGTAACCTTCTGGAATATGCAGTGCCATCACTTTAGGCTGCACACGCGCAAACAAGCTTGCCGCCGTGTCGTCGCTCAACACATCGTGGTCAGCGAGCACAGTTAACGTGCGCTTGCGGTCACGACGCTGAATTAGCGGCTCGCTCCAATCCAATTTAACGCCATCAATCACTTGGTCGACCGGAATGTACGTTTGCAGTGATGGGCTCCAAATGGTCACGTTTTGTAGTGATTCAAAGTCCACGCGTTCTTCTTCAGGAAGGCGCGTCATAATTGGCAACGTGTGTGTACCATCACGTAAGTAACCCAACGTGCTACCACCAAACGCCATTTGCAGTGTGCTTGAAAGATCTTCTTTCGAAATGCCCAAGCGACGAGCTTTAGACTCATTGAAAACAGGCACAAGCTCCTTAGTACGCTCTCGCCAATCGTGACGAATGTTTCGGGCACCAGGGTCGGTATGAAGGATGTCTTCAACTTGCACCGCTAAATCACGTAAAACTTGTGGATCGGGACCAGTAATACGCGCTTCGATCTTAGACGCTGGTGAAGGGCCAAATTCCATCAATTTAAATTGAAATGTCGGTGCATCAAACGTCTTCGCAAGGTTAGCATCTAACTTGTGCAACAAACCGAACATGCTCTCACGATCAGTGGCGCGAACTTGGAACTGGGCGTACGCTTCGTAACTTTTCTCTGGCTGATACGTAAGAGCAAAACGCTGCAAACCCTGCCCAATTGAAGCAGAAACAAAGTCAATATCGTCTTGCTGACGAATGTAGCTTTCCACTTCTTCGGCTTTTTTGATCGTTTCGCGGATATCCGTACCTTCTGGCATCCACATATCAACGTAAAACATCGGCGTGTTCGATGGTGGGAAGAACTGCTGTTTTACATTACCAAATGCCACGACAGCACCCACTAATAGCGCGACCATGCCAGCAACCGTTAGCCAACGGAATCGCAGTGCGAATTTTAGCGATGCGCCAAATACAACAAACAGCCAACCTTTATAGGGATCTTCTTCGTTGGTATCTTGGCCCCTGTCCTCTTCTTTCAACAATAGATCTGCGAGGAATGGCGTCAGCGTAATAGCGGTAATCCAGCTCAAAAATAGTGAGAAACACAGCACCCAGAATAGAGAGCCCATGAACTCACCCGTTGCATCTTGCGACAAACCGATAGGTGCAAAAGCCGTAATCGCAATGATGGTTGCGCCAAGCAAAGGCCACTGTGTTTGCTTTACAATATCGACGGCCGCTTGAACTTTAGTGCGCCCTTTTTTTAGGCCAACCAAGATGCCTTCCACGACCACAATCGCGTTATCAACCAGCATGCCCAGAGCAATAATTAACGCGCCAAGAGAAATACGGTGCAGCTCAATATTGTTGTAATTCATCAATATGAAGGTACCGAACACCGTCAATAACAGCACGACGCCAATGATGACACCACTGCGTAAGCCCATCGTAAACAGCAGAACGATGATAACGATCGCCACTGCCTCTGCTAGGCTAATTACGAACGCTTTAACGGACTCATCCACTTCATTGGCTTGGTTGTAAAAGTAGTTCATATCGATGCCAGCAGGCTTGATAGACTCAAGGCTCGCAAGCTCCGCATCCAAACGTTCGCCAACCTCAACCACGTTCACACCTGACGCAAACGAGATACCGATATTAATCGCTTTTTGACCGTTAAAGAGTACGACGTTGCTTGGCTTCTCTTGGATACCACGAGAAATCGTTGCTACGTCTTTTAGACGAATTAGGTTCCCAGTGTCACGACCATGAATGATCAAGTTTTCTAGCGCTTCTACGGTGTTTAAGGTACCACTTGGACGAATGACAAGGCTTTCGCCATTGACCATCACTTCCCCTGCTGAAACCACATTATTTTGTTGGTTCAACAAGCTCGCAACCACATTCATGTCTAAGTTCAGCGCGGCAAGGCGGTCAAGAGAGATCTCAACAAACAGCATTTCTTGCTGATCGCCCGTGATATCCACTTTTCCTACGCCATCAACCAGCTCGATTTCACGAGTCAGGTAATCAGCATAGCGTTTTAGCTCGACATAATCGTAGTCATCGCCAGTGAGCATCAGCATCACGCCATAAACGTCACCGAAATCATCAATGATCTGCAAAGATTGTACGCCCTGAGGCAAAGTTGGTCGCAAGTCATTAATTTTACGGCGCATTTCATCCCAAATTTGCGGCAGTTCATCAGGACCATAGTCCATTTCCATACTGACCGTGATTTGAGACATACCATCAGAAGACGTAGAGGTAATTTTGTCTATATAAGGGAGTTTTCGAATCTCTTTTTCTAAAGGATACGTCAGCTCTTCTTCAACCTCTTTCGACGTCGCGCCAGGGTATGTTGAAATGATCATGGCATCTTTAATCGTAAATGCCGGGTCTTCTAGTCGTCCAAGCTCCAAAAACGACGTTAAACCACCAACAGCAAGGATAATAATAAACAACCAGCTGATGACTTTATTTTTTATTGAGTACTCAGCAATGTTCATTATTGTTTATTCTCCACAACATCCACATGTTTCCCTTCACGTAATTTACGTAGGTTTGAATTAATCAGAACGTCGCCTTGCTTAACTCCTGACGACACAATGGCTCCGTTGCCATTCACTTGGGAAATCATCACAGGCACCCGGGTGACAACGTCACCCTCTTTTTTCCATACAAAGAACTCATTCTCTTCGCTGCCCGCTTGAAGCGCCGTCACTGGAATACTGTAACCATCGATGGAGGTAATCCCCGCTTTCACCATATCGACCAGAACACTGACGCTGGTTCCCGGCAATATCTCTGGTTTTGGCTGTGGCATCGTCAAATACATTTCGTAAGTTTGAGTTTCGGAGTTAGGCTCACTTGTGTGCTCTAAATAGTCCAAAGCAAATGTGTCATTAATGCCGGAGAAGGTTGCTCTAGGCTTGTAACTCATGTTGTCTGAATTTGGGTCCACCATAGCGAGAACATTATCGGAAAGCTCAATGCGCACGTACACCAAATCGTTTTGGTATAGGTTCAACACCGGCTCTCCAACTGCCACACGTTCAAAACGCTCTTTGAAAACGTCCGACACTTTACCGGCAAACGGGGCGAATAAACGGGTGTAGTTCAATTGATTGGTGGCGTTATAGAAATTAGCCTCTGCCAACTCTTTATTAGCCGTTAGCTCATCAAGCTCGGCTTTTGAGATCATCTGACGTGCGTGTAGGTCTTCGCCGCGTTTGAGCTGACGAATCGCCAGTGTATATTGCGCTTCTGCGTCATTTACGGCTTGCTTTTCTTTGCTGTCATCCAGCTTTGCGATCATTTGGCCTTGCTTAACAACGTCGCCCGCTTTCACCAACACGTGTTGAATTTCTCCCGCGCGGCGGAATGCCATAGGCGTTTGCTCTGCTGGTACAACTATTCCTTTAAAAGCTCGATATTGGCTTTGTACCGGCGCATCCACAGAGATAGTCGACACAAAAAGCGGCTGCTCGACAACAGCTTGGTTTTCATTTTTGCAACCCGTTAAAACTGCAAGCGCAATTGCAGAGATCGTAAATAGAGATCGTTTCATTAAATGCCTCCCTCACGAACCCAAGCTTTCACGACTTGTCCTTCGACCAGTCGCTCAACGCCAGCAACAACAACGTAATCATTGTTATCAAGCCCTGCTTTCACACCTCCAGAGGCATCAAGAGACACTGTGACTTTATTAACTTGCTGTGTGTTTCTGTCCATTACCCACACTTCGCCTTGCGTCTCTTTTTTGTTTACCCAAGCGGATTGAGGCAACGTCATCGCGTCCGATAGATGTTGTTTAGCTATGTGCACCTGCCCTGTCATACCTGTTAGCAAATTGCGATCTTCTGGTCGAGTGATGGTTACGATCGCCTCATAACTGTTGGTATCGATATTTGGCTGAGTCGAAATTTCTTTAAATTTTCCAGGGATACGTTTTCCTGGCTCGCTATCCATCGTCACCCACATATCGGAGTTTTGCAGTGACTCAAGTGATACGGATTCCGCATAACTGACTGGCAGTGTGAACGACACATCTAAGGTCGTGTTATCGATAAGATTCAGGATTTCTTGCTTCTCTGCGACCACTTGAAACGGGTTAACGTAGGTGTATGACACGATGCCATCAAAAGGTGCGTGAATCTTGGTATAACTCAAATCTGTTTTGGCTTGTTCGTAGTTTGCCAATGCCGCTTTATATTGAGTTTCTTTCTGGTCGTACTCATCTGTACTAATCAGCTTTTTTCCATAAAGGTTTTTCGCGCGCTCCCATTGCGTTTTTGCTAACGCGAATTGTGCTTGAGAGGCGTCTAACGCAAGCTGAAGATCTTTAGGGTCTAACGTTGCAAGCACTTCACCTTTTTTTACCTCTTGGCCCATGCGAACAAGTAATTCATCTACCTCACCACCAACCTGAAAAGAAAGCTGTGCGCGATGTGTCGCATCAATACGCGCTAAAAAGGCATGCGAGTCTTCAACTTCTAGATCTTTCACCGCCAGTAATTTTACAGGTTTGATTAAAGGTTCAGACGGCTCGGAAATGGCTTTGTTACACCCAGTTAGCATGCCAGAGAGACTTAATGTCACCACAGCACCAACTAAAGTGCGCTTTAAATATTGTTTTCGCACCCGCTTTCTCCGTAGGTTTTATTTATTACACAGTCGTGCAGTATATGCAGAATTTGAAATCGATCAAGATATTTTCCAGGTGGAAAGCAAATTAATTAGTCAAAGCGTCCTGTTTCTGGTAAAAGTAAGCGCGTTGATCAATATTCGGGAAAATTCGAACTATGAATGAAAGAAAGCAGGGGCGTAGAAGTGCTGAAGCCGCAGAACAAACTAAGTGTCTGATCCTTAAGGTGGCAGCAGATATGTTTTGTGAACTTGGTTACGAGCGTGTCTCACTGCGCAATATCAGTGAAAAGGCTGGTGTTTCACATAGTTTGATCCGTCACCACTTCGGCAGCAAAGAAAAGATTTGGCAAGCGGTTAGCGACGCGATGGATGAATTCATGCAGTGCTATATGGCCGAATTAATCAATGAGATGCCAGAGAACACACCTTCGAATAGAAAAATTTATCTGTTCATGGTTCGCATGCTGGCATTTGCGCTCGTTAATCCTCACCCAGTACAGATGATCGCTGATGCTATTCGCCAAGGCGATGATGGTGCCCTGCTGCAGTATTTCTTAAAGTCAAAAGATGAGTTTGCTGCGATATTTACCGGAATTTTTGAGCAGTACAACAGTGAAAACCCTAACGCCCAATTTGATCAGTGGGAATCAAAGTGGCAGATGTTGATTTTTGCACATGGTGCAATCAGTCTTACTCCGATGATGCAAGAGACATGGCCTGACATCGCTGATAATCGCGAAAAAATGCTGATCAAACATTGGGAGTTGTTCAATACGATCATGGCGTCTCAGTTTGGGATTGCAAAAGAAGACATGATTCATCCGGAAAAACTTGAAGATATCGTTATCGACATGTGTTGTACAATCGACAAAGCGGTCGGATAAGGCTGCAGAAACTACGATAACTTCCAAGCGTATAAATAAAACCGATATACATAAAAATGCCGAGCTAGAAAGCTCGGCATTTTTGCTTGTTTCTTGCCTCGCGAATACGCGAAGAATGACAATAATGGGTAACCTAACCGCGGTAGTAACGTTGCGGTACAAACGGCATTTTCTCAACCGTCATTGGTAGCATTTTACCGCGTACTTCAGCGAACAATTCGGTACCAATCGCAGCAAGATCAGCACGCACATAACCCATTGAGACAGGCTTACCTGCATTTGGACCCGCAGTGCCGCTGGTGACAACGCCAATTTTAACGCCATCAGCATCAAACAATTCCGCGCCTTCACGGACTGGTGCTTTAGTTTGGCCGACCAAACCGACACGCTTGCGCGCCACATCTTTGGTCTCGATCTGCTTAAGAATAATATCCGCACCTGGGAAACCACCTTCACGTTCACCGCCGATACGACGAACCTTTTGGATGCCCCATAACAAGCTTGCTTCTACAGGCGTAGTTGTTGTGTCTAGGTCATGACCGTATAGGCAAAGACCACACTCAAGACGAAGTGAATCACGAGCACCAAGGCCAATCCATTCAACTTCCTCTTCCGCGGTCAGTTTACGTGCGAGTTCTTCTGCCTTGTCAGCAGGAACCGAGATCTCGTAACCATCTTCGCCAGTGTAGCCACTACGAGAAACAATGCATTCGGCGCTTAAAATATCGACTTTACGAATATCCATGAACAGCATGTCAGAAACTTCTGGGGCAAAACGCGCCAATACAGCTGCCGCTTTAGGGCCTTGGATCGCAAGCAGAGCACGGTCTTCAATAATTTCTAACTCAACACCAGATGGCAAATGCGATTGTAGGTGTGCAATGTCTTGTTCTTTGCATGCCGCGTTCACAACCACAAAAAGATGATCGCCTAGGTTCGCTACCATCAAGTCATCCATGATGCCGCCCTCTTCATTAGTGAAGAACGCATAACGCTGTTTACCAGACTCAAGATCCACAATATCTACTGGCACTAATGTTTCTAGGAACGCAGCTGCACCGTCACCAATTAGGCGAAGTTGTCCCATATGAGAAACATCAAACAGACCTGCCGCATCACGAGTGTGTAAGTGTTCCTTTTTTACGCCTAGAGGATACTGAACAGGCATATCGTAACCCGCGAACGGGACCATTTTGGCACCAACTTCAACGTGAAGTGCGTGTAGTGGTGTTTTCAGTAGTTCTTGAGTCATTTTCGTCTCCATTTAGATAGACCCGAGAATGCTATCGGCATTCGATGTGTTTCCAATAATAAACACGGCTCATTCTATTTTGCACGAACAAGACGTAGATCGACTTGCAAAAGTGTGACTCTTAACATTTTAATCACAACAAATCGTACAAAAAAAAGCGCTTTAATGAGTGTGTTCTCATCAAAAAAGCGCCTTTTCATCATAACGACCACCAACAGCAATCGTTTGCTTTCACTATAGGAAATTTACAATTATTTATCACTATTTGGCTGTCACCCACAAAATGTGCGCATCTTCCTCGCTAACACTGGTCAACATATGTCCCATGTTCGCATCGTAATAGACGCTGTCGCCCTCGCTTAGAACCACAGGTTCGTAGAACTCAGAATAGAACATGACCTCACCAGATAAGATAAGCAGAAATTCTTCGCCATCATGACGAACCCAGTCTTTGTATTCATCAAAACTGCGAGCACGAATTTGGCTCTTAAACGGCATCATTTTCTTATTGGAAAGTTGAGTAGCGAGCAGTTCATGTTCATAGGTTTGCGTTGGGTGTGGTTTGCCTTCATTCTTCTTGGTAACATCCCTACGCCCTGTCGCAACCTTTTTTCTAGGTGGCTCAAAGAGTTGCGGCATATCAATTTGTAAGCCAAGCGCCAATTTTTGCATTGCTTGAAATGTCGGAGAAATCTGCTCATTTTCTATTTTACTCAGTGTAGAACGAGCAAGCCCTGTTCGCTGACTGGCTTCTTCTAGTGTAATACCAAGTTTTGAGCGGATATCCTTGATACGCTGACCCAGCTTTAATGGCTCGATATTTTGATCATTTTGCTCTTTCGCTAACGTCATCGATGGGTATTCATCGTAAATACTTTCTGCCATAAATCCCTCTATAGATATCCTTATTTTTGTCCTACTAGCATTGTGCATGAAGCACATAGTGGATAAAAGTCCACCAAGTGAATTAAACCGTGCTCTTGTTAACAAATTTTGAAATCTTGTTTCCTATAGGAAATTTTTGGTTGATTGTTCCCGCCGCAGGCGCTATGTTACCAACTTGTTAGATGTAGAGATGCATATTTCCGTAAGAGATTGGTAAAGGAAACACGCAATCCGACGGAGTTTTTGCCCACATTTAGGGCCGGATGTTCACTCTGTTCTGCTATGCAGTTCAGCTGTTTTGAGGACAAATGAACCACAACCGCAAATCATAATTCATCTATTGCGGGTTCATTTTAAGATTTGGAAGGTCAACTACCATGAATAAGAGTTACCCTAACCACAGCTTGGAAAACTTTTTCTCTACCAACCTCTCTGCGACAGATGATGCTGTCTTTGCTGGAATTCAGGCGGAATCCGCTCGCCAAAACGAACAAATCGAACTTATCGCTTCTGAGAACATTGTTTCTAAAGCGGTAATGCAAGCTCAAGGCACATGCCTAACAAACAAATACGCTGAAGGTTATCCAGGTCGTCGTTACTACGGTGGTTGTGAGCACGTAGATACAGTGGAAGCCATTGCCATCGAACGCGCGAAAAAACTTTTTAATTGCGAATACGCAAACGTTCAACCTCACTCAGGCGCTCAAGCAAATGGTGCGGTGAAACTGGCTCTTCTTCAACCAGGTGACACCATTCTTGGCATGTCTTTGGACGCTGGTGGCCACCTAACACACGGTGCACGCCCAGCACTTTCTGGTAAATGGTTTAACGCAGTTCAATACGGCGTTGATCGCGAAACACTAGAAATCAACTACGACCACGTTCGTGCACTTGCAGTAGAGCACAAACCAAAGATGATCATCGCGGGTGGCAGTGCTATTCCACGCGTTATCGATTTTGCTAAGTTCCGTGAAATCGCTGACGAAGTTGGCGCAATTCTTATGGTCGATATGGCGCACATTGCTGGCCTTATCGCAACAGGTGCACACCCTAGCCCATTGCCACATGCGCATGTTGTGACAACCACAACACACAAAACATTGCGTGGCCCTCGCGGCGGTATGATCCTGACTAACCACGAAGACATCATTAAGAAAATCAACTCGGCCGTATTCCCTGGCCTACAAGGCGGCCCACTGATGCACGTTATCGCAGCAAAAGCGGTTGCATTTGGAGAAGCGCTTGGCCCTGAATTTAAAACTTATATTGATTCGGTGATCAATAACGCAAAAGTCCTAGCGGAAGTATTGCAAACTCGCGGTTGCGACATCGTAACTGGTGGCACAGACACGCACCTAATGCTGGTTGACCTTCGCCCTAAGGGCTTGAAAGGCAACAAAGCAGAAGAAGCTCTAGAACGTGCTGGGATCACATGTAACAAAAATGGCATCCCATTCGATACAGAGAAGCCTATGATTACATCGGGCATCCGTTTAGGAACGCCTGCGGGTACAAGCCGCGGCTTTGGCGCTGAAGAATTCAAACTCATCGGTAATTGGATAGGTGACGTGCTGGATGGTTTGGTGAACAACCCAGAAGGTGACGCAGACGTTGAAAAACGCGTTCGCAAAGAAGTAAAAGAACTTTGCAGTCGCTTCCCTCTTTACCAATAAACGATTTTTTAAAAATCACAATAATTCCTGACAAGTTATTTGGAGATTAAGCAATGGACAAAACACTGAAGTTTACAGATAGCCACGAGTGGGTACGTGACAACGGTGACGGCACAGTAACACTTGGTATTTCTGAGCATGCGCAAGAAATGTTGGGTGACGTAGTATTCGTTGACCTACCAGACGTAGAAGACGAAGTAGAAGCAGGTGAAAGCTTCTCTTTGGTTGAGTCTGTAAAAGCAGCGTCAGATATCTACTCTCCTGTTACCGGTGAAATCGTAGAAATCAACGAAGAACTAGAAGACAGCCCAGAGCTAATCAACGAAGAACCGTACGAAGGTGGTTGGATTGTGAAAGTGAAGCTTTCAAACCCATCTGAGTTGGATGACTTAAAAGACGCGGAAGAATACCTAAACTCTATCGAAGAAGAGTAATTAGGATGTGACGAAAGCTGTTCCCTAGCCTGTTTAGAGAGCAGCTTTTTTTCTAGGTTCGGACGTATAATTAAATGTGTCACTAACGACCATTTCCGTTACCCGAGCCAAGGAGTAGGTAAAGGACAATGACTGAATTACTTCAAAGCCTCAGCACACAAAATGAGTTCGTTGGACGCCACAACGGACCAAGCAAATCAGACCAACAAAAAATGTTGGATGCCATCAACGCGGTAAGCCTTGACGCCCTCATCGAAGAAACTGTGCCTGCACAAATTCGCCTAGAGCAACCAATGACGTTGGCAGAAGCGAAAAGCGAAGCAGACATGCTAGTGACGATGAAGCAGTTTGCTAAACAAAACCAAATTAAACGTACATTCATTGGCCAGGGCTACTACAACACGTTTACTCCAAACGTCATTCTACGTAACGTGCTAGAAAACCCTGGCTGGTATACTGCTTACACACCTTACCAACCTGAAATTTCTCAAGGTCGCTTGGAAGCCCTTTTAAACTTCCAACAAATGATCATCGACCTAACTGGTATGGAAATCGCGAACGCCTCATTGCTAGACGAAGCAACAGCGGCAGCAGAAGCAATGACTCTGTGTAAGCGCGCAGGTAAGAGCAAGAGTAACGTATTCTTTGTGGCTGACGATGTTCACCCACAAACGCTAGAAGTAGTAAAAACTCGTGCAAAATTCATCGGCTTTGAAGTTCTGGTTGGTTCGCTAGAATCCCTACCAGAGCAAGACGTGTTCGGCGCTTTAGTTCAATACCCAAGCACAACAGGTGAAGTTCGTGACCTAACGGACATCATCGCAAAAGCGCAAGCAAACAAAACGCTTGTCACTGTTGCGACTGACCTGCTTGCTTCTACCCTATTGAAGCCTGCTGGTGAAATGGGCGCAGACGTAGCAATCGGTTCTGCACAACGTTTTGGCGTTCCTATGGGTTACGGCGGTCCACACGCGGCATTCATGGCAACGCGTGACAAACACAAGCGTACCATGCCAGGTCGTGTTATCGGTGTTTCTATCGATACTAACGGTAACCAAGCACTGCGCATGGCAATGCAAACTCGTGAGCAGCATATCCGCCGCGAAAAAGCGACATCGAACATCTGTACCGCTCAAGCATTGCTAGCTAACATGGCGTCTTTCTACGCGGTTTACCACGGCGCAGAAGGTCTACGCACTATTGCTCGCCGTACACACCATATGACTGCGATTATCGCCGCTGGCCTAACCAAAGGTGGCTTTGAACTTGCTCATAACAGCTTCTTCGATACCATCACGATCAACACAGGTTCAAAAACAGAAGAGCTTTACGCAAAAGCACTTTCAGCAGACATCAACCTACGTCTACTACCAGGCAAGCTAGGTATTAGCTGTGACGAAACAACCACGGTCGCTGATGTAGAAGCACTATTTGCAGTCTTTGGTGTAAAAGAAGACGTAGCAGCACTATCGACGGAAATCGCAGGCAACGAGTTTGCGGCAATTCCAGAAGCGCTACGCCGCACAACAGAATACCTGACTCACCCTGTATTCAATACGCACCATAGCGAAACGCAAATGATGCGTTACCTGAAACAGCTAGAGAACAAAGACTTCTCGCTAACGCATGGCATGATCCCACTAGGCAGCTGTACGATGAAGCTGAACGCAGCAGCAGAGATGATCCCAATCACTTGGCCTGAGTTTGGTTCTATCCACCCATTCGCGCCAGCAGAACAAGCGGCGGGCTATGCAGCACTAGCGAAAGATCTAAAAGAGAAGCTTTGTGAGATCACAGGCTACGACGCATTCTCACTTCAGCCAAACTCTGGTGCATCTGGTGAGTATGCAGGTCTTATCGCGATTCAACGCTACCACGAAAGCCGTGGCGAAGGTCACCGCAACGTATGTTTGATCCCAAGCTCTGCGCACGGTACTAACCCTGCGACAGCATCTATGGTGTCAATGAAAGTTGTCGTGGTTAAGTGTGATGAAGAAGGCAACATCGACATCGACGACCTAGCAGCGAAAATCGAGAAGCACAAAGATAACCTATCAAGCATTATGATCACTTACCCTTCTACGCACGGCGTTTACGAAGAGAAAGTGAAAGAAGTGTGTGAAATGGTTCATGCCGCTGGCGGTCAGGTTTACCTAGACGGCGCGAATATGAACGCGCAGGTTGGTCTAACATCACCAGGCTTTATTGGTTCAGACGTTTCTCACCTAAACCTACACAAAACCTTCTGCATCCCGCACGGTGGTGGCGGTCCGGGTATGGGTCCTATCGGTGTGAAATCTCACCTAGCGCCTTTCCTACCAGGCCATATTGAAGACGGCGTAGAAGGCGAAGATTTTGCAGTATCAGCAGCAGATATGGGTAGCGCTTCTATCCTACCGATCTCTTGGGCTTACATCGCAATGATGGGCGAAGCAGGCCTAACAGATGCAACAAAAGTAGCAATTCTGAACGCAAACTACGTGATGGAAACACTTCGCCAACACTACCCTGTTCTTTATCGTGGCAAAAATGGTCGTGTAGCGCACGAATGTATTATCGACATCCGTCCACTGAAAGAAGAAACAGGCATCAGCGAAGAAGACATTGCGAAGCGTCTAATGGACTACGGTTTCCACGCACCAACTATGTCGTTCCCTGTAGCGGGCACGCTAATGGTTGAGCCAACGGAATCGGAAGATCTAGAAGAGCTAGACCGCTTCTGTGATGCGATGATCGCTATCCGCGAAGAAATGGAAAAAGTGAAAAACGGTGAATGGCCACTGGATAACAACCCACTTGTTAACGCACCACACACGCAAGTTGACCTTTCTGCTGAAGAGTGGGACCGTCCTTACTCTCGCGAGCTTGGCTGCTTCCCTTCTAAAGCGACCAAATCTTGGAAGTACTGGCCAACAGTAAACCGCGTAGATAACGTATACGGCGACCGTAACCTAATCTGCTCGTGCCCAAGCATCGATAACTACGAAGATTAATTTTTGTAGTCTCTAAATCGACAAAGGCGAACCGTTTGGTTCGCCTTTTTTATATGGGCAGCTAAGCCACCATTCCCTTCATTCTTTTAGAACTTGAACTGTATTAGTACACGTATGAGTAGTGACTGCTGTGTGAACTATGCGAACGGTGTGAGCTATGGCTGGAGTGAGAACGGTGGCTGTAATGTGCCGCTAGTAGGTTCTCACCTTCAGTCGGAGCTAGGTTGATCACACGCGCTTGGCCGTCTACTTGTAGAGTAGATAGGATAGAACTAGCTTCAGTGATTGGCGTACTCGCTGGCGCTGCTGCTGCACCAAAAGATAGTGTAGCTGCTAGAACGCTGGTAACTAGAGTTTTGATTTTATGAATAGGTGATTTATCACCACTTTTCTTTAGAGATGGTAGTTTCATTATGCCTCCACTGGCACGATATTAATTGTATCTGTTAACAAGAACTTTTCGTTCGTTGATGAGAAGAAACCGGCACATTCCAGCTTCATACTGCACAACTCACAAGATGGGTGGTACGCAGTTTTGAAATCACTAATACTTTGACGGCAATGATTCCAAATTGATGGATCGACAAGGCAAAACGGTAGGTTGAAGACAGACACGTTCATACCAAACAGAGTGAGCATCCCAACCACACGGGATAGCTTTGCTTTATACTCAACCGGATCGATCCACAAATCTTTGTAGTTCATCTTCGCAAAACCCATGTTCTCCATCCCCATTAGGGCTACGTGGTTCACGAATGGTAAGTTGCGATGAATAAACTCAACTAATAGGTCCAACTCTTCTACAGTATGTTTGTGAAGAACGACGCGCAATTCTACTTCGATGCCTTGGCGCTTACACTCATAAATACCATTGATAGTTTGCTCAAATGCGCCTTTGGCTTGAACAATGTAATCGTGGATATCTGAAGTTGCGCCGAACAGCGGGATACCTACGAACAACTTCTTAGTCGTAGCGCCCAGCTCTTTCGTGTAGTCGCGGTAAGCAAAGAAACGGCCATTTGATAGCAGTTGGATAACTGTTTCGGGAAATTTCTCTGATGCTTTGCTAATCACCTCGATCAAGCCTTCGCGAATCATTGTCGGCTCACCGCCAGTGATCCCAAGTGATTCTGGTGCATCGCATTCACGAATCAGAGATATAATCTCTAACAAGTAATCAGTACAGTGCTCAATTGAGACCGGCTTAGGTGGTTGCGGACACATGACACAATAGTTATTACACGCGTCCGTAACGAACAGCGCATTGTTGCCCGACTCTGGGTTAAACATCACGCGGATTTTACCACTTGGTGCGATCTGCAGTACTGAACCTTCTACCAAGTAATCGTAATCAATCTTTACCACAGGTAAACTTACTTCGCCTACTGGTTGTTTGGTAACAATAAGGGAAGCCTTCTCCAACATCGTTTGATCTAGCTCACCACCTTTGTAGTAGTACAGTACGTTTTTGCCCTGATAATCGTCAGACCATGAGCATACAGCTAAACCTAGTTGTTCGCCCTGGATACCAGTCGTCTCCGACTTCAGCGCTACTTTGAACTTTTCCACAATTAACCTCGCATCCAACGCAACATGATTGCTTTTGTTTCTGCATCACCATTCAGCCACAAGTTAATAATGTGCTGGATGATAGCTTTGTTACGGTAGCAATATGAATCAGTTGGACGGTGGCCAACCACATCACCTTGAGTCTGCAGGCGACGAACCGGCTCCGAACCACAAAATGGTGCGTATGCACAATCGCTACAAGCCGGCAATGCTTCGTTCAAAGCTGCTGACGCGATTAGTTGCATTGGCTCACCAAAGAACAACTGCTCGTAGCTATCTGTCAATACATTGCCTAAGCAGAAAGTATCATCGCCAGTTTCGGCCATCATGCGGGATTCATCGCTTGGGTAAACCTTACCGTTGTAGTTGTACAGCGTTACGTTGAAGCCGGTTCCTGTTGGGCTCTGCAGATCAACAAACCCAATGCTCCAAGGTGTCATAAGCTTGCGCAGAATTAGACCAGCGAAACACTCTTCAAAAGGAATGCCTTTCTTATTTATTTCAATGACACAATCCAACATTTCCTTGTAGAACTGTAGGAATTCATCTGTTGTGTAGCCGATCTTACGCGCGGCTTTCTCCGCGAAACCGTACGGGTTAAGTTCACGGATAAAGACTTGGTGTAGGCCTTGGCGAACGTACTCGTCAATAATCTCTTTCGGGTAATTGAGTGATTCTTTGGTTGTCGTCATAAGTGCAGACAAGCGAAGTTCACCATACATCTCACGAACCATATCAAAGCTACGGATCACTTTTTCGTAGCTATTGCCGCCCGACGTAGGACGGTTCAGGTTGTGTAGCGCAGCATGACCATCAAGGGAAGTAGAGATTTCTACGTTATGCTCTTTGAAGAATTCAAGGTCTTCGCGAGTAACGTTCGTAAGATTCGTGCAGATAACAAATACGATTTCTTTACCTACGTGCTCATTCTTTTCTTTCGCCAGTAGTACCGCTTTCTTAACCTGGTTTAAAGCTAGTAGAGATTCACCGCCTTGGAATTCCATAGTGACGGACATAGATGGACTCTGCAGCATGATGTCGATAGAGCGTTCGAGAACTTCATCGCTCATGTCGTAGCAACCTTTGTCCGCATTCTCTGTCTTACGGCTAACCTGGCAGTAAGAACAGCTATGGTTACAACGTAGCGTCATACAGAAGATGTGAAGTTTGCTGAAACCGACAATAAAGTCTTTCTTGGTCTTTAGCTTAGATGCCAAGATTTCCATACCTAGCGTTATGTCACCGCTGTAAATGAAGTGCTTCGATTTCAGTTCGCGGTAAAGCTTTGATGTTGGGACCAGTTGGTTATTAACCAATGCTTGTAACGCTTCGTTGCTTAGGAGCATCCATTCACCAAAGTCATTACTGATAAGGTGCTCTTCTTCCGAGAAGCGTGATAGCTTGAAAGGCATCAAGCGGTAACTTTCCGCATCAGTGAATTCGGATAATGGTAAGAACTTAGCCATGATCGATACTTAACTTTTTAATAGCCGTAGCTTGTAGAACGTAGTTAAGAAAAGAACCAATTACTTGTTGCTTCTCTTCAGGGCCGTATTCCTGGTTCACTTTGAAATCAAGAGATACAGTGCCTTGGTTTTTCTGCACATCAACCTTAGTGTGCTCTTTAAATGCTTTGCGTGCGTCGCTGATAGCTGACATGTCGCAAGTTGTCAAAGATAGTGTGAAACTCATAACTAACCTTTTTGAGCCAAGATGTTTAGCGGATCATCTTTGTACTTATAATTAACGCCAGGTACTTGAGTTGGTTTGTTATCGATGCCCTTAGCTGCTTCAGCAAACGCAGCGGATACGATAGCTTCACGAATAGCTCCAGTTTCTTTTAGAACGATCTGGCGAACTGCTTGGTCACAAACTTCATTCATGAAGCGACCACACGTAGCAACCACATCATCTGCAGATGGATTACGGTTATCAGCAAAAGCGATGTTCACTTCGTAGTTCTCACCGTTTTCACCAATATATACGTAGAATTCGCCAGTGAAGTCATACGCTACTTTTAGCAATGCTTCAATTGGGTATGCAGTTTTGGAAAGAGTAACTTTGCCAGCTACACCTAGGTCATTGTGAAGAGTTGTAATATTCATTAGTAAAGTCTTACATGTTAAAAATCGGTCGGATTATGTACAGCGCAACGACAATTTAGAGTTCACCTCTGAGCTAATTCCACCTTAGATTCCTTTGTCATCCAACCTAAAAAATCCAACCGTAAATATCGACGCGGAAACTATCATTAACACCCTAATATTAAATTGATTGATATAAAATGATGTGGCTATGCTCCCTTTAATTGTGGGTCACATTTAACCGTAGAGGCTAATCAACTAAGTTTGCTAAGTAGTGATTCACAATAATCCGCACACCATACAGATAAGTTTTAGAATCTTCAAAAACGATATTTAATTGATTGCATAGATATTTTTATTCGTCTTCTTTATGAATTCTTACTTGACATCATTTCAATGACTTCCTAAATATTTGCTCTTTTATGTAAGATCCTGACGCGTGGTAAGTAGATTCCTAGTCTCGCTTACCCTGCTGGAATGCCCCAACTGAAACATCGAGTGTAGTGATTCAGACCTTGAGTCTGAATTAGGGCTACCCCATGAATACCAAATCCTAAGATCAAAAAAGGCGAACCACTTGGCTCGCCTTTTTTGATCTTAGGATTTTTAGCTCGCTTCCGATGCCGCGTGCTGCTCTACCATAAACGCGATCACTTCTTCGTTTAAGCAGGATTTGCTGATGTATTGGCGCTGTTTACCAAGATGAAGGATAAAGCCCAAATCAGTTTGTTCCAGTTGGTCGATTTCATTCCAAGCGAGGCTGCGGTCAACTTTACCGCTTTTGTAGCGCACGCCATCTGCATTCACTTCAAAAACCACTTTACTGCCGCGACTTGAGCTGATGGTTTGACGCCACAGCCACCAAGTTCTTTTGAAGTAAACGCTGCACGCTTCAATCACACTCAATACGATAAAGAACCAACCGACATAACCGTTAGGTAGCAGTTCAAACTCTAACAAGACCACACCAAAGACAAGAAATAGTATCCCTTTTAGATACGCTTGTGGGAACTTCGTTGGCTGGCTAGTTTGATCATAACACTCAGCAAAGAAAGGTTTGTCGAGTATGTATTCTGTAGTGAATTCGAAATCTTTAGACATGTATGGTTACTTCAAGGCTTCTGTAAATGAGTAATCTTGGTTGCACTCTCACAACGCCTGCATTGTAGCGCTTCTCGGGATTTATCTTTAGTCCTTTTGATTCTGTTTTGTAAATCAATGATACCGCCACGCAAAAAAGACCTCGGTGCACTCGCCAAGATCAAACAAGGCGAACCATTTGGCTCGCCTTGTTAATTAATGGCCTGTGTTAAGTAATGACCTATGTGACTTCTTGAGTTTTCTACTTTAGAGGGTCGTTGTCTGGCAATGCACTGTGTATCCATACTGCCAGTCGGTGTTTGATGCTTGCGCCGTCTAGCTTACTTTCCGGTAGTGGCGTTATCTGTTTTGCATCGACCAAGAATAGGTAAATCGCTTTTACTCTCAGAGGTTGTGGTGACTGTGGAAGGTCAAAACCTTGTAGTTTCGCCATCTTCCCACCAATCTCTAGTGCCTTCTTGACCAGTTTGTCTTCATTGTGAAGCTTGGAGCTTTTTGACATTGATAAATCCTCTTCTTCGCTTCGGCTAAGAATACATGAAGTGTCGCCAATAACGTGTTATAAAACTCTCATATTGATTACGTAGCGTCGATTTTTTGGAATCTACATCGACAAAGATATACCAATTGGTTCGCCTTTCTTTTTCTGTCGCTTTCGATAATACTCTTGCGCAATATTACTCAGCTGGAAAATTTTATGCCTCAAGCAAACTCTGTGGTCGTACTCGACTTTGAAACCACAGGTCTCTCTCCTACTTTAGGTGATCGCGCAATAGAAATTGGTGCAGTAAAGTTAGTCGATGGCGAGGTTGTCGATAGTTTTCAGCAACTCATGAATCCCGGCTTCAGAGTGAGTTCTTTCATTGAGAACTACACCGGCATTACTAACAATATGTTGCGATCGGCACCAAGCTGCGAAGAGGTAATGGCGTCATTTAGTGAGTTCATTGCAGGCGAAAACCTTATCGCTCACAACGCGTCCTTCGATAAACGATTTTTAGATGCAGAGCTTGAACGAATCAACTGTAGTTATTCGGGTGAGTTTGCTTGCTCCTTACTGGTAGCAAGACGGCTCATTCAAGATGCCCCATCACACAAGCTAGGTGAACTTGTTCGCTATAAAAATATCGACAACGACGGTGTTTTCCACCGTGCACTAGCCGATGCGCAAATGACAGCCAAGCTTTGGCTCTTAATGGTCGAAGGGATAGAAAACTCAGGTATCGTTAAGCCAAGTTTTCAGTTGATGCAAACGGTTAGTAAAACAGCAAAAGGAAAAGTCGACCAGCTACTCGCCAAAAGCCGTGCTTAACCCCCTCCTAGCTAAAAGCTGATTCTCGTCTCTTAGACGTTTAAGTGATTTTCGATGCGATATTGGCTATCCCAGTGAACTTCCTAATCTGAATGCGGCAGTTCGCTGGTCTCACCAACCAAACTGGCTTACTATGCCAGGTACCTAAAACGCTTTGTGAGTCACTCATGAGCCGAAAAAATAACAAAAATCTCAGCATTCTTCTTAAACTCAACACCTTTATTGCACCTTATAAATGGCGGGTTGCGGCGGCTTTGGTTGCCCTTGTCGCGACGGCAAGTTTGACGTTATCCGTTGGCTATGGAGTACGTATTCTTATCGACCAAGGCTTTGCTCAGCAATCATTGCAAGAGCTTACCAATGCGATTCAGTTTATTGTCGGTGTCACATTGTGTATTGCCATTGGGACCTTCTTTCGCTTTTACCTTGTCTCTTCCGTAGGTGAGCGCGTCAGTGCGGATATTCGCCTTTCAGTGTTTAACCATGTGATTACGCTGCATCCGAGCTATTTTGAGACCAACAGTAGCGGCGATATTATGTCGCGCCTGACTACCGATACCACGTTGCTGCAAAGCATTATTGGTTCATCGTTCTCGATGGCGATGCGTAGCGCTTTGATGTGCTTTGGGGCCATCATAATGTTGTTTGCCACCAACGTTAAGCTCACGCTGATTGTGCTTGCTTCTGTGCCTTTGGTTTTGGTTCCGATTTTGTTTTATGGACGACGCGTGCGTGCGCTCTCTCGCCAAAGTCAAGACTCAATGGCCGATGTCGGCAGCTACGCAGGTGAAGCGATAGAACATATTAAAACCGTGCAAAGTTTTAGCTCAGAGCCGTACGAACGAGCGGCTTTCGCTATCGAGGTGGAAAAAGCGTATGAAGTGGGCAGACAGAGAGTAAAACAACGCGCAATCCTGATATCAGGCGTTATTGTGATTGTGTTCAGCGCAATTGCAGGCATGCTTTGGGTTGGCGGCAGCGATGTGATTCACGGAAAGATGTCTGCGGGAGACCTAGCAGCGTTTGTGTTTTACGCCATTATGGTTGCCTCATCGACTGCAACCATTTCCGAAGTCATGGGTGAACTGCAAAGAGCCGCAGGTGCTACCGAGCGACTGATTGAGATTCTTCAAGTAGACAGCGATATTAAAGCGCCAAGCAACTATTTGCCTGTCCGTCCGGACATACCTGCTGAGGTTAACTTTAATTCGGTGAGTTTCAACTACCCTTCTCGCCCAAATCAACCAGCTATCAAAGAATTAAATCTAACCGCAGAACAAGGCAAAGTATTGGCGTTGGTTGGCCCTTCTGGTGCAGGTAAAACAACACTATTCGAATTGCTGCAACGCTTTTATGACCCACAACAGGGGCAAGTGTTGTTTGGTGGCGAAGATATTCGACAGTTCGACCCAAAAGAGCTTCGACGCCAAATGGCACTCGTACCACAACAGCCAGCGCTGTTTAGCCATGATGTGTTCCACAATATTCGCTACGGCAATCCAGAAGCCACGGATGAACAAGTCATCGAAGCCGCCAAAAAAGCTCATGCCCATGAGTTTATTGAGAAGCTTCCCGAAGGCTATCACAGCTTTTTAGGCGAGCGCGGCGTTAGACTATCAGGTGGTCAAAAGCAGCGCATTGCGATTGCCCGCGCGATTCTAAAAGATCCAAAAATCTTACTACTAGACGAAGCTACCAGCGCCCTTGATAGTGAAAGTGAACATCACGTTCAGCAAGCACTTGAAGCACTGATGAAAGGACGCACAACACTTATCATTGCTCATCGTCTTTCAACTATCCAGCATGCGGATAAAATTGCGGTGCTCGACAATGGCGAGTTAGTCGATGTTGGTAACCACCAATCATTAATGCAAAGCTGTGAGTTGTATCAGCGACTTGTGGCATTGCAATTTAAGCACTTAGAGTAATGCCTAGTTAAGCCCTCAAGAATAAGCAAAAACGGACCAAGTGATTTAATGCCAATAGCTTAACGATGTTTTTGTGTCATTCCAGCGAGCCTTGGCGAGACTAGGAATCTAATAGCAACGTGCTGAGGAGTGGTTAAAGAGACAATTTTGACCATAAAGAGCTAGGATAGAAGATCCTATATCACGCACCTTCGCCGCTGTACAAGATAACGAAATACAAAAAGATGCCACTCGTAGTTAAACGAGCGGCATTAAACCAAGTGGTTCTCGTTTTAATACAGGAACTCCGGTAAGAATCCAGTAACCAGCGTACTCTCCCTTCAACTAGAAACACTCATCCCCAAGTACCATATAAAATCCAATCAACTTCATTTGTAACAAGTTAGGTTTCAAAAATAGGAAATCACCACTGTAAAAATTCACCGCGTTTTGTCTTGCTGCCTATGGTTACAATGTTCGTTAAATCAATGCCTTTAAACCAAGTTACAAGTAAGTGGCACCGAGATGAACAGTGAAGCGAAACAACTTTTTTATCATTTATGTCAGCAATACGATGCGCTTTCTCAAGAACTAGAGTCTCGCGCGTTTCCTGAGTTTTCCGAGACCATCACTCATCCGCTTGGACACTGCTTTGTCCGTTGCCCTGTTGGCAGTCAGCGCTTTTCCATTGTTGCAGTCAACTTTGCGCCCTCCGTTCGCGGGCAAGGTGTGCTTACTGCATTTATCGACTACATTAAAAGCCATCCATATCATTACCAAGGTGTTGAGGTTGCAATCATTGAAAACAAGAACTTAGCTAAACGACTTTTGTCTCTTGGCTGGAAGTACAAGTCCCTGTTTGGCAAAATTTTCTTCGCCAGCAAGCCGACCCTAGTGAAGGACTTTCAGTCCGCGTAATAGTTATTACGGCACCGCATCGGTATCCAAAGTAAAACCATCACTCAAAATCTGTAAGCATATTGAGAAAAGCTTGGCGGTCTTCCGCTGTACTACCCCGATGAGCAGTGTATTCGACGTGTTCATCCGCGCTGGCTTTTGGGGATAGATTGATGCCCCACAGCGCATTAATTTGGTTTGGCACGATGGAGTAACGCACATCAACAATTCGCATTTCGTCATCCGGGTCTTGCACTACAAAACCATTTGAAAACCAGCGGAAACGTTCAATATCTTTCGCTTGTTGCGATTGCGGGTCGAGCCATGGAAATTGTGTTTTCACATTGAGCTTTGGTGTGGATTCACCAGGATAGATTTTTATTGAGCGCCCCACTCTTACTGCATCCACATAGTAGTTATCTTCCGTTTCATAAATCACTTTCCAGACCAAAAGATTGCCGAAGGTTGGTTTTGCTTTTAGCTGCACAGCACTGTGCTGTCGCTCTTGGACGATTTTCCACCCGGCAGCTTCTGCTCTATCTCGTTGAATAACCCCAAGAGTCAGATAAGCCAGAGACCATAGAAATGCGATACGCGCATAACTTCGATTTCGCTTCAGTGCGGCAAAGAAAAGCAGGATCAAAATAGGAAGTGAGAAAGCGGGGTCGATAACCGAGATCGTGTTCCAGGCATAGCGTGTGTTGCTTATCGGCCAAAAAAGCTGAGTCCCATAGCTGGTGCAAGCATCTAACAGCGCATGGGTGCTAGAACCAAGGGCACAATAAAACCAACTCTGTTGAAAGTTTAGCTCTCGTCTTTTTGCAAACAACGGATACAGCACTAAAGTACAGAGAAAACTGCCAAAAGGGATAAACAACAATGAATGGGTAAAGTGTCGGTGATATTCCAAAAACAGCAATGGGTCAGTTGATGAACGGATAAGTACGTCCAAATCCGGCGCCATCCCTGAAACCACACCTAACACGCCAGCTGCCACAATGTGCCGCTTGTTACTCGCAGACTGTGGCAAAGCAGCGCCCAGTAAACCTTGCGTTAACGGGTCCATTATTTACGCCCGCAACGAAAATGTAGCCGAGATAGAAGGCATATGCGCTTCAAAATAGGCTCAAATTTAAAAACCAGAACGTTCTCCGACATAAATTATCCGTATTTAAGTGGATTGGAAGACACACCTTAATGACGCAGTAAAGTGTTCGAAAACAAATACTTTGGTTTTAGTGTAAGAAGGAATCGCCCTATTCGCTAGTGAGAAGCGAACCTAAAGCGAGGATAGTGGTGTACGTCAAAAGTCCAAAACTGCGGATTTTACAGATGCAAAAATAAAACAAGGCGAACCGGATGGCTCGCCTTGTTTACTGAACGATTAACGACAAAAACCTTAGTCTTGAGGGTTTTCTTTCGCGTTGATTTCAGCGTAAGTGTGCAGAAGTTCCGTCAATGTTTTTACCCAATCAAAAACATCCGAAGGTGTATTTTCGAGTAGCTTTTCCACTAGTGCACAGTGTGTTTCTAACGTGATCGCCTCTTCCAAATGGAATGAAATCGCATAGAAATGCCAAAGAACCAGTCGCGTCATTCGCTCGCTATTTTGCTTCGCATTGTCTGAGTCATCAAACGCTTGTTGAATTTCACTCAGTGCGATTGCTGTCATGCGTAACATGGCATCAAGACGTGCAGACAACATACGGTCTTCGCTATCCACTTCTTCTTGATCGAAAGTAAATAGCTCATTCATCACGTCTTCAGGCACCATTTTACTGATCATGCGAGCACTAAACTCTTCCAGTTCATGACGAGGCATGGTTACAAGACAATCGAAGGTGTAATCACGAAGCATAAAATCACTCTAGGTTGGAAATCAATTTCAGCCACGCATTCTAAATACTGAAATCTCAATTGCCAGCGTTTATTTCTATTGGGCTACCGAAAAACTACAGAACACCGTTGATCGCAATACCAACACCAATACGCTGCTGATTATGATCATAGTCAATCAAGCTCTTACCATACCCCGTCGAGTACTGTGCGTATCCCTGAAGTTTGCCCCAGATCGGAAATGACACCCCTAATTCGGCAAAGCCTTTATGCGTTTGGAAGTTCTGGCGGCCTAAGAAGGTAAACTCATAACCATTCCATTTGTACGCACTCGATAGCTCAAAGTGCCCCATGTAATCTTCGATATCCGGGTTATCATCACCTTTAGGATCATTCGGAGATGTTTTTTCATCCTCAGGTATACGCCACCACGGTTGAAGAGAAACCGCAAAATTGTCTTTCGCAAAGGTTAAGTTGGCGTAAACACGATTCCAACTGCGCGATAACTCTTGTCTCTGCCCATTCGACTCATGTTCAATACCAAAACCTAACCAAGTCGAACCATCAAGTGGCTTCCAGTCTGTCGGGGTATAATAAAAAAGCTCAGGACGATAATTGGTTTCACGAAATGGACGCGATGCTGCTCCTGTGTACACTTGCCAAAATGACTTTAGCGTCATACCAAAGAACAAACCATCCCCATCAAACAACAAATCGTCGTAGTTCATTGGCACTTTAAAACTAATTTGGAACTCCGCTTCTTCCTTACGCAACTCATCTCCGTACTTAGTGTCCGCATAAGCACGCTTATTTACGCGATCACTGTAAGTGAACGGCAAGATGTAGTTAACACGATGCGCCACCAAACTAAATGGTTCAAAGGCGTTTTCTCGTTCTGATTCCAAACGCTTGTCGACCAAGCTTTCCTGAAGCTCCTCAGGTTCTTCAATTTCTGGATCAGCGGGCACTGTACTTGTTACTGCATCGAGCTCACACTGCGCGCGAATGCTCTTTATGGTTTCCTCACCTTTGCTTTGCTTAATTTTGTCTAGCAAACATAAATCATAAGCACTGGCTGTTTCTCCCATCGCAACTGGCGCTGCCAATAAGCTCAGTATTGATATCCCTGCCACTTTTGAAGCCATCTGAAACCCTTAATATTCTTTATGTCAAACCAGATAATTTTAATTTTTCTTGGAAAACCGCTTGCCATTCTGGCGTTAAGGCAATGTTAAATGTTCGCCGACTTTACGTCTTGGATAAATACGACAGACCTCAAACATATCGGCCCACTATGAGTAACGCGCCAAAAACGACCAAGAGTTGAGCATCATAAATAAAAACAAAAAAGACTCGTTTGCATGATGCTCATATTCCCTATGCAAAATACTGGCTCGCCACTTTGATTGCAAACCCGGCTATGAATAAACCCAAGCCGTAAGCCAAATGCGCCAATGTGCTAAGAAAACGGGCTTTCCAAGGTGTTGGGGTTTTACTGGCAGCAAAACCAAATCCTAGACAAGGTTGAATGACAAAAAATGGGAAGACCAACGTTACCACACCAGTGACTAAGCCGGGCACTAGACTAGGCTCTACCAACCAATGATGCCCAAAAGCAGCAATGTGAGCCAAAGCGAAAACAACACCAATGGCATAGTGCAAAAACCAACCGAGTGCTTTTTCTCCCGACATCGGGTCTGTTGCCATAATTGGCGCATGCATAAGCCTTCCTTTGGGCATGTACAAAACCCAGCGCGCAACCAATGCATAGTTTAATGAGGGAATACCAAACACTCTCCTTTGTATCCAAGCCCATAAATCCATTATCAAAGTCGCACCAATCCCTATTAGCGCCGCTTGTAATCCTGTTAAAAACAGCATTTTTCGCTCCTCAAGTTTTTGATTTGTTAAGGTCTTAGTTGCATGCTACAACTTAAAGCCAACTTGAAGTCAATGAGGAATAATATGGATATTGCAGAAGTGGTTAAAAAATCAGGATTGCCGACCTCAACGCTCAGATACTACGAACAATTGGGGTTAATTCGCTCGATAGGAAGGAATGGATTGAGACGTCAATATTTGCCAGAGGTACTCAATAAACTCAACTTAATTAGTTTAGGGCGTATCGCTGGAATATCACTTAACGAAATGGCAGAAATGTTGAATCACTCAGAAGGTTCAAAACCATACATTGATCGTGACTTACTGGCGAAAAAGGCGCTTGAAATTGATGAGCAAATAAAACGTTTGAAAGCGGTTCGAGACAGCCTAAACCATGTTGCTTCCTGCCCTCATGAGTCACATATGGACTGTTCTTCATTTCAGCGGCTTATGAAGGTCGTAAAGCGTTATGTCCCCCACAAAGCGAGATAAAACACTCTACTTATTCTTGATTTAAAAGGAAGCAACTCGCGGTTGTGAGTTACTTCCTTTCATATTACTTAGCTTGCGCTTTTACGTACTTCTTCACTTTTTTCATCGCCATTTTTTGCTTTAGCGGTGAAAGATAATCAATGAACAAGTTACCAGATAAGTGGTCGATTTCGTGCTGCATCACAATCGCTAAAAACTCATCGCTCTCGATTGTCATCGGGTTACCATCACGGTCCAATGCAGACACAACAACTGATGTGTAACGCTCTACATCGGCGTAGTATTCGGGAACAGATAGGCACCCTTCTTGACCAAGCGCTTTGTTTTCTCCGCTCACAACTTCTGGGTTGACTAAGATTAAAGGATCATTGCGTTCGTCAGAGATATCGATGACAACAACCGCCTCTTTTCTACCAACTTGGGTTGAAGCTAAACCGATGCCATTGCCCGTTGCGTAAAGTGTTTCTAGCATATCGTCGATCAACGTTTGTACTGTCGATACATCAGTGACTTTTTCTGCTTTTACTTTAAGTCTTGGGTCTGGAATGGAGAGAATTTCGAGGACTGCCATACTTACCTTTCGTTATCTGTAAATCGTAATTTCCGGCGAATTATACACACGTTTCGGCAGACATAAACATGTTGAGTTTTCGTGGAAAGACCGTTTCGTCTAAAACATTCGATTTTGCTTGAGACCAAAGAGGCAAAAAGAAAGAGAAAACAATAACGCCAGCACGATATGGCTGGCGTCTTTTTTACGTATCTATCTTTAAGCGTTCGTTATTTGTGAGTTACGCACTCTTTTGCGCTTTTAGCAAAACCTTAATCGCCATTTTTTCACCACTCTTGAAAATAAAGTACCCGAGACAAACGGTTATTAACGTTAATACAACGATAATAATACTGAACCAGCCTAGTTCCGCTATCAGTTCAAATATAGAGATGCCCAAAAACATTAAGATGAGAGAAAACACCACTAAGCTCGATAAATTCCAAAGCAGCACTGAATACCATCTCGTTGTCGAAGGCATTATATTCCCTGTTTTATAGCCAAAATAATATCCTACACTCATCGCTGGTATTAACGTCCCAAGAAAGCCGACACCGTTCATTTCCATTCCAGAAATGTACTCAATAATAAATAGCAGTATGGCCAAACAAACTGATGCTAAACACAAAAGCGACGTTACAAAGAGCACCGAGGGAGCGTTGTTTTCTGTTGAGTAATTATTTTTCGATTCCACTTTCATTTCCTTCCATTTATTTGAATAAAATAAGCGTGTTAGATCATGCTTCCGCTTGGACAACCTAGAGAAACAACACCGCCATAACTCGTTGTGGGTGTAGCTACCATGACTAAATCAACAGGAAGAAACACAACGTCCGTTGCTAACGACAAAGGGATGTCAATCAATGAAAGTGGGTATAACGCGATGGAAGTAATATCAGATCTTAAATAGCAAGGTTGTCGTGCGACTGATAACGCTGTGCCTGAAAACGGCTTTCCGTATCCGCCACCAGCATGCGCATCTATAGACGAACACCCCACCATTAAAGATGCTGACACCACAAGAAATACAACTTGTAGCTTTTTAAATATATTTATTTTCATTTAACCTAGATTCCAACTAACTATTATTTTTTAAAACTAAACCCTCTCTCAAATTGTATATTCAATGAATTTACTCATATGGGCCTAGTGCAACCATGTTAATACGTTCTATGTATTAGAAACAATTCATTTATTTCCAATAGCACCCGTGAGTTCATGCGACGTGACTAGAATCGCACTTAATTTTTTATGCAAGCACCAAGTTAAGCTCAACCTATTCGTTTTCCCGTTGGAGTCGCGTACCTTTCATCTGATGTAAAAAAGCCGCCAGAACCATTTGGCTCTGGCGGCTTTTGTTTTTATCGAAAACTCGATTACTGCTGTAGCTTCGCTTTGGCTTCTACTACTTTGGAGAAGTCTAGGCCCAGCTCTTCCACTGCTTCTTTAATCAGTACAGGGTTTTGCATTACCTGCGCCATTAACGCTTGAAGCTGATCTTGTGGCAGACCTAGTTGGCTGATAGTTGCCATTGCAGCCAGAGGGTTTTGAGTTAACGCCTGAAATAGCTCGTTGATTTGCTCGTCGCTAATATTGTTTTCTTTCAACATCGCAAGAATCGGGTTCATCAAATTACCTTTAAATACTATGTAAAACAGACCCGCAGTTTACCATTGGGTTTTGTTAGTTTGCACGCAGACTTTAACCACCACACCACCATCGACCAAGTTATGGTCGAATATTGGTGAACGTTGCGGTAGTGACTCCATCACTTTGCGATGAAAGCGCTTTTATATCCGCGTTAAAGTAATATGGATTAAGTGGTATTTTACTCTCGGCTGGTCGCGCGTAGTAAAGCTTAGCGGGCTGTTTTGCCATTTGTTGCGCGTACAAATACCCGACCAACGCATGTTCAAACTGGTGGCAACCATTTCCCCAATGGAACGCTTTGGTTGATTTAGGATTCAGACCAACACCTCCGTATTGATGATCCACCCACACGTCCATAAAGGTGGGTAACGTGTATTGCAACGTTTCTTTCATCGAATCATCGACAAGAGAAACCGTCATCGCCGCTTGATCGAGTTCTGCCCATTCCCAAGACGAGCTATAGTGTTTGTGCGGTCTTGATTGCCAAGCAGGAATGCTCTCTTGCGTCCATTTACTCTGCCATTCTGGCGAGAAGAACGCTTTGACTTGCTCAAAGTTTTGCTGGTATTGCGCTTGTTTAAGCGTATGTTTCATTCCTTTGAAACCAAACTCTGTCCAATTGGAATTCTCCAACAACTGACCAGTGAGATACGTCATCCAATACGCTTTGATGGTGTGTCCAAAATCATTGTGCTTCGCATCTGGCATCATTACCGCTTTGTGGTGTATCGCGCCATAAAAACGCTGCTCTTTGCCGGAGTGGTAGTTATCTAGCATCACTTGCGTCAACCACTCCAGATCTTGTTTCCACTTGGCTTGCGCTGTTTCTGGTAAAAGTCGCGCCGTTAACAACAGGTAGCCATTAATTTGGTCAAGTTGAGCGACTAACTCTTGCTGCTTCTCACTTTCTCCATCACCATCTTTCAAAACCCACACCAGACCGCGATCATCGCTTCGTCGGTATTGTTTAAATATAAACGCTTGTTGGTCGATAAGTGCTTGTTCAACCTTTGGATCTTGCGTCAAGTAGTAGTACATCGCCAAGCCCACCAAGGCGTAAGCTTGGTCTTGAGAAGTTCGCTGTTGCCACTCCATCCCCGGTTTTCCACTACGCGTAAAGCTCACGAAGCCACCGTTTTTCTCATCTCGTAGATGATCAATCAGGTAATAAGCCCCTTTCTTGGCTAGCTCCAATGCTTGTTTGTCACCCGTAAGATGAAAAAGCACGCCATAAGCGTAAGTTTGACGCGATTTCATGCGTGTGTATTCGCGATCGAAGTGCGGGCTAATCCACCCTTTGTTTAATTCTTCACACGGCTTTTGTGGGTCGAGAATGACACCGTTATCACAACGAAATGTCGGAAAATTCCCCGCAGGTTGCCCATGCGCACTTTCCATCATCCAATATGGAGCTAGGCCCTTTGTCACATGGTTTAACCAATCATCCCCCGAAGGCAGGTCCACATCAGCAAAGCTGTTCATGCTCGTCGTTGCGAGCAATAAGGTAAGATATTTAAAAGACATAATACTCAATTAAGTTATTGAATTTTATCCAGTATAAATAACTCCCTTTACACATATTGTCGTCGTGGTCACAATCGCCTTACGCATTTGTTTGCATTATTCATCTGTCTGCCTTATTCGATGACTGAGTCGAGAATAAACGCCACTCTGTCTTCGACTGACATTTTGGGCACTTCGATCAATTGATAACCGAACTTGTGGTATGCATCGACCATCTGTTGATACGTGGCGACCGCTTCAGAAAAATCTTGTTTTCGCTCTTCATCGTTACTGAATATCGATGCCCACGGTGGAAAAATGAATACTTGAGGATGATAACGAAGCGTCTGGCAATGCGTGATGAGCTCATGCGAGATTGGCAGTTGTTCCAACTTGCTGTAGCCATATACGTCCACAATACTGCGATCAAAAAACACCTCCGCTTGGTGCACATTGAAAGCTCGGTAATTGCCCACTTCTTCTTTTGTCATTTCGTCTCTAAAGGCTTGTTTGTCATTCCAAGGTAATGCTGAACCGTGATTCGCAACCTGCATTTGTATCACGTGACGACCGGTTTCTGGCGCGCAGATAAAGCCTTGTGTTTTTAGTTGTTCGATAACCGAGGTTTTTCCTGCACCGGGACCACCAGTGAATACGATGAGTTTGTTCAAAATCTTTTCCTTATTTTTTGTTTGAGTGAAGTAATGCGTGTACAGCCAAGAAAATTGGCATGGCATTTGGCACGCCAGCGTTAAGCGAGATCGGCAGTCGAAAGTTTTGGGATAGAAATGAGCAGTGAAAAATATTGATGAAATGAAAGCTTAAACGGCGTGTTCAGTGTTTATAAAAACGGAGGAATTTTGAGCGAATCAAACTTGCCCAAAATATTGGGTTGGGAAATGGAGAGATTGGATCATCAGGTTAACGCGTCAATTGGCTTTCTATATCAAGAAGATGGCACCTAAGCCTAAGAACGCAAAGAAACCGACGACATCGGTAACGGTTGTCAATACTACCGAGCCAGCCACGGCAGGGTCAATGTTAAACTTCTTCAACGTGAATGGTATCAGCGTACCCGATGCCGCAGCCGCCAGACTATTGAGAAAAATTGCGCAGCAGATAATAAGCGCCAATGGCCAAGAGTCAAACACCATGTAGACGACACCCGCGATGACTAATCCCATGATCAAGCCATTAATGGTGGCGATTTTTAATTCCTTATTCACCAATAGCTTCAAGTTACTTTGGTGCAAGTGGTTCAATGCGATACCCCGAATGGCCACCGCTAAGGTTTGGCTACCTGCGATGCCGCCCATACTCGCCACGACGGGCATTAAGATCGCAAGCGCAACGACTTGCTCGACCACATTATCAAAAATACCAATGATGGCAGAGGCAACAAAAGCGGTCAGCAAGTTAATCACCAACCAAAGTGCTCTTAGCCTTGTCGCCACAGTTAATGGTGTGAACAAATCCTCTTCGCTTCGTACGTTTTCTGCCACTACAGCTTGTAAGCTGAGTTCACGCAAAGTAATCGCGATGGTCGCCATCGACAAAACACCCATAATTTTGCCACCAGCCATGATAGGAAACCAATGCGCGCCACCATCAATCGAGACCTGTTTACTGACGCTTTGAATCGTTTGGATATCTTCCAGAATTGGCGTGACCACGGTCAAGTCTGTGAGTTTGGTATGGTTCTCATGCAGCAACAGGGTTTGAGGTTCTATCGTCCCAATAACGCCTCCGACATCGCGCACAATGATCAATCGCACCGGGCTTTGTCCACGTTTTAACAACTCGGTTTTGATGCCTCCTACGCTGTTTTTAGGATTTGCGACCAAAAAATTCGGCTCGGCATATCTCCCCACTTTGTTATCTTCATACGACAGCGCTTGTTGAATGTGCGCGACCGACTCTTCACTTTGGTCGATAAGGTACTCATCCACAAACTCAGTCGGCAGAAAGTCTGCAAAGATGATCAGTTCCGAATCCGTGATGTACGCTAAGCGTTCATGTTGCAGCTCTTTGTTGAGTGATTGATGAATGTGCTTGGCAGTGTCGTATCGCAGCAAATTTAATACCGTCCAGTACTTCTCTGGCGGCACCGCTTCTATCACGCGTTTACGATAAGCAATGTTGACCGACTCCAAAATGTTCGCGATTTGCGCTTCCTGATAGTCTTTCAAAAAACTGAGGTCTTCGGTCGACTCTATCGCTTTAATGATCTCGGCAAGCAAATGAGGCACTTTGCGATTAATTTGTAATTGGCTGGAATCTATCATCATTGTCACCGATTTCCTTGGGCATCACGTTAGTGTCAACACGATGTCTATTACCTAAAGGCATGAGATCCTGATGTTAAAATTCTAGGCAATGGCGCGCACAATTGCGGAATTTATATTTTGCTCGCAGAAACAGAACGTCTTTGCATAAGGGGATGGTATAAACTTTTAGTGTGCATTAGGCGCATTTGCCTCGTTTGATAATGGAGTAATCAATGGCACCAGTATTTTTTCTGACTCAGCAAGCCGCCTTACCAAGTCGTAAGGTGCTTCGTAAAGTGATTCAGTTTGCGACAGCACTGGCTCAACCCATCGTGGTATTGGTGGAAGATCACCGCCGGAGTGAAGATCACGCGTTCGCGCATTTCCTTAGTTTCAACTCTGACCATATAGAAAAGAGACAAGCTGAGTTTGAAGCTTGGACATCAAAATTTAAAGACTTCGTTATCGAACTTTGTGAAGAAGAGGAAGTTGAAACGCCAACACTCTCTTACGAGCATTTCAAAGGGAGTCATTGGATTGTTCAAGTCGCGAAACGGCTTGTCGACGACACAGATTTACTGCTCGTGGGGCATTTTAACAAGCACGACATTCAAACCTTACTCACCGAGCTAGCAAAAAACGATTGTGATTTATTGCTATTAAGTGAGCGTTCATGGCCTTCTCACGCCAACATGCTTTGCGCGATAGATCCGCTTCATCGCGGAGATGCAAAGTCAGTCGTAGATAAAGCCATCGTATCGCGAGGCTCAAAGCTAGAAAAAACCTTGAGCGGAAAAATGACGTTAGTTTACTGCCGCTACGTTGCGCCTTATCTATCTCGCTATCGTGCAGAGATTTTGAGCAACCAAAAAGCAGGCATTACGGACTTTATTACTGCGCAAAAGTTAACACGAGTACCACTACTGCTGCCAGAAGGAAACCCTGAAACGGCGTTACCAAAAGTAGTTAAGCAATCACAAGCGGCAATTCTGATTATGGGCGCGTGTAAGCGAAGCATGTCATCCCAATTTTGGTCTGGCAGCACTGTAGACACGTTACTTGATCAACCGCCTTGTGACCTACTGTTGGTCAATAGCACGAAGGATTGATCAGACTTCCCCATTCCGCCGCATCTTAAATAATATCACGCGCAGTTATTGGCTCTTCATGGTCTCTAACTGCGCGGCTTCATGTTCCGCGTTCAAGGCTTGTTTCTGCTGCTGTTTAACCTCATCCCAACTGCGTCCCGATTCAATCGCAGATACACGCTGCTCGTATTTAGTGCAGGCTCTTTCGAGTACTTTCTCAGGATCTATGCCCTTTTCTCTTTCCAACGCTTTTAATACATTAAGATAGTTCCACAACACATCGCCTAACTCGTCTTCCAAATGACAAAGGCGATCCTCACGAATCTCTTCACGGACTTCATCGACTTCTTTGCCAATGGCCTCCAGATAAGTCTCTACGCCTTTAAACCAAGTGTTGGTTTGGTCATATTGAGATTTTCTCGTCGCAATTGCGTACAGCTCATCAAATTTCTTCATTATCTCTCCGTAGAACGAGTTTTTATTTACGCCTCTTTAGGGCGAATAAACTTCCCTTTTGCCGTCACTCTAACTTCATTATTGACCAGTAATTGAGCCACCAGTTGATATATACCGCGGCGTTCACCTTCACAGTGTGCAGTAATCGTGACGTGCTCATCTAACTCAATAGGTGCATGGTAGCGCACATCCAACTGCGCGGTAAGGGCTTGAATGTCTTTAAATAACAAACAGTGCGTCATTGCACCATCGAGCAGCGAACTCGCAATGCCACCATGCAACAGGTCGGTGTAACCTTGATGACGCGGTAAAACGTGAAACTCTCCGACAACAGAACCATCGGCTAAACACTGGTAGTTCACAGCCAAAGAGTTCGGATTCGCATCGATTGAAGAACAAACCGCACATTGATAATGAGATTCGTGAGTGGAATGAAAGTGACTGTTTGCGGACATGTTAAGTACTCAGCTTGTAAAAAGAGTAATTAGCATATGCCAATTATCAAAAAGAAACGGCGAGTAATCTTTGTTTGCACGTTGTAGGGCCAACAACCTCATTATCCATAACGTTAAATAATCATTTTCATAATTAACGATAATTTCCAGTTTATTTAGACTGGCGATAAGGTTTGCATCGTGATTACGCAACGTTATGAAAGGCGACTTATGAAGTTTCTCCACACGATGATCCGTGTTGTTGACCTAGACAAATCTATCGAATTTTATACAAACGTTCTGGGTATGAGCGTTTTGGATCGTTTTGAAAACCAAGAATACCGTTACTCACTGGTGTTTGTTGGTAGCCCTGATCAACCAGATGGCGCGACCATCGAGCTAACTTATAACTGGGATACCGGCAGTTACGACTTAGGTAACGCATTCGGACACATGGCGCTTGGGTGTGAAGACATTTACGCAGCTTGCGAAAAAATCAAAGCGCTTGGTGGCAACGTCACTCGCGAACCCGGTCCAATGAAAGGAGGAGAAACACACATCGCCTTCATTAAAGATCCCGACGGCTACCCAATCGAACTGATCCAAACTAAACAATAACGAGGTTTCCTATGACAGACGCATTATTTCAACCGATTCAACTTGGCTCTCTCTCATTAAAAAACCGCATCGTTATGCCTCCGATGACGCGCTCTCGAGCCTCTCAACCGGGTAATGTCGCTAACGACATGATGGCGACCTACTACGCTCAACGCGCCGAAGCGGGATTAATCGTTGCAGAAGGCACGCAAATTTCACCAATGGGTCAAGGCTATGCGTGGACTCCGGGTATTTATAGCCCAGAGCAAATTGCTGGCTGGAAAAAAGTAACTGATGCAGTGCACGAGAAAGGCGGCGTTATCTTCGCGCAATTATGGCACGTTGGTCGTGTGACTCATCCTGACAACATCGGCGGCGAGCAACCTATTTCTTCTTCTGCGCTCAAAGCAGAAAACGTGAAAGTATTTATCGACAATGGCACAGACGAACCTGGCTTTGTCGACGTGGTTGAGCCGCGTGAGATGACCAAACAAGACATCAAGAATGTTATTGAAGAATACCGCCAAGCCGCATTAAACGCGATAAAAGCTGGGTTTGATGGTGTCGAACTTCACGCAGCAAATGGCTACTTGGTTAACCAGTTTATCGATTCTGAAGCGAACAACCGCACCGATGAATACGGCGGCTCAATTGAAAACCGTCTGCGTTTTCTTGGTGAAGTGGTCGAAGCAATGACGCAAGCCATTGGCGCAGAGCGTGTTGGTGTTCGCCTTGCACCATTCACTTCGTTAAACGGCACCGTTGATAGCACACCTGTCGACACCTACACCGCTGCTGCTGAGCTGCTTGATAAACTCAATGTAGTTTACATTCACATTGCAGAAGTGGATTGGGACGACGCGCCAGACACTCCGCACGACTTTAAAACCGCAGTTCGTGAGGCGTATAAAGGCAAACTGATCTATGCCGGTCGTTACAACGCAGAAAAGGCGCAACACGAGATTGAAAGTGGTTTAGCCGACATGATCGGTTTTGGTCGTCCGTTTGTTGCAAACCCAGACTTACCAAGCCGCATCAAGCACGGCTATCCGCTGGCAGAACATGACCCTGCCACATTGTTCGGCGGCGGTAAAAAAGGCTTGGTGGACTACCCTGCATATCACGCGGGTTAATTTATCTGCGTAAAGCTGATTCGCAACTCGCGACAAACCAATAGCTAACCCAAAAGAACCTTGCTCTTCCCCCTGTGACGCCAAGATGCAGGGTTCTTTTTTGGGCAAGCCACCAAGAATTAACGTCTTTGACAAGATGTACAACCTCGGCACGCAGAGCGCGTCGTTTTACTTAGTAACCTGCGTTGTACTTTACAGTAGGCATTTTTGAGTGCGCGGCGGCCTGAAAACCAATCATCCGGTTTAGTGAGGATTAAGTAGCCGTTAAACCTCTTAACCAACTCGGTTCGGTTGTTTTCGATAAATCGGCTATCAAACTCGATTTCGAAGTAATCCAACGCTTCTTCGATACAAGTAAAGCTGGCGATTTTTTCCTGAATCGTATTCTCTGTCATTGTTTCTTTAGCGTTATCATTTTCAATGAAGTCTAAGAGCCTCGCGCTTTACGTTCTTTGATTTAGCGCTTCTTAACATCACTCTTTCTGGGATTTCCATATTGAAATTCAATTTGGGAATTCGCTATTCCCCCAGCCTTTTAATTTTGACAATCACCTTAAGAAACTGATTTAAAACAATATTATTTCTGGTTCATATTTTGCTCTACTTCGTTAAACGGAATGTTGGAGGGACACGATATGACTTATAGAGCGGAAGTAGACGGATTAAGGGCGATTGCTGTCACGTTGGTGATTTTGTTTCATGCAGGAGTTGAGCAGTTCGCTGGTGGCTTTATTGGCGTCGACGTATTTTTTGTTATCAGCGGCTATTTGATCACCACCATCGTGATTAACGATTTGGAAAACCAGAAGTTCAGCCTCGGTGATTTTTATGAGCGACGCATTCGCCGCATACTTCCCCTGTTACTGGTAGTGATTGCCGTCAGCTATTTGATGTCTTGGTGGCTATTTTTGCCACAAGCACACAAAGATGTTGGTCAGTTCGCAGTATCTTCTATTCTTTCTTCATCCAACATTCTTCTGTATTTAAAAGGCCACAATTACTTCGGTTTAGAAGATCAAGCCAATCCGCTGTTTCACACTTGGAGCTTGGGCGTTGAAGAACAATACTACATTGTCATTCCTTTGCTACTCATGCTACTCGCTCGTGGCAAAAACGCGTTTTTCCTGACTTTTTTTGTCGCGGTATTTGCGCTGAGTTTGATGACTATTGTCTATGCGAGCAACGATCCTGATTTCGCCTTCTACATGATCTTCTCTCGTGCTTGGGAACTGGCAACCGGTTCATTACTCGCATTAGTGATGAGAAAAGTCCAAGTTCAATCTAACGATACTCTAGCAACCATTGGCATCGTTTTGATATTGGCTTCCGCGCTTTTGTTTGAAAAATCGCAAGATGGCGCGGGTATCACTTTGCTGGTGCCGGTCATCGGTAGCGCGTTAGTGATTTTGTTTGCCTCTAAAGACAATGTCTGCGGTAAATTACTGAGCCTAAAATGGGTCGTGTTTGTCGGCTTAATCAGCTACAGCTTGTACTTGTGGCACATTCCATTATTTGTCTTTTACCGCTACGTGTTGGACGCAACACAAGACGTCAATATCCCACTTTACGTTGTCACTCTGTTTGTACTTTCTTACTTCACTTGGCGCTTTATTGAAAAGCCGTTCCGTAGCCGAAAAGCCATGAGCATGCGCACTGTGTCCGCGGTTATTGTGTTGTTGACGTTGCCCTTGCTAACGTTCGGCGTTATCGGTCATCAAAACGGTGGTTTTCCAGAAAGAAGCGCATTTTTCGAAGCCATGCGCGTTAATAACGGTTACGGTTTAAATTGCAACGGCAACACTGACGTTAACGATGTGTGCTCGTCTGCGCCGCAGCCCACCATCGCTGTGTTAGGCAATAGTCACAGCATGGTTTACGTGAAGCGTCTGTCCGAAGTAACACCAACTGGCGTGGTGCAACTTACTCAAGATTCCTGTGCAGTAGGTTATGTCGACATCATCAAAGATGCTGGATCAATTTCTTGCCGACAGTTCTTCAAACAGGCAGTCGATACTATTTTGCGTACCCCTTCTATTCGTCGCGTCGTTATCTCTTCTAATTTCAATAAAGAGCTTTCACAAGCCGATTATGAGGCATCATTAACTGGATTGTTGAATGAACTGGAAGGGAAAGAAGTGGTCGTTTTCGGCCCAACGCCTTCTGCACCTTTTGCGGTAGGAGAATGCCTCTGGAAAGCGCGTTTGTTTGGCGAGACGGAAGAGTCCGCCTGCGATTTTTCTCCTAAACAACATCACCCTCAAAACGTGGCGAAGTTAGTGAACTACTTTGAGCAATTTGAGCATGTTGAGTTTGTCGACTTGACCGAGGCCATTTGCAGAAATGGTGTATGTCGAATGAAAGTTGGTGCGAACAACGCCATGTATACCGATGACAGCCATTTATCTTACAAAGGTGCTGAGTTGGTGCTTGGGCATTACCACAGCAGTACGAATGAAGCTCAACAGTTCACTTACGACCGACAATAACCAAGAGAATAAACTTTTATGCTTCAGCGCTTATCTCAGGTAAGCGCTGAATATTTTAAAGCGAGAGAAAGCCAGCGCGTTTATTTGAAAATACGTGGATCAAACGCGAAATCGAGCTTTTCGGCTTTCTTGATGATCTCTTTCATTTTGGGATGATTTGGGTTCACCACGTAGTTTTTATCACGAGGTGAAATCGTTGAAGGCACTTGCAGTGCGGCAAACTCGGGATGAGGATCATTTAGAAACTGGTCACCAATGTACTGTGTAGACTCGCTCGCCGGTATTGCTCGCCACGTCACTGGGAGATCTTCTTCATCTAAGGTGGCGATGAGGTATTCTGGCATTTCAATACGATATAAATCGTACAGTTTGGTGATAGCTGGATCGTTATTTACGTGAACAAACACCTCCAACGAGCAGAGGGATTCCGATTCAGAGAAGTAGAGGGCTTCGGTTCCTTTTGAGTTCCATCGCCCTCCAAATAACTTTGCGCCAACTGGGCTGAATGGCGTGTCAGCGAATTTCTTTTGTGTGAGACGATAGAGCTTCATATTACGAGAACACCCCGTGCTCTAAACGGCCGATCAAATCTTTGACGATTTCAAAATCCACCGTGGTCGAGACCATGTCTAGCGGCCTTTTTCCACCTAAGCCGTACACATTCTCTCTCATCCATTTTAACGCGCGCTCTTCGTCGTCAAACAACTCTGTCGCGAGTTTCAATAACATCGCTAATCGATAGATTGCATCACTCTCTTGAGTATTAAAACGCTCATCATTTTTAAGACGACGCTTAATTGTACTAACAGGAATCAGTGTCACATGTTGGAATTCACTTTGAGAAAGCTTTACTCGATCAATAATATTCCGGTATACCTTGGGCTCAAAGCCTTTGTGAACCGCATCAATACGACCCGTTTCAGCATCTTCAATACCTAACATAAGCCAGAAATTGGCTTTATGAGATTGTTTCGGCTTAAAGCTTTTTAATGCTGCAGTTGCCATATCAAGCTCCTATGGTTCATATGGTCTAGTTATTATGGCTCAAATGAGCTTAACTTTCAATCAAAGTAACAATCAAAGTAAAAAGACAGGTAAAGAAAAAGGCGAGCTTTGCGCCCGCCTCTCTTACTTATTCATCAACTTTGTTTACGCATCTACCGATGTGCATCGTTTCACTTATTACAAGTCAAAACGGTCGGCGTTCATGACTTTCGTCCATGCAGCGATGAAGTCGTGGATGAATTTTTCCTGATTATCATCTTGCGCATACACTTCTGCGTATGAACGTAGAATCGAGTTTGAACCAAAGACAAGATCCACTCGAGTCGCCGTCCATTTCACTTGGTCTGTTTTACGATCACGAATTTCGTACTGATTAGCACTTACCGGTTGCCACGTATATGACATGTCAGTAAGGTTCACGAAGAAATCATTCGACAAAGTGCCGACTCGGTCAGTAAATACGCCCTCTTTTCCACCGCCGTAGTTACTGCCTAAAACGCGCATACCACCGATGAGTACCGTCATTTCTGGTGCTGTCAAACCCATAAGCTGCGCTCGGTCGAGCAACAACTCTTCCGGCTTAACCGCGTAGTCTTTCTTCAACCAATTTCGGAAACCGTCAGCAACAGGCTCAAGAACTTCGAACGATTCAACATCCGTCATCTCTTGAGTGGCATCACCTCGGCCTGGCGCGAATGGTACGGAAACATCATGACCTGCGGCACGCGCAGCCAGTTCAATACCTACGTTACCAGCAAGCACGATAGCGTCAGCAGCACTACAGCCCTCTTCTGCTGCTATTTTTTCTAGCACAGCAAGAACACGACTTAGACGCTCTGGCTCGTTTCCTTGCCAATCTTTTTGCGGAGCCAAACGAATTCTCGCACCATTTGCGCCACCTCGGCGGTCAGAGCCACGGTAAGTACGCGCACTATCCCAAGCCGTGCTTACTAGCTCGCTAATGGATAGGCCACTTGCTTCGATTTTTGTTTTCACTAAATCGACATCGTAGTCTGTCTTACCTGCAGGCGTTGGGTCTTGCCAAATAAGATCTTCGCTTGGCACATCAGGTCCGAAATAACATGATTTTGGTCCTAGATCGCGGTGTGTCAACTTAAACCAGGCACGAGCAAAGACGTCATCAAAGTACGCTGGGTCATTTTGGAACTTTTCTGCAATCTTGCGATATTCAGGGTCCATTTTGAGCGCCATATCGGCGTCAGTCATGATTGGATTGTAGCGCTTAGAGCCGTCTTCAACATCGACAGGCTTGTCTTCTTCTTCAATGTCGATTGGCTCCCACTGCCATGCACCTGCTGGGCTCTTCTTCAGTTCCCAATCGTACTTAAATAGTAGGTGGAAGTATCCGTAGTCCCATTGTGTAGGGTGTGTCGTCCAAGCACCTTCAATGCCGCTCGTTACCGTGTCACGGCCAATGCCACGTGTTTTGTGATTAATCCAGCCAAGACCTTGTTCATGAACGTCTGCTGCTTCGGGCTCTGGACCAAGGTTTGCGGCATCACCATTACCATGACACTTACCGACCGTGTGACCACCCGCTGTGAGCGCGACAGTTTCTTCATCGTTCATTGCCATTCGCGCAAAGGTCACGCGCATGTCATGTGCGGTTTTGAGAGGATCTGGGTTCCCGTCCACCCCTTCTGGGTTGACATAGATAAGCCCCATCATTACTGCAGCAAGTGGATTTTCTAAATCTCGCTCACCAGAATAGCGGCTGTTATCAGCGTCACTTGTGGCTAACCATTCTTGCTCGGACCCCCAGTAGGTGTCTTTTTCGGGATGCCAAATGTCTTCTCGCCCAAAGCCAAAACCAAAGGTCTTAAAGCCCATGGATTCATACGCCATGTTACCGGCAAGGACAATCAGATCGGCCCAACTTAATTTGTTGCCATATTTTTTCTTGATGGGCCATAAAAGGCGGCGAGCCTTATCGAGGTTTGCGTTATCTGGCCAAGAGTTGAGAGGAGCAAAACGCTGGTTGCCTGTCGCAGCGCCGCCACGTCCATCCGCGATACGATAACTACCCGCTGCGTGCCATGCCATTCGGATCATTAAACCGCCGTAATGTCCCCAGTCGGCAGGCCACCAGTCTTGGCTATCAGTCATTAACTCTTTTAAGTCTTTTTTAAGTGCTTCGACATCTAGCTTTTTCAGTTCTTCTTTGTAATTAAAGTCCTGACCAAATGGGTTGGTTTTGGAGTCGTGTTGATGCAGGATGTCTAAGTTTAAGGCATTCGGCCACCAATCCATCACCGACTTATCTGTAGATGTTTGCCCACCATGCATAACTGGACATTTACCTACCGAACCGCCGTTTGTGTTGCTCATATAATGCTCCTTCGTATCGTGGTTGTGGTAACCACTCTTTGTTATTCAATAAATCGAATATCCACCTCAAACAGCGTAGTTCATACACTGAATTTTTAGTTAACGCCAAGTCAAAATTTCCATATCTCGGCTAATAAATAATTGTTATCAAACATGTACCTATATGCAGAAAATATGGATAGAGATCAGTTTAAGTCCATACCTGAATACTTGATTCCAGACAGCCTCGCCATGTTGTGATCCCAGGTCGCTAAATCATGGCGACTAAATTCATTCAGAGCGTGGTGACCACATGCCCTTGCCATAACTTGCATGAGCTCGACCGAGGATTCGAAGAAATTTTTCAGTTGCTGAGATGATTTTTCGATATCGAGACGCTGCCTCAAATCGGCATTTTGCGTTGCGATCCCCGCAGGGCAATTATTGGTGTTACAAATCCTGGCCGCGACGCAACCGATCGATTGCATCGCACTGTTTGCTATCGCCACTCCGTCTGCACCAAGTGCCAACGCTTTGACAAAATCCATAGGAACTCGCAACCCACCAGTGATGATTAATGTGACGCGGTCACTTGCGCCTTTTTCATCTAAGTACTTACGCGCACGAGCTAACGCAGGAATGGTTGGCACGCTAATATGATCACGGAACATAGTTGGCGCCGCGCCCGTGCCACCACCGCGACCATCTAAGATGATGTAATCGGCACCCGCATCGAGCGCAAATTGTATGTCTTGCTCAATATGGTTTGCACTGAGTTTAAAGCCAATTGGAATGCCGCCCGTGATGCCACGGACTCTGTCAGCAAACTTTCTGAAATCGTGAGTAGTATGAAGATCTTTAAATGTTGGCGGTGAGATCGCTGGTTGCCCTTCGGGGATACCTCTCACCTGAGAGATCTTACCCACATTTTTATTTGCTGGAAGATGACCTCCCGTGCCTGTTTTGGCGCCCTGCCCACCTTTAAAATGAAAAGCCTGAACATTAAGAAGCTTAGATTCATCGTAGCCAAACTGAGCACTGGCAAGCTCATAGAAATACCGCGAATTTGCAGCTTGTTCTTCAGGTAACATCCCCCCTTCACCGGAGCAAATCCCAGTCCCTGCCAACTCAGCACCTTTTGCTAGCGCAATTTTCGCCTCTTCCGAAAGTGCGCCAAAACTCATGTCCGATACCAATAAAGGGATAGCAAGTTTGAGCGGCTTACGCGCGTTTGGCCCCACAATCAACTCAGTTGATACGGGAACGTCTTCCAACAACGGTTGTGTCGCCATTTGCGCCACCATGATTTGTATAGCATCCCAATGTGGTAGCAAATGCCTAGGAACCCCCATTGCAGCCATCGGACCATGATGATCGAGTTTAGAGAGCCCTTCTCTCGCTAACTGGTGGATAAACTCTAGGGTTGGTTCTTCTTGAGTAGCGGACGCCGTCGGTTTGTCACTTTTCTCTTGTTTTTTCTCAGGGCCTTCTTTGCCGACTTGCTCAGAAGAAAAACGCTTATGTGTTCCATCACAAAATGGGGCATTAGAGGTATGCTTGCACTGGCAGAGATACGCCTCTTCATCTTTTTCCGCAGTAAAGCTCATTGGCTTTAAGCCTGTTCCCGAATGCGACCCATCGCAATAAGGTTGATTTTTAGAACGTCCACATCGGCAAAAGTAATATTCTTGCCCTTCGGTTAGATTCACTTTAATCGGCTTATTATCGGCGATGATTGGCTTGCTCATGTTGCCCCCTGTTTATTATTGTTAACCACGCTTTCTCGCTGGCTTGCAATAAGCGTAGAACAGGAGCGGAAAGAGCGTCAGCGAAACCAGAGTAAAATACGCGATTGTCGCTTGCCTCACCTATACTCTTTATGGGTCTCATACACGTGGAGGCTATATGACGATTGCAACCCGATTAGATGAATATTTGACTGAGCATAACATTCACTTTCAAACCGTGAATCACAGCCACAGTCATAGCTCGCTACAAAGTGGTGTTGCCGCAGGTGTGCCTTTAATGAATATCGCAAAAGGCGTCATTCTTGAGGATCATGAAGGGCATCATATGATGGCAGTCTTACCTGCCAACAACAAAATCAGTTTGTCGAGATTAAACGATGAATTTAACGCTACTTTCCACTTGGTGAAAGAGCGTATGGTTTACCGACTCTTCACTGATTGTGAGCACGGCGCGATTCCACCGATTGGTAGTCCTTACCACATGTCGACCGTTTGTGATGAAAGATTAGCAAACTTGGAACATGTCTATCTTGAAGCCGGCGATCATGAAACTCTGATTAAGCTAGATAGAAAGGCATTTAAAGAGCTAATGAACGACTGCAAATACTTAAGATTCAGCAGTGAAGTTCTGCATTAAACTTCCAAAAATCTGTCGACATTTCGTGAAAAAGGCTCTTTCAAAAAGAGCCTTTCTTTCTCTATTGGCAGCGCGTGGTGGAAACTTCCCGACCTTAGGTAATCCGCAATTCAGAACACATAGAAACAAAAAACGCCCGTTTGAGCGGTTTTTAACAATCCAACCACTATCGAACAAAAATCTTTTGAATCGCTTTTATCGCCATAGCTCTGCGACGCATTAATGCCCCCGTCCTTGGTAGCCATTTCGGCGTGTGGAGTACGGTTTTCGCGTGGCTAAAGGTTCTGAATCCTTCCACTCCGTGATAATGACCAATGCCTGATTCACCAACGCCACCGAAAGGCGCATCTTCAGCGCCAACGTGTAATACCGTGTCGTTAATGCCGACGCCGCCACTGTGTGTGTTGCGTACAATATGTCTGATGGTCGATTTGTTGTCCGACATAACATACAGCGCAAGTGGTCGCTGGTGCTGATTAATGTAGTCAATCGCTTCATCTACCGCTTTGTAAGGCTTGATGGGTAGAAATGGCCCAAATATTTCCTCTTGCATGATGCGCATATCTGTCGACACGTCTGTGATCAAATGAGGATACAAAAGCCTTTCCTGTTGAGGTGACGCTTCAACAGTATGGATGCTTGCGCCCTGAGCTTTGGCGTCCTCAAGTAGCGCAGTCAAACGATCATACTGTCGTTGATTAATAATATGGGTCAGCTTTTGATTCTTGTTGGATTTCAAATAGAGTTTTTCAAAACGTTTTAAGAACAGCGTAATGAACTCTTCGACGCGTTCTTGTGGTACAAACGCGTAATCTGGCGCCACACAAATCTGGCCTGCATTGATGCATTTACCAAACAAAATCGCATCAACGGTTTTCTTCATGTCTGCATCTTCTGCAATGATCACCGGAGATTTTCCACCCAGCTCTAACGTCACTGGAGTCAGGTTATCTGCCGCTGCTTTTGCCACAGCGCGACCAACATTTGTCGAGCCTGTAAACAAAAGATGATCGAATGGCAGTTGACTGAAGGATTGGGCAACGTCCGCTTCACCTTCAAATACTTCGACATATTCAGACAACTCGCGACAAATATTGACGATGACTTTATTGGTTTTGGGCGTAAATTCGCTGAGCTTCATCATCACACGGTTACCTGCGGCCAAAGCAGTAACTAAAGGCGCAAGGCTCAAAATGACAGGAAAATTCCACGGCGAAATGATCCCGACCACGCCGAGTGGCTGATACTGAACAGTCACTTTCGACGGAGCAAGCAACAGACCGGATTCACGCTTACTTGGTTTGCACCACTTTTTTAGCTGCTTGATGGTGTAATTGATGTGCGAGACCGTCGGCAAAACGTCGGTCATGGCGGTATCAAATTCGGAACGATAACCAAAATCGTCACTCAGCGCTTCCACCAATGCTTGTTTATTCGCTATCAGAGCTTGTTTTAGCAAGACAAGGCGCTGCTTACGCTCATCCAAACTAGGATAAGGTTCGGCGGCATACGCCGCTTTTAAGCGATCAAGGCTTTGTTGTAACAGGTTGTCCACTTCAACCTCTGCGATTGCGTTCATGATGCTTCTCCTAACCTAGTTTCAACCAATGACGCTCCAAATTAACACGAGCGCAACAATGTTACTATTGTAGCGCTCGCGAAATTAGAGTTCGAACTCTGATTAAAATATCAGTGGGTTTGGAGCTAAGTCAGACGCAACTCATAAATGCCGAGCCGTTGAGAGCGGTCAAGCGTCTCGAACTCGTGATCAACATATTCTTTTAATGTGGCACCAGCACGCTCAGCAATACTGATACTGGCGATGTTGTCTTCCATACAGTGGAATTGGATGAATTGCGCGTGCCCTTTCTGCTTCAAAAAAGGAATCAACACCGCGAGTACTTGGTCGATCACTCGGTGTCCTCGCCCATTGTTGGCAAGCCAATAGCCAATCTCAGTGACGCGTGTGTGCGAATCCACACCTTTAATGCCAATAACACCCGTAAACTGCCCATCAAAATAAATAGCGCACCAGTGGGCATCTAACGCTTTGCTGTTCACGCGCTGAGATATGTAGTTCACCGCTTCTCTGCGGTTGGTCACAAAGTCCGTCCAAGGCAAATAGCCAGAGAGGCTGTTTCGATACGTGTTCACCACTTCCAGTAAAACGGTCGCATGTTTGGTGGTGAGAGGCTCAATTGAGACCCTTTCTGAAACAGAAAAACTGGCCTGCATGCTATTTCCTTGATACGCCTTTGGGCACATGACCTCATCCATCCACTTTATCCCTTTTTTCAGTAAACACTACTCACAAATCCTACCGCCTCATTGCGCTGAGAACAAACTTCCATATTCGTTATGTCAAACGTGCTTAAAAGGATGGCTATCTCGTCTAGTCTGTTTGTTCAATTAACGTAAATGGCGTCAACGACTCCACATCCACGTAATGCCTCCACACATGTTCGTAAAGGTGGTGTTGATTTGCAAACGGAGCTAGTCGTTTTGCTTCTTCAAGCGTACACCAACAATACTCTGTGTGTTCTTCGTTAAGTACAACCGATTGGTTAGGTGGACAAAACATTACGAAGCATGGAATAACCATGATGCGGTTATTTTTTGCTTCGTAGAACTGTTCTAGAAAGTCTGCAGTATGTAACTCAACATCGTCAATTTGCGTCTCCTCTTTCAGTTCTCTGAGAATAGTTTGCCATCCGGTTTCACCGGCCTCTACACCACCAGCAACATGGCACCAATAACCACCTTTAACACGTTTGAGCAACAGCATTTTATCGACGCCATCAATTTTAGAAATGACAACGCCAGAAGTATGCGTAGCTTGAACTGGGATCATGTATGCTCCTTAAATATCTAGATATTTCCTAGATGCGCTCCATGCGCGAATGAAAGATAGGGTTGCTTGAGAACCCATAGTCTACTGCTTATTCTCACTCTCGGCAGACGTGTTTAAATATCACGGATCATTTTGTGAGCTGAGTATGCTAAAGTGCGATCTGTCGCAACAAATGAGCAGTAAAATGTCTAATTCATTCAACACTCTGGTTCCCATTGGTGTGCGCTTTATGGTGCTCTCCGCATTCGGTTTCGCGCTAATGTCTGCCACAGTAAAGCATGTCAGTCTTCATGGTATCCCTGTATTTGAGATTGTTGCAGCGAGGGCACTCGTCTCACTTGTTATCAGCTATTTAGATGTTAAGCGAAAACGAATTTCTGTATGGGGCAATAATAAGCCATTACTGTTTGCGCGTGGCGCAGTGGGCACCATGGCATTGATGTGCGTATATTATTCGGTGACTACCTTACCTTTGGCAGAAGCGACCATATTCCAATACATTCACCCAGTATTTACTGCGCTCCTAGCCGTCTTTTTCTTGAAGGAACGCATTCAACCATCGACGTTCCTTTGTATTGCCTTGTGCTTACTCGGCATCTATATAATGGTAAGTCCAGAAACCGGACAAGAAGCAGAACGCACTTTACCTATGTTTAGCGTAATGATTGCAATCTTGGGCGCATTTGGTAGCTCAATTGCTTATGTCATTGTTAGAAAACTTAGCCAAACTGAAGATAGTTCAGTGATCATTTTCTATTTCCCTCTGGTTGCTCTGCCCGCTTCACTCTTACTGATTGGCGATGATTTTGTTATGCCCGACCTGTATCTGACTTTCATGTTGGTTTTGGTTGGTGTATTCACCCAAGTTGGGCAATTGGGATTAACCAAAGCAATGCAAACTCAGCAAGCGGGCAAAGCGTCTGCTTACTCGTATATTCAGATCGTATTTTCTGTGTTGTTAGGCATCATTTTCTTCGGCGAAATCCCGCTCATCTGGACGTACATCGGTGGTGCACTAATTGTAGCGGGCGCACTCATTAACGTATTTGGCCACCATTTGCGATTGCCATTTGTTAAGCGCAGCGCTTAACCCTTCAGCCCCAAAGCGAGATAACACTAAAACGTAAAAAGCCAGAGTCGACTCTGGCTTTCTTTTTATGTTTAACCTGACGTTAAGCGGATAATTTTAATCCAGCGATACCAGCTACAATAAGCAATAAACTCAGCAATTTTATCAGCGTCGCGGGCTCGTTAAATATGTAGATACTGACGATTGCTGTTCCAATCGCTCCTATACCTACCCAAACGCCGTAAGCGATACCGAGAGGTAGCGTCCTTAATGCAATTCCAAGTAACCAAAAGCTCAACACCATAAACGTAACGGTAAAGCCAGATGCCGCCAATTTGGTAAAACCTTGTGAGTATTTTAGTCCGACAGCCCATGCCACTTCGCATAAGCCAGCAATGAAGAGAATTCCCCAAGCCATGTCATATTTCCCAACGAGATGGGGTCGTCCCCGAGAAAAGATAGAGCGGTGAGGTCGTCCTCACTTCTTTGTGACTCGCTATTATATACAGAAAATTGAACGTAAAAAAATAAGGCCCTGATATTTCAGGGCCTATTTACATAAAAATCGCTAGGGCTTAGCGATGATGAATACGGTACCATCCGTCAACGTAAAGCTAACCTCACTGGTTTTCTTTCCGATACCGGATAAACTGCACTCGTTATCGTTATCACACGGCGTATTTGAAATAACATTCCACACGCCATTCATCAAGCCAGAACCAGTAATAATCGCCGTCCATGTTTTACCATTGTTGATCGATTGTGTAGTAACTTCATCAGATGGTGGTGGCGCTTCTTGTCCTACATAACTTGCTTCCACATTCAAGTTACTGTAGCTGCTGTAAGCGTACACACCAATGTGCCACGTTCCTTCATTCGGAGAAGTAATACTACATGCTTCATTACTGTTGCTACTGTATGAGCGACAATCGTAGCTGGTTAAACTTGGTTCACTTCCCAGCTTAACGTAAAGATCCGCATCGCCGTTTGCTCCCGATGTGGTAACAATAAAGTCTGAACTGTTGGTAGGCACATCAATCGTAAAACAATGCCACTCACCAGTAGATGAAGAGTCTATGTTGCTGGAAACACCATTGTTTAGGGCGATAGCCTCACACGTGCTAGATGGTGGCTCGACGACTCCGCCATCAACTGAAACACCGACCTGAGCAAAAGCGTCGGCTACATCATTCGCCGCCACGTTTAAGCTTTGGGCGGCGGCCAATACACCCGCAGCTGCAGAGTCAAACGTTTCGCTTGGCGTCCAGTAGTTCTGGTTAGCGTACGCAAAAACCTCGAACGCTTGTCGCGTTCCCCAATTGTACTCAACCGCCAATAGATAAAACGCTTTGTTAAACACACCACTTGAATAATGCACATCCATGCCACTCACATACTGAGATGCGTGATCAATTGAACGACCATCAAGGGGCGGATTATCCATATAACGCAACGCCGCATTGGCAGCCTTTCTAATATCGTACCCAACTTTCCAATCGTTAGAACCACGTGAATAGAATTCAGCCGCCTCACCTGCCATATCTGAGAAAGCCTCATTGATTCCGCCAGATTGCTCTGAATAAATCAGATCAGAGTTTTGTTCTGTAAATCCATGGCTAACTTCGTGCGCTGAGACATCTAAACTCACTAAAGGATAGAAATAACTCGCACCGTCGCCAAAAGTCATACTCGAGCCATTCCAAAAGGCGTTTTCATAGCGTTTTCGGTAATGCACTCGCATTTGAAGCTGAAACGTTAAGGGAGCGGTATTTAGCCAATCTTTGTACATGTCGTATACCACTTTGCCAAAGTAATGCGCATCGTTTAACGGGCTGTACGCTCCATTAATTTCTTTAACACTATTGGTTGGACAAACGAACGTATGTGTATTGCCAGACGTCCTACCATTCAAGTTGATGGTTTTGACCACGCCAGGAATATCCATCAAACACGTATCACCGGATTGCTGGACTAATAGAGACTCAAAGTCCACACCATAATGATAACGACCAATTTTTTGGTTTCCTCCCGGACCATTCGCTTCTACGTGCGCTAACCCTTCATATTGCAGCAAAATGTTTCCTGTTTTAGCATCAACAAGAAAGGTGGGACGCGTAGGCTTACCACCATGCTCATTATCAGCAAAAAACTGGACAATATAAGCTAAGTGCGCCACGTCACTTTTATCGACATAAATACGCAAACCTTGGCGCTGATTATCTATTTGGTATCCGTTTTCACGGTACGACTTTTGCGTTGAAGACATTACTTGAGAAAGCGACAATCTAGGCACCATATCATTGATATCTCGGGCAATATCCTTTACGAGAGTGCCGTTGATGTGCTTGATTTGGCCCTGTTTATCACGATGTACGACAATTTGCTTGCCCCAAATCGGGACGCCTTTAAACATCTGCTGATAACGACTATGCGTACCGCCGTTTTTACCTTTGTTAGTTTTCAGCTTTTGTACACGATTTCCATTTTGTAAACCTAACACACGATCTATATTTTGTGCGGCTGCAAGGTTGCGTTTTTCTAAAGCAACAACAAGACCATGGTTTTGCTCTAGCCGTTCGGACTGAGCGGCGGATAAAGATGTTGAAAAAAAAAGTGGTGAAGCAAGTATTGCCGTGACAAATAGCCTGCTCTGATAGTTTGATACTGAACCCATCGGTTAGCCCCCTATTTTGCATCAATAGCAAAGCCAAACTGACCAGTTCTTATTTGTTTGTTTCTCACCCGAAAGTAAAGTCAAACTTATCGTAATCATCCCGCTCATTGATTTTAGCACACACAATCATACAGCTTATGTTTTAGTGCCATTTCATCTATTAAAAGCGACACCGTTTTTTAACAATTTGCATATAACCTTTTGGTGTTGAAAGTGTTGCGTTTATTGCACAAATCACACAAAAACTAATTGAACATGTAAATATGAAAACGTTTGTGTGATTGATATCGCTTAAAACAATTACTGATGACTTTAATATTCAGCAGAATCAATTATAAGGTATGACGTACCCATGAAAACAATCAAAACCTCTATCGCTCTCCTGGTTGGCGCCGCTCTATTATCTGGATGTAATGACGACACTGAATACGTCAATGTTCAGCCTAAAGAAGTAAAAATAGCGACTTACAACCTCTCTTTTGACCGTGCAACTTTTGAAGCTTTAGTGAGTGAAATGCAAATTGAACCAGCGCAGCAAACTGTATTGGTTACTTCCTATTTAGACGGTTCTATCGCCGCTGAAGACAAAAACACTGCGGAAAAAGTCATTCAAATTCGTAACGTTGCAGCGATTATTCAGAAGAATCGTCCTGATGTCCTTATGATGGCGGAATACAACAACGACGGAACAGGCGAAAACAAAGCAGCCATTGAAGGCTTCCAGAAGAACTACCTGTCTGTCGCGCAAAGCATCAATGGTGCAGGCGGTGAAGCGAACCTTGAACCTATCGAATATCCTTACGCGGAGTCTTACTCTACCAACACAGGTTTGCTAAGCGAGTTTGACCTCGACAACAATGGAACAGCAGGTCAAATGCCGGGCGATGCATGGGGCTTTGGCATGTACCACGGTCAATATGCCTTTGCCCTAATGTCTAAATACAAGATTGATACGGCAAATACGCGTACGTTCCAAGCGTTTAAATGGAAAGATATGGAAGGTGCGAAGATTCCAACCATTACTATCTGTGACGGCTCACAAAAGATTCCAGATGGCATGAAGTGTGGTGATGAGTGGTACTCTGCAGAAGAATGGGATCAAGTACGCCTATCTTCTAAAAACCACGTAGATGCACCAATTATCATTCCGACTCGCAATGGCGAGGAAGTTGTGCATCTACTGATGTCGCACCCTACTCCACCAGTATTCGATCCAGGTAAAAACAAAGCGCAAAACGCAGCCGAAGTAGAGTTCTGGCATCACTACATTCAAGGTAAAGACTATTTCTACGACGATGCAGGTAAGAAAGGCGGCTTATCGAGCGGGGCTAAATTCGTAATGATGGGCGATCAAAACCTTGATCCCGTGGCCGGTGACGGTATTAGCTCTGTAATGCAAGAACTGCATAATGATCCATTGGTTAACCAAACCGTGATGAATGGCGAGCTTTATCCAACAAGCTTTGGGGCAGCCGAACACGCTGTTGACCGCAGCTCCACTCACCCATATCCAAATCGCATCACTTCGACGTTTGGCTTGGGTGTCGATTATGCCTTGCCTTCTGCAAACCTAAATGTGGTGGACTCTGGTGTATACTGGTCAGCTTCTTATGAAGAAGGTCGTAAGCTATTTAACGATGCGCGTATCGGCAAGTATGGTGATGGCAAAGATGTGTCTTCCGACCATCGCATGATCTGGATTAAAGCACAGTTCTAAACTGTGTCATTTAAATAAAAAAAAGCCAACCACAAGGATTCGTGATTGGCTGTATATATTTGTGAACAAAGTGGTTCACTAACAACGTCAGTTGGCTAGGTGACCCTCGGCTTAGAAAGGGTCACTCATACTAAAGCATGAGACGTGCCAACTTTGTAGCGCACAAAAACAGGTTGTTATTTAATCACTTTCATTAAAACTTCACCAATAGCCACTGTTTGCTCACGCAATGAATTGCAATTTGCAAATTATAATTGGCATTTCGCAATAAACCCTACCATTAACTTTTGTTCTATGGCTTCCTAGCCAAATCACGTGCGAGGATTAATGCGAGTCCGAATACTTGCAAGAAGAGCCCGATATTCTTGTACCAAGCGATCTTTTCATCTTGCTTTGCCATTACCTCATTGAGCTCTACATTCTCAATGTAATAGTCATCAATGCGATCTCTATACGAAGCTTGTGCTTGGTTTATCTTTGACATTAGCTGAGGGAGTTTATCTATTTGTATTTCATCCGATTCGTGATGAGTCCAAGAGGATAAGTGCCCTTCCAATATCTGTTCTATCTCCGAAGGTATCGCTGCGCTCTGACCTATGTGCAAGTGAAGCAGCAACGCCTCTCTTTTTCTTTCTAGAGTTTCAACGCTATTCCACGCGAGTTGGATGGAATACAAGTTTTCCGCCTTTTGCTCTGCGAGTTGCGAATACTGTTTGCCAAGCCTATCAAGGACCAAGCTAGTAAGAACGATCGCGCCAATATTCAGTACTAACCCAATCAGAACGAGTACCCATGGCGGCGGGATATAGCTACGAAGACTTACCATAACTTATCGTACGGAAGATAAATCATATTCAGCACAACCAGAGAAAGTATCACTAGGAATGTCACCTGCATGCCCCTAACACGCCTTTTTAAGTCCTCTTTCAATATACCTCTAGCATGGATAATCCGACCGATCACGAAAATAATGCCTGTGAGATGTATCCAGGTTGGATAAGCGCTATTGAATTCTAATAGTGCCATTAGAATCAGAGTAATGGGGATATATTCTGTCGCGTTACTCTGTGCACTACGAGCGATTTGGAGAGCCTCTACTCCTCCGTCAGCATAAGCAACCTGATTTAAGCGACGCTGCTTAATCACTTGAACGGCCAACCAAATAATCAGTATTGCAAGAATGCTAGCGTATAGAGCTGTGATCATATGTCGTCCTTTTTGATCCGGTTTTCATTATATAGCGTGTCACTTGGCTATAAATATAGCGGTATCCTAATGATAATGCGTCAATTAACCTCAAATTATGATTTGACTCGAATATAAGAAAACGAGCAAGAGAATACTTTATGGAACTAAAAACGCCCTCGAGTAGAGGGCGTGAGAGTGAAATCGTGAATATTCATGAATGGTGCACTATAAAGGATGATTGGCCAGCTTTTTACGCTTGTGCCCTTTGACAATACTTTCAAAGATTGTAAATAACAACCCCACCCAAATAAAGGCAAAGGTCACTGCTTTAACTTCATCAAACAGTTCACCGAAAAACATGACAGCCAAAACAAACTGCAAGCTTGGTTCAATGTATTGCATTAAACCAACTGTCGATAAGTTTGTTATACGTATCGCGATAGAATAAAAAATCAGTGGTAAAAGCGTGATCGGTGCGCTGCCAAAGTACAAAAGCAATGTTGTGATATCTACACCTGAAGCCAACTCACCCACTGTCCATTGTTTGTAGAACAAATACGCCACGGCAACTGGAGTCAATAGCAGAGCCTCAACAAATAAGGTGGTGCTCCAGTCGTATGTTATCTTCTTCTTGTACAACCCATACAAAGCAAAGAACAACCCCATCGTTAGTGCGATAACAGGCAACTGGCCATAATGAATCACTTGATACATCACGCCAATTGTTGCTAGCATAATTGCGATGAGCTTGCCTTTTGAAAGCTTATCTCCAAGAATAAACACGCCTAATGCCACTGACACTAACGGTCCAATAAAAAAGCCTAAGCTTGCATCAATGACTCGATGGTGAGTCAAGGCCCAAGTGAACGCACTCCATGAAATACACATCAAACTGCTCGCGACAAACGTGTACCACAAAGATTTTTTGTCACACCAGATTTCTTTCCAACTCGGTCCTCGACGGGTTATACCAAGCACAATTAAAAAACCGACAGGAACTGAGCCGATGATTCGCCATGCCAGCAACTCATCCATTGAAGCATTCGGTAAATAACGATAATAAATGGGCAGCAGCCCCCAAATTACAAAGGAGAATGCTGCCATAAAAGTGCCATAACGAGTGTTATTCATAAAACTATCGCTCATCTAAACGAATAAGTCAGCGCAAACAAATCGCGCTATGCATGATAAAAGGAACGCGATATCCCTGTGAATTTAAGATGCTGAGGGCATTATTGGTTCAACGCTTGTACTACTGCTGTAAACCCACTCACAAAACACAACATAAGTGCTCCAAACCGAATTTTTTCTTTTGGTAACGATTGGGTGGTTTTCATCGCGAGCCAATACCCAAGTGCTGCCGCAGGTAATAGCGGAATAGTAATCACCAAATGGTGTAATGTGAAGAAACCAGCGGGAATTTGAACAACGAGCGAAATGATGGAACTGAAAACAAAAAATGCCGACAGGTTACCGCGTAACTGATTTGCTTCTTGATGTTGCAACAACAACGCCATCGGTGGGCCTCCAATCGCCGAACTGGTACCAAACAATCCAGAAAAGAATCCTGCTAATGTCATACGCGCTGGTGTGGGTTCAACCCGAAACGGTAAAACACTCACCACAACCGCGAATAACACCAAAAAACCAATCCAAAGTGTAAGAGCTTGAGTCGAGACAAAAAAAAGTAGCAAGCCGCCCGCGACCGATCCGGGCACACGCCCAATCAATGCCATTTTTAAACCGCCGATTTCAACACTACTGCGGTGCTTCATCGCATTCATCAACGAAATAAATAACGCGACTAAACAGATTGGTGCAGGCACATACTCCGGCGCCCAAAGAATCAGTAAAGGTGCGGCAACAATTGCCAAGCCAAAGCCTATTGCGGTTTGTACATAAGAGCCAAGAAATATTAGCCCTATCGCAAGCAAGTTTATCGAATCGAATTCCATTTAGATTATTCTTATATTTGAAAGCCAAACACGAAACCAAAGCACATTCGCACGATGAATGCATCGAGTGTGTTGTGATATGAATCTCGCGTAGCATTCATCAAAGTGAACAAAAAGACAATCCATTTGTGCGGTTTGCCATCACTTCTTTTCGTCTTTCATTCAGCCGATGTTCGCGTATGCTTATATCTAGGCGAATTCATGCTCGACTGTTCATGCAGCATTTCTTCCACGGAATTAATGACTGCTCAAAAACGGCCGCATTAGATCTTTGCCCCCTCCTCCCGCTCTATGTAGGCGTAGCCGATTCTCACTACGTCGGTATAGCACTTTATGACTCATCGCTTTATACTATTGATCATTTTGTCATTACCGTGCTTATTTACACAACAACAAGTGTACGGTCAGTGTTACTTTTTCTACCTTTAACTTGCTATGAAAATAATATGAGAAAACAAACTGGATTTACTCTAATAGAGTTAGTCGTAGTTATTGTCGTGCTTGGCATTCTTGCTGTCACTGCCGCACCACGCTTTTTAAACCTTCAAAGTGATGCGCGTGAAGCGCGTTTAGAAGGCATGAAGGGCGCAATTGCATCAGCGCTTGGTGTCGGTTATGGGAAAATGCCGATTGCAGGGTTGGAGAGCAAATCTTACGTTTCAAACTTCGTAGACAGTGCTTTAATGGCCGATTTACCATTTGACGGTTGTAATATTGGTGGTTCAAAACGCTGTGTTTTCTTATATGGGTATCCTGATTCTGATAGCGAGTCGATGAAATTGCTTGTGCAAGGGCTGAACGAAGAAGGCTCAGATTGGAAAACATTTCATCACCCAGCGGGTTCAACAACACGAGAAATGGTCATTGCAGCAGTAGACGAAAAAAGAGCAAGCCTGACACAATGCGGGATTTTATATGGACCACCGCAGGCTCCAAACGAAAGTTACACCTTAAAAATTCTTCCATGCCCACAATAAGATAAGGCTGCCCATCGGCAGCCTTATTTTTAATCTTATCGGGTTTGTTTACGCAAAGTTAAATACGTATTTATCCATCATATTCACCATACGGCCAATCTCTGGCTTGGTAATCGTATCATTTGCGCCAAGAGACAGTGCTTTGGCTCGGTTATCCTCACTCATCAATGATGAGAACATAATGATCGGCATTTCATGAAACGCTTCAGTATCGCGTAGTCTCTTCACTAAGTGCATACCATCCATTCGAGGCATTTCTACGTCCGTAACCACCGCATCTAACAGCTCTTTAACTGGCAAGTTTTCTTCTTTCGCGACCTCGATTAAGCTCATTAATTTCTCATGAGCCTCACCACCGTCTTTACAAGTGATCACATTGTAACCTGAAGAAGCTAATGTATCTTGAATCAAAGAGCGAATAAATGCTGAGTCATCCACCACCATGATCGTTTTAGCATTACGCTTACCCACCATTCTCTGGTTTAGATCTACCGACTTATCTCCTTTCACATCGTATTTTTCCATACTCAGCTCTGGGTTAATATCCGCGATGATTTTTTCAAAGTCGAGAATCATGATCAGGTTGCCTTCTTTGCGAACAACGGCCACTACACAATCTTGTTCGCCCGCTTCCAAAAACTGACTTGGTGATTCCACATCATTCCAAGAGATACGATGAATACGTGAAATACTATCAATCAGAAAGCCATTGGTCATTTTGTTGAAATCAGTAACGATAACAAACTTACGCTCTAGCTCCTGGCGTGTTGGTACACCTAACCAACCAGCTAAATCTACTAAAGGCGTCAATACATCTCTGGACGAAAACACCCCGATCATGTGAGGTTGTGCGTTTGGATAATCGGTTGTCTCTGGTACGCGAATCACTTCTCGTACTTTCGCAACGTTGATGCCGTAATAACAAGTTTTTGTGCTGCCATCCGGCAATGTTTTTTCTAAATGAAACTCGATGATTTCAAGCTCATTGGTACCACTTTCTGTCAAAATGGTGCTGGTTACGTTACTCATAAAGCCAATTATCCAACCAAAATACGCATCAGAAAAAGTTTGATGCAAACGCCATGAGAAGCCATTCTCAGGCTAAAAATCCAAGCATCCTTTTTAGTCGTTACAACAAAGTTTGTAAACCACCAAAAGGACGGCCAACGCACATTTCCATATCAAACTGTGAAAAAATGTCTCATTTTTGAACAGGATAACATGAGTTAACTTAGTGCGACCTTACCTTCCCACTTTTAGCGGCCATTTCGATAAAAAGTTTAGGGTTAATATTGATGTTTTTCGTTGGCCTATCACTATTCCCACACATATGAAATCCCTCGTGTATTGGCGTATTCGGCAGTATCTTATTCAATTGTGCTCAGTGAATTTCAATTATAGAAAATGTCATTTTCCTTTCCATCAGCAAGGTTTTTCCTACAATCCCTCTTAATACAATCATATTGCGTTGGGCGGTATGACAGTTCGGATAGTAGTGAGGCTCCATTTGAATAATGTTCTTATCATTGATGACCAACCACTTTACAGCGAAGCACTGACTTCTCTTGTTGAGAGCGTAATCAACACAGCCGAAGTCATTCAGTCGAAAGACAGCGCAGAAGTAATGGACTTAGTTCGAAATACAAAAATTGATTTTATTATTCTAGACGTTGTCCTTGGTGATCGAGATGGTATGCGTTTGGCGAAGAATATTTTAGCAACGGGCTATCAAGGTAAATTACTTTTCATTTCTTCACGCGACTATTCCAGCCTTTCTAAAGCGGCTTACGAGATGGGAGCTCATGGTTTCTTGAATAAAAACGAGACAAAAGAAGCGATTGCTGACGCGATTGTGAGTGTCTCACGTGGGTACTCTATGTTTAAGTCTACTCACGCTCCTTCTACTGGTGATGTCACGCTATCCAATCGCGAAGCCATGGTGTTCCACTACTTAGCTCAGGGCTATTCAAATAAACGTATTTCAGAACAACTATCGCTCAGCGCTAAAACCATCAGCACTTACAAAACTCGTATTTTGAAAAAATACCATGCAGATTCATTGATTGAATTACTGCATACGATCCCAAGCGCTGAAAACATTCAATGCGATCGTTAGTTCTTCATATATTTTGCAATGGCATCGGTTAATATCTGGTGCATTGCGTCGTGACGATGGCTTTGCTTCATCTGAATTACAACCTTTGGCCAGCCGTTGGGGTAATAAGATTCAGGAATACGAATAAAACGGTATCCTTCGATTGGCGCCTGATACTCCAGAAAAACCGTCGCCGCCTTTTTTTGTTTGAGCAGCTTTAGCACACTGCTCACGTTATCTAGCGCTGCAATTCGATTGATCACCATACCGTGATTCTCCATTGCTCGTTTTGCAAGCTGCTCTTTCTCTTTCCAACCGATAATTTCAAGCATAATAAATGGCAGTTTGGCAGCCTCTTCAAGAGTGGTGATCCCAAGCTCTTCCGGAACAACAACCACAGCAGGCGCGTAGCCAATAAATTTCTGATGGATAGATTTTGGCAATTCATCATTGAAGTAATGAAGCTGGGCATCCACTTTGCCTAAAAGGATTTCGTCCACCGTATATTCCGTGATGGTTGCGACAGTAATATGAGCTTTAGGAAACAGCGTCATTAAATCCATCGCCAACAAGTGTCCAAATGAGTACTGAGCCGTTTGGGGTAAACAGACCGTTATATCCTTACTGTATTTTTCTGGTTTGAATTCTGATCGAACTAAGCATGTTTCTAAGTTATCTAATGCATCTGCTATTTTGGGTAACTGACGCATCAGAAAGTTGGTGGGTTCTAAATGATGTGGGTGACGAATGAATAGTTCATCACCAAGCTGGATGCGTAAGCGAGCAAGATATTTACTGATCGACGCCTCACTCTTGCCCAAGGCTTTCGCTACGGGTTTAAGCTGACGATGCTTTTCTAGCAGAACCAGTATTTTTAATAGGTTTAGATCAAGGTCTTTGTTCACGATACAGTACCAGTTGGGTCTTATGCTAATCAGCAATCAAAGGAGCATTATGCATTGCTCGACTAATATAAAAGACCAAGGGTACTGCTTGGTCAAATTTATCAAACAGTTATGTCATGGTTATGTATTGTTGTCCTCAAACACGCTGTTTTTTCATTTCATATAACTTTTCATCTGCTCTCACGATCACCTCTTGCAGCGTTTCATCCTCTTCGCGCACAGCAACACCAGTACTAACGCTGATCTATATATCTAATGTATTTAAACGATTGTGTTTAACAACGCCACGGAGCTTTTTCGCTAACATGGAAGCTTTGCTCATGCTGCATCCGGGCAAAATAATCATATTTGATAGAAATTACTATTTTTACAATCATAGCTTACCCCCATGTAAGTTTGCCTTATATCTAAGTACTTCTCATAGTAGAGGTAAGCCATTATCCTAGTTTCTGTATTAAAAATTAAGACATTTAAAGCATTTATTGAGTCATATAGTTCCTTGCCATCAACGCCAGACTCCTTATAACATTTTTTATATATATATGCTCTTTGTAAAGCTCATCCGCAACTAGTTTATTTTCCAGCCTATCTAATTTGAAATTATATTCCAGTATTTTTGTTGCATACTTTACATAGCGAGAAACAAATTCTTTATCAACCTCGCTTACCGAAAGATAACCGATAGCTTTGTCAACGTCATCACGAATACTATTTCTATCTAAGTCTATCCCGACTAAAGAATCTGACGTATCCTTAATTATACGTGTGTTATATACATATACCTCCAGTTGTTCACTCATACTTAGATTTTCTACTTTACTATAAGAATAATAAGAGTTTCCTAAAAACAAAATTAGCATTTGTAAAACATACTTAAGCTTCATTTATCAATCCGAAAATATTGTAAAAAATGTTCTATATCTAAAAATTAATCCATGTAATATTAAAGTATGATTTATACTCACCACATTAAATTACCTTCAATTCAAATAAGAAAACTTTGAGCCCAGAATAGGGCTCATATTTAATATATCGCTAGTATTTATCGCTCTACCCACTCTAAGCTTTGTTTATAATTTTTAGTATTTCCAACCTATTTCGACGCCATATAAAAATCAGCAAAGACGTTTAAACACCACATAAAATTGAGCACATAAATATTAAAATCACGACAGCAACTAGTGGATTGCACATTACTCTATAGTCAGTACAACTCGACGGTTACAGCCAGATACTTTGTTTTCATTTACCTTACAAATCGGCGCAGACTCACCGAATGCTTTTTCAACAATCCTGTTGCCTAGACCTAACCCTTGTTTCAGGTATGTTGTTGCGGCATTCGCGCGACGAGCAGACAAGCCTTTGTTATAAGCTTGAGAACCGACCTCATCAGTATGCCCTTCAACAAGAACATGAGTACCCTCGTCAACCAGTTGCAAGTATTGTGAAATCGCCTGTTTGTGAGTATCTGTTAAACGGTATTTATCAGTATCATAGTTGAGGAACAACGACATCGAGTTCTTATCAAAGGTGCAGCTGTCGGTGGCATTCCCCCCCTCAACCTTAACTACTCTTTTATCCTGTACAATAGAACGTTCTTCATTTACCGTCACCGCTAACTTACCAACAACCTGAGTGACTTTGGTTTCGGAACTTTTAAGAATTTTAGAGCTCACGTAGTTTTCATCATGATTAATACAATTAGCGAGTGCGACATTTGAGGTAAAAATAATCGCGATTGATAATAATTTTTTCATTTTAATCTTTTAATCGTCCTGTCTCTTCGTTAATCAGATTTAATATATATTTGTAGACATCTTTACCATTTTTTGCGTGATAAATATTTTTCTCGCCAACACAATCACCGAACCCATCGTCTTTTTGTACGTTGTAGTTAACACCTATAACGCCCATAGTGACTTTTGTTTTTTCACCTTCTAATTTCGCGTGTTCACTTTGAAACTTATTTTCTTTGCTAGAAATTCTTTTCTTGAGCTGTTCACAAAGGTTGTGTTCACGCACTAATGACTTCAAGAACTTGTCGTAAACTTGTTGATACTGAATATAACCGTAACTGTCTCGATAACTTTTTGTGACTACATCGTATTTGTTTCTATACGTACTATTTCTATGGAGATGGTCAGGGAATCGTACGTCTGTATCTGCACCATCAGAAAGGAAGATAAACACCTGTTCCGGGTTACGATCTTCTTTCTTCACTTTGTCCGCTTCTTTCGCTGCTGCAATCAAGCCTAACCAAGAGTCGGTACCGCCCCCTCTTGCAGGCATTATCTTGTTGGAATTCAATATATTGATAAAGTCCTGATAGTTGTCTGTTATTGAAATATCTCGTGCCTGATTATAATAACTAGAGTGGTACACGTTTTGTTCATCCACAGACTGGTCAAACATATCATCGACAATGCTTTGGAAAGATGCTTCTGTGTGAGAAAACTCACTTGCATAGTCGTAGAATTTTAGTCTGCGATCCCTTTTATCGTATTTCACGTTGTAGGCGTTGTAAGTCAACAAGGCAACGCGACTCTTCTTATTCTCACCGGTTTTGAAGTCCTTCAAATCTTCGACAACCTTGGTGATCGTTTCCTTCACCACCTGCATCTGAGTTTTGTTGTTTTGCCCATACCACAGGTTACTCATCGATTGACTGGTATCCAGTATGAAGTAGATATCCACCGGTTGAGGTAAGTATTTCCGGGTGATCGAGTCGCCAGACACTTTGAATTTTGGCTCTACGCCGATTTCATTATGTGGAATCCATGAATCATGCTCAGAGGTGGCAACCACGGTGAAGTCTGCAAATGGCGATAACTCATTGGCTTTCTGAACACAACCGTCTTTGTACTCACACTTCTTGGTCGATACATTGATCTGAATGTCGCTAATATTGTCGGTAATATATAAGTCAACAATTCTCTGCGCATAGTCTTTGTCTTCTTGATTGTCTTTGCCCGGACTTGCAATCAAGGCAAGACTTGCAACTTCAGCCGCCTCTTCTATTTTTGAGTGCGCAAGCAAACGTTGCGTATAGCCAACAGAAAACGAGAAAGTGATGATTAATATAGGGAGAAACGAAAGAAATATGATCCCAGCAACCCCTTTTTGCTTAGTGAAGCGATTCATATTAAATCCTTGCAAATGAATAGGAACTGGTCACTACTTTGATCGGCTCACCGCTCATAAGACCGATAATGTTAAACGGCGTTTTGTAGCAAAGAGACACGTGATAAAGAGGAAGGCGTCGGTTCTGCGTGGTCAAAGGCAATAGTTTTGTTGCTTTTTCCAACGTAATGTCCTCTAGATCCGGAAAATTACACCCCGCCGTCATGCCCTTTAAGGCGGTGGTTCTAACAAGCTTCTTATCTTTATCAATCAAAGATAGCTCTAAGACTCGCATCCCCAGCTCATTTTCGTCAAAATCTGGTAGTGTGCGTTTCAACATGCCTTTCGCCATATCGAACGAATTGTTCATGTGTGTCTCGCACTGCTTACCTCCTGCGCCGCAAATATCAAGTTCATTGGCAAACAACTGTCGGCGTTCACTAATAACACTGACGATCGAATACACCACCCTATCCAACTGCCCTTTTTTATTAACGGCGATGGTGTAGTTGATATGCATGGCAATAATGGAGCCAAAAAAGAGTAAGACCAATGCAAGTTCAACAATAAAAGCACCGGTTTGCTTTGACTTAGTTACCACAACTGATCTCCTCTCCTAACTTGAACGTGCAGCGCTCGTACTCCTGAACCGCGACCATCTCACGACTAATGTTCATGCTTGGCATAACAAAGTTAAACAGAGGCTGATAGGTGAAGCTCAATTGGTATATGGCAATTGGCATGTTGACAGAGTTTTCAGCAGTGTCGCCTTTCTTGATGTTTGGGCATTCACTCAACGCTTTTCCAGTGCGATTACAATGGATAAAGTCAGTTAGGTTTTTAAAGTAATAAACCGATGCCGAAACCGTTGAGTGATCAACAACTTTTGACCATAGTGCACCACCACTTGATTCAAGCTTGGTTTTTATTACGTCTTGGTAGTCGACTTTTTCAGTACTGTGAGAGCTGCCTTGCTTTTTACTGCTCATCACTGCTGTGGTTAATGCATGATCCGTCACGCCCATTGAGTACGTTAAAACCGACAAGTCAAACCAAGTAAACAGAACCATTAGTAAAACTGGCAAGCCCATTGCGGTCTCAACCGTCAAACTTCCCTTTTGAAACTTGATCATAACTCGACGTACCTTTTCTTCGTGTAATCAACAACAAAGGCACCTTTGATATCCATATTTTCAAGAAATTTCTTTGCGTCATTGATATCACTGAACTCACCAATGCAGTAACGCTTCCATAAGCCGTGCGTGTAGGAATACACACTTCCATAATTGCCTTTCAGATAGTTTAAGTAATCCGAAGGAATCACCTTATAGGTTGCCAAAACTTGAATTCGGTAAATTGAAGGTGCTTTAGGGCGTAAGTTTTTTGGATCTAGAACTGAGCGTGCTACGTACTTTGGTTTCAAATCGACTGATTTCGTTTCCATTTCCATATTTTTCTTTTCCTTTACTTTAGCGACCTGCTTTGGTGGAACTGTTTTCGTTACTTTTTTAGGAAGCGGTTTAACGCTCTGCATGAGTTTTTTCAGTTTGACTCGCGCTTCCTGTTCGCTGCTGTCGTGCTTTAACACTTCCAGTGCCACGTCAGGTCGGTGTGAGCGAGTCGAAGCTAATAGTAGATTTGAGCGGACTTTTTCATCGTTCGGATTAGCCGCAAACAAGCTGTAGAGCAGTTCCATCGCAGGTTCCGGACGACCTTGCAACATCATCACGACGGCAATATTGTTATTCGCTTCTCGGTCCGATGCGCCGTTTTTCTTGCTGTCGTTGAAGTTGACGATTGCACCGTTGTAATCTTTCTTACGCGCTAAAATCTTGCCTTTCAAAAGATAATAATTACCCTTCGGACCACCGTTTTCTAAATAGTCATCTAGATAGCGTTCACTTGCGTCATAATTACGTTTTAGATATTCCAACTTAGCTAAGATGTAAATAATCTCTGGATCTTCGAGGTCTTTCTTCTCAAGAGTATTTATGTATAACTCGGCAGACTTTTGGTCTTTATTATCGAGGTATAAATTGATCAGTTTTATCTTATAGCTTGGAACTTCAACCAAATTTGCTTTATAAAACTCGATCAGTTGTTCAGTTTGTCCAGCATTAGTTAGTAGTTTTTCTTTGGTTACTAATTCCTGATTGATGGTTGAACAACCACTTAAAAGCAGTAAAACAAAAAGGGAAATATAGTTTTTTACATTCATTATCCTAGCATCCTCATTATCCCTGGCGCTGCGATTAGAACAACAATAGGAACCATGATAAAAGCGATCATTGGTATGGACATTTTTGCCCCCATCTTTCCTATTTTTTCTTCCAAATCGAGCATGTTTATTTCTCGAATATCAGAAGCGAGGGAAGCTAATACCGCACCTACTGATGAGCCGTACTTCAAGCTTTGAGTAAGAGTCATGACAAAGCTTTGCGCTTCTGTGGTTGGAACCAGATCATAGAACTCAGTAAGCGCTCGATCCAAACCAACAATTTTGGCTCGTTCTGACGTTTTTTTAACAACATAAGCCAGGTTTTCATCGACTGTTTTTAGCTCGTTCGACAGATATTCCAAGCTCGCTTCGAGCGTCATCCCGGTATGCACACACACGTTCATTAAGTCGAGCAAGAAAGGCAGTCGACTACTGACGTGACGAACGTTCGCATTCCCTTTCGATGAAATGTACATATCTGGCGCAATCAAACACACAAGCATCGAAAGCGAGAATGAAATAAACGCAGATGAAAACTCCATATCTCCCTGCATGTAAGAATAACCAATAAATGCTAAGCAAAATAACAGTGGTATAACCTTCAGCAGGTAATAAGCTTGCGCAATAAAATCACTATGAATCCCTGCTCTAACTAAGTTGTTTTTCGTTTCTTCTTTATTAAAAGACAGGCGCGAAAGTTGTACTGCCAACTTATCCGAAAAAGGCGTCTTTTCTTGGGTTGAGTCAATGATCTTCTTTGTCGAAATATTCGCTTTGGTTTTATCAAACACTTTTAACGAGTAATACGCGACAGATAGTGAAATAAACAACCCTAATGCTAAAAAGATTAATTTTATATCGACCACTACTTCACCCCTCTTAATATCATGTAGATAAAGAAGAATCCGATAGCTTCACTGATCAACACGTAATAGAAAATAGGCTTCCCACCATCTTCAAACATCACGAAGTTATAATTTTCAGGGCTGGTTACTTTCAAAATCATGATAAAGATTACCGGCAGAGCCGCGATGATTTTTGCTGAAGCACGCGCCTCTGACGTCAGTGCGTTTTTCTTCTTCTCGATTGCCCTTGCTTCAAACATGATTCGGTTGATGCGGTTAATGACATCTTTTAGTTGGCCACCTCGACTCAAGTTGATTCGAATCGTCGCCGCAAAGAAAAAGTACTCAACATAAGGGAACGACGCAGCACTGCGCGCCAATACATCATCTGGGTCTTCACCGATAAGAAGGCGCTCTGACATCTTCTTGAACTCTTCGCCTACTTCATTATCAAGCTGAGTGCCCACGTATTCGAACGCATGGACAATACTTTGACCCGAGGAGAGCGCACCAGAAAGAATGTTCAGCGCATCCGGGAAGTTATCCTTGAATCGCTGCGCTTGGATGCCACTAAGTTTGAGAATAAACATCACAAACAATATTGGCTCCAAAGCAAGCAACACTTTCCAATACTCAAACATGAAGAACCAATCGTTAACGAAGTAAACCGCTAATGAAGATCCCGCGAAAAAGCCAATCAATTTGATTCCTGCATTAGGACTCAACAGCTTTTTCAACTGCTTAAATTTATCCTTAATCTTTTTTCGGTAGCTGATATCAAAGCTTTCTGAATCGATAACCGCTCGAGAGCCAGAAACGCCCTCGAACGTATTAGATTGCTCAATGATCGATGTGATTTCTTTCTGTTTTTTCGAATGCCCAATAAACAGAAACAACGCAACTACAACCCATAGCAAAATGACAATCAACATCATGAGAACAGCTCCTGCAGCGCCCCATCCAAGCCAAAGAACTTCGCTCGCTCATAAATTACAGAGCGCTTAGAAAGACCTGGTGTTCGAAATTCGCCTGAGATTTTGCCTTCATCACCCATTCCGTTGTTTTCAAACCGGAAGATATCTTCCATAACAACGTTGTCACCTTCGAGACCAACAATTTCACTGATAAACAAGATCTTACGACTACCATCATGGAGTCGTCGTACTTGGACTATCAGGTCAACCGCACTCACGATGGTTCGACGAATCGCCTCAAGCGGTAGACTGGCTGTCGCCATCATTACCATACTCTCCACACGAGCAATCGCATCACGAGGGGTGTTCGCGTGGAGCGTAGACATTGAGCCATCGTGACCAGTGTTCATTGCTTGAAGCATTTCAAACGCTTCACCACCACGACACTCACCAACAATGATTCTATCTGGTCGCATACGCAGAGCGTTGATTACCAAATCTCGCGCAGTGATTTCACCCGTCCCTTCAACGCTTGCTTGACGAGTTTCCAATCGAACAATGTGTGGTTGTTGCAACTGAAGTTCGGCCGCATCTTCAATGGTAACGATACGTTCACCACTACCAATGAAACCGGACAATGCGTTCAACAAGGTTGTTTTACCTGAACCCGTACCCCCAGAGATAAGGATGTTGCACTTACAATGGCTGGCAATCGAAAGCAGCTTTGCCATTTCAACCGATAGCGCGCCAAACTGAACCAAGTTTTCCAGCTTGATTTTTTGCTCTTTGAACTTACGAATAGAAATGGATGTCCCATCGATTGCAAGAGGCGGAATAACAATGTTTACACGGCTTCCATCTTCCAAACGAGCATCACAAAGCGGTTTCGATTCATCAATTCGACGCCCCACATTTGACGCAATACGCTTAGCAATGGTGTTGAGCTGTTTCTCGTTGACGAACTGAATTGGTGACTTTTCTACCTTACCGTTCAATTCGATAAAGATGTCTGAGGGACCATTGATCATGATGTCCGAGATTTCATCGTTATCAACCAACGCTTGAAGGGGTCCAAGACCTTTCAACTCGTCAAGCAGTGCTTTAACCAGCTCTAAACGCTTTAAGCTACTGATTTGAAGTTGCTTCTTCTCAATAAGAATATTAACGGAGTCTTTTAGTTGGCTCTCAAGCTCTAACGGTTCAACGTCAACTAACGAGGCTGCATCTAAAGCGTCAAAGATTTCGTCCCGGATCTCGATATAAACTTCTTTCAAGTGATTCATTTCTTAAACCACGCGAACTTTTTCTGTACTTTGACTTTTTTACCCGTCAACGAATTCACAATATTGGCAATGGCAGCTGCAAACTTAAGCTTTGCCGTATTTTGAATGCCTTGTTGAATAATGAGCTTCTCTAGATTGGCTTCATAAGCAAAATCAATCGCGTCTTTGGCTTTGATTTTCTCTTTCGCCCCTTGAAGCGGCATCATGTAGTCCTTCTGAGATCGCGTCATCGAGAAAATCACTCGATGCTCAGACTTACCCAGCTTCTTCTTGATTGAGTGGTACGCTCTTAGTGAGGCCACAGAAGGTTCACAAACAATAAAAATACGGTTGTATCGGTCACTGATGTCTTCTGCTGTCAACTCATCAATCGCACTGAGCGGCATGGAATCAATGATAAAGTTGTATTGATCAACCAGTTCATTAGAGATGCGAAACAACGAATCTACATGATCGCTCAAGCAAGCAACGTTCTTTTCTAATGTGAGGAAGTTGAGCTTATCTTTAACGGGTTTTACATAGCTTCCAGCAATCGCGGCATCCAGTTCAGACTGGTTCAAATCAATGCTGTTTTGCTGCGCTTTTAGCCCTTTTAAGCCTAGAAATATGTCTGAGTTTAGTGCGATGGTGTCATGCTCAACAAGCAAGGTTTTTAAATTAGCTTGTTGACTCAAACTGTGTGAAAGAAAGGCACTGATCGTGGACACGCCCACCCCACCTTTGCTACCAAGCATTAAGACTCGCTTGGCAATGCGAGACTTCTTCTTAACTGTTGGTGAGAATGTCGCAGCACTTGACTCTTTAAGCGCCCCTAACAAACCATCGAGTTCAGGGTCCCAAAGAATGTAGTTGGCACCCAATGACAAGACTTTATCTCGCATCAGTATTGAGTCCATGTTACTCACTACAATAAGAGAAATGCTGACGTCTAATCTTGAAGAGATCTCCGCAACTTCTGAAATCAACTCGCCACATGCTCTTAAGTCAAGAATGACATGTTTTATTTCAGCGTTAGTTTTATGCCAACTTTCGTCATCAATATCGTCGACTTTTAAAGGTGAAGCGAAACCTTCGATTGCGTAGAGCTCGTCGATTGCTTGAAGAAAAGCCAAATCATCTGAAACAACCAGATCAATGGTCTTGTTCTTCTTATCTTTGCTTGATGAAGTCGTTTTGAATAGGTTATCTAAATCCATTTTTTACTCCGCCACAGGATTCGTCATACTCAAGCGTCTGTTGTATTCCAAGCTGCACCCAAATGGATGATGTTTAAGGGTGTTGAATGAAACAGCATCACAAGTTTGCTCTTGCATCTTGTGGTATTTCGCAACGATTTTTACGCCTTTGCTTTCGCTGTTTGCGTTTAGGGTATAACGCAACTTGTTTACGCCTTTGGCTTTGATTTCTTTCACAAAGCCATCAACAAACTGACTTTCTTTGGCGTCGTAATTGATTGCAAATGTCGACTTTGGATACTGAAGATTAATTTGATTGACGAAGTTAACTGACTTATCCATCGCCACTTCTTTGTTTGTGACTCGAAACTCAAAGGTTTCTACAATTGTGTCTACGGTTGTTTTGTTTGGTGTTACCGATACCGAGCAACCCGAGAGTAATACAGAAACCACCAACAATAGGTTTGCCTTCATTAGTTAAAGCCTCCCGCCTTTATCGTATTTTCCAGCTCTTCGTCATCAACATTTGAAAGATCAAGTTTCAACAAACGCTCAAGATCACTCGTTCGTTTGAACTTCGGCAGTTTGATATCGGTTTCTTTAACAGGATCGACGAGGTTAACTGTCGCTACGATAATCAGCTCAGTCTTTCTTCTTTCAGTATTGGTTTTACTAAACAGTGCACCCAAAATCGGGATATCACCCAGGTAAGGGATTTTGGCTAATGATTCCTGTTCTTCTGATGTCAACAGACCCGCTAGAACAAAGCTTTGACCATCTTTCAATTGCACGGTCGTTTGGGCTTTGCGAGTCCTCAAAGAAGGCACACTGATGAGTCCAGAGTTCACACCATTGGTCTTATCAATAGAGCTCACTTCCGGCAGCAGTCACAAACGAATATTTTCAGAGTCTGTTACTTTAGCAACCATCGACAGCTTTACGCCGTACTCTTTGTAAGTAACAGAGATACCATCGTTATCGCGAACTGTAATAGGGATTTCACCACCGACTAGAAAGCTTGCGGACTCACCGGAAATCACTGATAAATTTGGTTCGGCAAGCACTTGTCCAATGCTGTCATTACCACTCGCTGAAATAACCGCAACGATATCCTCAGCAGTAAAATCTAAAATTTTATTGACGAACTGACCAGCACCACCAATGGACTTACCGTTTGTTTCAGCGTATGAAACCCCTAGCTCGGTCAAGAATGAACTTGAAACTTCTGCAACCGTCAGCTTTACGTTGATTTGATCAGTCGTGAGAACTTTCAGGTTGTTGATGATGTCTTCAAACACATAAGTCGCTGTGTAGTCGAGAGCATCGCCAGCTTCTCCGTTTGCATTAGTGAGCTCAAAAGTGTTCCTTTGTTTGCTCTTTTTCAGCATTTCACCTACGTGGCGATACACCTTGTTTTTGATTTCTTCGCTGCTCACGACACCATCAATGACAACCTGCTCACCAATATTGGTCAGCTTAATGTCTTCATCGGGATACCTTGCAATAAGCGTTTGTTTTAAAAGCCTTAAGCTTTTATTTACTACCACTTCTGCGTTGTAAATTTCGTTTCCTGCTCGGTCGTACGCGATAATGGAAGTGGCGCCACGGCCAATACCGTAAATCACCAATTTCCCGTTTGCGATGACCTTGTAATCCGCAATTTGGGTATCTGCGACAAACACGGTATCAATGTTGCGTTTTACATTAATCGTCTTCGCTGCACCTTTATCAAGGCTTAATAGATCCCCAGCTGACGCGGAAACCGGGAGAAGCAAAACCAATCCCAGCGTGACTGATAATATATTTTTATTGAACACCCTTAATTCCCTCTCAGCTGTCGAACGCCAAATCGATGCTCAATCAAATCGCTACTTTTTACAGATAAGTATTTATGAACCATCTTTGCTGGAACCAGAGTTATGGCTCCAATTTTCTGTGCCATTTCAAGCTTAAGTACCTGTTTAACGGTCAACGCGATAATCAAGCCATATTCTTCATTTGACGAATCATCATCTTCAGAAACGTTCATCGATTGCAAAACCAAAGCCCCGTCAATGATGACGTTGCTCGTTAAGCTATCGATATCGGAATAGCCACTTTCTAATAAATTAGATTGAGATGAGGTTGTGGCAACAAAACTGACGCGATCGCCAGGTTGAATTGGTAGCGCTTCTACAATGCTACTGCCTTGCGACAAGTAGTAGTAAGGCACTTGGTCTTTTTTAAGTGAAAGATACATGTAATCTTTTTCACCAGGATTAGAAACCAAGTCTGGTGTTAATTGCATACCTTCATTGACGTCTTTCGCCCATAGAGCACCTGAATCAATCTTGATACTCGCGTAAGGAACGTATGAATGCTGTTTTGCTTCCGACTCGGGAAACTCACGAATATCTATTGCATCGGTGTTAACCGGCTCAGCTTTGTTTACAGCTCGATTAACGAATGCGACCTCTACAAACACTTCATTTTCGACCACTGCCACTGGCTCAGGCTGATCAAAAAAATCGCTGACGTAGAAAAAAGCCAAAAACATAGTGATGGCAACAAATACAAAAACTAATGCTCTACTCATAGAATAAAAACCTTAAAAGAGAGGGTTTCCCCTCTCTAAATTTATAACTGGTTAACTTATCCTTGTTTACCGTCAGCTTTATTGCCAGAGCCAGAACCTCCAGCAGAGTTAGCACTTTCCATTGAAGTGGAAATTTTGCCCATCGCATCATTTAACGTTGTTTTCAAAGTGCCATCTTTGAATACAAATAGAATAATTGAAGACATTGCTACAGCGATGATTGCGTATTCCACAGCAGTGACACCACGTTTGTCAGAATTAAATTTATGGCGGATATTACGAAGTTTATTATTGATATTTAAAAGCATGTTTACCTCTATTTCCCTTGAATTAATCACTCGTTTCGTGAACGAATAAAATTTACATCAACAGAAACAATCACACCAATTAAGCTTTTTTATTTACATATAAGATGTTGTTATAAAATCAATGAAATCCATTACATAAATTTTTATTATCGAAAACAATTTGAATTTATAAGTGAAAAATTTAAAATAGGAAAATGAATTATATAAATTTTGCTTTGTGGCTAACTTGCCTGGTCAACGTCTTACTCATATTCTATGACGATATTCGTTATAGAATTGTGAAACATCGATTTCTTCTTATTATCTTTATTACTTCACTACTTAGCTTGTTGTTTACTCCAGAACCACTAGCTCAACTCACAGTGAGTATCTCTGTTTTTATTTGTTTCTTTATACTTTGGTTGATAAACATTGTAGGAGGCGGAGATGTAAAACTCATTGGCACACTTTTCTTAGGAGTGAATGATGAATATATGTTAGCTGCAATAGTAACTATAGGATTACTGGGTGGGATTCAAATATTGGTTATGTGGTTAATGTCTGTTTATCGTAAAAAAATACCTTTTGAGAATGGCATCCCTTACACAATACCAATTGGTATAAGTGGGCTCTTTTTCTTCTACATGTCATTAATTTAAGCATTATTAAAACAAACGCCATGTCTATTTATTCAATAGGCATGGCGTTTTTCTACATCACTTCACAACTGGTTAGTAACCGACCCGTAGGTGGTCTACCAACCACGCCTTTAGAAGTCAGTCGGAATGTTTCGGTAATCAAACTTCTCAAACGTTCTTGGTCGATTTTCTTCGCAGCAGAATCATTACACCATACGTACATCTCAATGTACTTGGATAGCGGATACTGGCTACACTTGTAATCGCCCAGTGTCCAACTAGGACAGATAACAAAAGTATTTTCCGCTTGCAGTTCATTGATCATCAATCGAGACGAAGAAGTAGTAAGCCAATGTTTTACTCTAGAAGTATCCACACCAGAAGAGTCAAGCAATACCTCAGCATCTCGCCTAGTCAAAGTATTACAAAAGACGATTCGCTCAGGGTAGCATTCCTCAGGTTTGACTGCACAGCCGCAAGCCAAAATGTATTGCTCTCTATTTAGTGGGAAAACGCGACCTTCCACGGATGTGGTGTCACCAATAGCGAAGACTAAATCGTGGTTATCTTTATCAACACAATTCATGTCGCTATAACTTGTAATAGCTAACTCGACGTCGTTATACACTCTAAAAGAGCTAATTACCTTCGCTACCAATTCAGGAGCAAATGAATCAGATATCGCAATAGAATACCGTTCAAACATATCTACTTGAGCCAATTCGTCAAATAATTGGTCATATAAAGACATTGTTCTGTCTGTATAACTAAGTAATATTTGTCCATGTTTAGTCAGATTGAATCCATCTTTTCGATCGAAGACTTCAGCCCCTATAGTACATTCAAGTTTTTTAATATGTTGTGAAACGGCTGGTTGGGTTAAATATAGACTTTCTGCTGCCGCAGTAAAACTTCTATGCCTTGCAACATGTGAAAAAGTGCGCAAGTACTTTACATCGATGGTACGTTTATTTGCTTTCATTTTAATAACACCAAGACCCAATAATTTCCGATAGTTATAATTTTTATAAATCCATAAAGCTACAGATGAAGCTAGTTAATAAATAGCTCCCCTCTATAACTCTGTCTCTTATTTTACGTCTAAGCATTAAACAGTTGTATAAGAAACCAGTTTCTTATTAACTAAGTTTTACACTGATCCGAAAAGACAAAAAACATTGCAAACACATGTTTTAATTATTATTTTACACTGAAAAATAATTGATTTAAAAAAGGTAAATTTATAATATTGTGTCTTAATCACCCCCTTTATAAGGTCTAAATCCCCCTTTTATTTTAAGTAATCACTTAATAATATTCATATTGTTTTATTTCATAACAAACTATATACATTATATGAACGACAATATTATTAATAGAAATTAAGTAATTATAAGAATACGTATATATAAGTATAAGTTACCGTTATTAATAATTAATTCAAGACTAACTCATTTATACTCGAACGAAAATAGCAAACGTTTGCCATTTTCGTTCGAACTATAATATGGATTTAAAACGAATGTAAATATGACTATTCAATTAATAATGTTGTATAGATCATAATTCTGGCCATGAGATATGCTTATCATTAAACTTTAATTTGGTTTCTTTTACGGTATTCAAGTGGAGAACAATCATTTTCTCGTTTGAATATCTGCCTGAAAAACTGTGTATCAACATAACCAGATCGACTTGCCACTTCATCAATTGACAATTTTGTTGACCTCAACAGTTCTTTTGCAAAAGATAAACGCCCTAACTGAATAAACTTTAACGGACTGATGGATGTCGCCTCTTTAAATCGGCGTTTTAACTGCCGTTCTGATAAGCAAGCTTCATTCGCTAAATCACTGATAGAAACGATGTCTAGATCCGTGGTGAGAATCCATTTTTGGATTTTTAGAATCAGCTCATCTCTGTGTTGCATGTAACGGAAAACATCACAGTATGAATGAGAGTTTCCACTGCTCTCTATTGTACTTAAAAACTGGTTACCAAGGTTTCGAGTGTGCTTTCCAAAATACTCTTCTACTATTTCCAGCATCACACTTGAGTGAGAGTAAGGTCCAGACGAAAGATAGACGTTTCCGTCAATGAGTGCTTTCTGCTCAGTCATGAGCATTATCTCAGGGAACAGTTCGCCAAAGAGGTGGGCGAAGTAAGAATGCATTACAGCTTTGTTTTGCTGCAAAAGACCGGCTTTCGCGACGACAAAAATACCAGTGTCAATTGCAACTATTTTGCTGCCTTTTAGGTGTAACTCTCTGATCCAATCGAACAATGCAGGATCGATCTTATCTAACGACTCTAAAGGATCGCCAATTGAGCCAATGATTAATATGTTTGTAAAATCAAATGATTGCCATTGTGCGGTTGGTTGAACGCTGATCCCCCCTCGACCAATTAACGGCCGATTGTTTGGCGTAACGACGTGTGTCATGAAACCTTGGAACTCTGCAAATTCAGCTGCTGTTTCCAAGATCTCTAATGAGCTTATTATTGATGCAAAATACCTCCCTGTCGGAGCAAGCGCTACGACACGGAGGTTTTTCTTATTGGTTTCCTTCAATCTTCATTCATCCTGCGAATACAAGGCGATGAATTATAATATTTTTCTACCAAATATCATTTCTTATTACGAATATATACAAATTATTAACCTTTGTTCTTAGACTAATCAGGATCATACACAGAATGACCCACAGCCCCATAGAGCCACCTTCTTCACTCTTGCCAGGATCATTTTCCACAACAACTTCTTGCTTAACAACCATAGCAACGTTCTTAGTAATAATTGCACCATCATTGTCGTTTACCGTCACTTCAAACGTCAGCTTTTCACTTTTCTCACTCACTTTTGGTAACGTCACTTCTACACTTATCGTGTCCGTGGTGGCAAACTGGGCTTTAGTCCCAGAAACTTGACGCCATTTGAATGAATGATTGGTTGAATCAACGTCTTTTAAGCCAAGTACAGATAGTGTGACTTTTTCATTTGATAGGCCTTCTTTACGACTCGCTTCGATAGAAAAGATCGGCTCATCATTAACCGCTTCGACCGAAATTACAGCCATAGCTGTATTAGATTCACGTCCGTTCTCTTTAACAATAGAAAACTCAAACTGGTCATTACCAAAGTAGTTTTCCTTGCTTTGGTAGATATTCCCATCAATCTTGCCGTGCATCGGCGGCTTTTTAATGACGATGGTGTCCCCTTTCTCTAGTCCTTGTTGCTGACGTAAGTTAAGTTCCAGTGGCGTATCTTCTAGCGCTTTGTATTGAAGACTATTGGCGGTGATTACTGGAGAATTGATCGTGATGACCACCTCACCTTCTGCTGTCGTCCCAAAATCGTCAGACACTTGATACTTCATTACTGCTCGTTGTTCTGGAATGTCCGAAACAGGAACAGAATAGTGGATTTTTTGTCCTGAGATTTCAGCGCTACCAATCGAAGGCTTTGATGTGATCTTGTCTAGCTTCAGTGTGCTATTCGCATCTGATGAGTGGTCATTCGCCAGTACATCAATCGTAATACTTTCACCGCTTAATACGGTGACGGAATCCGTTTCAACCGTAATACTAGGTTTCGCCTGAGGTTTTTCTAACAAAGCAGCAAAAGGATAGTTACGGCCACGCCCTTCGCTTAATCCGCTCGTCTTGTACGAGCTGGCATTTCCATAGAACTGCTTCTTTTTCTCTCCGTTAGACAAATAAGCGTCCAAGAATGAATAGCTGTATTCTGGCTTAGCGTTTTCTAGCTCAATGACCAACAACTGCTCACCTTCATCGATATCAAATGGCGATGCAAACATAACTCGACCACCAAACGTAGGAATCACCCCCGATGACACTTCAACTTGAGTGTCAACGTTAATAGCAGCATTCCCCCAACGGTTTGTAGTCAGGTCATATTTAAACATGCGATAACGCATCTCGGAGTTTGGTAGGATTGGCTTAGCAAATAAGTAGAAACCAACCAAAGATTGGTAACCGTCGTTGTTTTCTAACCCAAACCCTATCGTATTGTTGCGGCTGTCTTCATACACGTACGTTCTTGAAAGTGACGTTATCCAAGCCGATTTATTCGTCGATGAAGGAATAGATGCTCGTAACGTGCCGCTTTGATCTGTACTGGCGATATCATTAATCGAGATATTGGTTTCCCGGCCACCGGTGATGAGTTTTAAAGAAGGAGTTGTATCGTCCGAAATAGTGACCACATTGCTTGAGCCCGGGAACACATCACCTTGATCTGACCAACCACGAGTTTGTAGTTCATCCAGACCGTCCGCTTGGAATACCTGAACTTGCATTGGCCCTGTGTCATTGAAACGGTTGTCGATACTTACGGCCGTGATCAAAAGACCTTCACCTGACAACGCACGGTCGTATTCCGTTTTTCTTCTGTTTTCGAAGTAAGCTCTTGGACCTTGCTGTTTCAAGTACGGATCGAGATACACCACACCCTCGCCTTGACGAGTCTCGATCGTGCTAGAACCAGACGCTTCAATCACTTTCGGCTTGATGAAACCAGCAGCTTCCTTACTCCATGCCAACATATTGACCGGCGTTTCCCCTGCATACGTATCACCTTGTTTACTTGCCCAACTTCCGCCACCCATTAATCCCCATTGGCCAACAGAGCCGGAATGTTTGTAGGAGTACAAATCAGGTAGACCAAGCATCAAGTGTCCAAGTTCATGGGCAATCACGCCCATCGTAGATTGATGGTCACCTTGGAAGTCAGCAAACAAGCAGTAATCTCGAATGGTCTTTCCATCGATCTCAATCGCATTATGACTATAACGATGAGGCCAAATGTACGGCGTATTTACTGAACCGGCAGATTTATCATACCCCGCAAATACAAACATCACAGACAATTCGTCAGGCGTGATTTTGTCGTCGTTATTCAAATCGTAAGTAGACAAATCCACATAACGGTCTAACTTGTCGTAAGCGGCTTTAAAGGCTTCATTTAACTTACTGTCACAAGTCGCATCATTTTTTGAGTGGCAGTTCGGATGAGCGATATCCAACGTAAGGTCGATAACACCATCGTTCGCCGTACCTTCCGTTTCTTTCGCAGGCTCTACGATGTAACGTCCGTAGCTATTCTTACTGAAGTAGTCTTTTACACTTTGCTGATTATCACCAAAAATCACGTTGGTGAAGTCATTCACAAAGTCTTGGTTGTTAAAGCTCACCTGAACAACGAGCAAAGGTTGGTGCGTGGGCTCATTTGTTGCGTTTAGTGCCCGAATGGGAGTTTGCTCAAGATATGGCTCATTCATTGGATAAACGTGCTCAGAAGGCAATAAAGAAGACGTCGGGGTGACGCGTTCTTTTAACAGCTCTCTGACTGCTTGTGGCATTTCTAATTTGGCTTCAACCCCAAGAGAAGTGACGACAAAACGCCCATCAACAATTTCATGATTACCATAAAACCACCCTGTCTCTTCATCGTAGACATAAATAATGCCTTCTCTATCTTGATACCAGAAAGATTCTTGATCGCCATAAAGTTTTAATTCTTTCTTTGAACCATCATTTAACTGAAATTGATGCCAAGTTGGCGCAGGCAGCGTATTGGCATGAGCAAAGGAAACCATCAAAGTGCTGATGATTGGAAAATATATTTTTTTCATATACCCGTCGACTAAAATAAAAACCAAGCGTTATGTATATCAAAATCAATTTTTCCTTCCCAATTAACATTTCTACTGAATTTATAAATAATAGTTATTTGTTCAATATCACATAAAAATAGGCGTGTTGAGCATAATACATTTTTATCTAGCCATTAAATTCTATTATTTAACTATGCATCAGTAAAAATATATATTTGACGCCCATTTCAAATACAATACTAATTCTATGAAAAATATTAAAACTGCATGTCTTCTATTATCCATGCTTGGTGTTTTAACTGGATGTGGTGGTGATGATTCTTCCGGTGGAGTCAAGACTGTTCCCGTCGCTGGCGTAGATTCTGGCAACAAAAACGATGACAACGCTGACGTAGATTCAACTGTGGATGACGATACAGATACAGATACAGATGATGACAGTACCGTCGATGATGATTCCACGAAAGACGACGATACGACTGACGATGACACCGTGGTAGATGACGATACCGAGCTTTTCCCACACAAAGGAAAATGTACTGTTGAAGATTTTACGGTTGACCGAGTCAATATCGAATCAAGAGTCGCAAACAGTGACTACGAGTGCATGAGAACGTGGTTTTCTCCATCGTTAGAGCAAGCAGACGTCGTTTTCAGTACCATGAGCGTGAGTCGAATTACTGGCGGATTAAAAAATGCAATTGAAGCTTATAAAGGAACAAAAGAGCAAGCTCAGCAAATATACTATTTAGGTGAGTTCATTAAGGCAGCTTACAAAAACCGACACGATACCTTTGCTAAAAAGTTGCAACCTTTCCCATCCGAATTAAGCGTAAATATTGCCAATACCATTCAACAATTTTTGCGCTCGCCATACGCTCTAACTAGCGGCCGCGAACAGCAAGAAGCGCTCGCATCCATGTTGATTGTTGTTGATAGTATTCGTCAACTCGCCATCGCCGCACCCGATGTTTTCGCTATTCTTGATAGCTTTTCAGCGGATAAAAGCGACAGCTATTACTACCGTAAAGCCATCAACAATATCTTTGTCGCTATGGCTGGGCACTCACAAACCAAAGCGTTTTACGATGTGATTGAATCTGACTCAAGTTATATCCATCGTTTGAGTGGTTTTATTACCAACAACGAATGGGCGATAGGCACGGATTCTGAACAACTACTTGGCAATGCCGCGCGAGAGCTCGCTAGGCTGGTAAAAACTGAAGATACAGAGACCAAAAAAGTCGTTGTCGACACTTTAGATTCTTTGTTAAAGCGCTACCCGCTAGGCGGTAAGTCAGACAGAATTTGGGTTGGCATCGCCGAAATGGTTGACGCTTATGCATCAGATTATCTTGAGCAGCTAGGGCTAAGTAACTCAAAATCTGTATTAAAGCAGCGAATAATGACATTCAGTTATGATTGTCGCGGACCCGCGAGAATTCTTGCTCAAGAGATGACAGAAGCTCAAGCAATAACAAGCTGCGAAACATTAAACCTCAAAGAAGATGACTTCCACCAAACTGTTAATACCGGATATCAGCCTGTCGCTGATGATCATAGCGATAGTGTCGATGTTATTGTTTTTAAAACCAAAAGTGACTACTCGACCTACTCCAGCTTCCTTTTTGATAACACAACCAACAACGGCGGGCAGTTCCTTGAGCGAGACCCATCAAAACAAGGAAATGTACCTCGATTCGTCGCTTATCAAAACGGATGGGACGACGACTTTTCGATTCTAAACTTAGAGCACGAATATGTGCATTATTTAGACGGTCGATTCAACCAATACGGTGACTTTCATGACACAATGCGAGAAGGCAGTATCGTGTGGTGGTTGGAAGGTTTTGCTGAATACATGTATTACAAAGAGAGCTACAATGCTGCTCTAGTACTTGGCAAAGAAAAGACGCACACATTGGCAGACGTGTTCAGTACAAATTACAGCGACGGTTTAAACCGTGTGTACCGCTGGGGCTACTTAGCTGTGCGCTTCATGATAGAGAAGCATCCTGAAGACGTTACTGAACTGTTAGGTTACTCGCGTACCGGCCAATACAAAGAGTGGGTAAAACTGCTTGAACGATTAGGGCCTGCTTACAATACCGAGTTTCATTCGTGGCTGGATGAGGTGACGAAAGACATTGACGATTCGGATATTTCTCAGCCAAAACCGAAAGAGAAGCCTAAGAAAATCGAACTCAATACCAGCATCCAAGTAAGCAGTAAAAAGTTCTCTGAAACGCTCTTCTTTGTCGATGTTTCAGAAAGTTATAATCAACTAGAAGTGTCTATCTCCGGCACTGGTGATGCCGATCTATACGCTTGTTACGACAAAGTATGCCACTACTTCGAGTACGAATGGTCGAACTACACCCATGGCAGTAACGAAACGATTTCAATCCCAAAAAATGAAGACGGGTCGATCAAAATGGGACAATACTATTTCAGCATCAGTGGTCGTGAAGAATTCGACGTAGAACTCTCTGTTGTTGCGAAATAAATTTCTATCATCGTTCATTAGGCACCTGTTTTCTCGATGGTGCTTAATGAACATTAAATATTATTTATAAAGGTATTATAATTCTTAATTTCCTGACGTAATAACTTTAGATATAGAATATGAAACGATGTTTAAGTGTAAGTCAAACATAGTAATAGTAAACGGATAAAGTGGATAATATGAAAAGGAATATGCCTTACCTACCTAGCTTTAAATTGACTGACTTTGATATAAAAACGTTAGTACAACCTATCCTCTGTCCTAGAAGCCAAGAAATTCAATATTACGAAATTTTGTCTAAGATAAGCACTTTTGATAAAAGCAACATAAACAACGATGTATTCTTTTCCATTATAGACAACACGTTTATTCAAACTCTCGCTTTACAACAAATTCGATTTTCTCTTGAAAAATACCCTCACCAACTACACTCTTTTAATATTAAACTCTCTTGTTTAGCTGACGAAGATTTTGTCCGTGAGCTTTTAAGCTTCAATGGTGCTAAGTTTGCTCTTGAGATAAGCGAGCTTGATTGTTATACCGAATCAAAAGAAATACGCGAAAACTTGTCAGTGTTACAAGCGAACAATATCGAGATTTGGCTGGATGACTATCACCGTAACAACAAGCTGGCTAACATGTCACTTGGCAAAATACTTTGGGATCGTATCAAGATTGACAAAAGCTTTCTAAAACACGCCGACCAAGAGTCTATACAAGCACTAGAGTACTTCTTAGCCCCTTTCTGCTTACACGGATTGATCTTCGAGGGTGCTGAGTACATCGAACATCATAAGATGTTAAAGACAAGCCACTCATTAACTCAAGGTTATTATTACTTTAGACCGTCCCCATTAAACTCTCTCGATTCAAAACCGTGCGCTTCCGACTCCGGAAAGCTCTCGTATGTAGGATAGACAAAGAGCCCAAAACTTTCAATATAGAGGTCGCACAGGAATCAAACCTTGCATAAACACTGAACTTAAAACGTCTGAACAATGCAACCAACTGATAAATAAAAGCTTAACACTAGATATAATGACTAAAAAACGTGTTTATGAGTAGCTAAAGATAGCTAGGAAAATTTAGAGCTGATGCTTTAAAACAAGCTCTGTAAAATTGTTGATATTTAGACTTTAAAGCTTGCCTAATCACATTCTAAAAGTAGCTCTAATACTCTCCCATTTACCTTACAACTATCCGAACAGGTAGTAAGAATAATGAAACCACTCTCCTTCCAGAGTGTGCCTTATATAAAGACCAAACTGGTTATGTACTTCTTAATTAAAAATAAAGAACTAGAAAACTTTGCCAAAGTAGGACTCTCTTGTCTCTATCGATAGGGCCCTTTTAATTTTTATGCAATAAATTAGATTAGCGCTTTTTTGAGTATAGGCGGGATACGGCTTCATCTTTATAGGCGTGATGTTGCCCAGCAAGCACCTTACAGAAACTGTCTAATGCGTTATTGAATGTTGCCTCGGACTTATCTTCAGCCCATTCGCCAATTTTAGAGAGCAGATCGGATTTGAGTGTTTTCATATCCTTCGAGTCTTCAGCCATCTTGGTGAGCTCTTTTGCCGCATTGCTAGAAGGCACAATCAGTTTATTGAATACCTTCTCCAAACCTTTGTGGTGATTATCGCAATAACGTTGCCAAAGCTGTGGCTCTTGCCCCACTGACCAGCCCAGCCGTTAAACTTGGTTTGTAAGTAGGTTAACGTGTCATCACCTAACCACTCAGATAAATGCGTATTAGAAGAAACACTCACACCACCACCAAACTTAACAGCACCTGCAGTCACGGAACCTTTGCCACCTAGTGAGCTGGATTCCGTCGCGCGAATGTATTGAATATGGAATTTATTGTCTTCCCCTTTCACCATGTTTAACTCAAGTTGAGCACCGAGTCCAAGTGCACCTTCCAGCCCTAAAGTCGCGTCACTTGGCAACTGAGCTTCGATGGAATTTCTCGAAAGAAACTGACTAAGCGCCTCCCCTAAAACCGCACGAGCAAAGGTTTTCTTCGCACCTTGTGTTCCCTCTTTTGATGACGGCTCACCTAGCGGGATATTGGCAGTGAAGGCGACATTAAGGTATTCACCATCATTGTCGGGGTTGATGTCTCCTACAATATTGTTGTATTTGACGACCATTCCAACATCTTTGCTCACACCCGGAACTTGCACAGATACATTACCACTCAGTTGTACGTTGGTGCTTTGCGCCCCCGACACTAGCGTTAGCTGTTTTTCAATGTCTCGCTTTTGGTCAAGGTTCATCTGAGGGTTACTATAAGCACGGTCGATCTCGGTAAGGAATTGGCAAAAACCTGCTTCGTCTTTATTAAGATAAGGCACCTCTCCCTCAGAGAAGCTCGCCAAGTAAGCTTGGGTTAACGCGACATGACTACAGATCACCGCGCGTAAATACTCTCCTCGACCAACAGCACCGCGGTCACTTTCCATACCATGCTTAATAACGCCCATTTGCTTATCCGCATCGCGGCTTTTTTTCGAATCCTTCTGGTTAACGAGGATTGAATAGCTCTCGTACTCTTTGTACAAAGTGGTAATGACGTCTTTGATCTCAGCACGCTTTGCTTTCAAGACATCAGCATTGAGTTCGCCGGTTTTGGGGTTTTGAGCCGTTGGATCTGCTTTTACCTTTTGGGCAAGGTCACTGACCTCCAACGCCGTTTCTTTCATCCACTCTAAACCTTGTGAACCGCTTAGAGTCTGGCGACTGCCAAGAAATTCAGCGTCTTTTGCATATCCTTCAAACGGTACTGAAACAGTAAAATAGTCCGGATTACGAGCCATAAGTCGGACAGGTTGCTGACGCAGTTGTTGGAGCAAATCGGTATGCTTAGTGAAGTAAGTCTCGGTTATCGACGCAGAGCCACCACCGCTGATTTTAGAAAGATCTTTTATCCCTACACCAGCACCGCCAGAAAGACTTCCAGCAAAGGCTTCTGCTCTCACCGGAGCATCGTACTTTCTGCCTTTTACTTCTATTTTGTCGCCTTGTCCTAAGATCCCTTGCTGACGTAAGTCTTGCTGTAGTTTGTGGTTGTTTGCGACAACACATTCAAGTAATCGGTCAGCTTTACGAGCTTGATGGATACCGCCTAAATTGGTCAGTTTCTTAACACCACTTCCTGCAAGCATCGCGACCATATCATTGGCATGATAATCCACAAACGACTTAAGATTCGGGAAGCTTTGTGCTGCGCCCAGCCCCAAATTACCACCAACATGAACGTCTACAGGTACTTCGCCTCCACCCGCTGAGGCATTAGCACCAAGAGAGAAGTTATGCTTCGCGCGAATTTTTGTGTCATCACCACCAAACACTTTGAAGTCGTATTTGAGCTCAACGGTTACCGATGCGGCCTCAAGATTAAACAGACCAAGCGCAGGACCTATCTCAAAAGAGGTCGATACGGCTGACTCCGTGCCGCCTTTAGTTAATCCACTGAACTGCTCGGTTAATTGCTGTTTGAATTGATCACGTAGCTGCTCTAGCCCTCCGCTGCGTAACTGTTCTGCTAGTCCGGCAATTCGAGTGTGCTCTGGAGACCCCTTTTCCAAGTTTTCGCATATCTTTGCCAGCGCTTGATAAGCATTACTGTAATTTTCTGCGGTCTTGTCGCTCTTTAGTGTGGACACCGCATCACGGGCAGTATTGACACTTTCAGACACAGGAAGACGATCCAGCGCTTTAAGTAATAGCGAACTATCGCCAGTTTTAAATACGTTACCAAGCGCCGCGTTGGCAAACAGTTGTAGATTGCTAGAAGAAGAACCTAGATACGTTTCTAAATGTCCTGCCGCAGCAAGCACCTTTCCAAACTCTCGGTTAGATAAGGTATCGCTCTTCTCTTTTAGATAAGGCGTTTCCAATAAAGCCGTTTGGACAGACTGGGGAAAATTAGTGAAGATTTCCCGTTGACTTTGGCTAAACAAGGCTTCAACGCGGTGCGCAGATGATAAGCTAGCTTTGCCACTTAGCTGTGGATTGCTCGCTACATTTAGCGCCAACGGACTGGTGTTGTTAGTAACTTCCACTTCCTGTACAGGTTTAGTATCAAGAGAACGATCAACGAAAGACGTATTCACTGAAGTCATGGCATCACTCCTAAACAAATAAAGAACTGCGAGGAGAAGAGAAGCCACTCATATCCTGCGCATCAACTGTCGCTGGCTCCGCCTCTAATAACTTTTGCTGCCAGTAGCTAGCAGCATCGACAAACCCGGAAAGAAGTTCAGAAAAACGAAGTTTGTCTTGGTGACTCACAGACATAGCGAGCAAAACACGCTTCTCATCGAGCAATGAGAGCGTTGCACCATTGGTTGAATTCCAGAGACAGTTCCCTTCAAGAAGCCCCCGCATTTGCCTTTCTTCTATCAGCTCTCCAACCAAGGCATAAATAACAAGTTCATTTACGCGAAGTTCGAAATTGACTATCATTTTAGGCTCTTCAAACATTACCGCTGTTAATGAGAATTCGTCGAAAGAGACTGGCTGACCTACTGTGTCACCGAGCACTTTCTCCCACTGCGTTTTTTCCATAACAACTCCAAACTTTTCCGAGAGAGGTTCTGACGCCACGGTTAACAAAATACAGTTTGTTATTATGGCCTCGTTTTTAACTCATGTTAAAACTCTCAGAAAAAGGGCGTTATCAGTAACAGACTTTTTTTTTATCAGTACTCGGCGAAATTTTTTAGGCGTTAAGTTTAGAGCTCTATTTTCTCTTCGATATTTTTTAAATCGGCTTACACTAGTATTTAAGGTAACTTACTACTTTATTAATCCTTTATAATAAATATATTTACAGTATGATTACCTTGCCCAAAAAGCATTCCTATAGGAATTTATAATATAAGATATAAAAATGTTATTTATGATGGTCATTTATAAACAACATCAAGCTAACCCACCTAAAACATCAAAAATTAAGAAATTAATAGTCACTTCAAATTGAATCGATATTAGGAGTTCCCTTCGTTAATATGGATACATGATAACGATAGAGTACATATAACTTTATAGGTATTCGGAATAATTCGTTCTACAACTGTGAAATAATTACACTTGATGCATTTAAGTTTTCATCATGATATAAACATGCCTATTTTTTACGCTCACAACACCAATTACTCTGAACTTCAATAGTGCATTTACGCATCATTTTTCGTTGTTAGCAATAGAACTAGAAAGGTTGGTTTAGTAGTTATCAACATTTTAGTACCCAAAATAAAATGTTAAGATGGTCACATCGGTGCTGTTGTAGCTACAAGTGAAGAATAAAATACATTTGGTACCCCACTTGATGCCACACCAGCTTAGCCATAAAAACTAAAGGTATATTTTTCAAATGGTTAATAACTCAATCCAGTGGTTTCCTGGCCACATGCACAAAGCACGTAAAGAGATCGAAGAAGCAATCCCACAAGTGGATGTGATCATCGAAGTACTGGATGCTCGTATTCCTTTCAGTAGTGAAAACCCTTTGATTTCTCAAATCCGTGGTGACAAGCCGGTCGTTAAAGTCTTGAATAAGCGTGATTTGGCCGATCCTGAGTTAACTCAATTATGGATTGAGCACTTGGAGCAAGAGCAACACGTAAAAGCAATGGCGATCACGACGTCAGAACCGCAAGAAGTGCATCGAATCATGGAGCTTTGCCGTAAACTTGCCCCACACCGTGAAGAGATCGGTAAAAACATTCGTACCATGATCATGGGGATCCCAAACGTTGGGAAATCGACAATCATCAATACTCTAGCTGGTCGAACGATCGCGGTGACTGGTAACCAGCCCGCGGTAACACGTCGTCAGCAGCGCATCAACCTGCAAAATGGCATCGTTTTATCCGATACTCCAGGGATTCTGTGGCCAAAAGTGGAAAACCCACACAGTGGCTTCCGTTTAGCTGCTACAGGCGCTGTAAAAGATACTGCGATGGAATACGACGAGGTTGCGTTTTACACCATTGAGTACCTAGCAGCCCACTATGCAGACAAGCTTAAAGAGCGTTACCAAATCGAAGAGCTTCCTGAATCAGATATCGAGATCATGGAAGAAATTGGTCGCCGCCGTGGCGCACTACGCGCAGGTGGACGTGTGGACTTGCACAAAGTATCAGAGATTTTGTTGCACGAACTTCGCCAAGGCACACTAGGCCAAATTACACTAGAGCGCCCAGAAATGATCACTCAAGAGCTGATTGAAGTCGAGATTGAAACTGCTCGTAAAGAAGAAGAAAAAGCGAAGCGTAAAGAAGAGCGCCGCAAGCGCTATCTACGTAATAAGCGATAAACTGATATTATCTTTTCCCAATTATATTTTAAGGCGCGATTTTCGCGCCTTTTTTGTTATCTAATGCGCCCATTTTTTCACTTTTCAAACTTTATATTCCTCATACAAAATCCAGATATGAAGCACGAAAAAAACACCGCAAAATCGCCGTATAAACTTTAAGCACAAACTAGTTTAGACCCCGGGCCCCTATAGAGTTACAGCCACCATCCAACCCTCAAATGTCGAGTTTGCAAGGGTCTGCAAACTTATGCAACCTGGTTAGTGACACTCTCCCCAAAATCCGCAATATGAATAAGTGTCAGCGCTGGCGTTTTTCCATATGAAGAAGAGATTTATTATGAGTGAAACTATACAAAGCAAACCACTTCCTTCCTTTATTGAGGAACGCCTAGATTTTCATATTCAAGATCTAATTGAACCGAACGAGAACAAGAAACACCTTGTTCTTGGTAAACGTCCACCGTGTAATGCCGTTGTTATGCAAAGCAATGATTACCTTGCACTGTCCCATAACAAGGAGATTCAAAACGCGCATCGTGATGCGATTTCTCAACACGATGACAACGTCGTGATGTCCGCGATTTTCTTGCAAGATGATGAATCAAAACCTGCATTTGAAACTCAACTAGCCAGTTTTGTCGGCATGCCTAGCTGTCTGCTTTCTCAATCAGGATGGGCTGCGAATGTCGGTTTATTACAGACTATTTGTGCACCGAACATACCTGTGTATATCGACTTCTTTGCGCATATGTCTTTATGGGAAGGTGCACGTATCGCAGGAGCACAAATTCATCCGTTCATGCATAACAACACCAACCACTTGCGAAAACAGATTTCACGCCATGGTTCGGGAATTATTGTTGTGGATTCGGTTTACAGCACTATCGGAACCATTGCTCCTCTACGTGATATCTACGAAATAGCACAAGAGTTTGACTGCGGCTTAGTTGTGGATGAATCGCACTCGTTAGGTACGCACGGTACGCAAGGCGCTGGGCTACTGCAAGAGCTGGATTTGACTCATATGGTGGATTTTGTAACCGTAAGTCTTGCAAAGACATTTGCTTATCGTGCTGGCGCAATTTTAGGTGCAGAAAAGCTGGCTAAGACGCTTCCATTTGTCGCGTATCCTGCCATTTTCAGCTCCACCGTGTTACCGCAAGAAATTATTCGGTTAGAAAAAACACTAGACGTCATAAAAAAAGCCGATGACAAGCGGGAGATTTTGTTTAAAAGAGCGAAGTCTCTAGCCGTTGGTTTAAAACGTATTGGGTTTACTATTCGCAGTGAGTCGCAAATTATCGCGCTAGAATGCGGCAACGAAAGAAACACTGAGCGAGTTCGCGACTTTCTAGAAGAAAGGAATGTCTTTGGTGCAGTTTTCTGTCGCCCTGCAACAGGAAGAAACAAGAACATCATTCGTTTTTCTGTCAATGCGGACATGACTGCCGCCGAAGTCGATCACGTTCTTTCCGCCTGCCAAGAAGCGTTTGTTCATCCCGATCTAGAGTTTGTATAAGCTAGAGTGTAGGTAAAAATAAAGAGCTCAGCAGTTTTGCTGAGCTCTTTATCCGTATTCGCGTTATGATCAACTCGTCTCAAGATAACACAGTTACGAGTGATTAAATCCAGTTTGCGATTTTGTCGAATAAGCGATTTTTATCCGCTGGTTTTACGATAAAGTCAGACATGCCAGAAGAGCCTATTTTGTCCAGCGTAACAGGTGAGCTATCCCCAGTATGCGCAATAATAGGTACCGACGCATAGTTTTTATCCGAGCTTCGAATTCGCCTTGAAGCTTCTACACCATCCATGATGGGCATCTCGATATCCATAAGAATGAGGTCAACGTTCTCTTGCTCTAATGTATCCAGTGCTTGCTGCCCGTCTTCTTTCTGAATCACTTCAAAGCCCTGCTTTTCGAGTAACATCGCGGTAAATTTTCGCAAAGATTCGTTATCATCCACGACCATAATTGTCCGCTTATTTGACGTATCCAAAGCCACTGAGGCCGTTGGTGTCGACACATAGCTTGAGTCATACAAGAGACGGTCAATGGTTGGCTTAGTATTCAATAACCAGGCTTGAGTCTCGACCCAAATAGGCTCATATGCCGCTTTGCGTGCTCTCTGTGTCGGGTGATGCTCAAAAAGATAAACGATACGAGCTTCCGTGAAAGACAGAAGAGATTCTAATCTATCTAATTGGTTTGCTCTTGCGTCCAAGCTCTCAAGATCGATAAAAATCAGGTCGAATTCGAACTCATACTCTTTCTTTTTGAGCACTTGATTAACATCTAAGATCGTTGATTCAAAACCCATAAAACGGCTAATGTCCGTCACTTTCGACACAAGAATATCTTGATTAGTCACCGTTAGGATGGTTTTGAGTTTGGTCAAATCGTTTTTAATTTCAGTCACGATATCAGATGTGATCGGCGGGAAAGTTAACGTGAACTGAGACCACTCACCTAGCTGAGACTGGCATTCAATGTTACCTCCAAAAGAACGCATCACTTTTTTACAAAATGGCAAACCCAAACCATAGCTGCCTGACTTACCAGTTGTGTAAAAGTCCTGAAATATATTACGTAGGACATCAGGAGCAATACCAGCACCATTATCGGTTACAACGATTTGGTTTGAGTGCTCCGTGCTCGTCATGGACACATGTATGTGGAAATCTTCAGATGTGCGATGATGGAAGGCGTTCTTGAAAAGGTTATACATAACGTATTTGAGTAAGGTATCGCTACCAAGAAAATCAAACTCACTTCTCGCATCGAGGGATATAGCAAAGCGATCCGTCGCACGCTTATAACTAAAGCTTTCAATCGCTTTTTCAATCACAGAGTGAGCAGAATGCTTTTGAAAACTGGATCGCGAGACACGGTTTTCATCTATCGATGTCAGAAGTAAATCTATCGTCTCGTTGCCCGACTGGATGATGTTCATCGCATCCTCACTAACTTCGCGCAGCAGGGTGACATCCTCTCTGCTCATCAGATATTGGTCTTTCTCGGCTTCTTTTTTACTGGGTAAGACTGATTGGATAACATCGATTGACGTACAAAGGCCACTTAAAGGGTTACGCATTTCATGCGCAATTCCGGCCCCGAATGACTTGGCCAACGACACTTTCGCTTCGTGCTCTACTTGGTTCCGAAAGTAGAATAAATTGCCAAATACATAAATAAAGAGAAAGATTGGCACATGCGTCCAGTCCATTGTTAAATCGAGATGAAACCCTTTCGCCACCCAAGCAAAGAACGTCGCTAAACCTATTCCGGCAAAAGTTTGAGCGAACATAACTCTTGTGACATGAACCAATAGAATGTGCAAGAAAATCGCGGACATAAAGGACATGACCCAAACATTGGACCAGTCATTCATCAATAACATATAGAAAAAGAAAAACGGTAAGCAGATCGTTATCGTCACTTGGTAGTAAATATGGATATATTTTCGCCACGTTGACGACAGGCGATTTCTAAAAATGATGCCAAAGAACAATAGTGAACAAAACAATCTGAGCGGCAAGTTTTCATAAGCCTGTGGGAAAACAAAATCCCAAACAAAGTAGTACAGCGGAAAGCCAAGAAACCCCATCCAACCAACGAGAGTCAGGTTGGGTTCTGCATATTGATAAACCTTACGTATCGAGTCCATATTATCTATTTTGCCTACTCCGCCTGACGTCCCAATAGTGTGATTTGCATTCATTCTTATCGTTTTATTATTAAGTAATTATATATTACTTAACGCTTATAAGCAGCGCGAAATGGCGCAAATATTTCGCGACGCTTGTCTTTAATTTCAATCTTTTAAGATAGAGAGACTTGATTTACAACCAAATAAATGAAGTTGCATATAGTTTAGTGTAATTTTGCGATAATCGCGTTGTATCCTAAGGGATGTTAATCTCATATACGTTCGAGACATTTAAACCGCGCCTTTGGCTCGAACTTCCAAAGATTTAACGACAGCGCTCACTGTGGATGTAACGCGGTGATGAACAATTGGCTTGGGGTGTGTTATGGAACCTTTACAAATAAAAAACGTAATTTTTGATGTGGGAAATGTATTAGTACGCTGGTCTCCGGTAGAGATTGTTCGCTTAACATTTGGTCACTCAGTAGAAGCGGAAAAAATGGCCCAGTTGCTGTTTTCATCACAAATCTGGAAAGACTTAAACAAAGGAATCATTTCCGAAGAGGAAGCCAAACTTTGCTATCAACGTGAGCACAAAGTGACAGCGGAAGAAATGGACCGCTTTTTTTACTACGTCAAACATACACAAATATTACTTTACGGCAGTGTCGAACTGCTAAAAAGAGTAAAAAGTGCAGGATATCGCGTTTATGCGCTCACAGACAACGTCAACGAAATTGTCGAGCATCTTCGTGCTACCTATGAGTTCTGGCCGCTGTTTGATGGTGCAATCATCTCTTCTGAAGTGCAGTTACTAAAGCCACAACCTGAGATCTACCAAGCCCTACTTTCAACGTATCAGCTTCAGGCTGAGGAAACGGTATTTCTTGATGATATGCCATACAACGTCGAAGGGGCCCGAGCGGTAGGCATGGAAGCCATTCAATTTGAAAATGCTCAGCAATGCGAGTCAGAGCTAAAAGCCATGGGGCTTTGCTTTTAAGTCGCCCACTGAAACACAAAACTTTAGGACAGGCACAAAAAAGAGCAGCGTTGATGCTGCTCTTATTGCTAAGCTAAAACGCCAGACTAGGAGTAAATAACGTTTTCTTCTATCCCACTAACTAATGACTGAGCATTCTTCCAACGGAATACCTTCTCCAATACTTCTGTACCACCTGGCGCACGCCAAGTTCGCTCTTGACATTCTTGACCTCCAATATGGCGGTAGAATTCAATTGCAGAAATGTTTTGCGATACGACTTCTAGATAAAGACCAGTGTCTTTAAAGTACTGTTGCTGCCATTCTGCGACAGCAAGTAATAGCTGCTTGCCAATACCACGACCACGGTAACTGTCATCAACATGCAGTGCGTCAATAAAGGTTCCACGCTCGAAGTCATGGTTGCCAAACACACAAACGAAGCCGAGCAACAAACCACCCTCTTCCGCCAAGACAATGTGCTGGTTGAATGGTGGGTTGGTCAGACGGGTTTGCCAGATCAGTAGTTTGTCGTCAATCGCCTCTTTATCAAGATAGTTATCACTAAGAATGCCACGGTAATGACGCTTCCAACTATCCGCATGAAGATGCGCAATGCGCTCGTAGTCCTTATATTCCGCTAATCGTAAATCCATTACGTATTCCTATTTTCTTACATTTTTTGCTTCTTTATAGAGTCTCGGCATATTCCACCTTTATAACACTTGTTTCTTGGCAGATTTTATACACCTTAAGCCAGAGCTCATTTTTTAATACTACTCATTATTCAATTAAAAGCAAAATATCCCATCAAGTTCCTTAATGTACATCCAAAGGAACAGTCACATTTGTCTAACTTTAATTTGACTTACACATGTACGCTGATATTCTGGCGAACAACTGTTAGCTCAAAGTTAGGAATACACCTGTGACTCAAAACAAACCACCCATTATCTGGTTGAATACATTGATATTTTCTTCCAGTTTTGTTCTGACTTTTATTGTAATGCCTTGGTATGCATATCATTTTGGACTGGGTTGGGAGCATCTAGTTTGGGGAGTGATGGCATTCAGTTTTACGAATCTTTCTATTACCGCAGGCTATCACCGACTCTGGAGCCACAAAACATACGAAGCTCATCCAATTTTACGTGCTATTTTTGCGATTGGAGGAGCATTTTCTTTGCAAAATAGTGCATTACACTGGTCTTCTGATCATCGTGTACACCACAAGCATGTCGACAATAACGACAAAGATCCTTACTCAGCGAAACGTGGCTTTTGGTATTCTCACATTGGCTGGATGTTACGCGACTACAACAAATCGCAGGAAAACGAATACACCAACTGCCGCGATTTAAAGCGTGACAAAATCGTCATGTGGCAACATAAGTACTATGTTCCACTTGCTCTACTCACCAATATTGGCTTTCCGGTCGCTCTTGGTATTATCTACGGCGATATTTGGGGTATGTTATTAGTAGTTGGTGCCGCTCGACTCTTTATGAGCCACCACACGACCTTTTTCATTAACTCACTTGCGCATGTTTGGGGAAAACAGACTTTCACGGACAAAAACACCGCTCGCGACAACGGCGTGTTAGCCTTTTTCACATTTGGTGAGGGCTACCACAATTTCCATCATATCTTCGAGAATGACTATCGTAATGGTGTGTATTGGTGGCATTACGACCCAACCAAGTGGTTAATTAAGTCATGCTCTTGGCTAGGACTGACATCTAAATTACGCACAACGCCAACATTTAGAATAGAAAAAGCTCGCGCAACTCAACTCTTGAAGAAAGCAAAAGAAAAACTGGGAGCAAAACCGAATACGCAGACGATTCTCGATCAGTTACAACACGAGTTTGATGCGCTAGTTCATCACATGCAGGAATATTATGAGATGCGAAAGGAAGTGCTCGGTGCAAAAACAGCCAGTGTGGTAAAAAAATACGAGTGCTCTGTGACAAAGATAAAGTATCAGCAAATCAAAGCGGAGTTCGAACGGCAACAACGCAGTTGGAACATCATGGTGCGCCGATACGCTTAACTTAACCCATCCTTACGATTTAGCTTCGCTTCGGCGAAGCTTTTTTGTTGCAAGGATTATTACCCTCTCCCAACTCACTGAGTTGTTTCTTTTTCTCATTTTGAATCAATTCCCTCACTATTTATTCAAATTTCTGGTCATATTTTCCTTCCTGCAAACAGCTTCAAACCAGCACATAACACTTAGAAAACCAAATTCCAACAATACAATCTAACGAAATTAATTATTAAATTATTATTTGTCTCAGATCATGCAAGCCCCATATTTATCTCGTGCCACAGTTAAGAATTCTGTAAATTCCTTGTCATAAACTGAAACAGTTTCTTTCTTTTTTTCATAACATTCGGAGATCCCTATGTTAGAGCTCTTAATTGGCTTAGTTGTCACCATTGCTGTGGGTTACTTTATCGTCAAAGGCTATAAAGCAGCGGGCGTGTTACTGACGGCTGGTATTGCTTTACTTCTTATGACTGGCGTATTGGGGCATGACGTGCTGCCCTCAAAAATCACCTCAACCGGTAACATGGTGACAGACGCGCTAGAATACGTGAAATACATGCTACAATACCGCGGCGGCGGCCTTGGTATGCAAATCATGTTGCTATGTGGCTTCGCTTCCTATATGACTCACATCGGCGCGAATAACGTTGTAGTAAAACAGTTCTCTAAACCGCTTTCTGTTATCAAGTCTCCTTATGTCCTTTTGGTAGCGGCTTACATTGTGGCGTGTTTGATGTCTCTTGCGGTAAGTTCTGCAACTGGCCTTGGCGTACTATTAATGGCGACATTGTTCCCAATGATGGTCGCAATGGGGATCTCTCGTCCAGCAGCGGTTGCAGTTTGTGCCTCTCCTGCGGCAATCATTCTTTCTCCAACCTCTGGTGATGTGGTGATCGCCGCCGAAAAATCTGGCTTGGCGCTTGATGTGTTTGCGGTACAAACAGTGTTGCCTGTTTCTATCTGCGCAATCATCGTGATGGCTGCCGCGGCTTTCTTCTGGAACAAATACTTAGATAAGAAAGAAAATACGCCAATGGAAAAAATTGACGTATCAGAGATCAAAGCCGATGCACCAGCGTTTTATGCGGCACTGCCATTTCTACCTATCATCGGCGTGTTCCTATTAAACGGTCGTACCATTCCAGGACTTAGCCTAGACATTTACACTATTGTGGTCGGTTCGATTTTCCTTGGCGCTCTGATCCATTACGTTGTAAATAAGTTTGATGGTAAGAAATCACTGGAAGATTTAGATTCTTGTTACGCTGGCATGGCTGACGCGTTCAAAGGCGTTGTGATGCTTTTGGTTGCAGCGGGGGTTTTTGCGCAAGGTCTAATGTCTATCGGCGCTATCGATAACCTGATTCACCTTGCAGACAATGCAGGTGCAGGCGGTGTTGCTTTAATGCTTATCCTTACTGCATTGACAGTTGCAGCAGCAATTGCAACGGGGTCTGGTAACGCGCCTTTCTATGCATTTGTAGAGTTGGCACCATCTTTGGCTGCTAAAATGGGACTAAACCCAGCGTTCCTAATTATCCCGATGCTTCAAGCATCAAACCTAGGTCGTACTATCTCACCAGTGTCTGGCGTAATCGTTGCGACATCCGGTATGGCGAACATCAGCCCGTTTGAGGTTGTAAAACGAACATCTGTTCCGGTTCTTGCTGGTCTTATCACAGTTATAATTGGTACTATGGTGCTTGTTCCAATGAGTGCCTAACGGCATCGCCAATATTGCTTATCGACAAGGCCCGGCTTCTAGCTGGGCCTATTTCTTTCATCTCTCCAGTGCCATTATTCTTTCTGTATTGCTTTGTAAATGCATTTTAATTGTTACTCAACTCGTGACATATTTCTCGGTTATTACATCGCTTCTTCAGAAGCATTTGCTTAATATCTCAACAGTTTATATAAGAACTGAATACATTAAGAAAATGGGATTTATTATGACTGCATTTATTGTCTTTATCGTTATTGTCCTGCTCATTGTGGTGTACGCCGTCAGTATCTACAACAAGCTCGTTACTCTACAAAACCGTTTCAAAAACAGCTTCGCTCAAATAGAAGTTCAATTAAAACGTCGATACGATTTGATTCCGAACTTAGTTAATACTGCAAAAGGCTATATGGAACACGAAAAAGAAACATTTGAACGTGTCATCCAAGCTCGTAATCAAGCAATTGCTGGCCTGAAAGCAGCCAGTGACGCGCCTGGTAGTGATGCGGCAATTAGCCAACTAAACCAAGCAGAAGGCATGCTGCAAAGTGCGTTGGGCAAACTTAATGTGGTAGTGGAAGCCTACCCTGAGCTTAAAGCGAATGAAACCATGAGTCAGCTTCAAGAAGAATTAACCAGCACTGAGAACAAAGTTGCGTTTGCTCGCCAAGCATTTAATGATGCGGTAACCAGCTACAACACATACAAACAAACGTTCCCGCCAGTATTGTTTTCCAACGCATTCGGATTCCAAGATGGCAAACTGTTAGAGTTTTCTGACAGTGCTGAAATACAAGCTGCCCCGAAGGTTGAGTTCTAATGGATTTCTTTGACCATCAAGATACCGCGCGTCAACGCACTGGGCTTTTGGTGTTCCTGTTTTCCTTAGCAGTTGTCACCATCACTGGTTTGGTAAGCGTATTATCGATTGGTATCTATTACGGAGTAACAGGCGAAAGTTTTGATCAAGAAACCGCACTTACCTACGTCTTGTTGTGCTTTGCTGGTGTATTGCTGGTTGTTGCAATAAGTTCAATGGTTCGCTTATCCGCCCTTACCTCCAATGGAGGCCGAGGGGTTGCTGAGAGCATAGGTGGCAAGCTGATTTCCTCAAACACCTTAGATGCAAAACATAGACAACTGCTCAACGTTGTGGAAGAGATGGCAATTGCATCTGGTATTCCGGTTCCTCCCGTCTATGTGATGCAGGAAGAGCGTGGTATCAATGCTTTCGCAGCAGGCATGAGCATTGATGATGCCGTCATCGGCGTCACACAAGGCGCACTGGATAGCTTCACGCGAGATGAACTACAAGGTGTCATTGCTCATGAATTCAGCCATATCTTAAACGGAGATATGCGTTTGAATACGCGTCTTATCGGCGTACTGTTTGGCATCACTTGCATTGCACATTTTGGACACTTGGTCTTAGATAACACTCATCATACGAGTCGCGTATCGAGAAGTTCTTCCGATTCCAATAAAGGCTTTGCGGTTATCATGCTGATTGCGATTATCTGTTTGGTTCTAGGCTGGATTGGCACCTTGTTTGGCTCGATGATCAAAGCCGCAATCTCTCGTCAACGTGAATTTCTCGCTGATGCCAGTGCCGTTCAATTTACTCGAAACGATCAAGGCATTGCTGGTGCACTCAAGAAAATTGGTAGTCATATGGCGGGTTCTTCATTGAATACAAAAGCAAGCGATGAGATGAGCCATATGATGTTTGGTCAAAGCAAACTCTCCGGCTTTTCTGGCCTATTTGCTACTCACCCTCCACTAGAAGAACGGATTCGCCGAATTGAACCTGGCTGGGATGGAAGTTTTTCTCAAAGTTCGCATCGTCCAACGACAAGCTTTGAGAATGATAACGTTAGTGGATTCACATCAGGGACATCGACACAACCGGAGAAACCAACCACCGCAGAACTCAGCGAAGTAGGTCAACAACTACTTAACCAACTTCCTTCCGAACTTGTCGACATCGCTCGTGAACCATACAGTGCGCGCTTTATTGCTTTTGCCTTGATATTTGATGGCAGTGAACTCCAGCGAGAGATGATAAAAAGTCATATCCCAAAGGTGTCTCAAGCACAATTATTACCATGGCTGGATTATGATTTGCCTCTTCATCTACGCTTTCCATTACTCGAACTCTCCATCCCTGCCTTGAAATCGCTGAGTGAGGGTCAGAAAAACAGACTGTGCCAGGTGCTACGTGAACTCTCTCAAACTGATGACCACTACTCACTCGCAGAATGGTGTGTCATCAACTTATTGGAGAAACAACTACTCGAATCGTATGGATGTACAAAACAGATCCAGTCTTTAAAGCAATTAAAAGAGAGTGTGTTTTGGCTACTGCGCGAATTGGCTTGGGTTAGTCACTCTCAACCGGAAGACGCTCAACGTGCATTTAGCAGCGCCCTAACCTGTTTGGGCTTTAATGATGCAGAGTTACAACCCGCAAATAAGAACTGGGGCCTAAATCGCGCCGCTTTAGAGCTCCTACTACAGCTCAAACCGAAAAGTCGTCGCTTGTTCGTAAAAGCGTGTCGATTAGCGATTGAATCGGATGGAAAGGTTACCGTTGCGGAAGGAGAACTCTATAGAGTAATCGCCTGCTTCTTAGAAGTTCCAGAGCCGCCACTAACAGTATCAGTCAATACAGGACAAACCCTACCGAGCCAAACACAACAAGCTAACTGACTTAGCTTTAAACAAAAACGCCAGCACTTTTGCTGGCGTTTTTTCATTATGTGTTCTTATTTGACGATTTACGCTGACTTAAATCGATCAGGGATCTTAGTAATACTCTCTCGATAACTAAACCATAAGTAGGTCACGGCGAGGGAGAAGAATAAATACGAAAGTGCGAAGACGATTGGAGATGTAATTAATTCAGCCGACATTCCCCACATCACACCAACAACCGTTATCGTCAACTTAGAAAGCATGCCGCAAATTAGTAAGAATAAAGCAAGCTGCGGAAAGCGCGAGCTACGGAATGCAAAGAAATAACAGCTCCCTACCGCTAGAGAAGCAATAGATAGACCCAACATAAATGAATGGATGTGGTCTGCAGATGCGACACCAGCAGATACCGAAGCCATGAGTAATAGGAACAGTTTCATAAGTCACCTCACAACAAGTCTAAAAAAGCATCCCTTCATAAATGAAATCTCATTTTTCGCTATATTCTGCTCCTATAATCTGCAATTACAAGTGACTTTTTTGTTCACTTAATGCACAAAAAACCTAATCAGCTCTAGTTATTACAAAAGGTTAACAATTTAAATTTAAGAAACCCTTTACATCCAATACTTACAGCGACAAGACGATATTTCAGTCATTTTTGTTACAGGGAGTTAACACGGTAACATTTTGAAATTTTTTATATGAAATGTGAGCTGTGCACCCAACTGCGCACTGAATTCTCTGTTTTGACTAGTTCCTCGTTCCTCACAACAAAAATCATCACTTTTTGATAACACTCCAACCACATACAAAACCATGAATTCACATCCGCTTTTAATGTTTCAAATTATTTTATCAGTAACGGCAAAAAGAGATTCCAATCACATATTTATTGGTTATAATCCGCGCTCATTGCGTTAATCGTTGAAAAACGCAAACTAATTTTGAGAAAAAACATCTTTAAACCAACCCTCTTTGCGGCATTGCCAACAAGAGGAAAAACTGAGAATGAAAATGAGCAAGATTGATAAAGCTATGCGCATCCTGTTAGCAGGGTTCTGTATCAACCTTTGTCTTGGCATCCTGTATGCTTGGAGTGTATTCAACAAGGCACTGGTAACTGAATCAGGCTGGAGTGCTGCAGAAGCTTCTGCACCTTACGCAACTGCAACCATCACTTTCTCTATCTGTCTTCTTGTTGCAGGTATTCTTCAAGACCGCATGGGTCCGCGTATGATCCTTATCCTAGGTACTGTTCTTACAGGTCTAGGCATGATCGCATCTGGCTTTGTTGACACTCCACTCATGCTGAACATTACCTTCGGTGTGATCACAGGTGCAGGTATCGGTTTTGGCTACGCATGCCTATCACCTTCTGCAATGAAATGGTTCCACGCTTCGAAGAAAGGCATGGTTAACGGCATTATTGCGGCTGGTTTTGGTCTAGCGGCTATCTACCTAGCACCAGTAACATCATCATTGATCGACAGCATGGGCATTCAAACGAGCTTTATGGTTCTTGGTGTTGGTATCCTGGCAATTGCAGTTCCTCTTGCAGCAACCATCAATAACCCACCAGCAGACTACACACCTGCAGAGCCTAAAGTAAAAGAAGGTCAAGCACCTAAAGCGGTTAAAAAGTCAGATGACCTAACTTGGAAAGCAATGCTGAAGACGCCACAGTTCTACTCTCTATGGATCATGTACGCATTCGCAGCTTCTGTTGGTCTAATGATCATCGGTAACATCACGACCATCGCAAGCGTTCAAGCAAACTTACCAAACGCCGTTTACCTAGCGTCTATTCTTGCTGTATTTAACTCAGGCGGCCGTGTTGCTGCGGGTATGCTTGCAGATAAAATCGGCGGTGTTCGTACACTCCTACTTGCGTTCGTCCTACAAGGCGTAAACATGGTGCTGTTCGCAACGTTCGACTCTGAGTTCACTCTGATCATTGGTACTGCGATCGCAGCGGTAGGTTACGGTACACTTCTAGCGGTATTCCCTACTCTAACGGCCGAGTTCTACGGTTTGAAAAACTACGGTACTAACTACGGTGTGCTTTACACTGCATGGGGTATCGGTGGTGCAATCGGCGCAGCAGTTGTTGGCTTCTCTATGACGAACGGCGAAGGCTACACCTTGGCTTACACTATTTCTTCAGCAATGATGGCAGTATGTATCGTACTTGCGTTCATCACTAAGCCACTGTCTGAAGCGAAAGTAGCGCACCTAAAAAACGCATAATTGCGAATTGATTTGATAGCGAAAAGGCTTAACCTATGGGTTAAGCCTTTTTTGTTATCGGTCGTTTATGGAAAGCCCTATCGAACTTGCACCAGACTACTATCTAGAAAACTTCTTTAAGCTGACTCACCACGCAGTAACCTGGTACAGCGATTTACTGGCCGAGGAAGAACACGCTTGGCTTCGCTCGTTTAATTCTTTGAGCAAACACGCCCAGTGCCTGTTGGTGCGTTTATACAGCCGAAAAGGGTGTTGGTTTCGAAGTGATAAGCTGAGTTATCAAGAAATACCTTCAATCGATGAAGCACTGGCAGAATTGAGTCAACATGAGTTTGTGGTCCTTTCCCCAACACTCGCTCATCAAGAGTTAGCGTCTAACTTACTGACGAAACCGGAGATCTCTGCACTTTACCCAGAGCTACCGAAGTCATTAAAGAAAGATGCCCTTGTAGAGCGTTTAAGCAACACGGAATTTGATCGTTTTGAGCAGCTTGAGTTTACGATCATCAAACTCAATTCAGCTCACATGATCGACGTGTTACTCACCCTGTTTTTTGCCAACACCCATCAAGACTTAAGTCAGTTTGTGCTTGATGACTTAGGTCTACATCAGTTCGAGCAATACCAATTGAGTAAAGTGCGCCGTTTCTTTGATTCACGTGAGCAAATAGACCGCTTAATTGAACTGAGCCAACTGGCCAACCTGTACTGGCAATTTGATCGAAAAGACAAAACGAACCTCGACTTATTAATTGAGGCAATGCCTCAGCCCGTTAATCACCATTACGTAGATCGTAAGCGTGAGCACATGTTGAATGACATAGCACGTGATTACGAACGGCTTAATGATCTAGAGACCGCCCTATCTCTATTTAGCCAAACTCAGCTCGCTCCGAGCCGAGAACGACGTGCACGTATCTATGACAAACTAAACCAAGATGATTTATTTAGTGACATTGTCACAGAGATGCTACAGTCGCCAATTGATGTGTCTGAGCTCGAAGTCGCACAAAAACTTGAGCAACGGTTGAAGCGAAAACAAGGCGCGAAAGTACCAAGAGTAGCGAAGCCACTCTGCTCCGAATACCATATTGAACTGGATTTATCTCAACAACGAGTAGAACTTGCCAGTAAAGCGTATTTTGAGTCCTTAGGCTGGACAGTATTTTACGCCGAAAATGCACTGCTTAATGCATTACTTGGCCTCACTTTTTGGGATGCGATTTTTGCTCCTATTGAAGGGGCATTCATTAACGCTTATCAACACCGTCCTTTAGATTTATATCACTCGGATTTTGTTACCAAGCGCCAAGCTTTGATATACACCGCTTTTGCCGAACTAGAAGCGGGCAACACCCAGACGTTATTGACAAAATACGATGAGAAGTTTGGCATTAGTAATCCATTTGTACATTGGAATTTAATAAGTAAAGAGCTACTCGAAACAGCGCTCAACACTATCCCAACCAATATGCTGATGGCGCTGTTCAAAATACAATTGAGCGACCTTAAGCTTTACCGTAATGGGATGCCGGATCTCATTGCTTTTAAAGAAAATGAGTTCGAATGGATTGAAGTGAAAGGCCCTGGCGATAAAATCCAGGATAACCAATGGCGTTGGATCAAAGAGTTTACTCGCCTTAATGTCCCGTTTGCGGTGTGTTACGTCGCAGCAACTTAACTTACTCTATATAAAGAGCTTGGTGTTTGTTCACTCAAACCGCCCCTCGTTATCTCCCCTTGTTCTTTTTTCTAAACATTTTTTCGTTTCTTCACGATCGCTTCACGCTTCTTCACACAAAATGCGCTTCTACTCACTAAGTTGATTTGAAGAGGCAAAATAAAATGAACAAAACACTTCTTGCGTTACTTGTTACCTGCTCAGTTTCGGTATCTGCGGCTCCTTATGTAGGTCTGGAATATGGACTAGGCACCACTGACCATGATTTGGAACCTCACTTTTCAACTGACAACGTAACACTCAACCCTGAGCTTGAAGACGGTATTTTCTCAGGTTTTGTCGGTTACGCATTCAATGACAACTGGGCGCTAGAGTTGGGCTACAGCCAATTTGACCTTGATGATAATCGTTCAAAGAACCTTGGTATCAAACAAATTGATGGCAAAGATTACCATCATGAAATGGATTGGGATGCGTCAATCAAAGCCAAGCAAGTGTCGCTGTCTCCAGTGTTTAGTTATGCATTAAATGACAAATGGACAACAAAATTCAAAGCGGGTCTAACGCACACGGAATACAACGCCAAGGTTTCTAAACATCAAGAATATGAGCTTGTCGCGAATGATGATGTAGAAATGAACAACACGCTTTTCCACAACACGGAGAAAAACAACGAGCTAGGCGCAATGTTCTCAGTGGGTGCGGAATACCGAATTTTCCCGCAGCTCACCATAGGTGCAAACGCAAAATATCAACTAGACCGATACGCGAACACTGCATCCTTTAACGTAGGCACAACTTACTACTTCTAATTTAAGGAGACGATAATGAAAAAAATGATTTTAGCATCCATGTTTGCCCTACTTTCAAGCTCAGCTTTCGCCGCGTTTAATGGTCCAGAAATAAGCGTAATTAATTCGGTGAAAGAGGCGCACAACGCAACCGACGACAGCGCAGTCATGTTAACCGGGCACATTGTTCAATCTCTTGGTAACGAGACTTACTTGTTCAAAGATGAGACTGGTGAAATCGAAGTGGAAATCGACAATGAAGATTGGATGGGACTAGACGTTGGTCCAAACGATAAAGTGACGATTCGAGGCGAAGTTGACTCAGAGTGGACAACCAAGCAGATCGACGTAGAGACCATTCAAAAGCTTTAATTCGCCTGACACCTCAACACAAACAACACAGCCACATATTGGAGGCTGTGTTGTTTATGGGCCGTGAAACTACTCGTTTAGCTGACCAAGCAAGGACAATCTTGAGGCAAGACTAATCGTATACTCTTAGGCTGAACATCAAACCGTATTGTTCTCGAATGATATGGTTCACCATCTAAATTAAGCGGTAGTGGATTTGGGAAGTCTATCTCCAACCAGCTTGCTCTTGTGTGTTTTACAAACTCACCTTTCTCGCTAGGATTATTGATCTCTTCGATAACTTTCGGCAGCTCATGAGGCAAGAATGGACGCACCAGTGTTAGATCCATCAAGCCATCATTAATCATCGCTTTCGACGCTAACTCTTGCCCACCTCCAGCTAAGCGACCATTGCAAAAAGCGCCAAGCAACATTTCTCCCTGATAAGCCCCGCCTTCAATTTTTATTGTTCCGTCATAAGGTTTAAAGCCGAGCGCTTTTACAACACCGGTTAGTGTATAAGCGCCGCCACCAAGAAAGTTTTTAAGTTCAACAGGCGTTTCTGCCGTAACTTCTGCGCCAAACCCAGCTGTTGCCACGTTAATAAAGTAGCGATCGTTAGCCTTGACACAATCGACCAAAGCAGACTGCCCTTCTACGGCGAGAGATAAAGACGCCTTGATAGAAGCTGGCACTTGAATCGCGGTGGCAAAATCATTTGCGGTACCAAGAGGGATAATGGCTAACTCAGGGCGTTTTTCTTCTTCAATTTGGATAATCGCAGAAGCCGCCTCATTGACGGTCCCATCGCCACCAGCGACAACAATACGTTCAATCCCTTCATCAACCGCTTCTTTCACCAAGCGCGGCATGTCTTGAGATTCCCAAGTCACTCGCACTTGCACATCGACGCCCTTGTCTCTCATTTTCATGATTGCATCTCTTAACTCTGGGTTCCCAGCTTTTTTGCCGTTAAGGATGGCACGTATTGTCTTCTTCATTGCACTTCCTATTGGTTGATGGTTTTCCCTGCTTGTTTAATCTGTGATCGCAACCATTGATGGGCACTGTCGTTTGTCCGACTAGGATGCCATATTGTGCAGAGCTCATAGGTTTGTTCATCAAATGGCATAGATAAAGATTTAACATGATAGGTGTGGTTGAACAAGTTGATCATCGACTCGGGCATTAAACCAATATATTCACTACCGCAGATAACAGGTAGCATTTCCAACACGCCAGAAGCTCGATACTTTATCTTTCTTTTGTCCAAGTCGACAATATCATCGGCGTTTAACAAGCTCTTACGACTCTGCCACTGCGAAACCACCACATGTTCTTCTTCAAAAAATTGTTCAGCCGTAATCTCGTCCTTTAAGCGTGGGTGCTCCTCGCTAGACACCACCACCAAGCGCTCAGTAAGTACAGTTTCAACTTTTAAAACTGTTCTTGCTCTTGGCGCGATATCAATGATCAAGTCGTAACGTTGCAAACGCAGATCGCTTTCAAAATCTTCCGTAAAGAGTGGATGAACCTCTAAAGCAATATGTGGTGCTAACTCACTGATCTGTTTCATAACTTGAGGGAGCAACTCAAAACTTGCAACAGAGACACAAGCAATGGAAAACACTCGATTCGACACTTTAGGGTCAAATTCGCTAGAAGCCGTCAGAGTTGAAGTAAAGTTTTGCACCGAAGTAAGCAGCGCAGGGTAAATATCCATAGCAAAAGAGGTAGGTTCTACTCCCTTGGTACAGCGATGAAATAAAGGTTCGTCATAAATATCACGAAGACGTGCCAACGCTTTGCTGACTGCGGGCTGCGTGATACTGAGACGTGCTGCCGCTTTAGATAAATTCCCCTCTTCATAGATGGCAATAAAGATGGGGATAAGATTCAGATCGGTCGGTTTCATGCTATTAAATTTTTCGAAAATCACTTTTTCTATTTTAATCTAACAGCATGATAGTTAACGTAACCAAGTACAAGAAATGGGCGGTAAGACCTGTTTTAATGAGTTTTAACTCAATTTTGACGTACTCCATTCACCGCATAAGTGAGCAGCTAGCGTGCAAGCCAAAGCTTACATTAAGATTTGCCTAAATATGGGGTAAGAAACTCGCAGACTTCCTCGCCGCATAAACCAATTTCCACCTCAATACCCGCTTGTTCTAGAATCTCGATTCCTCGACCACTGTTGCGCGGATCTGGGTCCAACATGGCTACGACGACTTTGCCAATACCGGATTTTACTAATGTCACCGCGCACGCTGGCGTGCGACCAACAAACGAACACGGTTCGAGCGTAACGTATGCCGTCACCGATTCTAACGAGCCTTGATATGCATTCAGTGCTTCTACTTCCGCGTGATTGCCACCAATAGCTTGAGTATGACCTTCTGAAACGATTTGATTGTCTTTCACTAACACGCAGCCAACCGGCGGGTTGGGTTGACATTCAGGAAGCGCATTTTTGGACACTTCCAATGCGCGGCGCATAAACTCTTGGCTCATTTGAAATCTATTCTCTAATAAAAACGAGGCGCTATATTAGCGCCCCGCTTTATTCATTGCCATCTCTTCCAATGACTTTGTCCAGTTCTGGTAACGCTCGCGGTATACGGAATTTAAAGCGTTGTTGTTTGGTCTGGATCTTGCGCCACATCGACTTCATTAAATGAGCGCTATTTTCGCCATTTTGCATTCGCGACGCACTTTTTTGCCACGATTTACTCGTATCGGCTTTGGTCATTTCCAGCACTGCCGTATTTAAACGCAATTGTTTGTACAATACGGCCCTTGCTTCAGACCAGCGTTTAGCCTTTAACAAACGGTGGAACGTCAACCATGCTGGTGTCGGTCTGTTGCGGTAGTAACGTTTAATGGCTACCAATGAAATAATCACAAAACCCAGCAATACAAGCGTGGATACAATCCATGCAAAGTACGTTTTGATGAAGGATTTCAACGTGTGCTTCGCAACAAATGTTTTGCCCTCTAACACCACCGTTTCCACTTGTTGAGTCTTACTGTTCCACCAACGGAACTCATAATCTGGCAGAGTTAATTCACCACCTTGTTGAATCACGTACACGCTCTCTTCTGTGCGTGTTGACTGGTAATCACCACGTGTTTGCGTATCTGTAAGACGGTGCGGTTGAGGATACGCTTGGTAACGGGTTGTTGATTCTCCTTTCAACAAGTCTGGTAGCAACACAGATAGCGAATCATGAGCCAAAATGGTGATTTTACGCGTGATTGCATCCCCAACTTTAAGTGACTCAGTGGAGGTTTCCCACTCTTGTTTTACGTCTACGTGCGTTGCAGAAAACCAAGGAGTGTCACCGCTCAACAATCCCGATGGCAAGACAGTTTTGAACTTAATCGGCTGCGTGTAAAGGGTGCCTGACACCTTCTCGCCGTCCGGCGCTGACACCTGAACGCCCACTGCGACAGGTGGAATCACAAAATCACCAGATGCTTGTGGATACAAAGTCACTTCCCAGCGTTGACGCGACCAAGTTTGTCCGCCCTTGTGCTCCGTGAAGTTAGTGGCTAACTGATTACGCTGTTTGGCGATAACATTGGGCATTTCAATACTGCCAATTCGCGTCCCACCCGTAAACCAGCGCGGCGTTGCCACTTCGATGGTTAAAATGACTTGCTCGTTGACACTAAAACTTGGCGTTTTACGCTTTTCTCCAGCCGTTGGTTGTTGACCGACCCACGCTTGCAACTCAACACCATGATTGCGTTGAAGATCGTAAATATCCTGAGCGAAAACGTGACGACTTACGAACAGACTCAAACAAACCACTAACCATGCCACTATCCTTGCAGGAAGTGCAAAAGAGGTCACGCGATGGGCATTCATCATCATTGGGCAGCCTCCTCTGTATTGTGTTCCGTTGTCGTAGTTGAGCTACCCGTTGTTGGCGAGCGTAATTGAATTTGAAATTTAGCGCGTAAGAAATACTTCGGATCCGCTTCGACTCGCTTTAGCCACTTGTCGGCTAATTCTTGGCTACCTAAGATGTCGTCTGCGCTTAACGTCTCTTTAATCATCAACTCTGCTGACGTTTGTTCATCCGCTCCTTCTGCGGTTTGAGGGTTGTCGCCTAGCTCGGTTGACGCCTCTTGCTCTGTTCCTGCTTGACTCTCACTCATCTGATTTATCTCATCGACGATGCCAGCAATCACTTTCAAGTTGTGCTCAACATCAGGTCTTAACGACTCGCTCAACGTTGGCTTACTGGCTAGGGATTTTAACAAGTCACGAGCAGCCAAATATTCACGCTGACGCGCCAATGCGCTCGCCGCATTGTAAAGACCGTAATCTCTAACCTCTTCGGACGGGTCGTTTTGCATTTCCAAAAACGCACTGTGCGCGAGCTCAAACTCGCTAGCGTAGTAGTACGCCGTGCCTTTGCGTAATGGATCGACAAAGTGTTTTGCAGCTTCTAAATACGCTTGTTGGTTGAACAAACGCTGCCCTTGTTGGTCTGGCGTCAGCCACAAATCCCACCACCATTGCGCCACCTTGTCGAAGGTCGTCACTTTTTGCACAACTTGTGGCTGCTCGGCTTTAACAGAAACGTTCTCCGCCATTGCACTGGTCGGCATCAATAGTGTACCGCTCACCATTGCAATCACGCACCACTGCACTAACCACCCTTTTCTAAACCACAGCATCATGATCAACGCGATTGGGAACAGCAGTTGATAACCCATGTCTTTCCAAGGCATTGAAGATTCGCCATTAAGCTGCATATTGCGCTCAACGTATTGATTCAGTTGTTCGATATCACTGTTATCGACCGTCACTTCCACCAATCGACCGTTGGTCTGGCTGGCCAGTTTTTGCAGAGAATCCAAATCCATCGGGTTGTTACTCACGATATCTGTATTCCCCGCAGCAAGAATTAACAGTTGATAAGGTTTACCTGCAAAATACGCTTGGTATTGCTTAATCGTGGCCGGGTTCACGCCATCGCTCACCAACAAAACGGTGGAGCCTGGTTGACCTTGCAATTGTTGATCAATTAACGGCAAGGCTTTTTCAGCAAGCTTACCTTGCACGGGCATGATTTCTGGCGTAATGGCCGCCAAGAATGGGTCAAATACTTTGCTGTCTTGAGTCACAGGCATCGCCACATGAGCACTGCCCGCAAACACGACTAAACCCGTTTTTCCGCCTTTTCGCGCAACTAACAAATCGCGTATTTTCTGTTTGGAACGCTCAAGGCGGCTTGGTGGGAGATCTTTTTGCAGCATCGAGTCGCTATTATCAAGCACCACAAGCAGAGAGGCTTTATCTTCACCAAAGGGAGAAGATTCACGTTGCCACGTTGGGCCTGCACAAATCACAATGGCGATTAGCACAATCAGCATCAAGAGCTTAAGCGGCAGTTGCTTACGCCAACCTCGCTCGCCTATCGTCAAAGCATTGCGTAAATGTTCGGGCAGAATATCCTTCCAGCTTGGTTTGCTTTCTTCTCGCCAGCGCAACCACACCAAGAAAAACATAGGGATCAAAGCCAGTAACCACAGCGGTCGGATAAAATGAAACTGCGTAAAGAATTGCGTCCAACTAAGAGAATCAAACATCGCTCTCTCCTAATGATGATCGTGTTGCAGCCCTTCTTTTGAGTGTCGCGACGCTGAACGCGAGTAAATGCATGATGACCACTAACGCCATCAAGTAATGGTGAAGACTTTGTTTCGGCCGGTATGTGGTGCTTTCGTAAAGTTGAGGTTCCAGTTTGCCAATCTCGTCGTAGGCAGCCGACAGTTCATCACGGTTGAGTGCTTCAAACGCTTCACCGCCGGATTCTTTCGCAATGCGATGAATCGTGTCCATATCCAACGCGGTTTCACCTATCGTTTCAGGATCGCCCATCGCAATCACGTGTACTCGCACGCCTTTGGCTTTCGCAACTTTCGCCGCATCAATCGGTTCGACAAAGCTGCCCGTGTCGTTACCATCGGTTAATACAATCGCGACTTTTTCACGGTTTTGATCTTGTTCTAAAGCACCACGCGACTTATCGCTTTGCTCAAAAACTTTAATCGCTAAGCCAATCGCATCACCAAGATGGGTACTCTGCCCTGCCATCGCCACATCGGTTTGATTAAGCAGTTCGAGCCACACTTTTTGGTCAGCGGTAAATGGCGTTGGCACAAAAGCGGCATCACCAAAAAGAACCAAGCCTAATCGGTCACCTTTACGAGACTGAACAAACTCCGTCAGCACTTCTTTCGCCGCATCAAGGCGAGAAATTTTTTCGCCCGTACGAGAGGTGAAATCAGGCTCAGCCATGGAACCAGAAAGATCCACCACGACCATCACATCGCGCCCTAAACTCTCGCGTACTTGAGGCTCGCCTAGCACGGTGGGTTTGGCCATCGCACACACCACCAAAAGCCATGAGAGAATTAACGTTGCTCGTTGCCACCAGCTTGGGGTTAACTGGCTTGCACCCTCTAATGGCGTCTCGCCAATCGCTTCCACAAGCTGACTAAAAAACGGCACTTTGATCGCCATTTGCTTAGTGCGATATGCAGGCACCAAGTAGTACACCACCAATGGCAGCGGCAAAATCAGAAACCACATTGGGTGAGCAAATTCAAAACCAGACAAACCAGTTAGCGATACAAGAAGATCATTCATGTTGACCTCCCTGATTTGCTTTGCGTTTCAATAGTGGTGATTTCTTTGCCGCGCTTTTTTGAGCATCACAACGGTGTTCACTCACCCAGTTTTTCGCACGAGCAATAAGCGTTAATCGCTCTTCGTTGGTTAGCATAACGCTTGGGTCAACAATACTTTGTAACCAGCGCTTTGAAAGCTCATCGTTAAAGACCACTTGCGAGTTTGCTTGAGAATCTCCGGTTTGCGGATATAGCGCATCAAGCTTGCGCAAAAAGGCAGTATCAAACAATTTCGCGTTACGGCTATCAACATGAATCAGCACAATTTTAAGCACAGAGAACAATGCTTTAGGCATGCCTTTGTCGCTCGGTTTGATTTGCGAAATCGTCAACAGAGCTTCTTGTCGGTAGCGGTTACACCACCACTGTTGAGCCAAACGATACGCGACATACACCAATGCAATGAGCGCAACCGCCGCTAAAATCTTCCAGCCAATAGTTTGCGGATACCAACTCACGCTTGGTGGCACGGCCACATCATGTAGGTCTCTGAGTATGTAGGTACTCGGAGGCGTAGGAAGACCACTCATTTAACGCCCTCCTACCAGTTTTTGGAATTGTTTAATGTGCTCACCTGTCGTATCGAGTTCGATGTGCGGAAGGTGTTTCATCGCCATAAGTTGAGAGAGTGATTGACGCTGTAAGCTAGTTCGAGCCTCAAGCTTTGCGCTCGCGGCTTCTACCTTTGCTTTGCTGTCTAAATTGAGTTGATACTGCCCATCACCAACCACCCATTTCGATTTTGCCAAATCGTCTGGTAGTGCTTGTTCTAATGGGTCACTGACCATCACTGCGAGAACATCGTTGTGCTGTTGTAGCTGTTTAAGGTGGTCAAGATGGTGCTCCTCGCAGTCGCTCCAGTCGCTGATAAAAATCAAAGTGGATTGTTTGAGCTTCATGCGTTTAATGAGCTCAATCCATTGACTGAACGTCACTTTTTCGGAATTGCGGGAGTCCACATTGAGCGATTGATTGGCTTTAGCGAGACGCTTAAGTTGAGCCAGAAGATCGTTTTGCGAACGCTGCGCCTTGCTGTGAAACAACGCCTGTTGGGATGCGATGACAAAACCAACTCGGTCGCCATCTTTTAATACTCGCCACCCACACATCGCTGCGATCTCTGCCGCGACAACCGATTTCATTACTTGCGTCGAAGCAAAAAACATTGTGCTTCTCTGGTCGACACACACGATTACGTTGCGATCTTTTTCTTCTGTATAACTGCGTACGTGCGGCTTACCTGTACGCATCGTAACTTTCCAATCCAGGTTACGAATGTCGTCACCCAATTGATAATGGCGCAGCTCTTCGAAGTTCAATCCACGACCACGAAACAGCGAATTGTGGCGGCCTGAGAGTACGCTACCCGCTTTTAGGTGAGGAAGTAAACTGAATGATTCTGCTTGTGCTTGCAAGCGTACTAAGCGAGCGTAATCGCAGTACAAACGGGGATCCATCCCCTGTGATTTTGGCGCAAGAGTTGGCTTAGCCATAATGCCTCCCGCTTACCCAATTTCTACACAATCTAGCAGCTCTTGCACGACGCGTTGGTGATCGACCCCGTCTGCTAGTGCATCGTAGGTCAAAGAAAAACGGTGGCCCAGTACAGACGGAACCATGGCTCGCACATCGTCAGGAGTGACATGGTCACGTCCTTGCATCCACGCATACGCACGAGCGCATTTGTCTAGTGCGATGGAAGCACGAGGACTAGAGCCAATCTCAATCCATTTTGCTAAGTTTGAATCGGCATAACGCTCTGGCTTACGAGTCGCCATCACTAACGCAACGATGTAGTTTTCCACTAGGTCTGATACCACGATGTTTGGTAACTGACGACGCGCTTCTAGCACCACGTCTGGCTCGATGTGTTTTGGCGTAACAATTTCGCTGCTGGTTTCCGCACCCAATTCTTCACTGCGCACCAAACGAATGATGTCACGTTCGGCTTCATCTTCTGGGTAATCGACGGTAACCTTCATGATAAAACGGTCCATTTGTGCTTCTGGCAGCGGATACGTGCCCTCTTGCTCTACAGGGTTTTGCGTAGCAAGCACCATAAATAAGTCCGGCAATACGTGAGTTTTATCGCCTACCGTGATTGTGCCTTCGGCCATGGCTTCAAGCAGTGCCGCTTGTACTTTGGCTGGTGCACGGTTGACCTCATCGGCAAGCACTATGCTGTTAAAAATTGGCCCTGGCTGAAAATGGAGTTGCGGCTTGCCATCCAACTCTTGATAAACCTCGGTTCCCGTCACGTCCGATGGCAAAAGATCTGGCGTAAACTGGATTCGACCAAAACTGGTGTTTAACAAGTTGGCCAACGATTTTACAGAACGTGTTTTTGCCGTTCCCGGCAAACCTTCTAGAAGAATGTGCCCGTTCGTTAATAACCCGATGACTAAAGCTCGAACCACGTGGCTTTGTCCAATGACGCTTTTTTCTGTTTGTTCGATGAGTTCTTTTATCGCTTGTTGTGCGTGGTTCATAAGGTACCTTTTCAGTGGTTTAAGCCGTCTTTTCAATAGTTAAGTATAAGAACAAATGAAATAACTTAAGGTTATATTCACTATGTTATCTTTGCGGTTCTTCAGATTGGAGAAGCTGTGCAAGACCAACCAACATCGGTAACGCGTAATCAAAGAACATTTTGATTCCCGAACACAGATAGTTTAGTCCAGCCTCGCCATTCGGCGTTTTGATCAGACGGTTTTTCGGACACTCGCCCCAGCAATAAGTCAAGTAGGGACACTGCTTACAATACGCCGGCAAAGATTCGCGTTTTGCCATGCCAAAGGTGTATTGTCGTGTAGAGAAGGCCATATCATTCAATGAGTGTTCATGAATGTTGGCGAGTTTGTATTCTGGGTACACATAGTGGTCGCAACTGAACACGTCGCCATTGTGCTCAATCGCCAAGCCTTTGCCACAAAACTCAGCTGTCACGCAAAGCTGAGACGGTTTCCCCATTACTTGCGCTACCGCGGTTTCAAACAGGTTAACCAGTACACGGCCAAGATCGTTATTCACCCACTCTTCAAAGGTGGTCATTAAAAAGCGTCCCCAGTCTTCAGGATCGACCGACCAATCCGTCACTACAGACATTGGATGACCCGGTTTCGCCAGATCACTGCCTTTGGTTGGGATCATCTGTTCGTTCCAAAACTGCGGTGCGGTTGTTTGGAAGTCGTTCGCTTCAACCACCGGTGCAAACTGAATGTATGTCACACCCAATTCTTGGGTTAAAAATCGATACACTTCGAGCGGGTATTTCGCATTGTGTCGATTCACCGTCACCAACGCGTTGAATTTCACGCCATGCGCTTTGAGCTTATCTACCGCTTTCATAACCAGATCAAACGTCGGCTTACCGCTGCGGGTTTTGCGATATTTGTCGTGCAGCTCTCGTGGCCCATCAATCGACAAGCCAACTAGGAAGTTGTGCTCTTTTAAAAACGCACACCACTCATCGTTTAGCAAAATGCCGTTGGTCTGAAGGTCGTTTTCAATGCGAACGCCTTTCGGCTGATGTTTCCTTTGCAGAGCTACAACATTGCGGAAATAGTCCAACCCAAGTAGCGTTGGCTCCCCGCCCTGCCATGAGAATACAATTTCTTCGCCATCCTGACTTTCGATGTAGCTTTTCACGAACGCTTCCAATGTTGCGTCGTCCATTTTGGGCTGCTTTTCTTGGTGCAGTAGATTTTCTTTATGCAGATAAAAGCAGTACTGACAATCGATATTGCATTTTGCTCCGCCTGGCTTTGCCATCACATGGAATCGACGGTCGTACGCACCCGGAACCGTTGCTTTAGACGCCGTTTTAAGAGGAACAATAGGCATGGTAGTAGAATGGCGAGGGGAAATCTTACTCATACGTTTCTCACTATTTAATATACCCAAATAACCTCGTAATCACATTTCAGCAGGAATTGAAGCTATTTGGGTATATAGCGCTCCGAAAAGCGCTATATAATATTAATTACTTAGAAGACTTAGGTACGAACGAACCTGCTTCCATACGAGGTGGGAATTCTTTGAATGTACCCATCACTTCTTTCACTGTATCCATCGCTGGCATCATTAAGAATGAACGCTCGTACATCCAACGAGAGTAACCCATACCTTGGTCACCACGTTCGAATGGGTCGATACTCAAGTCGAAGATCAATGGAACACGAAGTTTAGTAAACGGCTTGCGCCATACATCCATGCCTGTTTCATTCTCTTGAATCATAAAGTGGAACTTGTACTTTCCTTGGCGTAATGCCACAAGATCACCGTCATCGCTCCAGTAAACGAATTCGTTACGAGCAGATTTGTCTGACTTACCCGTTAGATATGGCAGTTGGTTGTAACCATCTAGGTGAACTTTATAGTCCATATCACCAACTTTCTTACCTTTTAGTAATTCATCTTTAACTTTGGTGTCACCCGCTGCAGCAACCAATGTCGGGAAGAAATCCTCTAATGACATCATGCCGTTGAACGTTTTACCTGCTTCGATGTTTCCAGGCCATTTAATCAACATCGGCACACGGAAACTGCCTTCCCAGCCAGTGTTTTTCTCAGAGCGGAATGGTGTCATCCCTGCATCAGGCCACAAATCAACCATAGGGCCGTTGTCAGTGGTGTAAACAATGATTGTATTGTCATCCACACCCAACTCTTTGATCTTGTTAAGTAGTTGACCAATTTGATCATCGTGCTGCTTAACACCATCCGCGTAGAAACCAGCGCCTGTTTTACCTTGGTATTCTTCAGGAACATGCGTGAAGTTGTGCATGCGAGTGGTGTTAAACCAAGTAAAGAACGGCTTATCCGCTTTTACTTGTTTTTCTATGAAGGTTTCCGCGGCATCAAGGAATTCACCGTCAACATTTTCCATACGCTTACGCGTAAGTGGACCGGTATCTTCAATTTTGCCGTCAGCGTAAGAGTGGATTACGCCACGAGGGCCAAATTTCTTCTTGAACTCTGGATCTTTAGGATAATCCACGTTCTCTGGCTCTTCTTCCGCGTTCAAGTGATATAGGTTGCCGAAAAACTCATCAAAACCGTGGTTGGTAGGAAGGTGTTCGTCTCGGTCGCCTAAATGGTTCTTACCAAATTGTCCGGTTGCATAACCCATTTGCTTAAGCACGGTTGCAATCGTTGGATCTTTTTCCGAGATACCTTGCGGAGCGCCTGGTAAGCCCACTTTTGATAGACCAGTACGTTTTGGCATTTGACCAGTAATGAATGCAGAACGACCTGCTGTCGAACTTTGCTGTGCGTAGAAGTTAGTGAACTTCGCACCTTCTTTAGCAATGCTATCGATGTTCGGCGTGTTGTACGCCATCATGCCTTGGTTGTAGGTACTAAGGTTCCAGTAACCAACATCATCACCAAAGATGACAAGAATGTTGGGTTTGTCCGCTGCGTGTGCAACTGCAGATGCAGCGCCTAATGCTAACGTACATGCGTTAAGTACGAGTTTTTTACTGCTCGTTTTGGTCGCATTTTTCATATTATCTCCAAGAGTTCGCTAGTGCGTAAAAATGGTATTCGCTTTTCAATACCATTGTTGATATAAGATAAAGCACTAATTTCAGGCGATAAATGCAGTCAGAATTAGTTAACCTATAAATTAAATTTATGAGTAACGTTATGGACTTGAATTTGATCCAAACTTTTCTTGTTGTCGCGGAGTTCCAATCTTATACGAAAGCCGCGGAACAATTGGGGCTGACACAACCCGCTGTGAGCGCTGCAATAAAGCGTTTAGAACAAGTGGTCGATAAGCAATTATTTGTCAAAAAAGGGCGAGGTATAGCACTAACATCCACCGCCTATCAACTGCTACCACAATTCCAGCAAGCGGTTAATATCATTGACAATGCGATATCCGATAAGAATCATTTTGAAGTGTGTTGTTCCGAAATTTTATTGCACATTATGGACCCGATAAAGAACACTATTTTTTATGAATCGCCTCCTGAAAAGTTCTTATTATTTGAGCTTCTAAGACAACAAAAAGTCGATCTTGTCATTGATACTGTTATCACAAAAGATGCCGCATTTATTATTGAAGATGCCTACGAAGAAGAGGCGGTGATTATCTGTCGTGAGAATCATCCCCGCGTGCAAGGCTCGCTCTCAAAAGAGCAGTTTTATGAGGAAACTCACTGTTTGTTTTCAGGGAAATGGAACAACATGAGCGGTTTTGAACAGCTATCCCAAGAAACTATTCAAGAGAGAAAAGTCGATTTGATCACATCTTCGCTTGCTGGTATGGCGTTGTACGTCGCGCAACGCGATTGTTTAGGCTTAGTGTCTCAATCTTTTGCAAACAAATGGAGTAAAGCCCTTAAGCTTCAAGTTCTGCAATGCCCTATTTCTATATGCGCTATCCCTTACAAGTTTGTTTACCATAAGCGAGAGATGAACAACCCTGCTCATATTGCGCTACGTGAAAAAATTAAAGCGAACTTAACGGCAGCCCACTACGAGCCAGTTTCCTTGTAGGCCTTGTTGATTCGCATTTTCTTTGCCATTCGTTGCTCTGAAAGCTTTTATTAGACGGAAAAAAGAGGCTCATATGAGCCTCTTTTCTATATGGTTGCATCGTATTGCTTACGTAGCACTAGCCTACTTATTTGGGTTCTCTTTTAATTTCTCCATCACCTGATCGAGCGAGAAGCTTGCCGCTTTTTGCCTTGGTGGGAACTCTTTAAATGTTTCGAGGAATCTGCCTACGTAAGCTTGTGCAGGAACAAGCATGTAAGCACGGTCTAGCATCCAATCATAGTAGGTGTTGGAAGTGATATCTGCCACTTCGTAAGGATCCATACGTAAATTGAAGATCTTAGGAACTCGAAGTGTAGTGAATGGTTCCGCCCAAATGCGCAGCGTACCTTTTGCTCGTTGCTCCATGAAAACCAGTTTCCACTTGTTATAACGAAGTGCGGTTAAGTCTCCATCATCCGAGAAGTAAAAAATCTCTTCACGCGGTGCTTTCTCTTCTTTGCCAGTTAAATATGGCAGGAAGTTGTAACCATCGAGATGCACTTTGAATTTCTTACCATTCGCACTATAGCCTTTGAGTAATTTCTCTTTGATACTGTCATCACCCGCGGCAGCAACGAAAGTTGGCATCCAGTCCATATGGTGCATGATATCATTCGAGACAGAGCCAGCTTTAATTTTACCCGGCCAACGTACCATCGCAGGGACTCGATACGCACCTTCCCAGTTGGTATTTTTCTCTCCACGGAATGGCGTTGTACCTGCATCTGGCCATGAGTTCATGTGTGGACCATTATCGGTTGAATAAAAGACTATCGTGTTGTCTTTTATGCCCAAATCGTCCACTTTTTTCAGTAGTTGGCCGACATGATTATCATGCTCGACCATGCCATCTGCATACTCACTGATGCCTGTTTTTCCCGAATTCTCTTCTTTCACGTGGGTGCGGAAATGCATACGCGTTGCGTTCCACCAAACGAAGAAAGGTTTTTCAGCTTTGACGGCACGATCCATAAAATCGAGAGCCGCATCCAACGTCTCTTCATCCACGGTTTCCATACGCTTGCGAGTCAGAGGCCCAGTGTCCTCGATTTTGCCGTCAGCGTACGAGCGAATAACGCCTCGTGGACCAAACTTTTTACGAAACTCTGGATCTTTAGGGTAATCGACGTTTTCTGGTTCTTCCTCGGCGTTCAAGTGATAAAGGTTGCCAAAAAATTCATCGAAGCCGTGGTTAGTAGGCAAGTGTTCGTCTTTGTCGCCTAAATGATTTTTACCAAATTGACCCGTCATATAGCCCATCGGCTTCAACATTTCGGCAATGGTGGCATCTTCTTCCTTCAAGCCAAGATCCGCGCCAGGAAGCCCTACTTTACTTAAACCCGTTCTAAGGACGGTCTGGCCTGTGATAAAAGTAGAACGGCCCGCAGTACAAGATTGTTCACCGTAATAATCCGTGAACATCATGCCCTCTTTCGCGATGCTGTCTATGTTTGGTGTTTTGTATCCCATCAAGCCGAAGGTGTAAGCACTGAGATTGGACTGGCCAATATCATCACCCCAAATGACGAGAATGTTAGGTTTCTCTGCCGCGATACTGCTACTTGTCGCGCCAATTAAGGCGGCGGCAAGAATCGCTAATCGACGTTTTACGCCATATTTCGCTGTCATATAAACCTCTGTGTGTATTAGAAAAGAGCTTCCTGCAACAGAATGTATAGTCTAGAAATAGTGGATAAGCGAATCTTAGAAATAAGAACTTTAGATACATTAACAGCTGCTCTAGTCCCCAAAATAGCTGATTATTTGCTTTAGAAATTGTGGTAATACCTATTGATTTGGCGATTTAAATTGGTGCTCTTTCCGTTGTAGAGTTATTTCTTCCATATCAGAATTTTGATATGACTCAGACATATTGCATTACAAATAAAATACAGCATTGATTTCACGCCAACATTAATGATAATGGTTTTTACTATCATTAATAATTAAAATGCCAATATGTTTGAGTCTAACCTTTCGTCTGCTCCTAAGACGGCAGCTTCCGATAACGGTCTCAATAATGAATATGAGCTCGTACTGGACAAGCACAGCCATACTGTGATGATAAATCGTCCGCCAGACAAAAAGTTAGTTCAGCTTACAAGCGTTCAATTCGAGCTGCTCCGTACTCTGACTCATTATCAAGATCAAGTGCTTAGCAAACCTTTCCTTTATGAAACGGTATTGAAGCGCACGTTCTCAGAGCATGACCGCGCACTCGATATGCACATTAGTAGAATAAGAAAACGACTGGTTAGCGAAGGGATTAACGCGGATCGAATTCAGACCGTTCATCGACAAGGTTATGTATTTAAGCATGCGAAAAAGTAAAGAAATCGCGGCGAATTGCTCCAACTTTTGGTAATTGACCGCTTATTTTGCTTTAATTAATGCAAATTCTAATCACGTAAAATAACTCAATGAATTTGCGCTTAATTTTTATACTTTGCATTGCTACATTGTTTGCTGGCTGTGCAACCTATGCGGGCCTTAACTATGACCAACTGTTTGGTCCACAGCTCGTTCGTGAACGTACGGCGGACGTGGCTACACCTCAAGCAAACTTCTTCCAAAGCGAAGTCAAACCCATTATGGATAACCGCTGTGTCGTCTGTCATGCGTGCTACGATGCACCATGTCAGCTTAAGCTTTCTTCCGTTGAGGGTATTGACCGTGGCGCGAGCAAAGCACTGGTATATGAAGGAACAAGACTTACTGCCGCCGCGCCAACACGCTTATTCGAAGATGCAGAAACAACCCAAGAGTGGCGCGATGCGGGTTTTCATCCGGTACTTAACGAACGTGATCAGAGCATGGCGGCCAACATTGATGCAGGCCTCATTGCACGTTTGCTACAACAAAAAGAACGCCACCCGCTGCCTGATCAAGTCCAGTTAGAAGGTTTTGATTTTTCGATAGACCGAGAACAAACCTGTCCAACAATTGAAGAGTACGAACAGTACGAAAAAGATAACCCAACCTGGGGAATGCCTTTTGGTATGCCAAACCTATCAAACAGTGAATACCACACACTGATGACTTGGCTGGAAAACGGCGCGATAATGAACGTTCACCAACCAATTAGTGAACAAGAGCAAGCTCAAATTGACAAGTATGAAACTTTGCTCAATCGCGCTGATCTAAAAAATCAACTGATGGCTCGCTATATTTACGAGCATTTGTTTTTGTCTCACCTCTACTTTTCAGAACTCACTGAAGATCCTCGATTTTTTACGTTAGTTCGTTCTTCTACTCCACCGGGGCAACCAGTAAAACGTATTTCAACACGTCGCCCGTACGATGATCCCGGGGTTGAGCGCGTGTTTTATCGAATTATTCCAGAACAAGGGACGATTGTAGATAAAACGCACATGCCGTTCGCGTTAAACAAGCAACGTATTGAAAACTGGAACACATGGTTTATCGATGCTGATTACACGGTTAATCAACTACCGAGTTATGAACCTGAAGTTGCTGCAAACCCGATGACATCATTTATCGATCTTCCGGTTAAATCACGCTTCAAGTTTATGTTGGACAATGCGCAAAACACGATCATGGCTTACATTAAAGGGCCTGTTTGTCGTGGCCAACTTGCACTGAATGTTATCAATGATCGCTTTTGGATATTCTTTCTAGATCCAGATAAAGCAGATATCCCTGAAGTAAATGAGTTTTACCGATCTCAGGCTGATAACCTAAGACTGCCAGCAGAGCAGGAAAGCAACACGCTGCCTGTTACCAACTGGGTTAAATACGCGCGTCAGCAAGCTCGCTACCTAGAAGCCAAGTCTGAATTTACCAATAACTGGTTTAAGGAAGGCGAAAACCTATCCACCGACGTAATTTGGGACGGTAATGGCACCAACCACAATGCGGCATTAACGATTTTCCGCCACTTTGACAGCGCGTCTGTCGTACAAGGGTTAGTTGGCGAGCAGCCGAAAACGGTATGGATTCTTGACTACGCGTTACTAGAACGCATCCACTATTTGCTCGTTGCTGGGTTTGATGTGTATGGCAACTTCGGCCACCAACTCATGACACGAATGTTCATGGACTTCTTGCGTCTGGAAGGCGAAAGTAACTTTATCTCGTTGCTGCCAACCGACATGCGTCATGAACTGCAATCAAGCTGGTATAAAGATCAAAGTCCACAGTTAAGTGACTTTTTACAACGCAACGTGAAGCCATTTAACCAACCAACCAGCGTCGAGTTCAAAACTGACGATCCAAAAACAGAGTTAGTCGAGTTGCTTAGAGAACGAGTTTCAGATGTTCTTCTTCCGCGCTACGAGGTTAAAGATACTGAGCTTTCTGCTCAAAGTGAACAACAGCTCCAACGTATTGGCCAAGTTCGTGGAGAAGGCCTGAAAACCGTTCCGCAAATCACCATGCTTATGGTGAGAAGCCAGTCTGGAAAAGATGAGTTATTCACCCTACTTCACAATAATGCACACACGAATATTTCTAGCTTGTTTGATGAAGAAAGCAACCGCGACTTTGCTAACGATGATATGACCATCGTACGTGGCGTTGTTGGGAGCTACCCAGCGGCATTTTTCTCGATCAACGAAAATCAAGTAAAAGAATTTGTCGATCAATTTAGTGCCATCCAAAATGAATCCGATTACGTTAAGTTGTTGGATAATTTTGCGATTCGCAGAAGCTCAGAAAAATTCTGGCCGTTTAGCGATCGTCTGCACAATTGGTACCGTACAAAACAACCGATCGAATTTGGATTACTTGACTATAATCGTTTTGAGAATCGATGATGATTTAAGGGGGTTCTCATGGGTATCCGAGATAACATTGCCGCTCTTGAACAACAGATTTACGTTGCTTGTTCTGAGGGAGACTACGAAACGGTCAACATGCTTGAGCATCAACTCGAATACTTGCGTGGCAAAGTGGAGCATCCTTTTGATGACGACCCTTATGCCCTAGACACTCGATTCGAGTGGGAAGATGACATGACCGAATAGAAAAAACCTCCGGCTTGCCGGAGGTTTTTGTTTTTGGGATGCAATTGATTTACTTCGCCATCAACTCATCAAGAGCTTGAATTGATTCAGACACTTGAGACGCCAATTGATCTTTAGTCGCCATATAGGTATCTAAAGGTTGAGGCGCAGCTTCAATTGCTTGGCAAGAGTTCATTAATGCCGTAAGCCCTAAACTCCCTGCGCTGCCTTTTAGTTTGTGAGCAAGGTTCTTCACTTCTTTACTGTCATTACCACCAGCAGACGCTTGCAGCTTGCTTAGTACATCGGCACTGGTCGTTCTAAACAGATTAATGATGTGCAACATCTTCTCTCTGCCCAAGATTTTCATATCGGACTCAATCACGCTCGGGTTAATGATGACCACATCTGATTCCTCTGTTTTAGGGACTTGAACAACCTTTGATTGTATCGCTTGTTCTTGAGGCGAAGTTTGATCAAACGGGGTACAGTCGGCATTTTGTGGCAATAACAACGGTTTTCCATCCAGCACATCCTGAATCAATGCCGCTAGTGCTTCTTTTGCCAATGGTTTAGGTAAATACCCGTCAAAACCTGCAGCTAAATAGCGCTCAACTTCTTCGGCAAAAACGTGCGCAGACACTGCGATCATAGGCGTAGCAGCAAGGGCTTTATTGGCTGGTTTGTTACATTCAATTTGTTTTAAACGTTGGATTAACTCGGTTCCATCACAGTCTGGCAAGTTGATGTCGACTAAAGCGATATCAAAATCCTGCGTGCTGATCAGTTGCTCTGCCTGTGAACCGTTTTCTGCCATCACGACCTGGTGGCCCATGCTTTCTAAAAAGCCTTCCGCAACCACTCGGTTTACTTCATTGTCTTCTACCAACAAGACTTTCGCTTTCACTTTGCAGCGCGCGGTTGCCACTGCACCGGTTTCAACAGGCTCACTTTCCTCTAATGGAATGGAGAACCAGAATCGACTGCCATGTCCTTCTTCAGAATCGACTTCTAAAATACCGCCCATCGCTTCAATGATTCGTTTACTGATGGCAAGGCCAAGCCCCGTTCCTCCAGTTTGACTCATCCCACCTTCGGCTTGCGTGAAGGCATCAAACAACGTTCTCTGATCTTTTTTGGCAATACCTATCCCGGTATCTGATACTTCGAATAGGACTTGCGACTCATCCTCTGGGTTGAGGCTCACATAGATATCAATTTCACCTTCGTCAGTAAATTTAATCGCGTTTCCGACGAGGTTGTTCAGAACCTGACTGATTCTGGTGACATCCCCTTTCCAATAGCGACTTACATCACTTTCAATATGATAGGAAAACAACAGCTTCTTCTCTTGAGCTCGGCTGTTCATTAACTGGAAAGTGTCTTCAACCATTTGGTGTAAATCGAAGCCCATGTGGCGAATCTCTAAATGCCCTGCTTCAATCTTGGAGTAGTCCAGCACATCATTCAGAATCGCGAGCAACGTTTTACCACTGCGGTTGATGATTTCCGCATAACGCTTTTGAATAGGGTTGAGGCCTGAATCAATCAACAAACGTGCCGTTCCGAGCACTCCATTCATCGGCGTTCTGATCTCATGGCTCATGGTCGCCAAGAATGCTGATTTAGCTCGACTCGCTTGCTCTGCTTGCTTACGAGCTTTCGCGTGATTCAAAACCTCTTCATTCAAACGGCGGTTCGCTTGTTTTAACTGTGAAGTGCGTTGCTCAACGAGCTCTTCCAAATGCTCTTTGTGCTCTTCGAGCTCACGCTTGGCTTGAGCTTCTCCCTCTGCGACCACTTTTAGCGCTTGCGCTGTATTTCGAGCCGTGATGATAGCTTGCCCCATATGCGCTAGCTCATCTTTGCCTTTTACCTCCAGCTCGACGGCTAAGTTACCCTGCGCCACAGAAAGCAGCGCGGCAGAGTACTCTGCCAATCGCTTAACCACAGAAAGGTATACAACACGCCATAAAATCAGCACCAACACAATCAAACCAACAATTGAAATCACCGTTAGAGACCACTGAGCGAATTTCAGCGTGCTCGTCAATTCATCCACAGCGACGGTTGTTGTTTTGTTTGAATCATCAACCAATTTGTTTACGGTACCATTCAGCTCCGAAAACAATTCCAGTGTCTTTTGCATCAGTTGTTGAGATTGTTCGTTATTCTCATACTGCTGCATCAAAATAGTGAACACGACCTGACGCTTACCGAGCTCTGTTAGTAGTTGGCTCATTTGTTTAGAGCGAGTGGGATCTTCTACGGCAAGCACACGGCGCTTCATGATTTTGAGATTACTTTCAAAATCACTTTGCACCTGCTGGATTCGCTCAATATTGGTTAATGTGCGAGCTTCTTCAATTTGATTCAGCATTTTAAAAGCCAATAAGTGCAGCTCATGCAATCGCTCTGTCAGATCTAGATCCACTTCCACCAGCGCATCTAGTGCCTGATAAACTTGCGATTTTTTATTCGATTCTAATAAGTCATAGATATGTGTGACGTTAGCAACGGCAATGGTGCTCGTGTTCTGAACTTGCGTGCGAGTTAGCTGTTCCAACTCTTCACTCAGTAAGCGCATCTCTTCGACACGAGTATCAATCTCTTTTGCCAGCCACAGCTTTCTTTCAACCGAAACACCAAGTTCTGCCAAGTTGTCGATAACGTTCTGGACGTTATTCTCGAGATCTTCTAGCAATTGAGAATCAAACGACTCACTCCCCAGCTCTTTGATATGAGTAAGCAATGATTCGAGCTGTTCGAAAAGCACACGCCCAGACTCTTTTCTTTCCTGCTCGTTTCTTGCGTTCGATAACAGTTGTACAGACGAAATGATGCGAGTACTCAACTCAGAGACTTGCCTCGCTTCAATCATGGCGGGAATTGCAGAATCCACGACATTTCTTTCCGTCTTGGCAACTAAAGAAAATCCAGACACACCAATAAGTGCCGATAATATAACCAGCATTGCCATCGCAATGAAAGACAACAAGAGTTTACGACCGATGCTTGCGGTTGCTAGCAACATATTTTCATGACCTTAATGTTCGTGTTCAGCGACATATTACGTTATATTTTGCAGTGTTTACTTAATCTATGCCAACGAACTTCATTTCATGGTTAAAAATCAACACGCATTTCGCACAATTTTCAAACATTCTGCAGTCACATTAGCCCTTGTCGCTTCTTTACCAGTGGTTGCAGCAGAAAAAGTATGTGCCATTTACCCTCACCTAAAGGATTCATACTGGTTATCAGTAAACTATGGAATGGTGTCCGAAGCGAAAAAAGAAGGCGTCGAGCTGAGAGTCCTTGAAGCGGGTGGCTACCCAAACAAAACGCGTCAAGAGCAACAACTCGCACTGTGCAGCCAATGGGGAGCAGATGCGATTGTCCTTGGGACCGTGGACCCACAAGCCTATGAACATTCGCTTAAGAATTGGGTCGGAAACATTCCTGTCTTTGCTACTGTGAACCAACTCGATCTGGATGAAGAGCAAAGTGAGCTGTTAAAAGGTACGGTCGGTGTTGACTGGCACTGGATGGGATACGAAGCAGGAAAATATCTCGCTGCTCGCCATCCAAAGGGATCAGGAAAAACAAACATTGCCTTGCTTTTGGGGCCGCGTACTCGTGGAGGTACGAAGCCCGTGACTGCCGGATTTTATGAAGCGATCCAAGGAAGTGATATCAACATCGTTAACTCGTTTTGGGCAGACAACGACAAAGAGTTACAGCGTAACTTGGTTCAACGTGTGATTGATATGGGAAATATAGATTATATCGTTGGCAGCGCGGTTGCGATTGAAGCCGCTATCAGTGAACTGCGTAGCGCAGGCAAAGCTGATGAGATCGGTTTGGTTTCTGTGTACTTAAGTCACGGTGTTTACCGAGGCCTATTGCGTAACAAAGTGCTCTTCGCACCAACAGATAAAATGGTGCAGCAAGGCAGGCTTTCCGTCATGCAAGCAGCGCATTACTTAAGGGGCAAAGAGTATGACAAACATGCCTCACCAACGATCAAACCACTGACTCCGAAGACACTTCATGACGATACGATCGAAGAATCGTTATCTCCGTCAGAATATAGGCCGACATTCCGTATTAAGGCTGTTGATTGAAAGACAAAAAACGTGTTCTATTAAATAACAACAATTTTAAAATCATACAAACGGAAACATCTTGATGCAAAAAACCATTCGTACCATGCCAACCCACAAACATGTGGCTTTGGTTGCCCATGACAACTGCAAACCTGAGCTACTTCGCTGGGTAAAAGAAAACAAAGAAAAACTGCAGAGTCACTTTCTTTACGCGACTGGCACAACCGGACACATGTTGAGCAAAGAAACTGGACTGGCGATTAAGAGCATGATCAGTGGCCCAATGGGCGGTGACCAACAACTTGGCGCGCTCATTTCAGAAGGTAAGATCGACGTTCTCGTTTTCTTCTGGGATCCGCTAAACGCCGTACCTCACGACCCAGACGTTAAAGCGCTTCTTCGTATTGCTAGCGTTTGGAATATTCCTGTGGCAACGAACCGAGCCACCGCTAAGTTCTTGTTTAACTCCCCTCTTCTTGAACAAGAAGTGGATATTGAAGTACCGGATTACGAAGCGTATCTTGCTGAACGCATGTAAGCTTTGATGCCAACCGAATAACGTAAAGGCGATACTGAGTATCGCCTTTATTATTTCTAAAATTCAGAACTCTGCCTTCAACGCGAAGTGATGATCGGATAATCACCATTGACGAGCTCTTGAACAAATGCGGACCCAGCGCCAGTGTGCGTAATCCAAACTTTCTCTTTCGCACGCGTAATCGCCACGTAAAACAGCCTGCGCTCTTCTGCGTGAGGGAATTTGTCTTTGGGCTCGGTCAATGCGCCATCAATGTGAATTTGCTTCTTCTTCGCAGGGAATTGCCCCTCATCCACAGAAAGAATAATGACAAAATCAGCCTCTCGCCCTTTACTCGCATGGCAAGTCATAAAACGAATATCGAGATTAGGAAAACGTCGCAACCAATCGTCATACAAGTCGGGCTTATGATAATGATTACGTCCTAACAATAAGACTGACTTGGTTTGCTTGGCTTGTTGATTCAATTGATCCAAGATCTTTTCAACTTGGTTACTCGGTGCGGTATGCACACTCTTCTGCTTACGTTGCTTGTGGCTATTTAGTGTTTTCGGCAATTGCGATGGGTTTTGCTGAACAAAAGTGTTTGCCACATCACCAATCTGATTGTTGAAACGATAAGTCGTATCTAGATGATGAACGGTAGAGTGAGCAAAGCGCTCTTTAAACCCAGTGATAAGATCGACGTCCGCACCAGCAAACTGATAGATGGCCTGCCAGTCATCACCAACCGCAAACAACGTCGCACCCGCTTGTTTCTGTGTGGATTCACACAGTGCTTCAATCAGTGCTAAACGGTCTGGAGAGATATCTTGGTACTCATCGACCATAATGAAGCGCCATGGGGAGACAAATTTCCCTTTATTTACATAATCTGTTGCACGACTGATCATGGTAGGGAAATCCACTTGATTGCTTTCTTTAAGCATTTTCTGCCACGCCGTAAAACATGGCCAACACAAGGCGAGTTCGCTGTTTAAACGAGTATAGTCTTGGTGATTTACCAACTTTTCTTGCACTTGCTTTTTGGTTAGCCCTACTGCAGCTAAGTGAGACAACTGAGAGTCTAGCCACGCGATCAGTTTTGGGTTTTCTGAGTGACTTCCTAACTCATCGTCCCCTTTTAAATAGGCAATCGGCCATTTGTCTAAATGTTTTTGCCAACGTTTAAAGTTAGTAGGCGTCATCCAATGCTTTTTCAGCCAATCTACACACCATGCTGTTCGCTGGTTGTCATCTAACGCCAACGGACTGATCTCAACAGGCTGTTGCTCAACTTGATTGAGTATATATAAGCCTAGTTGATGGAACGTATTCACACGCACACCGTCTGCGGCCATGCCTACTTTATCCACTAAACGCTCTTTCATTTCAGTCGCGGCATCACGACCGAAAGCCAGCATAAGCAACTCTTCTGCTTGAGCCTGGTGGCTTTGCAACAAGTATGCAACTCGAGCCGTTAAAACACTGGTTTTGCCAGAGCCTGCGCCAGCAAGGACTAAGTTGTGATCATCGTTGAGCAACACAGCATATTGCTGGGATAAGTTTAAAGGCGAAGATTCTATGCGATTAAACAGCACTTCCCAATTCGGACGTTCTTCCTCAAGCCAATCACGATTACGCTCACCAAGCGTCGCAGACGTATCAATAAGCCAAGGTTCTATTTCCGCCATGCGATTCGGCATCCGCATTTTGGCTTCTTCTAGAGTGGTTTTCATTTCGCTTAACTCTTGGTTAAGACTTTCCACCCAGGAGACCACTTGAGAGTGCGATAGATAGGCAGGAACATGCTTAAGTTTGTAGAGCTCTTCTTCCCACTTAGGTAGATACTCAGCCAGTTTTCGGCACTGAGTATTGTGCCATTCTTGATACTGACGAACAGCTTCAAGAGCAAACTTACGGCATTGTGGCCACGGTAGCCCTTGTACTAGCCAGCTTTGTTGTTTGCCTTCGTGCTCATGAGCAAAAAACTGCAAAGAGCTCCATAACAACCCACGCTTTACGCTAACTTTGCCATTCCAGATCGTAAAAGGAATATGTTCTTCACTGCCTATTGAGCTTAATAAAACACTGTTCTCTTTTATTTCGACGTGATGGTACTCATTTTGAATAAAAAACTGTGCTTTGCTAGTGGCAGTGAGCTGCATGAAACGTGCGCCTTTTAATTTAGAAGTTGTCGATTTATATCATTTTAAGGCGCCAAATTGTAGCAATGGCGAGCACCTAAGTAAGCATCTTCTTTTATTCTTTAATAAAATTCACATTACTGTCGATTTAGTAACCTAAAGCTCATTCTATTTGAAGCTGACTTTACAATTATAGACACATTGCATGGCTGCTTTAGTATAAGTCAATGACATCCCTGTTGATTTTATCAGCAACAACGAATTTTTCTTAAAGTAAATCATAAACGCGCTATAGTGGTTTTGGTAGTATTCCCCCGTTCTTCATCGGAAACATAAGGCGCATTGTGCAAGCAACTTCTAAATTTCGGCTCTATTGGGCAAACAAGACCATAAATTACAGCGTTCTTATCCTAATCACCTTACTGGGTGTGGTTATCCCGACTTGGTACTTCGAGCAAAATACGCTGATCACGCCGCTAATATTGGGCGTTATTGCTGCTGCTTTGGCAGAGAGTGATGACAGCTTCACTGGGCGCATCAAAGCGCTGATTCTGACCTTTCTCTGTTTTGCGCTCGCCGCTTTCTCAATTGAAATCTTGTTCGACACCCCTTGGGCATTTGCATTAGGGTTATTTATCTCAACCTTTGGTTTTATCATTCTTGGGGCGATAGGTCCTAAATATGCGAGCATTGCTTTTGGCTCTTTGCTGATCGCCATTTACACCATGCTTGGCGCACATGAGAGTACCAACATTTGGTTTCAGCCACTGCTGCTTTTAACTGGTGCGGCTTGGTATTACTTCATGTCGATGATTTGGCAGATATTTTGGCCTCTTCAGCCTGTGCAACAAAGCTTAGCCAATGTGTTCTTCCAAATGGCAAATTATCTCGATGCGAAAGCCAAGCTTTTTCACCCTGTCACCAACCTAACGCCACAGCCACTTCGGATTGAAGCCGCAAAGTGCAACGCAGCGACGGTAATGGCGCTAAACGCTTGCAAAGCCACATTACTAAACCGCTCGAAACGCGGCCACATTGATGGCCCTAGTGACCGATTCTTAAATATCTACTTCATCGCTCAAGACATCCACGAACGAGTCAGCTCTAGCCATTACCGCTATCAAGATTTAGCAACTGAATTTGAACGTTCTGATGTGCTGTTTCGCTTTAAATATCTTTTGGAATCTCAAGCCCAAGCGTGTCGTGATATTGCATTAGCGATTCAGCTAGGGAATGAATACTCACATACCGATCAGTCCATCTTGGCCTTAGCTGAAGTGCAAAATTCACTTGCTTACTTAGAAGAACAAAAGCAAGGACACTGGAAACGTCTGCTAATGCAGTTAACATATTTATTCAATAACTTAGCGACGGTAGAAAAGCAACTGAATAACATTAACAACCCAGATGTTGAGGGCCTAGAGGAAGATACGCTCGCCGATACTAACCCGCACACATTAAAAGCCATGTGGCAGCGTATATCCGCGAATTTACACAAAGATTCGATGCTGTTTCGACACGCATTGCGTATGTCGATTGCCTTGACGATTGGTTATGGAATCATTCAAGTATTCAACATCGACCGAGGTTACTGGATACTCTTAACCACTCTCTTCGTGTGTCAGCCAAACTACAGTGCAACGCGTCAAAAGCTGACAGCGCGAGTCATAGGCACATTAGCCGGTTTGTTAATTGGCGTACCATTACTGACTTTCTTCCCTTCTCAAGAAAGCCAGTTAGTATTCATCGTTATTTCTGGCGTGATGTTTTTCGCCTTTCGGATGAACAATTACGGATATGCAACTGGTTTTATCACACTACTGGTCCTCTTCTTATTCAACCAGTTAGGTGAAGGTTACGCGGTTGTGCTTCCTCGACTGGCCGATACCCTCATCGGGTGTGTGCTTGCTGTAGGAGCCGTACTGGTTATTTTGCCAGATTGGCAATCGAGAAGGCTGCACAAAGTCATGTCGGATGCGATAGATGCTAACAAACAGTATCTCGATCAGATCATTGGTCAGTATCGAATTGGTAAAAAGGACAACTTGAGCTATCGCATTGCTCGTCGTCAGGCCCATAACAGTGATGCCTCACTTTCTTCTGCCATAAGTACAATGCTTGCGGAACCTGGTAAATATCGTGCTGCCGTTGATGAGAGCTTCCGCTTCTTAACGTTAAATCACGCAATGCTGAACTATATTTCTGCTCTTGGTGCGCACCGAACTCGCATTGAAGATGAGTCAATTCATAAGCTCGTTTTAGATGCGCACCGCTGTATTCATCAGCATTTAGACGTTCTCCATAAACAGCTTCACCAGCATTGCGAAGAGTGCGATTTATCTAATATTGACGACGCAGGACTTGAGCAACGCTTAAATGAGTGGCGAGATGAAGATGATAGTTCCGCTCGCATGGTATTGCAGCAACTTCACCTTATCTATCGCATGCTCCCAGAGCTACATTCACTCGCCAGTAAGTTTGCAGTGAGGGTTAACTAGTAACACACGGATAGAAAAGGGAAGCGGATTGTCGCTTCCTTTTTTCTTTCTACTTTTCTATCTACCCCAAAGTGGGTAATTATGTACCTTCATAGGAAAAATCTGACGTATCACTTAACGCACCTTGACAATATTCGGACAAAAAGCAATCGATCAAATTCTAATCTATCTAGGTTGAATAAATATGTTGTATCCAAAGGACGAAGAATTTCGGGAAATGAAGGATAAACCGAATTACAACGAGGGTATTGAGATGAACGCACAACAATTTAATGAACTTAAACAAAAGCTCAGCGATTTAACGGCGAGTCAGTTGAAATCATTACAGGGTGAGATAAGCGTAAAGTTAAACAAAACGCAAAACCCAGTACTTTCTGTTGAAGAGCGAGAAATGCTTTCTAAACTGTTTGCTTAATCAAATCATTGATATAAAACACTTGAACGTTTTATAAACTCCACCTATGCTCTCATTAGCATAGTATTGGGAGTGGTGATATGCCTGTATCAGGAATTCAATCTGGGCACCAAATTGTTCAGATGTCACAGCAGATGGCTGAAAAAGCCGCGCATGGCATTAATGATAATTTAGGTAAAGTGAAAGAAGAGATCGCTTCTCACAACATCGATTTGGCTAAAGTGGCAGATGTCGCAATAACCGCTTCAACTCCTAGCCTCCCCTCTCAAAAAGTTGAATCACTCATCAACCTTACGCAAGCTGCAGGTTACAACCGAGTGGGTGCGTCCGTCATTGAGAAAAACAATGAAGTCATTGGCAGCTTACTCGATATTCACGTCTAAAACTTCTTAGTTCCGACCTGTCACTACAAATCCGTAACAAGCCCTCTTTTGCTACCTAATGTTGTGCTATTTCGATTCAATAAGTCTCGATAAAAACCAATAACTCCCAATAAAAACGGACGCCTTGTTAAAGCCGCCCGTTTTATGTTGAATCCAAATTTATCCGTTATCAATAACACCGTGATTCAGCAATGACTCTACAATCTCATTGGAGCTAAGACCGTTGAAGTCTATCGATGTACCTAAGTTTTCCACCACAATGGTTTGCTGGACATTTGCATCCGTCGTAATGTTCAGAGAAACATTTTCTGTTGATGCGTCGTAATCGGCTTGAATGTGCGCAAGTAAATCATCAATACCCGCCGTTGGGTCATTCAAATCAGCGATCACGTCTTTGAGGTCAATGGTGTCCTCATTGACGCTAAAGTCAGTGATGGTGTCAATCGCACCATTATCCACCGTGTCTTCTGTCCATTTAAAGATATCGCTACCCGCACCACCAGTCAGAATATCAGAGCCTAGTCCGCCAATAAGCACGTCATCTCCATCTCCTCCTAGGATATAATCATCTCCCGTACCTGCTGCTAAAGTAATGCCTGCATCACTACCAATAAGATAGCTGTCTTCACTTTCAGCAGACTGATCAATATCTTGACTATTTAGCGTAACGTTTAGATTAATATCTAATGGCGTTGAATACGCTTGGTCACCATTTGATGCAGTAGAAACCGCAGTCAATGTAATATCGTAATCTCCCGGGATCGCATTATTGATGTGTAGCGTATCAATTTCATCTTCTGGAACAGTCCATGTTGTACCATCAAAGCTAATATTCGATGTTGTAGCTTCACTCGTGATCGTAGCTCCTCTTGGCACGCCTGTGAGCTCTAAGGCCAGTACTTCATCGACATCGGTCAACGCAGCCATAATACCCACCAGCGCGATGCCTTGACGGCTTGCACTTTGACTCGCACTAATTCTTTGAATGTAACTAAAGTTCTGATCAATGGCCAAGTTTGGTACGTCAGCGACAGGCGTTACGTTAATATCAAACGTTTCTGATGTTTGTAGTGAGGTACCCGTTAAGTTGTCATAGAAGATACCATTGTCATCAGCGGTAACGGTAAGCGCAATAGAATTGCTGTTCACATCACTGGCATCAATAAATACACCGACATCCGGATCCGTCGAAGCGAAAAGACTATTAAGCTGAGACAAAGTCCCCATCAGTATAGTTTCACCTGCTAAACCAACGCCTTGAGTAATGCCACTCCCCGCCGGGACAACGACACTTATATCACCCTCATCGATGCTGAGTGACACCGTCATGATTTCATTCTCATGAACACCTGCAAAATCAACATCGGTGATTTCGATACCTGAGATTTTTTGATCCGATGACTCCACAATCGTATTTGTGACCATTGAGCCATCAATCTCCGGAGCATCGTTAATCGCCTGCACTGTCATCACGGCTGAGCCACTGACGGTCTTCGGATCCGAGACGCCATTGGTCATGCCATCATCCGTAATATCGTAATTAAAGCTTACATCCCCGTAAAAATCAGGAGCAGGTTCAAAGCTCCACTCCGTTGAGCTCAGTTGAGTAAGCGTCCCTGCTGCAGGGTCGACAAGCGTAACATTGCTAACGGTTAAATTGTCCGACTCAATATCAACCGCATTAACCAGCAAGTCTGCTGCGGTAACAATAACAGCGCCGCTATCTTCATCAATACTTGTCAACGTCACTTCAGATGTTGTGGGCGCATCGTTCACCTCTGTGACTTCAATTACAAATTGGCTGCTATTTGAATTGAGTGTTTCATCGACACCGCTAATCACAATCCCTTCGTTGCCTTGGTCATCGACAGAGATGTCGACATTGACGTTACCAAAGAAGTTAAGCGCTGGGTTAAACTCCACTAAACCATCAGCGATAGCGGCGTTAAGGTCAGATACGGTTCCTTTCAGTTCAATTGAACCCGTGCCGTCTCCAGAAACCGTCAATCCGTAATTGGCAATAATCGATGGATTGAGCGCCAAGTAACCGCTATCGACAGCAATATTCAAGACATACTCTGCGGTAGGATCATCAAGTACCGCATCCACATCCGAAATACCAAATGTATCCAGCAGGATAGCGTTGTCTTCTGGTGTTTCAACGTCAATGACATTCGCGAACTCCGGTCGATCATTCACCGCTTCAACATCAACAGCTACGTCAAACTCCTCGGCTGAACCTAAACTTTGGCGACCATCGAGCCCGGTATCAACCGCTTGCACTTTGAAATGCAGTGACCCACCCCATGAGTTATCGTTGCGATCACCAGAATTAAAGACCACTTGATCCAAATCTTGAGCATCGATTTCTAATACGAAGACGCCATTTCCTTGGTCAGTAAACACCGTTCCATCAGGTAATGAAACACTCGCCCCATCAGGGACATTTGAAATCTCAACTCTCAGCGTCTCTGGATCATTTTCCTGGTAGGTTGCGCCATCTCCGATGGACTCTTTGTTATCAACCACTAACGCATTAACGTTGATAACAATATCTTCTCCCTCATTCCCCGCAGCTGAAGTATCGGGATTCACATCAACATCATCGCCAATAGGATTCACAACCAGCGTAAAGTTATTAGTTCGCTCAGTTGGTACTTGTAACAATTCTTCTTGGATGAACACGGTAATGCCAATCTCTGCCTCGCCACTGAAGTTTTTCGGCGGTTTGATTTGGATGTCACTCAAATCAACGGATGTCTGAGTAAGGTCTTTTAGCTGAATACTCCATTCTCCTCCGCCGTTGTTCTTAACAACATAATCAGAGGAATTGGATTGCACGACAAAATCATCAGGGATCCCTGTTAACTTGAGTGAAACGAAACTTTCAGAGCCATCATTATCGTTTAAGCTGATCGAAACCCCAGAGCCTGATTGATTCAACGAAATTAAAGTATCTTCGTCACCAACCACGGTAATTGGCTTCGTAGGATCGGCACCTGTAATCGTAATATCGTCCACCACTGGCGTAACTTCGAATGTCACGTCATCAGTAAAAGTTCTTATATCGATATTATCGCCAGGGTTATTTAGGATAGACTGATCAAATACAGCCTCGTCCGTGATCTCTCCTTCAATATTAATCTTGACGGTGTTTTGTCCCCCACCTACGGGATAATTTTCTTTCGGCTTAAACAGAACATTATCAAGCGCACCCGCTAAAATCTCAGCTTCATTAAACTCAATACTTGTCCCTAAGCTATTGCCATTTGCGTCAACAAACTCCCCCAGTGTTGTGTCATCGAGTGCTAACTTAATATTCGTTAGCGTTTCCTGACCACCTTGGATATTGTTATAACGGTCGGCAAAATCGACATTCAGATTAAGCTGGATTAAACCATCTTCATAACCCACACCATCCGCCGTTGGTACATCGTTATTGAGGTCATCAACGGGTTGTTTGTTCGCGTCTAAACCGAGAGTACCTGTGATATCCACTGTCACATTTGGTGTAACATCACCATCTAATGGCTGATCACCCGCCGAACTCGGAACATCTGCAATCGGTAAAACCTGAACTGGAATTCGCACGTTGTTTTCTTTTTCGTCGCCAGACTCTGTGTCTTTGGTGACAAACCTCACAGGCAATTCGAAATCACCAGCGTAATCTTCAGCCAAGTGCATCGTTAAACCGTCCAAACCTGTGATATTGCCACTAGCATCAATATCTGCTTGGAAAACGTATTTACCATTGACAAAATCGATATCAGTGCCTGTTATCACCAAGCCTGGAGGAATACCGGGTGCAGATGGATCAATAACAACAGTCAAAACATCTTCCACACCATCCGCATTAATCGCATCGACTTTCGACGTCAATTGAGTGCCAAGGTCGATCGCATTATCTTCCGATGCTTCAATTTGGACGTCATCAGCCACCTGAATTTCAGCTGCAACACTTGTTTGCGGCGTGAGAACCGTCGGAAACTCAAGTGTCACGTCAGTTTCTCTTACTACTGTTGCGTCTTTTTCAACGGCATCTTCACCTAAATCGTTGACCTCGGCATAGATGGTTAACCCAATTTGAGATAGACCGCCGTTGTCACCATCATCGCTGTCGTCGTTTGGCGTTAAATCAAGACCCGAAGGCGCTTTAATCGAGAAGTTTTCTTCGTCAATGACTGTCCATCGACCGCCGCCTTCGTTCAATGCACCAACAATGACCAATTGATTGAGAATCTCAGGGTCGACATTGTGGAACTGAACAACAAGCTGAGTCACCACTTCATCTGAAGAGGCGTCAAACTCTTGGTATTTGATGATATTCGCACCAGACTCCCCACCCGTTGAAGTATTGATCGTAAAATCAATGTTCCCTTGACCGTCTGACTTCACGATGTCAGTGACAACGCCAGTGCTTTCAGTAACAAGCAAACGTGTCTGGGCGTCTAGCGATCCTGTTGTATTTTCTGGCTCAACGATTGGATTGACTTGGACATGCACCATGCCATTGATGGTTTTTTCTGCAATTCCCTGCCCTGGATTAGAAGCATCGACATATTCGTGGTCAATCTCTTTCACCGTCACCGTAGTATTCAAATCAAAGTCAGTACTAGAGTCTTGCTCTAATTGCACCTGGACATACCCGCTTTGAGAGATTCGAGCAGAAAAGTCTTGCTCCGACTCGTTCGCTAGTGGCGAAAGTGTTAATGTTCCAGAAACCAATGTTTGTGCTACGCCATCGACATAAACCGTGCTGCCTGGAGGAAATCCAGAAATCGTCACATCACTAAAGAACTCGTCTGTATCAGGGCTTTGAGCCAACGTTGGCTTCCAATCAATATTAAAGCGTGTATCTTCATCACCTTCTGATTGAACCGTGTAGTTATCTTGCGCATCAATGACAGGAGCGACAATAATTCGGATCTCACCCGATGAGGTTCGACTGTGACCATCATTCTCTGTGACGATCGTCGTGGCTGTAATATGAATGTTCTCCGTCGATGACGCTTCCGGTTTAATAACAATTCCAGAATTAATATTCGCCGTGGTGATGTTGGCCTCATAGATTGGCTGATTTTGCGCGTCATAACCCACAAAAGTCAGATCGACGGATGCACCATCGCTATCAAATACCTCGACACCTGCCGGAATATTGGACAGCAAAACCGTAACCGACTCTGAGTGGTCATTCGGGTTATCTGGTAACTCACCAGAGATGACACTAAAGCCCAACTCTACTTGACCATTCTCATCGATATTAGTCTCAATACCTCTTGCATTGCCGTCATTAAACTCATGCCAGATCCCTGATTTATCATTCAGCTCAATAAATGGTATGTCAGCTACGCCTTTCACACCGACGATCACTGTTTTGCTGCCTAGTGACAAAATATTTTCGGCAACCCCATTAGATAACGATGCCGTGTCTTTGACGATACCTTCAACGTTGAAAGTAAAGTCATCATTGCTGTGCAACGGAGGAAGCACTTCGACGTTGGCTAACTCAGATTCTGGCACTTCGTAATAGAGTACATTGCCGCTTGAATCGGTCACTTCTACGATTTGGCTTGGGTTTGCTGAATCAAGCCACACTAACGTAACGCCATCAATTGAGAAGTCAGAAATACGCACAAACAGTGCTTCAGAACCATCTAAATCCGCAGACGGCTTTATGGTAATCACTTCACTTAACTGAAGTGGATCATGATCCGTGACAGGATTGACGGTGTCTTGAGTTCGAGCGTTATCCTCAAAGACATTGATTCGGTTGACTGTAAAACTACCTGGGTCCGCGATTGGGTTAACATCAATGATGATAGTTTCTGTCTCTGAACGTGCCGTTTCCTTCCCTGATAACGGATTATTGTTTTCTGTTGTAATCGCGGTTACATCAATCTTGATTTCGCCCGAGAAATTATCGATTGGGTCAATTTGAACGTCACCAATTCGGCTGGCATCTACGAGATAAACACCACCAGTTTGTGGAATCGCACTACCACCCGAATATACTAACTCTGCGTTACCTTCCCCTTGTGTAAAGACGAGCTCGTACACTATATCTTCAGGATTACTAGTATCCTGAGTTTCCGCCGTGATATTAAGTGCGACGTTGTTTCCGTCTTCATCGACAGAATAGTTAAACTCGCTGCTCGTCGTCCAAGTCGCAATATCTGCAACGGCAGCAACTTCAATGTCTAAACGACCATTAATCGTATGATCTGGCGTACCATTGTTAAGAATTTCCACACGGATACGAGGATCGATACCAGAAGCATCGGTTGATGTATGACGATCTGGTACGAAGTACAAGTTATCTAACGAGACAAGCTCACCACTAAATGATTGCTCGACATTCGAGGCATCGAGAACAACCGTATCGCCTACTGGTGTCAGTTCAATGAAGTTACCGCTGCCATCTCGGTAATAGAAAGTACCGTTGTGCGTGCTTGCATCTCGAATCGTGATGTCACCTAAGCTTTCGTTACGATCGATATCATGCAAATCGATAACCAAATTGACTTTCGCCGGCGTCACATCCAGCGTCGACAAGTTATCCTGAGTATTTGCAGAGTCAACGCCCACAACGACGCCATCACGCCCTTGGTCCTCGAACGCAGTAACGGTAGACGTGTCAATTTGCGCATTACGGTCTCTTATCGAGATATCCACATCGGCATCAGCAATGTCGCCATCACCATCGGTTGCAACAACGTTGATGGTGAAATCAATCGAGTCGGTTTCTGTATGGTCAAGATCGTCATTCGGACGGAATGACACACGGCCATCAGTTCGAACAACCAAACGACCGATTTCAGTATCCACTCCGTCAAGAACCTTGTGAACGTACACAACTTGGTCACTGCCGTTCAAATCGACAGAATCAGAATCAACACCGTTTTGCTTAAAGTAAATGCCTAAATCATCAGCCGAAAATGAAGTCACTTGTGCGCCGTCAGCACCAAGATCGTCATCACCTTCTACAGGGTCTTGGAATAAGTGAACCGTGCGGCTGCCTTGCCCCTCAACACGCGAAATAGATGCATCGTACAAGGTTGGAACATCATCGGTGATCGTCACTGGTAAGTTAATACCTGCCGTATCGCCATCGACATCGGTCGCAAAGACTGGAAGATCGAGTATGAGAGTATCTTCGCCTTGGGTTGAGTGGTCTAGCGCCCCCTCGAGTGTAAACTTGTAAGAGCCGTCAGCGTTCAAAACTAGCGTGAATACTGAGTTTCCATCCGGAGTCTGCCCTTGATAAGTGTAGTTGTTGTTGCTTACCGCGGTTTGAACTAACGTCACCGCAAGACCACCTGAAGTGACTCCCGGGATCGGGTTAGATGTCAGGTCCAGTTGGTAAGAGACAACGGTATCTGCCCCTTCCATCGTATCGAAATTACCCGTTGCTTCAAGGCTGTCTTTGTTGGTTGCCTGAGAGCCATTGGTGAGGTCGTCCTCATCAACAGCCAAAGCATCTGCTGATTTAATTTCGGGAATGTCATCAACCACGGTAATTGGAAGATTCAGTGATGATGACGTGTCACCATCAAAATCTGTGACTGTAATTGGGATATCAATGACAAGGTTGTTTTCACCTTGAACAGCGTCATGGTCGATTGGTCCCAACAGTTCAAATTGGTAACTGTCGTTATTCGCATCAAGAGACAGCGTGAAGATCTTGGTTGAGGTGCCCGTAATCACTGCTTCATAACCGGTTACGCCACCAACAGTACTCACCAAGTTAAGCTCAATGTTTTGACCGTTGGAAGTTAACCCTGACACAACAGAATTAAGGTCAGAAACTTGATAGCTGACAATCTCATCCGCCCCATCAACGACTTCAAATCCACCAGTTAATACCGTTGAATCGCTACTCGTCGTATCAGAGCCACCAGCAAGGTCATCTTCATCAACGGTTTGCTGGCTGGAGTCTGTCACTTTCACAATCGTTGGAACATCGTCCACCACTGTTATCGGCAAGGTGATATTATTGGACACATCGCCATCAAAATCGGTCGCGTTGACTGGGAAGTTGATGACTAACGAGTTTTCATCGTTACCCGCAGGATGATCAAGTGCACCCAACAGTTCAAAATCGTAGCTGTCTGCTGAACCATTTAGCGTCAGTTTAAAGACGGTATCCGTCGTACCTTGAACATAGGCTCGGTACTCAATCACACCATTTGAATTTGAGAACTCAACCAATTCAAGCGGCTGACCACCTGAGGTAAGGCCAGAAACAGGCGATGTTAAGCTGTCCAATTGGAAGCTAACTATAGTATCAGCACCATCGGTAACCTCAAAATTGCCACCAATGATATTGGATTCTGGCGTGTCGTCCGAACCTTGGCTTGGAATATCATCCTCATCCACAGACAAGGTACTACCAGAGCTAATAGCATCAATGGTTGGCTTGTCATCTACGATGGTCACTGGCAAGGTAGCAGTGATGGTATCGTTGTCGCCATCTGTAATCTTCACAGGTAGATTCAACAAAATCTCATCAGAGTTAACCGCGTGATCTAACTGACCAGATAACTCAAAGTCGTATTTACCATCTTGATGAAGTGTCAACGTGAACACCGTCACTCCACCCGGAGTTTGCCCTACGTAAACAAGTGCGTCAGCAGTTGAGGCACCAACGTCTTGAGAAAGTGTTACCTCTTCTCCACCCGATTTCAGATTCGGGATAGGATTTGAGCTCAGATCCAATTCGAACGCATCAATACCATCTGCGCTAGTAACGTCAAATTCACCTGATACCGTTAATGGCTCTTTAGTGCCATCAGAACCAAGAGGTAAGTCATCTTCGTCGACACGTAGACTTTCAATATTGGTAACAACTGGAACATCGTCCACAACGGTAATTGGCAATGTGAAGGCTGGTGAAGTATCACCATCATTATCTGTCGCCGTCACAGGGAGGTTAATAACAATCTCGTTTTGCTGATTACCATCTGGATGATCAAGCGGCTTCTGTAAATCGAATTCGTAGGTGTTGTTCGTTGCATCCAACGTCAGTTCGAACACCACTTCAGCAGGATTGCCAGCGACACCTTGGTAGACGTTCACGCCGTTTACGCTAGAAGACAGAACTAAGGTTATAGCTTCACCATCTGAAGTCAGTGACGTAACAGGCGTGGTCAGGTCACTGAGCTGAATAGAAGCAACTTGGTCAGCACCTTCGGTGATATCAAAAGTACCTGAAATAACAGTATCTTCTGCACTTGCAGCATCCGTACCTGCTGGTAGGTCATCTTCATCAACGGTTTGTTCGCTGCCAGCTAGCAAACCATCGATGGTCGGAACATCGTCCACAACTGTAATTGGTAGGGTGATGTTGTTCGACACGTCTCCATCAAAGTCCGTCGCGTTTATCGGCAAATTGATGATCAGTTCATTTTGGCCATCAGCATTTGGATGATCGAGAGGAGCAAGCAAGTCGAACGTGTAACTATCATCAGAGGCATCGAGGGTCACTCGGAATACTGGTGTCGTCGTGCCATCAATACGTGCTTCGTAAACTGAAACACCACCTGCGTTTGATACTTCAACCATAACCAATGATTGACCACCAGAGGCCAGGCCTTGTACTGGCGTCGTTAGGTCAGAAACGCCGTACTCCACAATGCCATCAGAGCCATCAGTCGCGATGAAGTTACCGGCAATGCTGTTCGCCTGCGTACCATCAGATCCCACTGTTGGGATATCGTCCTCGTCAACCGTTTGCACACTTGTTGCTTCGATGCCACCAAGTGTCGGCTTGTCATCAACGATCTTGACAGGAATTGTCTCAGCTGACGTGTCACCATCAAAGTCGGTCGCAACAATTGGGAAGTTGAGCGTTAACTCATCGCTATCAACAGCATGATCAATTGGCCCTTCTAGCGTGAAGTTGTAAGAGCCATCAGTATTCACCGTCAGCGTAAAGACTGCTTCTGTGCCTGCCGTTGCTTTGTAGGTAAAGCTGCCGTCGCCATTTGCGGTTTCAGTCAGCGTGACCGCCACGCCTTGTGATGTCAGACCATCCACTGGTGTTGCGGAAGCGTCGAGCTGATAGCTTACCACTCGGTCCGAGCCTTGTGTGGTGGTGAAGTTGCCATCGATTGAAATCGGGTCAGTTTGGTCTGAGCCAATCGTGCCTAAATCATCTTCATCAACGGTAATCGCATCGACATCAGTAATAGTCGGCTTGTCATCGACGATGGTGACTGGGATCGTTTCTGTGGTGGTATCACCATCAAAATCTGTCGCGATGATTGGGAAGTTCAGCGTCAGCTCATCACTACCTGTTGCATGGTCAATTGGACCTTCAAGCGTGAAGTTGTAACTGCCGTCGCTGTTCACCGTCAAGGTAAATACGGCTTCTGATCCTGCGGTAGCGGTATAGGTGAAACTGCCATCCGCATTCGCGCTTTCCGTCATTGTCACCACTACCCCGTGTGAGGTTAAGCCATTAATAGGGTTAGAGGACGCGTCTAACTGATAACGCACAACATGATCAGAACCCATCGTGACAAAGTGACCATCAATCGACACGGACTCGTTTTGATCAGAGCCAATCGTAGCCAAGTCATCTTCATCCACGCTGATCGCATCAACATTAGTGATGCTTGGCTGATCATCAACAATAGTGACAGGCAGTATTTTAGTTGAAGTGTCGCCATCAAAGTCTGTTGCGATAATCGGGAAATCGATTTGTAGGCTGTCGCTATTCATCGCATGGTCTAGTGGACCTAGCAGAGTAAAGGTGTAGCTGCCATCTGGCTTCAGCACTAATTCAAATACGGCATTGCCATCTGCTGTGGCAGTGTAAGTAAAGCTACCATCACCGTTTGCCGTCTCAGCAAGCACGACAGGCTCACCATGAGAGGTCAACCCTGCTACTGGATCCGCGGTTGCATCAAGCTGGTATTTAACAACGCTGTCCGAGCCTTCTGTCGTACTAAACGAACCAGACATAAACGCATCATCGTTTTGGTCTGAGCCAATTGTGGCGAGATCATCTTCGTCTACTGTCAGTGGAACAACGTTGTCGATGCTTGGAACGTCATCAGTAATGGTTACAGGAATGGTCGCAGTAGTCGTATCACCATCAAAATCCATCGCAATGATTGGGAAGTTCAGTACTAACTCATCGCTGTTTAACGCGTGATCTACCGGCCCTTCCAGACGGAAGTTGTATGTACCGTCTGCATTCACATTCATGGTGAAGACAGGGTTACCATCCGCGGTAGCAACGTAAGTAAAGCTGCCATCGGCATTCGCAGTCTCTACCAAGGTAACAGGCTCACCTTGCGAAGTTAACCCCGAAACAGGATCAGCCGTTGAGTCAAGTTGGTAGCTCACCACACGGTCTGACCCTTGAGTGGTCGTGAACGCACCTTCTACATAAACAGCGTCGCTTTGGTCTGAGCCAATACCTGAGAGATCATCTTCATCCACAGCCAGCGGCACGACGTTATCGATGACTGGTGCATCATCCGTGATCGTGACTGGAATAGTTGCCGTGGCCGTATCACCATCAAAATCGGTGGCAATAATCGGGAAATCAATGGTTAGACTGTCGCTGTTGGCCGCATGGTCGATTGGTCCTTGAAGCGTAAAGTCGTACGTACCATCCGTTGCGACGTTTAGGGTAAAAATAGGATTACCATCTGCGGTCGCGACATAGGTAAAGCTGCCGTCACCATTAGCCGTTTCGACCAAGGTAATCGCCTCACCTTGAGACGTCAGGCCCGCGACAGGATCAGAGGTTGAATCCAGTTGGTAGCTCACCACTCGGTCAGAGCCTTGTGTGGTGGTAAACGCGCCTTTAACGAACAGATCGCCGCCTGGGTCGGAACCTACAACGTTAAGGTCATCCTCATCAACATTCAGCGCATCAACCGCTGTAATAGTCGGTACATCATCAACAATCGTGACTGGAATGATTTCAGTTACTGTGTCGCCATCAAAGTCGGTAGCTATAATTGGGAAGTTCAGTGTCAACTCATCACTATCAACCGCGTGATCAATTGGCCCTTCTAGCGTGAAGTTGTAAGAGCCATCAGTATCTACTGTCAGAGTAAATACTGGGTTGCCACCCGCTGTCGCTTCATAAGTGAAACTGCCGTCAGCGTTTGCGATTTCTGTCAGTGTGACAGCCACGCCTTGCGACGTTAAACCGTCAACCGGTGTTGCAGAAGCATCAAGTTGGTAACTCACCACTCGGTCAGAGCCTTGTGTGGTAGTAAAGTTGCCATCAATAGAAATTGGATTGCTTTGGTCTGAGCCAATTGACGCTAGATCATCTTCATCAACCGTAATGGCATCCACGTCAGTAATAACTGGCTTGTCGTCCACGATCGTCACTGGGATCGTGGCGTTTGTGGTATCGCCATCAAAGTCTGTTGCGATGATTGGGAAGTTCAGCGTTAACTCATCGCTATCTACCGCGTGGTCGATTGGCCCTTCAAGCGTGAAGTTATAAGAGCCATCGGTATTCACTGTCAGCGTAAAGACCGCTTCAGTCCCCGCTGTCGCCTCGTAAGTAAAGCTGCCATCGCCGTTTGCGGTTTCAGTCAGCGTGACCGCCACGCCTTGTGATGTAAGGCCATCAACTGGTGTTGCAGAAGCGTCGAGCTGATAGCTCACCACTCGGTCAGAGCCTTGTGTGGTAGTGAAGGTGCCATCAATTGAAATCGGGTCAGTCTGGTCTGAGCCAATTGTTGCTAAGTCATCTTCATCAACGGTAATTGCATCGACATCGATAATGGTTGGCTTATCATCCACGATGGTAACTGGCAACACGATTTGGCTTGTATCACCATCGAAGTCTGTCGCAATAACGCTAAAATCAAGGGTTAAGCTGTCGCTATCTGCCGCATAGTCGATTGGACCTTGCAGCTCAAAACTGTACGAGCCGTCGGTATTCAAAATCAATGTGAAGACTGCACTGCCATTTGCCGTTGCGCTGTAGGTATAGCTGCCGTCTGCATTTTGAGTTTCGGCAATGGAGACGGTTTGACCTTGAGATTGCAGGCCATTTAAAGGATCAGCGTTTACATCCAACTGATACTGTACAACGCTATCAGAGCCCTGAGTTGTCGTGAACTGACCTTCAACCAACGTTGGCTGTGATTGGTCAGAGCCTACCGAACTTAAGTCATCTTCATCGATGGTAAGAGCAACAACGTCGTTAATGGTTGGCACATCATCAGTAATAGTTACCGGTAGAACAAGTGAACTGGTGTCACCGTCAAAGTCCGTTGCGACAATATTGAAGTCTAAAGTTAAGCTATCGCTACCCACAGCATGATCGATTGGACCTTCAAGGGTAAATGAATAAGAACCATCAGGGTTCACTTGTAAGGTGAAGATAGCGTCCCCTTCTGCCGTTGCAGAATAGGTAAAGCTGCCATCTGAGTTGGCTGTTTCCGTCAGAGAAATAGATCGACCCTGTGATTCCAACCCATTGAGTGGATCAGTGCCGCTCTCTAATTGATAACTTACAACACGGTCTGAGCCCTGAGTCGTCGTGAAGCTACCTTGCGCGAGCACAGAGTCGCTTTGATCGGAGCCGATGCTTGATAAATCGTCTTCATCGACGGCCAGCGCATCAACGCCATCAATCGAAGGAACGTCATCTTGAACCTGAATGACAATTTGCGCCGCTTCTGGTGTGTTCGAACCTTCGGTAATCGAGGAGCGGTCGCCATCCGCATCTACCGCGTAAACTGGCAGTGAGAAAGTTAGCGCATCATCATTAGCACCCGTATGGTCGAGTTGTTCATACAAGTTGAATTGATATTCGCCCAATGCAGGGGCATCGATCGCCACATCAAATACGGTAATACGCACGCCATCCAGTTCGATGAAGCCTTCGTAAGTGCGCACGCCGTTACTCTCGGACGCGAGTTCCAGTTGAACAACCTGCCCTTGAGATTGGAGTTCTCCACCAACGTTAAACTCTGTAGGTTCCAACTCATAGTGGTCAATGATATCACTACCGACCGATGTCGTGATCGACCCAGAGCCACTTGTTACTACCGCGCCTTCCTGTGAACCCTGGTCAACCCCCGCCTCGTCTAAAGACAATCCCGTCACGTTTTCAATCACCGGGTTATCGCCATCAAGGATGGTCATCGTAAACGTGTTACTTGCCGTATCTTGGTCGAAATCGACGATTGTGGTTGGCAAAGAGAGCTCAATCGTATCTTCACCGTTTGTTTGTTCTAACGGCTTAAATTGCTCAAATTGGTAGGTACCATCAGTATTCAGACTGATGGTTAAAACGGTTTCATTAGAGCCTGCAATGGACAGGGTGATAGTGCTGCCGTCTTCAGAGAGTACCGCCTCTGTTGCCTGATTATCACTCAATAGGCCATCAAATTGACTAAGTCCTTCTTGATTAAATGTGACCGTTGCCAATTGATCACTACCAATATCAACAAAGGTGCCAGTAATCGGAGTAGAAGAAGATTCAACGTTTTCGAAAGTAACGTTTTGCGGCGCCGGATCATCGCCATCAATAACGGTTGTCGTGAAATCGATAGGTGCTTGAATACTGTTACCACCAATATCTGCGCCTGTAATGTCAAAAGCGATATTGATTTGATCACCGGAGATGGAAACTTGACCATCAGCAACAGAAGCGACATGGTCAATGCCCTGGCTAATCGTGGTAACGACCTCTAACTCTAAATCACGGCCTAAAGATGTCGCTTCGATCTCTATACGAAGCACTTCGTTACCTTCTTGAGTGCCGATAATGACATTTTGCGCTTCGTCATAAACGAACGCCACTGGCTGACCAGCAGAGGTAATATCACTATTTAGCTCGGTTAACAGAGACTCTAATGAGGACGTTTCAGGTACAAATGAAGCGGTATCAAGTGCGAGATCCCCTGCTTCAACCAGCACACTAGAAGAAATGGTTTGCGGATAGCTTGATAGAGAAATTGAGCCTTCTGTTACGCTAGATTGCAATGATTGTCCGCCATCGGCAAAGATAGTGACATCTAAATCATCAGCTTCATCGCGTTCTTCTACACCGCTACGAGTCGCTGACGTCTCAAAAAAGGTGGAGGCAAGTACTTCCGGATTATTATATTCAACGGTCACATAGCCAGCATTGGCTGAGCCTTCAGCGCCAGCACCAGCAGCCGTTGCTTCCAAAATAGCAGTCGGGTCAGCACCATCTAAAATGGCCTGTTGGATAGCCGCGACATCATTAGCGTCAAAGTTAGCACCTTCGATAGATGTTGGATCGAAAGTAACCTGGCCATTCACTGGAGATTGCAGCAAGGTTTCTGGTTGTTCAAAAGAAGGTTCTGGAAGGCACGCGACACAATTAGCATCAACCAGATACAGCTCATTATGTATCTGTACATCAAGAGAAGCGTTATTTTCAGTAATGATCACTTCGCCAGATATTAACTCATCCCCCGCTTTTATAGACCTGACTTTTCCATCCAGACCTAAAACCAAGACTTCACCTTTGACAGCATTTACAATCGCGTTCTGCGGCACGGTTTGCGTACTCATCTGACCTCCGCTAATGGCCTACGTTTCCCATTAACCTTTTTAGATAGTTTTTAAATGATTTAGTGCGGCATACTGCACACCTTTAGACGATTAGACTAAGTATCAACTCATTAAACAATCGATAAATGGCGCACTAATGAGCAAAGTAAGTAAAACTTACTAGTAGTCACAGAAATGTGACACATGTCCTAACGCCGCAATATCGATTAATTATATGAAATTGATATCTTATTCCGTATAAGTGTAGTAGTTTTAAAAAAGAAGATAGATGAAAACGCTCAGCTAAACGCCAAACTACCGGTTGCAATCAATAATGGAAGAAAAGCAATAAGAATGTTGTATACACCTGAACGTGATGACAACTTAATCAATATTGGTGACGAGAAAAACGTGACGATTAAATATTGAATGACATAAATCGTTGGACAAAATATAACCATGAAAATGTGGCTCACAATATGAATTCCCGAGCACCACGAATTCGGCTTTGTCCTGATATACAGTAAAAAAAATACGAGCAAGCTAATAAGAAAATACATAAACATTACACTTGAAAATAATTATCATTTTCAATCATATGTAAATATTCCCCCACTTTCAATGATGTGAGAGCTATTAATACCATCGTTATTATCAATCAACACAATAAGTAAAATTATCAGTAATTCCCGTCCTAAACGTTTGCGTAATCGCTAACCTTCTCTTAACCTTGATTTGAGGCTTTTATCACGGTTTTTCCATTGATATAGTGCGTCCATACAACAAAAAAAGACCATTCGAGGCATGGAGCTTCCTCATTAATCTCAAGATGAGAAGAATTGGTACCGACAAAATTCGGCAGATTTTAAGAGGGTCAAAAAATGGACATGAATATGGTTGAGATTTTAGGTTATGCAGCTTCAATCATGGTCGCAATTTCGCTAACTATGAAAGATATTGTTAAGCTTCGTATCCTTAACTTTATTGGTTGTGCGCTATTTACTGCTTACGGACTAATGATTGATTCTTGGCCTGTAGTATTAACTAACGGCTTTATTGCTTGCGTGAATATCTACTTCCTAGCAAAAATGCAACAGGAAAAAAAAAGCCTAGAATCTAGAGCCTAAAAAGCAATAGCATTCGAACAATAAAAGCCCGCGAATGATAAGATCGCGGGCTTTTTGCTTTTAATGCGCTCTCATTTTCTGCACATTCATCAATAGCTCTAGCGAACCCAGTTAAGTGCTAATGTTTCTCTACGAGAGAACATGTCTACATGCGATGAGATTATCGCCTTCACTGTGCTCAGTTTCTCTTCGGAATCCGCCTCACAAATAATGGTCAAGCTAGACTCGCAAAGAGCAAACTCCGCTTTTCCCGTCGGGAATGTCACCAAACCGCTGTTTTCATTCCAAGTAGCAGGAACCTTTCGTCCAAAATGCCGACAAAGTGTCACTAAGTATTTGTCAGCGTGTTCGCTATCTATTCGGGTGCTTTCTTTAATCATGAATTTACTCGTGTTTTGAAGCGCCCCCTCTCGGGAGCCCTATTAGAATTGATAAGCAGCAGAAAGTTTGAAGTTGCGACCCGGCTCGTAGTCATCAAGCGTGAAGCCACGTGCCGTACCCGAACGAGACGCATGAGAGCTGTATAACTCGTCAAATACATTATCAATACCAAAGGTCACCGACAGTCCATCAATATCAGACGGCACCCATTGAGCATATAGATTATGTACATCATAACTTGCTTTCTTTGGCTGACCATCAAAGACGTTGTCTTCCTCTAGAACAAACATTGAGTTCCACCCGAAGATCGTTTCTAAAGCGTCTGACTGGTAATCCAAAGTTAGAGCAATACTATCACCCATATCAATGCTACGCCCATTACCCCCAGCAACAGGGCCACCGGTATTCTTGTTTTTGGTGTCCGACTTAGAGTAAGAAAGTTTGCTGTTAAACTTGTCGTAGCCATAAGAAGCACTTGCCTCAAAGCCTTTAATCTCAACATCACCTAAGTTGTAAATCAGGTAAGTTTGAGTCGCGTTTTGGTACTGGTCTGCAATGTAATCATCAATTTCCGTTTGGAATGCCGTAATATTCGCTCCAAAGAAATGCTTATCAAAGGTTTTATCAAAACGGACACCACCCTGTGTGTTCAACCCCGTTTCTGGCTTTAGTCCATCCTCTAAAAATGCAACGTCTTGGTAAGCAATAAAGGTTTCCATCAGCTCAGGGCCTTTGAATAGAGAGCGTGCGCTCGCAAACAACGTCCAATCCTGGGTGACTGCCCATTCTGCTGCTAGGGCCCAGGTCACATCATCATAATTACTCGTCCCCGTTTCAGCTTCACGTTTGTAATCATCAAAACGCATACCTGCGGTAACAAAGAAAGCATCAGAGAAGAAGAACTGGTCTTCTACAAACAATGCGGTTGAAATGGCCGATTCATCCATGAACTTACGACTACCGTAGTAACTTGAAGATGTCTTATCCATGTAGTCGAAACCATAGGTGATTCGATTATCAAACTCACCTAACATAACATCCGACTGGAACTTACCATTCAAACCAAAGTTTTGGTTTTTAGCGGTGTTCTTCGATAAACGGTTCGAAGGCCAGCGAGGAGCCATAACGCTCTCATCCCGTTTAATTTCTGTCTCGGTATTATAAAGTGTGACGTTACCTTTATGCTGTTCGCCTCGCAGCTCGTAACTCAAGGTAACGGTATCTCGGTCATAATCCGTAGGAATAAGTAACGTGCTCGATAAGCCATTGTTCGCACTACCCGACATATCAGGACGCGGACTGTAATCACCACTGTCTCGGTACATGTCATAAGAGAGCTCAAAACGATGGATGTCGTTTAGTTCATACCCCAACTTAGCCAGAATGTTGTAAACATCACCCGCAGCGCCATAGGTTTTGTTGCCGTCACCATCTTCGAAGTCATCACGCGTAACGTAATGGCCATAAACCATCGCATCAATGTTTTCGGACAAAAGCCCGTACAGTGTCAACGAGCCTTGTTGGTTGTCGTTGGATGCATAACCGCCATAAACACGAGCGCCAAACGTTTCATCGTAACGAAGTAAATCGCGAGCGTCTTTCGTTTCAAAATAAACCGAGCCGCCTAAGCCATTTTGAGTCACAGAGTTATTACCTACCTGGATATCGGCAGATTTGAGAATGTCAGGGTTTAGAGTTAAGTTCCCAATGTGATGGAACATGCTCGCATGCTGAGAAGCACCATCAAGACGAATGTCCAAATCGGTTTCGCTCAAACCACGAATGGTAATACGTTGATTCACAGAGTGTGTTCCACCAACATCCACACCGGGAATATCGCGCAGTAAATCAGACATATGATCCGCTTGCTTCAGTGACATGTCGTCCGCAAACATCGACTCAGTATTGCTAGAAACTTTTGTTCCCCATACAACGACTTCTTCAAAATGTGACTCGGTATCTTGAGCTAAAACAGGGTTTGATAGCGCCATTCCCACTGCAAGGCAAAGGCTTGAAAGCTTGATAGATGAACAAGCAGGGCTTTCCATAACTTCATTCCTAAATATTAATGATAATAATTCTCAGGCATAATAAGCATGAGTTTTATAAATACAAAGGCGATTTGATTATGCGAAATCGCACAAGTGTTATGAGGAAGTGTCAAATGCAGGAAGTCACACCAAAACGAACTAGAATTGCCAAGATCGCTTTAACCCAAAAACTGGAAGCCACAGGAAAGCAGTGGATCGTCACTCAAGGTCAACCTTGTCAAACTCAACTGGCAGAAGGCAAATTCCTATCATATCAGTACAATGATCAAATCTTTGTTCATGGAGGACGTTGCCTAGAGCTTGTTGATTCACATATTGTTTCTACTGCACACGCCTCACTGTTGGTCACTATTCTTTTAGAAGGTAAGCTCTCGTTTGGCTATGACGATTTGCAATTTGATTTAGACGCAAGCGACGGCCCTAAAGGTGTTGTGGTGAACCTACTCAAACCTGCAAACTTTCGTCGTTCACTGCTCAAAGATAACGTCATTAATAAGATCAACATATTGGTTAAGCCCCAGTGGCTAGAGGCTCGCCTTGACCAAACCTGTCGTCATCGGTCCTTTTTTAACTCTCATCAGGCGTTTCATCCTCTAGAGCTTAACCAGGCGTTATGCGAACTGGCTGAAACGCTGACAAGCCGAGAAACACCACAAGAATTCCAAGATAAGTTGGAAGTTGAAAGCTTGATCTATCAAATTTTGCATCAAGCGACTGAGCAAATCCCCAAAAACTTCAGTGCTAATAAAAATAACCATGAACGGCACACAGATGGTCGAATAGAGGATATTGTTAGCTATATAGAAACTCACCTTGAGCAAGAACTAGGCTTAGAAAAGTTGGCAAGCGTGTTTTCAATGAGCGTTTCAAACCTGCAGCGCCGATTTAAACAATCACTGAATATGACCGTAAATGGTTATATTCGCTTTCGTCGCCTTGAGATTGCGAGGCAACACTTGGAACGTGGCCTAGTGACGATCACGGAAGCGGCTTATGAAGCCGGATACCACCACCCTTCCAACTTCACCTGCGCTTTCAAAAAGGTATTTGGTGTACCACCGCATGAAGTGATAAAAGAGTAAAGAGGCCCCAGGTAACTGACTGTTATTTAGGAGTGTCTTATCCACAACATCGGTATATACTCGCCTTAAACGTTATGGAGGTTGAACATGAATATTGGTGCTGTCGCAAAGCTTACTGGGCTTTCATCTAAGTCGATTCGATTGTATGAAGACAAAGGGATCATATCTCCACCAGCGCGCAGCGACTCTGGCTATCGCGAATATTCAGATAATCATATTCAAGAGCTTAACTTAGTATCACGCGCAAAAAACGCTGGCTTTTCACTGCAAGAATGCAAAGAGTTTGTGCAGCTTGCCCATAATCCCAACCGAAAAAGCAGCGAAGTAAAAGCAAGAACCATGGATAAGCTGAGAGAGGTTGAAGAAAAAATCGCGCACCTTATGGAGATCAAAACGCAACTTGAAGGTTGGGTTTCTTCTTGTCCGGGAGACGCTGAAAGCCGATGTCCAATCATAGACGAGCTCACCAAGTAAACTCGCCTATCTATCCTCATTGAGGAATCGCTTTCATTAAGCCCTGAGGTTGGATTAATGGTAAGTACACATGCGCTTGCCGTTTAATTCGATAATATTAAACGGCGTTTCGTAGATATCCTCTAGCGTAGACGCCTGAATCACCTCCTCCACCGCACCACTTGCCACAACTTTGCCTTGCTTAAGCGCCAATATGACATCCGAGTAGCACGCTGCGAAATTAATATCATGAATTACCACCACCATGGCTTTGTTCATGTCATGAGCTAACCGCTGCACGACTTTCATGATCTGAAGAGAGTGTTTGATATCTAGATTGTTAAGTGGTTCATCAAGAAAAACGTAGTCTGTATCTTGTGCAATCACCATGGCAATAAACGCAAGCTGTCGCTGACCACCACTTAATTCATCCAAATATTTGTCTTGTATACCTTGTAAATCTAGATAATCGATCGCTTGTTCAATCACCGCATGATCTTCTTTGGTCAGATTTCCTTTGGAGTATGGGAAACGGCCAAAAGAGACCAACTCTTTAACGGTAAATCGCATGGTAATAGAGTTGGCTTGACGAAGTACTGCCAGCTTTTTCGCTAACTCTTTAGTGTCCCATTCCGCAATTTCCTTGCAATCAATGATAACACTACCACCATCCCGCTCCGTTAAGCGCGAAGCCATAGATAACAGCGTGCTCTTTCCCGCGCCATTCGGGCCAATAATGGACGTCACTTTGCCCTTTTCAAACTGAGTATTGGCCTCATCAACCACTTTATTTGAACCGAAGGCCTTCGTTAATTTGTCTATCACTATCATATTTATACAACTTTGTTTTTCAGTAGTAGGTATAAGAAATACGCACCACCAATAAAGTTAATAACGACACTCAACGTCGTCTCAAAACTGAACACGTTCTCGATAATCCATTGCCCAGCCAGTAACGAGCTGATGGAGAGAAACGAACAACCAACCAGTAGCGTTTTGTGTTGGTAACTTCGGAACATTTCTCGGCTTAAGTTGGTCACCAGCAAACCAAAGAACATAATTGGTCCCACTAGAGCCGTAGAAATAGCAATCAGAACCGCCGAGATAATGAATACATTTCGCGTCACCTTAGGTACGTCGACGCCCAAACTTTTCGCATTGTCTTGGTCGAGCCAAAACACATCTAAAGTGCGATGCATACTAAATAGCAACCAACATGCAAACATCAAAGTTGGTGCACTAAAGTAAACCAAATTCACTTTGACATTATTAAAGCTGGCGTAAAGTTTCGATTGAACGATTGCAAACGTATTTGGGTCCATCAGCAAAGAGAAAAATGACGCCGCATTGGAAAATAGCTGACCAAAGATCAAGCCGACCAATAGCAACGTAATCAAGTTCTTGCTTCCTTTAGAAAAGTAAAAACCAAACAACAATAACGAAAACGACACCATTACAATTACGGCAATCGTGAAATTGACGTACAAGTTAAGAACTAAAGTACTCAAACCACCAAAAATCAGCACGATCAAAATTTGCGTCAACACATACAGCGCATCAAACCCCATGATACTTGGCGTTAAAATTCGGTTGTGCGTAATGGTTTGAAATACAAGTGAAGACTGAGCAATAGCCACACCCGCTAGCACTATCGCCAATACTTTAGGAACTCTACGAGATAAAAAATACTGGTAGTTGTCAGCCGTTAGCCCAATACCAATAAACAAACATGCAAAAAGTACCGCAATGCCACCTAGCAGTAGGATTTTCGTTGAATCACGCATGTTGCTTACCTCGCAACAACATCGCGATGAATACCACACCACCCAATATGCTGATCACGATAGAGATTGGCATTTCATGAGGGAAGATAATCAAACGACTCACCAAGTCGCAACACAGCACTAAAGTCGCCCCATACATGGCCGTAAGCGGAATGTTCTTTTTGAGGTTATCACCATAAAAGTGACTAACGAGGTTCGGCACAATCAGACCAAGGAATGGCAGCTGCCCCACAATCATCACGACACTTGCTGACATGATTGACACCAATAGAACGCCAATCGTGACAACCTGCTGATAATTTAACCCCAAGTTAACCGCGAAATCTTTTCCGATACCCACGGCTGAAATCCGTGCGGCAAAAAGATAGCTGAGAATAGCCATTGGTACCGCGATGTACAGCAGTTCAAAATCACCACGCAAGATGTTGGCGAAGTTTGCAACTGTCCAAGCATTCAGACTTTGAAGTGCATCGTATTTGTAAGCGATAAACGTGGTCATGGATTGGATGACATTGCCGAAAATAATTCCGACAAGTGGCACAAAGACCACACTCTTAAATTGAATGCGTTGAATAAAGAAAATAAATGCTAACGTCCCGAACACCGAGATACCAAAGACAAGCCATAGGTGGTTGTCGTTTCCAAAGAAAACCACGCTCAGTACGTAGCCCAGCATGGCGCATTCGATCGTACCGGTTGTAGAAGGTGCAGCAAATCGGTTCTGGCTGATTTGCTGCATGACAAGACCCGCAATACTCAAGCCAGCACCAGCGAGTAATATGGCAAATAAACGTGGTATACGGCTGGTAAAGAAAAGCTCCAACGCTTTCTCATCACCCGAAAATAACTGTTGGGGCGTCATGTTTGCCACCCCAACAAACAACGAAACCGTGCTTAAAACCACAAGGGTTAGCAATAACTTTTTCAAAGTTAACCTCTGCTATCTTGGATTACAGTTCAACGGTTTGCTTGATCTCACTGACCATTTTTTCTGTTGCAGTCACACCAGACATCGACAAGTACCACGCGTCCACATCTAAATAAGTGATTTTGTGATTCTTATATGCCGCGGTTGCTTTGACTAAGTCATTATCCATGGACTTACGAATATCGTTATCTGGCGTGCCTTTTAGCGAATTGCGGTCAACTACGAGTATATTTTTCGGGTTAGCTTCACGAATAAATTCATAAGAAATAACATCTCCGTGAGTGCCCGTTTTCACGTGTTCAACCGTTTCCAAGAAACCGAAATCGTTATAAATCACACCAAATCGTGATTGAGCACCAAACGCACTGATGTTGTCACCCATGCTTAAAATCGTTAACGCATCATTGTTATTTGATTGGTTGTAGTCACGGATTGCTTTGAATTGAGCATCTAGCGCTTCAATTTTCTGCTCTACTTTTTCTTCGATATTGAAGATTTTACCAATATTGCGCCACTGTGCTTGCGTACCTTCCCAGTAACCTTGATTCTCTTTCGCAGCAAAAACGACCGTAGGAGCAATTTCACTCAGCTCTTCATATTTCGCAGACGCTCGCGGACCAACCAATATCAAATCTGGTTTTTGCATGTAAATGGTTTCAAAGTCAGGTTCAAACAAACTACCCGCAGAGGTGTAGTTATCTTTGCTGTATTTTGAAAGGTAGCTAGGCAGATTAGAAGAGTTAGAGACTGCAACAGGATCGATACCAAAGTTGTCCAGCGCATCTAGCGGTCCAAAGCCAATCACAACCACGCGTTCTGGTGATTGTTCTAGCTCGGTTTGCCCCATGTAATGGTCAATCACAACCTTAGCAGCGAAAGAAGGAGAAACAGTAAATAGCGACAGCATAGCCGCACCGACGAATTTTTTCATTTTGTTAAGCCTTAATGAGATCTATTATCATGCGCGTTCGCAATATAACGTTACTCTTTACTGCATTCAACAAAATTTAAGGTACTTTACATTAGTTACGCTTATTCGAGCTCCAACTATATCAAAGACTTATAAAAACCATTCATTGCAATATCTAGGTGTATCATTCATGCGCTTCGATAAATGCTTTGAGTGCAAGCTCATCAATAATCTCCAACCCGTTTTCCGTTTTTGCAATCAATCCCTTTTCAATCAAATCTTTAACTGCACGTCGATAAACACGACCAGAAGTACCAAATCGCTCAGCTTCTTGATTCACTTTGTCAAAGCCACCGAGCAATGTGTTGGTTTGATTACGGACGAAAAGATCATACGCAATATTATAAGTAATGGGATGCAATAACCGATTGGTATAGATATCCATAGAGTCTTGATAATCTTCGGCCAACGCTGAAGCAAAGAACACCATCATTTCTGGATGCTTTTGTAGCGCTTCAGTTAGTTTTTGGATGCAGATGACATCAACCTGCATGTGCTCGTCTGCAATCACGTTCCATTGGCAAGGAGTCTGAGTGAAGTACTCCATTTCACCATAGATATGGTAGTCGCAGTTTGCCTCTCCTAATTGAAAGCGTCGCCCATTCGCGGCCAATATGCTCATTGAAACTCGACCTACCGGCACAACATATAAGTACTGAAGTTGCTCACCTTGACGGAGAATTTCTTCCCCAGCATCAAAGTAACGCGTACTAATTTGACACTGATAGATCATCTCACGAAAGGCAACGCTCTTTTTTTCAAGGTATGTTTTGAAGCGGCCAGTTGGATACGGGCTGATTTTCATTCTCTGTTCTCTCAGAAAAGTTACTGATAACTATCTCAGATGGATTGTACCCCGTAACACCAAATAAAAAAGCGACAGTGGCCTGTCGCTTTACATTCATTGATTTATAAGAGTTACTGAAGTTAGTACGGACTATCTCTGAGCAATCAGCGCTTCTAACGCCGTCATTGCAGCAAGCTTCTCACCTTGCATCATTACTTTCGCTTCATCAACGTACTGGCCAACCCCTTCTTTCACATCTTGTTGATACAAAACGACATTATTTAAGATCGAAGCCACATGAAGGCCACGTAACCGGCCAACGGCAAGCAAAGCTGAGGTTTCCATATCAGCACCTAAGACGCCCTTCTTGTTCCAGTATTGGCATATCGCATCTTCGTCATCGGTATAGAAACTGTCGTGAGAACGTACCACACCAAAATGATAACGTGCCTCTTGTACTGACAGGTAACGCTCAACTTCCTTTAATAAGGAAAAACTTGCGTACGCCGGATAAGCCGAATCCACATACGCTTTGGAGCCGCCTTCATCTCTTACCGCACCTTCGGCAATGATTAGCTCGCCAAGCTGAATGCCTGATTGCATCGCACCTGCCGATCCAACACGTACTACATGAGTTACGCCGCACTGTTTTAGCTCTTCTACCGCAATGATCATTGATGGCGCGCCGATGCCTGTGCTGCATACTGAAACAGGCTGGTCCTTGTATTTGCCAGTAAAAACACGGTACTCGCGATTTTCCGAGATCATTTCTGCATCATCCAATAATGCGGCAATACGATTAGCTCGGTCTGGCTCACCACATACAATGACGAGAGGAGCGACTTGTGTTTCATCAACACCAATATGAGGTTGTTTCGCCATTTTTCGTTCCTTAAGCTGCAGCTTGAGCTAAGGTTTTATCGCCATTGCGCTTGGCGCTACGGGCCCATTCACGCGTACCATTGGCAGCAATGAACATCAAAATCGCATACTGAACAGACATCGCATAAACACCCTGTGTCGCGTAGATGCCAACACTGATGATGTTAATCACAACCCAAAGAATCCAGTTTTCCACATATTTACGTGTCATCAGAATTTGTGCAACAACAGAAAGTACTGTCATGGTTGCATCCCAAAACGGGAACGCATCAGGTTCAAGTACCGGATCAGCCAAACCTGCACCAAAGAGATTCAAGCTATCAACAGCAATGTTTGCTAATGCAAAGAAAAAAGGGTCGATGTAGATGGTTAACAACGCGATAGACACAACGCTAATAGAAGCAGTGGCGATGAGTTTCTGTTTGTTTAACCAGCGTACTTCCAGCGTTTCACCTTCCGCGTTTGGACGAGTCCACGCATACCAACCGTAAATGTTCGCACAGAAGAAAAACAGTTGAAGAAGTAATAATCCGTATAACTGAATTTGGAAAAAGATAACGGCAAAAAGAGTGACATTCAGCAAACCGAATAAGTAGTTGATGGTTTTTTCTTGGCTAGCAAACCAAATGCAAAGCAATCCAAAAACCGTACCGAAAGCTTCGATCCAACTCATTGCGTAACCGCCGCCTATTGGAATGTTAACCAGGGTGTTGTTTATATCGAGTAAGGCAAGTAGGTCCATGTCGATGTCCTTTATTATTTTGTTTGGGAATATGCCTATATTAGGGCGTGACACCTAACAAAAAGGAGGACATTTGTCCCCCTCTTGATGCACTCGATCATAATTCAGTTCAATATTTGCTTGAAAGCAATAAATGACTCAATTGAACCGCTTGGAAATTAACACGCCTAAGAATCCAAACCTAAATAGCGCTTTTTGAATGCGGAAGCTGATGCAAATAAAGCTGACGCCAGAAGTGTAATAACAAACCCAATGGCGTACTCGAATGCTTCATTCACCAAGAGCTGATAACAGCTCACAAAAAAAATCAGTATGACCGCAATAACATTAACTCGGTGAAACCAAGGATGCTTTACGGAGAACTTAGCGTAACCTTTTGATAACATTTAACTAATCCGCCAGACAACAATTAATATTTTTATTTATAATCAATGGTGATAGTAAGGCTTTATAGTATAAAGAGAAACGACTTTTTTGATTTTTTAGCTCAACATCACAGGTCATCTAGTGCTGCTTGACTTTAATATCTTGACACTTTTTCGTTCAACTAAGGTAGGTTCTAATTGCACGACTTGCGCTTCTGTTGATTTATCATCCAATTTTCGGACAAGCGTTTCCACGGCAGCTTGCCCAAGACGGTATTTAGGCTGGTGAATTGTGGTGAGTGATGGCGACATGAACTTCGCGATATGTATGTCATCGTAACCGATGATTGAAATCTGTTCCGGGACTTTAATATTGAGCTCATTTGCGGCGTTAATCACCCCCATCGCCATCATATCATTGGAAACGAAAATCGAGCTGGGTAAGGTGCCTCGCTGCGCCATTTTCATAAATGCTTGGTATCCGCCTTCACATTCGAAGTCCGATTCAATGATCCAGTTGGCATTAAATTCCAAGCCAGCTTCGTTCATCGCACGTTTGTAACCTTCGTATCGCATTTGTGCTTGGTGTTTAATCAAAGGGCCGGTGATACATCCTATTTCTGTGTGGCCGCAATCAATCAGGTATTTCGCCGCTAGGTAACCGCCACGAAGCGAGTTATCTTGAATTTTGTCGCTCGTAAACAGCATCGGCCCCCAATCCATCACCACGACAGGGATATCAGGATAACGCTCAAATACATCGATACGCTCCCCTTCTAGCGAGGAGCACATCAAGATCAAACCATCGACACGCTTTTGCAAAAGCGTATTAATGGATTGGCGCATGCGTTCATTATCACCTTCTGTGTTACATAGAATGAGACTATAGCCTTTGTGATAGCAACTGCGTTCGACGCCTTTTACTACTTCGCCAAAGAATGGGTTGGTTGAAGTTGTCACTAGCATACCAATGGTTTTGGTACGATTGACTTTGAGGCTACGCGCCAAAGCAGATGGCGCATAGTAGTTGAGCTCTTTTGCGGCATTATTGACGCGTTCGGAGATCTCTTCACTCACAAAACGCGTCTTGTTAATAACATGGCTCACTGTTGAAGTGGAAACCCCTGCCAGTTTTGCGATGTCTTTCATCGTCGCCATGTTATTACTCCTAATTAATGAGGCGTTTAAGCCCTATTGTGCTGCGAGAAACGCGTCCACCTCTTCGCGAGTTGGGATCGACGTCTGAGCGCCAAAGCGGGTCACAGAAATTGCAGCCGCCGCATGTGCAAACTTAATTGCTGATTCTAAAGGTAAATCCTCTAACAGGCCAGTGACGAATGCCCCATTAAACGTATCTCCTGCCGCGGTGGTATCGGTCGCTTCGACACGGAAACCGGGGATAATTTCACCTCGACCATTTTGGCTCAACCAAACGCCTTTTGCACCGAGAGTGATCATGACAATTTCGATACCTTTGCTATGAAGCACATTCGCCGCTTCTTGCGCGCTGTCATTATCCGTTACCGTTACCCCCGTCAACACTTCAGCTTCGGTTTCATTTGGTGTGATGACATCAATACAAGCAAGCAGTTCGTCTGACAGTTCACGAGCAGGGGCAGGGTTTAAAATGACGTTAGTTTTTGCATCTTTCGCCACTCGCGCGGCTTTCTCAATGCCGCACATCGGCGTTTCCAATTGCATCAGCAGGTAATCCGCTTGGCGAATGCGATCTAAATCTGGCTCAATCGCTTCTGCTGTCAATTTGGCATTCGCTTCTGCTGAAATACAAATGCTGTTTTCACCACTATCCGACACTTGAATCATCGCAATGCCAGTTGGGCAGTTTGGTTGCATCTTCACACCTGTGATTTCGATGCCGTCCATATTGAAGTTTTCACGAATATTGATGCCGAACGAGTCATCGCCTACACAAGCAATAAAGCCAATATCAGCCTTGAGTCGAGCTGCAGCAACAGCTTGGTTGGCACCTTTGCCACCTGGGATAACTTGATAGTTGCGACCATGTAGCGTTTCGCCAGGGCGAGGGAAAGAAGGCACTTGAAGAACATGGTCAGCGTTTACACTACCTAACACCACTAACTTATTCATACGGTTATCCTCGGTTCTGAATGAACCCTTTTTTTGAAAAACTATTTTGGAAAATACATTAGATGACTTTAACTTCTCTTCCTAACGAAGGAGTCACGATAAAAAGTCAAAGGCATCTATACCCTGCATTTTTAAGTCTCTTGGGTATGTTTGCCCTCTCCTCCTCAACGACAGATATAAACGGAGGAGAGAGCAAAAATTAGGACGCTTTATTGAACGTCAAACTTATTTAGTCACTACTTTTAGTGGCACCGGAATGTATTCTTCTACTTTTTCACCTTTCAAGACTTTGTCAGCCGTTTCAACACCTAAAGCACCAATAAGATCTGGTTGCTGTGCGATGGTTGCTGCTAGCTTGCCACGGTTAACTGCGGCAATGCCGTCTTCCGTGCCATCAAAACCAACGATAAGGACGTCTTTGCCAGAAGCTTGAACGGCGCGAAGTGCACCTAGCGCCATTTCATCATTCTGTGCGAACACCGCTTGTACATCAGGGTTAGCCGCGAGTAGGTTTTCCATCACGTTTAGGCCTTTAGTACGGTCAAAGTCTGCTGGCTGGCTGGCAAGAAGATCCATATCGCTGCCCTTCACGGCATTCATGAAACCTTCACCACGCTCGCGCGCCGCCGATGTGCCCGCAATACCTTCAAGCTGAATTACTTTTGCTTTTTCGCCAACTTTTTCCATGATGTAGTGGCCTGCCATTTCACCACCGATCACGTTGTCGGACGCGATGTGGCTCACGACTTCACCACGGCTTGCGCCACGGTCTAGTGTCAATACAGGGATCTTAGAACGGTTCGCCATACGAATCGCATTAGACACAGCATCAGAATCCGTTGGGTTGATAAGAATTGCTTTTACACCGCGAATACTTAAATCCTCGATGTTCGACAGCTCTTTGCTCGGGTCATTTTGCGAGTCCAGTACAATTAAGTCGTACCCCAATTCTTTCGCTTTAGCTTCCGCACCGTCTTTCATCGTTACGAAGAACGGGTTGTTTAGCGTCGAAACCACAATCGCCATCGTATCTTGGGCTTGTGCCGCTACTGATACAGTGGAAGAAAGAAGTGCAGCAGAGATAAGAGTTGCAAGTTTTTTCATCGTTCTAGTCCTTTGTGTAGGGTGAGCCAGCACACGCCCACTGGCTCGGTTTGTATTCAGGATTTAATGGTTATGGATTATTTGTTTTTGTTGTCTACCAGTACTGCGAGCAAGATAACCACTGCTTTGGCAATCATTTGGTAGTAAGAGGAAACGTCTAGTAGGTTAAGAGCGTTGTTTAAGAAACCGATGATCAGCGCACCAATTAGCGTACCCATGATGCGGCCTTTACCGCCCATCAAGCTGGTACCCCCAAGTACAACCGCAGCAATCGCATCTAACTCGTAACCCATACCCGCTGTTGGCTGCGCCGAAGACAGACGAGAAGTCACGATGATGCCTGCAAGCGCTGCCAGCATACCGCAGATGGCGTACACACCAATCTTCACTCGGTCTACATTGATACCAGATAGACGAGTCGCTGATTCGTTGCCACCTAGTGCATAAACGTAGCGACCAAAGCGAGTGTGGTTAAGTAGGTACCAAGCCGCAGCGAATACAACTACCATCAACCAAACAGGTACTGGAATACCTAGCGCGTAGCCGGTACCAAACCATGCAAACGCATCAGCTGTGTCAGTAAAACCTGTCGAGATTGGACGACCTTCGGTGTACACCATAGTCACACCGCGTAGTAACGTCATGGTAACCAGCGTAGCGATAAAGGCCTGTACTTTGCCCTTCGCAATGATGATGCCGCTAATTGCACCTAACGCCGCACCTGCGACTAAAGCAGTCGGAACCGCCACCAGCACCGGGACTTCAAGCGCAATCATGCTTGCCGCAAAGGCACCACATAGCGCCAGTACGGAACCAACACTCAAGTCGATGCCTGCGGTTAAAATAACCAGTGTCATACCTACCGCGATAATGGCATTCACGGAGGTTTGACGAAGAATGTTGAGAATGTTGTCGACCGTAAAGAAGTTCGGGTTCAAAAATGACACAACAACAATCAAAAAAATCAGTGCTATCAGTGATTTTTGCTCAATCAACCACTCTTTTGTGAACAACTTCTTGTTGCTAGCTTCGGTTGGTTTGCTCATGGTATTAGTACTCATGCTGCTTCCTCATTGATCTTTTTGCCTACGGCACAGGCGAGTAATTTTTCTTGATCGGCGTCTTTCGCATCGAATTCGCCAGTAATACGACCTTCATGCATAACCAGAATGCGGTCACTCATACCGAGCACTTCTGGCATCTCGGAAGACACCAAGATGATGCTCATGCCTTCGGCTTTGAACTTGTTGATGAGTTGATAAATTTCTTTTTTCGCACCGACATCGACGCCACGTGTTGGCTCATCGAGAATCAGAACTTTAGGTTTGGTCATTAACCCTTTCGCGATCGCCACTTTTTGCTGGTTACCGCCGGATAAGTTACCAATGATTTGGTCGCGCGTAGGGGTTTTGATATTAAATAGCTTGATAAAATCTTCCACGGCAATCACTTCGTCGCTATGTTGGATTTGGAAGCCTTTAGTCAACTGATTGAGTGAACAAAGTGACATATTCTCCTTAACCGAGAGACCTAACACCAAGCCATCGCCTTTGCGGTCTTCAGAGATATAAGCGATGCCATTTGCTAAGCCATCTTGTGGGCTAACCGGGTTAATGGTTTTGTTATCGAGGTTGATAACACCATGTTCAATTGGCAACGCGCCATAAATTACTTTCATCAGTTCGGTGCGGCCTGCCCCCATCAAACCAGAAATACCCAAAATTTCACCGCGTTTCAGCGTGAAGCTCACATCGTGAACGCCAGAGCCAGTCAGGCCAATCACTTCAAGGCAAGTTTCGCCATGTCGCACATCAATACGTGGGTATTGCTCTTCTAACTTACGACCAACCATCATTTCGATCAGGCCGTCTTCATCAGTGTCGGACACCTTGCACTCACCGATAAATTTACCGTCACGAAGCACCGTAATATCGTCACAGATTTCAAAGATTTCTTTAAGACGGTGTGAGATATAAACAATGCCGCAGCCCTGCTCTCGAAGCTCGTTGATCACTTTAAATAGTGACTCCGTCTCGGTATCAGTCAGCGCGTCAGTTGGCTCATCCATAATGATGACTTTCGATTCAAACGAAAGCGCTTTCGCGATCTCCACCATCTGCTGTTCACCTAGGCTCAAATCACCAAGCAACGTTTTCGATGAGTGCTTTACGTTAAGGCGTTGAAGCAACTTGTCTGCTTCTTCATACATCTTGCCCCACTGAATACGCCCCATCGTGCCGGTAAATTCACGACCTAGATAGATGTTTTCAGCAATCGTTAATTCAGGGATCAAGTTCAATTCTTGGTGAATGATGCTGATGCCCGCTTCCTGAGAGTCACGCGGCCCTTTAAACGCGGCAGGTTGGCCTTGATATTGGATGCTACCCGCATCCATGTGATAGATGCCAGTCAGCACCTTCATCAATGTTGACTTGCCTGCTCCATTTTCTCCCATGAGCGCCATGACACGGCCTGGGTAAACATTCAGGCTCGCTTTGTCCAGTGCTTTTACGCCCGGGAACGCTTTCTCAATGTCGCTCAGTTGTAGAATGGCTTGAGTCATAATCTGTCCTCAATATCTCTGGCTTAAAAAACCACGCCCGCTTGAAAGATAACGTTCGCGTATGGCGAGCATTCGCCAGTTCGAACGACAGCGCGGCTTTGTGCCGTGCGTGCTTTAAATGCTTCATGTGACACGTAGCTGATCTCGATAGATTTACCCGTTTCTTCGCTCTCTTTGCTCAGTTCGTTAAGCAATGCTTGATGCAAAACAGGGCTTACATCAGAAAACTCTTCCGCAATGATGACCCCTTCGATTTGCGACTCAGATAGAATCACGCGAACAGTATCAAGAAAACTTGGTACGCCATGCGTTAGCGCCAAATCAATTCGCTGTACATGCTCAGGGATTGGCAGGCCAGCGTCACATATCGTGATCTCATCGGTGTGGCCTAGCGTCGCCACCAAGTAAGAAATATCTGAGTTAATTAGGGTACTTTTTTTCATCTCATCGACCTTTCGGTTACACGTTCATACAACCATGAGCGCCTGTTTTAAAGTGTTTTCGTTATTAACAGAAAACTCATCGAAACGTTTCGATGAAATAATAATTCGTTGTGGTAATTTGACCAGAGTGAGATCGATAAGGTGTGAGAATGATCCGTAATTAGCGGGTCATCGAATAGTAAAAAGGTACATGAGTCACACTTTACCATCGAAACGTTTCGATGACAGGCTTTATCTACACTTGAAGTGAGGTTTTTAAAGACAGTTGAAAAAGAGATACGTCCCATTACTGAGAAACACTCTAGTTAATGAGATGGAAACCTTACACATCATCACAGTTCTTGGATGGTTGTCTGATTTTGGAGAACGCTCACCTTACAATCTGGTTACAATTTGCAAAACACATCATCCGTTCAGTACCTTATATGGTATGCGACGTTTGTAGGGACACAAACGGAAACTAAAAGCCATAATGAAGTTAAGCAATCGAGTCATCTTGCTTGTCGCGCCAGTGATCTTATTAAGCGCGCTGGTATCAAGTTATATTATTTACAGCATTCAAAAAGTAACGCTCATCAAGCGAGAAGACAGCTATATCCAATTGCAAATGGAAAAGCTCGCTGGGCAGTTCCGACAAGCCAACATATTCCTCAATAGTTATGCATACACATTAAGCAAAAGTGATGTATTGCAAGACTACTTGGTGAATCATAGCAATCCGTATCGTGAGCGCGTGTTATTTAACCGACTCGATGAAACCGCAGATGTGTTAAGCCATGGCTATACAGGCGATGCAAGCATGGCGATTCTCGACGGGAAACAAAACCTTCTTTATTACACAGAAAATAAATACTACGAATCTTCAGGTGTAGTCGACCCTAAGGTATTGGATTACATCTCGCGAAGCTTTAGTACGAGAGAAGCGTTTAACCATACTGGCTTTATTTACAATTCCAGCGGGCAAAGTATTCTTCTGCAATACGAACTCATCGACAAACGAACAGGGACACAACCTCTAAGTTTTGATCCGCAAAATGTCTTTTTCGTGGTGGTATCGGTATCGCTCGAAGCCTTCAATGAAATCAAGCACGAAATCGAGTTCGACACGCATAGCGTGATAACTTTTGCCGACAAGCCTATTTATCTCGATATTCCTCTCGCTCAGACGATTGAACTATTGCCACACTTTTATGCGGTACTCTCCCCCGCTGAATATTTGATGTGGAATAAAGTCGATAAAGTGTGGCTAGAACTGGCCCTTTCCTTTGGTGTGGCGGCGTTTTGCACCATCACCTTAATTGTTTTGGTTTTGTATCGTTATGTATTACACCCCGTTTCTCGCCTCGATAAACAGCTACAAGAGCTGGAAACAAATCAACGCGGCAACATTGAAAAGCTAGAAACAAACGATGAAATAGGACGCTTATCCTCACGCTTTTTTGATATGTATGAAGAGCTCAACGTCATATATAAGAAGACAAAACGCCTGGCTGAAACGGATCACCTAACGCAACTCGCTAATCGCCATCGTTTCCATGAACTTGCAACTCGTGAACTCGTCTCCCCTTCGCAGCATTTGTGGGTCATTTATGTCGATCTCGATAACTTTAAGTACGTTAATGACAAATACGGGCATGAACTGGGAGACAACTTATTAAAGGTGTTTTCATCACACATCAAAAATGTCTGTCAAAAATTCTCGCACGACTACGATAGTCCCTGTTTTGCAGCAAGATTGTCTGGTGACGAATTTGCTATTTTATTGAGCTCAAATCAGGATGCACAACGCCTACCCGACTTGCTGGCCTCAGAGTTGCTAAAACCGATTAGCAATCTCAGTCCATCTTGGAGCAATTCATTCCCCGTGACTGCGAGCGTAGGTATCGCTCAGTACCCTCAAGACGGTACAGACGTCGCGAAATTACTCTCCAGTGCCGATGCGGCAATGTATCAAGCCAAACGAGCCGGGAAAAACCAGTACGCTTATTACTCAGCAGCTCTCAATGTTGAGTCTCAAAGACGCAGTCAGCTTGAGCGAGCGCTCAGAAAAAGCAACGTGGAAGAAGAGTTCCATCTCGTTTTTCAACCCTATATGAATAATCGGGACAACGAGATTGAAGGACTAGAGGTATTATTGCGCTGGGAAGCGGAAGGCATTGGTCCCGTGCCTCCGAAAGAGTTTATCCCAATCGCGGAACAGGCGGGCTTATTTGATAAAATTGATCGCTGGGTTTTCGCCAACGCTACAGCGGAATATCACCAATTAAGAAATATTTTTGGCAAAGACATTGTCCTTTCGATCAACCTCTCTTCAGCAGAGCTTAACTCCATCGAAATGGCGAATTATATTCATGACCAAGCAAGCAAAAACGGTGTGAAACCAGAATGTATTGAATTAGAAATAACAGAAACCTTTGCCGCAGAACAACAAGGTACAGCATTACTTGATGAGCTGTCGAAGCGTGGCTATCGTCTCGCCATTGATGACTTTGGCTCTGGCTATACATCGCTGACTCAACTTGTTCAATATCCAGTTCAAAAGATCAAGTTTGACCGAGAGTTCCTCGTTACATTGATGAAAACCAACAACGGTCATGTGATCAAACCCATCATCGATCTATGCCACGCTCAAAATAAAACGGTCACCGCAGAAGGTATTGAGCACAATGTTATGCATGAATGGTTATCGGCCTACCGCTGTGACTATATGCAAGGCTATTTATTTGGTAAGCCAATGAGTAAGGAACAACTGAATTTGTGGTGGCAATCCGCAAATGACGATAGCCGCTTCGATGGTTCCATAGTTGGTTCAATTACTGTTCAAGGGACATCTTATTAAAGATTAAGTACAGAAGCCATGTATGTGGCTGCTGTACTTATATAATATAGAAACAAGACCTTACCCCTAGTTTCAATAATATAAGCAACCACATAAGTTCGTACGTTAATTTTTGGCATTATTTTTCGATGAAAGCTCTCAGTTATTTAAATATTTAATCAAAACGATAGAATTAATTTCTGGTAAGTTTAGTTCAGACTTTTATGTATTTAATTGAAAACATGAGGAAATAAGTAAAAGCTGACAAAACTTACTTTTGTACTGCTGATCACCGGCTTAGATGATTAGTGTAGAAGCTCATTTGTCGGCTCCACTTAGACTTAGCTTTATCACTTGTGAACAGGAAATGCCCTTCTTCTCGGTATTTCTCTACCTTTCTTATCCATCTTGTTGTTTACCCACTCACTTAAAATGCACTAACACACATAACGAGTTGACGTTACGATTTGTTACGAGTCAAATCACAAATCTAAACGCAGGCTGAATAGACGCACAAAAGACAAACACATTGAAATAAAAAGAGTTTCTAATCTAGAAAAAATAAAACGTCGTTTTTATAAATTCGCCATCTCACAAATATCCTTAAACACAGTTTTATTAATTACGCATATCAGATATTATTTATGCCGAAGTTTATCGAAACAATCGATTAACTTCATAATTTATTTTAGTTTCAAACAGTTAGTTTTTAACTTGAAAACTTATCGTTAACCCAATATTAAGTACCTAAGCGTACAATAAGAAACATTGGGAATAGAATTATATTGATGTGCATGTTGTTTTAACGAATGCATGAAGCAATCGGTAAATTTGTAACACCATAGAGTTTTATTTAGCCAAGATGAAAAAGTTAATTTTATTATTTATATGGACATTTCTGTCTGCCTCTCCTTTTGCCTTTGCAAAACAAGCAGATAACGAAGTCAAAAGTCACATACCACAGAATCAAATTGAACAAGTGTTCAAACAAGCAAAGTTAGATGGCGTAGTAGACTTTAAATTGTTTCGTGACGCTTATATCGCGTACCAAAAAACACCCGATAGAAAGAAATCAGTACTAACCATCATCGACTATAGTAAACCATCGACTGAAAAACGCTTTTATGTGGTTGATTTAGATAAAAAGAAGCTTATCTACAATACTTATGTTTCTCACGGTGTGAACAGTGGAAAGAAAACAGCGACGCAGTTTTCAAATGTGGTGAACTCGCGTAAAACATCGCTGGGTACGTTTTTGACTGACACTACCTACTACGGCTCAAATGGCTATTCACTTCGATTAGATGGTCTAAGCTCAGGGTTGAACGATAAAGCTCGCGAGCGTTATATCGTTGTGCACGGTGCCGACTATGCTAACCCTTCTTTTATCAAGAAGAATGGTTACCTTGGGCGCAGTTGGGGTTGCCCTGCACTGCCAAAGAAGTTGTCTCGTGAGATCATTGACACCATAAAAGGCGGCAGTGTTATTTACGCAAGCGCATAACACGGTGCAAATTATGTGGGGAAGAATGCTCTATTTCTTCCCCAACAAATAATCGGATTGACTCAAGCTTCCTTGTCTCATGACTCTCTTTACCTGTTTCTCCAGTTTTCGCTTGCTTCAACGCTAAAATTATTTAGGTATTAGCTTATACCCAAATAACATCAGAAAACTCTGTTCATCCCTCTTCCATCTCGTTAGTATACGCTGAGTTGGTCAGACACCGATTTTCATTGTTATCATAGTGTCACTAAGATTCCGTAGTCATAGTGATAGTCTATGACGTTATATGTTTAGGGTTACTTCTTGCGTTATCTACACCGTATATTATTGATGCTTTCATTGTCCCTATTTTCAGGGTTCATCGCTGCCTCATATGCGCATACGTATCACCACGCTAAACATTACACCTCTGAACGCTTGCTTAAACTCGCGCAACAAGACGACTTTGAACTAGCACACAGCGAATTCCATACATTTGCCTCTCCAAGTTCTTGGGGCTCAGAAGGTTATTATCTGCACATAAAGCGCGAGTTGTTAGCGCTGGTTTCCTGCCGCCGAACATCCGCCACTGATGGTGTTTTATCATCTGATTTTACTCCTGATTACTTTTTACTTGTTGCTTTCGCTTCCCCACCACTATTGGAATTGGCAAAACAAGCATCTCGCTTACCTCTTGATGGTTACGGCGGGCTGATGAGTAAACGCTCTCTCTATCGACTTTCAGGAAGAAAAGAAGCCAATTTAATGTACGTCTTTACTCATGGTCGCAACGCCTTCCCTGTTGTTTAACTTTTTATGACATACAGAGAACACGGAAATGTAACGATGAGAACCAATACGCTCATTGTTACTAGAACCAATTTGAGGTCCATATAATGACAAAATTCGCTACGACTATCGCACTAGCATTACTATTTGCAACGGGCTCAGCCTTCGCTAACACAGAAGCAAAGCCAGAAGAAATGAGCAATGAGACTCTGCTAGAGTGTGCCAATGTTTCTAATGCACGTATTGCGGTTCCTGAACACAGAGCGATGTTCAGACACTACCTAATGTCTGAAAGAAACTATAGTTTCAGCCAGTTATCTTCTGCTGAGCTTGAATTTAAAGCAGCAGATAAGAATGAATCCGAAGTAGAAACTATCTACAAGTCTCAGTGTAAAGAGGTTGGCGAGTACCTATATAGCATTGGCTATTAAACTCGAAACCCTAACGACACTCAAAAAGAAAGGCGCACACATTGCGCCTTTCTTTTTACTGATAAAAACCAGCCGATTAGATGTCTAATCTGTATACAAGCTTAAAAGTGCAAATCAAAGTAAACTTACTGAGAAAACTCTGACACATCCTTGGATTTACAGAACGCTCGACGTGCTTTAACAAACAAGAAACTAAGCACCCCAATCACAAGAGTAATTATTGGGGCCGCCATTAATAGCATTGTGATCGCTTTGCTCATATTCTCTGGTAGCAAAGGAAGCAATAAACCAAAACCGCATAATATCAGCGTCCATAAAATCGCACTCAACCACGCAAAGTAATGGAATTTACTAATACGTTTCACTCGCAACCCCATCATTAATGGCAATAGGGAACGAACAACCGGAATAAACCGCGCACAAAAAAGCGCGATCAATCCATGTTTACTGAGCAATACGTCGACCTGTTCCAAACGCTTTTGAGGAACCGCGCTTACCCAGCCTTGAACCTTAGGTAAGCGATTTAGCCACTTGCCTTGTAAGTAAGCCGCCCAACTTCCCAATCCCGCACTAACAGCTATCACCAACATGATCATTATTGGATCAAGGACACCAACCGCCGCCAGCGTACCGGATAATACGACGACACTGTCGCATGGGAATGGCGCAGCAGGAATAAAACCACTTTCCAAAAAGATAAGCGCAGCAACAACAAAATAAACCAATCCTGCACCGCCTGGCGCCATTAACGCCGTGAAATCTTGATGCCAAAAGGCACTCAAGACCTGAATTATCGAATCAAACATAAACCGCTCCTAAGCATAACTAACCAAAAATTGTAAAAACATGGAATGTGTTAGCGAGCATGTATAAAGCGGTATATGAGATTCGATTCTTTCCTCGCACCGATTCTGTATTTAGAATGAGTAAAAATACTTTCAACACAACGACCTAAAGCCTCATTGCCGATGCGTTTTAGCAGCCCCATCGAGTGAATTGCCGAACGATGTATCCACCATACTACAGCAAGCGTTTCAAACCATTCGAGTTCTACATCGTCGTTCGAGCTCGTTTCCTTAGAATGGCTAACCCTCAATATATTCCGGCTGTTTAAACTCGGATAGTCTTGTTGTATTGGAGAGACAGGGTGTTCTGAAAAGTGCTTCGACTTAGCGTCAACAGCAATATTCTGGTTATGAAAGGAAAGAAAATTTGGGTATGAGTGCGCCAGACTCATGCTCGGAGCCAACAAGCAGAAAAGTAGTCCGAGTAAAGCAATCAGAGTCGTACGCACAAAGGTAACCAAAACCAAAATAGTAAGTTCTTTTAACTCTGTGCGTAACGATTGGCAATTAGTATTCTTAATCGTTAAGAATACTAATTATTTTTCACCGTAAGGGTAGTTTTCAAACATTTTCGCAATTTCTTCTTCAATCAGAGACTCTCTTTTCTCAGAGCTCATAGACTCAGATAGTTTCCTGCTTGAAACACCTTTCCACACAACCTGATTAGCCTTTGCATCAACAAGTTCTACCACCAGTTTGCCATACTTACGTTCTTTGTATCGTTCCGGGCTTGAAGTGATCACGCCAAAGCTATTCCAACCATAACCGAAACTCACCGAAGACCCAGAAGAGACAAGCTCGGACTCTTCGACGATATCATGATGAACGTAAAGGTCCCCACCACTATTCACTTTAATTAAGCCCTTGTCTTCAAGCTGTTCAGCCAATCCTTGTTCAATACGTCGACCATCAATACTCGTAGGGGCTTCTGCTTGGGCACCGAAATCAAACGTTCTGTAAGCTGAAAAATCGGCTTGCTTATCGACATCCGTCGTTACGGTTGTACAAGCCGATACGAGCATCATCACCGCCCCTAATATCAAACCTTTCCACATGTTAAATCTCCTTTGGTTAAGCTGACTGTTTCAGCGGAATTACGCTAGTGCTATACATACGCTTCAGCAGTAAAAAGTAATCATTTCAATATCTAGTCTTGACCATGAAACCTGACTGTTCAATAAACGCGATTAACCTTTACACTGACAATCTTGAATATCATCAATGCCTAAACGCTAGTAGACAGTGTGTTTGCCCCTAATTAGCAGCCATCGATTTTAGAAGCGGAATCGCTGACCCTCCTGAAAAACAGAGACAATGGACACTTTAACACCAAGACGCTACTTTTTTAGGCACCTGACAAACAATTGATGAGAAAAGACTTTTCTTTTTCGTTCAGTGTGGCATATTAACTGAGTCCTATCGATGCGCGGGCATCGTATAATGGCTATTACCTCAGCCTTCCAAGCTGATGATGCGGGTTCGATTCCCGCTGCCCGCTCCAATCTCTTTTATCTCAATCTACTCAAAAGAATCCGATGGCGGAGCAAATAGACAGCGCCAACGTTGTTTCCACGTTAAATTTGGTCGTGTTACGTCATAAAACATGTCTTTCCATTCTGCAAACGTCACACGAATGGGATTAAAGCTGTTTACCGGTTTAGAAATTCCATACCTAACGGTTTCCACTTCTGGTTCAAACGTTCCAAACATCCGATCCCAGATAATCAACACTCCCGCGTAATTTTTGTCGATGTACTGACGGTTTATACCATGATGAACACGATGATGAGATGGCGTATTAAATACCCACTCTAGCGGTCCAAGCGAGCGAATTGATTGAGTATGAACAAAAAACTGTAAGCCCAGATTAAACAGCACAACGAAGACGACCCACTTGGGATCAAAGCCAATAATCACCAAAGGCAACCAGAAAATCCACATTCCCGCTAACGGATACATCAAGCTTTGACGAAACGCGGTGCTGAAATTCATTCTCTCCGAGCTGTGATGGACCACGTGCGCAGCCCACATCCAACGAATACGGTGGCTAGCTCGATGAAACCAGTAATAGAAAAAGTCTTGCAGAACGACAAGTAGCAAAAACGCTGAAACGCTCATTTCGATATCAAACAATCGCCAATCAAACCACCACAAATATAACTGAGCAATCAGTAAACCCGTGAGTATGTCTGTCGCTTGGTGTAAGCCCGCAAGTACAAAATTACATACAACTTCCGGAATATAATACATCGCGCTTTCAGGTAAACGTCCCCTTCGTTGTCCAAACCAGTACTCTGCAACCATACATAAAAAGAAAACTGGCGCCAAAATCATCAGAAGTAATTCAGGGCGTTCCATCAACTGTGTCCAATCCATTGTGTTTCTACCATTTTGCATAGTGATCTTCAGTAAGACCTATGACTTCTTCTAACTGATGTTTGATACCATTCCCATCAACGATGTAGCCAGAGAAATAGCCGATATATTGACGAAAATTGCTTTTGAGAAACCAAAAGTTCTTCTTTTCTGAACGTCGGTTTAAAGGCGTGAACACTAGGTCAATCCGTTTATCTTCCGACGTGATATGCCATCTTTGTCCTTCATCATTTCGTGAAAATTGAAACTGAACAGACTGTAAAAAATGCCGTTCACCATTAATCCAGAATACATTTTCACAGTAGCCCGTTTCATTGACGCCTGCAGCTAAGTTCAGCCCCAATCGTCTGCCGCTTTCAAAGCAATTAATACTCGCCCACCGCCAGCTTGTCTCCCGTCGCATGTACCCAGCGGAAAAGTCGTAACCAGCAGCCACTTCTGAGAGATCTTGTTCCTTTCCTAATATGAATAAATTGCCATCTACCGTTAACGCATTGTGCTTCTGCGTATAAGTCCAACCCGCATAACCGGTTGGCGTACATAACATTAATGGCAAACTCATACTTTCTGGACGTAAGTAGAGATCAGCATTGACAGACTTTGTCACAAAGTGGACGTGCCAAATACCATTCTGAATAGAAAACTGAATACTTTTGTCAGCAAGATGGGCATGACTAGACCAACTGGAAGGCTGAGTTTGATAATCAATATTAAAAGGCTTTAACCACTGCTGCTCCACTAACTCATTATTTTGAATGTCAAACAGATAGCAAAAACCAGATGCTAAATACCTAATATCCGCAATCGCAACCCCAATCACGTAGTTAGGTGTGACCAAATTAACGAACTGAAACTGCTTATAATCACAGTAACGGCGCCACTTAGACGCTGGCTTATCCATCTCATCAAGGTAGGTAAACTTATCTAACTGTAAAGATGTGGGAATCCCATCAAGATGGCCAAACACTGGTAGACCGTCTTGCTGAATAAACGAGTCCAGAGTCTTAAGCTCATGCATATTTTTATCTTTTTCGAGTCAACACGCTCAAATGTTAACACCGAGTTAACAAAAACAGTTTGCGTGACAGCACAACAATATCGACTAATTTGGCTTCTGCTCGCTATATGTGAAACCGATCACTCAACCATCCAATCATGTCACTCACTTAATCTTCCTCATCAATACGACCAGAAGTTGGAAATTGAGCGTTCTCATCCGCAGGAAAGACCATTATAGCCATTGAGAATTAGTCAAAATCACTATTTAATGGGAATAAATTCATATAAACTGATTGCTTATTCATATCAAGGAAGAGATCTATGTCACACATACACGATACTATTGTTGCGTTGCAACACAGTAGCCCGGCTCAAAAAGAGTTTTACCAAGCCGTAGAAGAAGTATTAACTTCTCTCGCTCCTGTCATAGAAAGCAATAATAAATATAAAGAACAAGCGATTATCCAAAGAATCGTAGAACCAGAACGTCAAATCATGTTTCGAGTTCCTTGGGTCGATGACGCAGGGAATGTGCAAGTAAACAAAGGCTACCGCGTCGAGTTTAACTCCGCGTTAGGTCCATACAAAGGCGGACTGAGGTTCCATCATTCAGTGAACGCGAGCATCATAAAGTTCCTCGGCTTTGAACAGATTTTTAAAAACGCGCTTACTGGCCTTCCAATTGGTGGCGGAAAAGGCGGTTCAAATTTCGATCCTAAAGGAAAATCTGACGGTGAAATCATGCGATTTTGCCAATCATTTATGAACGAGTTATACCGCCACATTGGTCCTGTTACCGATGTTCCTGCTGGCGATATCGGCGTCGGTGCGCGTGAAATTGGTTATATGTTTGGTCAATATAAGCGATTGACGGGCCGCTACGAAGGGGTACTTACAGGCAAGAGCCTTCTTTGGGGGGGCTCACTTGTTAGGAAAGAAGCAACGGGATATGGAACCGTATATTTTGCGGAATGCATGCTCAATGACCGTAATGATTCACTCAAAGGCAAAACTTGCCTCGTTTCTGGCGCAGGTAACGTCGCTATCTATGCAATTGAAAAGCTATACCACATGGGAGCAACCCCAGTAACATGCAGCGATTCTAGAGGCACGATCTATCATGAGCACGGTATTGACCTGCAGCTCCTCAAGCAACTTAAAGAAGTGAAAAGAGCAAGTTTAGAAGAGTATTTAGACACTTACCCTGAAGCAGAGTATACGCCGTTGGGTGACTATCCTAATGAAGGGCATGCTGTATGGCGATATCAAGCTGACGCCGCATTCCCTTGCGCGACCCAAAATGAACTAACGTCAAACGATGCTCTTGCTCTTATCGATAATGGGTGTGTTTTGATTAGTGAAGGCGCAAACATGCCAACCACTCGTGATGCGGCCAATATCATCGTGGATTCCGAAATGGCTTATGGGCCAGCGAAAGCAGCCAATGCAGGCGGCGTTGCAACCAGTCAGCTTGAAATGGCACAAAATGCCAGCATGCAAAACTGGACCTTTGAGCAAGTCGATAGCCAGTTACAGACCATCATGAAAAACATCTTTATTAATGCAAACGAAACCAGTCGAGAGTTTGGTCAACCTGGTAATTTAGTTTTAGGCGCAAACATTGCCGGCTTTAGAAGAGTCGCTGATGCGATGATCGAGCAAGGCATCGTTTAGTTCACAATAGCCAGCAGCCTGACTGCTGGCTTAACACTATTCGGCGATACACTGCGCTTTGACAAAGAGCTTCATTTAATCTGCAATAAGCGTCGTCACTTCAGTTTTAACCGAATTGGCGATAAAACAATTCTCATGAGCCATGTGGTGCATTTTTTCTAATTGAGATCGTGTCGGTTGATTATCACCAGCAAATGTTATCTTAGGGTTTAGTGTTACCTTAGACACCCATTCTTTTCCATTTTCACCTTTTTTCAGCTCCCCTACTGCTTCATCTAGGTAGCGATCCACAACGTAACGTCGTTTCGCCGCAATAGAAAGAAAAACAAGCATGTGACAACTGGAAAGTGCCGCAACAAATGCTTCTTCCGGATCAACGTTTTCTTCTACAGATAATGGCAACGGCACTACGTGTGGAGATGGTGACGCAGGGACTTGCAACCCGCCATCAAACTTCCAAATGTGCGCCCGACTATACTGGTTATCACTGAATACTTCGTCAGCTTCGCGATGCCATTCGATTAAAGCGGAATGCTTACTCATTCTAACTCCCTGATTTTCTCATTGACGAATCAACACATCCATTCACGTCATAGTAAACCATAACGAAACAAGGTAAGGAACGCATGAACTCAGAGAGGTTACAAAATTTGTTGAGGATCGACGTTTTTTTTCTGTATGTCATCCAGAAGTCGATTAGCCTGATGGATGTTAACTTGTAATCGGTTGATTAGCATCTGTAACCGCTCAATTTCAGGAGTTTGCTTCGCTTTGAGCGTGTTTTCTAGCGCCTCCGTTTGTCCAGCTAAAATCGGCAAACCAAGGTTCAATGCCATACCTTTTGTTTTATGTAACGTGTCTTCTAGAGACGCGAAATCTTCAGCCATAAAATAATCAATAAGTTCATCAACCGATGATTCAAAATCGACAATAATACTTTTTAGTAGCTCATCTATCGCTTCCGGCGCTTCTTGCAAAGAAATGAGCATCTCTGAACTGGATAACTCTTCTTCTGTCAGCCGTAACTTCTCTATTGGCTTGCGCTGCAACTGAAGAACGTTGTTGTCATTCGTTAATGGTAAATTCTCTTTTGGTTCGAGCCTCGCAGCAAACTGTTTAAGAGCGTCCGAAAAGCTCTCTTGCTGTAGCGGTTTTGTAAGCACATGATCCGCTCCGGCTTCAATAAAGCTATCATGCGCCTCACGAAAGACATCTGCCGTATACGCAAAGAGTAATGTTTTGATACCTAACTCTTTTCGAATCACACGCGTCGCCTCAACACCATTCATCTCAGGCATGTGATTGTCCATCAAAATCAGATCATATTCATTATCTCTCGCCTTTTTAACCGCCACCAATCCGTTTTCAGAAACATCCACCTCATGTCCCAACTTTTCGCAAAACCCTTTCGCCACAATGGCGTTCACTCGATTATCTTCAGCAAGCAATATCTGTAAATTGTGTGTTTTCTTGCGAGTTTTTGGAGGCTCTTGTGCCTTTGGAAGTTCGCATTCAACCCAAGGAATGGGCAGTTCGACGATGAATTGACTTCCGACGCCCTCCACACTTTTCAATGTAATCTTGCCATCCATCAAGCCAGTTAATTTTTTAACTATTGCCAAACCAAGCCCTGTGCCTCCAAATTTTCGGGTAGTTGAAGAATCGGCTTGCTCAAACAAATTGAAAACATGTTCTTGCTTGTCTAGCGCGATACCAATACCAGTATCACTCACAATCATCACCAAGCACTGATTTACCTTATCAAGTTCCGTTCTGATTAACACATGCCCTTCACTGGTAAACTTCACGGCGTTGCCAGCAAGATTAAACAAGATCTGTCGTAAACGTGCGCAGTCTCCGGTAAATTCAACGTATTCAGGCACTTCATTTTCCACGATCAATTCGATATTTTTTTCATCGATGAGCGGTTTTATTGCGCTACACACAGGAGAAATGACTTGGTCTAAATTGAACTTAGCCTGCTCAAATTCCAGTTTGTTTTCTTCAACTTTAGAGAAATCCAAAATATCGTTAAGAATCGTCATCAAGTGTTGGCCAGAATCAAGAATGACTTTCACGTACTCTTTAGTCGTCGGCTCTTTGGTTTCCTCTGCAATCATTTGAGAAAGGCCTAATACACCATTCATCGGCGTTCTTAATTCGTGACTCATTGCGGCGAGAAAACTTGATTTGGCTTTTGCTGCTCGCTCGGCTTTATTTCGAGCCTCCTCGATTTCGAGGTTCAATTGTTTCAAGTTGTACATTCGATATTGCGACTGATACAAAAATGCACTGACTAACAACATCACGGCAATAAAAACAAACAACCAAGTGAAACGCGCTTCACTTTGGGCAATATTGAGTAGCCGATGCTCCGCATCCTCGATAAAAACAAAGTATCCATGATCAAGCAGTTCATTCGTGAGTAGTTCTATCCTTTTATCGCTCGCTTGAAGCCGATCTAAGAAATTGGCTTCACTTTCACTCTCAACTACGTTTTGTGTCAAAAGCAGTTGGTTGAGAAACTCAAAATAGTGATGCCCACTCAACGTCTTTCCGGTATCGGTAGAAATATCTTGCTGATATAAGTTGAATAGCATTAATAACGCGTATTGATTCTCTACCTGAACGCCAATCAACATATCGAGCTTCAGCGTTGTATCAAGCACACGGTTTTTGAATAGATTGAGCGTATCCTCAACTTTTTTATGATTGGGCGTCACAGGGAACCAAACTGACTCCCTTGATGAATTTAGCAAGTTCTCAGCTGCGACTTCTATATCTACTAAAGATGTCGTCAGTTCATAATTCTTCCTATCTTCAACCGCATATCGATTCACGATAACATCGCGCTCTTCAATCAACTTGTGCCCAATATCCGTCAACTCCGCGTGGAATTCTTGTGCACTTTTTGAATTCACATGTGACATATACGCCAATACACAACACGTCAGCATGGCAATAAAAAAGCAGAGATTAACCAGTTTGAATTTACTCATTTTCCAACACCTCTAAAATCACGGGTCTGGGTGCTGTCAAGGACTGTAAGAACGCTTCAATATCAGCGACACTTTCATCGCTTATCGTAATTCCGAGCTGCGTTTTCGCCATAATCTGTATCGCCTCAGATAACTGGTCAACTCGTCCGTTATGAAAATAAGGGCTTGTTAGGGCGACATTACGTAAACTGGCGACTCTAAAATAGAATTGTTCTTCACTTTCCGTCGTAATCAGGTGCCGTCCCGAATCCTCTACTACTGGCTTATCTTTGAAATAGGCGAACCTTTGTATCATCGCTCCGCCAATATTTTTGCCCTGATGACACTGTACGCAACCTGAAGACTGAAATGTTTTCCACCCCCTAATTTGCTGCTCACTGAGGACATGGGTGTAACCCAGTAAGTAGGCATCGAATGGTGCACCTGGAGTTTGGAGCCCTTCGACAAACTCCACAATGGCGGACTTAATATTGTTAATATTAATCGGTAGCTCACCATCACGACTAAATAGCGCTTGATAACGTTCGCTTCCTTTCACGTACTGCTCTATTGTTTGCCAGTTTGAGTCCATTTCTATTGGATTGTGGATTGGCCCATCAATCTGAGCCATCAAAGTGTTTTCGGTACCATCCCATAAAAAACGATAATTTAACGCTGCATTAAACACTGTGATGGAATTTCGAGTTCCATCACCTTTCACTCCTGTAGAGACGGGGGTATTTTCAGCGCCATTGGTTTGCAAGTTGTGGCACGTCGCACAACTGATGCTACCGTTTGAAGATAGCTGAGGATCACGAAAGAGATGCCAGCCAATTCTCGCCAGCTTAATATCTACGACAGGGTCACCTTCTATCGGCTGAACTAACGAAATATCACCTAGCACCTTAGCATTTCTTGCGATTGTTGCTTGGCTCAAAATGAGTGCCACAACAACTAATGTGATTATGCTGAATTGCCTCATCAACTGCATACCTTACACTTGCCATTAGTATGAAGTTAGTTGCATTTTTAGATTTTTTCCATTAATGGAAAACGGTTACCAGAGCTGCACGCGGAGGGACTTTTATTTAAAGCTCACATAAGGAGCAAATGACGAAGGCGAGTAACGAAGAATTGACTCGCTTCGTGGAGTTATGTGTGCATATTTTAGCTTATAGAAGCCAGCAACCTTTGAACCCAAGTAATCTCACCATAGGAGATGAGATCGAAGATAGTAAAGAAAATGGCACAGATAATGGCCAGTTTGACCAAGCGTTGAACAATAAACATCATAATTACCCATCATTTTTTCGCAGTTTACTATTACAAAAGAACTTTAGATACAGAAGAAAAGCACTAGTTACACTAATAGACTGTTTTATAAAAAGATTTATACCTTTACTAGCTGCACGATTAAACCGTAATTTGAATGCGCGGTACGTTATTGAGCATTTTAATTGCAAACACGAAAATCTAGTAATTAGGGCAAACGTTTCACTTACCATATCAGCTCAGCAAATCCTTCATTTTATCTCTATAATTTGAATCTATATCAACAATTTCTGTTAGAACATGTCGTACACTTTCAGTGAATTAACATCTATAACTATTTTTTAATGAAAACACTTCGCTTGTTTAACTTGAATCTTCGCTATAAAACCGCCCTATACTTTTCATTAGGACTGCTGGGCATGGTCATCAGCTTCCTTTTTATTAGCCGTTATTTTTTCCTGTATAGCTTAGATGAGCTCGAAGACATGGAAATTAACCATGCGAATCAGCAAGCACTCGCTGTCATCGACATGATGGTGAGCCAGCAAGAAAGCGCCTCATACGACTGGGCGTACTGGGACGAAACGTACGATCTGTTTGTTGATCGTGATATTGCGAAATATACCGAGCGAAACCTTTACACAGAGAGCATTGATGCGTTAAACCTCGATATGATGGCGTTTATCACGACTAATGGGCAAACCCTGCTCTCCTTAACTCGTGAGGATAACCCCGACACTTCTTCAGAACTCACCGCTAAAATGGCGAATCAACCTACTCTTCAAGATTACATCAAGTCCATGAATCACAAGCTTGATATCCATAGAGAGAGCATCTCAGGGTTGTTTAAAATCAACGATACTATTTGGGGTCTTAGCCTCAGCCCAGTTAGAAACAGTGAAGGCGACCGCCCTTCTAACGGATGGATGCTTTGGGGAAGAAACCTATCTTTGCGCTTTCCTGGAGACTTTAAATCCATTTTAACTGCGGAAAACTCATTAGAGACGCAGATGGTAAGTGGATCAGACAGTAGTGAGATGCGGGATATAGAGAAGACCTCGCGGTCAATAACAAAATGGGCCTCACTCTCTGATTTATCTGGTGAACCAATCGCATGGCTAAAAACGAAAACACAGCGAGAGCATTATGCGAAAGGTAATACGCTATTCATGTATCTGTTTGCAACAGTTGGCGTTGTAGCATCAATCATCGCTGCCGGCACCTACATCACGTTTAAAAATAAGGTCGCCACTCGCTTTAATCATTTTGCTGAAGGAATAAGCGAAATCGCCTCTCAATACCAGCTTGAAGGCTTGCACTCTGTAAAAGTAGACGAATTAGAGTTAGCGACAAAACTGGTACAAAAGCTCTCTAAAAATACATCGTTAACCCAACTGCAATTGAAAGACTCGATGGAAAAGTTTGGTGCTCTGTACCATAGCTCCTCACTAGGCATGCTAATTGTTATCGATCGTAAAATTGTCGATGTCAACCAACGCGCGTTAGGTCTGTTGAGCTACAGCAAATCGCAATTGATAGATCGTCCTCTAGACACCTTGTGCCCATCGGAGGACGATGAATGTCGAGTTGACGCCATGTTCAGAGAGCTGAAAAACGGTAAAACACAATTCGAAGCGCAGGTGCTCGATAGCAATACAGAAGAAATCGACTGTTTGATAGAAGCCACGCTCATTCAACATCATGGTCAAAGTGCACTGATGTTATTGCTTCAGGATATGAGAGAGACAAAACAGCAAGCAGAAATGATCCAAAAACTCACCGACTTTGATCCGGTATCCGGTTTCTGTAACCGTCCTGTCATTCTCAATGCTCTGCACGAACTCGTAGAGACACGGCCAAACCATTTTTCGTTTGTGTACATTAACAGTAAGACCCTCAAACAAATTGCAGGGGTATACGGTCACCTCATTTTTGATGAAGTGATTCAATACATCGCATCCGCTATACGCGAGCAATTAGGGGCATTCCAAATAGGCCGAATTAGTGAGCATGAATTTATCGTTTTGATTCCAGATATCGAGCACCACCAAAAAGCGATAGATGCTACCAATCGATTACTGAATCATTTGTCACATAAGGTCCAGCTCTCCGGGATCATGATGTCATTAGACAGCAAAGCGGTGATGATGGACCTAAACATTACTCACCAATCTGTCGAGCATTTGCTGCTTGCAGCACGTTTCTCATCACAATCCGCTAAGGGTCGTCACTCTCACGAAGTATTAGTCATTGATGAAGAACTATCAGAGCAAGCGGAAACGTCTATGGTGATCAATCGCGATTTAGAAAATGCCATTAGACAAGATGCGATTAAACCTTTTTTCCAGCCTATCGTGGATGCTAAAACCACTGAAGTCATTAGCTTTGAAGCACTTGCTCGTTGGCAACATCCAACATTAGGGATGATTTCACCAGAAGTATTTATTCCGATGGCAGAACAAGGAAAACTTATCGTCGAATTGGGAGAGTCCATTCTCAAACAATCGTGCGAATTTATCAGTCGGCTCAATGGAGTTCGTCATGCGCAAGGTCTGTCGATGTTAAGCGTGCATGTGAACTTAAGCGCGCAGCACTTTTATCATTCAGGACTGATGCCCTACCTAAAAAAAGTGATGGCTCAATACAACCTCTCTGCGGGCCAGCTTGTGCTTGAAATTACCGAAAGTATGTTGATGGGCGGAGAAATAGAATCAATCCAAAGCATTCAAGACATCAAGCGACTTGGTGTTGGACTCGCTTTGGATGATTTTGGTACTGGATACGCATCATTCAGTAGTGTATGTAATTTTCCATTGGATATTGTGAAGCTGGATAAATCTTATATCGACGAGATTGAAACCAATGACAGAGCGAAAACACTGGTAAGAAACATTGCCAACATGTCTCAAGAGTTAGGCTTAACTATTGTCGCCGAAGGTGTTGAAACCGCGAGCCAAGTACGCAAGCTTAAAGTTTGGAATATTGATGAGTTGCAAGGTTTTTACTTCCACAAACCGATGCCTGCCGAGCAAGCACTCGTTCAATTTTCTCGCCACATAAACAGTTAGTCTCTCTCCTCTAAGACACATTAGGAAGGCAAAGTGATTACCGTCACTTTGCCTTTTTGTTGAACCTTTTCACACCAGACGCCCCACGATTCGTGACTACCGATATTCATATTAAGGCCCGTAGCCTCAGATATGCCATGATAAATGCTGATATGACTAATTCGAGTGATCAATTACTTATTTGCACTAGTATTACTGCGTATATACTTGAATTAGGTTTTCAAAAAGTCCCTGTGACCGCACAAGGAGGACTGCATGAAGCGACTATGGATATGGGTCTTACCTTTACTTTTGTTTGCTAGTCAAGCACTGGCCAATACTGTCTGGATTGTTCCCGTCAAAGGCGCTATCGGTCCTGCTACCAGCGACTACTTGTCTCGTGAGATAGAAGAGGCACAACTCAACGGTGTCAGTTTAGTGATCTTAGAGATGGACACTCCTGGCGGCTTAGACAGCGCAATGAGAGATATTATTCACGCGATTACCACCTCCTCCACTCCAGTTGCGACTTGGGTTGGCCCGTCAGGCTCAAGAGCGGCTAGCGCAGGGACATACATTTTACTCGCCAGCCACGTTGCTGCCATGGCTGAAGCCACCAACCTTGGCGCGGCAACACCCGTCGCGTTAGGTGGTGCTCCTCAGCCCCCTTCATCGGATGATGGCAAAGATCAAAACGCGGAAGAAACGTCAGAAGGAACCAACGAAAGTTCAGAGAAAGTTCCCGCGAAAACCGCGATGGAGAAAAAGGTGATTAATGATGCTAGAGCCTATATTAAAGGCTTAGCAAAGCTTCATGGCCGAAATGCAGATTGGGCAGAGAAAGCAGTGAGCGAAGCAGCGAGTTTGGACGCCACAGAGGCATTGGAGTTAAACGTTATTGATTATATAGCCAACTCACCAGAGGATTTAGTCAAAGCCATTGATGGACAAACTGTTAAAGTTAACAATCGTGATGTGACATTGTCACTAAAAGATCCCGTATGGATTGAAAGAACACCCGATTGGCGAGCAGAAATGCTAGCCGTTATCACAAACCCAAACGTCGCCTACATCCTGATGCTCATTGGTATCTACGGTTTGCTTCTTGAGTTTTACAACCCAGGCATTGGCTTACCCGGCGTGTTGGGTGGTATTTGTTTGCTCCTCGCCATGTATGCATTACAAATGATGCCTGTGAACTACGCTGGGCTTGGTCTGCTGTTACTCGGAATTGCACTGATGATCGCGGAAGCATTCAGTCCGAGCTTTGGCATTTTGGGCTTAGGTGGTGTTGTCGCCTTTGTGCTCGGTTCCATATTCCTAATGGACAGTGAGTTGCCAGGATTTCAGATCGCCCTTCCTTTAATTTTCGGTATTTCTATCTTTTCTGTCGCGCTGATCGTGTTGACGGTCGGCCTGCTGCTCAAAATACGCCGACGACGTGTGACAACAGGTTTAGAAACTTACCCTGGGAAAATCGCTGTCGTGAGCGATGACTTTATCGATGGCGAAGGGCGCGTTCAACTCGATGGTGCGCTATGGCGAGCCAAAACCAAAGACCATCAACAACTCAAACAAGGTGATCATGTCACCATTGTGAATGTGAAAGGGCTGACCTTAACCGTGATGCCTGATGACCGCCAAAATAAATAGGAGGCGCTTTATGATGCTCTATACTGTTGCGGTGATCGTGGTGCTGTTGTTCGCACTTGCGACCCAAATGTTTAAGGTTTTGAGAGAATATGAACGTGGGGTTGTATTCTTTCTTGGTCGCTTTCAAGAAGTAAAAGGCCCTGGCTTAATCATTCTTATCCCATTTATCCAACAAATGGTACGGGTGGATTTACGTACTGTCGTTTTGGATGTGCCGACACAAGACTTGATAACCAAAGATAACGTGTCTGTGCGCGTCAATGCGGTTGTTTATTTTCGCGTAGTCGATCCTCAAATGGCAATTAACAACATTGAAAGTTACAGCGATGCCACCAGCCAGTTAGCGCAAACCACGCTGCGATCAGTATTAGGCCAGCATGAACTGGATGAATTACTTTCAGAGCGCGAGCGTCTCAATAAGGATTTACAATCCATCCTCGATCAACAGACTGATGACTGGGGCATCAAGATTGCCACGGTTGAAGTCAAACATGTTGATTTAAATGACAGCATGGTCAGAGCGCTAGCGCGTCAGGCTGAGGCAGAACGTAACCGTCGTGCGAAAATCATTCACGCTACCGGTGAGTTAGAAGCTTCTAATAAATTAAAAGAGGCAGCTCAAATGCTCAACGAAGCGCCGAATGCGCTGCAATTGCGTTACATGCAGACACTCACGGAAATCACGACAGACAAAACATCGACTATTATCTTCCCTATGCCGATCAACCTTGTCGAAGCCGTCAGTGATATCGCCGAAGCGGTAAAAAAGAATAAAGAGACACAAGACAAATAAAAGCCATACTCAAGGAAGTAAGCTGTTTAACGTTACTTCCTTGCTTTAACTTGCTTGTTTTCGAAGAGCATTTAGTTTCTCTTTTAGTGTTTGGAGCACTCCCGCTTCATTACCGACAAACCTGTGTTAAAACAAGCTCTCCACGCAGTTTCGACATCATCGTCGTATTCAAAATCACACTCTTGAACCGTTTCGATAAGGCTTTCAAACCAAACATCAATATCCTGTGGTTCAATGCCAATATCGGAACTCGCATGCTTCTTACCATATTTCTCCACCATCTTGTGCGCCTCGTTAGAGGTATCGGCCATCATAAAAAACACGATAGATCCTCTAAGCATTCGCACCTGTTGGTGCATGTCGACACCATCAAACTTTTGTCTAAAGCTTGTACTTTTTGACCATAAATTCTTGTAAAACAAGTCGAAAAAGCCTTGGTTCGCGATACAACGTTCATAACTATCGTTGAAAACTTGAATCACGTTCATGTTGCTCTCCATCACTCTCTTAATATGAGTGTAATTTAATAATCATCAAAAGCATCTAAATAATGATGCCTAACCCTATGAAGCACGCCAATTTTCAATAAAAAGTAAAAAGTGATTCAAATAAACGCCCTCTTATCAATGAAAAAATATCCCGTATTATAAATCCATATTCGAGGTACGCATGGTTGTCGATGCTAAGCGCATCCTCATTTGTCACAAAAATAAAAAGGATACAAACGTGTCTCATCAAATCATTACTGATCTAAACAGCCGCTACACTGCTAAAAAATACGACGAAACTAAACGCGTTTCTCAAGAAGATATGGCAATCATCAAAGAAGCACTCCGTCTTTCAGCGTCTTCGATTAACTCGCAACCTTGGAAATTCATCGTGATTGAAAGTGATGAGGCCAAGCAACGTTTCCACGATACATTTGCAAATATGCACCAATTTAACCAGCCACATGCTAAAGCCGCGTCACATACGATTCTGTTTGCGTACGATCCAAACTTCACCAAAGAGAAGTTCGCGAAACGTGTGGATGCCGAAGTAACGTCTGGCCACCTACCGGCGGAAATGTACAACAACTTTATGGGCGCCTACGCTTTTGCCGATGCAAATACGGATGAAAATGGCTTTAACGGAAACTGGACAAAAGCACAAGTCTATTTAGCGCTAGGCAATCTACTACACACCTTGGCTCGTCTGGGTATTGACTCAACGCCGATGGAAGGTGTAGATCCAACACTGATTGGAGAAGTATTCAAAGAAGAATTAGAAGGCCATGTCTGTGAAGTTGCACTGGCGATTGGCTACCACAAAGACGGGGAAGATTATAATCATGGCCTACCAAAAGCTCGCCTTGCGATGGATGATGTAATTACGACTCTATAGTCGACCGTTTCCTTAGCTTAACTACTTAACTCATTGTTTAAACCAAAAAGAGCCGCACTAATGTGCGGCTCTTTTTTAGCTTGGCTTCAACTCTACTCTAACTTTATGCCACTTGATCAGACTTAAAGTTACCAAGCAATGCATCGTAAAGCTCGTTGTCGCTTAACACACCAACTAACTGGTTGTCCTCCACCATAAGCAGAGGCTGATTGCTGCGCTGCTTAAGCTCAATCGCTTCTCGCATACTGATTTCCGGGCTAACCTGAACCAGAGAGTTTTCGTTTACCTCATCAAGGTTCGAAGAATCACTCTTCCATTGAACCAACGACTTATCTGTATCCGCTAAGCTTAAGCCTTTGCTCTCTTGGGTCACCCAAATACCTTTGTCAGGGCAAATCAGAACACGCTCATCTTCACGAACTAAGTCGTCACGCATCAAAGAGCGTCCCTTAAGTACGTTCAATGGATTAGTGTGGGCAACAAAGTCAGCCACATAATCGTTTTCTGGAGCAAGAATGATCTGTTCTGGCTTGCCGTGTTGAATCAACTTTCCTGATTCCATAATGGCGATGTTATTACCGATTTTTAGCGCTTCATCCAAGTCGTGACTCACAAAAAGAATGGTTTTGTTTAGCTTTTCTTGAAGCAGAATCAATTCATCTTGAAGCTGAGCACGAATCAATGGGTCAAGCGCTGAAAACGGCTCATCCATTAACAAGATATCTGTGTCCATCGCGAACGCTCGCGCTAGGCCAACACGCTGCTGCATACCACCAGAGAGCTCGTGCGGGAATTTCGTTTCCCACTCAGACAAACCGACCATTTCGAGCTGTTCATGCGCTTTTTTACGGCGCTCTGCTTTGCCAATGCCTTGCATTTCTAGACCAAACGCAACGTTATCTAATACTGTTAACCATGGCATCAATGCAAACTTCTGAAACACCATGGATACGCGGTGAGTACGAAGGTGGCGCAACTTCTGTTCGTCACAGTTAGAGAGCTCAACCATGTCGTCGCCGTCTTTAATTTTCAGAGAGCCACGAGAAATTTCGTTCAACCCGTTAACTGTTCGCAGCAAACTTGATTTACCCGAGCCTGAAAGCCCCATCAAAACACAGATCTCACCCTGTTTCACGTTCAGCGAAACATTATCAACCCCAACCACTTGGCCAGTTTCGTCGATGATTTCTTGTCGAGACTTGCCTTGGTCTAGTAGTGCTAACGCTTGTGACTGCTGCTGACCAAAAACCACATCAAGATTTTGAATAGTAATAGCGTCCATGATTAAGCCTCCTTCTGGTTTGGTGCTTTACACAAGCGGTCAAGAATGATGGCGACGAGTACAATCGCTAAACCCGCTTCAAAACCTTGCGAGATGTTTACGGTATTCAGTGCACGTACGACTGGCTTACCAAGTCCATCAGCACCAACAAGTGCCGCTATGACCACCATAGAGAGAGACAACATAATACATTGCGTAACACCGGCCATAATACTTGGTAATGCCGCAGGTAACTCTACCTTAAACAGCAGCTTCATGCGGCTTGCACCAAATGCTTTGCCCGCTTCAAGTAGCTCCTCCGGCACTTTAATAATACCGAGGTACGTCAATCGAATTGGCGCTGCGATAGCGAAAATGATGGTCGAGATTAGGCCTGGGACAATACCTAAGCCAAACAGAACCAAAGTTGGAATTAGGTAAACGAATGTCGGTACGGTCTGCATCAAATCGAGGATTGGTCGCAACAAGGTGTATAACCAAGGACGGTGTGCCGCCATAATGCCCAACGGCACGCCAATTAATACGGAAATCGTTGTCGCTGCAAACACAAGGACAAAGGTTTCCAGCATTTCTTGCCAGTAACCAAGGTTGAGAATTGCGAGCAAGGCCAACACGATGAATACAACAAGCGGAATGCTGCGGTGTAAGAACCAAGCAATTGCCGCCGTCATAATGATTGGCGCTGCAGGTGGCATCCATTTAAAAATGTCCACCACGAAAAGAATGATCGTTTCAAGTGTAATAGAGATTGCATCGAAGAAACCCGATGCATTGATGGTTAACCAATCGACGCCAGTTTCCATCCATTGGCCCAACGGTAGTTTGTTGTCCGTAATAAAATTCAAAATAAAACCTTTGTGTTAATGAAGCGGGCATGACTGCCCACTTTCTTTTTCAAAAAAACGCGCTTAAAAACTGCTTAATTAAGCGTTAGTTTTTAAATAGTTTGTAATTGCTGTTACTGCGTCTTGACCATCCACCGTCTTAACGCCCTCTAGCCACGCTTCAATTTGTTCTTGGTTTGCGTTCAACCATGCTTGCGCTGCTTTCGACGGTTTCTGCTTCTGGTTGAGAATCGCTTCCATCAATTCGTTTTCCATTTCTAGGTTGAATTCTAGGTTTTTCACTAGCTGACCTACATTTGGACACTCAGCAAGGTAGTTTTTACGTACGTTTGTGTAGACATTCGCGCCGCCGTAGTTAGGGCCGAAGAAGTCGTCACCACCCGCTAGGTATTCCATTTCAACGTTGCTGTTCATTGGGTGCGGGGCCCAACCTAGGTACACAATCCATTGGTTGCGGCGCGCAGCACGTGATACTTGAGACACCATGCCAGCTTCGCTGGATTCGACTAGGCTGAAGTCTTTTAGGCCGAATGCGTTGCTATCAATCATTGACTGAATTAAGCGGTTACCATCGTTACCTGGTTCAATGCCGTAAATGCGGTCTTTAAATTTGTCGGCATGTTTTACTAGGTCAGCGAAGTTGGTCACGCCTGCGTCATAAACGTATTTTGGAACCGCGAGTGTGTATTTTGCGCCGACGAGGTTCGCTCGTACGGTTTCAACGGTACCTGCATCACGGTATTTCGCGATGTCACCTTCCATTGTTGGCATCCAGTTACCTAGGAAAATGTCGATATCGCCATTGGCCATAGAAGAGTAAGTAACGGGTACCGATAGTAGATCGGTCTTCGTTTTGTACCCCAACCCTTTTAGCAGCTCAGATGTCACGGCGGTGGTCGCCGTAATGTCGGTCCAACCTACATCTGCAAAACGTACCGTTTCACATTGGTTGGCATAAGCGCCTGTTGCTAAAGTACTTAGTGCGATTGTTGAGAAGATTTTTGTCATCTTAGACATATTGAATTCCTTGTAATGATTACTGACTTTTTTCGTTTTTATGAGATCGAATCGAGATCTCTTTTTGGCGGATGCATTCGTTGCATCTCTTGCCAGTTCGGTGCAATCCAAACTGGTGCGTTGTTCGACGTTTCCAGGGCGTTATCCAAAATCATGTCCGCGGCGCGTTCTGCCACCATAATAGTTGGCGCATTTAAATTACCGTTCGGAATGGTTGGGAAAATAGAAGAGTCCACCACACGCAAGCCTTGAATACCGCGCACTTGGCATCGCTCATTCAAAACCGCTAATGGGTCATTGTCTGCGCCCATTTTGCAGGTACAAGATGGATGGTAAGCACTCTCGACATTCTGCTTCACCCATTCATCAATTTGTTCATCCGTTGTGATATTCAGACCCGGCTGGATCTCATCACCACGAAACTCATCCATGGCTGGCTGATTGAGGATCTCGCGAGTAAGGCGAATACAATCACGCCAATCCTGCTTATCTTGTTCAGTGGAAATGTAGTTAAACTCAATCTTCGGCTTATCATTCGGATTCGCAGATACAACTTCGACCGAGCCGCGACTTTCGGGCTTGTTAGGTCCAACGTGCACTTGGAAACCATGACCGTCAAAAGCAGCTTGTCCGTCATAACGCATTGCCGCTGGCAAAAAGTGATATTGAATATTTGGCCACTTTAATCCCTCACGAGAACGGATAAACGCACATGATTCAAAGTGGTTAGTAGCCCCAAGGCCTTTGCGAGTTAATATCCACTCAGTGCCAATCAAGCCCTTGCTCACCAAACCTAATTTGCTGTTGAGCGTGATAGGTTGCTTACAGTGATATTGGAAGTACACTTCTAAGTGATCTTGCAGGTTTTTACCTACCCCTTCCAACGGATGTTTCACCTCAATGCCCGCTTTTTCTAATACTGCTGTCGGGCCAATGCCTGAAAGTTGTAGTAGCTGCACAGAGCCTACCGAGCCAGCACTCGAAATCACTTCATGATTCGCAAAACATTGCTGAACTGAACCTGACTTTTCGAATTCAACACCAACCGCTTTCTTGCCTTCTGCGCCTGTTTCTTCTAGTAAAACGCGATGAACCGTCACTCGCTTCATTAGGGTGAAGTTTTTGCGTTTTTTAGCACGGCTTAAGTATGCATTAGAGGTTGAAGCGCGTACGCCTTTGTCAACGGTCATGTGCATTGGGCCAAAGCCTTCTTGCTGATAACCGTTGTAATCTTTTGTTTCTGGGTAGCCCGCTTCTTTGCCTGCATCAATAAAAGCTTGGTACAGCGGATTGAGCTTCATATCGTTGCCATTACATGTGCCGACTGGGCCATTATCGCCTCGGTATTCATCTGCGCCACCGACCCAAGACTCTGCCTTACGGAAATAAGGCAAACACGATTGATAATTCCAGCCTTTCGCGCCTTCCTCTTCCCACTGGTCAAAGTCACAAGCGTGTCCACGAACGTAAACCATGCCGTTGATAGACGAACTACCGCCAAGAACTTTCCCGCGAGGACAATGAAGTTGGCGACCATCCAACCCTTGCTCTTCAACCGTCTCAAACTGCCACGCGTATTTTTCAGTGTTCATCGGGTAAGAAAGCGCCGTCGGCATTTGGATAAAAATACTTTTATCCGACCCACCCGCTTCGAGTAATAGGACCGAATATTGACCACTTTCACTTAAGCGATCCGCTAACACACAGCCGGCCGAACCCGCACCGACGATGATATAATCGTAGTGTTGTTGCATTTGATTCTCCTAGGAGTTAATACCAATCACAGTAGATAAGTGAACGAAATTAGCGTAGGAAAAATGCTTGAGAACAAGGCGGAAATTTTCGATAAGTAGTTAGCCTACAATCAAAATTGACAACGCAGTTATCGAGCATTTTAACAAGCTAAAGTGGTCAGTTATCTACTACGATTGGTATCATTTGTAAGGGCTTTCGAAGTCGCTTAGCTGAACCAGAATACTCTTCGTTTGCGTGTAATGTTTAAGGGTTTCGACACCGTTTTCACGGCCAACACCTGATTGTTTGTAGCCACCAACTGGCATTTCCGCAGGTGAGTCACCCCAAGTGTTCACCCAACAAATACCAGCTTGAATTTGATGGATCACACGGTGGGCACGAGATAGGTTTTGAGTAAATACACCTGCCGCTAAGCCATAATCTGTGCCATTTGCACGCGCAATCACTTCCGACTCATCGCGGAATTTCAGCACTGACATTACCGGGCCAAAGATTTCTTGTTGAACGTGGCTCATGTCATCATCGCAATCGACAAATACGGTTGGAGCAACAAAGTTACCATTGGCTAGGCCATTGTCTGTTACTTTGTAGCCGCCAGTCAGTAACGTCGCGCCACTCGCTTTCGCAGCTTCAATCGCTCCTAGTACTTTCGATTCATGATCTTTAGAGATCAGCGCGCCAATTTGCGTGTTCTCATCAAGCGGATCGCCGACAACTAACAACTCAGTGCGAGCTTTAAGTTGTGCGATGAAGTCATCATAAATACCTTCATGAACAAACACGCGTGTACCGTGCGTACAAACTTCACCTTGCGTGTAGAAGTTCGCCACCATGGCCGCAGAAACGGCATCGTTTAACTTTGCATCATCAAAAATAATCAGTGGAGACTTACCACCCAGCTCCATCGTTACTTGTTTTAGTGTCTTAGCGCTGTCACTCATGACGACTTTACCGGTGCCTGATTCGCCCGTGAACGATACTTTTGCGATGTCAGGATGCGCCGTTAGCATCTGCCCTACTCGGTAATCCCCTTGTACGACATTAAATACGCCATCTGGCATGCCCGCTTCTGAATAAATTTCTGCTAGCTTAAGCGCTGTTAATGGTGTTTCTTCTGATGGTTTGAAGATCATAGCGTTGCCCGCAGCCAGTGCTGGCGCCGATTTCCACATCGCAATTTGGATTGGATAATTCCAAGCGCCAATACCTGCACAAATGCCCAATGGCTCGCGACGTGTGTAGAAAAACTGGTCTTCGCTGAGTGGCTGCTGCTCACCTTGCAAGCTTGGAGCAAGACCCGCATAGTACTCAAGAACATCGGCACCTGTTGTTATATCAACCGCGATAGCTTCTTGAATTGGCTTACCAGTATCTGCCACTTCTAATGCAGCCAGCTCGTCATTACGCTCACGTAAAATGGCAACGGCTTTGTGTAAAATACGGCTACGCTCGATCGCAGTCATTGCTGACCATGCAGCAAAACCTTTCTTTGCCGACTCAATCGCCGCTTCGAGATCGTCTTGGTTCGCTTGTTTAATGTTGGCCAATGGCTCACCATTCGCCGGATTGTAAGTGGTGAAGTGCTCATCTGAACACCCGTTGTACATCGCACCATTGATATAGTGTGCTTTCATTTCCATTTTGAAGACCTGTGACTTTTATATTTTTTCAGAATAAAACGTAAGTTGTTTGTCGAGATAGTCGTTGATGATGATTCTCGCTCTTTCTGCATCAATACCTTGCGGGTTGAGCGTTCCGCGCAGCCAAATACCATCGATAAGTGACGCAATACCATGAGCAACCAATTCGGCCTGCTCTGCATTTAATAATGCTTTGAGTTCTTTTCTTAGGTGGGACAATAAACGTCGTTCATTGACACGCTGCAAACGCTTAAGCTGCTCGTCATGCATTGAGTACGACCAGAACGCTAGCCAAGTCTTCGCAACTTGGTTTTCTGCCTGATAGCCGACAAAGTTACCGTCAATGATGGCATTAATTCTCTGATGATGAGCATCGCTTGGCAGCTCACGCAACTTCTGCGTGATGGTGGACGAAAGCTGACGCAAGATTTCGCGCATCGTTTCCTCCAGCAATCCGTGCTTACCACCGAAATAGTGGTTGATAATCCCCGTTGATACTCCGGCTTCTTTGCTGATCAACGAAATACTCGCAGCGTGTAAACCGACTCTATCAATCACTGACATTGTCGCTTTCACCAGCTGTGGTTTTCTGATTTCAGGCATCCCCACCTTTGGCATTTTGCGTCCTTGTTATTTTTAATTGAACGGTTAGTTAAATATAAAATGCCTGAAAATTAGTTCGAACTCAAATCATTTTTTAAGAAAAAGGTTATTAACAAAGGAAGGAAAGTTGATGGTGTACGCAAATTTTCATGCGATAACTTGTCGTAAAAGTCAAAGATGCGTTTAAAAATCCAAACAAAAACACAAACAAACCAATAACTTATTGAAGTGTCAATTTTTAACACACCTTTCAGAGAATTGTTTTTCGTGCCACAAAAATCCACACCAGAAAAATTTTACATCGACCACTAATCATTTCACCTGTATCGGCTTTGTTTGTATAAAAAACAGACATACTCGTTTGTTATAGCTTCGTATACACAAGTGACATTAGTACTTTGAAAATGGGGGAGATAAAACGAGTAGAAAATACTGAACGCTATGAGTATGTAATTCGATACTCTTAAGCGATTTTGAAGTAACCAGTAGGAAGGATGAGTTCAGGCTCACCGTTTGATGAGCCTGCATTCTTGATTTTATTAGGTCAGCTTGCGCCCTTTCACGCAGTTACGTCCATCCGCTTTAGCTTGATAAAGTAATTTGTCCGCCTGATCACAGAGTGATTTAAAATTCATCTCGCTATCTTCAGTCGTCACAACACCAAAACTACAGGTCACTCTCACTTCTTCATTTTGTTCCGTGACGAACCCATGTAAGGATAAAGCGCTACGTAATCGTTCAGCGGTAATGAGAGAGTCTTCATGATCGGTATTGGGCATCACAACAACAAACTCCTCACCACCAAAGCGTGCAACAATGTCATTTTCACGCACCGTCTCTTCTAGCACTTTGGCAACGCCTGTTAGTACGGCATCACCGAACACATGTCCATAGGTATCATTTACCTGTTTAAAATAATCTACATCGATTAGTGCTACACTTACCGGCCCCGACTGCGGCTTCTTTGGCACCATTTTCTGTTTATCGAGTTTGCTATCCACCCATTTGTTTAAAGCTAGGTAGCCGTACTTAACTTGCTCGACTTGCTCAGACACAAAATGCTGCACCTTTTCTTGCTTAGATTGAGGCGTCGGCTTTTCTTTGCGTTCACGTTTCGTCTCTACGGGTTTAGTGAACCAATCTTCTAAAAAACGGCGATTGAATAACCCTGTCAACGTATCTGTCTTTGCTAGGCGGCGCATTCTTAAACGTGATCGATTCACAACAAGGAATACCACTGCCATCAAAAAGAGAACACCAATGAGTGCTAGTAGCGCTTCACCCAATAGATAAAAGGTACGACGATTATTTTCCAGTTCCATACGCTGCAACACGTTGTTCCAGTTGAGATCTTCGTTCTCATATTCAAGTCTTTCTAGCTCAAATAGCGTCTGTTGACGCTCAAGATTTTCAACTTCTCTTTGGTTGCTAAATTGGATGAATTTATCGTGATAGTTGCCGTAAGTTTTATACGCTAGTTTAAAGTCATTGCTTCCCGCGTAGGCCACGGCTGCCACTTTTAATAGTTCCATTTGCTGTTGCTTAACATATCGGCTCTCGATAATTTCCGGCAACATAGGCGCGATCATCGCTAGAAGTGTCTCAAACTGCTTCTGTTCTAGCATATATTCGGCTTGCAACAGCTTAAATGTCGCTAAGTAGGCGCTAGAGGTTTCTCTATATTGTAAGTTCTCCGCCAACTTTAAGTGGCGAACCATCTTATTTTCTTGGTTCGTCTCACGGTATAAAGCAGCAAGCTCGAGGTTAACTCGAAACCTAAAGCGCCCGTCACCGATGATTTGCGCGAGCTTTAGCGCTCTCTGATACGATACAATCGCCTCTTCGTATTGGAACTGTGCCTTATGAAGCTTTGCTATCGTTAAGACGCTCAGCAGCTCATTGAACGACATGCGTCTATCCCTAAAATAACGGTACGCTTGTTCCAACAATGCTTCTGAACGGTCATAGCCCTGAATTTTGACCAGTACGTCACCAAGCTCTAGCGCCGCCCGTTCGACCAATCCTTGAACGCCAGAGGACTCAGCCGCATCCATTGACGACATAATTGCGGCATAGGATTTTTTAAACTCGCCCTGCTCATCGTAGTAACGTCCTTTTAGTAACAGGATCTCCGACTCGAGCTGCTTATCGCCATTTTCACGCGATGTTTCCAACAAACTATCCAACGAAGAAAGCGCGGTATCGATATCGCTCTTTCCGACCATAGTTCGCATCTGAATCAACTTAAATAAGAGGTACTCATGGCTTTGTGGACGCACAAGTTCCAACCCTTTTTGTGCAACGTTTTGGCTCTCTTCCGCGCGCCCAAGTAGCTCTAGAACCGTGGACTTTGCAAGCCAATAACGTACCAGTAGCTCTGTTGGTTGATTTTGTAGTAGAGAGTCTTCTTCTAACGCCTCAATCAAAGCCAAAGAGCTCTGAGGTAATGCGTAAATTTGATTTTCAATGCCTTCTAGCGACTGTAAAAACTTACCTTCTTGTTCAACCTTTTCTGCGGATGCCTGAATAGAAAGACACAGACACCCCAATAGTAGTGGCATCGTCCTAAGCGAATGAAATAGTGACATTATTGCTCTTCCCTAATGGGTAGTTACTTCAGTGTAATAGAGAATTCTGGTTATTTTATTATTAAGGTAGCTGAAGGTTATTCAGCCAGCCTCATATTCCCATGTATTTTGCGCTGAATAATAAATCACCATCTTTAGATGTCGAAATGGTTTTCGGTCACAATATAATCAATAAGAGTATTTTTCATACCCCAAGAAGCAAAATCTCATCGATGAGACAAAAAATTGTCTTGATTGTGAATTAATGCATTTACATAAAAATTAACACGAGAGCACTTATTCACACCAAAATACAAAAGAGTTGTAAATGTAATCGGTACAGCAGCCGTTACTAAAACATCCATTAATAATTATCGATAGAAACAATATAAGAAAGGAGGAAGGAAGCGGACAATCAAGCTCGCTCCCCTTTTTAATATGAGGAGGGGCTACATTCGCATTCCGCCATCGACTTCGAATACTCTTCCAGTCACGAACTCGTTGGTTAACACATATTTGATGGTCGATGAAATTTCGTCCGCAAGCCCTAAGCGTCCCACAGGAATCATTTTCACTAAACGCTCCATCGCTTCAGGTTTTATTTGGTCCGTCATGGCAGTCTTGATGACACCCGGAGCAATCGCTACTGAGCGAATTCCGAAACGCCCTAACTCTTTCGCCCACACCGTCGCCATGGTGGCTACCGCCGCTTTGGATGCAGAATAGTTAGTTTGACCAATATTCCCCGCACGCGCGACGCTAGATATGTTGATCAGAACGCCTTTGCTATCGGTGTTCAGCATTACCTTGCTTGCTTCGCGGCCACACAGAAAAGTACCTGTCACATTCACATCCATAACAGACTGAAATTGTTCCAGCGACATCGCATTAACCTGACCATCTTTAACTTTGATGAACATACCATCGCGCATAATGCCTGCGTTATTGATCACGCCATTGAGCTGTTTGAAATCCGCTTCAATTTGCGTAAAAGCAGCGCACACTTCTTGTTCTTCCGTCACGTTCGCTACATAAAAACGAGTGGTGACGCCGAAAGATTCACACTCCGCTTTCGTTTCAGCCAGTTGGTCTGAATTGAGGTCGATAAGCGCAAGGTGAACACCGCTTTCCGCTAGCGACAGCGCCATTTGTTTACCAAGCCCCTGCCCGGCCCCCGTGATCGCAATAACCTTATTTGCTAGATCCATAAGCACTCCTTAGGCCTGATTTTGCTTTTGGTAGAACTCAAACAAGCTTGAAAAATCTTTTTGTCCGTTGCCCTGACCGTTGTGAAAATTAAACAGGTTACGAGCCAAGCTGCCCATTGGCGTTGATGTTTGACTGGCAACCGCCGCTTCCATCGCAAGACCGAGATCTTTCGCCATTAACTGGCTCATAAAGCCGCCCTGATAACCATTGCTTGCAGGCGTATTTTCCATCACACCCGGGCACGGGTTGTAAAGCTCTAGCGCCCAGTTACGGCCTGAACTTTGCAGCATGATGTCTGACAACACTTTGGGATCAAGTCCGTTTTCCATGCCTAAATTGAGTGCTTCACAAGTGCCGCTCATCAAAATGCCCAACATCATGTTATTGCAGATCTTCGCCACCTGACCGGCTCCGGCATCACCTGCATGGAAAATGTTTTTACCCATGTGGCTAAGCACCACCTTGGCTTGAACAAAGTTCTCTTGTGAGCCGCCAACAATGAAAGTCAACGTACCTGCCGCTGCGCCCGCAACGCCACCAGATACCGGTGCATCAACAAAGCTGATGCCAAGCTGCAGCGCCTTTTCGCCAACCAAACGAGCGGTCGCTGGATCGATGGTCGAAGAGTCGATTAGCAGCGTTCCAGAATCTACGCTATCTAATATCCCGTCTTGACCAAGATAAACACTTTGAACGTGTTGGCTAGCAGGTAGCATGGTGACCACCACGCTCGCACCTTGAACGGCTTGTTTTACCGAATCTGCACTCGACGCACCAAGTGCGGTAAGTTCTGCTACAGCGTTTGGATTCAAATCATACACTTCGACGTTCAAGCCCGCTGTGAGTAGGTTCTTAGCCATAGGCGCGCCCATGTTGCCAAGGCCAATAAATGCAATTTTATCCATGTCGTATTTCTTCCTTGTCTAAAGTGCCACAGTGGTAACCGAGGATGCGGTCAGTGGGTATTCTGCTGAATCAATTGGCGCGAAGAAGCGTTCCAAAACTTGTGGCGTTACGTCAGAAACCGTGCGATGTTGCCAAGTCGGTTGATTGGTTTTATCGATAATCAGCGCACGAACCCCTTCTCTAAAATCACCTTCTAAGCCGCAACGTAACGTCAGATTAAATTCCATATCAAAACACGCTTTCAAAGAGAGGTTTTGATACTGCGTTAGCTGCTGATAAGTGATATTGAGCGACAACGGACTGCCATAATTCAATGCTTTTTGCGCATTGATGAACCACTTATCATCAACGTCGGCACTGCTGATTGCGCGAACAATCGAATCTAAATCACCCGAACAAAGCTGCTCAATCAATCCCGCATATGGCATCAACATCCCTTCGCTTGGCTCGTCCACTTGTACCGAACGTAGCGTAGTGGCGATTTTTTCGTTGATGTTCGCTTCACCTTTCCAACTTACCGATGCGAGCAGATCCAACAGTGCTTGTTTGCTTTCTGGCTTTGCAATCCATTGGCTTAACCCCAACGCTTTCATGTCTGTCGCGTTGATTTGGCAAGCCGTCAAACTCAGGAAAAGTGCCAAGTGTTTTGACAGCTGATTTAGGAAGTACGTCGCGCCTACGTCTGGGTAGAGGCCAATTTTTATTTCTGGCATCGCAAAGCGTGTGGTCGTTTCTGCAACGCGATGGCTGGCGCCCATAAATAAGCCCACACCGCCGCCCATCAGATAACCATGCCCCCACGCGATGATCGGTTTTGGATAAGTGTGAATAAGATGATCACAGCGATATTCGAGGTCAAAGAAGGTTTCCATCGCTGAAAACGCAGAATCAAAGTCTTGCTCTTTGTTTTCAAGTGCACGGTAGATCGCTTGAATATCACCACCAGCACAAAACGCTTTTTCACCTTGAGCATGCAAGAATACCGCGACGACGCTGTCGTCCGTTTGCCATTCATTAAGCTGTTTGTACAACTTCTCAATCATCACGTAACTCAACGCGTTGAGAGCTACTGGATTATCAAGCTCCAGCACACCAATAACAGATCCATCAGCGCACTTAAGCTTTGAAACATTTACTGTACCTGTCATTTGGCCTCCGCTAGCTGTTTGTCCATTGTGGCTTGCGCTTTTGCAAGAACGCATTCACACCCTCAGTCTGATCTTGTGTATTGAACAGCTGTAAAAACAGTTCACGCTCTAAAACCAATCCAGCTGCGTGAGTTTGGCTGCGTCGACCTTGAATGAGCGTTTTGCACGCAGAAATGGATTTCGGTGATTGGCCCGCAACACGCTGTGCTAGCTCCATAGCCGCTTCGAGTGCTTGACCTTTCGCCACCACCTCTTCGACTAAACCAATTTTTTCCGCTCGCTCGGCCGTCACTCGTTCGCCACATAGAATCATACGCTTCGCCCAACCTTCACCTACCAACGCGGTCAGGTTTTGTGTCCCTCCCGCACACGGCAACAAACCTACCGATGCTTCAGGAAGTGCCATTTGTACTTGTTCTTCTGCGATACGAATGTCACACGCCATCGCCACTTCCAGACCGCCGCCCATCGCATAGCCATTAATCGCTGCGATAGAAACCCCATCGAATGCAGAAAGCGCTTCAAACGCTTCACCAAATGCGAACGCCATGTCTGCTGCTTGTGATTTATCACCCGATGCAAAGTTATTAAGATCTGCTCCAGCAGAGAAGAACTTCTCGCCTTCGCCTGTTAAAACCAACGCATAAATAGAGCGATCATTGCTGAGTTCAATCGCCAACTCTTTGAGCTGATTTAGGGATTCAAGCGTCCAAGTGTTCGCTGGCGGATTACTAATCGTGAGCTTGGCAATATGCGCTTCGCGCTCTAATTTGATTTGTGCCGTCATAATCTTTCAGTCCTTTTTAATTTCTTTAGGTAAGGCTGTGTCTCGCTGACTAAAGCAGCTCAACGCCTTCCGTTAGTAATCGTCTTGCGACGATCAGACGCATGATTTCGTTGGTACCTTCAAGGATTTGGTGAACACGAACGTCTCGGAAATGGCGCTCGACTGGATATTCTTTGATGTAGCCATAGCCACCGTGAATTTGCAGCGCCTGATCGCAGACTTTAAAGCCCACATCAGTAGCAAAGCGTTTTGCCATGGCACAGTACGCACTTTTTTCTGCGTGCTGGGCATCGAGTTTAGCGGCAGCGAGTCGCACCATTTGACGCGCAGCGACCAGCTCAGTCGCCATATCAGCAAGCTTGAACTGCAACGCTTGAAATTGCGCCAGTGAACGGCCGAACTGTTTGCGTTCGTTCATGTATTGCTTGGCTTCGTTCAGTGCTTGTTGCGCAGTACCGACGGAACAAGTAGCGATATTGATTCGACCACCATCAAGGCCAAGCATGGCGAACTTAAAGCCTTCTCCCTCTTCACCCAACAGATAGTCAGCCGGAACGCGGACATTTTCGAAGGTGATCATGCGCGTTGGTTGGCAGTTCCAACCCATTTTGGCTTCTTTCTTACCGTAGCTAATGCCTTCGCAATCAGCAGGAACGACGAACGCAGAAACGCCTCCCGCTCCTTCGCCGCACGAACGCGCCATCACGACGAGAACATCTGTATCACCCGCGCCAGAGATAAACACTTTTGCGCCATTGAGGACAAACTCATCGCCGTCACGCACTGCACTGGTCGTCAGTGAAGCGGCGTCAGAGCCTGCATTGGGCTCGGTTAAACAGTAGGAAGCGAGCTTTTCACCCGAAATTAGATCCGCGCTAAATTGCTGCGCCACTTCCGCTTTGGCAAAGCTGGTGATCATCCACGTCGCCATGTTGTGAATGGTCATAAACGCAGTAGTCGCGGTACAACCCATAGCCAACTGCTCGAAAATGATCGCCGCATCCAAACGAGACAATCCCAAACCACCATGCTCTGGCGGCGTATAGATGCTCAGAAAGCCAAGTTCACCAGCTTGACGCAGTACATCTTTAGGGAAATGATGGTTTTCATCCCACTCGGCCGCGTGCGGCGCTAACATTTGGTCTGCAAACTGCTTTGCTACTTCGGCGAACGCGAGTTGATCTTCGTTTAATTCAAAATCCATCTTGAAGTCCTAAGGTCTAATTCGTTGCATTTTTATCCGAGCCAAGCCCTCTAAAAGGAAGAAGGGCTTGGCTAGAGGTGTCGCTAATCCATTAATTAGCTAAGTTGAATAGTCATGTTTGGACCGCTTGGAATGTCATCTTCAAACCAACGCGCGGTGACAGTTTTCGTCTCGGTGTAGAAGCGAACCGCCTGTTTTCCATAAGCATGCAAATCGCCATAGAAGCTGCCTTTCCAACCCGTGAATGAGAAGAACGGCAATGGCACAGGAATCGGCACGTTGATGCCTACGTTACCCACTTCGATATTGTGCTGATACTTTCTCGCAGCTGCGCCGTTCGCCGTAAAAATAGACGTACCATTACCAAAGCGGTTTGCATTGATCAGTTCAATCGCTTCATCTAGGTCATCCACTTCCATAGTTAACAGTACAGGCCCGAAAATTTCTTCCTGATAAATCGACATATCGGTTGTAACATTGGTAAACAGCGTTGGCCCCACCCAGTTACCGTTCGGGAAGCCAGGTACTTGGCAATCTGTCCCGTCCAGAACACAATTCGCGCCAGACGCTTTGCCTTCATTAATCAGATTCACCACACGCTGTTTCGCTTGAGGGCTAATCAGCGGACCATAACCGGCGGTTTTATCATCCCACGCGCCAGGTTGAACCTGAGCTAACGCTTCTTTAAGCTCTGGAATCCATTCTTTGGTTTTTCCGACAAACACCGCAACCGAAATCGCCATACAGCGTTGGCCTGCGGCACCGACTGACGCGCCAACTAGGTTATTGATGACTTGCTGCTTGTTTGCATCTGGCATGATGACCATGTGGTTCTTAGCACCTGCAAATGACTGCACGCGTTTCAGGTTGTCTGTACCTGTTTTGTAGATGTACTCACCAACGGGCACTGAGCCGACAAAAGAGATCGCACGAACGACTGGATCAGTCAGAATGCGATCGACTTGCTCTTTGGTGCCGTGAACAATTTGCAAAACACCTTTTGGTGCACCTGCTTGTTCAAACAGCTCCGCCAGTTTCATTGCCGTTCGTGGCACTTGCTCTGACGGCTTCAAAATAAAGGTGTTGCCACAAGCGATCGCCATTGGGAACATCCACAATGGAATCATCGCAGGAAAGTTAAACGGTGTGATGCCAGCACAAACACCGAGCGGTTGAATGTAAGAGTAACCATCAATATTGGTTGCGACATTCTCAACCGTTTCACCCATCATTGAGCTACAAATGTTTGCAGCTTGCTCTACCACTTCAATTCCGCGCCAAATGTCGCCTTTCGCATCAGCGAGGGTTTTGCCTGTCTCACTTGAAAGCAGTATCGCCAACTCATCGTGTTGCTCTTTTAGCAAGTGTTGGTAGCGTAGCATCAATCTCGCACGCTCCGGAGCGGCAACTTCTTTCCAACGCCTAAACATCTCTGTTGCGCTGGCGATCGCCGCATTCATTTCCGATTCGGTGGCACAAGGCACTTGCGCAATCACTTCGTTGGTTGCCGGGTTGGTTACATCTAGCCATTGTTTTGAGTCGGAGATGGCAAATTCACCACCGATATACTGCTTTACTTGTTCTGTCATGATGACATCCTTGTATTTTTCAGCTTGTTACTGACTACTGTTATGTAAGTGAAACTTTGTTGAGAATGAATTAGCAGATTTCAATCGCGATGGCGGTAGCCTCGCCGCCACCAATACAAAGCGATGCAACGCCACGTTTACCGCCTGTTTGTTTAAGAGCGTGAATCAAAGTCACGAGGATTCGGTTACCACTCGCACCAATTGGGTGGCCTAAAGCACAAGCACCGCCGCGAGGGTTCACTTTGCTCTCGTCCAGTTCGAGTGTCTTCACCGCGTATTGAGTGACAACAGCAAAGGCTTCATTGATTTCCCAAATGTCCACGTCTGATTTGTCCCAGCCCGTTTTTTCCAGCAGCGTTTCAATCGCGAAGACGGGTGCGATGGTGAACTCATCAGGCTGTCTTGCATGCGTGCTGTACGCGACAATTTTCGCTAGTGGTTGAAGGTTTTCCTGACGGCCAAATTCACTATCGACCAATACCATTGCCGATGCACCATCAGAAATAGAACTGGAATTTGCTGCCGTTACGCCGCCATCTTTGGCAAACGCAGGTCGTAAGGTGGGAATTTTATTGACGTCGAGTTTGCTCGGTTGCTCATCGTCTACCACCAAGGTTTCGTCGCGTCGACTTTTTACGTTAACAGGCACGATCTCTTCTTTGAACAAACCTTGTTCGATTGCTTGCTGCGCACGAGTCACCGACTGCTGCGCCCAGATATCCATACTTTCACGGCTGAACTGATACTTTTGCGCGGTTTGTTCGGCAAAGACACCCATCAATTCGCCTTGGTAGGCATCCTGCAAACCGTCATAAAACATATGATCAAGCACTTGCTCATGGCCTAAGCGGAAACCATCACGCGCTTTCTTAAGTAGATAAGGAGAAGAGGACATGTTTTCCATACCGCCAGCGATAACCGCGTGCGCGTTACCAGATTGAATAAGATCATGTGCCAGCATGACGGTTTTCATACCCGAACCACAGACTTTATTCAGTGTCGTACAACCGATCGATTGTGGCATTTCTGCTTTAAGACTTGCTTGTCTTGCTGGCGCTTGCCCCACGCCAGCAGGTAAAACGCATCCCATTAATACTTCGTCTATTTTTTGCACATCGAGTTGGCTTTCGGCTAGTGCCCCTTGGATGGCCTTCGCACCGAGTTCCGTGACATCTGTTGAAGCTAATGCACCTTGAAAAGAGCCGATAGGCGTTCGCTTGGCGGCAACAATCCATGTTTCATCTTTCATTCCATTAACCTTTTGTTGACGTTTACGTCATAACTATACTAACATTTACGTTAACGTCAAGTTTGCGGTTATTGTTTGTTCGAGTGATTCTTTTATTTCGAGTAAATGCGAGTGATATCAAGGCTCAAGAGTGGATGTTGTTTATTTACTTTAACGTTAACGAATTGTATATTCGTATGAATGTTATACGAAAGTCGTAAGGTTAAGGAATGAACACATTTAAGATCAGCGAGCTCGCGAAAGAGTTCGACATTACTACCCGAAGTATTCGCTTCTACGAAGATTTAGGTCTCCTAACTCCGGAACGTAAAGGCAACACACGAATCTACAATGGTCGCGATCGAATTCGACTAAAACTGATTTTGCGAGGTAAGCGATTGGGCTTTTCTCTTGCAGATATCAAAGAGTTATTTGAACTCTACGATACCGATCAAAGTACTGAGCAGTTGAACTATATGATTCGGTTGATCGAAGAGAAGAAGGCAGCATTGCAACAGCAAGCAAACGACATTCAAGCGGTAATGATGGAGTTAAATGCTGCGCAGTTGCGATGCCAAAACACACTGAGATCCATGAAAGGCGAAAAAGTCACCTAACACCTCAACTCTGGGATGTAGGTGACGTAAAGGCAAGGACACGCAATGAAATCTACCTACTCTTCCCTGAACTTTGTTTATGACGAAAATACCGATTTACTTCGCGAGCAAATCAATAGTTTTGCTGCAAGAGAAATTGCGCCGCTAGCGCAATCTATCGACCAATCTAACGACTTTCCAAACCATCTTTGGTCCAAACTGGGTGACATGGGTCTTTTAGGTGTGACCACCAGCGAAGAGTTTGGTGGTGCGAACATGGGTTATCTCGCCCACGTTATCGCTATGGAAGAAATCAGTCGAGCATCCGCTTCGGTTGCGTTAAGTTACGGCGCTCACTCCAATCTTTGTGTCAACCAAATCCACCGCAACGGCACACAAGCACAAAAAGAAAAATACCTACCAAAACTCATCTCCGGTGAACATATCGGTGCCCTTGCCATGAGTGAACCCGGTGCAGGCTCAGATGTGGTCTCTATGCAGCTTAAAGCGGAACGTAAAGGCGATATATTCCTGCTAAATGGCAACAAAATGTGGATCACTAACGGTCCGGATGCACATACCTATGTTGTCTACGCCAAAACCGATCCAAGCCAGCATTCTAAAGGCATCACGGCCTTTATTGTAGAACGTGGATACCCGGGATTCACTCAAGCGCAAAAGCTCGACAAACTAGGCATGCGCGGTTCGAACACTTGTGAATTGGTATTCGAAAACTGCGAAGTCCCTGCTGAAAACATTCTTGGTGAAGAAAACCAAGGCGTGAAAGTGTTGATGAGCGGTTTGGACTACGAACGCGTTGTGCTTGCCGGCGGCCCGCTTGGCATTATGCAGGCATGTATGGATATCGTTGTGCCATATATCCACGACCGTAAACAGTTCGGCAAATCCATTGGCGAATTCCAGCTTGTGCAAGCGAAAATCGCGGATATGTACACACAAATGAATGCTGCTAAAGCCTACGTATATGCTGTGGCAGCCGCTTGTGATCGCGGTGAAACCACACGTAAAGACTCCGCTGGTGCGATTCTCTACAGCGCGGAACTGGCAACCAAAATGGCATTAGATGCCATTCAGTTACTTGGCGGTAATGGCTATATCAATGAGTTTGATACTGGTCGTTTACTACGCGATGCCAAGCTGTATGAAATTGGGGCCGGCACTTCAGAAATTCGCCGCATGCTTATTGGTCGCGAATTGTTTAACGAAAGCGCCTAATCATCATACCTAGGCGTTCTAACTCGAAACAACTTCCTTATTCAACCTAAATAAAGACGGGGGTTGTCACCCGTCTACCGAATGGAGATCGGCTATTTATGGCTTGTTTGACGACCAAAATTAATACCCATTCAGAGCAGTATCAGGAAAACTACCGCTCTATGGCGTCGCTTGTAGATCAACTCTATACTGTGACTGAACAAATCGAAGATGGCGGCGGTGAGAAAGCCCGCGAGCATCAGCAGAAGAAAGGTAAACTTCCGGTTCGTGAGCGCATTCTTGCCCTACTCGACCCCGGTTCATCTTTTTTAGAAATCGGTCAGTTTGCAGGTTGGGATGTGTATCCAGATTACGTTCCATGTGCGGGCGTAGTAGCGGGTGTTGGTGTGATTGACGGCACCGAATGCATGATCGTCGCCAACGACGTAACGGTAAAAGGCGGCAGTTACTACCCGCTCACGGTTAAAAAGCACTTACGCGCACAGGAAATCGCAGAGAAGTGTCAGTTGCCGTGTGTTTACTTAGTCGACTCTGGCGGTGCTAACCTACCCCGTCAAGATGAAGTCTTCCCTGATAAAGACCATTTTGGTCGTATTTTCTACAACCAAGCCCGTATGTCGGCCAAAGGCATTCCACAAATTGCGGTGGTCATGGGGCTATGTACCGCTGGCGGCGCTTATGTTCCTGCGATGTGCGACGTATCCATCATAGTCAAAGAACAAGGCACGATTTTTTTGGCAGGTCCACCTCTGGTAAAAGCAGCGACAGGTGAAGAAGTCAGCGCGGAAGATCTTGGTGGCGCAGACGTTCACTGCCGTACGTCTGGCGTAGCCGATTACTATGCTGAAAATGATCACCACGCGTTAGAACTGGCAAGACAAGCTGTCTCTCAAATCAACCACTTGAAACCCGTCCAACTCAAGCAAAAAGCGCCACAGGAACCACGCTTTACTGCGCAAGAGCTGTACGGCATCGTCGGAACCGATCTTAAAAAGCCGTTTGATGTCAAAGAGGTCATTGCCCGAATTGTTGATGATTCACAATTTGATGAATTTAAAGCCTTGTTCGGTGAAACCTTGGTCTGTGGCTTTGCTCATATTCACGGAATGCCGATTGGCATTGTCGCTAACAACGGCATTCTATTTTCGGAATCGGCGCAGAAAGGTGCGCATTTTATTGAGCTGTGCGCACAGCGCAAAATTCCTCTGCTATTTTTGCAGAACATCACTGGCTTTATGGTCGGCCAGAAGTACGAAGCCGAAGGCATCGCCAAGCATGGCGCGAAAATGGTGACCGCTGTTGCGTGTGCAGACGTACCGAAGTTTACCGTGGTTATAGGTGGATCGTATGGTGCAGGTAACTACGGTATGTGTGGTCGCGCTTATGATCCAACCATGATGTGGATGTGGCCAAATGCACGTATTTCCGTAATGGGTGGAGAGCAAGCGGCTGGCGTGATGGCACAAGTAACCCGCGATATTAAAACGCGTAAAGGAGAAAGCTGGAGCACTGAAGAAGAAGAAGCGTTTAAGCGTCCTATCGCGCAGCAGTACCAGACTCAAAGCCATGCGTATTACGCCAGTGCTCGCCTGTGGGACGATGGCATTATTGATCCTGCAAAAACACGTGATGTTGTCGGCATTGCTCTGTCTGCGGCGCTTAATGCGCCAATACCAGACAGCAAATTTGGCATCTTCCGTATGTAGTCGGATGCAAGGCAAACCTTAACTCCTCGCAAATACCGATGTTCGTAAAGTATATGGTTAGCGAGTATTGGAATAGAGACTGAAATGTCAGACAAAGGAAGTCACATGACCGGACTACTGCTTGAAAAAGACAGCAATGGCGTTACTTGGTTGAGCCTGAATCGGCCAGAGAAACACAACGCGTTTAATGATGAATTAATTGCTTCACTTATCGAAACCTTGGAAAAACTTGAGAGAGACGACTCTCTACGTGCATTGGTACTAACGGCACAAGGGAAACACTTTTCTGCGGGTGCGGATCTTGGCTGGATGCAGTCAATGGCCACCAAAACCGAGAGTGAAAACCTGCAAGATGCACAGCAACTAGCAAAACTTTTGCATACGCTGGATACCTTTAGCAAACCAACCATTGCTATGGTGCACGGCGCTGCATTTGGCGGCGCACTTGGGCTTATCTGCTGCTGCGATATCGCTATTGGTACACCTGAAAGCCGCTTCTGTTTGAGTGAAGTAAAGCTCGGTTTATTACCCGCTACCATCGGACCTTACGTAATCAGAGCGATTGGACAACGACAAAGCCGACGCTACTTTTTAACCGCGGAACTGATTGATGCCGAAACCGCGCTATCGATGAGTATTCTTCATCAGATAGACGCTCAACCACGTGAAGCCGTCAATCGCACCATTGATCACCTGCTCAACAACGGTCCACAAGCCATGCAGGCTGCAAAAGCACTTTGTTTACGCTGTGATAACCAACCTATCGATCATTCATTAATTGAATACACCAGCCAAGCTATTGCAACCGCTCGCGTGTCCAGTGAAGGACAAGAAGGACTAGCTGCATTTTTTGAAAAGCGCGCCGCCAATTGGAGGAATCATGTTTAAAAGAATACTGATCGCAAACCGCGGTGAAATTGCCTGCCGAATCATTAAAACCGCAAAAAGCATGGCTATCGAGACGGTAGCCGTCTATTCCGAAGCGGATCGCAGCAGCTTACATGTTAAACAAGCGGATTTCGCTGAATTCATTGGCCCCGCTCCTGCGAGTGAATCGTATCTCGATATCGATGCAATTGTCGGCGCTGCGAAAAAATGGCAAGCCGATGCTATCCACCCTGGGTATGGTTTTCTTTCCGAGAACCCGAAACTGGCGAAAGCGTGCAGCGAAAATGGCATTGTTTTTATTGGCCCTTCCACCAGCGCAATTGAAGCAATGGGTTCGAAGTCGCAAGCCAAAGCCATCATGTCTGAGGCGAACGTGCCCTTGGTTCCCGGCTATCACGGCACAGACAACAGCGTTGAGCACTTATTAGCGGAAGCGGAAAAAATCGGTTACCCAGTGATGCTTAAAGCGACACAAGGTGGCGGCGGTAAAGGCATGCGAGTGGTCAATAGCGCAGCCGAAATGCCCTTGGCCATCGACGGTGCGCAGCGTGAAGCGCTTTCAAGCTTTGGCGATAAGCAGCTTCTAATCGAAAAATGCATATTGCAGCCTCGCCACGTTGAAGTTCAGGTATTTGCTGACCAGCATGGCAACTGTGTCTATCTTTCTGATCGTGATTGTTCCATTCAGCGTCGTCATCAAAAAGTAGTCGAAGAAGCGCCAGCTCCCGGTCTTAGTGATGAACTGCGTAAACAAATGGGTAAAGCCGCGGTTCAGGCCGCGCAAGCAATAGACTACGTTGGCGCTGGTACGGTTGAATTCTTGCTCGATAGCCGAGGTCAATTCTACTTCATGGAGATGAATACCCGTCTGCAAGTTGAACACCCTGTCACTGAATTGATCACCGGCGTTGATTTGGTGGAGTGGCAATTAAAAGTCGCAGCAGGTGAGCATTTACCGATCTCGCAATCTGAAATCACCCACAACGGTCATTCAATCGAGCTACGAATTTACGCCGAAGATGCAGACAACGACTTTATGCCGTCGACGGGCCGCATTGATTACTTAAAAGAACCATTATCAGACAAGGATGTGCGCCTAGCTTGTGTACGTGTTGATAGTGGTGTTGCTCAAGGCGATACCATCAGCGAATACTACGATCCGATGATCAGCAAACTGATCGTCTGGGGCCAAACACGTGATATCGCGCTCAAACAGCTTAAACAGGCGTTAACTCAATATCACGTACGTGGAGTAACGACAAACATTGGTTATCTGCACAGCATTATTTCGCAGCCAGCCTTTGCCAATATCGAACTTGATACCGACTTCCTAGTTAAACATCAGCAAGGCATTAGCGCGCAGCAAAATGTGTCAGATTCTATCTGGCTAACGTTGGCAGCGGTCGCTCGCTGGAATGATCTCATTTCAAAATCAGACAGCTCAACGTTACCCGCGCCAACCAAACAAGGTTTTAGACTGTCGGTTGACAACGTTTATCGATTTAACTTCACGGATGCCAATGCCAACCATCAGGTACGTTTGCAACAATCATCGCAGGATACAGGTTCTCACTTCACTATCCGATGCGGCGAGGAGTTGCATCAGGTCATCCTGCTTGAAAGTGGCAACCAGTTTATCGTCGATATTGATAATGTGCGTTACACCTTTAATGTACTTAGCGACGAGCAACAGACAACGCTGTTTTATCTTGGTCAGCAGCGCACGTTTGCTCATCAACCTAACTTTGACTCTGCAAAAGATGCAGACGATGAACTAAGTCCAACCGCACCACTGAACGGCGTGATCTCGGCGGTCATGGTGAATAAAGGTGACAAAGTGGCGGCGGGCGATCCGCTGTTAGTGCTAGAAGCAATGAAAATGGAATACACCATTACCGCTCCGGTAGCTGCGACCGTTGATGAAGTGTTTTATCAACATGGAGACCAAGTACAGCATGGTTCCATCCTGCTGCATTTAATTTCTGCACTCGAAAATGTCTGTGAAGATAAGGAGCACGAATATGCTACCAGCGAAGGTTAATATCGTCGAAGTTGGTGCTCGTGATGGCTTGCAGAATGAAACGGCAGTGACGCTGATTGATAAAATCCGTTTGATTAACCAACTAAGCACCAGTGGCTTAAAACACATTGAAGCAGGCTCTTTTGTCTCGCCGAAATGGGTGCCTCAAATGGCCGATTCCGATCAAGTATTTTCAAGTATCATACAAAAGCCTGACGTGGTTTATAGTGCGCTCACACCAAACCTAGCAGGGTTAGAACGTGCGCTGGAAAGTGGCGTAAAGCAAATTGCGGTGTTTGGTTCGGCTTCGGAGGCGTTCAGCCAAAAGAACATTAACTGCAGCATTGCAGATAGCCTAGCCCGTTTTGAGCCGGTTATCGAACTGGCGAACCAGCACAACATACCTGTGCGCGGATACTTGTCTTGCACTATGGTTTGCCCCTACGAGGGAAAAATAAAACCAGAGCAAACCACCAAGGTCGCGAATGCGCTGTTTGATATGGGATGTTATGAAATATCTCTGGGCGATACTGTCGGTAAAGCAACGCCTAATCGCGTTATCGCCATGCTGGATTCGCTGTTAACGCAACTGCCAAAAGACGCGCTCGCGGTACATTTTCATGACACCTATGGACAAGCTTTGGCCAATATTTACCAAGCCTTGTTAATGGGCATCAACACCATTGATAGTGCGGTTGCTGGTTTGGGCGGCTGCCCTTACGCCAAAGGTGCCAGTGGCAATGTTGCAACGGAAGATGTGCTTTATCTTTGTGAGCAACTTGGGATTGAAACGGGGATTGATCTCAACATCATCAATGAAGCGGGTTGGCAAATTTGCCATGCATTAGGTAAACGTCCGTCTTCCAAAGTAGCACTCGCTTTGGGTGACCCAAACAGCTTGTAAATTGCTCAACCCGCGATAAACAACTACAAACGAGCATGTTTAATAACATGCTCGTTTTCTTTGAGCCGATTTAATCTAACCGAAACACTAAACAGAAGCGTGCTTTTCCTCTGCAAGGGTGTGGCACCCCCACTTCGCGATCATATTAAGCAAATCACTTTTCTGAACTGGTTTTGTCAGGTAATCATCCATACCTAATGCGATACTTTTTTGTTGCTGCTCTTGCATCGCATGTGCAGAAAACGCGACGATTGGACACCAAGGAAACGCACCACTTTCCTGTAACTCACGAATGTCTTTTGTCACGCCAAAACCATCTTTGTTTGGCATAGAAATATCGGTAATCACCAAGTCCGGAGAAATCTGTTTATAAAGTTCAACGGCTTCAACACCATCTTCCGCCAACGTCAGTTTAACACCTGTGTCTTGCAACATTTTTTCAATCAATATTCGATTGATATGGCTGTCTTCTGCGACTAATAGGTGCAGGCTAGAAAAGTCAGGGTTCTCATCTGAGGAAAGTTCTCGACGCTTTTGTGTCTTAGTAGAAAACAGAGCTTGCAGTTTATGCTGCGTGACCGGTTGCGGCAATAAACGATCCCGCTCGCACGACCATGCCTGCCCTTCCTCCATCACGCAAGGTGCAAGGAACAGTACCCGTTTGGCGGCGGATTCTGTCGCATCAAGCTCATAGAGCGCATCTCTATCTTGAGCATTGTTTACACTCGCGAGGATACGATCAAAACCATCCAATTTTTTACCCAAAGACTGCGCAGTTGACCAATCGTTGGCATGAGTAACTTCAATGCCAATCTCTTGAGCTAAATGTATCAAGTGTTGCACGCGCGGTTGATAATCATCAATCAACAATAGTCGATTTGCACTCAGCTCTATCGGATCGGCAAGAAACTGACTTTGCTTAGGCAACTGCAAACTAAAGCTAAAACACGACCCTTTGCCAAAATCCGAATGCACACAAAGCTCGCCGTTGTACATGCTGATCAAACGTTTTGAGATTGCCAACCCCAAGCCTGTACCTTCATGGCGTCTTGTCGCGGAGGTATCGACCTGCTCAAACTTATCCATAATATGAGCCAATCGATCTTCGGGAATACCAATGCCCGTATCATTCACGGAAAAATCAAAACCGTACTCACTTTCTCTGACTTTGAGTAGCACATGGCCTTCATCCGTGAATTTCACCGCATTACCGATCAAGTTAAGCAAGATTTGATTAATCCGACCTTTATCGCCGACCACGACCGTATTCATAGACAATGGCATATCAACCAACAACTTAAGGTTCTTTTTATCCGCCTGATAGGCACACAAAGCGGTGCAACTCTCGACGAGTGAACGCAAGTCAAACTCCTCTTCAACTAACGTCAACTTGCCCGCTTCTACTTTGCTGTAGTCGAGGATGTCGTTAATGATCGTCACAAGGTTGTTGGCAGATTTGTGCAGCAAGAGTAATAACTCCCTTGGCTCTCGACGGTTTTCGTTCTCAAGCAATATCTCGCTGATCCCCATGATCGCGTTCATTGGGGTGCGAATCTCATGGCTCATGTTCGCCAAAAATTCCGATTTGGCTTGCATCGCCTTTTTCGATTTATCTAAAGCAGACGACAGACGCCTCTCCATCCTGCGCCTGTCGGTGATGTCACGCTCAACCGCAATAAAACGTAACAGCCCGCCATCTTCATCAAACACAGGAGAGAGCTCCAACTCGACCCAATACGGGTGCTTCGACTTGGTATAGTTGAGTATTTCAACCCTAATAGGAGAGTGCTTACGGACACTTTTTGAGAGCAATGCCACCGTATTTGGGTCTGTGTCTGGCCCTTGGAGTAACTCGCCCGGCGATTTGCCAATAACTTCTTCCAACGTATATTCGGTTAGCTGTTCAAACGCAGGGTTTACCCATGCAATAGTGCCGTCAGGGTGAGTAATGATGATGGTATCACGCGCATGTTCAGCAACCTCAGCAAGCTGCGATATTTTGGCCGATAACTGTTGCTGGGTTTGATGCTCTTGCTGAAGTTTAGTTTGCGCTTGTGCTAAAGAGCGTGACATTTGGTTAAACGCTTCGCCAACACGTGTAACTTCGTCATTGCCTGAAATCGAAATTTGCGAACCCGGACCTTGCTGTGAAACCTTGATTACCCCAGTACGAAGAAGATCGAGCCGCTTCATCAAATAGCTACCGAGAGCATACGAAAACATGGCCACCAGCGACATTTCAATAAAGGCGATAACCAAACTTGCCTGAGTCGCAAATGAAAGTACTTGATGTACATGTTCAACATTCACCCCCATTTCAACCTTACCGAAAGTCTGCTCTCCAAGAGTAATCTCTTGCGCAACATCGTAAACTCCATCGGTCACATCAAACGGTCTCACACCAGTATCAACACCGCTGTAATCCCCTTGTAGCGTCAACTCGACGCCATCTTGATTAACAATACGAATATAAGCCAGCTCGTGCTCACTCACGACAGAACGAGCAAAACTGTCTAGGTAGGCTAAGTCCGTCGCAATCACCGCATCTCTCGACGCCTGAGCAAATACACTCACCAAGTGTTGGCTCCCAACCTCGAGGCTAGTCTCGTTGGAACTTTCCAACCAATTAAGCCCACTAATGATGAGTACACCGAGCGCAAGGGCCTCAATAAGAGCAATGCCAAGTATCGTTTTCGAACGCAGCGTCATAGGGCAACCATTTATCTTGAGATTCCCAATTGAACAACATCTTGCCAATCTTGGTCTTGTGCAAGCTGTAACCCGTCAATGTTGAGTAAAGTGAAACTCTCCTGTGCTTTTGGATCATCATTAAGTTGCGAAATTGCCTTTCGTAAGGCAAGAGTAATCTCTTCATCGACATTATTTGAAACCGCAATAGCATGAGGCGTATAACCAGCAGTTGTATAAATGATGCTAAGTTGGTCTTTTATTTCACTCGGTAAGCTCTCAAAGGTACGCTTCACGCCACCACCAGCAATGTACAAACCTTTAAGTACCCCCAAATAGACTGAGTCGTGCGAACCAACGTATTTAGGCGTAAACTTGATGCCTTTCTGCGCCAACTCTGATTGTGTGATGATAGAGGCAGCAAATGCTCGTGGAGCAGGAAAAGCGATGGTCTTTTCTTGCAGCTCATCAAGGGAAACCGACTTCCCTCGCCTTGCTACAATAATGCCTGTGATGCGCTTATTTTTCGCTCTTGCTAAAGCCGTATAACCTGGGTTTTGATTCACCAACGTAAAGTGATATGGGTTCATGTATGCAATGTCGTAGGCTCCAGCCATCAAGCGTGCTTCGAACGTGGGAATATCACGCGCCGTGGCAAACTTAATCTCAACGCCAGCAAGATCTCCCCAACGTTGCAGTAATGGCTGCCATTGTTGCACTAGTTTGGTCGCCGACTGTTGCGGTACGACACCAAAAACAATGGAAGGTTGAGCAACGACAGAAGGTGAACATGTGCATAACACCATAAGCAACGTAAATATTCGCTTGTGAAGCCGCCAAATCAACGTCTTTAATTGGGAGTTCAACAAAATCATCTCCTTAGGTTTGTCTTTCGTTAAAGATAGATAGCTATCTGAAAGATTGCGAATTATCGGATTAAATTGCCTCGTGTCTCAGATACCATTTATACTCAAATGAACACCTACAACAGGAGCAGGTAAATGCTTGTTACATTTCGTTGCCATAGCCACTCGAACGTCACTATGTTTGGCGATATTGCAATAAAGATGATCAAAATGATGGGGCATAGTGGCTCAGTACCAGGGTCAATTTCCGCTCAAGACATCCCTGATGCTCTATCTAGATTGACCTCCGCTCTCGCAGCACAAGAAGCGATAGAGAAGAACAACAGTCAAGCAATGGAAGAAGATGAGGAGCAAGAAGAACAAACGGTCAGTTTAGGACGCAGAGCATTTCCACTTATTGAGCTTTTAAAATCGGCTATTAAAGAAGAGTGCGAAGTGATGTGGGACAGCCAATAAATGCTCCAAATCAAGCTGTGGAGAGGAAAGCAACATCCAATCTATACTTTCCTCCCCTGCTAAAAGGAACTTACCCAATTCACTTCACTTCTCTATTTGAATGACTCTTAACGAGTGCTTACTCAAAACTAAACCTATTGAATATAAATCAGTGATAAACCTCTGATTTCATAATAAAAATCCCCTATTGACTGAAACACTCACTTATCATTGTGGCCTCAACTGCAAACCATTAATGGAATGATTGTTATGTCAGAACTGACTCGGATGCGCTCTGGAGAAACCTATAATTGCCTGGATGAAGAACTAAAGCTAATGCGCGCCAAAACTGCGCAGCTTGTCTTCCAATTTAACCACGAGCCAAACCCAGGTATCCGTAGACAACTATTGGCGGAGATGGGCGTCCAATTAGAAAACAGCGCCTGTATAGAGCCACCGCTTCAACTTACCTACGGTTGCCACTTGTCCATCGGGGAAAACACCTACATCAACTGGGATGCCATTATTCTGGACAATGGACAGGTTGAGATTGGTGCGAACGTCATGATTGGGCCTAGAGTGCAAATTTACACAGCCGCTCATTCACTCGATACACAAAGACGCTTAGCCGGAGATGAGATCGCCAAACCGGTCAAAATCGGCAATAACGTTTGGATTGGTGGGGGCGCAATCATACTGCCAGGCGTGACCATTTGCGATGAGGCCGTCGTCGGCGCTGGCTCTGTCGTAACCAAAGATGTTGCGCCAGGCGATCGAGTTGCTGGAAATCCGGCGCGCTCCATTAAACCAAAAAACTGAAGAAAGTCGCTATTTTGCCAAATGATCGCGAATAATGTTGGCAAGCAAATTGAGAGCATGGACGTATTTGTCATTAAGCTCAAAAGAAGCGTTAAGACGAATACAGTGATCGTATTGTTCTGTCAGGCTGAACATCTTTCCCGGTGCGATGCTGATATTATCTTTTAGCGCTTCTCGATATATCTGCAAGGCGTCGATATGCTTGGGAAGCTCTAACCAAATAAAGTACCCGCCGCTTTGGCTTAACGCTTTGACTTCTTCAGGTAACAGCTCATTAAGCAGATCCGTCATTTTACTTTTACGTTCAAACAGCTTTTTCCGTAACTGCTTCAAATGCGATTCATAATTGCGGCTTGTTAAATAGTGCACCAATGTCATTTGCACTGGTGCACTCGTCGCTAATGTACTCATTAACTGTAACTTTTGTACCTCTAGCGCCCGCTTTCCCGCCGCAACCCAACCAATACGTAGCCCTGCGATTAATGATTTTGAAAACGAGGAGCACAACATGGTATTGCCCGTGTCATCAAACATTCTTAGTGGGTAAACCGAGTCATTCCCGGCATGCAGTTCGCTGTACACATCATCTTCAATCACTGGCACGTTATATCGCTGTGTCAGTTCAATCAGCTTTTGTTTTTTCTCGTCGGAGAGCGTAAAACCCAGAGGATTTTGGAAGTTCGACATCAGCCAACATGCTTTCACATCGTGTGTTTGCAGCGCTCGTTCCAATGAATCTAGGTCAATACCCGTGACTGGGTCTGTTCTTACTGAGAGCGCTTTCAAACCTAACCGCTCTAAGGATTGCAATGCGCCATAGAATGCAGGCGACTCCACAACCACCCAATCTCCCGGTCTTGTGCAGGCTTGCAAACTGAGCGTTAACGCCTCCAGCGCGCCTGCCGTAATGACAATTTCATCGGGTGAAATTTGAATGCCTTTCGCAGCATAACGCTTCGCGATGATGGTACGTAATTGTTCGTTTCCCGGCGGTAAGTTATCAAAGGCGGTGGAAATCGGCATATTGCGAGCGGCTGCGCTCATAGCCCGATTCACGTGATAGCGTGGGTACAAACTTGGATCTGGATAGGCAAAGCCAAAATTGATCATGGATGGATTTTTACTCGCCTGCAGCACATCAAAGATAAACTCATTGATGTCTACCTGCTCTGTCCACGAAACCGCGGCTGGCGCTTGGGGTTCATTTGAACTCTTAATATTGGGAGCGACTCGATAACCAGATCGCGGCTGTGACGTTACCCAGCCTTGAGATTCCAGAATTTGATAGGCATGCAACACCGTCATCAAGCTTAAACCCGAGTGTTCAGATTGGCGACGCAGAGAAGGCAGCTTGTCACCCGGATGCCATATCCCCGATTTTATCTGCCTTTTAAGCTGTTCCACTAACTCTTGGTACTTCGCCAAACGCAAATCCCCCTCCATAAAGCCGAATTCAAAATAATAACACTTCAGTATTTAATCTGTTATAGGTTTATAGTCACTGTCTGTACCTACTTCCCTCATTCCGCTCCTTTTAAAATAGCTCTCTCATAAAACTTAAAAGATCAAAGGAAGTTTAATGTTTGGCCTCGACGCATTTATGCTTGCACGGATACAGTTCGCCTTTACGGTATCCTTTCATATTATTTTCCCCGCTATCACCATAGGTTTGGCCACCTACCTCGCCGTGCTGGAAGGTTTATGGCTAAAAACACGTAATCCCGATTACCAAAAGCTCTATCACTTCTGGTCGAAAATTTTTGCGGTTAACTTTGGAATGGGCGTTGTATCTGGTCTTGTCATGGCCTATCAATTCGGCACCAACTGGAGTGGTTTCTCCGACTTCGCTGGTTCTATCACTGGCCCATTACTGACTTATGAAGTGTTAACGGCTTTCTTTCTCGAAGCTGGATTTCTTGGCGTGATGCTATTTGGTTGGCGTCGCGTCGGCGAAAAGCTGCACTTTTTTGCAACCTCGATGGTGGCGTTAGGCACGATCATTTCGACGTTCTGGATTCTCGCCTCCAACAGTTGGATGCAAACGCCACAAGGCTATGAAATTGTCGATGGACGCGTGGTGCCAACCGACTGGTTTGCTATCGTTTTCAATCCTTCATTTCCTTATCGTTTGGCGCACATGAGCGTCGCGGCTTTCGTCAGTTCCGCACTATTTGTAGGCGCGTCAGCCGCTTGGCATTTATTGAGAGGCAATCAATCGACTGCGGTAAAAACCATGTTTTCGATGTCGCTCGGGATCTTAGTGTTCCTTGCGCCACTCCAAGCCGTGATTGGCGATATGCACGGGCTAAACACCTTGGAACACCAGCCCGCCAAAATCGCCGCCATCGAAGGACATTGGGATAACAGCGATGGCAAACCGACCCCATTGATATTGTTCGGCATGCCAAACATGGAACAAGAACGCACAGACTATGCCATAGAAATTCCTGTTCTAGGAAGTTTGATCCTACGCCACAGTTTAACTGAGCCAATCCCGGCGCTGAAAGACTTCCCGGAAGAGGAACGACCGAACTCACCTATCGTCTTTTGGTCATTTCGAATCATGGTCGGGCTAGGACTCCTGATGATTTTTCAAAGCTTATACAGCATGTGGCTACGAAAAAAGAACACGCTCTATACCTCGCGTTGGTTCCTCAAGTTTTCATTATTTATGGGGCCATCTGGTCTTATCGCGATACTCGCTGGCTGGTTTACGACAGAGGTTGGTCGGCAACCTTGGGTCGTGTATGGCGTACAAAAAACGCGTGATGCGGTTTCCGCACATGGAGACCTACAAATGAGCATCAGCCTGCTGTGTTTCCTTGTTGTGTACAGTTTGGTGTTTGGTTTTGGGTATTACTACATGATCCACCAAATCAAGAAAGGCCCCGATGCAATCGAGCACGATGAGCACGACATGACGACCGTTTCAGGCCGCATTTAGAATTTGTCACAAAGTGAAGGTAAAGAATATGCATTTTGATTTATCCGTGATTTGGTTCGCGATCATCGTTTTTGCCACTTTGATGTACATCATCATGGATGGCTTCGATTTGGGTATTGGAATACTGATGCCCTTCATCAAGGATGAAAAACAAAAAGACGTCATGGTCAACAGTGTCGCGCCAGTTTGGGACGGCAACGAAACTTGGATTGTGCTTGGAGGCGCATCTCTATTTGGCGCTTTTCCGATGGCTTACGCGGTAATTATTGAAGCGCTAACCATCCCTTTGACGTTGATGTTGATTGCTTTGATCTTTCGTGGCGTAGCGTTTGAGTTTCGCTTTAAAGCATTGGAAAACCACTTAAAGTTCTGGGATCGCTCTTTTATGGTCGGCTCGATTTTAACCACGTTTTTCCAAGGCATCGTTGTTGGCGCGGTAATTCAAGGCTTTGCGGTGGAAAACCGCGTTTTCGTAGGTAGCCAACTAGACTGGCTCACCCCTTTTCCCATCTTTTGTGGTTTGGGTTTAGTCGCAACGTACGCACTGCTTGGTAGCACATGGCTCATCATGAAAACGGAAGGTGCACTGCAAAACACGATGTACCGCTTCACTAACAAAACACTACTGGCGATGATCTCCGCATTAGTCATTGTGAGCGCTTGGACCCCACTTGCTTACCCTGCCATTGCGGAAAGATGGTTTTCTCTGCCTAATTTGTTCTACTTATTGCCCGTACCTGTCATTACTGGGCTGGTATGTTTGAAGATTGCCGACTCCGTAAAAAAGCGAAAAGAGCACAGCCCTTTCGTGATGGCATTGGTGATCGTGATTCTCGGGTTCGCTGGGCTTGGCATCAGTATCTGGCCAAATATCATTCCTCCTAGCATATCAATATGGGAAGCAGCGGCTCCTGCAAGCAGTCAGCGCTTTATGCTCGTTGGAGCGGTGATCATCATCCCGATAATTCTGGCTTACACCTTTTGGAGTTACTACGTCTTCTCTGGAAAAGTGAAAGAAGACGAAGCGTACCATTAACGAGTTGATAAGGAGTGAGTATGAAAGTCAAAAATTGGTGCCGCCAATGGGCGTGGATGGTTGGAATTTGGGTCGCTAGCGTCGCTGCATTAGGGTTAGTGTCTATGTTATTTCGCGTCATGATGACCGCTGCAGGATTAAAATCTTAGCTCGGCACTTTTAAATGGATGCCTCTAGAGCTTGTGTAAGAGCTAGAGGCGTTGAACCTAATACTCAATCTTAATGATAAAGCCAAGTGTTAAGAATCTACTCAAAACACTCTTTCATAAGTCTACATTGCCTGCAGTCGTTCATGCATGCTTACGAGATCAAAAGGTTCAAGCTTTTTCGCAAGGTTCAGTAATGCTTCCTTTTTATCTTGCGGTAAACTTTGAAGCTTCGACTCTAAACGTAAATCCACTTTGCTAAAAAGTAGCTTTCTAATTTGACTAGCTTTTGCCTTTGATAATTGCAATCCATCATTATCGGAGGTTTCAATTATCATGATAATCCTTGCTAACTCACTGAATTCATTATCAGAGCATAAATAAAGTGATTGTTTGTATAAATAGCCAACAGAAATTTCAAAATCAATATTAAGCGCTTGAATCTTATCGACAATGTTTTCACTCACATCATTTTGAGAAGAAGAGTTGATACAATCATCAAATCGCCTTTCAAATGTAACAAATCGATTATTGAGCTCGTCCAACATAGTCGTATCTTTTGCGAATGATTCTATAGGTAAAACCAATAAGAACATTGGCAGTAGGTATTTTTTCAGCGACCGACTGTTCACAATCAAGTCCTTTTTCTAAAAACTTTCATACGGTGTTGGTGCAATTGTTGCTCTCAAACTCAAGTCCATTAAACTCGCCAAATGGCTTTCATTAAACTCTGATAGCTTTTGCAGCTTTAGACTGGCTTCATTAAACTCTTGGTAGAACTTATCAGGTTGAGGTATCACGACTGTTTTTATGTTTGCTCGTGTTGCCGCAAGCATACCCGAATAAGAGTCTTCAAAGGCAATACAGTTACTTGAATCTACACCTAGTTTATTGATTGTTGAAAGGTAGACATCTGGCTCTGGCTTGCCCTTTTCTACATCGTCTGACGATGATATCGCGTCAAAGTAACTGGCAATACCGAGTTTGTTCAAAATGGTGGGAATGAGTTGATAAGGTGAATTAGTAGACAGCCCTATCTTAAACCCTTTTTCCTTAAGCAATTTGAGTGTTTCTGTAACACCCTCTAATTCGCATCCTTTTTCAATTATTAATGCCTCCACTTTATCCACAACAGCATTCTCTACTTCCTCTAGGCTCTTTTCTTGCCAAGGATTACGTTCATACCAAAACCTTGTTACTTCACCTGTCGTCATCGTCGCAGTCTGCTTTGATAATACTTCGGTCACTTGGACGCCAACTGATGAAAACACCTGCTTTTCCGCTTCCTTCCACAAAGGTTCTGAATCAATCAGCAACCCGTCCATATCAAAGACCGCAGCGTATATCATTGGTACACCCTCAGTAAGTTCTATTCGTTGAGTAAGATTTGTCTATTCAACCAAAGCATAGCTTTGCATATAACGAGGGAGAGTATCACATTTGCCTGGGGCTATCAGAGCCAGTTCGATAACTCATCTTTAAGCCTCAACATGACTGATGTTCATGGCTACTTTCAACGCTTGTTTATTGAGATTAGATGCCTCCCAAGCAACGACAACACGACTGGTGAGAGGGATATCATCAATCTCGGCGACTGTCGCGGAATCATCGAGATGTTCAGCCAGTGAGCACGGAACGAGAGCAATACCTAGCCCTGCCTGCGCCATGGCGATCGTCGTACGAAGTTGCGGTGCTGCGAACTGTGGTTCGAGCCTTACTCCTGCGTCGGCAAAAAGTGTGCTCATGCCATCAAACAATGCAGGTCCAGTCTCTCGTGGAAACAGTAAAATTTTATGGCCTCTCAACTGTTTCATCTGGATACAGGGATATTTTGCCAATTCGTGCCCCGCCGGAATCACCGCGACAAACGGGTCGTTAAACAACACCTTGTGCTCAAAAGGCTCACTGGCGTAACAGGGTAGCCGCATGATTGCGAGATCAAGTTGTTTGCTTTTTAACTGAGCGGCAAGCTCTGGCATTGACAGTTCCGCCGCCTGTAAATGAACCCCATTCTCTTGAATACGCCCTACCCTCTCTAATACCTCAATGCAGGTTGATGTTGACGTCGCGAACCCAATTTTAACCTGCGTATTTTCACCACGGGCAATCTGTCGGGCTTTTGCTTTAGCGCGTTCCACATCAGCAAGAATATTTACCGCATCCGTATAAAAGACTTGCCCAGCATGGGTCAGTTCTACCCCTCTAGACAAGCGCTTAAATAGGTCCACACCAAGCTCGTGCTCTAACTTTTTGATTTGTTGACTTAAAGGAGGTTGCGCAATCCCTAACTGTTCAGCGGCTCGGGTAAAGTGACGAGTCTCGGCGACCGCGACAAAATACTTCAGGTAGCGAAATTCCATATATTTTCCATATCAAAATAAATCTTTTTTATATTGGATTTAGCACCGTGTAGAAGTCAATCTAAATATACTCTTCATTGCATAACTGGTCTTACTCATGCGTGGATTTTATAACCCTCTATGTGCTTGTTCGCTTGAAGTAGCGAAAGAATTTTCTGAATACCATCACGTTACCGGAGATGGTGAGATTTATCAGACTTCGTTGATGAGTGCTTTGATCGCTGGTGTTTACGAAGGCTCAACAACCATAGAAGAACTGCTGAAACATGGGGATTTTGGTTTAGGTACGTTCAATGAATTGGATGGTGAGTTGATTGCTTTTGATAAGGAAGTTTTTCAACTCAAGTCGGATGGCTCCGCAAACCCGGCAGACCTGGCGCAAAAAACGCCCTTTGCTGTCATGACTTTTTTTAAGCCTGATATCGAGCTGCCACTAACATCGCGCATGTCACGTCATGAAGTCCATAGCCTCATAGACGACATGGTTCCAAGCGATAACCTATTTTGCGCAGTGCGCATTGATGGCGTTTTCGATTCAGTTCGTACTCGCACCGTACCTAAACAAACACGCCCTTATCGACCAATGCTTGAAGTGGTCAAAGAACAACCAACATTCCGCTTCACGCATAAGCAAGGCGTGGTCGCCGGCTTTCGCAGTCCTAAATATACGACTGGCATCAATGTACCCGGCTATCACGAACATTTTATTACCGATGATCGCCAAGGAGGTGGTCATATCCAGGATTACAGCATTTCGTCAGGGTTCCTCCAGATTGGCAAAGTCTCGCGGCTAGTGATTGATACCCCGGTATCGACAGACTTCCTCAGTGCCAATTTGGCTCCGGAAGATATAAATACCGCCATAGAAAAGGCGGAAAAGTAACAAAGTCAGGCAAATAATAAGGACAACAAATGCAATCCAAACCTTCAAATAAGAATGGAGCTCAGTTGATCGCTCAACAGCTAGAGTCTCTCGGCATTAAGTACATATTCGGTATTCCCGGTGCAAAAATCGATCGACTGTTCGATGCGATTGAAGACACTAACATCCAAATGATTCCGGTACGCCACGAGGCTAACGGCGCATTTATGGCGGGCGTTATGGGAAGACTAACCGGCAAAGCAGGCGTCACAATGGTTACGTCAGGTCCAGGCTGTGGCAATCTAGTTACGGGGGTTGCAACAGCAAACTCCGAAGGCGATCCGCTGATTGCTATCGGTGGTGCGGTGAAACGAACTGACCAGCAAAAACAAACACACCAGAGCATGGATACCGTCAGTATTTTTCGCTCTATAACCAAGTTCAGTGCTGAAGTGCAGCATGTGGACGCCACAAGCGAGATCATGGCGAACGCATTTCGTATCGCAGAGTCAGGTCGTCCTGGGGCTTGCTTTTTGAGTCTCCCCCAAGATGTTTTATCCGAGCAAACCCAAACGGACATTATTGTCCCCTCGCCTTACACACAGCCTGGTTGCGCAGACATCGCAGCAATCGAAGAAGCGGTCAGTCGAATCAGTAAAGCAAAGCGCTGTGTAGTTTTACTTGGCCTTCACGCGAGCCGCAGTCAAAACGCTGCTGCTATCGCCCGATTTCTTCAAAATACGCAGCTACCCGTTGTCGGCACTTACCAGGCCGCCGGCACGGTAGACATCAATTACTATCACCACTTTGCTGGGCGTGTCGGTTTATTTAATAACCAACCTGGCGATGTTTTACTGCGGGACGCCGATTTAATTCTCACCATCGGCTTTAGCCCAATAGAGTATGACCCTGAGCTTTGGAACAGCCACCGTAACCCAGTGATTCACCTCGATATTGAACCGGCTGAGTACCAACTTAATTATCAGCCTTGTGTTGAAATCGTCGGAAACATTGCGCAGTCATTAGACAAAATGGGCAGCTATATCTCTGAATATGCTCGCCTTTCCCCAACAGCACTTTCAGTACTGGAAGAGGTAGCACTGCAACGGCAAGTGATCAAGACCTATCCCAATGTCTATAACAAGCAAGGGTTTCATCCACTGGCACTGATTAAAGCCATGCAATCTATCATCACACCAGATACCACGTTATGTCTTGATATGGGGAGCTTCCACATCTGGATCGCTCGTTACTTAAGTTGTTTTCGAGCTCGCCAAATGCTGGTGTCTAACGGCCAACAAACGATGGGCGTTGCACTGCCATGGGCCATTGGTGTCAGCCTACTAAAACCTGGTAGTAAAGTGGTATCGATATCGGGAGACGGCGGTTTTATGCAATCGAGCATGGAGTTAGAAACCGCGGTTAGACTGAACTGCAATATCGTCCATATTGTTTGGGTTGATAACGCCTACAACATGGTAGAAATGCAAGAGATCAACAAATATCAGCGCTGCTCTGGTGTGAAATTTGGACCAATTGATTTCAAGGCGTACGCCGAATCATTTGGCGCGAAAGGCTTCGCAGTGACTAGTCAACACGAATTGCTACCGACATTGAATAAAGCCATGGACGTTGAAGGACCAGCAGTGGTGGCTATCCCCGTAGATTACAGCGACAACGACAAACTGATGTTGCCGCGCACAGAGAAAAATCAAGATCCCGTTTTTGTAAGTTTCGAAGGAGAAATCGCATGAGAGGATTAAAAAATAAAGTCGCACTCGTCACTGGTTCTGCCAATGGTATTGGTTTGGCCATCGCAAAACGTCTGTATGAAGAAGGCGCAAACGTCGCTCTTGCCGATTGGAATGAAGAGCAGTTGGCAAACGCCGTTGAGGGCTTTGATAAACAGCGCGTGTCTGCGCATTCCATTGATGTTTCTGATCCAGACAAAGTCGCAGCACTGATTTCTGATGTTGTTACCCGTTTCGGTAAACTGGATATTTTAGTAAACAATGCTGGCGTACATGTCCCAGGTTCCGTGATTGAAGGTAGTGTGGAAGACTGGAAGAAGATCTCTGGTGTAAACATTGATGGTGTTGTTTATTGCGCGAAGTTTGCGTTACCTGAACTCTTAAAAACGAAAGGTTGTATGGTGAATACCGCGTCCGTTTCTGGTTTGGGTGGTGACTGGGGTGCCGCATTCTATTGCGCGAGTAAAGGCGCTGTGGTCAACCTGACTAGAGCGATGGCATTGGACCATGGTGCGGAGGGTGTAAGAATTAACGCCGTATGCCCAAGCTTAGTAAAAACCAACATGACGAACGGCTGGCCGCAGGAAATCCGCGATAAATTCAATGAGCGCATTGCGCTTGGCCGAGCCGCCGAACCTGAAGAAATTGCGTCCGTCGTGACTTTCTTGGCAAGTGATGACGCATCTTTCATTAATGGCGTAAACCTACCTGTAGACGGCGGTGCCACCGCATCAGATGGTCAACCTAAAATAGTATAAGCATTAACACTGACTGAGCAGAATTTTTAACTGTAAGGTATCCACGCCAAAAAAAGAGCCGAGTTTGTACTCGGCTCTTGTGTGTCTGTTCTTAAGCCTGCGACGTTGCTAAACCTGCCGACGCGCCGCCTAATAACACATGATTAAATTCCATTCGAGATTCTTGGGCTTGTTCAGACAGTTCTTGTTTCTTCTGTTGAGCCAACTCAAGCGCTTCGGTTAGTTGCTGTAGCTCTGTTTGCATCTCTTCTGGTAAATGATGGTCCGAAAACCCAGATTCACAGCTGTGCTCTAAGGCAAATGCGCGAATTCTCTTACGCATGCTCATCAGGGCCGCCATTGCTTCGCGCTCTTCTTCAGCCGCCTGTTGAGCTAAGTCTTTAAAGCGCTCAAATTTCGCCAAGGCCATTCCCTCTGTTGACCAAGGGTCAATTTCCGGCAGTTCTTCAATGTTAATGGTTGGCTCTTCGTATTCTGCTTGATGTTTAATATCTAGGCTCGCCGCGCGAACAAAGGACACCATCAACATCACCGAGATAACTAACAACGGTAAACCTCCCACGATCGCAGCGGTTTGTAATGTCGATAAACCTCCCATGAACATTAGGACGGTTGGCAGAAAAGACAAAGTAAACGCCCAGAACAAACGGTTCCAGCGCATCGGTTCTTCCGTCACATCATTTTGAACCACAGACGCAAGAATGTACGAGATAGAGTCAAACGACGTCGCCGTAAAAATAATACACAACAGTGTAAAAACACCAATAACGATTGACCCTAACGGTAATGTGTCTAACGTTGCAAAAATAGCCGCTGGTGCGCCTGATTCGTTAAGGATTGCGATGACATCAAGCTCACCCGTCAATTGCAACGATAAACCATAGTTACCTAAAACAATGAAGAATAAGAAACAACCTAAAGAACCGTAAAATATAGAACCTACGACCATCTGTTTGATCGTTCTTCCACGCGAGATACGAGCAACAAACAATCCCATGCAAGGAGCAAAGACCAACCACCATGCCCAGTAGAAAATAGTCCAGTCTTGCGGGAAGTGTGTATCCGTAAATTCACCATAACCACCAAACGGCTCCGCCCAGGTGGCCATAACAAAGAAGTTAGACAACATACGACCAATAGAATCTAAGCCTGTTTCTAACATAAACACGGTTGGCCCAACGGCGAGTACAAAGAGTAACAAGCCCATCGCACCCCAGAAGTTAATGTTACTAAGGAATTTGATCCCCTTCTCAAGCCCTGCATACGCGGAGTAACCAAAAATCGCAGTACAGAGAAGTAATACAGCCACTTGGCTGAAGGTATTGTTTGGAAGACCGAAGATATGATGTAGACCACCGTTGATAAGAGGCGCTGCTAAGCCAAGCGTAGTCGCCGCGCCACCCAACATACCAAAAATAAACAGCACATCAATAAACTTGCCAATACCACCGTTTGCGCGCTTTTCTCCTAATACAGGCATTAACGCACTAGAGATTTTCAAAACAGGTTGTTTGCGTACATAAAAGAAGTAAGCGATAGGCAGAGCAGGAATAAGGTAAATTGACCAAGCGATCGGTCCCCAGTGAAACAGACCATAAGTCGCGGCCCAGCGAATGGCTTCTTCACTGCCAGCTTCCAACTGAAATGGTGGTGATTGATAGTAGTATGCCCACTCGATACACCCCCAATACAGAATACTTGCGCCAATACCTCCACAAAATAGCATTGCAGCCCATGAGGCGTTACCAAATTCTGGTTGCTCGTCGGCTTCACCAAGTTTGATTTGGCCAAGATCGCTGAACACCGTATAAATCATAAAACACATTGCTGCGATACCCAGTGCGAGGTATAAAACACCAAGCTTATCGGTCATGAAAAATTTGGCTGAAGCTATCCAATCCGCACCTTGTGTGGGAAATAAAATTAAAGGTATAACGACGCTAAGTAAAAGAAAGAGTGAGCCTAAGAAGGTAGGCTTATCGATGAGAGAAAATGATTTGTCCATATTATATATCCTTATGTTTTCAAAGGACATGATCTACATTTCTCACAACTTCGCCAATTCACAACAATTATCGTTACCACAAGAATAATTATCTTTAAAATATGCATTATGTGACGCTGATTTTGTATTCATTATTTGATGCCATAGCGTTTAAATACGGCAGCTTTTCTGCCACACCATCCAGCGCTCTCTACCTTTAAAAACCTCAACACTGTTTGCCACCATTGAGGATTCCACAAGCTTAAACGTCGGTTCTAGATAACCCTCCAACTCCCCACTTCGCAAACAAAATGGAGGGAAGCGAGAGTGGTAATCATCATCTATAACGAAATAACCAATTAACAAACCGTCTCTTGGCAGCAATTTATCCACCATAGCAAAGTAATCTGGCCACTGGTCTCTCGGTAGTGCAGCAAGAAAGGCACGCTCGTAAATCACATCAAATGCGTACGTAGAGTCAGCGTTAAATACATCCCCCAGCACGACTTTATCTTTGTGCTTACCTAATGTCGATTGCGCCATTTTCACCGCTTGTTCACTGTAATCCATCGCGATCACGTCATGCCCATATTGAATAAAAGAGCTGAGTTCATAAGCAGCGCCACAGCCAGGGATAAATACAGACTGACCGCTATTAAGCGCTTTTTCTAGGTAAGCTTTTAGCTCTTGAGGTGTGGTTTTGGCATCCCATGGCATAGTGCCTTGGGTAAACAAATTATCCCAAAACTGTTGATTGATGGTCGGTGCCTGCTTCATTTATCGCCCTCCTGATTGTACTGGCACAAAAAAGAAAGGGATACACAGCACAATGTGGTATCCCCTCTCCTAGCCTTTGATTTTTACGTTGTTAGCTTTTTATAAATGCGTTTTACAATGATGGGTTAACTGCGCAGGTCATTGATTAACGGCTGCTCCGCTTGGTTCGGTACAAACTGGACATTGCCTTTCAGTTTAGTGACAGACTGGAGTGTTGCTTGAATGTCCTCTGCTGATACATGAACATCATGGCAGCAGAAAGTAATGGTATCGTTGAAGCCATCACGCTCAATTTTCAAGGAGCCTTTAATATCGTGGCGACGACAGACTTCTTGGATCTGATGCGGATAAACAAACAGGCCTTTCACTTTCACCGCTGAGTCCGCACGCCCCATCCAGCCTTTAATTCGCGCATTCGTGCGTGGCGAACCCGAGCCCGTTTCTAGGTATGCCGATAAATCTCCCGTTGCGTAGCGAATCAGCGGAAACTTCTCATCGAGCGATGTCACGACCACTTCGCCGACTTCTCCCGGTTGTACAGGAATGCCATCAGGATTAACGATTTCAACGATAATATCTTCGGCAATCACCAAGCCTTGCTCACCAGACACTTGATAAGCAATCAAACCAAGCTCAGCACTTGCGTAGGCTTGAGAAACTGCAATGCCTTTGTCCTCAAACATCTGTTGCATGTCTGCGGTGACCGCTTCACCAGAGACCAGCGCTTTGGTAAAACTCGGCGACTCATCGTATTTATCTTGGTACTTTTGTAACAACGTCAGCAAGTAAGAAGGCGTGCCCGTATAACCCGTTGGCTGAAGCTGTTTAATCGTTTCAATTTGTGCTTCGGTATTCCCGACACCCGCCGGAAATACCGCGCAGCCACAAGCTCTTGCGCCACCATCCATAATAAATCCACCAGGCGAGAAATGATAAGAGAGCGTGTTATGCACTAAATCGCCCGCACTAAATCCAGCCGCGTGAAACGCGCGCCCCATACGCCAGAAATCCACCTCATCCGTTTGTGCCTCATACAACGGCCCCGGTGATTGGAATACACGCGCCATCTGACCAATCGCAACACTATTTAAACCACCAAACGGCGGTTTAAGTTGCTGCTGGTTTGGAATATTGAATTTGCGCGTAATTGGAAACTGGGTAAGCCCTTCACGATTATTCGCCAATGTAGGATTTAACTCAGAAAAATGCGCCGCATAATGTTCGCTGTTGGCTTTTGCATTTTCAATCAACGTTGGCAGACGTTGAAACAGCGATTCTTCTCGTGCCTGCGGAGATAACGATTCTTTCGCATCAAATAGTTCGTTCATCCTTGCTCCTTATAACCAACGCTTACGACGTTTGTAAGATTTCAGATTCTTAAAGCTCTTGCGATCTTCATCGCCGCCGCCAAGGTAGAACTCTTTCACATCTTCATTGTTTAGCAGTTCGTGCTTGCTGCCATCCAGTACGATTTTGCCTGATTCCATGATGTAACCGTAATCGGCCGCTTGAAGGGCAAAGTTGGCATTCTGCTCAACCAAAAGCATGGTAATGCCTTGATCTTTATTAATCTTGTTAATAATGCTGAACACCTCCTTCACCAACAGCGGCGAAAGCCCCATCGACGGCTCATCCAACAAGATCATTTTCGGGCGAGCCATCAGTGCACGACCAATCGCCAGCATTTGCTGCTCACCACCTGACAAATAACCCGCTAGACCGGTGCGCTCTTTAAGGCGAGGGAAATAATCAAACACCATTTCGATGTCTTGCTCGACTTCGTTGTCCGTGCGCGTGTAAGCGCCTAAGCGAAGATTTTCTATCACCGTCATGTCTTCAACAATTCGGCGCCCTTCCATAACTTGGAAGATGCCCGAACGGACGATCTCTTCCGGGCTTTTGTTGTCTATGCGCTCGCCCATGAAGTTGATTTCGCCGCGCGTCACTTCACCATCTTCGGTTTTCAACAAACCAGAAATGGCTTTTAACGTCGTGGATTTACCCGCACCGTTGGCGCCCAGTAAGGTCACAATCTGCCCTTTTGGAACTTCTAAGCTCACACCGCGAAGTACTAGTATTACTTCGTCGTAGACGACTTCAATGTTGTTCACTGAAAGCAGTATTTCTGCCGGTTCGATATTCGTTGCTAATTCAGCCATCAAGCTACTCCTTGCTAGGGTGAGAGTGTTCTCTCACCCATCCTTATTTTCAGTAAGCTTTGTTATTAATAAGTCGTAGATTAGTAACCTAGCCAATCGTCACGACGTGACAATGTCACTTGGGACACTTTCTTAATATCGACTGCGCCGCCGTTGTTGTTACCCATAAACACGTTCACGGTTGTTGTGCCACGGTGATCTTCCGGTTTCCAGTTCGCAGGGACACAAACACCTTCTAAGCCTTGTGGTACCCAGTTGTCATGAACATACATGCCCTTCTTGATGTTTTCACCCGTGATGCCACCGTTGTCTTTCGCCCACTCCATCGCTTCTTTCATATAGAACGCAGAACAAATGCCGCGAATGTAGTGGTGAGTTCTAAACTCGCCAGGCTCTGATTCAGACTGCTTAGAAATCTCACGAACCAGTTTCATGCCTTCGTTATCGTCTCCCCAAAACGCCGTCATGCCAGGAAAAACATAATCTTTAAGGCCATCGCCCGCCGCTTCAAGTACTGGTTTGTCACCGCCCCAAATGTTCGCCATGTACTGGAACTCTGTACCAACCGTGTTACAAGACTTCACGAGTGAGATTACCGAGCTACCGATATTGGCAATGTAACCGTAGTTGGTGCCAGACTCTTTGAGTGACAGACATTGTGCTTTGAAGTCCCCTGGTTTTAGTGACACAACGACTGGGTTTTGCACCTCAAAACCAAGCTCTTCAGCATATTCTGCACACGCTTCTTTTGGCGCATTCGGGAATGGGTGGTTATCGCCAATATGGGTAAATTTCGGCGCACCTTGGTTGCCCTTTGATTCCCAATCTTCTTTCGCCCACTTCACTAGTGCACGACACGCATCTGAGTACGACGCACCATAGAAGAAGTTATAAGGCGCTGGTTTCGCGGTTTTTGGGTTCTTGCCGGTTGGGTCCGTTAAGTGACCTGAATAAGAGGCAGAGAACACTGGGACTTTGTCTTTGGTCACAAACGAGATGAGTGCTTCGGTATCTGCCGTGCCCCAGCCTTGTAGCGCAACCATGTCTTTACGCGCCACCCAACGTTTGTAGTTGGAAATGGCTACTGGAACTTTATACGCCATGTCTACCGTTTCAAATTCGAGCTCAGTACCGTTAATGCCACCGTTTTGGTTGATCCAGCGTAATGCGTCTCGCACACCAGAACCATAAGGCTTACTCACGTAGGCTGTTGGTCCAGAAAAGTCGACCAATTGCCCGACAAATACAGAGTCTTTTGCCCAAGTGGCGGTAGTAAACAGTGCCGAAGATAGCACCAACGTTGTCGCTAAATGTCCTTTGTTCATAACTCGTTGTCCTTGTTATTGAGGTATATTCCACTTAATTCCACGTTAATATGAGAACGGATAGTGTTTCCAATATGCTCGAATCTGTTGCCAGCGATGCGATAACCCTTGAGGTTCGAAAATAAGGAACAGCATGATGACCAAGCCGATCGCCATTTCTTTGAAGTAAGCAAGCCCATCAATGAACGAAGTGTTATTGCTAAACTCAGCCAACCCCGTCACGCCAAACTCCAAAACTTCAGGCAGCAATACGATAAATATCGTACCCATCAATGTGCCTTTGACTGAACCCAAGCCACCAATGATGATCATTGCCAAGAACTGGATAGACATCATGATGGTGAAACCTTCTGCTGATACAAAACCTAGATAATGTCCGTAGAGTGCGCCCCCGATGCCCGCATAGAATGCGCACACTCCAAATGAGAGCAGACGATACTTGGTTAGGTTGATACCCATGATTTCTGCCGACAGGTAGTGATCTCGTACCGAGACAAACGCGCGACCATCACGAGAACGGATCAAGTTTGATGCCCACATGTACATAAAGATCAACGCAAACAGAGCAATGTAGAAGAAGCTTTCATCGGTCGTAAACTCAAAGCCAAACAGATTGATAGGGTTTGCACCAGCACCATATGAGCCGCCACTGAACCAGTCTGCACGAGCAAAGAAGTCCTCTAAAATAAACTGCGCAGCCAAAGTCGCAATCGCGAGATATAAGCCTTTAATTCGCGCAGCCGGCAGACCAAACAGCATCCCCACAATCATGGTTAAGTAACCCGCAAGCGGAATCGCAAACACGACTGGAATGTTGAACTGGTTATTCAGCCAAGCCGATGCAAAGGCACCAAAGCCAAAAAACGCACCATGGCCGAGGGAGATTTGTCCTGTAAAACCAACCAGAATGTTTAAACCCAGCGCCGCGATACCGAGATACGCAATCTGAATAAACAGGTTAAGAAAATAGATATCCAATACCAAAGGCGCAGCCAACATGGCGATCACACCTGCAATCGCTAGGCTTCTAATGGTTTTGGTTTCAAAAATTGGCGTATCACTTTTGTATGTGGTTCGAAAATCCCCACATGGGCGCATGCTAAGTTGAGCCATGTTATTTCTCCTTAAATACGCTCGATATCTTTGGTACCAAACAGGCCGTATGGCTTGAAGGCAAGAATGATTAACAGCACATAGAATGGTGCGATGTTGTACAGGTTACCCACTTGCAGGTATTGGCTATCAAAAAACTCAGCTAAGTTCTCTAGCACCCCGATGGTGATACCACCGACAATTGCGCCGACTACAGAATCTAAGCCACCTAAAATAACGGCTGGGAAAACTTTGATACCAATAATGGATAGCGCGTCAGATACGCCGTTAACGATCCCGATAACAATCCCTGCTGTTGCAGATACCATGGCCGAAATAGCCCAACTGATGGCGAACACTTTCTTGATGGAAATGCCAAGACTCTGGGCGACTTGCTGGTTAAATGCCGTTGCGCGCATTGCCAGACCCATTTTGCTGAATTTGAAGAACCAGTAGAACGCCCCCATGATGAACATCGAGAAGATCAAACTCAGAATGTAAGCGAACTCAACGTTCAAACCACCGATATTCACCACATTTGTTTCGAACACTTGCGGATACGACACAGCCGAGACACCAAATATCCATTTCATCAATGCTTGGAAGAACATAGACAGACCGATGGTCACCATAATCACCGAGATAATCGGCTCACCAATTAACGGTCTGAGCACAATGGTTTGCACGGCGATACCGAACACCATCATGAACGCGAGCGTGAGTAAAAAGCCGATAAAAAATGGCAGTTGCAGATGAACAAGCGCCGCCCAACATACCCACGCACCAATCAGAAGAAACTCCCCCTGAGCGAAGTTCACCACCTGGGTCGATTTGTATATCAGTACAAAGCACATGGCGACAACGCCATACAACATGCCAACGATCACGCCATTAATGACGAGTTGCAGTAATAAATCCGTATTCACTATGCGATCCTCCGTTGTTCGCTATCCACCAGCGTTGGCTCATGTTCAATAAGCGTTTCAATCACTAGCGACGTTTGAATGCGTGTTTTGGTGCCATCCTGATAAGTGATCACCGTATCCACATCGACTTTTGGATCGTCGCTGTAGATGGTTTCGATGATGTCTCCGTATTTCTCCGCAACCACACCACGGCGCACTTTACGCGTACGAGTTAGCTCGCCATCGTCGGCATCTAGCTCTTTGTAAAGTAGAATGAATTTGCTGATCTTCTGTGCATCCGGTAGGGATTCGTTCACTTTCAGCACTTCTTCACGAATCGCTTGATACACTTCTGGTTGAGCAGATAAGTTGGTGTAGTTGGTAAATGCCAAGCCGCGTTGCTCTGCCCACTTCGCAACAATCGCGTAGCGAATACAGATGATGGCAGACAGCCAAGGTCGACCTTTGCCCACCACTACGGCTTCTGCAATAAACGGCGAGAACTTGAGTTTGTTTTCAATGAACTGCGGAGAGTAGCGGTCGCCATGGCTGGTTTCCGACATATCTTTCAGACGATCAATCACCACCAAGTGACCGGAATCTTTAAAATAGCCCGCATCGCCTGTGTGCATCCAACCATCTTGAACATCTTCATCATATGCTGCTTGGTTGTTTAAGTAGCCAGTAAACATGCCTGTACTTTTCGCGATGATTTCACCAACGCCATTGCTGTCCGGGTTGATGACTTTCACATCTGCATTATCAAACGCAACACCAACGGAATCGTAATCCACATCATCGGCTTGGTGGACGGTGTACGCACCACACATTTCGGTTTGACCGTAAAGCTGCTTGAGTGGTACACCGATCGCTTGCAAGTAACGGAAAGTATCCGGTCCCATCGCCGCACCGCCGGTTGCCGCAGATGTCAGGTTCGAAAACCCTAAACGGTCACGCAGAGCACGCAGAAGAATCCATTCAGCCAACTTAGAGCGTTTACCCTGCTCCAGCGCTTTGTTGGCTAAGCTCATGCCCAGCTTGTACATCTTCTGCTTAAACGGTGTGGAATCCATCATTCGTGCAGACACGTCTGCCACAATGTTTTCCCACACTCGCGGCGCAAGCAGCACGAAGTTCGGGCCAATTTCGCGCAAGTCAGACATCATGGTTTCTTGTTCTTCCACGAAGTTAACGATTTGACGAGAAATCAACGCCTGACCAACCACATACACCTGCTCCATAATCCAAGGCAAAGGCAGAACAGAAACGTAGTTGTCGCCTGGAGAGCGCGGGTCGGCACGCAGATAAGCTGCACAGTGATCTAAGAAAGTGCCGCTGTGTAGCTGAGCCAACTTTGGTTTGGAAGTCGTACCCGACGTGGTACAAAGAATCGAAAGATCGCTGCCTTTGGTTGCCGCAACCATATTGAGATATTTATCCGGATCCGCTTTGTCGATCAGTTGACCTTTTTTATAGACCTGCTCAACGTCAATCAGTCGCGGGTCGTCGTACTTGCGCATTCCACGCGGGTCACAATAGATAATGAATTCTACGCTTGGGATCTCATCACCGAGCTCAAGTAGCTTATCGCATTGCTCTTCATCTTCCGCAACCACGACTTTTGCTTTGGCATAGTTGATGAGGTACGCCACTTCTTCGTGCATGGAATCTTGATAGATGCCCAGCGAGAAACCTTTGATCGCATGTGCGGCCAACTCGCCCCATACCCATTCCGGGCGGTTATCACCCAGCAAACCAACAACGTCTTGCTCACCAACACCTAAATCTTGAAGTGCCAGAGCCATCCACTTCACTCGATTTTCATAATCTTGCCAAGTGAACTCTCGCCAAATACCAAACTCCTTTTCACGCATTGCGACTTGCTCGGGCCAGTGCTTGGCATTATGCTGCAACACTTTTGGAAAGGTATCTAAGCGGGTTATATCTGCCCAATCATTATGTTGCTGTGCCATTATGCACTCTCCTCTAATGTCGGTAGCTCTTCGCCTAAGTACGCTTGTTTCACATGTGGGTTGGCCATCACTTCTTCTGGCTCGCCCATCGCAATGTGTTTACCAAAATCCAACACCAATACGCGGTTAGAGATATCCATCACCACGCCCATATCGTGCTCGATCATGATGATGGTGATGTCTAACTCTTCGTTTAAATCCATGATGTAACGCGCCATGTCTTCCTTTTCTTCCAAGTTCATGCCTGCCATCGGTTCATCAAGCAGCAACAACTTAGGTTTTAAGGCAATGGCACGAGCAAGTTCTACACGTTTACGTAAACCGTAAGAAAGTGTGCCAGCGGTGGCTTTGCGAATGTGCTGGATTTCTAGAAAATCGATCACGTCTTCCACGTACTTGCGGTGCGCCATCTCTTCTTTCTGTGCGTTAGAGAACCAATACAGTGGCCCCGTGACGAAGTTGTTTTTTAGTAGGTGATGTCGACCAACCATAATGTTGTCGAGTACCGACATATGAGAAAAGAGTGCTAAGTTCTGGAAGGTCCTTCCCAACCCTAACTCAGCTCGTTGGCTAGGTGTTCGTTTGGTTACATCATCTCCAGCGAAGATTACAGAGCCTTTGTTTGGTGTGTATCGACCAGAGATGCAATTGAGCATTGAGGTTTTACCTGCACCGTTTGGACCAATGATTGAAAAAATTTCCTTTTCATTCACATGGAAGCTCACGTCAGTTAGAGCTTTCACCCCACCAAAAGCCAATGAAATATCGTTTACCTGCAATAGAGGCGATTCCGATACCATAGTTGATCTCCCTTTCGTTATTTAAGTGCGTTCCATTGAGCACTATTTGATCAAACCTAACTTTGATACTGGTAACCGCTTTTACACCTATGCATCAACTTTGTATTCAGTTTACGTAAACGTCAATTTAAAATCAGAATAGTGCTTGAAAGATTAAGTTGCAATCGAGTTCATCGAGAAAGATTTGAACTAACGCAAACTTTAAGTAAATAAATTGTTAATAAAAATTATTCTCAGACGACTACATATTCGGATAGTTAGGGCCACCACCACCTTCCGGCGGTGTCCAGGTAATATTTTGACTTGGATCTTTGATGTCGCAGGTCTTACAGTGGATACAGTTCGCCGCATTTATTTGCAGCTCTGGCTGCTGATCCCCCTGTACGATTTCATAAACGCCAGCCGGGCAATAGCGCTGTGCTGGCTCTGCATATAACTCAAGATTCTGCTCGATGGGAATGCGCTGGTTCGCCAAACGTAAGTGGCACGGCTGATCCTCTTCATGGAAGATATTGGATAGATAAACAGAAGAGAGGCGATCGAAACTTAACACGCCATCAGGCTTCGGATAGACAATTTTATTGCTGTTTTCCGCCAATAACAGAGACTGATGATCAGGCTTATCACAGCGGATATGCCACTTAGCTTTACCTTTTAACACGTTATGTTCCAGCAGCGCTAAGCCACCGCCCAGCCACGATCCAAAGCGGTGGATTCCACTTGAGAAGTTACGTGCTTGATAAAGCTCTTCATACAGCCAAGACTGTTTGAAATGCTTTTGATAATCAGCAGTAACTGACTGACTCTCAAGGGCTTCACATACTGCTTCGGCGGCAAGCATGCCAGATTTCATTGCGGTGTGCGTGCCTTTGATTTTAGCGCCGTTAAGCGTTCCTGCATCACAGCCAATCAACAAGCCACCAGCAAACTGTTGCGTGGGAAGCGAATGGAAACCGCCCTTGGTGATCGCTCTTGCGCCATAACTAATTCGTTTACCATTTTTGAGGTATTGCTCAATCATCGGGTGATGTTTAAAACGCTGAAATTCATCGAATGGACTCAAGTACGGATTCTTATAATTCAAGTCAACAATCAACCCGACGGCAACTTGGTTTCCCTCTAAATGGTAGAGGTAGCTGCCACCTGTGGCTTCGTTCGCTAACGGCCAGCCTAAGCCGTGAACCACTAACCCTTGTTGATGCTGCTCTGGTGGTATTTCCCACAGCTCTTTAAAGCCGATAGCGTAATGTTGAGGCGTTTTATCTTCAGCGAGATTAAATCGATTAATCAACTGCTTACCAATATGACCCCGCGCGCCTTCAGCAAATAAAGTAAACTTCGCTCGCAGTTCAATACCAGGTTCGAAATTTCCTTTTTGTTCACCATTTTTGTCTAATCCCATATCGCCCGTGATCACGCCACAAACGCGGTTGTCTTCATCGATGATGGCTTGACTGGCGGTAAAACCTGGGTAGATCTCCACCCCTAAGTTCTCAGCCTGCAACGCCATCCATCGGCATAGACTGCCCAAACTTATTATGTAATTACCTTTGTTATGTAACGTATTAGGCACCGCCCAAGAAGGTAGTTCATGACCATTGATTTCATTGCCTAGATAGTAGGTTTTATCTTGGTTTACTTTGGTATTGAGCGGTGCGCCCTTCTCTTCCCAGTCGGGAAACAGTTCATCCAAACTGCGCGTTTCAAACACCGCACCCGATAAAATATGCGCTCCAACTTCAGAGCCTTTTTCTACCACGCAAACAGAGAGGTCTTGTTCTTTTTCTGCTGCTAATTGTTTGATTCGGCATGCCGCAGACAAACCTGCGGGACCAGCGCCTACAATCAGAACATCAAATTCCATGCAGTCTCTTTCCATGATTGCATTCCTTTTTCTTTGCATGTTGCCAACTTGTTAAGCAACAATATATTTAAAGTTGACGCAAACGTAAAGGTAAATTAACATCATTTTAAAGATGTCATCACATCGTCTTCACTGTAAACACATAGTCTTCACTGTAAAAAGGAATCTAACGTGAAAATACTAGTGCCAATCAAAAGGGTCATTGATCCCTACGTTAAAGTTCGTGTGAAAGCGGACCATAGCGATGTTGAAACCAATAACGTCAAGATGACGATTAATCCATTTTGCGAAATAGCCGTTGAAGAAGCCGTACGACTAAAAGAGCAAGGTATTGCAGATGAAGTCATCGTTGTCAGTGCTGGCGGTAGCCAATGTCAGGAGCAACTACGTACTGCGCTTGCGTTAGGTGCTGATCGCGCTATTCATGTCGATACTGAAGACAAAATAGAGCCATTGGTCGTCGCTAAGCTGCTCAAAGCTCTGGTTGAGCAAGAACAAGCACAGCTTGTGATTACGGGTAAACAATCCATTGATACCGACAACAACCAAGTGGCTCAGATGCTGGCAGCCCTACTTGACTGGCCTCAAGCAACTTTCGCTTCAGACGTGAAGATAGAAGATCAAAAAGTTCAGGTCGTGAGAGAAGTGGATGGCGGCTTGATGACGGTCGCGATGAACCTACCTGCTGTGGTCAGTACTGACTTACGCCTGAATGAACCGCGTTTTGCCTCTTTGCCTAATATAATGAAAGCCAAGCGCAAGCCGTTAGATACAATCACACCTGACACTCTGGGTGTTGAAGTGGTATTTAGCCAAACCATTCAAGAAGTCACACCACCAGCGCAGAGAAAAGGTGGCATCAAGGTTGAATCTGTCTCAGAGCTTCTCGATAAGCTGCGTAACGAAGCGAAGGTGATTTCATGAAGAACTTAATCATAGCAGAACATGACAATAACCAATTGCATGCGGACACACTCAAAGTAGTTAATGCAGCAAAACAAGTCAGCCAAGACAATGTTTTGATCGTAGTGGGCCACCAGTGTGAAGAAGTCGCTCAGCAAGCCTGTCGTGTTGATGGTATTTCAAACGTCATTTGTATCGATGACGAGCAACTCAAGCACCAATTTGCCGAGAGTATCGCACCTATCGTGGTCGGTTTTTCTGAAGGTTTTGACGCCATCTGGGCTAGCTCATCATCAAAAGGAAAAGATCTTGCACCGCGAATTGCAGCGAAGTTCGGCGTTGGGCAAATCTCCGATATTGTCCAAGTTATCGATGAAAACACCTTTATTCGTCCTATTTACGCAGGGAATGCATTTGCCAAAGTGACCACCAGCGACAAGGTTCGCGTCGTCACAGTGCGCGCGTCTGCGTTTGAGCCGGTTACTTGTCACAATCAAGCTGACATTGAGCATCAGCAAGTCACCATCTCAGCTCCAATGGTTGAATTGGTTTCTGTCGATAAAACCGTGTCAGAGCGTCCTGAATTAAGCGCGGCAGAGGTGGTTGTGTCAGGTGGACGCGGAGTCGGTAGCAAAGAGAACTTCGCATTGATCGAACAAGTCGCCGATAAACTGGGGGCCGCCATTGGCGCTTCTCGCGCGGCGGTTGATGCTGGGTTTGTTGCCAACGATTTACAAGTGGGTCAAACCGGTAAAATCGTTGCGCCTAAGCTTTATATTGCAGTTGGGATCTCCGGTGCCATCCAACACCTTGCAGGAATGAAGGAATCCAAAGTGATTGTCGCGATCAACAAAGATCCAGAATCTCCTATATTTGAAGTTGCCGACTATGGATTGGTTGGTGATTTATTTGAGGTACTACCTCAGCTTGCCGAACAACTTTAAACAATCAGATAAGGGGCGAACACTGCTATGTTCGCCCCTTTATTTTTTGTTTTGGTCATATTCAAAAAGAATCGAAATTAGAGGGACCTATGCAAAATTCTGCACCTATTTGGTCACCATCTGCTGAGCGCATCAGCAATAGCAACTTGCAACGATTTATCGAGACGGTTAATGCGCACCAAACCGAAGATATCTCAATCAATAATTACACGTCTTTACACCAGTGGTCCATTGACCACAATGACGAATTTTGGCGACATACCTGGCATTTCTGTAACGTCATTGGAAATATTGGCTTGCAAGTCAAAAGCCTTGGTGCTCCCAAGTGGACACAGACAGATACTGCTTATAACCATGTAAATAGAGACACAGTATGGTTTGCAGATGCCACGCTTAACTACGCAGAGAACCTCCTATCTCAGGCCGAACAAACACCTGAGCGTGAGTTTATCGTTTTTACCAATGAAAGCGGTGAACACAGGCAGCTCACTGGTAAACAGTTACTGGAACAGGTGTCTGTCGTTCAGCAATGGCTACTCACTTGTGATGTTGGTAAAGGCGATGTCGTTGCGGGTTATTTGCCCTACCTTCCAGAAACCGTTATTGCCATGCTAGCCACCACCAGCCTTGGTGCCATTTGGACTTCAACCTCGCCTGATTTTGGTATCGATAGCGTCGTAGAGCGTTTTGGCCAGGTCAAGCCGAAAGTTCTTTTTTGCTGTGATGGCTACCAGTTCGGAGGCAAAGCTTTCGATATGACGGACAAAAACACGACTCTTAGTAGTAAGCTAAGCAGTGTCTCCGAATACGCCACTATTAGCGTATGCCAAATCGAATATATACAAAACGCTAAGAGTGCTAGCACTTCTGACTTTGTGTATTGGTCTGATATTGCTCACCACTTTTCTCCACTATCAATTCAATATCAACCAATACTGTTTAATGACCCGTTATTCATTTTGTATTCTTCTGGCACAACGGGGCAACCTAAGTGTATTGTCCATTCCGTGGGCGGTACCTTGCTCAATCACCTCAAAGAACATCAACTACATTGCGATATCAAACCACAAGACAAGGTTTTCTACTACACAACATGTGGCTGGATGATGTGGAACTGGCATGTTTCAGCACTTGCGAGTGGTGCTACCTTAGTGATTTACGATGGGAGCCCGGTTTACCCTGATCACTCCGTCTTATGGCGATTAGCAGAAGAACATAGCGTGTCACTGTTTGGTACGTCAGCGAAATATTTAGAGGCGCTAGAGCAAGCGAATTACTCTCCCAAGTCAGAACACGACCTGAAGTCACTCACAACCCTGTGTTCGACCGGCTCAGTGCTTTACCCAGAACAATTTAATTATGTCTATCAGCACATCAAGCAGGATTTACATTTGGCTTCCATTGCTGGCGGCACGGATATTTGTGGGTGTTTTGTACTTGGAAACCCTATTTCACCGGTGTACAAAGGCGAATGCCAAGGTTCAGGGCTTGGAATCGACGTGCGTGTTTTGGACGACGAGGGAAAAACCATTACACAGCAACGCGGCGAACTGACTTGCAATAACTCACTACCTAACTTCCCTATCGGTTTTTGGCACGACAACGGCGAACGCTATCACAACGCTTATTGGAGCAAGTTTACCGATATCTGGCACCATGGCGACGATGTGATGCAAACCGAACATGGCGGCTTTATTTTTTATGGCCGTAGCGATGCGACATTGAATCCAGGCGGCGTACGAATCGGCACCGCTGAGATCTATCAGCAAGTGAACGCGTTACCCGAGGTCGAGGACTCCATCGCCGTCGGCAAGTTAAACCAGCAGTCTGAAGAAATCTGGTTACTAGTAAAACTCGCTCACGAGGTCGAGTTAACCCAACAACTCACCGATTCAATTCGCCAAACATTAAAAACAAAATGTTCACCGCGCCATGTACCACGCCAAATTTTTGCTATCAGTGATATTCCTAAAACGCGCTCAGGCAAACTGGTTGAACTAGCAGTGAAACAATTGGTCAACGGGCAAGCTGTAAAAAACATTGGTGCTATTGCTAACCCAGAAGTGCTGGAAGAAATTAGCCAGCTTAATCAATAGTGACAATTGGTTAAACAAGAAAAAACTTAATCATTGCGCCAAATCTTATATCCGACCTCTCGCATTGCTCTGCCGAGCAAGTGGGAGGCGACTGGCGCCGTGAGAACGATAAACAACATCGTACCGATAACTCGGGAGATCACGGTGACTTCAGGAATTGAGAAGGCAACCGCTAGTAGTAAGCAACTAACTCCAACGGTACCGGCTTTGGTTGCGGCATGCATTCGGGTGTATAGATCTGGTAACCGCAACACACCTAAACTAGCGCTTAGGATCAATAACGTCCCTAAACATAAAAACAGCCCAATCAACACATCCATTATTCTCTCTCCTTCCTTTTAACGATCAAACGCGCAAATGCGATTGTGCCAAGAAATGCGACCAAACCTAATGTAATGGCGATATCTAACAAAGCATCCTCACCACTGTCTAAGGTGTAAACCGTAATAAAACCGATGGTGATAAATGAAATCAAATCTAACGCCACAACTCGGTCAGCCAGCGTTGGTCCTAAAATTAAACGGAAGAAAGCCATAACAAAACTGAGTAATAGCCCTGCATAGGCAAAAGTGACACTTATTTGCAGCCAACTATCCACGCGTCACCTCCAAAATTCGATGCTCTAATCCGTTTTTAATTCCACGAATAACTGCTTCATGCTCAGGCGCAAACATTGCATGAACGATAAGATGCTTTTTATCAGGCGTAACGTCCAAACTGAGTGTGCCCGGTGTTAAAGAAACCATATTCGCAAGTAAGGTGATTTCAAGGTCGGAATCGACGTCCAAAGGAACATAGACGATATCTGGCTGGCTCAAATGCGTTGGCGTCACGACATCCCACACGACTCTTGCAACCGATATGATCATTTCATAAGCGAAGTACACCAGTAACTTTAATGCCGACGCAAAACGTCTAAAGTAGCTGGTTTTTAATCCAAATGGTTGGCTCAACCGTAAGGCAAAAAAACCGACCGTAAATCCGACGACAAAATTCAGACTCGAATAACTGCCGTTTAACATCATCCACGCTAATACTAAGAAAAGATTGAGGAATAGATAGATCATGGATTTCCTCCCAATACCGCCCGAATGTATTCATTCGGATTTAACAGTTGTTCCGCGGCTTGAACAGAAAACTGATAAAAAGGCTCCGCCACCAAGCCTATGACCAACGTGAACATGGTCAATACGGCAATTGGAACGCAATACAACCAATGTACTTTGACCTGCAGAGTCTGTTCTGTTTTTTCCCTAACCGGCTTTTTCCAGAATGCCTCACTCCAAATTTTCGTCATCGAATAGACAGTAAGCAGCCCCACCAATAGCGCGGTACCGGCTAACCAGTAATATTCAGCCTGTATGCTCGATTTGATGACCAAGAATTTGCCCCAGAAACCAGAGAGCGGCGGAAATCCTGCCAGAGAAAACGCAGGGACAAGAAACAAGAACGCTAACCAAGGCATTGCTTTATATACCCCGCCCAAATGTTCAAGTTGACTAGACCCATATTTGCGCTCAATAAAGCCACCGATTAAGAACAAATTCGCTTTTACAATGATGTGATGAACAATGTAGAAAATAGCGCCAGCCAAAGCTAAAGGAGTGTAAATCGCTAATCCCATTATCATGTAACCTATTTGGCTAATGATGTGAAAAGAAAGAATTTTCTTAATGTCGAATTGACTTGCCGCCCCCAAAACGCCCGTTAACATGGTGAGGCCAGCAATCCAAATCAACGTCGGCTGCCAACCACTCTCGGCGAGCGGAAATACTAATGTGAAGACTCGTATTAACGCGTATACGCCGACTTTAGTAAGCAACGCAGCAAACAGCGCAACCACACCACTTGGTAAGGTGTGATAAGAAGCTGGCAACCAAGCAAATAAAGGAAATAGTGCAGCTTTGATAGAAAAGGCAAACAAAAACAAGGCGGACAACATCATGTTGATGCTCAATTCGCTCTCTCCCGCTTTGGTATAGAGATCGGCCAAGTTCAAGGTGCCCGTTGCGCCATACAACAAACCGATGGCAAGTAAGAACACTAGCGTCGAAATCAGGTTCAACATCACATACTTCACTGCCCCATCAATTTGAGTTTTCGTTGCATCTAATACCATTAAACCAAATGACGCGATGAGCATGACCTCGAACCAAACATACAGATTAAAAATATCTCCGGTGAGGAACGCGCCATAAACACCAGCAAGCAACACGTGCGTCAACGCATGGTAATTGCTATAGGAAGGTTTTCGGTGAAGGTCCGCCATGGCATAGAAAACACATATCGCACCAATCACTGCCGTAATCATCACCATGGCAACGCTGAAGTAATCTGCGACAAAAACGATACCAAACGGTGCTTGCCACTGGCCAAAAGCAACGGCTTGAATACCATTACTTATGATATTTTCTGTAAGAAGGCCTGCGACGACAAGGTTCAAAATCGCACTCGCGCCACTTAACCACTCAACACTTTTTGTTGAGCGACGTACAAAGAAAATGGTCAGCGCCGTACTCAATGAAAGAACAACAGGTAACGTCAGCAAAATCGAACTCATTGACCCTCCTCAGAACGTTGCATTTCATCGACGTCTGCGGTTCCAGAATCTTTATAAGCTCGATAGAGCAACATTAAAGCAAAAATAAGTAGCCCAAAACCGATGACTATCGCAGTTAAAATTAGCGCTTGAGGTAATGGGTTTGCTGCGCCATCTGGTGGCAAAAGAGCATTATCGCCAATCAGTGGCGGCTCTCCAGGAGTCAGCCTTCCCGCTGTAAAAATAGCAAGGTTAACCGCACTGCTGAGTAACATGATACCGAACAAGAGACGCAAGATATGTTTTTCTAGCATTAAGTAAATGCCTGCGGCGACAAATACTCCAACGACAACACTCCAGACTATTTCCATCACTCTAGCTCCTCATTAATACGAAGCAGCATCCCCATCACGCCACCTATAACGGCAAGATAAACACCAACATCAAAAACCAACGGCGTACCTAGTGGTATCACATCTTTCCACCACAATCCGGTTAAAAACGGTTTATCAAACACAAAGCTCAAAGCGCCAGATACCAAGCTCAATGCGATGCCAAATAACGCAATGAAAAACGGCTTGAAATACAATCTAGAACGAACGTATTTCGGTGATTCCGCGAACATGAGAAGCGATAAGCCAATAACGGCAATCAGTGCACCAATGAAGCCACCACCCGGTTCGTTATGACCACGTAATAACAGATACACTGAGAACACGAGCATGAGCGCCGCGACGATATGTGCCGTGGTTGCAAAAATTAATGATTGAATACGGTTTTGCTTTTTCGCTCTTGTCTTAAGCAAGCTCACTGCTGCAATCCCAGCAATGACAACGACGACAACCTCTCCCAATGTATCGAACGCACGAAAGTCGACGAGAATGACGTTGACAATATTGCGCCCATGCCCGCCTGGGACACTATTTTCCGCAAAGAAATCCGACACCGATGAATCCATCGGCTGGGACGTGATTCCTAACAAGAGGAAAGTAATCGAAACACCTATCACGCCCGCTATACAAACATTAGCCAATTTGCGTTTTATTGAATGCTTGGGCACGGTGGTTAAACGCGGCATATGACGCATTAACAATGCTAAAAAGACCACCATTAATGTTTCCACTAACAGTAGAGTCTTCGCGACGTCCGGAGCACTGTAGATCATAAAAACAAGCGTGGTCATAAAACCAATCATACCTAGCGCAGAAATCGCAAGAAGCCTTGAGTGAGACAACGTACATACGATCGCTGCACCAATCAGCAATAAGGCAATGCCAATTTCATAGAAAGCCACGTTTGAAAGCTGTTCAAACAAAGGCAGAGGAATAAATGCTACCTGACCAAGCAAAGCGACGGCGAGTACCGTGAAAAATAGCAGAACATAACGACTCAACTTCTTTTGCTGCAACAGCGCCGTTTGCCACTGCGCCAGTGTCATCATGTCATCTAATAGTCGTTCAAAAACATTCTCCGCTTTGGGGACGAATAGATGTAACCGCTGAAAAAATGCAGACACAGTAGGATAAACACGGTACACCACATACCCCAATACTAGCGTGATAACGCTTAGGGCCAGCGGTACATTCACACCATGCCATAATGATGTCACTTTAATATCGGCTGTAGGCAGAATGTCAGCAGAGCCAGGAAAGATGATGTGGTGATCTAACCAATTTAAACCGACTAACGGAACGATGAGACTGCCAAGTGCCAGGAGCAAAGGCGAGATCCACATGGCTTTTTTTGTCTCAACTGGCTTCGTTTCAATTGGCACGAGATCACGGCGAGCAAAGAATGGTCTCGCAATAAGCATAATGGTTAGCGCAACCATCAATATATTGACCATTAAAAGTACAAAGGCGATCCAGTTATTGAGCTCTACTGCGGATTTGTACATGTATTCTTTGCTCAAAAAGCCTAACAACGGCGGGAATCCCGCTTTAGACAATGCAGCCAAACTCCCCGCAACCATGCTGATGACGAGCACTGACTTCAAGCCGTACAGTTGATCAATATCTCGTGTTCCTGTCGCTTTGTCGATATTGCCCACCACCATAAACAGCGCTGCTTTATAGAAAGAGTGAGCGAGAATAAACATCAATACTGCACTCACGGCCAAATCTGTGCCCATACCTAGTAATAATGTTAATTTACCCAAAGCAACATTCGTGCTGTAGGCTAGCATCAGCTTCAAGTCAGTTTGTTTTAATGCGACAAACGTGCACCAAACGGCGGTGATACTCCCTGTGATCACTAGGGCATAAAACCAAACCTCGCTATGAGCATAAACTGGCGATAAACGCGCTAACAAGTAAATGCCCGCCTTTACCATTGTTGCCGAGTGTAAATACGCACTGACTGGAGTGGGCGCTGCCATCGCGTTAGGTAGCCAAAAATGAAACGGGAACTGCGCAGATTTAGTAAATGCACCAAGTAGTATGAGCACTAGAGATGGCATAAACCATTCGTGCTGCGCAATCGTGTCCGCCTGAGCGATGATCGTATGTAACTCATAACTCCCTGCCATCGCTCCCAACAAGATAAGGCCAGCTAACAACGCTAATCCACCAGCACCTGTAACGATCAACGACTGCAGTGCATTTTTTCGTGACGTTTTGTTTTCGTGATTAAAACCAATCAGCAAGTAAGAAGTGATGGTGGTGAGTTCCCAGAAAACGAACAACAATAGGATGTTATCGCTCATCACAATCCCTAGCATGGCAAGCATGAATAGGGTTAGGTATAAATGAAAGGAAAATCGGCTATCACTCTCTCGTAAGTAAGCCAAAGCGTATATTTGGATCAGTGCGCCAATCCCGCTGATCAGCCCGGCAAAAAGGAATGACAGACCATCTAACCTAAAGCTGAAGTTAATATCGAGGCCAGGTATCCATTCCGCATTCCAGCTTACGCCTGCGGGTGTATAGATGTAAAAAAGAAAAGAGAAGATTAAAATTGGCAGCACAGGAAAAATCAGTAAGACCAACTGATTATCGGGATTTTTCGGCAGGTTTTCTTTACCCGTTATGCTATTCAACATCGCAGCCCATTCATTTTTATAAGAAAGTTCGCCTTATCTGGCGCAAAGATAAAAAGCTCCACTTGATTGTTTTAGCCCAAGCATTTCAAAAAAGATCATAAAACTAAGGGATAAGTAGCAATCAGCAATCACTGAATGCTACTTAAAGGAACGTTAATACAAACAGCTACTTACTGTCCGCTACGGTGTAAGAACGTAGATCACTACTTACGTGTTCTCGACTGAATGTGTATGGATTATCGTCATCAGTTAACTCGAACGCATCGTAGGTGCAGTCACCGATATCATTTCTCGGACAAACATAAACGTTCGAACGTTCTATCATTTCTGTGTGGCATTTCGGGCATAGGTTTTTCATGTCACTCTCCTCTGATAACTTATTGATACACTGATAATTCCATGTTCTAGAACTCCGTCTCCCTCCTTTACCTAAAACAACCACTTAAACCCAGGTTTGTTACACACCAATTACTGAATCGGCGATACAAAACCATCGGGCTTAAGAGCGACCAAACTACAGTTTATAGATTGCAAAATGTTTTCAGCCGTATTACCAATGACGTAGCCAGATATCCCTGTTCTCGCTAAGGTACCCATGACTAGAACGTCCACTTCTATGCTTTCTACGTAATCCGGGATTTTTTCATCAGGCTTTCCGTGTAAATGATGAATCACAATTTCACCCGTAATCCCCGACTCTTCCAGCAGTTGTTGTAGAGCTTGTTTATGATCGGCTTTTGCTTTGTCGAGTTCATGTTTCAACTCAGCATCGTCGACTTGAATCCAAGCATTGTCATGTAGGTAATTCTCTAAGTAATATTCCCAGCAAGAAATCACATGTAAACGACTGTCACAGGTGTCGGCTATTGAACGAGATAATTCAAGTAAACGCACCGCTAATGAGTGCTGTTCATCGCTCGCCGTTAACGGATCTATAGCAACAGCCACACGGCGTTTGTCTCTCGGCTTATCAATCGGTCGGTGTAACCATAATGGACAAGGACATTTGCGTAACAGTGTCATATCAATGGCTTTGAAGCCTTCAGCACCTTCACCGAGTGGTTCAGCTTCTTTGATGATAAGATCTTTGTTGTCAGCTAATGCTTCTTTAATGATACAGACAGCGGGTTTTTCACTGCTTTTCACAGTAAGAGGAAATGCCAGATCATCTTCAGAAAGATCGAGCTTCTGTCTGTATTCCTGAATGCTTTGTTTGAGGGAGTCTTGTAGCGATTGCTCATAACTTTGCTGATACTGGAGCATATCCGCGGGGAAATCGGGGCACGCAATTAGCCCTGAAACAGGTACTTTGTTGCTGGATGCGATCCTCATCGCTTGTTCGAGCGCCTCACTATGACCAGGCAATCCTTGTGTTGCAAAAAGTATGTTCGCGAATCGTTTCATACACACCTCCTTGTTTGGTTAAATATTAACCACCCACAAAGTATAATACCTAACGGATAATTGTAACGGCTTGTGACGTTGATGAAATCAATTCTCATTAAGCTATGGATATTGCTTCATTTTGCTTTACGTCACCTTCTCCTTTTCTTTACGACTGTGGCCCGCTGACCCCAATAGAGCGACATACTAAAAATTGAGACCAAATAAAAACCCAAATTACTCAAAGTTTTTTCTCACCTTGAGTAACTTGGGTATAAGCAATAACACACTTAGGCTACGGACTTAAATGGGTAACCTAAATTTTCATACGACTTAGTTGAAAGATGCCATATCAATCACGAATCGGTGTGCAAATATTCACAGCCCTAATGATCCAGAAGTCGCTGTAAATTAATGTTAAGGTTGCTGTTTTGTCGGTGCCAAAGCAATTTCGCGAACACATACACCTTGCGGTTGCTGATAAGCAAACAGCACTGCTCGTGCAATATCGTCGGCTGCCAACACGCCCCCCATATCCTCTTTCCAAGCATCATAGCCATCTTTAATATCTTGAGACGTAGTATGTGAAAGTAATTCCGTTTCCACTGCGCCAGGTGCAATAGTCGTAACGCGAACATTCGATGATGCGACTTCTTCACGTACGTTTTCAGAAATCGCATGAACCGCAAATTTGGTACCACAGTAAGCGGCATGATCAGGAAATGTTTTCTTGCCCGCAATAGAGCTGATATTGATGATCGTACCACTGTTACGCGCTTTCATCGGTGCTAAAACGGACTGCATGCCATTTAGCAAGCCAAGTACGTTCACATCAAACATGCGCTTCCACTCAGATGCGTCCTGAGTATCTATCTGGCCTAGAAGCATAACGCCTGCGTTATTTACAAGTGCATCTACCGGACCATACAACGCTTCAGCTTTCTCAATTGCCGCTTCAAAAGAAGCTTTGTCGGTCACATCTACCTTTTCACAAAGCGTATTTGGTAAGTTTAATGCTTCTAAACGTTCTACACGTCTTGCTAACAAAAGAAGAGCATGGCCCTGTTCACTGAAGTGACGTGCAATCGCTTCACCAATGCCTGAACTAGCGCCTGTAATAACAATTAACTTTTTCATTTTGAATCCTTAATAGAACGGTTTACATCAGTGGCGATAAGTTTAAGAAAACTTTGTTTGTTGATATATACCGACCTAGTTGAAACACTGTTGTTATACTGCAACAATACTTTTTTGAATTACGCAGAAGTCATCATGCAAACACACATCAACCTTGCGGATATTCGCTCTTTCGTCCTAATCGCTCAACTAGGAAACTTCACGAAAGCAGCAGAGCAACTTGGCGTTTCTCGCTCACACGTTTCACGTCAAATAACAAATCTGGAACAACAGATTGGTGTTACTTTGCTACAAAGGACCACTCGAACACTGAACCTCACCGAAGCAGGCAAGGTTCTGTATAAACAGTGTGAAACTGCCCTTCACAATATTGATCAAGCTGTTATGGCAGTGGTTGATGATGTAGAAGACTTAAGAGGTGAAATTCGTATCAACTGCGTGGGGGGCTATTTAGGAGAAGACGTTGTCGCAGATATCGTTTCTCAGTTTCTAATCCAACACCCACAGGTGAGCATTAACTTAGATTTCAGCAGCCATCGTGTCGATTTAATCGCGGATGAATTCGACATCGCTTTTCGAATGGGAAAGTTAGAAGACTCCAACTTTATCGCTCGCAAACTGATCGATGTGGAAATGGGGACGTACGCAAGCCCAAGCTATTTAGAAACACATGGCTACCCTTCGCATCCAAAAGACTTAGAAAATCACGTTTGTTTGACAGGCAGTGTGACTCGGTGGGCATTTGAGGATACGAATACAAAGCAGTCGACGGAGCACCAAATACGTGGGCAGTTACGATGTAAAAGCGGCAGAGTAATGATAAAAGCAGCGTTGGCGGGAAATGGTATCATCCGTGTACCAGCACTTTATTGCCAACAAGAACTCCAGACAGGCAAGCTAAAAGAAGTGTTTACCGACTGGAGCATTCCGAGTGTGGAGTTTTCACTCCTTTACCATCACGACCGACATCAACCAAAACGCATCCGAGCCTTTATTGACTTTGCTACTCAATATTTTCGTCAGCTGCCGAGTAAACACAAGTAACGTGCACGTTGGTATCTCTCTATGTACGCTTCATAGGCTGAGCCTATGAACCTAGGATTTGTTCTAGAAAGAGTGTGAGTATTTTGATGCTTAGGGCTTGGTTTTCATAAACGTCAGAGGTGTTTGCCCAGTTTGCTTTTTGAAAAATGCAATAAAAGCACTGTCTGACGAAAACGCCAGCCAATCAGCAACGGCGCTAACTTGCATTCCCGTTGATAACAATTCAACTGCTTTTAAGAGCCTCCACTGTTGACGCCAATCTTGATAATTCATACCCGTTTCCGACTTAAATAATCGTGTTACCGTCTTGGTACTTGCCCCCACTTTGCTTGCAAGAGTAGTAAGCGAAGGAGCGAGAAATGAAGGTTCAACCAATTCCCGGCGAAATGTTGTTAAGCGCCGATGTGATGGCAAAGGCAACTGAAACGAATAACGTTTCGCAGCATAAAACTCCTCCCAAAAAAGCGCCGTCGTATTTACCATCTCGCTGCTAGGCTTATCCCACTCCCAAAATGACATTTTATCAATAAGAGCTTGGAGTAAATTATTCACTTCTATCATCGTGATCTTACTCGGACACGCAAACACCTCACAATCAAAATACAAAGATCGATACGCAACCACATTCGTCATCAGTGCGCGATGCGGCGTATTAGGTGGGATCCAAACCGCCTTTGTCGGGGGCAGAATACAAATCGAATCTTTCAGAGCAAAACTCATACAACCTTGAGATGCGTACAACAATTGCCCTTTCTTGTGCTGATGCATACCCGAGTCGTGCTTGCCAATATCCGCAGCAATTCCCACTACACAATTAGAAATTTTGTCTGCGTCAAACTGTGTTTCTTCGTCAATAAGTGCCATTTTGTCCGAATGTTGATGTATTTGGTTTTTATGTTGTTATTGGCTCAATCATAGCCTCATTTATACTGCCCGCCAACTTCATTAACAATGGGTAACAATATGAATACTAAGCCCTCTTTATGGCTCATGCTGGTTATGTTGATGTTTCCGCAAATTGTAGAAACCATCTATAGCCCAGCGTTGAGCTCAATCGCTCTATCATTTGATGTAAACCACGCACAAGCAGCACAAACACTGTCGATTTACTTCCTAGCTTTTGCCATTGGCGTTGTAGTTTGGGGAGTGCTCGCAGATAAACTGGGAAGAAGGCCCACCATGCTTATTGGGCTCTTTATCTATGGTTTTGCGTCTTTACTCGCAACTCAAACCGAGAGTTTTTCTGTTGTCATGGCTGCGCGAGCCCTGAGCGCATTTGGTATCGCGGTAGGTTCCGTTGTCACACAGACCATGCTTCGTGACGCATTTGATGGTCAAGAACTGAGTAAAGTCTTCAGCTTAATGGGGATGGGTATATCAATCAGCCCGGTAGTTGGCATGCTATTAGGCGGGCAGCTTACAGCGCTTGGTGGATACCGTTATGTGTTTTTTGCCTTGTTTTTAATCGCGTTATTATTGCTCGCTTATAACGTTATTAAGCTTCCTGAAACACAGAAAGAACAGACACCAGTACGGTTGCGTCAACTTAGCTGGAAAATGGTAAGAGACGAGCGAATTTGGCGCTCAGGATTACTGGTTGCTTTGTATAACATTGCTCTATTTTCTTATTACCAGCTTGGCGCATTTACTTTCTCAGCACTTGGGTATAGCTCCGAACAATTTGGATACAGTGGCATGGTACTGGGGTTAGGCACTCTGCTTGGGAGTTATTTAAACAAATCCCTAGTGTCTAAAAATGTTCGAAAAAGCCAACTACTTTGGCTCTCAGCAGTATTGCTTAGTTTGGGATCAGTCGGTGTGTTGATTCTGAGCCAATCAATCTGGTTTGTTGCTCCAATGATGTTAGTTGTCATGTCGTATGGGATTGCGATACCCAATATACTCAGTGACGCACTCGTTGATTATAAACAACAGGTAGGTAGCGCAGGCGCTTTATTTGGGCTCATGTACTACATCATGATCGGGACGGGATTAGCGATGGCTGGAACAGTACAAAACTTAGGTGTCGTTCTATTAGCATGTAGCTGTTTAGCGATTTTATTAGCGTTTTCTACAAAACAAGTTCATACCGACTTGTGAGTATAATAATGAAATACTCTCCGTAATGGTTCACCGAGAATCTAGAGAATTTTTCAATCAATAGGAACTGAGGAGCACAATAGTAACCGCTCCTCAGTTGTCTTCTAGAGGGCGATCTAAACTAAATTAACCTTAAAGAAGCTCTCTAATTTATCAAATGGGATCACATCTAATTGATCGTAGAGATCCGTATGATTCGCATTTGGAATGATCATCAATTCTTTAGGCTCTGCCGCCGCTTCATACGCCGTTTCACTGAAATAGCGAGAGTGCGCCTTTTCGCCATGAATGAACAACACTGGGCGTGGAGATATCTCTTCAATGTAGGTCAGAATTGGCATATTCATAAACGACAGCGGCGTTGTGAGTGTCCATGCAGCATTTGAGTTAATCGCTCGTGGATGAAAGCCACGTTCAGGAGACTTGTAATAGGCTGCATACTCAATAACAAATTGGGGCTCACCTCCAACTAACTCAAGCGATACTGGCCCGTAAGTAGGTGTTCCATTTTCGGCGTCTTCCCATCGTTGCAGGCTTAGCTGCTCTAACGTTTGCGTGCGCTGTTCAAACGTCGTACTGTCGTTATAGCCTTTAGACATTACACGGGTCATATCATACATCGTACTGGTTGCGACTGCTTTGACGCGTTTATCTGCAGCAACTGCGTTTAACGCCATGCCGCCCCAACCACATATGCCTATCACACCAATTTTCTGACGATCAACGTCTTTCTGTAGGCCAATAAAGTCCACAGCTGCGCTAAAGTCCTCTGTATTGATATCAGGTGATGCAACGTTTCTTGGTTCACCACCACTCTCTCCGGTATACGACGGATCAAACGCTAAAGTAATGAAGCCTCGCTCGGCTAATGTTTGAGCATATAACCCTGAAGACTGCTCTTTCACAGCGCCAAATGGACCACTAATGACGATAGCCGCAAGCTTGCCACTTTTATTTTTAGGTTGATAAAGATCCGCTGCCAACGTGATGCCATAACGGTTTTTAAAACTCACTTTGCGATGTTGAACTTGGTTACTTTTCGTAAATGTTTTATCCCAGGTGTCACCAAGATTTATTTGCGTCTCAGCTTGAACGGAACTCGTTGAGAGCGATCCGACTCCCATAGCAACCACGCTGGCACCCGTCATTTTCATCATATTGCGACGACCTTCATCAGGTTCATCTTGGTAACTTGCTTGATTGTCGTTCTGGCTTTTCATGGTAGACACTCCTAATTAACGTAACACACGATGAGTACAGTACGCGGAGGCTTTATCGCTCCTACTTTACTGACACGTACATTGTTGCAACTTTCGTATTTTTTCGTTAACCAGATACTACGCATTGCTTGCCTAATCTTCCGAAGATTGGTCTAAACCTCTTCTAACGTTAATTAAGGCGTAAATAAAAAGCGCCTGTCGGCGCTTTAATTATCTATAGCTCTTATTGCCATGTTGGCTCGCCAAACTCTTCACAACGTTGCTTGTCGTAATTTTCAATGCGCCCGCGTTTACCTACAAACTGAACCTGAACAACCATTCCAGCTTCAACATATTCACTGAAATAATCGCAAGAAACACGAAAACTAGTATCGCGTATCACAATTGGTACCCATTCATAGCCGCCGCTGCGTGGTAAGTAAGACTTGAAGGTAATGACCCCATCATCTGAAACGTTGATTTCTTCATCATATTCATTCAACTTATAAAAGCGTTGTCCATCAAACTCTGCCTTTGCTTTTTCAATTATTTCCTTCGTTGCTGTCGATTGCATCGGCGTATTTGACACCAGTTGACACCCAACAACAGATGTCAATACGGACAAAGCCAAAGCGAGTTTAGTTATTTTATTCATTTACCTAACCACTGTAGAATTATTCAACACTTATCATTTTAAAAGGAGGGAGACCATACTTTATTTTAAAGAAAATAAAAAGCGCCTTTCGGCGCTTTTTATCTGAACATTTCTTATCCAAACGTCTCGAGTAAATTTTCTAGAAAAGCTAACTCTTTATTACAATGAATTTTATTTAGGCTCTCACTGGAATCTATTGCTATTTAATCCCAAGCTTCAAACTCATTGGGCTTTACGTGTTTTATTTTTAATCTAACGCTAGGAGCCAGAGCTGTTTCAGTTCCCAATTCACAGTAGTACTCAACAGCATTTTCATCTTCAATCATGTCAACGGAGTTAGCAACGACACTCAACCGTCCACCACCTCTTGTCAATGAAAAGTACGCATTCTTGTTTTCATTTACTTCAAATTTCAAAGGAATGTATTCAGGTTCTTTAAGAGAAATATCTACCCATTTATAGCTATCTAAACTCTTCCCTTGTCGTGGGGCATAAACTGTTTTCAACCCATTTTCGTCAACAACGAAGTACATCGAATTCTCGGCTTGATTAAAACAAGCTTTCAAGCCACCACCTTGATTTTCCAAATCACATGTAAATACAACAGAGTCTTGTTCGCAGCATGCATTTACAAAAAATGGTAATGGCAAAATAAATAAAAAACTCACTACCTTAATAAATTTATAAACCATATTAAACTTAAGTGTATCGACTGCATTTAAAAATAAAGACAATACAGAGCCTTGTCAAAATAGAGATCGCGAATATACATCGGACATTCCAAAAATGAAACATTCATCAACATCTACTCTAGTCTTCTATACTGTTCATAAGTTAATGTCGATCGTCATATCTTGTACAGATTTATATAAATTGTTAACTATAAAATCAGAGAGTGCTCTTCTATCATAATTTTCCAAATTAATAATACTCTCTGGAGACTGTACATTGACTTTATATATCGTGTTTTCACCTTCTCTTTTATCAAAATTCTCTTCGAGATATAAAACATCGGTTAGAACAATTTTATTATTTTTGTAAGAATAAACCAAAATAAAACTATAATTAGAATTATCTTCCTGTGTTGTTGTTAATATAATATTATTTCCAACATTTTGGTTGGCTGAATAACCCAATTTCTTCACTAGAGTATTTGATATAATCAATTTGTAATTAATATCATTTTCTAACACATCAGGATAATTACTCTCATTGCCTGAAATCGTTGATATTTGATTATCACCAAGCAATATATCTTGACCTAAAAAACGTTGCTCAGATTTTGAAAAGTAATAATCTCCATCAATTTTATTTACCTCAATTTCAACTTTTTTATTTTTAAGATCTATTAAAAATAAATCTTCAACTTGAGAAAAAGAACTAAAGCTCAATAAAGCTGAAGATATAAACACGATCAACCTTACTAAAAATTTATTCATTACATAAAACCTCATATATATCCAAAAAATACTTTGTTCTTTTTTCTTTGTGAGAACGTGGAAGGCGTGAGTTAACAACATTAGTGATACTATTTGTACTAGCTATACTTCCGGACACTTTCTCATTCAAATTATTAACATCCCAAAAGCCAAGAGCAGCTAAAAACCCTTCTTTGGTTTTCAAAACCGAGTAAGGGTCATCTGAAATATTAAAACCCAAGTCTTGAATTTTATTTTCCAATCTAGTTTGAACAGCGTCATAGTTATATTTCCAAGTTAACTGTATAAACCCCTTCCCCTTATACCTCAATCCAGAAACGTCTCCTCCCTTGACGAGTACAAAATGGCCATCTGGTGAGTCACAAGAATACACACGTTTCGCTATCTCATCTTCCTGAGGAAGCTGGCTATAATAATAGCTTCTTCTTCTCACATACTTTTTCTTATCCGCCTGTGAAAGTGCTTTGTATTCACTTTCATCAATTCGTATGTAGCCAAGACTAGCTGCTTCTTCAGGGTATTTATTGAAGTAACGCTTAAACATTTCTTTTAACCTATCGACAGAATACCATAAGTCCTCTTCATTACCTTCTAGTTTCGAACCAACTTCAGCTCTTATCTGAGCAAAAAATTGTGCTGCTCGTTCATTGGTATTTATTTCAAAGCTACTGGCATATTTATTAAATAAGTCACGCACTTCTTCTCTTTTACTGAGGGAAGAATCTGGAAACATCAGATTCATTTGCTTTTGAGTCACGTAGTAACCCGAAACAAAAGAATTAACAAAAGGCCAATAATGCCAAAGACTCTTGTCACCGCTTAGTTGCAAATCACCTTGTAAATCCTGCATCCATGAGAACTTATCTGCTCTTTCCAGTTCGAATTGCGAGAAAAGATCAAAGCTATCCATCACTTGATCGCGCCATGGGGAGTTGCGGTAGTCTTCTTCAGTCACAAAACCAGCGGAGCACTTAATATCTAGAGCTTCCTTCGCGGTCTGATGGATTGATTCATAAAGACTTTGTGACGATTCTGTATGCCAATCTGTAGGGTGTTTCACAATAAATCGCTCAAAGTGTTTACGCTTACCGTCTAAGTATACTTTGGCGTCGCGAGCAGTGAACGAGGAGAAGTCCGTTACTTGATCTTCTGTCACAGATTCAAGTAATTGCTGAATAAACGAATTACTCATATCAACGGCACCGCTACTATCGGCCCCATCGATAACAACGAGTGGATTTTCTTCCGCATTTTTGGGAGAAATCTGTTTTTTGAAAAATTCGGGCGGCTCCTCATAAGAGAACATCTCGATATGCACGCGATTGTCGTCTTTCTTAGTTCCAATTGCATCGTTACTGTACTCATGCAGTCCCATGTAGCCGATATCTTCCCCAGTTGAAACTTTTATTCCCTCTCTAAATAAGATCGAGAGTAAACAAACCACACTACCGTCCCTAATCATTGCCGCGTTGTCCGACATCCATTTAGGTTCTGAAACTGGTTCTGATAGGACAGCAGAGGAATCTTCTAAAATGTCAAAGTCACTATTGAGACCCGAAGCAAACCAAACAATCTTGTTTAACAGTGCTTTTTCGCTACCACTTGCCGATTCACCATTCTCTACCACACGGCACTTTATCATTTTGTAGGTATTTTTGCCGATCTGGTATGGGTGGGTTTCCTTCTCTTCAGCATACAAGTATTCAAGTAATGTCCCTTTAGACATCGACCGTTTTTTTACTTTTACGCTAGAGTTAGTAGGCACATCACTATGTTCGAAAATGCGTACATTACGCCTTTCTTGTAAGCGATAACGCGTGTTTATTGATGAATTAGCGCCAATATCTGAAGGTGGCGCAAGGTGCATATAAAGTGTATAGAATTTAAATACATCTTCACTATCTTCGGGGTTTACAGCCTCATGCTCGATAAGCACAAAGTTATTACTGTATTTAAACTCTTGCTCTTGGTACGTTGATGTTAGGTAATCAGGATTTATGCGAAATGCCACTATTTTTCCATCAAGCATCGCTTGAATAGGTCTGAGCCCTTTCCCCCACGGTAACATTTTTGATGTTAAGTGAACACCACTATGCCAACCATATCCTTGTCCTATTAAATAACGACCACTCTTAGCTTGAGCAAACAATTTCGTAAAATCACTGAGCGTGTAGTAAGCGTCACCTTCTCGTTGCGCTATCGGAAAAACTGCATCCATGATTTAAATGTCCTAGTCAGAAAAGTTATCGTCAAAAGTGACAAATGATGGGCGGTTCAAATTGTTTGACTTCGTGTACACCACCGCATTAACCCTACCTAAATTAGTAGCAAAGCTAGATTGGCTCGCTATGTTAACGGTACTCCCAAGGGCCATTGCCGATATAGAGATTAGGGTGTCATTTTTGGTCTCGAAAATTTGGCTAATGACGTCAGGAAGTGCTTGTTTGAAGTGGTTAAGTGCTTTTTTATAACCGTTTATACCCTCTTCAACAGAACTCAACGATCTTGCAGAAGCTTGGCTTTGTATGAAATCTAAACGACCGATGATTTCACTGTTTAGCTCATCGATGTATGAACAGATTTGATTGTTTATCAACGTCCATAAAACAAACTGCAAATACTTCACAGTATTCCCAGTCCCTAAAGAGCGAAGCTTCGCTAATAATTCATAGGGAGGCTCAAACACATCAGCTTGATATAAGACTCTCAATATATCGCCATTTTCGTGCACTTGCTCCAAGAGCAGTTCAACTAAAGGCTCATATTTCTCTAGCGTAGTTGTATCAGTTTGGATGTGATAAAGTGCCGAAACATAAGCATCAGAAAAGTCTTTAGAGTGATTTTGACTAATCGCATGAGGAGACAATATACGGCTTTGCTCTAACACAATATCTTTAAAGTCATCATCACTGAAGGATGGGGACATTAATATGCCCCAGTCATTAGCAACCCCAACACGATCTTCCCAAAATGGCGAGCGGCGACCTGCGACAAACGTACAAAAATCATTCGGATCAGGGTAAGTTTCCGTCACAATATTTTCAGCTAAAGATTGGTTCGGAGTGTAAGAGTCTTGAGTTTCGCTGAGCACTAACTTACATTCTTTTAGAGCGAGACCATTAACAGATGCTTTTCCGCTAGAATCCAGCACTCCACTCCCAATGACAGCACCTGAAGGTTCGACTAAAGAAAATTGTGCATTAGAGTAAGGGAGCCCATTTGGATATTTGCATTCTATATCCAGCGTATACGTCCCTTCCTGGTCTTCCGTAACAGAAACCGATGGGTTTTGTGCGCCGCCAAGACACATGGTATTGGCTTTATTCATGGTCATTTGATCGGACAGGCGACATACGCCCTTACCTTCAAACTTAACCGTTGGTGAAGCTGAAATGAATTTTGCTTCGGCTTCTATCGTGCCTGAGGCAATGCCTTTTCTGTCACCGCCCGCATCGCCAGTACTTTTTGAGAACGTACTGCCCTTGATAGCGACACTGTTACCGCCATCCATAGAGACCGTCGTAGTCCCACCAGCAAGGTCTGCTGATTTAGCATTGTTGCCATAAGGGATAGGAACGACTGGCTTGCCGACCTTAGTTAAACAAACATCTGGGAGCGTTGCATTCGCTTCACCACCTGAGCCTTTATGAACTATCGAAAGTCCATTCGCACCAACTGTTACGCCCATAACCAATCCATTTGAATTTTATTGATTGAATGATAAAAGAGATCGCACATTGCAATCTCTCTAAATGACTAGTGAATTTCACTAAAAGACCAGTGATATTCACAGCAAACCTTAAAACTGGCAGAAGATCTCATTTTTAGATTTCTGGTTATCTATACACTTCAAGCAGTTGCTGGAATTTTAAGTCTATGACGATGTAGGTTGCCGCATACATAAGCGCAAACGTAATCGCACTAAGACTCAAGATCAGCTTGGGTGAAATTACCCTTTTTAACGGCTTCTTTAGGTATTTAGCTTTAAGGTTGATTAAAGAAACTTTTTCTTGTTCTGCTAGGCGGTCATCTCGCACTAATCGATAAATGGTGCTGCCAATTTCCGCTAACTTTTCGTTACCACGCTCTTCACGGCCGTACTTGCCTTGGAAACCAAGTTGAAGCAATAAATAGAGAAACTCTATAACGTGACGGTATTTGCGAGGGTCGGCTTTTAAGCGGTCGAGAATAACGAAAAACTTGTCACCACCAGATGTTTCGTTATGGAATTCAGACAGTAAGCTGTTCTGGCTCCAGTGACTATTTGCCCCCCATTCTTGCCGACAAACAGATTCATCAATCGCCGCACACAAGCAGTAACGAATAACAAGAACCGAAGCACGATCGAGCTCCATTTCATTAAGTTTTCGTTCACCTTTTCGAATCTCACGTGCCACTTGTTCACGAAATGGCATCGGGTCATCAAGCCAAGGGATCGAAGACATACAAGACAGACTGGCGATCAACCATGAGAATTGATCCACCAGCGGGTTAATACCCATGTTGTCGATAGATAGATCTTGTACTGCGATGTTTCTCGATAAGTCAGGCGCTGGCATTACCTCCATTGGTTTGCCAGGCTCTGGTTGGAATAAGACTACGGTGACGTCTGTTTCTGCGTAACTCATAGACGAACGGCCCAAAGTTGCAATGATAAGTTAGCGAAATCGCCCGCAACGTGAATCGCAATCGCAGCAGTGTTCTTCAATGCCATCCACTCTTCACCCGTTTTATCGAGCTCGAAATAGGTATAGCCAGCGTGATACGGCAGCGCGCGTGGCACAACTGGCATTGGTTTGATCTCAATCCCTGGCAGTTGAAGGTTAATCAAGTCGCGAATGTTATCGATTGAACCGATCTTCGTTTGGCTGACAAACTGCGTATGCAGGACATCCAAGGTAACGTCGGCTTTAACTGCAAGAATAAAGGTCGTCGTATCAATGATCTTATTGTCAGGGATCGCTGCCGTTCTGATGCCATAGTTCTGATCTTTTAAGGTCAGTGGAATTGCTCTTTGTTCAGACATCACGCTCAATGTCATTTTCGCACTGTCTAGAACGCGAGAAAGACAGCTAGTAAGATCACCATGATTGTATTTAGTAAACTCAATAGGTCGGCGTGTCGTCGAGCACAGCGTCGAAAGCTCGCCCTCTGCCTGAAGAAGAATTCGATACAAAGACTCAGGGTGTACAGCTTCTGTGTTTGCAAAATGCCAAAACAAGGGTTCGTATCTATTGAGCGCTTGCAATAGCATAAAGTCAGAAACTGATGATACGCCTTGTTGATCCACCACTCCCAGTCGCTGAACTATGGATTCTGCGCGGTGCTTGAGCATAGAAGCAAACTCCGTCGCGAACTTATTAAGTACCGTAGATGCGTGAATATCAATACAGGTAGGAATGAAACTATCATCTAAGATCACGCTGCCATCTGGCTTCACTTCCGAGATCTTGAGGATCGGAATAGACGTGTAAGCACTTTTATCTTCATGGTCGTACATTAAGCAAAAGTTAAGCTTACCGACGACGATATTTGCCATGTCTTCCGAATCATAACAAGCATCAACCGCTTCTTGAGATTCCATCGTATAACGTGCACCGTCTTTTTTAGTGCCAAATAACTCAGAACGTTCCGATGGTAACGGACAGCACAAATAAACCACTTTATCGGCAATCGAAGGATCCACATCTTTCACTTCTGGTAGTTCAGCGATCAGTGGAAGCTCAAATGGCGTGCGGTCCTGTAGGATGCCTTCTGCACGCGTAATACCAATTTTACCGAGGGCTAGCAGTTGTGAATTTATTTCCAAACGCTTAATCCCCCAATGTAAAGGAGATGCGTTGTTGCTCAACATGCTCGACAGTTTACTTTGCGAACGATCGAGTTGTTGAAAATGCTGCGGCTTCATGAACATTCCATCTTGCCAAACAACTGGATTGTATAAAGACATGTTTCTATCCCTTAAAAGTAAACCTGTTCAATGCCGCGAGTATTATCAGAAATTAACTCACTGCCTTCTAACTTGAGCTTGATGTAGTACTCGCTCTTCTCTTCAATGACTTCAACTTTACGCCATGACGAACCATCAATATCACGAAAGGCCACAGAAAAACCGACGGCACGAGTGTCAGGGTCTAGCGTTAGCATTTCATGAACTTTTCCACCTGGCTGTATTTGATATTCATAACGTTTGATGTACTCATCACCCAACGACGCTTTATCGTTTTCAAACAGCGCAAAAAAATCTAAGCTTCGGAATAAAACTGGCGAATTTAATTCGTGAAGGCGGAGAATGACCGGAGATGACTGCCCCCCATCTCTCACATTGAGTACAGGTGAGGCCTCAATAACCAATTCAATGGACGAAGTTTCTGGTGTGATACCCGTGGACTCTTTAAATTGATCCCACATGGAACAACCGGACAACATGGCAAATCCGAGTAATACGGCGATACTACGCATGGTTTCCCTTAATCACTTTGTTATAGTTTTTCTTAATCAGCCCTTTTAAGGATGTTTCGTTGAGCAGGCGACGATTGTTAGAGTAGAAATCTAAATATTCGCCCCACAGTTTTGACTTCGTTGAGAACAAAGATTGACTCGCCACTTTGTTAGCAAATGCAACGGGATCGTTCGTCTCTGATTGTTCTAAAATGAGCTCATTCAGCGCTTTATTAAACGTGACTTGGTGGTCATTCAACTCATCCAGCATTTGTTCTACCAGTTCATTTGGAGCCAGTAGATGTTGGCTATTGAGAGTCAGCATCAGCTCCGCAATGTTAGAGTTAGACTCACTCGTACTCTGCTCTTCTTTCAAGGACTCTACTTCGTGTAATTCTTTCTGCAGGTTATCAATACATAAGCGCAAACAAGTGCCCATTTGTTTGAACAACTGAGCTTCATTCGTCATTAGCTCAGGATTTCGAATACCCAAACCATCAAAAAACGCTTGTGCTATATCTTGAGAACAGGCGGTTGCTTCGATACCCGCTTGCTCTTTAGTCGTACTGTTTATCTTAGGTTCTGCAGCAGGCATTTGAAGTTGCGGATTAGTTTGAGAAGAAGGGGTAAATGACTGTGTCATCTCTTCCCATTTTGAGCCCGTAGCAGTATGTTCGACGATCGCCTCTGTGGAGTTAGGTGCACGATGTTGTCTTTGAACTGCCCTATCTAGAATCGTCGTTTGGGGTTGAACCGTCTCTTCTGAGACAATATCTTCTCTATGTGGCGTACCGTTCTCTACCTCTATCCCTAACGAACCATTTATTGATGCGTTACTCTTGGTCTCCGTAGCCATCCAATCTTCAGGTATGAGGCTTGGCTGATCAAACTCGGAGTATATGCTGAAACTGTCATCGACCACCTGACGTGTGCTTTCCACCGTTTTAGGCTGTTCAGGTTCTGGATGCTCATCGTCACGAATTAAATAATCATCATCTCGCTGCATTGAAAAGTTAAGATGCGCAACAGGATCATGACAATCAATGTCATCCTGTTTAGTCTCCATAAACAAATCTTCTAAAGCGCCTACTTTTTCTTCTTCTTCGACAACTGCGTCTCCGAGGCTAACCAAAGGATCATTGGATACTCGCTCAGGGGCTATATCAGCGGCAATGTCTTGTGTCGAGGTAACATGCTCCAGAGAAACGCCTATTTCATATTGTCCTAAAGAAATAATATCGCCATCGACTATCGCAACAGGTTGATTTTTGAGTATTTTGTTTCCGTTAACCATAGTGCCATTAGTGGATACGTCACTAATATAGTAGGTATCTCCATACACACTGATCAGGCAATGAGTGCCTGATATAAAGCGGTTGTGATCGGTTAAAGACACACTACAACTTGGTGAACGCCCCATTGAACCACCATTCTCGGGCATTTCAATGTGCTTTACACCTGTGTATTCCTCTGGGCATTTAGAAATAAATAGAACTAGCTGATTTGAGTGCATCTATATACCTCAAAATAGCATAGAAACAGACAGTTCAAGCCCACCTATCCCATCATTGATAACTGGGAGAATATAAGAGGCTTGAGGAATGATTTGTATATGAGCATCTGGGTTACTACCTAGCTTAATGACTGTACCAACGGCGATAACTGCACCCAGCTCGAACTGCTCGATGTCCTCGACACTCTTATAGCGGTAACCTTCTGGGTCAACTTGCCAACGGTTTGAATATTGTGAGTAACCTGCAGATAAACCAGCACCTACGTACGGTGTGAAAACGCTCCAAGAAGCCAGCGCATATTGCGGTACAACACGAAGTTCATAGTTAGTTACTTCTTGATATAGACCGCTAGCTGGCGCTTCGATATCTTCTGCTAGGTAGTTAAGCCCTAACCACCAGCGCCAACGGTTATTATTTTCATCAATAGGGCGAGAATGAACCAAGCCAAACCTCAGAGTGTCTTGTTCACCACTGTTACCTTCTTCGTAATTAATGCTATCGATAGTCAACATACTGGCAGAGAGTCCATAACGCTCTCCCTTTGCGACTGCAAAAGAAGAAAATAGACACATGGCTGAAATCAGCCCGATTTGACTTGGTTTTAGCATTTCGTCCCTCTAGGAAAACCGATATTCTACTTAGAGGCGAAAGATATCAATTATATTCTCTTTTTCAATAAGCCTAAAAAAACACCTATAACTTAATACATTTCAACTACAGGGTTGGTTATTTTACCTACAAACAAAAACTAATGGACCGAACTGAGTTAAAGCAATGAGCCTGTAAACCTATTTAATTAAATAAAAATTAAGAAGGCTCTATCACCAATTTAAGAGGGCTATTTTAAAGAACACAGACGAACAAAAAACAGACAAAATTAACAATTTAATCACATTTATTAACTCAAAAGATCGACTTCGTCATATATAAGGCTCTCCTTAAAAACAAATCGAACTATTGACATTAATATTATGAACAAAGATCACACTAAGGATAATTTAATTTATTTTTTAAGTGTTTTTATTATCTAAACAACTTCTTTTGTCTATAGAATCACTTCGGTAATGCACTGCTTACAATTTAATATAACAGCAGTGGAGTCCTATATACCTTAATACTTCTATATGATCAGTTGGAATTTGCCTTATGTTTTTTAGCGACTTCGCTCGAAGACCAATCGATGAAAATAACCCAAGCGGCTCTAACCCTAATGGCTCTGAAGACTTTGACGAAATAAAACGTCAAATAAATAATCTTAATAAAGTCACCGGAAGAGTCTCTTGGAAAACGGTTCAAACACTCTCAAAAAAAATCTTGAGCACTCACGCAAAAGACTTACGTTGTTGCTGCTACTTCACGGTCGCATCAACATATAACGATGGTCTAAGAGGCCTTGTTGAAGGGTTAAATTCATTGCTTGATGTGTGTGTCGTCTATTGGAACACCGCATACCCTGAACATTCAAAGTCAAAAGCACGAATGAGCGCAATTGAATGGATGGTGGAGCATACTGAAAAACGTATTAATAAGCACCGTGCGTTGCCGGAAGAACTTCCACTGATTGAAGCTGCGCACCAGTTGTGTTTAAGAATAGAGGAAGAGGTTCGCCTTCATTACGGTATTCAAGCGCCTTCATTTGGTCGCATTCGTCGTATCTTAAATCAATGGGCTGAACAGATACAAGAACAACAACATGCCATAGAGTTACGTGAGAAAAAACAAGCAAATACTAACGCTTCAGCTTCCGCACAGGCAACACCTGAAATTAAAGTGAATGTATCTCCCTCTCCTGCCCCGGACTCGCCATCCCCCCTCAATAACAGTGAAAAAACGAACCCAACAAAGTCCGGCCGATTTATGATCTACTTCATCATTGGCTTGATTGTTACGGCGATATGTTCACATTTTGTGTACGAACAACAACGCTATCGAACGCTGGAGCAAAAAATTAGTCAAGCTTCACTTAATGAACTTGTAAAGTTGGTCGCCTCGTTAGATTACGAAAATAAAAAATATGCCCAGTCACTGAAAACACCAACTATTAATCGCGTAGATATTATGATGAATAACTGGTTTTTAGACTCGGCCAAAGTAAGTAACGTCAGCGAGCTCGATAGCTTGACCAATGAATTAATCGCAATCTATCCAGATTCATCTTCTGCCCAGCAGTTACGTCAAAACTTTTTGACACAGAGCGCCCATTTAGAAGACCAGTTTATGGATGTGTATAAGCGATTTTCAGACGCAAGAACGGTGTTTGCCAACGTAGCTAGACAGAATGTAGATAAGAACTCTAAAACGGCGTACGAATATAGTAACTCACTATTCCCGCTTCTAGGTCGTATTGAATACGCTGAAAAGTATTCACAGCAAAAGGAAATTGACCGCGCAACCCTTTTACTGAACATCTACCTATATAAATTGAGTCAGCTACAAGCTGAAAAAACTGACAATAAATAACAATACAATTAAAGAAGTTTTAGGCTTATGTTCAAACAAAAACTGTTTAGAAATCCAGTTGTGATTTCTACTATATTAACGCTTTTAGTGGCGATAACCATTACCGCTATTTATCTTCTTTTTCTAAAAGATGCAGATAGACTGTATCTTTGGCTGAGCCTTGGTGTTATCGCCATTTTCTACGTCACTTTTCAATTAACACTATGGTTGAAAAAAAAGAACAGCGCTAAAGCTCAAAATTTGGAAACTGAGGAAGAAGCTCTTTCTATGGTTATCCAACCTCTTCTTGCTAACTCAGGTAAGAAACCAATTTATCTGATGCTTGGTAATAAAGGGTCAGGGCGACGTCAATTTTTATTTAATTCTAGTGCAATTAAACCAATGGATCGCACGAGAACCGCTAAGAATGATTTTTTTGAATGGTACGAATCTGACAGCGCTGTATACATCAAACCTGACCAACGCTTAGTGTTTCAAGAAATATCAAGCAGTGATGCTTCTTTATGGAATACATTCATCGAAGAAGTAATTCGCCACCGACCTAGAAAACCATTTTCTGGCTGTTTATTCTTCATCGACTTCGAGTTCATGATCGTCTCTGAGTCAGAACAAAAAGAGTACACTATTTCGTCGTTATTGGAGCGCTTGAGCACTATCAACTCTAAAACGTCGTCAGCATTACCCATTTATCTAATTATGTCGAAGCTAGACAAGTTAGATGGATTTAAAGAATACATGCACTTTAGCTCTCTTAAGACACGTGTAGAGTTCCTTTCTATCCCGCTGAAAGAGGCCAAAGGTGTTTTTTCAGAATACTACCGTGATAGCTACCGAAATCTAGTTAAAGTGCTTGAAAGTAACGCGCTAGATGCATCAGCTAACTCAACAGATATCGACGAGAAACAGGCAATTCTCGCTTTCCCTAAGCAGTTTGAGCTATGTCAGTCTGAAGTCAGCTATGTTCTTGAGCGTCTGTGTGATGTTAACAACGGTGTTTATTCGCTAGATATCCGTGAAATTTTCTTTAGCTCAAGTTTACAAGGCGGTCGTAAATACAATTTACTAGCAAAAAGTTGTAGTAACTACTTCAACTTACCAATTATCGCCTCTGAGCATACCCAGTTGACGGAAACACCGTATTTTTCTCGCTTTCTGATTGATTCGCAAATATTGCCTGAAAGCGATTTTGCGGGAGAAAACAAGACGTATCTTCGTCTAATTCAGAGACAAAGCCGTTTAGCCATACTCGGCTCCATTATTCTGCTTGCTGGCGGTAGTTACTTTTTTGCAACTACGTTAGACAGTAACTTACATGTGATGAATCAACTACTAAGTATTGATGACAAATCACAAGCAGAGCACGATGCAAGATTTAGTGAGCTTTTAGAGAATGCAACCAAAGCGATAGAACCGTCTTATGGGGCATGGCTTAAAGGTTCTAAGGCTTTAGATGAGGAAATATTACCACTCAATATTAGCCGTTTGGATCAAAGCACTCGCATTGCCTACGAAGCGTTACTTAAGGAAGTCGCTCAGCAGCTAATACCTCTGATTGAGAAAGGTTACCACCTACAATTGGCACAAAATCAAAACGCTTTCACGCGCGCTTTACCTCTATTGAAGGGGTATTTAATGCTTAATGATCCATCTAAGCGTGATATCCGTTTTTTACGTCATCAAACACTCCAAATGATGAGTGATTTGAGTAACCAAAGTGACGTCGTTGATCAGGCCATGCGCTACTTAGACGCCTACTTTCGCACACAATTTGCTCCAATCGATATCAATATGGATCTTGTTCGTGCAACACGTCGTTCATTACTTGCAAATTCGAATGTCGACCTCGTGTATGCAGGCATTTTAAACGAAGCAAGCTCTATTGATTTAGGAACATTAGATCTGCAACGAGCCGTCGGTTTTGAGTTTAGCAATGTATTTAATACGCCAATCGATAGCGAACGCTTAATCGTCGATAAGATCTATACCTCCACTGGTTTTAGCACCTTTTATCGACCACGCGTGGACTTAATGTCACAACGAGTAATCAGCGACAACTGGGTTCTAGGTCTATCGCAACATGTCATCCCTACCAACGAAGAGCAAGAAGCCTTTAAAGAAGAAGTGCGAAAAAAATATACTGATGACTACATCAATAACTGGCGTAATGCGCTGAGTGAGCTCAAAGTCCAAAACTATGACAACGTTGGTGACCTGACCAACGCGATAGACTTAATCTCTGGCCCTTCTTCACCAATGACAACGGTATTGAAGCAGGTCTATGCCAACACGCAATTTTCACCCGTTGGCGAAAAAAGCGTTCTAATTTCAAAACTTGACCCGAAACTCGCGGCAGCAGCAGATTCTGCATCAGATGCCGTAGAAGAAGTGGTAAAGCCTGATTACTTGCTAATGCAACGTGTTGAGCAAGCCTTTCACTTATTAAACCAGCTTCAAGTGAGTGAGACACCAAACTCCCCTACTCCTTGGGATGAGACCGTTGCAGCGTTGAGTCGTGTTCGCACCTACATGAAAGACATCGCCGACGCGCCAGATCCACAAATGGCGGCGCTAGCAGCAGCACAGCATCGAATGAACAGTACTGAGGCGGACCCATTAATCAAGCTTAAACAGATTGCACAAAAATCACCAGAACCCGTTCGCAGCTGGTTACTAGATGTGGTTCAGCAAAGCTGGTCAGTAATGATTACAGAGTCCGCAAAAGGCATCCAAACTCAGTGGTACAGTGAAATTTATACCAAGTTTAAAGAGATTGGATTGGGGAAATATCCATTTGACCTAACAGCGACCGAGGAAATCTCAATTGAAGATTTCGAATTGCTATTTGCTTCAGGTGGTTTGTTAGACACATTTATTCAGAAAAACTTTGCACCGTTCTACGATACGAACTTGTGGACGCCAAAGCAGGTAGATGGTGAGACGATGCCAATCTCTCCAGCTCTGCTAGTGCAACTACGCAACTATAATGTCATTCGAGATACATTAATTAATAAAAGCACCAACCGAGTTCATATTCCGTTTAGTGCAAGAGTACTCGACCTTGACTCTAGTGCAATTAGAGCCAGTTTAAAAATTGCGGATACCAATATGAGTTACTACCACGGTCCAAGCCGAATTCGTGAAATGGCCTGGCCACCGCAAAATGGTGACTTCAATATTAGTATCACACTCCAGGATGTAACCGACGAAGGTAGACAGCACGTTTTAAATAAGAGTGGTCAATGGGCGATATACAGATTGCTAGGTGACTCGACCTTGACAAACACTCATAACGGCAGCTTTGTCAGTGACATAAAAGTGTCAGGGAGGGACTTAAGCTTACGCATCACTCCATTGACGCAGAAAAACCCATTCACTCTTGCTGAGCTATATAACTTTACGCTCCCAGAGTCGATTAAATAACAATATAAAAACAAAATAGGCAGAACACATGATTTCAAACATGACTTTACAAGGTTTAGATAAATTAGATCGAAAAATACTTTCAAGTCTATTGTCAAACGGGCGTGAGTCTATTGCGAATCTATCTCGAAACATTGGTTTGTCTCGTACAGCAGTAGCAGAAAGGATTAATCGTTTAGAAAAGACCGGTATTATCAAAGGCTATACCGCACAAATTCGTGTAGAAAACGAAGGGCGCAAAGCCGCAAGCTATCTATTGATATCTTGTGAAAAGGGTAAGAAAAATGATGTAACAAATGCGCTTAAAGAAATCCCTGAGGTTCGCTTAACAAGCGTTGTTGGTGGCAACTTTGATATTATTGCCCTAATTGAAGCGCCCGATCTGCAGTCTATTCATCATCTTTGTAACGAAATTGAGTCATTTAACGGGATTCAAAGGCTTGATACTACCGTCGTACTTCACCAGCCGATCAGCCGTTAAGCTTTTCTGACCTTTTTGATGACAACATAAAAAGCCGCTCGTAGAGCGGCTTTCTTATATGCTTCCGATAACTCGGATTTTGGCATCTTTATCACTTGGGTTACCTAACCAGAATGTTTGTCCTAAGTGGTTCCCTTCCCCATTACCTAGCTTATTCTCTGGTATACTATCCAAGTTAACTGTCAACTTTAAGTCCCACGACATCGGGTCACGCAAAATGAAACGCATTAGGCCGACCAGTGTTTTGTGTAACTCACCATCGTAGGAAAACTGCTTAAATGTTTCAAAATCGATGCTGTCGATGCAAAGATTAAATTTGCCGTTTAAGTCCGCAATACTTTGTCCTAAGTGCAAATTTTGCCCTAATATGCAATTAGCACGGTTGAGTTTATTCCGTTGGCTTTCTGCGATTTCTACGCGGCGATATACCCACTCTTCAATGCGCACGCTAGGCAACGAGAAGTAATGCGAAACAATACCGGAAATCAGCTTTGGAGAGCGTGTACGCGTAGAAAGTTGGTTTACATAAGACAGTATTTTCGCTCGATCTAACTCTGCGACCTTACTATCTTGCATTACGCTAGATAGGCCCGCCAAGTGCAGAATACGTCCAGAGAAGGCATCACTTGCCCCGCTTTGGTACTGCACGTGATATCGGTATTTCTTCCAAACCCGGTACAACAAACTGGTGTACCGATTATGGAAAAAATCAAAGAAATCTTTTACCGGATTGTCTTCAGGATCTCGCCCTGCCAGTTTCTCAGTATAAGAAGCAGGAAGTGGTGAGCTTGAACCATGCAAGCCAAGAAAGTTGGTTTCGACTCTAGAATACTGCTGGCCATTTCTCTCCATATGAGCAATAAAGTCCATATCGCTCTTTGGAAAAGATAAGTTTGGCGAAACGCTGAACTCAATACGTTCTTGGTGGAAGTACTTGTTCTCACCGACGGCGACAAAGTTAGAGTTCGGCTCTAGTTGATAATGCTTCTCTAGCAGCAAGACTGCTTGATAGAAACTAAACTCATTCGACTTATCAGAAAGTGTATTAATCATAGTATCGTCTGCTGTCCGATAAGACTTGCCCAGTTATAAACCTCGCCTGTCGCTTCATCAAACACTTCCAGTTCGGTAAAGGAGTTCACACTCGAATACAAACGGATGAATTCGTTAAGCACCGTCGCCATCAAGAACATGTCGCCTTCATTGACAAAAAATTTGGAATTGGTGACCAACTTAAACTGATTGCCGCGTACCGAAACGCCACGAAACACACGGTCGATTGGTTTCATTTCCGAAGAGATAACCCCATCAAGTCGATGAATTGATGCACGGTGCGCTTGTCTGTCAACTCGAGAGTGGAAATCATAGGTAGAGAGAAGTACTTTAAGTACATCAATATTTGCCAGCGATAAATAGTTGAGTGACATATTCGCAATTAGCTGCCACTGAAGCTCACCATTCACTTGCGGACTGACCGATTGAGTGGGCTTGGTAATATTCCTAAACGTCGCATAGGTCGGTGATTTATGAGTCGCGTAAGTGATATCCCCCACTGACAAACGTTCCGCCAAATCTGCGTTACTACATTGCAGTTTCATGAGTACCGTTTCTGTCCCCAGTTCCGCAATATCCCCATTATGAGTATGAAATGATATGTAGCGTTCAAGGCCTCTACCGCTTACACGCTCAGCAACTTTAGATTTGTAGAACTCGCGCTTATCTCGTTGGTTAATTTGATGCTCAAATGATTCAAATTCAATCAGAGACTTTCGACGACGCTCGTCTTTACTCCAGCTTTCCACTTGCTCAATGGAATAGACTTCGTAATGCTCCTGAGTGTTGCTTTGCGGACGTACCTTGTACTCGTTACGTCGGTGCTCTAAACGAATTGGATCGCCATCTTTTTCAAATAAATTAACGGCAGGCGTACAGTGCAACTTCAAGTGTTTATCTTTAAGCACCACTTCTGACGGTAATGCACGCTTAAAGTGGAATTTGATTTTGACCGTGCTACGTTGTGGAATGCCTTTTAGCCACTCTAAGCCTTTAATGTCGAAGAACATGAACTTATCTGGCAAAGAGAAGAATTCTTGCAGCAAACGATAGCCTGCAAATGAATTTTTGCTGTAAGGCAGGAGCGCTTCGTCCTCTTCATGCCCAACTGGCTTAACGTATTCTGGCCCTAAGCGATGTTTGTAACCACCACCAACATCTAATTCGACATAATCTAGGTAACGGAACAGCCATAAAAAGACAGTTCGAGTAATATGAATCTCGCCATGCAGGTGTAATCGCAGCGTGTCTAAACCGATCCGAGACAGTTCAAGACCATGCTCCGTCGATAAAGTCACATCAATCATCGAACTGGTGCGGCTGTTGGTCTGTTCGATGTTAGTGATCGTAATTGGGTATAGATTGACGTCGTAACAAGTACGGAACAAACATTGCGTGCCCTCTACCTGTTCACTCGCCATTTCTGCGCCACGTTTCACCACGGTTTTCTCAGTAACACTTCCGGTATGCGGTTTTAGTTCGCTAATGCACAAAGACGGAATCGAACGCATGTAATGTGGCCACAGCAAAGTCATCAGAGATTGCGTCAGCTCAGGCAGTTCATCATCAATCTTCTCGCGGATTCGACCTGTCAGAAAGGCAAAACCTTCGAGCAGTCGTTCGACATCTGGGTCAAAGGTTCCCTCAGAGAGAAAGTGAGTTAACTTCGGATGATATTTGGCAAACTCACTACCCGACTCACGCAAATACGTGAGTTCATCTTGAAAGTATTTACTGTTACTCAAGTGGCACCTACTAAACGTTAAATTGGCCGTCGGTTCCCATGTAGACGTCTATCGACATTGGGACTTTACCGCCGTTATGGGAAACTTCGCCGCGAATACCAAAGCCGAGTTGTAGCGGGTTATGGTGATCTTCACGGTAATTAACCTCGACATTCAACAGTCGCGGTTCAAAGCGTTCTATGGTTGACGTGATATTTTTTTGAATGTGGCGAACTAGGTTCGTGTTGTTAGAAAGTACGTCATTAAAATCTGGTAAACCATACTCATTGTCGATCATTGCATTCCCAGAATGGGTATTCAGCAAGTCTGCGAGATGAGAATGAATAGATTCAATCAAATGCTTGTGAGAAACGACTTTCTCGTAACAGTTTTTGGGTTCACCAAGCTCAATCCGCTCTAAAAGACGATAGCCTTTTTCCATCTTCACTCCTACGAAAAAAGCAGCCAGTCTTTACTGGCTGCTTTATGGTTTCAGCAATGGGTTATTGGTCTAACTTACCAACTAGAGACAAGTCGAAGCTTGCACCCATGTACTTGAAGTGAGGACGTACAGACATTGATACTTTGTACCAACCTGGATCGCCTTCTACGTCTGATACTTCAACCTTAGCAGCACGTAGTGGACGACGACCACGGACTTCTGCTGGCGGGTTTTCCTGGTCAGAAACGTATTGACGAATCCACTTGTTCAGTTCAATTTCTAGGTCTGAACGCTCTTTCCACGAACCGATTTGCTCACGCTGTAGCACTTTGATGTAGTGTGCTAGACGGTTGATGATGAACATGTAAGGAAGCTGAGTACCTAGCTTGTAGTTCATCTCTGCTTGTTTGCCTTCTGGCGTGTTCGCAAATACTTTCGGTTTTTGAACTGAGTTTGCAGAGAAGAACGCCGCATTGTCAGAACCTTTACGCATGGTTAGCGCAATGAAGCCTTCTTCTGCTAGCTCGTACTCACGACGGTCAGAAACCAGGATCTCTGTTGGGATCTTAGTCTCGATTTGACCCATGGCTTCAAAGTTGTAAACCGGTAAGTCATGCACAGTACCACCGCTTTGAGGACCAATGATGTTTGGACACCAACGGTACTTAGCGAAAGACTCACTAATTTTTGATGCCATCGCGTACGCAGAGTTACCCCATAGGTAGTTGTCATGGCTGTCTGTTACTTGCTCATCGTAGTCAAACGCCTTAATTGGGTTATCTTCTACAGAGTAAGGTGTACGTAGCATAAAGCGAGACGTACATAGACCTAAGTAACGCGCATCTTCGTGTTCACGTAGACTACGCCATTTAGTGTATTGTGGGCCTTCAAATACTGACTTAAGATCTTTTAGATTCGGTAGCTCTTCATAGCTATCTAGACCAAAGAACTTCGCAGACGCCGATGTAATAAATGGAGCATGAGACATTGCACCCACGTTTGCCATGTACTCCATCAGTTTGATGTCTGGAGACGAAGCCGACATATCGTAGTCACAAATGACTGCGCCAACAGGTTTACCACCAAATTGGCCATATTCACGCGTATAGATTTGTTTGTACAAACCAGACTTCACCACTTCTGGCGCGTCTTCGAAGTCATCAAGAACTTCATCTTTCTTCGCAGAGATCAATTCAATTTGAATGTTCTCACGGAAGTCAGTGTGGTCAACCAGATACTTAAGGCCACGCCACGTTGATTCAATCGCTTGAACTTCTTCGTTGTGAAGAATTGCATCAACTTGCTTAGACAGTTTTTGGTCGATTTCAGAGATCATCAGATCAACCAGAGATTGGTCGACTTTCTCTGTGTTCGAACTGCTTAGTAACTCACTGATGAATGCTTCTACGCCACGTTTTGCAACGTCAAAACCTTCATCACTTGGCTTTAAACGAGTTTCGTTAAGAATGCTATCCAGAAGTGAGCCTGATTCAACTAAGGCTGCTTCTTGTTCTGGCGCTTGTGCTTCTGCAGACATGATATCCCTTACTCTTCTTTCGCGTCTTGGTCGTTGCCAATGCTTAGTTCATCCAACAGTTTCTTTCTCGCTTCTTCATCTTGAAGAACCGATGCGATCTTCTTACGGAACGCAGGAACGTTTCCTAGAGGGCCTTTCAGCGCCACCAAGGCTTCGCGAAGCTCAAGTAGGCTGTTTAATTCAGGTACACTTTTCGCGATCGCTTCTGGAGAGAAGTCCTTCATGTTTTGGAACGTTAGATCAACACCGATTTGGCCGCCTTCTTCATCAGAAAGACGGTTTTCAACGTTCACTTTAACGTTTGGAGACATGCCTTCTAGCACTTCGTTAAAGTTGTCTTTATCGATATTGATTGGAGTGCGTTCTTCAATTGGCGTTTCATCTGCACGTGCAGTAAAGTCGCCAACCACCATCATGCTTAGCGGCAGTTCTACGTCTTCTTGCGTATCGCCAGTTGCTGGAACATAACGGATATTAATTCGCTCTTTAGGAGCCACCGAGCCGTCACGTGACATAATTCGTTCCTTATCTAACTCTTTAATTAGTCATAAATTGCTTTCCACTCTTCATACTTCTCAGGTAAAAGATCCTTACTTCTGAATAACTGATGGAGTGTTTTTCGAATCAGGTCTTCTAACTGCGACGATAAGTGGGGTTCCCAGCTCGCGAGATTAAACGCATTTTGTACTTCCCACCCCTTCTCAAGATACGGCAAACACAACGGGTATAATCCAACAGACTGGTAAGCTGCTATCAATTGTAAATACAGCATGAACTGTCCACGCCCTGAGCCATCCAGCTCAAGCTTGCGGGCAAGTTCTGCGGCATATTCCCCTAGATTTTCTAGAGTGATATCCTCCACCAGCAATGAATCTTCTTCAGCGATCACAACCGTCTGTACGACAGTTTGTGCTGCCGATGAAGTAGCATCTTGAGTAGACAACCAACTCAATGTTGCTTCATCTGCAAATGGTATAGAATTCTTAAAAGAGAGGCGTTCAATGCCCTCCAGTGACTCAACAAACCGCTTTACTTCTTGTTTCACGGCAAGTGCTGCGTCATCAAAACCTAAGTTAGTAAGCATCAAATACACGAAATGGTGGCCTGTGAGCCAAAATGGCGCGTCAGTTAGCGTGCGCTCCAAACGTTTAATCGTGTCGATGTCACTTTCCTGATTGGCTTTGTCGCGGTATTCCGCTTGTTGATCGGACGATACCGCCAAGCTCAATGGCGTTTGATCGTTTTGGTGGTCAGGTAGACCATCAATGTCATCCCAAGTCAGATGACGATAAATTCGGTAAGCCAGCGGATCACTTGGGTTCGCATGAAGCATGACTTCCGCAACCTTCTTCAAGGTTCGCTTAGAAGCCGTCGGCGAAGAGAAGTCCGTATCGACATCGACTTCTTTTACTACGGCTTTCTTAACTGGCGCAGGTTTAGGGGCCGGCGGAACCGTCTTCACTGGTGTGGTTTGAACATCGTTCTGTGCTGGCGTTTCTACCGCAGCTGGTGCAGGTGCCGCTTGTTCGATGTTTGCGACTGACTCATCGCTCTGGTCATCGGCCGCTGCTTGTTGAGATAAAACATTGAGCTGCGTGCGAATCTCAAAGAAGTCAGCTTCGGAGTCTTGGTAAACATCGTCGTACTGACGCTGCACTTCTTCAATCGCCGAAATACAGCCTGAAACTAATTCCCAAGATTGCGCACTGTCCGCAAGCTTAGTGCTCATCAATTTAAATTGATGATTCAACCACTCCACCGCACCGTCTCTACCGCGTTTCCGTGTCGGGTAAAGATCACTACCGAAGCAAGCTAACGCCTCATTAAGCAGTTTCAGACCTTGTTCAAAACCTTTGAGCCCGGATTCCTCTGCAAGCGCTCGTACTAAATAGCAAAGTGCTTTTAAATCTTTACTATGATGCTCGAGCACTTCCATCGCATTGGTTTTTACTACATTCCAGTCGACCGTTTCGCCAAATAGTGAGCCGAACTTTTTTACCTCGGCTTCCATCATTTCATAGCAAAACTCGTAACGAGCATCGTTACCCGCAGGAGATTCATCAGAAATCGGTTTAAGAAGGTGATCAGTATCAATGTTGGACAAAATTCGCATCTCCTTCAGTCAAGTAGTCTCTCAATGCACGAGCTACGGCGATGGCACCATTTGCAGGCTTAGAAAACTGATGACTCTGATTAATCGCATCCGACGCCATGCTATCTAGAATTTTTGTGATCTCTGTAAATTTTCTTGGCGCATTTCGTTCTAAATCAGCAAGGGACTCATGCAATTTCTGTTTGTCGAAAATGGATTGCTCCATCACCGTACTAAACAAAATAAATTCGCTTCTTGCGATGATTAAGTCTGTTATTTTTTTTTCTAGTTCTGGCGTATTACCAAAGTAGTCTTTGGCTAATTCAGCTTCTTCAATCGCTTTGGTATAAAAGTGCGCTTCTGCATGTTTATCAATGGAGTCATTAATATTTTCCATCACTCTCTTTGGTAAGATTTGGCTATAGAAATATGCCTGTGACTGGTTTAATAACCATGCTTCTTTCACTTCTTCTTCTGCGAGCTTAGCTTCACCGCTTAAAATTAAGCGAGCAATCTGCTTATCTCGACTGCCAGCTATGGCAGATACTTTCATGGAATCGATAGAAGCGACATTTAACCCAGACATCACTTTAGTCAGTGTTTCGTCCGCATAGGGAAACAATGCACCATCACGAACGAGTTCCTCTCGCAACGTGACAAGCTCCTTCCGTAAATCCACTAATGTTTGTGGTAGTCCATCAGCTAAAGCTTGGTAAGACTTCAACTGAGTCTGTTTTTCATTATATAAACCCGAAAGGCTTAGTTGCTGAACTCGATACGCTTCTCGGTAGGCTTCAGTCGTATCAACGCTCTGCTCAGTTTTTGCTAATACTTCTTTGATTTTCCATGGCGGCTCAGCCAAAAAAGAAGCAGTATCTGTGGGCGTGATTGTGTGACTTAAAGGTGTCGTTTCTTGGGCAAAAATAGCATCCAATGCATCCGAATTTTGCTGATACAAATAACTTCCTGTCATTGCCGCCACACTCAACACTAAACTCGCCTCCAATAGCTTGAAGCGTCCGTACGCTGTTTTATCATTCGACTTACAGTGTGTAAGCAGAAGATCCGCATTACGCAAGCTACTGAAAATTGGTGCGTTAGAATTTGAGTTAATTGATTGCGTATCGATTCGCGCTAACTGTTGAGCAAAAGAAATAGCGGTATAGCCATGCCCTCTTGGTTTATTGATGACTTGTTTCAGCAACTTCCAAATATGAGCCGGGATCAATGCAGGACGCTTTCGGTCTTTTAATTGCTTATTCCAAGTATCACCAAATATTGAACCCAAAAATAAATGTCCAGCGAGCAAAGCAAGGGAGTAAACATCATCTTGCGGTTCCGCGATGCCAGTTTCGATATAAAGAGGCGAAGCGTAGTTCAAGCTTGCTTCTGCGTAAGGTTCCGTTTCTCCAATATAACGAGCAGCACCGAAATCGATGAGTTTAACGTAATCGCCTTCACTCACTAGCACGTTGGATGGCTTAATATCAAGATGGCAGATGCCTCTTGTGTGCATAAACTCTAAGGCACCAGCGAGTTGATATACCAACCAAGCGATATGGTCGTGGCGGAAACCTTTAGAAGAGTGACGCTCCATCTTTTCTGCCAGTGATTCACCTTGGATCCACTCGTACATCAAATATGGGCGTTCGAATTCGTTGCCGATTTTTATGAAGTTAGCCACGCTAGGATGTTGGGAAAGCTCTAATCGACTCGCTTCGTTAACCAACATTTTACTCGCAAATTCTGGCGAGTCATCATTGATAACTTTGCAACAGATCTGCTTTTCTGGCTGCCCTTTTTTTGCGAGATGATAAACGGTTGTTTTACCATTTTTAGAGGGAAGCTTGTCTAATACATCAAATTGTGAAAAAAGCACGTACTCAAGCTTTGGCTTATTTTTTTCTGCTAGCCTTTGCTCATTCAGTTTCTTTTTCTCAATAGCTTTCACAACCAACTGATCGATATATCCTTTGGCTGTACTCTGATTATTAGACACTTAGTACTCTTTCATAGAATAAATATTATTAGAGTTGAATAATATTTTCTTGAACATACTTGTATCAAGGCTAGTATTTAAAACAAACAGTAAGCCTATTATTTTAGTTATTATTACTAACTTATTAGAGTTTTTTACTTACGCTTTCACTGCATCAGTTATACGCTTTTTCATGATACAAACGTAAACCTAATAATATGAGTGTATTTTCATTGCCATTTGATCGATGAGTGCCTACTAACATTGCAGCAACTGGAGAATCCCCTTGTCACCATGAAAGTCAAACATTAACAACGTGGTTGGTTGCCTAAAATGGTGATCTCTGACCGCAAAGGCGATTAAGGCTAGAGAAGAGCAACTGCCCATCGTGCCCCACAACTCATTGATAAGCTGCGGTTGTTCTGGGTTCGTGAATCGTTCTGCTTTAGCCCCCAGAGCAAAGCCGTAATCTTCCGAGTGCATGCGAAGGTTCGTCATATCGGAATACACTTCACCAAATGAATCGAGCTTTTTACTCGCACGTTGAACAAGTCGAAACATGCCTCTTCGGTCTGAAGTGTTTAATTCCGTATCAATGTAGCCAAGCTGCGCTTGAGGCTTAAGTTTCAATGTCTCTATGGTATTTCTGCGACAAAGAATTAAACCTGCCCCACCCTCGCTCGGAATAACGCCCCATGGATTATTCGTACTCATTACCATCGCATCGTCGATGAGTGTTTGCATCGAATTCACCAAGGAATCGACACTGATACACATCATGGCATCATATTTATCCAATGATTTCATGGCCTGGAGAACGAAACTAGGCCCACTGGCATGAACTGCATTCACCACAGAGAGAAAGTCAGCGTAGTGACTTTCACCAAGCCATTCTTGCACCTTTACTAGTGAAACAGACGCAGGCACCGCTATAAGCAAAGGTATTGGTCTCAATGAACGTGGTAACTGCGCTAACAATGAATCAAGCAAGTGGGTTATTAACTCACACGTTTTCTCAAACTGCTCAATTTCTTTGGTGTATTCGATTTTTGCGTAAGTAAACCGCTCGATACCATCATCCCCTACACATTGGTCGAATCTTCCTAAATCAGCATACGAAACTGCACTGGCAATATCTAAGTTCATACCAGTTGGTGTCATCACTTCCATACCCAACACATAGCGACCTGTTGAATTATGCATGCTCGCTTACCTCTTCCAACTTAGTGATCGATGTCGACACCAACAAATGCTCTTTACCCTGACAAGGAAACGCAGCGGTGTAACTGATTGATATGGTTTTCTTTTCAGCATCAACGAATAAGGTGTACATCGCCATATCAACTTGATAGCTATCGTTATTAAAAACGGCAGTTGCTCGATATTTCTCTTTAGGAATGCGGAATGAAAGCGTGTCATCATGACAAAAGCCACTCATCATCAAACGCTCCCCCCCACGAAGAAAGCCTTTGCACTGCTGATCAATAGGCGCGCTTTGGAAGAACCGCTTATCAAAATCGAGTGGCAACATTGGCTTGCGGTTCTCAATCCAATCGTCATCGAACGTGCCGGCCAGCTTCTGGCGCGACTCAAAGAACGGAGGGACTGGCCCGAACCCCGCAACGCGTAGTTTTTTCGCGGCGGCACTCCAGTCCTCTCGAGGATAAAAAACCGAGGGTACTTTCTGTTCAAGCAATTCTTTGTTGGAGTCAGCAACCCCACCACCTATTCGGTTACGTAAATCACCGCCTACCGCGCAAGTGTAATCAATGTCTTTTTCAATAAATGGGATTGGATTACTCAGCGTGATACTGCCAGCATGCTCAACCCATACGCGTTCCCCGTGAATAGCGAGAGTCTTATCGATATGACCATCAATCAGCACACGACACTCTTGGTATGTCACTGGCTTTTTCGCGTAGCTGCGCGCTTTGCCGTAAACAAGTACATCTGTGTTTTCTTTGGTATACGCGAACTCGTGGTCAACTTTCATCGCAGAGAAGCCTTCTTCGCCCAAATATTGGGGGTCATCGAAGATTTCACTTTCACCTAATTCGTGCCAAACCACACCATCGAATTGCCATGTGCGTTTGGCGACCACAACCCAGACTTCATCGCCGTTTTCGTCACGTTGAAAACGACCTTTAAGTGATAGCTCAGGGTGCGCCTCAATATCCCATAACTGCATTGCTATTCCTTAAGTTGAATCGTTCGCTCGCAGAAGGTGCGGCCTTTAAATTGTTAAAGTTCCAGTCTTGTTGATGAATCGGCATTGCCATATCCCAAGGCACGTAGGCTCTGGATTGAATACAGAGTTGACGCCATAGCCAATCGCGGAACAGCACATCAACGTTAGCATCTTGCATCGCAGCTAACGTAGACTCGAAGCTCAATGCGTAACCCAAGCGGCTTGGTAGATTTTGGATATATTTTTCATCTTCCACCCACTCATTGAGAAGATCGACGATCTCTTCCCATTCATACTCGACACCAACATCTTGCGGAGTCAGAGGAAGAAGTTTTCCGTAGACGACATACAAGGCTTGAAGCCAAATTTCACCCTCTGCTTCCTCTAGGCTTTCCAAGTGCTCGATGATTTGGGGCATCAACTTCCAATCACCACTCAGAGCATAATCAACAGGTGCTAATGGAGAAGAGATATCAAACGCCTCAAACTCTTTTAACTCAAGCAACTTGGCATAAGTGAGCACTTGCGCTGATGGTAATCCACTTGGTTCGATGCCAAAGCACTGACGGAACCAAGTACCTCTGTCACGTTTGGTAATCAAACGTTCAAATAGGTATTGTTCGCTGCCTGCATTGTCATTGAGCCAATCAATCCCCTCTTTTACGTCTTGTAAAGCGAGCAGTGGCAAAGCAACTTGAGAGCTAATGATGCTGGCTTTGTGCCAGCGCTTGATGAGAGAAACACCTAATGTTTGACGTACACGTAAGCATTCAAAGTAAAACACACCGGATGCCGCATTACCCTCAATAAGCTCCGAAAGCGTGCTATCCATAGATTCAACCGGAGATTGCACGGCAACGACCATTGCAGTTTTAGCGTCAATATCTTCGAGTAAACTCAATCCGCACAAAAGGTTATCCAACTCTGAGCCCAACTCGCCCTGTAGCATCAGCCAGCTGTAGATTTCTGGCTCCTGGCCTCTTAACTGATGAATCAACCCCGGTGCTAACCGATAAAACGACAAGTACACCTCCTTCAGTTCTTCAATTTGGCGTTCGATCAGTTTGAGATACTCCAACTCACGACTTGGATAACCCCTTTTGTGAATTTGAACTCGCTGCCTGATTAAAAACCCGATACTTTCAGAAGCAATGGACAGCTTTTCATTACAGAAATCCAGCCATGTTACTGGCAACTGGGAAAGATCGTTCACAGCACGCTCAGCTTTTGCTAACGCGCCTTCGACTTCTTGATTGGTTATGGGTGCCTTTAGGTGCTCGACACCGATTCTTTGTCGCATCTAGTTATCCGTTATTAGCGTGCCATAACGCGATTGCAATTAGTTAACTCGAAGTAATTAGCTCACTCGGCGTGACTTGTTAACACAAAACCATTAGCTAACGCGATGTAACTAGTTAATTGCGATCGTTCCGCCTTGAATTTTTTGTGCTTTTTCTGCTTGAGAAGTGACGTACTTCGCTTTAGTGGTAATTCGTCCATCACGCCCGCTATAGCGAGTTTCTGTCTCACCACTTTTGACTATCAACTCTTGTTCTGTCTCGATCACCATCTTCTTCGCTCGCAGTACAAACTCATCAGAGTCATCCAGAATAGAGAAGAAAATGTCCGTCACAAGAGGCAAGCTTAAGTCGTCGTTCAAAAACTCAACTCGACAACTTAATCGATTATCGATAGCCATTTGCAGTTCAGAACGACGAAAGCCACGTCCTAGTCTCGCAGTGAGTGGCTGCTTAAATGGGTTACCATCAAAATCAACTCGCACACTGCCCGTAGACTCATTGATAGCCACTATTCTTCCAAAACGCGAAAAGCAAGCCGTTGATTCGGCTTGCTGCTCTGATATTACTTCTGTTGTAAGAGGTTGTTTTTCCATTGTTAGTTAACCACTACGTTGCCACCTTTCACGACGACTTTGTCACTGCCTTCGATCGTAATAGCCGAGCCTGATAACTTTATTGAACCATCACTGTTCATCACTAAAGAGGAACCACCCGTTTTCAATACAATCTTGTCGCCACTGATAATTTGCGTCGCACCATCGGCTTTATAAGCGGTGTTACCTTTCACTGATACCGTTAAGTTGCCACCAACCGTCTGGTTATCATCCGCACCAATATCTGAACTCTTGGACGCACCGATAGTAAGGTTACTGTTTTCACCAATATCTAAGTCATCATTTTTGCCGATCTTAGTCGTACGGTTATCACCAATTTCTAAGTCAGAATTGTTTTTCACATACTGGGCTTCGTTCGCGTTGTATGTGACGGTAACGTCTTGCTCGACTGTCTCGGTAAACGTACTGTTTACTTGTGTCGTTTTATGCCCATGAATGGTTTCTTTATGGTCACCATGAACTTCATTCGTTTGGTGACGTGCAACCTTCAAGAATTCATCTTGACCGATATCACGGTAACGGTTGTTGAGCACCTTGGTCGACATGTCTTTTTGAGCGTGAATATAGACTTCTTCTTGGTTCGCTTCGTCTTCAAAACTCAACTCGTTGTAACCTGTTCCTTTGTGCGTTTGCGTGCGGAACGTGGTACGAGTTTTGTTTTCTGGCAAAGAGTACGGTGGGAAATGCAAACCGTTGTAAACTGCGCCCGTAACTAACGGACGATCTGGATCCCCCTCAAGGAAAGTCACTACGACTTCATGGCCAATACGCGGCAAGTACACTGCGCCCCAAGTTGGCGCCGCCATGGATTGGCTTACGCGGATCCAGCAACTTGAATGTTCATCGTTATCGCCATAGCGATCCCAATGGAACTGTACTTTCACTCGACCAAGTTTGTCGGTGTAAATCTCTTCACCTTCTGGTCCTACAACGACCGCCGTTTGAGGGCCATCAACCACTGGTGCTGCTAGTTTAGGCGCTTTAAAAACCACATCACGTGGAATACATGAGAACTGGTTGTAGTAAGTGGTTGGCATACCACTCGCTTCATCTTCATGCACTTGCGGATCTTGCCCTGTGTGCATTACAGACAACATGAGGTAATCGCGGTTAATCTCAGAACGTGGGTGGTCACTGACGTTAAAGCTGTAACCAGATGCTAAGCGCATTACGTCACTCGTTGCTTCCACTTGTTGATTATCGACTATGTGTTCCGACATCCACTCCGTGGTTCTCACTTGGCCCATCAGCGGGTCAACGTATCGTCCAGGATAATCAAACTGCTTGAGATCTTGGTCGAGCTCGCCAGCCTGTGTCATCTCTTGTGGAATTTTAGGGTGTTCGTAGTTGTAATCTGTGTACGTAACCTGTCCCGTTCTAACGCGGTTAACTAACTCGAGATCAGAGATATGTTCGCGATCGGCAACACCGCCACCATCGGCATGATAAACAATCGGCCCAATGTATGAAGCATTTAGTGGTGAGCTTATCAAAGGTGCAATCGCGTCATTACTGTCGACAATGACCATCGTATGATTTGAATCGCTATGGTCAAAGTAATACCACATACCGTGTTCAGCCATCATGCGCTGCACGAAGTGCAAGTCAGACTCACGATATTGCAGAACGTATTCTTTTGGAGGATAAGTACCCGACACTTCAAATCGGTAATCGGTGACTGCCCCATCATCGAGTACTTCTGTGATGATGTCTTGCGCTGACTTTTGCTGGAAAATACGACAATCTTGGCGCTGAGATAAGAACCAAGCTTGAGGAACTAAAACTAATTGATAACGAGAAAAACGACGTCCAGTCCCTAAGTAACGAACTTCATTCACCACGCCGTTGAATACGCGCGCAGCACCTACACCTTGTCCATAAAGTGTCAGTGTTCCTGCTTTACGTATTAACTCATCAAACGAGATATCTGGATCAAGTGAAAGTAATGAGAGATTGATGTGGAAAGGCTTAGATAACTCTTCATGAACATGAAAGCTCTCGACCCGAAATTCATGCCCACATCCAGGCACTTCAAATTTAAATTCTACGTCATTCACCATATCTTTTACCTGATACAAATAATCGAATTAGGGCCAACAATCGTTGGCCCTGAATCTTTACGCGACGAGCAATTAAGCTTCGCGTGGAGCACGCCAGTCGTCGTTACCCGCAGTACCACAGTTTTCGTGAGTTACTTCGATCGCACGGTAAGTGAACTTAAGCACTTCTTCTGTCACGCGGTCAGCTGTTGCTGCGTCTTGACAGTGGTTCATACGAGTTTGGATATCGACAAGTAGCGCATCAATCAATTTGATTGAGTAGTAGTGCTCTTGTTTACCTTGAACTGAAGTACGGTAGAAGCGGATCACACACTCAGGAAGTTTTTCGCCAGATACTAGTGCGTTGAATAGTAGTGGAGATGAGCGATCTTGAACTTTAGTTACAACAAGTGGACGGTGTACACGTTGACCAGTTGGCTGACCACTTTGTGGATCACGTGGAACTGTTAGCACGTGATCAAGTTCTTGTACTAGGAACTCATCAACGTGAGCTTCTTGCCATGTGTTACCTACTGAATCTGCAGAGTAAGTATCTTTAGTAATATGGCCTTGAGTCTCACCTTGGATAGACATATATGCTGGAGTTGGCATCGCTATTTCCTTTTCTAAAATCTGTTTTGTTTAAATCACCAAATCGCTTATCACCGCGACTACTTGCTATAATCAAAGTCCGTGCCAACTTTAAAAAACACAATAAAAACAACAATTTAGACAAATTAAGACATTATTCACTAATATATTGAGTACAATTTATTGGATAAAAAACCAAAAAGTTGGATTAAGATAATAATAAATTGTTCTAATTTTAAAAAGTGAAAATAACCATATAAAACTGTGTAAATAAAGTCATTAAAACTAATAAATCCGACACTTTTACTATCAATTAATTTAGAATAACAACGTCATTAAAATAACCACAAACATTAATGTCACAATAATCATTAAAAATAACCAACAAACGATAGTCAAAATATCTTGATAAAAAAAGAACGCAATCACTTTTAGTATAATAGCCGCTACCTCTTTTCCTCTAAAGAATAAAATGGCTATGATAAATATAAACCTTTCTTCATTAATTCAGCGTCTACACCCTATTGCAAAAGTAGCATTAGAAGACGCCGCTGCACTTGCAGTCTCTGAAAAAGCAAACGAAGTTCAAATTGAGCATTATTTACTGAGTCTATTAGAAAGGCCAAATAGTGATTTTGACGTCTTATTAAGTCATTTTGATTGTTCTGAGAACTTATTAAGACAATCGGTTCGATCCACGCTCGACACCAACGCCAAAGGAAATGGCAGCAAACCTGTTTTTTCTGCTTTATTAATCGAATGGTTGCAAGAAAGCTGGCTGGTTTCTTCTTTAGATCTATCCGAAATACAAATCCGCTCTGGCGCCCTACTCCTTACTCTTGTTAGCAACCCTCTCCGTTACGGCCAACATGGTTACGCCTCTATCCTTGAAGCGGTAAACCCTGACAGCCTTAAGCGTAACTTTGCAGAGCTAACAAGCCACTCTATTGAGGCGCAAGTCGCGACTTCAGAGAAAACACAAGCTCGTGAAGATGGTTCAGCACTGAGCAAGTTCACAACCGACTTCACTGGTAAAGCACGCAAAGGCGAAATCGATCCTGTTTTCTGCCGCGACCAAGAAATTCGCCAAATCGTGGACATTCTTGCTCGTCGCCGGAAAAACAACCCTATTGCTGTTGGTGAACCGGGCGTTGGTAAAACAGCGGTAGTAGAAGGCTTGGCACTTAAGATTGTACAAGGTGACGTACCAGACAACCTTAAAGGTGTTGAGCTTTACGGCCTGGACATGGGTCTTCTGCAAGCTGGTGCGAGCGTAAAAGGTGAATTCGAAAAACGCCTAAACGCGGTATTGGATGAAGTGAAAAACTCGCCAACTCCAATCATTCTATTCATCGATGAAGCACACACCCTTGTTGGCGGTGGTAACCAAGCAGGCGGCAGCGACGCGGCAAACTTGCTAAAACCAGCCCTAGCGCGTGGTGAAGTGAAAACCATCGCTGCGACAACATGGTCGGAATACAAGAAGTACTTCGAGAAAGATCCTGCCCTTGCACGTCGTTTCCAATTGGTGAAACTCGACGAACCATCTCCGGAACAAGCAGCATTGATCATTCGTGGTCTGCGCCCTGCTTATGAAAAATCACATAACGTTTACGTGCGTGACGATGCTATCACTGCTGCGGCAGCACTTTCTGCTCGTTACATCTCTGGTCGTCAACTGCCAGACAAAGCGATCGATGTACTAGATACGGCGTGTGCACGAGTGAACATCAGCCTTAATGCCATTCCTGCTTCTGTAGAGACACTGCAACAAGAACTTGCAGCCCAACAGCGCGAGCTTGAAGCACTTGAGCGTGATGCTCTGCAGCAAACTGGCGACAAGCACAGCCTTGCTAACATTCCAGACCTAAAACTGGCAATGGAAACAACGAAAGAAGAGCTAGCAGAACAAGAAGCGCAATGGCACAAAGAAAAAGAGCAGATCCAAGAGATGATTGCTCTACGCTCTCGCTTGCATGAACTGGTCTTTGGCGAAACAAATGAAGAGGAGCTTGTTGCAGAAGAAGATTCAGAACAAGAGCAAGACGTTTCTCCATATGCAGAAATGGATGAAGAAGCCGTTCGCATTGCAATTTCGGCCTGCCAAGAACAGCTAGATGCAATCCGCAATGGCAACCCACTAGTTCACTTTGAAGTGGGCCCAGATGAAGTCAGCCACGTGATCTCGGACTGGACTGGTATTCCTATGGGTAAGATGCTTCAAGACGAAGCAGAAACCACGCTAAAACTGAAAGAAAGCCTAACACAAAATATCAAAGGCCAAGAATACGCTATCGATGCACTGTCTGAAGGCATTCAAACCGCAAAAGCCGGCCTAGGTAACCCAGACGCACCGACAGGCGTATTCCTGCTGGTTGGCCCAAGTGGTGTGGGTAAAACCGAGACAGCTCGTGCGATTGCTGATCAAATGTTTGGTGGTGAGCGCTTTATGACGACCATTAACATGTCTGAGTTCCAAGAGAAGCACACCGTATCTCGCCTAATTGGTTCACCTCCGGGTTACGTAGGTTACGGTGAAGGCGGCATGCTGACAGAAGCAGTTCGTCAACGTCCATATTCTGTTGTTCTTCTTGATGAAGTGGAAAAAGCCGACCCTGAAGTGTTGAACCTGTTCTACCAAGTGTTCGACAAAGGCACGCTGAACGACGGCGAAGGTCGCACCATCGACTTCAAGAACACGCTGATCATCATGACCAGTAACCTTGCAACGCATGAGATCGAATCTTTGGTTCATCAATCAAAAGACATCGATGCAAACATCATCGCAGAAGCTATCCGCCCTACTTTGAACCAACACTTCAAACCGGCGCTATTGGCACGTATGTCTGTGCTTCCGTTTGTTCCGCTGTCTGATGAAGCAATGACAGAAATTATTCACCACAAGCTGAACAAAGTTTCTCAGCGTCTACAGAGCCATCACAAGTTGTCGCTAAGCTACGAAGAAAGCTTGGTTGAGTTCGTACTAGGTAACTGTCGCCTTGCTGAAACAGGCGCGCGTAATATCGACGCGGTCATCAACCGTCAGTTGCTGCCGCAACTATCGACTCAGCTATTAGTGCATGACAAGGATGATTCACATACGCAAATCGAAGTGTCTGTCGATGAGCAAGGAACACTAACCTATGCGTTCAGCTAACCATAGCGAACTTAGTAACGCCCTACTTGCGATCAGTCAGTCTTTGGCTGATCGCAGCCAGCTTACCCAAACGTTGGATGCTGTGTTGACCGCTGCGAGACAAATGACCCTCGCAAAGCACGGCATCATTTATGTTTTGGACCAGACTGGCCAGGCGTTGATTCCAAGTACCGCTCACCATAACGATAAAACAATCGTTTCCCACCCTTGGGAAGCGTTGCAGTTAGACTCAGCCAGTGAAAACGACCCATTTAACTTTGCCATTCGTAATGGTGAAGTGGTGTTGATTAACGAGTTGTATAAGTACAACGGCTATGACTGCGAAAGCATCTATCAAACTGAGCAGACACTGGGATTAAAAAGCGAGAACTTACTGGCTTGGCCTTTGATTGATAGCGAAAGCAAAACCATTGGGCTGTTAGTCTTACTCGATTTGAACGTCATCGACAACGAGGCAGCCTTGACGGAGTTTTGTCGAATGGCCGCGAGTAATATTCGCCAAGCTGTGTGGTTAGAGCAATATGGGCAAGTGATTAAAAATCTCAATGCCGACAATCAAGCCCTAGTGCGCGAGAACACTCAGCTCAAAAAACGTACCCAGAAAGCCTATCAAGGTCCTATTGCAGAGAGCGAAGAAATGCTCAATGTCTTGAATCGTCTTGATAAGGTGTTATCTCTTCCTGTCGACGTTCTATTGCGTGGTGAAACAGGCGCTGGTAAAGAGGTGATCGCTAAATACATTCACGAAAACTCTAATCGTTCAGAACAACCTTTGATCGTACAGAACTGTGCCGCAATCCCAGAGCAGTTATTAGAGTCAGAACTCTTTGGCCATAAGAAAGGCTCATTCACTGGCGCGGACAAAGACAAAGTCGGTTTGTTTGAAGCAGCCAACGGCGGCACGCTTTTCCTAGATGAAATTGGCGATATGCCAATGCTACTGCAGGCAAAGTTACTGCGTGTACTGCAAGAACGCAAAGTTCGCCCTATCGGTACCAGCAAAGAGATTGAAGTGGACGTTCGCGTTATCGCGGCAACACACTGTAACCTTATGCAGCAAATCAAAGATGGCGGATTCCGTGCCGACTTGTTCTATCGCTTGAATGTATTCCCGATTACATTGCCGCCCCTGAGAGCCCGTAAGTCGGACATTATTCCCCTTGCTGAACATTTCGTGCAACACACAACCAACACGCTAGGTTTGCCGCAAGCGCCAGGGTTAAGTGCCAACGTACGTAAACAGCTCCTTGCCTACCAATACCCCGGGAACGTTCGTGAGCTTAAGAACATCATCGAGCGCTCGGTGCTACTGTCCGATTTTGAAACCATTACTCACATTGAGTTTGGCGAACAAATCCCAGAAGATGTACCAAATATCGACATGAAAGCAGCCTCACCTACCCCAGACCAACCTGCTTACGAGCAGCAAGCACAAGCGGATTTAGAAGACGTTTCAAAGAGCCTTAAGGACGTCGTTAGCCAATACGAGCGTACAGTGATCATCGATTGCTTAAATGCCTGCAATTGGCACACCAAGAAGGCCGCTGAGCAATTGGCACTTCCAATGAGCACTCTCAACCATAAGATGAAGAAATACGACATTTCTGCTGCGGGTTAAGCGAGAAGCGAGAAGCGAGAAGCGAGAAGCGAGAAGCGAGAAGCGAGAAAATCTTACTTCAGTTTCCATTGATAAGGAAAGAAAAACCGCCCGAAGGCGGTTTTTTTATTTTCCATCAAACAACCACTTTTTGAGTATTTGCTCTCGTTGTGCAGATAGTGGAAGCTCCTTAGCTACTGAGTAATCTTTCATGATTGGCTCCGCATTCATCCAAACACTTAAAGGGGTAGCCTTATGGGACATCTTACTACGATTTAAACTTGCTAAGTTGGAATCAGCATTGTCAGTCGTTCCTGCAGTATATTCAGAAATAGCTTTAAACTCCTTCTCACTCATCTCATACCAACTCTGGTTGTAATGGGTTTTTCGCGAGTTGAACAAAGTTGGCGCCGTTGTATCTATAGCTCGAACAGGGAGCCTTTGTGATGAAGCGTTTAAAGATAGTCCAGCTTTCCCATCAATATCGAGCATGATGTATGGGGCATCGTTTCCTCTAGTAATAAACGGGCGTAAGCCAGTCATCTCTTTCCCGGTTGCATTAGTGTACTTCAGTGATATCTCGACTGCGTATAGATCAGTGTCCACAAAGTCTGGTGATAAATCGAATAGCCCTCCTTCCTTGACTACCAGGTCCTTTACAAGCTTACTTAGGTTGCTAGAAAGATGATCCGATACCTCGTTCAGGCTTTGCGGTATTGATTTAGGTTTGAATGACACCTCTTTCTTCTCGAGATTCACTTCTACCTTTCCTAATGGATACAAATCTACATCTTGATGTTCAAAATTGTAGAGACCTCTTGCATCGTTTGCTTTCAAACGAATGTCCACAGGTAAGCGGTGACGATCAAACCCTCCTCGTTCAAGTATTTGTTCAACATTTTCAACAGATTTTGTACTGACGATGAGCAACAGCTTCGTTGCTTTTTCAGAAGTATCATAGGATGGCTGCTTCTTCGTCCAACCGATCGCTTCCATTATATCGTCGTGCTTACTTCCGGGAATAAGGTTCTTCACACTAGCATCATAAATGTACAAGTTTGCCTTAGCATCTGAGAATAATTCTGGATACTCGACTGCTTTTTTCCCTGCTCTTGCTAAGAAGGTTTTCTCATATAAGAATTCATGCTCTTTCGACATTGTTAAATTAAAGATGGAAGCCTTATCCGTACTAGAAGTTAGCTCCTTACCATCTTGTGTTTTAAATACGAGCTCTCTTTTATATGTTAGCTTTGTTTCTGTTTTAGCAACGTTAGGCACACCAACTTCTAAAAGGTAACGCATCACATAAGCCGCTGAGTGCTGTTCATCTACCTGACCAAACACCGACTTCCATTCTTTGCTACCGTAGTCATCAGCAATAGGCTTGATGCCACTCATGATGTTGCATCCAAAGTAATAAGTAGGACTTACAACAACACCGTATAGTGTCGTATCTGTCTCTAACATTTGCTTCTCTGTTAAATACGCCCTCTCAGTTTCAACTAGTGATTCCAGTGCAATTTCACGAACATATTCAGTAGTGTAAGAGCCAAAATCATCAAAGAACCTATTTTGCCTCACAGGTCTAACACCCACAGGCACAAGATTAAGCAAACCTTCTTCTTTGAACTTGGTCAGCGTTTCGTCCTTCATATCAAGAATAATAAGTACTCTAATTGGCATAGTCGGCGTAATAGCTTCACCGCTGTTAACCCTGTCTTCGAGTGGGAGCCACTCGTCATTGACTTTTACGGAAACCATATGCCCAGCAAACATGGAGTCATCAAGCTTAGATAAATCTGGCGCTTTTAATAGAGATCTAAGCTTAGTTAAACTAGGGTCCGCAATAGTATGTATAGGACAGAATTTTTGATATACCTGCGATTGTTCAAGCGCTTTTATCCCAGTCTGAGATTGCTTCGCTCGGTATGTTACGTAACTCGTCATTGCAGCAAAACTCAGCACACTTTCCGAAGCACTACGGTAAATATTCTTTGTTTCTAGCCACGCTTCATCAAGGTGGAAAGAAGGAAGCCAAGTTCCCCCCAAATCCCATTCATCACTTAAAAGATAGGTCTTTATATAGCCTTCAATATCAAGATCTCTTTGCCCAGACGTCAAGTGATTAACCGCGTAATATTCCGAAACGTAATTCGTTGTTTTGTTCTCTTCTTTTATTTGAGATTCAAGTAGAAGCAATCGCAGCAGCCCATTGAGCGCTATAGCGCGTTTTATATATGCCTTGCCAACAACACTCAGTTCATCGAACGCAGGTAAACCGCGATACAGTAACGCCTGTCCTACCACATCAAATTCAGAAAAACGTTTCTGCTTCTCTTTGTATTCTTCTAATTCTTTATTAAGAATTTTGGCTGCACCATCCAAAGTAGAAACCAAGGTTTCACCTGACCAATACAACCCATATGCTAACGCAGCACCTGGACCAAGCATTGGCGCAGCAAAGCCTAATGCAATATCAAAGGCTTGGCCGGAAAATTTCCAAATTTCCTCATGGACTTTCATCTCTGCTAAAACCGCTTTCTGTCGATTTTTCTCCAGAGCTAGCAGCCAACTTCTACAAGCAGGATATTCAAAAGCAGAGTTGAGGTAGAACTTCATCTCCGCTCGACGACTTAAGCGCCTATTACTCGTATCATTATCGGCATAAACGCCTTTACCAAGCGCAGATATTCGATGGTCCCACTTAATAGCATCAGTGCCAAGATCTTCTAAAATTGAAGATTTCAGCGCCGAAGCACGTTTTTTCGACAGTTTAGTGTTGTATTCCACCGAGCCAATATCACACGTATATCCTTCAATGTTCAGCAACATTTCTGATTCTGTATTACGCAGATATTCAGCCACTTTAGAAACGAGCTTCTTATCAGAATTGGTAAGTTCATCATTTGCGCTATCAAATTCAAAAAACAGCGTGAGATAGCTTGCCTCACCTTCTTTTGCCCGTTTTTTCTCTAACAGCGGCCTACCATTTAACAGCACTTTATGACTTACACTTTTATCAGAGAATGCTTCAAGGAGCGCTTTTTTATGTTCCGCTTCAGACTCAAGCAGTGCCTGACGATCTTTTTCATCGCTCAATAAAAGTGTTGATATTACCGATTGTGTTTTCTGGCCATATTCCTTCGACTTATCAATATAGGCATTAAACGCCGCCTCGGAATTCTCGATACCTTTCGGAATTTCAAGACCGCTAGAAACAAACTCAGCAAAGCCAAAAGGCTTATCAAGTGCATATTCAATAGCCCGAACGGCGGGCTTTAAAGGAGTTACGATCTTATCGTCCACCTTATGCCAAAAATGCTGTAACGCTGGTGGAATTGTATAAACGCTCGGTAACGCGCTCCCAAAGTGATTTGACCAGTTAAGTGCTTTTGCTAAATCTTCAACAGATCCAAGCGTATCTTGAGCCGGTGGCTTCAGCTTTTGCGCAAAATCTAAGAAACCCTTTGCTTTTGCATCAATACCGACCGCGAGTTTTAAAGCATTTAAGAGCTTATCTTCAGCTTGCTCTCGATTCAAACCTGCGCTAAATGCTTTATGAACCGTCGTCATACTGAATGGATCCATCACGCCAGACGCTGAAGCCTCGATAACGGCTTTATAGTTACCGATGGAATTTAGAATATTAATCGACGGTTGCACACCAGTAGCAGGTTTGTTTTCGCTTGTATAGGGGAGACTTTTACTCCAATCGAGCCAGCCTTTAAATGTTTCTGGCGCATGTTGGAACAGTGACTCCTCAACAGAGATGGGATCACCAGAAAGGATGATGCTGCGCCCTGCTATTGAATAAATAGGCAGGTGTAAGACTTGCTCAGATAATGAGTAACAATTGTTTGGGATATTTAACTTAGCAACCTGAGCCATCTGGCTATCTGAAGGTTTAAGTAATGCATCCCAATATCGCTTAATTCCCTCTAAATCTATATCAAAGCGGACTAATTGCTTGATTTGATCATCCTCATCCAGATGACCGCCAGTTATCCAAAATGTGGCGACATATTGGGTTACTTCCTTTGCAACGTCAGAGTCACTGGCCTGATTAGCAATATCAAAGTATGTAACCGGCCTTACTCGGCTAGTGATTTTATTGCCTATATCCTTAGCATCCCCTTGGATGATCAAGTTTTCTGGTTGTCCGGACAAAGTAACTTCTGCCCCCTCAAAATAGTCGGCAGAGAAGAATAAATTGATGGTCCAAACTTGAGGAATACGCAGATAATAAAAATTATGATTATAGTTTTTGCTATAAATTTTTTCATACAGGCGTTTATACGCGCCTTTATTTTGCCCAAACTGCGCCTCTGCTGCTTCAGCTTTATGGATAAAAAACTCGGCTAATTCGGGCGCTAAAAATCGCCTCTCGGCAGGGTCTTTGCTTAGCTTTTGGTCCTGTTCAATATCTCTGTTAGTTACTACGCCAACTTCAATGCTTTCATCACTAGAACTTACAACATCCTTGGCCAAGGCTGCTAAGCGTTCCGTCCAAGCAGTATCTTCAGACATAACCGCAGCGGGAATTAAGTAAGGTGGGATATAGACGGGTTTTAGCTTATCTGTCGTGCTAGAAATCGTTAGTGGTGAAGAAGAAGAAAGCTTATTCCCATCAAGCTCTTTAACTGATTGAACCTTGGTATTCCAACCTTGTAGCCGACCTGATGAATCACTGAAGTATAGTGGTGACGCATTCTTACTATTGCTACCATCCACAGCTTGACCAACTGTTAACTCTGGAAGGGCTAACGCAAAACCGGGCAATGGATAGAGCCCGTTGCCAGTAATGGCCTCCCCGCCTGGTCCGACCAATTGTCCCATCAAGTAGAGAGAGTGCTGTTCAATCTTAGCCCTAGCCATGATTACGCTCCTCTAGAACGGTTCTTGCTTTTTCGATGTCAGCATAACTTGGTAGCGGATAGAGTGACTCGCTCCAATTATCCGCTTCTTTATGTTCAATCACATTACGGCTAAAGCCAAAGCCATAGGCGGATTTTTTAACTCGTTCTCCATCTCTAAAACCTACGAACCCATATATCATTTCTGTAGTAGGGCTATTATCGGTGGGCTGGTGTAATACGCGGGTTATGTTTCGACCGTGAACAGGGACGAACCACATATCACTACCGTTAAAAGCCAACAAATCCACTGTAGCAGGGAAATCGCCTATTTTTTCAGAGGGCCTTCCCGAGCGGTATGCCGCACCTCCAAGGCAATAAAAACCATCTCCATACTTTCCGCCCCAGACATTACAATCGTAGCTATCCGGAGTAAAGTCACCGCGATCGACCAGTTTTAAGGTTTTTGCATCAAACACGAATGTATTACCGCATTTGGGTACATCGCTCTCCCCAAAAGTTTCAAGGTATTCGTCATTCTCCCACCCACAGCCAAACCCCGCCAAACTCGAATTAAAACTCAAATAGATCGCTTGCTCTGACTGGCTCATATAAGGCTTGGCAAAAGAGGTCATGTAACGTGCATATGAACCATTTACATCAGTAAATTTCACTACCTCTTTGGTGTCTAGCTTAACCAGAAGAAGCTCATCTCTTTTTTTCACAACAACTTGTGTGCTGTCTGTATCCCACATGATGTCGTGACGAGTTGAGCCAGACTCCTCACTAATGTTAGTTATTTCGCCATTATCTAGATCATACAGCACGGTACTATCTTTCTGAGGGACAACAAGATAGCGGCCGCTTGGCGATCGTGACATATATTTAGCATAATCAATCCCAGTATTAGGCGGGGGAGGCAATATCCCTTCAGGGATCAGCAATTGAGGGTTAGTACCATCAATATTTAATACCCAGTAACTGACCTTGGATTTATCTTCTCGGTTTTCGATAGTAAACAGGACCTGAGGGAGTGTCACATTTTCAGTATTCCAATCTGCAACCTTTGGGTTATCCGGTATTTCAAAATCGTACTGGTAAAGCCAAGTATCCGTTTTACCTTTGTACAAATCTAGGCGGTCTGCCATGCTCTCTATTCGAGCTTTCTCATCAAAATACGGCTTAGCAATGATGTAACCAACACCCGCGACAACAACAGTCGTCAAACCCAAGCCGAGTAATATTTTCTTTTTCATTCTTAATCCATTTTCTATTTAGGTTACAACGACCAATCCAGCACTAATGACTCAAAGCGTTGTTTTTCTGCTGCAGTCATATCTTTAGGCTTATCGTTTGGCTGAGCTTCGGGCGAACGTTCAGTAGCGCTCTCAGGTTCAACAAATAAATCGTTGTAAGCGACCCGATCAAAAAGTACGTGACGACTGTCTGGGTCTTGGTCATGTACCAGAGACATAGTAAAGACCCCGTCCGATGGTAGCCCACTTAACAGCGCTTGCTGCCAGTCGTGGTCTTCCCCTTCATAAAACTCTAAATCAAAGACGTCTTTATAATCGCTATTGTGATCGATTACATAGAGTGAATTCAAAGCGGTGATGCCAGACGTACCAACATCCACCCGGAATAATAGGCCACTGTTTTTTCCATCCACATAAGCGATGACCGTATTACTCTGGTCATAACTACGTACTATGGCTTGCTGGTCACTCAGCCATGGCATGTCTTCTTCGGTAACTTTGTGGATGGCTGCGCTGTCTACATCGGAGGTGAATTCTTGTGCACTGAATGACTGTGCGTCACTGTAACTGCTTAATTCATCTAATGGTGTGCTGGATTTCTCTAGCAAAGCAGCATCCGATTCTAACGCTTCAATTTGAGCAAAGCGCTTTTGCTTTGGTGAGAAAATGATCTTGAGTCCATTTTCCCCCTGTTGGATCTCACCCGATATTTTGTAAGGTGCCCAGAAATGCGCCATAGCAAAACCGCTTGCGCTTCTTTGTATTACCTGAGGTGTGTCTTTTTTCTTTTCTTCTTGCTCTAGGGTACGGTAATACTCGACGTCAACATCTTGGTAGTAACCTTTCTCGTTTATGGCCATCTCGCGCCAAAGCTTTCCTTTCCAAAAGACATAAAGAAAACCACCACGCAGATCAGAAGCTTTTGCTTTGTCGTTGCTACCATCTAAGTAAGCCAATGGTCTCACAGGCACCAACACGTTATCCCACTCATCCATCTGAGTATCTTTATCAACGGGTTGCAGGTCTTCGGCGAGTTTAAGCAAAATTGGCTGAGGCTGGTCGGAACAAGGGATTTTGATATAGAGCGTTTTACCCTCAGCTTCGAGATCTTTAAATGTCGCGAGGCTGCGGTGTTTGTTTTCTGTATCAGCCTTGCCTACAGTAACTTTTTCTTTTTGAGCTTCCGTTTTTCCCAACATCAAACATGCCGCGTTGCTAGACCACTGCCCTGCAAACTCGACAACAATTTTTTGGTCTGGGCTTGGCTCAGAAGGTACATGCGTGTAACTGCGAACTAGAGCAACATCGTCAGTAACCTGCTTGTAACCCGCTTTAAAAACTTTGCTTTCATTCGAAGCAGATACAGAGTCAACGAGCGATTTAAGTCTAGGGAAGCTTTGCAGCTGAGAGTCCGTCAATGGCGACCGACGAGCAACGGTAGATAATGACACCCAATTGCCTTTTCCCAATTCGATTCTTATAGCAGCTAGCAATGCGCTGGTCGTTTTTTTGGCAGAGATGGAAATCTTTTGCGCCAATTCTTTAGGGAGGTTTCTAAGGATGTCATCTGAATTTCGCAAACGCGAAAGCTGTCCTATACACTCGTCCGGTGTAAGAACATAAGATAGCTCGTTGGAGGATAGCTTCGAGCTAGGTATAAATTTGCAAACTAAATGCATTTGAATTCTCCACAACCAACATCGTAAATATGGCTGCGGTGACAATTAAGCTGATAAGGCTTACAAGTACGATTTGGTCTACGTATCCTACTTACTTAGCCATTTATTTTCAACGAGATAGAAAAATCGCCTAAAATCAAAAACACCATAAAAGTGGTGATTTTTACTATCAAAACGGGCAATTTAACCACAACAGAAACCAGTAACATCACCCATTTTGTCAAAATGGTAAAATCTTACTCTCTAAAAAAATTTAATTTATGGACTGAAGTTAACAAAAATCGTAATAACGTGAGCTTGAGGTAAGCGCTCGGAAAGTCAGAAGCTGATGAGATGCCCTCCTCAGCAACAAACAACAAATTGACTGTTACTGAGGAAGTTTAAATAAAAAGGTGAGCGCATTACGCACTCACAAAAGTAACTGCTCTGAAGCTTGCTAGGATTAAATTTGCTTCATCGCGAGTTAAAGAGGCGAGGTATTACCCATCGACCTCATGCAGAACACTATACCCAGAGTATAGAAACGAGCGTAAATATATAATATTTAAAAAGATTTTCAACGCGACACATTCACCACAGCATCTACCGAGCGACCATCACAATCACGTCATACACACCTAAAAGCAACATTGGCCTAGTTATTATAGTTATTCAGCCTTGTATTAAGACGATTCATTAATTCGAGTAACTTATCAATAAAGGCAATTATTTTGATAAATATCACAAAAAGTCCCAAATAAATAAAGCGAGCTAAACGCTCGCTTTATTTATGCCGCATTTTTTAAAGTTTTGTTCTCACTAAAATATCGGTTGTAGACAGCACCTAAGGAGGCTGTATTTGCGAAGCGAGCATAATTAAATGTTGCTTGAGCCTCTTCGGCAGAGGCGGAAAGCTTGTTGGTACCATTCACATAAATCGTCACCACCCCGTCCTTCAGTCCTGAAAGATCTAAATCAGTTGTCCATGAGTCTGAAAACACGGTAGCCATGCCTGTGGTTTCTGTACCATCAGCGTCGACTGCTTTGATATCTATGAACTCACTATCTTCAAATCGTTCACTACTACCACTTATTGTCACGCTTTCCACTCCAGCAACATCGTTGATAGCATCTAGATGTATTGTTGGCGTGATTGGCATGGAGTAAGCCGTGTTCTGACTACCGGTATTCCCTGATAAGTCTTGGTAGTCACGAACAAGCAACGCCACATTGAGCTCTGACGTGCTTGGTACCACCACATCACCAGTCCAAACGCTTGGGTCCGCGGTTGCCACTAATGAAGTGATCGTTGTGCCACCTAACTCTGCAACGGCAGCTTGCAATGCCTTATCGAATTCCAGCGTCACCGTCACGCTTTGGCCGATGGCTTGATGCTCAGGCGTAAACGTCACATTAGTCAGCGTTGGCAGAGACTGCGCGAGTGTAAAGCTCTGGCTTTCACTCACTTCAATGCCCGCTGAGTTCGTCCCCGTCACCATCACGATGTAAGTGCCATTGGCTTGGTGACTCATATCAATCGCGTCACTGGTCCAAATGCCACCGGCTTGTACTGTTGCGCTGCTGCTTTTCAATACCGTCGCGCTGCCTTGGGCTTTCACTTCAAGGCGCAGGGACTGATCGTCAAAGCGTGTCGACGTGCCTTCAAATTGTAGCGTGGCGGCATGCGTTTCATCCACACTGCCCACTGGAATGATGGCTAAGGTCGGCGTGATCGGCATGGAGTAAGCCGTATTCTGGCTACCCGTATTCCCTGATAAGTCTTGGAAGTCACGAACAAGCAACGCCACATTGAGCTCTGACGTGCTTGGTACCACCACATCACCAGTCCAAACGCTTGGGTCCGCGGTTGCCACTAATGAAGTGATCGTCGTGCCACCTAACTCCGCTGCGGCGGATTGCAGATCTTTATCGAATTCCAGCGTTACCGTCACGCTTTGGCCGATGGCTTGGTGCTCAGGCGTAAACGTCACGTTAGTCAGCGTTGGCAGAGATTGCGCGAGTGTAAAGCTCTGGCTTTCACTCACTTCAATGCCGGCTGAGTTCGTCCCTGTCACCATCACGGTATAAGTGCCGTTGGTTTGGTTACTCATATCAATCGCGTCACTGGTCCAATTGCCACCGGCTTGTACTGTCGCACTGCCGCTTTTTAGTACCGTCGCGTTGCCTTGGGCTTTCACGTCAAGACGCAGCGACTGACCGTCAAAACGTGTTGACGTGCCTTCGAATTGTAACGTGGCGGCATGCGTTTCATTCACACTGCCCACTGGCGTGATGGCTAAGGTCGGCGTGATCGGCATGGAGTAAGCCGTGTTCTGGCTACCGGTGTTTCCTGATAAGTCTTGGTAGTCACGAACCAGCAACGCCACATTCAGCTCTGACGTGCTTGGTACCACCACATCACCAGTCCAAACACTTGGGTCCGCGGTTGCCATTAATGAGGTGATCGTCGTGCCACCTAACTCCGCCGCTGCGGATTGCAGATCTTTATCGAATTCCAGCGTTACCGTCACGCTTTGGCCGATGGCTTGATGCTCAGGCGTAAACGTCACATTAGTCAGCGTTGGCAGAGACTGCGCGAGTGTAAAGCTCTGGCTTTCACTCACTTCAATGCCCGCTGAGTTCGTCCCCGTTACCATCACGGTGTAAGTGCCATTGATTTGATGACTCATATCCATTGCGTCACTGGTCCAAGTGCCACCGGCTTGTACTGTCGCACTGCTGCTTTTCAATACCGTCGCGCTGCCTTGGGCTTTCACTTCAAGACGCAGGGACTGACCGTCAAAACGTGTCGACGTACCTTCGAATTGTAGCGTGGCAGCATGCGTTTCATCCACATTGCCCACTGGCGTGATGACTAAGGTCGGTGTGATCGGTAATTCGTGAGCGGTGTTATCCTCACCTATGTTGCCAGTCAAATCTTTAAACTGACTAACAACCAAGTCGACACTTAACAGCGTGGTGCTCGGAACTTGTACATCACCAACCCAGACCTTTTTATCTGCCGTTGCTGACAGAGAACTAATGCGATTGCCGCCAAGCGTAGCGGTCGCCTCTTGGAGCTCTTTATCAAACTCAAGCGAGACACTCACGCTTTGCCCCACGCTCTGGTGCTCGGGGTTAAATGTCACATTGGTTAGTTTTGGTAAGGTTCCTTCAACCGCGATACTTAAGCTGCTTCCCTTTCCTGGAATGGTGTTGGTACTTTGATAGCTATTATCTTCTACCTGAATAGTGATATTTTTATCTTGTTTTTCTGGGCTGATGTAATTAACCGTCCACGTAATATTGTCTGAAGTCGACCAAGTATCTTGTTTTAACGTTCCTGTTGCACCGCTATCACTAGCGACAAGATGGACATCTGAGATATCAAAGCTCGTAACTTCTTCTGTAAAGTTAAACGCGAGCGTAATCTCTTCGCCTCCAAAAAGAGGGGCGCTTGAGGCGGTAGAGATACTTAGCCCGGGAACGGTTGCCGCTTCCACATGCGCGTCAATAGAACTTTCACTATTGTTATCCACCTTGTCTGTTGCTGCCACCGTGATCGTATGATCGCCTTTAGGTAACAAATAGCTTATGACATAAGGCCCCGCTTCGGTTGTCGGCTTAGTAATCGCTTGAGGAGCCACAGTGCTGCCATCACTCACCGCTTTTGACGTGACGAGATTTAAATTTTTATCTGTAATGTATGCACTAATTTCTAGTTGATACTTATCGTTTGTCGGTATCTTAGAGATTTGATTAGCACTTAAGCCAGAAATACTTGGAACGTCATAATCAACAATAGATTCGATAACCTTTCCATCATAACTTTTTCCTAGTAACTCAAAGCTTGTATTCTCTCTTCCAACTGAGTCCGTCACCGTCACCTTAAGGGTATATGACCCTTGGTTATCGACGGCAAAGTTCATCATTCCATTACCACTAGATGAGATAACATCACCTGAGTAACGCAAGGAATCACCGAGGCTTGGAATAAGCTCCACAGAATATTGTGAAGCTTTCACTCTTTCTCCTTCCACCGTAGATACCGTAAACGGCTGGCTCGCCTTGGTTAAAAACAGTTTCCCACCCTGCAAACTCGTAATTCCATCGAAATCAACTGTGACTTTAGGAACACTAATATCAATGACTTTTCTGATATCAGAATACAGTCCGACGCTATCTGTCGCTTTGATGTCTACTGTGATTGAACCACGCCCCTCTAACTGAGATTTCGGTAGTTCAAAGTACGTAGATGAACCATTCCCATCCTCTACTCTTTCTTCTTGATAACTCGGGTTTAAAACCGAGTAGTTTACTTTTGCGAGGCTGCTACCAGTGTCCGTTATATCAAAACGAAAACGAACATTATCAGGATTTGTTGGCGATTCGGTTACGATAATCTCATCGCCAACACTTGGAGGTGTGTTGTCAACTTTAATATCAACGGTCGCTTCACCGACTCTCGACCACACATCCGTTGCGGTAATAATTGTCCTGATCGTTTTTCCATCCGCATCGCTAGGAAGTTCACTCGTAAATGTTGAACACTTGTAGGTTGGGTCATCTGCACACACTTCCAATTGCGCAAACTTCTCCGGATTATCTTTATAGTTGTAGGATTCCGTTCCAAATCTGGCCATCACATTGTCTAGCCTAGAGTTTTCATACAACTTAATTCTGAATCTAGCGACAAGCTGCTGACCATTAATGGTTGTGTTTCCAACCGGATCAGTAATTTCAACGACTACCGAACCTTTAGGTAATTCAAGCAGCAGATCATGCTCTGGCGTCAAGTTTCCTGCTAAATCAGATACGTTCTTGATTTTGTATTCTTGAGTTGTACTCAGGCCATCAATAATATCGGCGTAGGATTCAGAATACGTACACTTGATATTTCCAACACCTTTGGCACAGGTCGTTGGTGTATAAGCTTTGTTGCCAAGATTACGAACCAACTTTGGATATTTATCTGAACTTTCAGTATTCACGCCTGACAAAGCATCATTGAAAGAGAGCTCAAATGTGAGCATCTTCTTCTTCAAAGCTTCATCAAACCAAACATCACTTCCTTTAAAACTGTATGAGTTACCATCAACGACTGTTGGTGCATCAATATCCACCATCGAAAAATTGAACTTGTTGATCGTTTCACGCCCATTTGTACCCAAGGTTTTAGTGATCAAAGTGACAGGTGCTTTCGTCATGTTTTGCCCAACATTGACACTACAACTGTAAGGTTCTTGCGATACGTTGATAACACCAGAAGTTGGTTGCTCATTAGTTGGTGGGGCATCTAGAGAGTTGTACTCTTCACGAACCCAACACTCTAACGTTTTGGCTTTGACCGCACTCAATGTAGTAAAGGTGACATCAAGAACACCATTAGATAAGTAGTTCTGGAAGTCCAGCGGACTTGCAACCGAGAGAACCACGCCTTCACGCTGTACGCTAAAGGTTTGGTTTACTTTTCCAACCTTTCTGTCTTTTTCGTCAAGGTAACGAACTTTGTTGTAAACCTTTATATCAAGTTCATAGTTACCATCTTTGGCAATTTGTGTAGAAAGCAGCGTTGCCGTCCAAGTGCCATCTGCGGTTTCTGAGAACGTAAAGTTAGTCCCGTTTTGCTCTCCAGAAAATCTATACGTTGAGTCAATTCGATCAACGCCACTGTCATCAACAATATCAAGCGTAAGTACGATATTCCCATCTTGATAGATGGTGCTGTTTGTAATTGGCGTTCCATCCGTGTAACTCATCGCTAGGGTTACCTGCGGGATGGAATTGTACACTTTAACGGTAAAATCTTGCTCACCACTGGTTAAGGTTGTGTTGCCACGAACATCAGACCCTTTTAAACGAACCTTGTGTGTACCCGTACCTAAATCACCAAGGCTCACTTTGAGATCTTCATTGATTCTTTTACCAGGAGAGCCAGGTAATGGCTCCAGATCGCTAAACGTCCAATACTCTAAGCTTTCTCGGTTTACACCATTAATTGAAATATCACCGTTGGCATTTAGGTCTAACGCCGTTAGGTCAAAGACATAGTTTCCTAAGTAGTAGTCATTCGCATTGAAACCACTTAACCCTAATGTTGGCCCATCACGATCAAGAATAACCTTGCTCGTGTTAGAACTAGATTCAAAACCGTAAATATCGGTTGCTTTTACATACAGTGACGTCGTTTTTTCATCTTCAGAAATGTCTATTTTATCTGTGTCACTCTTAATGAGAGACATTACAAACTCTTTAGATGAATCCGTTGGCACAATTGTCTTAATTGGCGAATCTTTACCATTCTGATATAGAGAGACTTGCTCAATGTCTGAATCGTCTATTACAGATTTAAATCGCACGTTGAACTCACGCCCGACAACGTAGTTCTCTTTGGACAATGTGTCTTCAACCCAAGGCGTATTTAGGATGATTTCTGGGCCTTTGTTATCGACTTGGAATGTGAATTTCCCTGTTGTACTAACATTGGCAGGATAAGCGTTGTCCGTCGCAGTGACATAAAATTCATTCCATTCATCGTAATCAAATGCTTTTGAAACCAGTTGGACTTTGACGTCAGGTTGTTCACCAACTAGGTATGGTACGTCACACGTCTCTGTTAGAGGGTCACAGCTTTCTAATGTCAGTGCCTGACCAGACCCTCGGCGAAGATCTATTTTTACATTATTGCCGGGGCTTAACGTCCCCCAATCAATAACAGGTGTCCATTGGTTGTTACCGCCTAAACGACTTTGAACCTGCTCACTTTTTACAATAGGAGCTTCAGAGTCGATACGAATATTGAATCTCGGAGCCGTGCTAGTTAACTCTGAAACGGAGTTACCTAAATTATCCTCTGCCGCTGCAACGACTAACCAATCACCATCACCCGGGTAAATCGTCGCGCCTTGATTTGAACAAAGCTCCCCAGTACATAATTTGACTTTAAAGGCGTCTTTCGAGTTATTCGCAAAGTCCTCTGGTGTGTATGTGACTTTTTCACCCGTTTGCTGGTAGAAAACAAGACCTCTTGAAGAAAGCTTGTCACCCACAACGTCTTCAACCTTGAAGGTCAATTCATGGGTATTTTTGGCATTTAAATAAATACCGTCTTCTACAGGTTTACCATCGACATCATTAGGTGGGAGGTAACTCGTTTTAGGGAAATCATTATCAATAAATACCGTTTCTATAAACGGAGCTTTGCCATCGTAACCATACGCATTACCATGTGGGTCCATGGCACTGGTTTCCACAGCAAACTCTACAATATCTTTTAGTTCACTAGACTGAGAGTTAAGGGTAAAGAGGTACTCTTTTCGATAAGCATTGCTGTTGCCAGGGTTCTCTACAATGTTGATGTCCAGCGGTATTTCAATGTTTGGCTCACTGGCTTGATACCACATCGTGCTAAACTTCGGACCATAAGCGTCGGTTTCTACAATACCAGAAGGATCGTCTAGGACAATTTTAGAAACAACTTCACCAGCAATATAAAGCTTATTGCCAACCATCGTCTCTCGACCGCTTTCAATCGTTAATTTTGGCTGTGGAGGCAAGATATCGATACTGCTACCCTCTGTATCAAAAATGTTCTTACCATTTAAGTTAGGATTAGCCATCGAAATATCATCAGCATAGAGCTGCGCGATATTGGTCTCAATACCGTATTTGCTCGCCATGATTTCGTAATACGATTGCGCTAAATCCTTTCGATAAGTATCGGAACCGAATTGATAAGAATCGAGCATAACCTGACGTCCACCAACACCAATACCATTCGCTTTTCCATCAAAGCTCAAATCATCGTAAATAGCGGAGGCAAAATCTAATGAGTTATTTCTCGGCATTCCTTGAGCAATACTATCGATGGCTTCGACAAGAAATCGATGTAGATAATCGTTTGATGGCTTTTCCGGAATCGCTTTAGTAGCAAGCATTTCGTTCGTTGCATAAGGCACAACCGTTGGATCAAACCCAAAGAATGAATTGTTGTTCGTACCTGATAACGCGTAGCGCACCTCATCAAGAATTTGAATCGCACGCTCAGAAGTTTTCTCTCCGGCAGTGACTTGATCCCACTGGAAATCAAACAAGCTAGTCTGATATGTCGATAGTTCAGTAATATAGTAAGTCTGAGAGCCATTGAGCTTAAAGTACACGCCAATATTGGCCTTGTTTAAATCAACCGTTACTTTTTTGGTTCCTGGATCTCTTTTCCATTGATAGTAGTATGGCTCGCTGCCCTCGATACCAATTAAACGAACGCGCATGAAGTCATAATTCACAACATCAGTTGTGGTTTCACAACTCGCGACGTCAAGAGCCATTGATTGATCACTTTCCAATTGTTGGATAGTGGTACAACTCGCAAGTGAAGTGAATTCACCATTTGGACTCAACCCTTCAAGTTGCGCTCGCGCACCAATAAATGGTGTCACCACTTTTATAGTTGGCAGATCAAAGCTACTTCTAAAATATACTTCTCTTGAAGTGCTTTCGTTATCAGACTCATCGACGGTTTGAATGACTAACTTTTGACTACTGTTTTCTGATACCGATTTAAAGCTGTCACCCAAAATATCTCTTACAAATGGAATGTAATAGATGACATCTTCTACACGCCCATTGCTGTCTAACAGCGTTTCGTGCGGAATTTTTGCGATGTAGTCGTCATCCGATGCGGTTGTATCAATAACCTGCTGAAGTGAGTAATTATTATCGTTATTTTGGCTGACATAATACTTGACGACGAGCTTCAGTTTATTGGCGTTGGAGCCTAAAACCGTATCAGTATTTACGTCTGATATTTTCACACGAACATAAGGGATTTTATTCTCTTTCAACAAGTTAGCGTTGAAGTTACTAAAATCTACCCCTTTTAATGAATTCTGAATCCCTATACTTGCGTACGCATAGTCAATCTTCAAGAAATCGCGGCTCGCTTGAACATTGTCTGGGGTATACGTATCTTGAGAGTAGATACCATCGTAAGTGGTTCGTTCACCATCTAAACCGACATTTACGTACGTCATTGACGCACCTTCAGGATAAGTAATCGTTTGTGCTGGCGCTTGATCGTCACGACTTACTGCATGCTGAGCGGTGCCCGTATTGCCTTTGCTATCCTTCGCTCGAACCTCAAAGACCGTCGTAGATAGGAATTCATCAGTTGGGTAAGCCTTACTAAACTCACAAGCATTTCCAGACTCTACAGTTACAGGAGAACATGTGACGTCCTCATGTAAGCCATCTTTAAATGAAATACTGACCGAACTGATCTCTTGCGAGCTTTCTTTTACAACCCCTTTCAGAACGTATTCTTTAAGTTGGTTATTAATTGCACTCGCCGATGTAATGTCGATAACAGGCGCATCGTTATCCCATTCAAAGTTGATATGAAGACCCGAATGACTGCCTGGAATTAACTCATTACCCAGTACATCCGCTGTATATAAGACTAACCGTGCTGCTGTTACGTTTGAGAGCCCTGTGGCAGGGTTCATATCTACACTATCGATCTCTTTGGTATTAATGTTAACTTTAACGTTGGTCTCTCGAAGGCCAACTTCAAAATCATCAAATTCAACCGAACAGAATGTGCTTCCAAAATCTTGTATGTCGTTACATTGAAATTCACCAGACCAAGAGCCATTAATCTGATACTGAATAAAGGCGGATACGTCTTCTACACCGATATCATCTACAATCTTTAGATCAACTTTATCGGTGCCAGCGAGCACATCACTGTCCGTACGAGTAACTATTGGCGCATCTGTATCGATATCCGTACCATCTCGCGGTGGAATGACGCCATCAGTACTGCCATATGTACCTAAGTCATTAAGCTTCTTACTAAAGTCGACATAGTCTGCGGCATCAGTACCAGAGATATTGACACTTGGATCGTTTACCACGATCAGAACATGCTGAGATAAATCACGTGTATAAATGTCGCTATTTATCTTCTTCTGTCCAAAGCTGAGGGGAGTCACTGCTCCTGAAGTCTGGCTCACTTCAAGACCATCAAGAACACCATCTGCAATAACATCCCGATATTGGATGTCAGCGAAATGCATTGAAGTGTAGACGTTATCGCTGTTGCCGTATTTTTTTATAAGATCGTAAGAGTAAGACGAGTATGCAGTTAATAAAGCGCCGTATTGATGCCCAGCACTAGCAAAACTGCTTTGCCCACCTTTGGTTATATCAATAGGTTTGGTCTCATTTACGTCAAACCCATACATGCTATTGATACTATCCAAAGCGGTTGAAAAGGCACTCTCATCTGTGGATCCTTGAGAAATTTTGTACTTTGCCAAGCCTGCTGCCAAGTTCGACAGCGGAGTAAGCATTAACTTTTGCTCACTCCCCTCTTTAAAGTTCACAACACCTTCAAATTTAAGTGTCTTCGCATTGCTCACTGATACCGTTTCATTCGTAAACGGGTCGGTATAACTCCCCTCTTTTGCAACAACAAAAAGAGGCATTGAAGACGATTCAAACTCTAGCAGATAGTTTCCGAACGCATCAGACGTCGTGTTAGCCAACTTCCGGCCTAAGTTTCCATTTTTGAACTCGAAAACCTCAATCTTTGCGCCATTTACAGGGGCGTCAAAAACCATACCGGAAATGCTTCCTTTGCTTCTAGCTGGAGGTGTGTTGTCTCCTCCATCACCACCACCACATGCACTCAATAAAAGAGATGTAAGCGTAAGACCTAATGTTAATTTCAGCGTATTTTTAGCGAACATAGTAATTTGGCAAAATATATTTTGCCGAGATTATATTATTGTAAAATATTTTCTCAACGTGACAATAACACCATTTAAAAAGCCAAAAACACCAGGCCAACCGTCACTTTTACTAAATTATTAAATTAAAATCATCACCTATAATTATTCACTTAGTTAAAACAGAGGAATTAGCCATACTTTAATGCTAGGTTTTATTTAAAATATTATACTCTACGCACAACTGTCAGCCTTGATAAACCACCAGAACTAATGACTATTTTGATAATAAAAAGGAGTGTGCGAACTCCTACCGCAACCCTTCTCACCATTGCCTTACTCATTTTTATTGGCGTGTCTCTTTCTCACCACATCCTCACTCCCATGGATAGACTGCCTACCGTTAAGCCTTTGGAGTTCAAGAATGAGGGAGTTCAAGCGCCTTTTGAGGGGGGGACTCTTAGACAAAAAATCACCATAGGTGTGGTTGAGTACTCGTTTGTCGCTTCATTGTTAAAATCAGGGATAAGTCAAAAAGAGATTAATTTACTATTGGCCCTTATTAAAAGTAACTTTAATATTATTGATTCAGTTAAGAGAGATGACCATTTTATCTTAAGAACTAAGTTAAATAGTAGAAATGAAACCTATATTAGTTCTTTTTACTATTTAGGTAGTAAAACCGATTTATTTATTATCAATGATGGGCAAGGTAACATATTTGATGAACATGGCGTGTCAATAAAAAATAAACTCCGATTTTCAGATCCCTTTGATAAAAGCTACAGAGTAAGCTCTGGCTATGACTTAAAACGAACACACCCAGTAACTAATATAACGACTCCGCACCTAGGCACTGACTATGCAACACCAGTAGGCACACCGATTCGTAGTATTGCTGATGGTATCGTTTTAAAGTCTCGTTACAACCGTTTCGCGGGCAACTACATTAATATCCGCCACACAAATGGCTCTGTATCACGCTACCTACACTTATCTCAACGCCACGTCCACGTTGGCGAGAAGATCAGCCGAGGACAAGTGATAGGAAAAACGGGTAACACAGGAAGAACAACAGGGCCGCATTTACACCTTGAACTGCACATTAATGGTATTCCGGTTGATTACGAGCGATACATTCAAAAGCACCCAAACACTGACGTTAATATAGAAATGCTGATTGCAGCGAGAAAAGAAAAAGCAGAATTAACAGCGGAATGGCAACGGTATAGGCAGTCAAATCGGCAATAAAATACTTCGGTTCGATCTTTCTTCATTTATCTGAAGCGAGTCCTCGTAACCCTCTGAGCGCTTCAAGTCCTGTCGCCACTTTCCAAGTTCAGGACAAAAAAGAGCTGCTATATGCGGCTCTTAATGATGCAAATCTTTGTTTACAGACCCATGAGTTAATATTTTTGTGGGCACAACTAAATGTAGAAAACTTACTGGCACGTAACACGCTTAAACTTCAGAAAAAGCTATCATCCTCCAGTAAGAGCTTTAATGGTTCAGCATCCAACTGCTGTTGATCGCCTCTCCCTGCTCATCAAGTTTATGAATAATATAGTCGATAAACACTTTTACTTTCGCGGGCACAAACTTACGACTTGGATAGTATATATAGACACCTTGACCATCGGTTCTTTGAGGTTCAGAAACCAACATCAATTTACCTTGCTGTACTAAGTCTCGAGCAAGATATTGGGGCATCAGTGCAATCCCTGCTCCTAAACTCGCTAAAGAGGCCATCGCATAACCATTGTCTACTGTCACTTGATGTGTAGGACTAAATTCTACTAATTGCCCATCTAAAGGCATCGTCAAGGTAAGCAAGCGCCCCGATTGTTTATAGCGGTACATTATCCATTTGTGCTGGTTAAGCGCTTCAACACTCTGAGGCCGACCAAACTTCTTTATGTACTCCGGACTGGCAAACATACCCATATCAATAGGACATAATCGCCTCGCAATTAAGTTGCTGTCATTTAGTCTCCCGCTTCGAATAGCAACGTCCATCCCACTCTCCAATATACTGGTGTATTCATCGGAAAAGCTAAGTTCCAACTTCACTTCAGGGTAACGTTCGCAAAACTCTGGAATCAGCGGAGTTATATAGTTTTGCCCGAACGATAAAGGAAGGCTGACACGAAGTGTACCAAACGGAGATGCAATACTTTGATGAAGCTGCTCTTCACTACTTTTGAGCAAGTTGATCACTTCTCTTGCCGTCTCAAGGTAGTTAAACCCCGCTTCAGTGAGCTGGAGTTGACGTGTTGTACGGTGAACTAAACGAACACCCAAATCCTGTTCTAGGCGAGCAATCGCTTTACTAACAGTAGAAGGCGACTGCCCTAATTGATTCGCGACTGCTGTAAAGTTCCCTAAGTCCACAACAGATACAAACAACTTTATTAATGACAGCTTATCCATAACGCTCACAATTAATGAAAAATAATCACATCTAATATGACAGAAAAAGTATTTTTGTGTCATGCAAACTTTTCTAGTATTTCGGAAAAGCATACCTAGCTATGGATATTTCTACTGACCTCAGAGACGACAAATAAAGCCAACACCATTAACTCTACACTCAGAATGCTCGGGCTTACGGCATTTTCTCCAACCTTTAATTCCATTGCATCTCATTAAGTGCAATGAAACATACTGAACTTGCTCTAACACGGTAAGAGGTTTTAATGACAATAATTCAACTTAAACGCGAAGTGATCTGTTTTGCTGGCGATTCTGGAGATGGTATCCAATTACTTGGAGAACGCTTTTCAGACAACTCGTCGAAACAAGGAAACGATGTCATGACGTTACCAGATTATCCAGCAGAGATACGGGCTCCGGCAGGAACCACATCTGGAGTATCGGCTTTTCAGATGCAATTTGCCTCAACAGAGATTTATACTCCTGGCGACGATTTTTCAGTCTTAATCGCTATGAATGCCGCTGCATTAAAAACCAAAATCTCACAACTCGTTGAAGGCGGTTTGGTGCTTATTGATCTCGATGGTTTTAATAAAAAAAACCTTGAGCTTGCTGGCTATGAATCTAACCCATTGAGCGATGGTAGCCTCGCAGATTATCGAGTGATTAGTGACAGTTTTACGCGTTTAACCGTTCAATCTCTTTCTGAGTTAAACATAGCGCCTAAAGTAGTGAAGCGAAGCAAAAACTTTTTTATGCTTGGTATTGTTTTATGGATTTACAGCCGTCCGCTAGAACCGACCATTGAATGGCTAAATAATAAATTCGCTGACAATTCGCAAGTGAGAGAGGCAAACACTTTAGCCATAAAGTCGGGATTTAATTATGCTGAAACAACCGAAATATTCAGCGACTGTTTTCAGATTGCTCCCGTAGCAGATAAAACTGGCTTGTATCGTACTGTTTCAGGGAACGAAGCATTATCGCTTGGGTTAATATGCGCAGCAGAAAAACTCCAACGCCAGCTATTTTTGGGCTCGTACCCCATAACACCCGCCTCAGATATTCTACACACACTATCAACCTATCAACACTTTGGGGTCACGACATTCCAAGCAGAAGATGAGATTGCAGCTGCTTGTTCAGCTTTAGGTGCATCTTATGCTGGAGGTTTAGGAGTCACATCAACGTCCGGCCCTGGATTATGTTTGAAAGCAGAGACCATTAACCTTGCCGTAATGGCGGAGTTGCCAATGGTTGTTATCAACGTACAACGTGGAGGCCCCTCCACTGGTCTACCGACTAAAACAGAGCAATCAGACTTGCTTTTGTCTTTGTATGGTAGAAATGGGGATTCACCACTCCCAGTGTTGGCTCCTGCCTCTCCTGCAGACTGCTTTGATATGGCAATCGAGGCCTGTCGAATTGCCACTACATTTATGACGCCAGTGATCTTATTGAGTGACGGTTACTTAGCAAACGGCTCCGAATCTTGGCTCGTGCCCAACCCTGATGAGATTAAGCTCACTGCCGAGGCAACAAAAGCAAACATAAGCCCGTTTTATCCCTATGCCCGTGATGAAGTGTATTACAGCAGAGAGTGGGTCACGCCTGGTACAAAAGAGAAAATACACCGCATTGGAGGATTGGAAAAGCAAGCGATTACAGGCAACCCTTCTCATGATCCTGAAAACCACCAGCGCATGACTGATGAAAGAGCAAAAAAAATAAATAACATCTGCCATTTCATCCCTAAACAAACGCTAACAGGCAGTACTCAAGACTCACTGCTAGTGCTAAGTTGGGGAGGCACGCAAGGTTCTGTGTCGACCGCAATTGAGCATCTGAGAAAGCAAGGCGCATCAGTTGCTCACGCCCATATTAAGTATCTAAACCCGTTTCCAATCAATTTGGAAGAGATCATTAGCCAATTCAAACATGTGCTTGTTTTTGAGTTGAATAACCAGCAACTCGTTAAAGTGATTCGCTCACAATATGCCATTTCGGCACGCTCCGTAACCCAAGTTAAGGGGTTACCATTCAAAGTTCACGAGGTCATTGAGTCTATCAACCACCACCTGAAGGAAATTAAAAATGACGACTAAGGTACTCAACCGCAAAGATTTCGCATCTGATGTTGAAGTCAAATGGTGTCGAGGCTGTGGTGATTTTAACGTATTAAAAACGATGCAATCCGTTCTAGCACGATTAGGTCGAACTAAAGAGAACACCGTATTCATCTCAGGGATCGGCTGCTCATCTCGTTTTCCTTATTATCTCGATACTTATGGATTTCATACGATTCACGGCCGTGCCCCTGCCATCGCTACTGGTGTAAAAGCTAGCAATCCAGAGTTAGATGTTTGGGTTGTAACTGGCGATGGTGACGCACTGAGTATTGGCGGTAATCACTTTATTCACGCGATTCGACGCAACCAAGACATTAAAATTTTGCTTTTTAATAATGCTGTCTATGGACTGACCAAAGGCCAATTTTCCCCGACAAGCGAACAAGGCTTCATTTCTAAGTCGAGTCCTGAAGGCTCTCCCGATCAAGCGCTTAAACCTCTGGCATTAGCAGCATCCGCAGGTGCTACGTTCATAGCACGAACATCAGACAATGATCCTACACACATGACGATGGTGTTAGAGGCAGCCGCCGCGCATTCGGGCACGGCTGTGGTTGAAATCCTACAAAACTGCGTCATTTTTAACGATAAAGTGCACGAACCTTACAACGGCCCAGCCAATAGAAGCGAACATCTACTTTATCTCTCAGATAATGAACCGTTATTGTTTGGTAAAACACACTCAAAAGCGTTGATCAATAAAGGGTTTGGCTTCCAGATTGTCGAATCAGAGACCCCGAACCTTTTGCTCCACTCCAGTCAATGCGAGGAGTCATACTATGCTTATGCGCTTGCTAACTTGAGCTATCCAGACTTTCCCGTACCCGTGGGCGTTTTTCGTTCAGTGACTCGACCTACTTTTGATCAGGTCATTCGACATCAAAAACACCAAGCAACTCTAAAATATGGTCAAGGCGACTTAACCGAATTACTCAAACAAAACAGTTATGAGCGTCTCTGCTAACAATTGAAAGAGCCAACTATTGAGGTAACCTTTCCTGCAAAGATGAAACTAAAAAGTTTCCGATTCTAGTTGGCGACTTGCTGAATGATGAGTTGATAAGGAAGTGTGGTGGTTGCAGATATCCATCACACTAAAAAGAGGCTCTATAATGAACCTCTTCTGTTTTTTAAAATAGTGACATCGTCACTCTACTGAATGGTTTCTATCGTATTCAGCGCTTGCCTTTTTCAGCCCTTCTAAATCGTCTGAACATAACAACCTCTTCAGGCTGTCAATTTTCTTATCAGGCCAATCATATATCCTAAGAGCGAGCAGTTCGTCTATCGTCTCTCGAGAAAAGCGATATTTGACATGCTTAGCTGGTGAGCCTGCAACCATGCTGTAAGGCTCAACATCTTTCGTCACCACACTGTTTGCCGCAACGATTGCTCCTTCTCCGATAGTCACACCCGGCATTATCATGGATCGCATACCGAGCCAGGCGCCATCGCCAATGTGAGTATCTCCTTTCCCTACGTACGCTTCTTCAATAAAGTTCATAAATGGGTACAAGGAGAACCAATCAGCTCTATGTGTACTGTTTCCCCCCATAACAATCACAACTTCCGCTGCAATGCAGACAAAGTCACCTATATGTAACTTATCAATCTTCCATTTTGGTTCCCAATCTCGGCTGAACTCATCGCCTTGTAGATATCTTACAACGGACTCCTCAAAACCGGCGTCCCAACAATCACTGTAATAACTATGTTTACCTTTAATCGTTATATTTGGATTCGTAACAACTTCATGTAGCAAAGTCACCTTAGACCAATGCTTAGTTTTCATGAATACTCCTATAAATACTATCGAATAAAACAATGCAGATAGTATGTATCTAAATAAGCGCTAATAATTACGTAGTGCCTATTACCACTAAAATTTACTTCACCACCGAGCTAATAATATTGTAAGCAGCCTCTACTCTTTCTGCATTGGGGTAGTTTTTATTCGCCAGAATCACTATGCCTATTTTTTCAGAGGGTACATATGCGATATATGCCCCAAAGCCACCTGTTGAGCCCGTTTTGTTATACCAAACGTCACGACCGAAAGTACCGGATACACTTGCTTGAACCGGTTTAGCGTTGAGAATTACGTCGCTGGAGTTCCCCTTCAATAATTGCGAAAGTGAAACGGGGTAGTCATAACCTTCCCACCCTACGGCTTGCGTAAACGTGTCGGTATCAAAATACTTAGTATGAGTTCGCTCTAGCGCATTGTCTATATCAGTATTAAGTTGCGCTTGACCCATATTTGCTTCGATATATTGAAGCATATCTAAGCTTGTTGATTTAATACCATAGGCTTGTGCATCAAGAATACCTGGATTAACTCTAACGGGTTTTCCCTCAGAACTATAACCAAAAGCATAGTTGTTAAGCTTATCCTTTGGTACATAGACAAACGTATTGGTCATACCGAGCTCAGGCAGGATGACGGTTTCCATCATTTCCGTATAGTCTGACTTCATACTCAAGGCACCGATGTAGCCAAATAGACCAATACTAGGGTTTGAGTACTTCCTCTTAGTACCGGCTTCGTACTCCGGTTTCCACGTTTTGTAGTACTGCATCATTTCAGCGTCGTTCGTTACTTCGCTAGGGAATTGTAATGGTAGACCACCTGCAGTGTAGGTTGCGACATGAACTAGCTTGGTATTACCCAGGACACTATTTTCTAATTCTGGAATATAATCTTTGACCTTGTCATCCATGTTCAACTTACCTTTTTCTTGGGCGTACCCAGTCAAAGTAGCGGCAAAAGTTTTACTGATAGAGCCGAGTTCAAAAATTGTGTCGTTAGTGACTAAACTCCCCTTACTTTCGTCAGCGAAACCGTAATTGTAAAAATAACGCTTACCATCAATCGTTACTGCAACAGCCAACCCCGGAATATCGTATTCGTTGATTAATCCTTTAGCACATTCATCAGCTACGCTCTTTAATTGACTGCTAACCGTTGACTCCGTTTTCGCAAACGTGACGAAAGAAGTGAGCGATAAAATAGCCACCAAGGCATTGTTTAATTTCATTGAACCCTCAATTTTTAATTTTCACTTATAATTAATTTCTAGTTTATTCCAAGACTTTTAGCTTTTTATATAAAAGTAATCCTGACTTGAAGAACTCCAATCGTTAACCCCCGATGAATAACACTGTATCTTCAAATTTTTAGTGCGATATAAACAGGTTTAAACCTGATCACCGTTGATAGGTAGGCCGATTAGATACGAATGTAAGTAACATCCGTTTGCAAAATGGGGAAATAGTGTACTCAATTACGCTTTCTCCATATCACGATAACGGTATACTAGGTAGATATACTTGGTATATACAGATCCACATCCTCACAACGCTTTAGAACCACTTTTCAACGTCTACAGAGAAAACGATGCCATTTTCACTACACTTCGAAACTGGAAAAGTCACCAGCCAACAGCTTTATTCCGAGATATACCAAGGGATATTAGAAGGCAGATTACGATCAAATGAGAGATTACCGTCGACTCGCATGTTGTCAAAAAAGTTAGGCATAGCAAGAAACACTGTCATTTCGGTGTATGAGCGACTTCAGTTCGAGGGGTGGATAGTAAAAAAGGCAGGGTCTGGCACGTACGTAAGTCATGCTCTAGAACAAACGGTGAATCAAGATAAGAGACCAATAAAACACTACCAACTAGGGGTGTTTGGCACTAACGCAGCGAAGAAGCCAGAGATCATCGCACCAAAGAATCTAGACTATGACTTCACTTTAGGCGTTCCTGATCATCAGAGAATAGCAAAGCATATTTGGCGACACTCAAGACTGAGTAGGCTCAATGCATTAACTCCAGAGTTTGCACATGGTGGTGATTTGCAAGGACTAGCTTGTTTACGAGAGTCTATCTGCGAGTATGTAAGACATTCGAGAGGCGTAATCTGTGATCCTGAAGACATCATCATTACGCAAGGGTGCCAGCAGGCAATAATGACGGCTCTCCTTACATTACTCTCTCCGGGGGATCTCGTGTCGACGGAAGATCCAGGATATCCTGTTTTTCGAAATCAAGCTCGATTACTTGGCGCGCAAATAGGCACCGTGCCGATGGACGACCAAGGCGTTGTCGTTGAATCAATCCCTTCTAATACCAAAATTATTTATACAACGCCTAGTCATCAGTTCCCTTTAGGCTTTAGCTACTCCGTCGAAAGAAAGTTAGAACTGTTGAGGTGGGCAGAAGTTAATAACGCAATCATTATCGAAGATGATTATGATGCGGAATATCACTATCTCAATACCAGTAAGCAAGCTCTCAAATCACAAGACAAAAATGACTGCGTCATTATGATAGGCAGTTTCTCTAAAATACTATTTCCCGGCTTACGCATTGGCTATATGATTCCGCCAAAATCTTTAATAGATCCAATTTCAAATATGTTATGGCACTTGGGACGAAGTACATCTGTGGTGTCTCAAATCCTACTTGACGAATTCATGCGTGACGGTCATTTCTCTCACCATTTACTCAATATGAATAAAATCTACAGCGAAAGGTATCATAAGCTCACTCAATTAATTGACAACGTAGATTGCTTACAACGTATTCAGAGCCAAGGTGGATTGCATATAGCAGCAGAAGTATCGGGGTGCGCGACAAAAATGGCGAATAAGCTTGCTTCATCCAATGTAGCGGTTTACCCATCATCGCATTTTTCTATCAACAATCATTCTAATGCCCTCTTATTTGGGTTTGGCATTATCCCTACCCCAAAAATAGAAAAAGCGTTTGATATTATTCAATCAGTATTGGATTAAAGCAGATATAAAATTATCGTTTTGATAGGTATCAATTTATCGTCGTGTTATCACCAGCAGAGTCAGAGCAACTGCGAGCTTGGAACGCTTTTCAACTCAATAAGGGTTCACTACGAATTGTGTCGCTCTAACCCGCTTGGTTTGCTTCAGCCCCAAAACTATATTTCTTCGACTGTAAACGTACTAGGTTCAAAGTAAAGCGACGTATCACGCTGACATTTTCAGCGCCCCCAGCAACACTATTACGTAAATCATCTTCTTTTAAGTTCACATCTAGTACTCAATGAACCTTATTTTTCTAATATCGAACGGATAGTAAGTTCTGCTTAACACTCTATCAATCACTACCTTTCCCTAGATGTTAAAGAAGAAAAGACTTCAAGATAATTAAGGATTTTTCATGGACTATTGATCTACATAATAAAGAGCACAATCACGACATTAATCTCCAGTGATTTACCATACCGCTTCATGAGCAATTGGGATATAAATTATCGAAAAATACCAAACCATAAGTTAATACGCTGCTAACGGCTCAAAAAAATAACGAAGTTGTAGCGCAATTATATCAACATCATTTTCATGTAAAAAATAACGAGCGCCTTGGACACCGATCTCCCAATTATCTGAGAGGTTGTAGCCAACTTCTGCACCAATATATCCATCAAAACCATCCACTTCCGTCGTTATCTTGCTGCCTTGATACGTACTTTCAATATCGGTATCCCAGAACAAGCCCCCCAAACTCAGTTTTGCGGACCATGAATTGTATTGCCAGAACTTATAACCTATGTCGAAGCCTATGCCCTTTACAAGGAGCGGTGCTATAGATGCGACACTGGTGTGATAGTCTTCTGGTGAAGTAGTCGCACTGCGCAATGTTGCACTGCCTTCACCCATATCAATATAACGGATAGTTCCTGACCATTGCTCAGAAAAAGCATATCCAAACCCGATAGAACGGTAGAGCCCGGTGTTGTCAGTAGAGATTACGTTATCACCTTTAACAGCATCACGCTCATCTGCATGGCTTGACCCCATTTGAACATCAACATACCAACCAGCTTGACTACTAAAACTAAACACAGCAATTAGTGCTAGAGCACTGTTTCTTCCATAACGTTTCATGGCTCCTAACAAAATCAAAAGCATCAACACCATGCCACCCAATGATCCTGCTGAAGTATTTTCAACCTTTACATCTCTTACCAACTTAACTGTCACTATAACTTTCCCTGTGTCTTGCAGGCCTTGGCTATCTTGAATGATATATGTCAACACATCATTGCCTTCAAACCCTGAGGTAGGGGTATAGGTCACGCTCTGATCTGCATTCATGACCACCTGCCCATACTGCGCTTGGACTGAAACCAACTTCAATGTGTCGTTATCCGGATCGGTATCGTTAGCAAGGACATAAACCGTGACAGGGGTACGATCATCGGTGGTAATATTATCGTCCACCGCATTCGGATTCTGACTGTTTACCACATTCACCGTTGCCTTCGCCGATCCCGTTCCACCATTACCATCCGTTACGCTATAAGTGATCAAAGCCTCCCCGTAGTACTGTGGTTGAGTGACATAACTTAGTTTGTTATCAACCACACTAACACTACCAATATCTACAGAAGCGCGACTTACCTTCAGCCCATCACCATCAGCATCGGTATCATTGCTCAATACATCGAGCGTCACCGTACCATTGAGACTAACAAACGCATTGTCGTCAATCGCTTGAGGGAGTGCATTATTGTTTACACGAGCGGCAACGACGCCAGGGTCAACGACACTGCCATTAGCCAATCCGTCATCATCGTTCGGACCACCGTCTTCAATGGTAAGTTGTACACACCAGTCACCTTCAGTCAGACCCTGTGACCATGAACTGTGCCCTGGTGGCGGACAATAACCAGCCTCGCCAGCACTAGAAGAAACTGTGTTTTGAGCATCCTCAATAAAGTCTATCCACCCCTGTTCAGCGTTATACTTTCGGTACACTGCATTTGCTGGAACAGGTAAACGCTGAGGCAAAACTAATTGATAGCTTTGGCCGGGCAGCGGCAAATTAGTTACTACAAAATCAAAGATTCCCCCTATGCTCTTCATGTTGATATCTTTAGGAAGCTCCTCATCTAGCAATAAAGCTCCTCCTGTTGTGTTAGTCAGAATGGTTATTCCTTTGCGTAAACAGACACCTGGCTGCCCCTCAATGAGGAAGCGATCTTTTTCTGACACAACCTGTTGAATTACGTTACAGTCAGAAATTGCGTCAAGATAGTCAGGAATGCCATCACCATCACTATCATTATGACCTTCTTGATCATCCGGGATTAAGTCGCCATCACTATCTTCACTTCCGAGCTTCGCCAATGTTTGTACCACTTCTAAATAGACATTCCGTGTCACTGATAATGGTGGAGTGCCATTGTCAGTAACTGTCAATTGCAAATTGTAAATCGCTGAACTCAGTAATTGCGGAGAGAAAGTCAATGTTTCGCTGTACATCTGCCCCGCAATCGCTTGGTTAAGTACATCGCTATCACTACTCCATCTGAAACTGTGTATATCTGACATATTTGCATCATTAACACTGCTTGTGATTGTGACCGGTTCAACACCATTTTCAATTTGGCTCCGCTGCTCCCCCGCCTGAGATACACTTACCGAGACCTTCGGAGCCACATTCTCTTCAAAGATTGTCAAGGTGTAACGACTCTTACTACCTAGATTAAGGGTGCTGTCCAAATCAATCACTAAGGTTTCAACGCCTTCACTTTGTCCATCATTAAGTAGTTCGAACGAAAGTTTGCCTTCGGTACCACTAGTTATCACCACTTCGCCAGAGGTCAGTGTGTGGTCATCACTGTCTGTGCTTCCTGAAACCGTGTAAGGTACGACTACTGGGTAACTCGGCGAAGGGCCGTTAAGGTGTATCGTTACGCTATGGTTGGTGCCTTCCGTGGTTTGTGCATCTTTGGAGATACTTATCAGTGGATACACTGTTACCGTTTGACTAGCCTCAGCAACGTTTCCATCAGAGTCTTGAGTGCGCCAATAGACCGTATTAGTTCCAGGTCGGAAGAAGGTTGTGCTGTCCACCAATGAAACAGGTAATAGCTTGCCTGTGCTATCTCGGGCCACGGCAGAGCCTAATGCAACTTTAGTAAAGAGCGAACTTGCGTTCACTTCAATATCTGAAGGTGCGGTTATTGTTGGTGCGTCCAATTTCGCACTTTTAATTGTCACGATTGCTTTCGCGGTGGCCTTTCCTCCATTACCATCTTTCACACTGTATTGCACTGTCACTGTACCAATTGAGGTCGTTGCCAATTGGATTTGACTGCCCACAATCGTTGCCGTTCCAGATGTAGGTTTAACCCATTCCAGTTGTAATGTGTCTAGATCAATATCGCTGTCGTTGCTGAGTACATCCAATAAGTAGCTACCATCGTTACTCTCGGTAAAGACATAGGTATCATTAACTGCCATTGGTTCATCATTGACGTTGATTACCGTGATGCTAAACGCTGCTAGAGAAGCGCTTAACTCACCGTCAGAGACACTAATAACAATATTATTGGTGCTGCCAACATGCTCATTTTCCGGCGTACCACTTAGCAACCCAGTAGCTCTATCAAAGGTTGCCCATGATGGTTTATTGCGGATTGAAAAGCTCAAGCTACTACTATCAACATCCGATGCCTGCAGCGCAAAGCGATACGTACTGCCTTCGTTGACAGTAAGAGCAGGAGTGCCACTGATCACTGGCGCGTCATTGACATTGTTAACAACAATACTGAATCTATTGAGCATTGTGGTCGTGAGACCATCAGAAACCGAGATAACAATGCCCTGATATTTGCCAACATCACCATTATCTGGTGTACCACTGAGCGTGCCTGTTGATGCATCAAAGCTAGCCCAAGATGGCTTGTTCACGATACTGAAGGTGAAGGCTTGGCTGTCAACATCTGACACTTGTGGCGTGAACAGATAGGTGCTGTCTTCATTCACTTGTGTTGCTGGTGAGCCAGATATAACGGGTGCATCGTTAACGTTATTCACAGTAATCGAAAACGCTGACAATGAGGAAGAAATTGTGCCATCGGATACGCTAATCACGATATCTGGATAAGTCCCCACATCACTGTTACTTGGCGTGCCAGAAAGTGCTCCTGTTGTCTTGTCAAATGTAGCCCAAGGTGGCTTGTTAGCTATCAAGTAGGTCAGAGTATCCGCTGGGTCATCGTCCAATGCCGCGGGCACAAACTGATACACACTATCTTCATCAACTTGCGCCGATGGGGTACCCGTAATCACTGGCGAGTCATTAACGTTATTCACCGTGATGGTCACTAACGCCACTCCAGAGGTAAGTTCTCCGTCACTTACGCTGTAAGTGAAACTGTCCTGACCAAAGAAGTTACTGTTACCCGTATAAACCGCGTGATTGCCTGTGACGGTAACATTACCGTTGACTGGCGATGTTACAATTTGATAGCTCAAAGATGAGCCTTCTGCATCGTTACCATTTAAAGTAATGGTCAGCGGTATCTCTTCCTCTCCCGTAGCACTGATATCGGTCGCGGTTGGTGTATCGTTGACTGGATTAACCGTCAAATCGACACGAACCTCTGTCGAGTCTAGATCACCGTCGTTGACCTTGAACAAGAAGAAGTCGGAGCCATTGAAGTTCGCTTCTGGTGTATAGCGCCAAACATTATTGGTCAACTGCTCTAGCACGCCATGACTGACTTGCTCAGTGATAAGATACTGCAGAGTGTCATCATCGTTATCAATATCTGAACCAACCAGCGTGATCACCAAACTATTGTCTTCATCAAGCGTTTGTGACTGTGCTTGCGCCATTGGTGCGTCGTTGACTGGTGTTACCGTCATGGTCACTGTTGCGACGTTAGATACAGCACCTGCTAAGTCTGCTACCGTATAGGTGAAGCTGTCTTCACCGAAGTAGTTTTCATTGGGGTTGTAAACAATCGCTCCAGACGCCGTCACGTTCACCCTGCCATGTGCTGGCATATCGACGACTGTGACACTAGTGAGTTCAAAACTGTCTCCAACATCGGCATCACTATCATTGCCTAATACGTTGACCTCGAAGGAGCCTCCCTCTAGTAGTTGTGCACTGTTATCAACAGCAACGGGGGCATCATTCACTGGCGTAATATTGAGCGTGACGGTTGCTGGCACGGAGACTGCTTGACCACTATCGGTTAACGTGTAGGTAAAGCTATGTTGACCATTAACGTTCGCTGTTGGCACAATCTTTAAGGTCCCATCGGCATTGACACTGACCGTGGCAAAACTGTATCCCCCCTCTCCTTGACCAAGATCTTGTAGGGTAATACTACTCGCGGTGAATGACCCATCTTCAATATCACTGTCGTTACTTAAAACATCGAGTGTCGATGTGACATCTTCATCCAAGGTAAAACTGTCTGCCTCCGCCACTGGTGAGTCATTGACGGAACCGATATTGACGCTGACCGTGGCCGCAAGAGAAACGCCGCCTTCACTGTCTGTGATCGTGTAAGTAAAACTGTCGCTACCATTTTCATTCGCATTCGGCGTATACACAAAAGTGCCTACAGTTTGATCAATGGCGACTTGTCCTTTTTGAGGCAAACTAACTAACGCTAAATCACCCGTTGGGATGCCATCTTCAACATCCTTCGCTTGACTGCGCGCGGTGACTGCTGCGCTTGCGGTATCTTCGTCAGTGTTAATGGTCAGCGCTTTCGCGACTGGCGCATCATTTATAGCCTTGATAGTGACGGTTACTGTCGCGTCTTGTGACTCCTGTAACAGGGCATCTTTCACGGTATAGGTAAAGCTATCCGTGCCTGTCTCATTACTATTTGGCGTATAGGTAACAACGCCGTTGCTGATCGACACCTGACCTTTAATTGGTTGCGTTTTAATCGTTGCAGAAGAAGCGACCATGTCATCATTGATATCGGAATCGTTGGCTAACAGATCAAATTGTTTCGCCGTATCTTCCTCAGTCGAGAAGCTATCATCAACTGCCGTTGGCGCGACATCGTAGCGTTTAGTCACCGTATCCGTCACTGCATCAGATGCATTGCCTGCGGCATCGGTTACCACCACGCTTACTGTCAGCGTCCCCTCTTGCAAACCAGTGACGTCAATGCCCGTTACTTGCATGGTCTCCGAGGAGATTGTTTGACTAGCGCCGTCAATGGTCGTGGTACCGTCGGTCACGCGATAAGTGAACATCGCGTTCACTTCAGCTGCTGCGAAGGTAAAGCTCATCGCCTGTTCGTTGGTTTTGTTAATGCTCTCCTGATCAATGCTGATGCTATGTCCAGTCGGGATCCCCGTATCCACTGAGATCAACAACTGAGTCGCTGCAGTATTGAGGTTGCCAGCTGCATCGCTAAATTGCTCTGCTGCAACATTAATAGTTGCATCCTCAGTGCTTTCTTCTGCAGGTGTAAAGGTAGCCGTGTAACTGGCGCCACTGCCCGCAAAGTTAGAAAGAGTTCCGCCAGCAACGGTCACATCGGCTTCGGAAAAATCAGTTGCGGCTTCACTCAAGGTAAACGTGAGTGTTGCCGTTTCACCCGCTTTCAGCGCAGCGCTGGAGCTAGTGATACTGACGGTTGGAAGCATAGTATCGACGCTGATGGAAAGTGGTGTTGCTGCACTATTGCTGTTACCAGAGGCATCGGTAAATGTGTCGGTGGCAACATCAATGGTGCCGCTCGCCACACTCTCTTCCGTTGGTGTAAAGGTCGCCGTGTAACTGCTACCGCTGCCCGCAAAGTTGGACAAACTGCCGCCAGTGACGGTGACATCTGACTCAGCAAAGTCACTTGATGACTCACTTAAGGTGAACGTGATACTCGCCATTTCGCCAGAGATCAAATCGAGGTCTGAGCTGCTCAAAGAAACAGTTGGCTGCACGTTATCTAACGTAAATGTTTTGCTATCTGCACTGGAGGTGTTGCCTGCAGTATCGCTCTGGCTAGCCGCGACCGTCAGGGTGCCGTTGTTAAATGCACTTACATCAAGCTCACTGCCGCTCAACGTCCAGTTGCCTGAGTTGTCGGCCGTCACCGTACGACTGGCATAATTGCTGTAGTCCGTGATGGTCACGGTCACGCTATTGCCTGCTTCCGCGCCGGAGCCAACAATCAGCACGTCGTTGTCTTCTGCCGCATTGACGATGCCATCAGTTTCAATCGGCGTAGTGATGGTCACAGCTGATGGTGCGGCGTTATCCAGGGTAATGCTCTGGGTGGCTGCGGTGGAAGTATTACCTGCGGTATCCGCTTGGGTTACAGACACCGTCAGGGTGCCGTTGTTAAACGCACTTACATCAAGCTCGCTGCCGCTCAGAGTCCAGTTGCCTGAGTTGTCGGCCGTCACCGTACGACTGACAGAGCTGTTATTGTCCGTGATAGTCACGGTCACGCTGTTGCCTGCTTCCGCGCCGGAACCGGCAATCAGCACATCATTATCTTCCGCTGCATTGACAATACCATCGGTTTCAATCGGCGTGGTGATGGTCACTGCTGATGGGGCTGCATTGTCCAGGGTAATGCTCTGTGTGGCTGCGGTGGAGATATTACCTGCTATATCAGCTTGGGTTGCAGACACCGTCAGGGTACCATTGTTCAAGCCACTGATATCCAGCTCGCTGCCGCTTAATGTCCAGTTGCCTGAGTTGTCGGCCGTCACCGTACGACTGACAGAGCTGTTATTGTCTGTGATAGTCACGGTCACGCTGTTACCTGCTTCCGCGCCGGAGCCAGCGATCAGCACATCGTTGTCTTCTGCAGCGTTGACGATACTGTCAGTCTCAATCGGCGTGGTAATGCTCACTACGGATGGTGCTATTGTATCAATGGTGACACTTAACGCGTTGGATGCCGAGCTAACATTATCATCGCTATCTGACGCTTTAGCACTTATTGCATGTGTAATACCAGACGCCAACTCATTGGTTGTTATCTGCCAGTTTCCTCCAGTAGCAGTGCCTGTGCCAATAACCGTTGCACCTCCACCGACTTGATCACTGTATAAAGTAACGATCGATCCACTCTCGGAAATCCCACTAAACGTTGGAGTAGTGTCACTGGTAATATTATCAGTATTTAATGATCCGGTATCCGAACTAGCATCTAAATCGGGTGTAGATGGCGCATTTGGCGTGGTATCGACCGTAGTAAAGTTAAATGTGGCATCATCGCTGATCCCAGCAAAGCTATTATTTGCGGTGTCAGCCACGGCACTGGATTCAATATGAATGGCGTAAGTCCGGTTTCCTATCAGATCACTGGTTGGGTTTAAGTAAACTTTATCGTTGGTAACACTGATGCGGCCAGCGCCTGGTGAAGTTGTTGTGCCATCGCTTTCGGTGGCAACATTAAATACTTCAAAATCGCGACTGTCTGTAACATTACGAATGGTAATATTGCCGCTCTTCAGCTCAATATTCTCATCAAAGGCAATCTCGATGTTTTTGCTAACAGAAACATTGGTTGCATCATCAGTGGGGGTTGAGCTCGCACTGACAAAAGTAGGCGCGGTTGAGTCTGAAACCGCAGCGTCATCAATCTTGATACTTTTGATAAGATAACGAGAGTCAGCACCCGGACTTCGGGTAAACGCCATAGTCACTGTATCAACGTCCTGCCATGCAGAATCAGTAAAGTCTGTACCACGGGTCAGGGTAAACAAATCCTGTAACCCTGAGTTTGCTTCACCACCTTTTGGCAAGGTGACAGTTTCGGTCACTGTTTGAGTATCATTAGAGAAGCCAGTTAACACAAGTTGATACGTTTTATCTGAGTCTCGGGCCGACCCCTGCATAAAGGTAATTTCGTCGAAACTGAAGTTAGTACTTGATCGCTCAAAAAAGCGGAAGCCACGATTGTTGAACTCATTAATCATGGTATTTGAGAAAAAAACACCAGCTACAAACCCGAGGTCATTTAGGCCAGTAAACGGAGTGCTATCAGTGCTATTGCCGGCATCTAATACCATAGACACAGCACCTGCACTGGTGAGAGTGACCGAGGGCATACCCCCAGTGACGCCTGTCTCCACCTCACTAAAATTGGAACCTGAGCCATTAGAGTAGTTAATCGTTTGCTGTGCGGCCCAGACTTCACCGGAAAAAAACGCTGAGGACACCCATGCTGTTGTAATTGCGATCGCTACCTGACGACGTAATCTCATTTTCCTCTCCTGAATATGACGGCCTTATCAACATAGCCGGGTTATCATAATCAACTTAAATATTTAATTTTTTATAGGAAAGGATTAGCGAAAGTTTCAGCCAATTCTTTCTTGGTTGATTAGCTGCGCGGTGGGTATACTCCAGCAGTGGCAATTAACCAATTAATCGGCAATACCGGGCTCAAAATATTAAGTGGCGCTGAACCGCCTGTTTCAGTCACAGTTACAGTACCTCCTTCCGAGCCACCACCAGACACACTTAAGCCTTCGATCTCAGCCAAATCTGGTTGCTGAAACGTCGGTTTATAGAACCCGGGGGTAGAGTTTTGCGCTATATACGAATTACTATCGGGTACCTGTGTATTTGCAGCATTGGTAGCAACCTGCATCCTGCCTGTTACAGGTGCAGCAGTGCCAAGAGGGGTAAAAATTGCCGTATGTAAGTGTGCTGGCATTTGGGTTATATCAATAGTTACCAGTTCAGTACCCAATCTTTCTCCCTGATGATAATCCATCCCCCCAGGTCGTGTGCCTACACCAACTGGACTGCGGCCACGCAAATCAGGTAAACCAAAGGTAGTTCGGGCGTCACCTCCGTATAGAGTGCTAACTAGAGAGAAGAGTGCTGGATTATCTTCAATTGCCTGCATTTGCCCCGAGCACATTGCCCAATTTCTAATTGCAAAATTGCCGCCAAATGCGGTTAGTGTCCCAAGATACGGTTCTGTAGCCATACTGCTCTTCCTTTTAACGTATACACTTAAGTTAAAACCAACCCATAACGTAATTGGTGTGGTTGGTTAAAACTTTCCAATCTCGCATTACTAAATACCGTTACGGGCTTCATTAATGCCGCAAAGAGCCGTATTGAGATATTTCTTTACTCGCAGGCCGAAGAGCGCTGAAGCAATGACATCCCAGCGTTCAGCCCAGATGTGGAAATGTACTGTCGGGTCAGTTCCTCTTGAGTGAGTTTAGCCAGAGAAAGAGATTGGCAAGCGTTGCCATACATGCTCTGAAAGGCTTGCACCAGTGTTCGGTGCTCAACTTTCGTCTCCTTCAATACGAGCTCAACTGCCGCAGCGAAACTCTCTTTCAGTTGCCGTTGGCGTTCAGCCGTGCTGAGTTGGTTTTGGAGCATAGCCTCAAGTTGAGTCCGTAATGAATACTTAAGCAGCTCATCCATTTCGGGTTCAGAAAAACCAAACTGTTGAGTTTGTTGCTGCACTTCTTCAACACCGACCGTCTCACGAGATTGAGGACGTTGCTGGTAGAATTCTATAGGTGAGCCCTTTTGCATAATTCATGAACCTCAATTGCCGCTGTAGCAGTAGTTAATGATGTAAACAAGCCTGTACTTGAGAAAAACATACGCCATGAGCTCCGCGTTACAATATCTCAGCTCCCGGCTCTAACTTATAAACCGTACTGACAAAATTGGGCAGCAAAATTGAAATAAAAACAGTTCCAATTCTGGAAATTCAGAGAGTAGTAAATAGTTAGGGTAATAGGCCTTTCGATAGGATTCTTCTAAAGCAAGCGCTTGCCAATCCCCTCGATAACAAGATCGTTTGACATGTGGCAGCCACGCAATCACCTTGATAGAGGTAAGCGAGGCATTCAAGTGTGGTGTAATATGAAATCCTTTTAACAGGCAGAAAAAGCCAATATCCATTGTATAAAGCCAACTATTTATAATATTGAAATTAAAATTATTTTTATCGGCAGTTATTTAGAAAGTGCCGATGTTTAATTTATAGACTAGAAAAACTTAACTCGCCAGAATAGGAATAAAAAAACACTAAAAATAAGATTATCAATTTATATATCTAAAATTAAAGAATTTAATTGTTAAGGTTTAATGCAGTCCAATATAAGTTTAAGGTGTGCAATCTTTTAAAAGATATACATTTAAAGATATTTCAAAAAACTTATTAATAAAAACATGAATTCACAACAATAATTATCAAAATTATTAATAACAAAAACACCACTAATACAACAATAAATTAAGGCAGTTTGAAGATTAAAATGCCCATTTCATTTTCGTATATAACATTTTAACTACTAGTATTATATGTGGTGAAATAAGATAAATTTATTCACTCAACATATCCAATCGATTCAGGTTTACTGGGAAAAGCTATACGTTACAACGGAGTGAAATATGGCAAATAGGGATGGAAGAATTCCACTCAACGTATTACGACTCAAAGAACTGAGAAAGAAATTAGGACTGAGCCAAGAAAGACTGGCGGAAGAATGCTTTCAACAGGGTTTTGTCGTATCTATTGCTTCCATAAAGCGAGCAGAGTCTGGGGCGAATGTGCTGTATCGTACCGCATCCAATCTCGCGGAATACTTTTCTGTCCCCGTAGAGGACCTCTTAATAGATCGCGCCTCAGAACCATTACTTACAAATGTGTCTTCATCACCACCATATTTTTTTATTTTTGCAATCGAAGCAAAGTGTGATTTGACCGTAAAGACTCTGCAAACATTACTTTTCAGCCAAAACACTACACCCATAATACAAAACCGGACGTTTGTTCTTACTTGGTCTTTACAGGAATCGGACGAATATGTTTTTGAACGAATTCGACAACTAGCCCTTCAATTACAGGTTGCTCTTTCGGCTTCGATTCGGTCTTTTATCAATGCGAAATACAAGCATCGAGTCACTGAGCTATCGGAACATCCGAATGCGATAACCCCAATCAATGAAATCCTAGTTAAAATCCCTTGGGGAGAAATAGCTGCTTGTCCTTGCTTTATCTCGTCCAATTGTGCCAGACCAATAAAACCGTTTCTAACAGGAGAGCCAGACTTCAAAAACTGGCATCTTGTATCCTTACACCAAAGCCATACTGACTGTTTTGTAGGGCGTAAACTTGAACTAGAAACATTGAATAGCGGAATCAAGCGATGGCAAAAACAAGAAGCAGGCCAAACGTATTGTATTACTGGTACCGCAGGGATAGGAAAGACCAGCCTACTCAACCAGGTCATTGCGTCTTTGAATCGATCTTCGTGTTTAACCACAGAGATTCAAATCCTGAATCATGGCAGTGCTGATCTCTTGTCCCCTCAAAATATATTTACTCGGGCAATTTGTTCATTTACTCGTGAAGATACCGATGATTCTATTCGTCAGCAAACTGTCGAGTCATCAATTCCGTCTTCTTTCCACCTCTGCCTTTATTGGTTAATGGGGGTAGCACTCAACGAATCAGAAAAGCAGTTGCTGAACTTAATGGAGTTCCAAACGCTGAAACAAACGATAGAGCAATCTATCCCTTTCTTAATTCAACAACGGCAGACCAGCAAACCGCACTTGATTATTGTTGAAGATGTCCATTGGGCCGACGAGGTAATGTTGGCATTTCTTGAGACACTGCTACCTCATATTACAAACACCAATATTTTGCTCTTTCTGACGTTTAGGCAGCAAAAACGACTTAGTTCCAAACAATCTTGGTTTACCAACGTGAATCTAATCGAACTTAGGGAGTTATCATCTGAAGAGTCTTACGAGTTAGCTTGCTCAATCACATGCCAACAGAATAAACATATCAATGACTGTATAAAGCTTGCGAAAGGCCATCCTCTATACTTGCGCCAAACACTGCTTTGCTCTCAGTTTGATAAAGACGTTCCGGAGTCATTGGAACATTTAGTTTCGATACAATTAGCTCAACTTCCAGCCCAAGATCGCCAAGCACTCTGTACTGCCTCTGTGTTGGGGCAGTGCTTTCAACTGGAGCAACTGCGTGAAATCACTCGAATTCCCGGCTACGTACCAGATAAGTTAGTCGACGCTGGCTTAGTAAAACTCAATGGCGATCAATACCTTTTCCATCATGATTTGATTTGTAATGCTGTTTTCCGTCAAATAGACAAGTCACAGTGTTCAAAAATACACATGGCCTGTGCAAAATGGTATGAGAACCGAGATCGATTCTTATATGCCGTCCATATTAATCATGCCAAGGTCGAAGGTGTATTTACTGTTCTTGAACAGACCGCCAAACATTACCTGAGTAATTATCAGTTTGAAAAAGCACTGACACTTATTGAGTTCGCTATTAAAGAGTCACCTAAAGAACAGATGGCGTATGCACTAAATATGAAAGGAAACTGCCTGTATTCGATGGGACGCATCAAAGAGAGTATTGAGGTTCTTGAGCAAGCGGTTCATCACACAGAAAATGATCCTGAACGTGTTCAATACTATTTAGACCTCATTAACCCCTACCGCTTAACCGACAACTTTGTACAAGCGATGTCGATTTTAGACCAAGCCCAAGCCCTGTGCGAAAAGCTGACGTTAAATAAATCTTTGTGTGAAATCCACTCGATGAGAGGTAATATGCTGTTCCCTACTGGGCAGCTAGACGAATGTGAGAAAGAACATTTACTTGCATTAGATTACAGTCAGCGAGCAAACTGTTTTCGCGCGAAAGCAAAATCGCTTGGCGGCCTCGGTGATTGTGCCTACGCACAAGGAAAAATGGCTCGCTCATACGAGCACTTAACCGAGTGTTTGCAACTGTGTGAAGAGCATCAGTTGCTTTCGATTGAAACTGCCAATCGCTACATGCTGGCAACAGTGATGATCTATCAACTGCAATCTGACGAAGCACTAAAACAGGCTCAGCATGCCTCGAATCTTGCTTATCTCACGGCAAACCGCCGAGCAGAAATTGTTTCCAGGCTTACGGCAGCATGGATCTTTCTCGACCGTAATGTATTGGTGCAAGCTGAAAACGAAATCTCGACCGCTCTGCAACTTTCAAAACAGCTTAATGCTCATCGATTTGTCGCTTTTCTTTTGGAGTCCAGTGCAAGATTGCACTGGTATCAGGGAAAAGAGGAGAAAGCCCTTTCGGACATCGACACGGCTCTAGAGCTTGTTCATATCAATAAGCTACACAATTTTATTGGTCCTTGGCTCGTATCTACCAAGGCACTTATTTGTGGCGATGAATCAACGGCCCTCTCCGCTTTGCGCACTGGTGAGGCTTGGCTAGAATCTACCTGTGTTGGTCATAACTATTTACGCTTTTACCAACAAGGAATCCAAGTAGCGTGGCAGTATAAGCAGCCTACGCTACTTCGAAAATATCACGATAAGCTTGCTAACTTCACCCGAGAAGATCCGCATCCATGGGGTGATTTTTATATTGAACAAGCGAATCTGATGCTTGCCTTACTCGACCAGTCCAGCTCCGTCTCTGAGTTGTTAAACTTCAATCAGGCCGCGCGTAAGTATCAACTGAACCAGGCTCAAATAAGTGTTGATGAGCTCGACCATTGGCTCTTCACATCTACTCAACCATGAAATATTCAATAAACGAAGAAAGTCGACTAATTGCACCGCCAAATCATCTTGTTTGCTCGATTTACCTCGTCAAACACAGATATTCGAAACCATCGAATATCTGTGTTTTGGCACAGTGTCATCGCTGATTAGATTTATGCTGGCGCAAGATCACTTTGCTCCACCTTAAAGTTTTCGATGCTAGGAACATGCTCAGGTAAAAGTAGAGTAACGCGTTGATTTGCTACTTCAATCCATTTACCTGAACTATTTTTATATCGATAGAATGCCACGCCTGACTTCCAATCATCATTAAGTAGGATGTTGAGCGTTACGTTGTGAAGATCTGCTCCTAGAGGAGCAATGCCTAGGTAAGGCTGGTAGCCCTGCAACGTCACCATGATATGACAATCACGCATCGTGCATTGATAGTTGAAACTGCCATTGAGATCAGACACCACATTTAACGGTGGGTTAATGGCCTGAAAGATATGTCCTTTACCCACTATTGATTTGTCTTCGCTGGCCACAAGTAGATTAACATCGAAGTTCACTCCTCCAGGTAAGCCGTTACCAATTTGATAATGAGCAGTAAAAATTGCTTGTGATTCTTTTGATTCCATTTTCATTGTGTTCTCCAACTGAATTTATTGTCGTTAGTGACCCATTCAATGTAGATAACACGTCATTCAAGTTCAGTATCACTTTAGGCTCAGATCTACTTGACTACATAAATTATCTACGGTCACGCAGATGCCGCTCGTTCTTTTCATCAACCAGATATTATTGCTCTCTCGCTGATGCTTTTGGCGATTTGTACAGAACAACTGATACCAAACTGATATGGCGAACATATGCATGTGAGTTAATATTTGAACAACTATTCAATACATAAGCCAAATGGAAAAAATAATGGAACAAGAATGGATGCAGGGAACTAAAGAAAACCAAGTGGTAGAACAGCACCCTAACCCTCAAATACAACGCCTCGCTGTACTTAATGCGTACTCAATCTCAATCAATAATGCCAAACTGTTTATTCAGAAAATGGATAAATGCGGTTTTCCTAAAGAGCGACTACTGACACCACTTGAAAACACGGTTTCACCGGTTCCCGGTTTGAACCAATATCAAGTCGAGTCACTCATCTTCAATACTCGCTATCAACACCAACCCTTTGTCATTGTCATGTGCGAAAGTACGCAAGAAGTTCAGCAAGCCTATCTAACAGCAACTCGATTCAGTCTCCCGATTCGTGTTCGCTCAGGAGGGCATGATCACGCAGGTGAATGCAGTGGTGACAACGTCATTTTGATTGACGTGAGCAGAATTAAGACCTTCCAATTGTGTGAAAATATTGCCACCATTGGTGCTGGCTATCGCTTCTATCAACTGACACCAAAACTTGCAGAGCATGATCGAATGATTGCACATGGAACCTGTGCCACAGTTGGGTTGACTGGCTATATTCAAGGCGGAGGATGGGGCCCTTGGACGCGAAAATACGGCATGTGTTGTGAGCACCTAGTGAGTGCAACCATGGTATTGGGTGATGGTACGATCACAGAAGTCTCAGCAGAGTCCAACCCTCACCTATTTTGGGCACTAAGAGGCGGCGGAGGCATGAGTTATGGCATTGTTACCGAGCTACGCGTAAAAACATTCCCTTTACCCAAAGAGATCCACCGCTTCGAGCTTCAGTGGAACCTCTATCCAAAAATCAACGGTATGCTTCAGCCAATACCAACGCACCCTACCATAGATGTGCTAAAAAATTGGGAGCAGGCTATAAAAAGCCTTGATACGCCTAAACTTCTTGGCACCAACTTGCAAATTGATGCTCTGCCTGAATCATCTAACCACTGTGATCTCGAAACCATCAGCCATCACTGCACCATGTATGGCTACTGGGAAGGAACAGAACAAGATCTTCACCAATTTATAGCCGTTCAATTTGGCGCTTGCTTCCCTGATTTAGCTCAAGTCTATGAAGCACATGGCACTGACTTTGACGGGAAGAAATACGATCACTCCCTGATGAGCACATGGGGGCGCGATTCTTTGTGTCAAAGCGGTTCTCCTTTCCCTCCCGATTATGACGCCCCAGCACCTCACAAAATCACTTCGCGATTGGTGTCAGAGCGAGGTCTTAAAGCAGAAGGCTATACTGCACTTTTGCAAAGCTTAACTTCACCTTTGATAAAGCCAGAAAACCGCGATCAAGGGCTATTTAGTTACGTAACCTTAGGGGCGATCACTGGCGGTTTTTATCATCACTTAGACGATCTTGAAGACATATCTTTCCCCTATCGCCAGTGTCAATATACAGTCCAATACCAAACCTGGTGGAATGAAGAGATCAAACAAAAACTAGAACTACAAAATAACCCAGTACTTGTTGATGTAAACAGAGCCATGGACTGGATTGATAAAGCCAGAGAAGCTGATATACCGGGAACCTATGGTGCCTTCATCAGCTTTAAAGATCCGGCAATTCCGACAAGCGTTTATTTTGATCGAAGCTACCGCGACTTAATCGGTATAAAAGAGAAATACGCTAAGGATAAGTTTAATCATCTTAGAACTAATAAGACCATCATTTAACATCAATATGCATCTTAAGAAGCATATATTAACAGACCGTCATTTGGCCGTTCTATCACGTATAGAAATTAAAAAAGAGGAAAAATTATGACAACTAAGGGGTCATTTTACGTTAAAAATAACTCCAGCGATAAAATCACCGGATATGTGAGATTTAAAGACTCTCCGGAAATGGAGGTCCGTTTCGACTTGAATACTGGCGAACAATCTGAATCTGCTAGTTTTGAATCCGGTGCCGCTACCCATGACTCCTGGTACTACAGTTTCAAAAAGGCAGGTGAAACCTATACTGGGGACAAGTCCTGTGCATACTATGCAAAAGACGAAAATAAAGGCCCCGTCGCTGTGGAAATCTTTAATGATAATTTAAAAATATCTCCACCACTTAGCGGTTCTTGTGAGAAAACTTTATAGCCGCTTACCCGATTCATCACTTCGCCCGAGACTGTTAAACAACTTCTCGGGCAGTTTCATTTCTCGGTATTTGGATTGAAGACTCTCCCTATTTTCAATCATAATCTGAAATTGTTAACTTTATGTTCTCACTTTATATCACCACTGCAAGATAATCGAATCAATAAAAATCACTTTTAAAACCAACTTTAAATCTAGAGTAACCAAGATTGAAAAAATAAATATATTATTGAGCTCTAAGATCAAAGAGTTTGACTTAATACATCACTTTTTATTTTAACTCTATCAACTGATACTAAACTGCTACTGACGTTTTTTGATTGAATGCTTAACTTAATAGCATGTGCTTATCTCAATGGCTAAAACCATTATTAAAGCGCAATTCTTCTATATCCACGTAATCTCTAAGCATTTGATTCAGAGAGTTTCTTGGATATGCATCATTCAAAATAAACAACGGAAAGCATGGCTATGTGTACAGATGTGAATATCAATTATGGTTGCAACAACCAAACCTTATCCGCTAGAACCATGGAGTTTGCAGTTAACCTTCAGACCGAGATTTGGTTTAGAGCCCAACAAACTTACCAAATTACGACCTTTACTTCCGACGGAAAAGCCGACCGTGTTTTCAATGGTCAGCCGCCAAAACGTCACAGTAAAGAATGTGAGTTTCGAGCAAATTGGCAGGGAGCGTTGAGCTTCATCCACTGCAACGCCATTACCCACCCTCTTTTAACAGCTGATGGCATTAATGAATCTGGCCTTTCTGTTGGGTCACTGTACTTGCCCATTCTCAATCAAAATGTATCGACCTCTCACATCCCTGATGATGCCTTTGCATTAGGCAGCGGCCTGTTTGGTACTTTTATCTTGTCTACGTTTAATACTGTGGACGAGATGGTGACGTACTTCACTACTCACCCCGTTTACGTGTTTAACTCGACTATTTCAACTGGTGAAACAGAGAGTGACAATATGACGTTGGATCAGCATTTCGTGATTCACGATGCAAATAATGACAGTGCGGTCATTGAGTTTCTTAACGGTAATATGCATATCTATCGAGCACTCAAAGAAAGCGATATGTGCAGCAAAGAGGAAAATCAGCAAGCACGCTATCAATGTACCGAATACGACTTTGATGATTATAAAGTAGTTGTGGACCACTCCTACGTTGGAGTAATGACTAACTGCCCAAATTACCATTGGCACGTCAATCACCTCTCTTATTTTTCCAATTTGCGCAACTACAACCCAGAACCGAACAATGAAGCAACCATGCAACGTCATGTCCAAGTGCCTGGCCCACTTCAATCAATCAATGGCGCTGGCTTGATGGGTCTACCCGCCGACCCAACACCGCCGTCTCGATTTGTACAAACCTATGCAATTAAGCAGTTAAGCGAACAACCAACTAACTTCGACGAAGCCTTCTCACTCGGACAAAAGCTACTTAATCGCGTTGATATACCTTTGGGCATCATGGCGAATGAGTTTGAGACATCCGATAACCCTGAAGTCTTTTTTAGTGATATCACCCAATGGAGCGTTATTAGACATAACAGTCATCAGTCACCCGCGTTCTATCTGCGTACTTACGGAGACATGACTTGGCGAGTAGCCAATGTCAAAGACTATATTGGATTAAATAGAGACTGTCAGATTTCAAGCGTTTTACAGCTCATGCCCGTTACAACATCATTACCGTTTGAACAAGTCGAATCTCGACCAACTATTAAAATCGCTTAGAGTTAATTTTGAAACGCAAACAAATGATAAGCAAAAAAGCCAGAGTAAGAAATCAATCTCACTCTGGCTCATAGCTGCATATAGTATAGTTTTATCTGCTATAGATATAACGTATGGTTGCTTTTACACTTGTTACATTCAGTCGATTTACTCTTTACCGAACACGTTGTTCTCTTGTTCTTGAACGCGGATGAATGTAGTACGCTTGGTTAGCTCTTTAAGCTTTGCTGCACCCACGTATGTACAAGTTGAGCGAACGCCGCCAAGGATGTCTTGGATAGTCCCGTGAACGCTGCCACGGTAAGGTAATAGTACGGTTTTTCCTTCAGCTGCGCGGTAGCCTGCAACACCACCTGAGTGCTTCTCCATCGCACTCTTAGAAGACATGCCGTAGAATTTCATGAACTTCTCGCCGTCTTTCTCGATCACTTCGCCGCCTGACTCTTCGTGGCCCGCTAACATGCCGCCTAACATAACAAAGTCCGCGCCGCCGCCGAATGCTTTGGATACATCACCTGCGCATGAGCAACCACCGTCACCGATGATCATGCCACCAAGGCCGTGCGCTGCATCGCCACACTCGATGATTGCAGAAAGCTGCGGGTAACCAACACCCGTTTTAACACGAGTTGTACAAACTGAGCCAGGGCCAATGCCTACTTTCACGATGTCTGCACCAGCGAGGATCAACTCTTCACACATATCACCAGTAACCACGTTACCCGCAGAAATCACCTTGTCTGGGAACTCTGCTCGCACGCGTTCAACATACTCGACTAAATGCTCTGAGTAACCATTTGCAATATCGATACAGATGAAAATAAATTCATCTGAAAGCGCCATAATATCTTTGGTTTTTTGGAAGTCTGCGTCAGATGTTCCCGTAGACACCATTACGTTATTCAGGGTTGCTTTATCAGCTGATTTAGCAAACTCAGCCCAATCTTCTACCGTGTAATGTTTGTGAACAGCAGTCATTACACCATGCTCAGCTAGCGCTTTAGCCATTGCAAAGCTACCAACCGAATCCATGTTTGCTGCGATTACAGGCACACCAGACCATTGACGACCACTATGCTTGAATGTAAAATCGCGGGTTAAATTTACTTGAGAACGGCTCTTAAGGGTAGAACGTTTCGGGCGAAACAGTACATCTTTAAAACCTAACTTAAGTTCTTGTTCGATACGCATTGTGTAATTCCTTGATTCATATGTATATGTGTCATCTCAGAGTGCGTAGTGATTTCGTTGGCAGACGAGTTCACTGTTCTTCGGACACAAAAAAACCGGAGCGTTGGCAGACGCTCCGGTTTTCAGCATTATAGGCTGTGATTTATTTCCTACAAGTCTGATATTTGAATTTTTTTTGTGATACCATCTTGATAATCGCATATCAAAAACACTCCTCAAGTCGTTATTTTTTCTCATTATTTATAATTATCAACAACTTAAGAAAACGTTTAAGTTAATCTATTGCGCAAACCTTTGCGTCATACCTTTAAAATGAAAACGCATCACCTCTCAAATCTGCCTAAAACTCAATCACCTAATACTAAGATGCGCTGCTAATTCGGAAAAAGTACTCCAAAAAAATCGATCATTTTTTCATAGTGATGGGCGAGATCTAGCTACGTCCTATCGATTTGTTGAGTAATAGCGGTACGAAGTGTGCCTATAACATCACTTGCCAAAAGACCAATTTGACCATGCTGACTCACGTTTATATCCGCAGCATGACTGTGGAGTACCACACCTAAACGTGCCGCAATGGAAATGGGTAACCCTTTAGCTAGCAACGCACCAATAACACCAGATAGCACATCTCCCATTCCGCCCGTCGCCATTCCGGCGTTACCCGCTAGGCAGACGTACATTCTCGTTCCATCGTAAATAAGTGTTCCCGCGCCTTTTAAAACCACCACACCGCCATAACGCTCTTGCAGCTGTCTTGCAGCAGAATATCGGTCATTTTCTATTTGTTGAGTGGTCACATTTAATAGTCGAGCTGCCTCTCCAGGATGCGGCGTGATCACTCGCTGGTTGTCGCACACCAAAGTGCCATCACATCGTTGGCTTAGCATCGCTAGAATATTGAGCCCATCAGCATCAACAACTTTAGGTTTCTGTTCTTGAGCCAGATATTGATAGGCTTGATAAGCCCACTCATCATCACCAAAACCTGGACCAAACACCAATACTTCAGCCCAGCGAATGCGTTTGGTTAAGTCATTCTCAGTATCCCTGAGTAAGTCGGCGGTGATGCTTTGGCTCATTACTTCTGGGCAGCCAATCTGTAGCGGAATAAGGCTACTCGGGTGAGTAATTGCGGCAGTTAAACCCGCTCCGGATCTAACCGCTGCGGAGGAACATAAACGAATCGCTCCTGACATACCTTGGTTACCACCGACACAAAGTAGTTTGCCATTATCACCTTTGTGTGCTGTCGGGTTTGGCTTGAGCATTAACCTTGAAACAACCTGATGATCAATACCTAGTGCACTTTCTACTTCGATAGAATCAAACTCAATATTTACACCCAATCCACAAAAGTGGAGTTCACCAACTCGATCTCTCGCTTGTCCGGTGCACAAGCCTTGCTTAACACCAATGAAGGTTACAGTATGCTCAGCATGAATGGCATCGCCTAAAATAGCACCTGTATTTGCACACAACCCGGAAGGAATATCGACTGCAATCACTGGGGTGTGAATTTGATTGATTTGCTCAATGTAGCGACGGTACTCCGAACGAACCTCACCACTTAAACCAGTGCCTAACATGGCATCAATGATCACATCGGCTTCTAGCAATGCGGTATTCCACTCATCCCAATCATCGTTAACACCATCGATGGACTGCCAATCTTGATATGCGCGTAAAGCATCACCTTTGAGCGCAGTCACATCACCAAGTTGGAAAACCTGTACATTGAGTTGCGCTTGTTTAGCAAGCGAGGCAAATACGTATCCGTCACCACCATTATTCCCTTTGCCACAAATGACTAAGATATTTTTTGATTTGGGATATAAGTGTAAAAAACGCTCATACACAGCCATACCTGCGCGTTGCATTAGGCTATACATAGAAACACCAGCCATTTGCGCTGCCAGCGTTTCACCGTTTTTTACTTGTTCTGCGGTGTAGAGTTTTAGGGCGAGATTAAAGTCCATCTTCACGTTCTGCGCATTAGGAAACACAATTGTAAGTATACAAAAAAGCCAAGGCGAACCTTGGCTTTTGAGAAAGTTTTTTATCGCTACTGACTCTGAGACATCAATGCTTCAGCCGTCGCGTCTTGTATAGATAAAAACAACGAATTGATTTTCCCAGTCGGGGTACGCATGGGGTTCAGCGTAACGTTCTGGTACATAAACTCCGCTTGCTGAGTAACAGGGCGTACGTTACGGCAACGGAACAAGTAAGGACGCTGGCGCCACGTAATAAAGCTGCGGCAACCTAAATCATACACGGGCTTTGTTTTTAACTTAAACCATTCCTGCGGGATTTCAGGGAAGATATCAAAGATAGAACGACCAATTGCATCATGAGATTGCAAACCACTGTGATGAGTCATAAACCCATTCCACACTTGCACATTATAATCTCGGTCAATGACGACGAGCCCCATGTCGACGTTTTGCACCATGTCGACCATCCAATGGAATTGTTCAAACTCTGCTGGCATATTCAACATTAGAACTCCTCCATTAGATATGACAGTTTGTTATCGAGCAGCGGCAAAGATTCATCGACGAACATAAACAATAAATCACAACGGATTGACGTTCCCTCAATGTTGTAGCTCACCTCGAATGTCATGGTGCGGCTGAATGCGCCCGTCGTAGACTCAATGATCGAATCAATTGATATATGCTGACCAAGAAGCACTGGAGGGCTTTGGAAGAATCGCACTTCAGATTGTTCGCCTAAGCCATTTAAGAATGACCCCACCAAGATATTGGAAATATCCATGAGCAGCTCAAGCTCTTCCAGTTCGTCGCTGTCAGCTGGCACTTTCATCAACTTCTTGAGATCCGATACGCTCGAATCGCTCAAAATCACCAGCGCTTCACCCGCAATACCTTCGCCACAAAAGCCCTGACAAACGCCCGATACGTTATCATGCGACGCTAAGTCACGGAGAGCCATGTGTAGTTCACTCACTTCGAAGATATTAACGTTCGGCAGAGGCAGTTGCACAAACACATCAAAGTGACGCGCCAATGCATCTGCGGCTCGACCAATAGAGACGTTCGCCACTTCCATGTAAATATCGCGACGACGTAAAATCGGTAACTCAATAGAAACAGGCGTGATAATTTGAGGACGAGGCTCTGGCTCAACCAACTCTTTAAGCGCATTCTTGAGTTCATCTTTGGCGATCGGTTTTTGAATAAACGCTTTTGCACCCAGTGCGAACACACGTTCTTTCGCTTTAGGTTGGATATCCCCCGACACCACAACCACGGGAGTTTTATTCCCTAACCGCTGCATGTTTTCTAGTGTTTCAAAGCCATCCATTTCTGGCATGGTCAAATCAAGAAACATCAATTTAAACTCGTTCTTTTCGAGTTCTTCTAGCGCATTTTTTCCGTGGATAGCAAACGTAATATCGGCATTCAATGTGGCTGGTAGTGATCTCGCCATCTGTTTGCGTGCTAACGCTGAATCATCACAGATGAGTACGGGAAAAGACATTCAATCACCTTTTTATATTCCACAATCTGCGCCGGAGTCTAACAGATTGTTACAGCATGTAATACGAGAAAACTGACGAGTTTTTATTTCTTTTTTATTCAATAAGCATACGCAATATGAATGGATGAGTGAACAAAATGGCGAAAAAGCAAACATCCCATTCGCTGTTTAGTGACATGAAACAAACATGGATAAAACGCCTCCATTAAAAATAAGCACAAAGTTGCATTTTAAATTAAAAATCCGTTTTTACTCCCACTCTATCTGCTCAGTATGAGTACTGGGGAAATCGGTATCGCGTAACAATAAAAAAGCACCCTTTCATAGGGTGCCTTGAATAATGTATTCATCAATAAAATGTCACTTCTATGGCACACCGTGACCTTTAGAAGCCCCCCATACGCGATACCATTGTTCACGAGTCAATTCGATATTCAGCGCATTTACTGCCGTTTGCACACGCTCAATCTTACCAGAGCCAATGATTGGAATTGGGTTAGATGGCAAACGGCGTACCCAAGCGTAAATCACTTGGTCAATGCTAGTCGCGCCCACTTCTTCTCGAATCGCTTCTAATTCGTTGCGAACACGAACGGCTTGCTCACTGTCACCACTGAAGATTGAGCCACCACCGAGGCAAGACCAAGCCATTGGTCGCGTGCGCAACATTTGCATTTGATCAAGCGTTCCATCATGTGCAACCTCAAAATTAAGCGGATTGATTTCCACTTGGTTAGTCACAAGAGGCTTACCTAAACGAGATTGCAACAGCTCAAACTGACGTGGAGTAAAGTTAGATACACCAAAGTGCTTCACTTTACCCACTTTGTGTAGCTCTGAGAATGCTTCAGCCACTTCATCGGCATCCATTAACACGTCAGGGCGATGGATTAAAAGCACATCGATTTCGTCCACATTCAAACGCTCAAGCGAGTTATTCACCGATTGGTAGATGTGAGCGGAACTCGTATCATAGTGATTGATCTTACGCTCTGGTGTTTTATCTCCGCACAGGTTGATATCACACTTTGTGACGATTTGAATCTGCTCTCGCACGCTCTTATCGAGAGCAAGTGCTTCACCAAACAACTTCTCACACTCGTAATTACCGTATATGTCTGCGTGATCGACCGTGGTAATGCCTAACTCAATATGTTGCTTGAGGAATGACAAACGCTCTTGAGCAGTCATACCCCAATCAACTGCACGCCAATATCCTTGGACCAGCTCTGAGAACTCAGGGCCTTTTGGTGCAGTCACAACTTTTGCAACCATGGTTTTTCTCCTTCAATTGATCTGCATTCATCGTAGTCTTGTTTTCACATCGGCTCAACGGGTAAACTTTGGCAATTCGAACTGGAGTACGAAATATGTCTTTTGCCCAACGCCTAGCCACCTTGATCGGAGAAGAAAGCATCAGCGGATTTGCACGACGCGTTGATGTGTCTGAAGCTTTAATACGCAAATATTTAAAAGGCAGTGAACCGAGCCTAACGAAAGCAAATCAAATTGCGATGCGAGCCAACTGCTCTCTTGAATGGTTAGCGACCGGATGTGGTTATTTATATCGCCGCGCTGAAGTCGTAGATATGGATGCGTACAAACTTGCATTTCAACACGTTATGAATCAGCCGTTGCCAGATGAGGCAGAAGAACAGCACCGTAAGCTCATCGCTGGCTATCAATACCTGCGTGCGCACAAAAAATCGGATGGATTTTTAGACGAGTCTGCGATGGCGACCTTCCTATCTCTCCATAAAGAATCTAAAAACGAGTCACTTTAACATCGATAATTTCGCCATCGCTGTGCAATTCCACATTTAAAGACGGTGATGGCGACGAAAACTCGTCCGGTTTTACCCAAAATAAGCTTCGAATCGTTTCTTGCGGATAGCGGTTTATCAACAAGATAACTTCTTTATCGACAAGCTCAGAAGATTTCTTTTCCAGCGCTTCAACGACGTCATAGTGTTCTTGTCCGATAGTTATGTTGCGTAAAACTAATCCGTCTTTTCTTAAATTGAGGATTAAGTCATTGAGACTTTGCCATTGATATTCGGTCAAAAAAGAGAACTGAGCACTGTCCTTTCCCAAAACAACTTCACCATACAGATGCTGCTGATAGTACGAAAAATCGTCCAAACAAAATGTGCTGATATACGTTGAAACATCTTGCTGCTGCACGTCACAGCGATACCAGCTTCCCCTTGTCTCTATACGCTCTTTTAAATTGGAGTACGGCATTGAAGACAACGTGTCCTGCCACCAACTCGGCGTCGAAAATGCTGGAAACGTTACCGAAAAACAACATAAAGAAAACAGGACTCGAGGATAAAAGCGCATGAATTACTCTGGTTGATTAACATCGAACCCAGACATTACCGACTAGTAGAAATTGTTCAAGATAAAAATAGTGGCAGGTAGTGCGGAAAGTTGTAGAGCAGAAATTAAGAAGGCGCACATTTGCGTGCGCCTCTACCTCGTTACTCAATCGTGAGTGTGCGAATCGAAGATGTCTATTGATGCATCCCGAACATAAAACGAGGACTTACCGTAGGGTTTGAATCCATCCAAATTGTGTGTAAAACCTCACATCCCTCCTTCTGAAGCAGTCATGTTGCTTTACACCTAAAGCATGGTTCATTTTGCTCAAAAAACAAGTTTTTTATCCCAAATTATGAGAGCAATAGCACAGTTTTGGTGAATGAATGATATCGCGACACTTCGAACACTCAATAGTGAAAAGCTAAATTGCATCTTTATTGATTAGGTCTAGACTCTGCGAAGCGTATACTTTCTCGCGTCCCTTCCACCAGCAACAGGAGAACTTGTTAATGACCAAACGAGAGAGAATTGTGAAATCTGTGTTAGCGCACGTACCGAAAGATGCGATTAACCAGTTTGTCTCTCGAGGGTCCACACCATTTTCTGTCCTGATTATGGCCGCAATCGTTGGCACACTAGCTGGTTTTGTCGGCACTTACTTCGAACTTGCGGTTCATTTTGTTTCTGAAACCCGTACCGAATGGCTGAGAAGCGAAATCGGTAGCGTACTTCCTCTTTGGCTTGCTGCTGTACTGATCAGTGCTCTACTTGCTTTTGTTGGTTACTTTCTTGTTCACCGCTTTGCTCCAGAGGCTGCGGGATCAGGCATCCCTGAAATTGAAGGCGCGATGGACAACATTCGCCCTGTGCGTTGGTGGCGAGTCCTGCCAGTAAAATTCTTCGGCGGCATGGGCGCACTTGGCTCCGGAATGGTGCTCGGTCGTGAAGGCCCAACGGTGCAAATGGGCGGTGCTGTCGGTCGAATGGTGACCGATATTTTCCGTGTGAAAGATGACGATACTCGTCATTCCCTACTCGCTTCAGGTGCCGCTGGTGGTTTGGCTGCCGCCTTTAATGCCCCACTCGCTGGCATTATGTTCGTTGTGGAGGAAATGCGACCTCAGTTTCGCTATTCTCTGATCTCAATTCGCGCGGTGATCATCTCTGCTATTATGGCCAATATTGTGTTTCGTGCCATCAACGGGCAAGACGCTGTCATCACAATGCCGCAATACCACTCTCCAGAGCTTCAGTCCCTTTGGTTATTTTTATTGCTTGGCGCATTGTTTGGCGTATTCGGAGTGATCTTCAATAAATTGATTACCGTGGCACAAGACAGTTTTGTCGCAATTCACAAAAACGATCGTAAACGCTATTTAATCGTGGGTTCACTACTTGGTGGCATTTTTGGTCTGCTTCTCTTATACGTGCCACAGCTAACTGGCGGTGGCATCGGCCTTATTCCTGATATTACCAATGGCAACTACTCGGTATCCGTTTTAGTTCTGCTTTTCTTTGGTCGCGTCATCACGACATTGCTATGCTTTGGCTCTGGTGCGCCGGGCGGTATCTTTGCACCGATGCTTGCTCTGGGGACCTTGTTTGGCTATGCATTCGGAGCGAGTGCTGATGTGTTGCTTCCTACGCTTGATATCGAACCTGGCGTATTTGCTATTGCGGGCATGGGGGCCCTGTTTGCTGCAACGGTACGCGCACCGATCACGGGCATTTTGTTGGTGATTGAAATGACCAATAACTACTACTTAATTCTACCACTTATCATTACTTGTTTAGGTGCCGTGATTATTGCTCAGTTGTTTGGCGGACAACCGATTTACAGCCAGTTGCTACATCGTACAATCAAAAACGATAAGTTACGTCAGCAGGATCTTCCTGAAAACCAATCGACATAATTCTCGCTTTGTTATTATTTCGCTCCAAACTATCGAAGGGTTTGGAGCGATAAACTCTACATTTTTACATCTTTTCCAAAATATTCGATACCAAACTCACAAAAATACCATTCTCTGATATTTCCTCACCACCTTTCATGAGTAAGCACTCTCTAAACTTGCTAGTATTCGCTACTCAAATAGAGCATTTCATCCAAATCATCACGTTTCGTTTCATTCAGGCAAAAATCAAATGGAGTAGATTTGAACTGGAGAAGACTTGTGCAGTTTTATAGCGTTCCGCCGTCTCAAGCCGCGTTAGCGCTAGGTATGATAGGTTTAGGACAAGCTTGGGCACTCTATGTCCCTGAAATTGGTGAACCAATACGCCCATTTTTAGCGTCACTCGGCGCGCTTTTACTCGCCCCTGTGCTGATAAAATATGCCACGAATCCACGATTATTTATGGTCGACATTCGTCACCCATTGAGCGGTAGCTTAATGGCCCCCATGAGTATGGCGTTACTGATCCTTGCAGATTATCTTGCTTCTGTAGCGCCAATCATTGCTTATCCACTCTGGTTTATGGCACTTTTGCTGCATTTTACTATGATGGTACTGTTTTTTAGCTTTCAGCTAATGAACTTCAAAATGTCGAATATCGTACCTAGCTGGTTTCTCTATCCAGTGGGACTGATCAGCAGCTCATTAGCAGGCTCCCAATTGGGTCACAACCTATTCTCTGAAACCTTAGCGATGATGTGCATTGGCATTTATTTCTTTATGTTACCGCTGGTACTCTATCGTTTGGTGTTTTTCGGATCTCTACCGAGACGAGCCAGGCCGACTCTCGCAATTATGGCCGCACCGGTAAACTTGTCATTGGCGGCATACTTGGTGAACTTTCCCCTTCCCGATCCGATACTGACGGGCGCATTAGCAGGGATTGCTATCACAATGACGTTATTGATCTACCTGTGTTACTTCCGCTTACTTCGATTGAAGTTTCAACCTTCTATCGCGGCGGTAACCTTTCCTTCCGTGATCAGTGCCATTGCGATGCACCGCTTAACCTCCTTTTTTGCCGAATCGCACCCACATTGGCACTGGCTACACGATTTTGGCTTTTTAGAGCTCAGCATTGCGACTGTGTTGGTGGTTTGGGTATCGGCAGGTTACATCAAAATGTATTGGCCAGAAATCGTTAAGTCGCCCTCTAAATAAGCATAAAAAAACGGCCTCATCTGAGGCCGCTGTTTATCTCTACCAATAAGACATCAACCCGCAAACTTCGCCATGAAGTTCCCAATGTTAGTCAAACTCGATGCCGCCATTACGATTACAATCGCTGCTCCAGTTAGCGTTAAGTACATTGGGTGTTGGTAGTCACCGACGATATCTTTGCGCTTTGTCGCAACCAATACAGTGCCCAAAACGATAGGAAGAATAATGCTGTTCACTAGGCCCGCTAGCATCAAAAGAAGAATTGGCATGTCCATGGTTACCGTGCCTAGCGAGGTTAGGATAATGAAACCAACACACCACGCTTTCTCGTTTCGCGCCACAACTGGGAAAAGCGTCTTAATTAATGAGATAGCCATGTAAGAGTTGCCAACCACAGACGTGATGGAAGCTACAAACAGTACTAAGCCAAAGATGAAGTAACCAAGCTGGCCAGCACCTTGACGGAAAGCATCCGCCGCAGGGTTAGCCGTATCCAGCGTTGCGCCTGTCGCGATAACGCCAAACACTGCCAAAAACAGTAGGATTCGAATAACCACTGCAATAGAAATACCAGCCCACGCTGTTGAGGTGATGGAAGGCACGTTCTCTTTGCCTTTCAAGCCGATGTCTACTAGGCGTTGTGCACCCGTGTAGTAACCGCCAACTGCGCCGCCAACGATAGTCAACGTAGGCAGAAGCAAACTACCAACATCCATAGGCATCACCGCTGCACTTAGTGTCTCTCCCATCGGAGGTAAGCTCGTCATAGCCACGTATGCGATCAGAACGATCATGAACAAGCCAAGGTAGCGGGCCATTTGGTCCATTCGTTTGGAGGCGTTATGAACCACAAACAACAAACAGCCAACGACACCGGTAAACAGTGCGCCCCATGTTGTGTCCACGCCCGTTAGCACATTGATGCCTAACGCTGCGCCACTCACGTTGCCAAAGTTAAACGCCACTGCACCAAGCGCAAGGAGAATACCAACACCATAACCCATGCCGGGTGCCACTTTGTTCGCAATGTCTTGGATTCGCATGCCAGAAACGCCGACAATACGCCACAAGTTCATCACAATACCAAACGTGATAAAAATGGAAGCCAAAACTGGAAATGCCATGTCGACTTTGTAGATATTTGTGAAGACTGCGGTTTGAGTTAAAAAGCCGGGACCCACAGAGGTTGTCGCCATCAAAAAAGCGACACTGAGCATGGCTTTCTTTTGCCAACTGCTTTCTGTAACTGGAGCTGAAATAGAGGAGGTGCTGATAGTGCTTTGTGTAGTCATGCCGAGTCCCAAATTTGTTGTCTTTCTATTATTAGAAAAAAGAAAGACAACTGACCGAGATCAGCTGAACTTAGAGAAATATCTCTTTTTAAAACAAACGATTACAAGTTGTAGTCGTTCATTGGGCGCATATATTAAGAGCAACGAATGTGACTGTCAATACACAATTGCATAATTACTATTTATTGCGACTCACTTGACTATGATTTGGATATAAAAGATATAAAAAAGGATGGCAACTCGCCATCCTCTCTCAATTTTATTTGTCGATTTGATTAACGCAGGCCATGCAGAAATTCAGCACGGGTCGCTGGGTTGCTCTTAAAAATACCACCTAACGCTGTAGTCGTGGTTTCACTGGTGGCATCCATCACACCGCGTGATTTCACACAGTAATGCGTCGCGTCGATAGTCACCGCTACATCGTCAGACTCAAGCAATGTTTGCAAAGCAACAAGGATTTGCTGGGTCATACGCTCTTGAACTTGAGGGCGTTGCGCAAAGAAACGAACAATACGGTTGATCTTAGACAGGCCAATGATCTTACCGCGAGGAATATAAGCAACAGCGGCTTTTCCGTCGATTGTCACAAGATGGTGTTCGCACGTACTGGTCACAGTAATGTCTTTCACGCGAACCATTTCGCTCACGTTCATCTTGTTTTCGATAACTGTGATCTTGGGGAAGTTGGAGTAATCCAAACCAGAGAAAATCTCGTCCACGTACATTTTTGCAATGCGGTGTGGCGTTTCCTCTAAGCTATCATCCGTAAGGTCGAGCTGAAGCAGACCAAGAATCTCACGCATGTGGTATTCAATCTTTTCCTTCTTCTCTTCACGGCTAACGGCATTAGGGCGCATTGGTGTTTCTAACCCGCGTTGCTCTAGCGCTTCTTTCACTAACTTTGCTGACTCGCTAAGACCTGACATTCCACTTCCTCTTTTGTAACTACCACTCTCGGTGTGAAATACAATTGCCGTGTTTTCATCCCGTAGCGTTAAAGTCGCTCAGTCCGATGTTTATAACGCCAAGGCACATAACAAGAATACACTGAGCTATTTTCTCATGCTCCGTAGGAACTTTACCCCTTTCGGATGGGTGACAAGGATACTCGGATTTTTGAATAATTACACCCATATTTTATAGGTGGACATTCTTACTCGGTCCCCTTTTATGGTAGAGTTGCCACAAAACAAAAGAACATAGGATTATCTCAATGGGCTGCTGCGACGCACCTGGCTTGATGCCAATTGAAGAAGCGATGGATAAGATGCTATCGCGAATCAAACCTATCCAAACGACACTTTCTCTTCCTCTTGCTGACGCTCTGGGTTTTGTGCTGGCTGAAGACATTTTATCGCCAATTCACGTGCCCCCTTTCGACAATTCAGCGATGGACGGTTATGCCATTCGTATTCAAGACCTAGAAGTGTCTACAGTGTTGCCTCTGGCAGGTAAATCCTTCGCAGGTCAGCCTTTTGAGGGTGAATGGCCGGCAGGCACTTGTGTTCGAATCATGACTGGCGCGAAAATTCCGGAAGGCTGTGATGCCGTTATCATGCAAGAAAATACGGAAGTGACCGACGCTGGTATTCAGTTCAACCAAACGGATGTGAAGCCGCAAAATAACATCCGCCCTACGGGTGACGACATCAAGCAAGGCGATATTGTATTGGCAAAAGGCGCGCGCCTGACACCGCGCGATATTCCAATGATTGCCTCTCTTGGTGTCAGCCATGTCACCGTCGTGCGTAAGCCAAAGGTGGCATTTTTCTCCACAGGTGATGAACTTAAACCATTGAGTGAGCCACTCAAGGCGGGTCAAATCTACGACAGTAATCGTTACGGTATTAAGCCGCTGATCGAAAACTTTGGTTGTGAAGCGATTGATCTTGGCATTATCCCTGACTGCCCAGAAACACTAAAAGCAACGTTTGAAAAAGCACAAACGCTTGCGGATGTGGTTGTAACGTCTGGCGGTGTCAGCGTTGGTGAAGCAGATTACACCAAAGACATTCTTGAAGAACTTGGCGAAATCGGTTTCTGGAAACTGGCAATCAAGCCGGGTAAACCTTTCGCATTTGGCAAGTTAAGTACTGCTTGGTTCTGTGGGCTACCAGGTAACCCTGTATCTGCGGTGCTAACAATGTACGTACTTGTTCAACCAATGTTGGCTAAATTGGCAGGCCACACTGAATGGAAAGCACCTGAGTCTATCCCTGCGACGACTAAAACCGCATTTAAGAAAGCGCCGGGACGTACAGACTACCAACGCGGTATCTATACTCTAGAAAACGGTAAATTTGTCGTTGAAACCACTGGCAACCAAAGTTCAGGAGCCTTCCGCTCAATGAGTTTGGCAAACTGCTTTGTTGTGTTGGAACGTGAGCGTGGCCGTGTGGAAGTTGGCGAAACGGTTCAAATCCAACTGTTTAACTCAACGTTATACTAGGAACGTACCGTGGATATTCTTTCCGATCAGGAGATGCTGCGCTATAACCGCCAGATCATTCTTCGTCAGTTCGATTTCGAAGGGCAAGAAGCACTCAAACAAAGCTCGGTGCTTATTTTGGGTGCTGGCGGTTTGGGTTGCGCTTCTAGCCAATACCTTGCCACGGCTGGTGTTGGCAATATTACGTTTATCGATGACGATATTGTTGAACTCTCTAATTTACAACGCCAAGTATTGCACCACGACGCCGATATTGGCCGTAAAAAGGTTGACTCCGCGGCGGATGCGTTGCGGGAACTTAATCCTCATATCGAAGTAAATACCGTTGCTAAACGCCTTGACGACATTCAGCTTCAGGCTTTGATTGAACAACACACTGTGGTGGTCGATGCTTCAGATAACGTCGACACTCGCAATCAACTCAACCGACTCTGCTTTGCAACAAAAACACCGCTTATTTCTGGTGCAGCCATTCGTATGGAAGGCCAAGTGAGTGTGTTTACGTACGACGACCCAACTCAACCGTGCTATCAGTGTTTGAGCGCGCTATTCGGCAGCAGTGCATTAAGTTGCGTTGAAGCTGGCGTAATGGCGCCTGTTGTGGGTATTGTTGGCGCTGTACAAGCGATGGAAACCATCAAGGTGATTGCAAATTACGGCCAACCCAAAAAAGGGAAGATCCTCATTCTCGATGCGTTTAGCATGTCCTGGCGGGAAATGAATTTGATGAAAATGCCGACCTGCCCTGTTTGTGGCTAAGTAACGCTGTCAGCTTATCAATGAAGATTCTCAAAAAGCTCAACGTAACGTTGAGCTTTTTCTTATTCTGAGATTCATATTTCGAACCAAATAACTTACCGATATAAAATTCATTATAAACAGTAATTTAAAAACTGGCACATTCCTTTCATTGCATATCATACAAACCAATGAGAGGGCGAATCATGAAAAGGACATCACTATTACTTGGATCTCTGTTCGCAAGCGCATACGTAAGCGCAGCGCCATTCGACACTTGTCCGAGCAAAGCATATTTATTCCAATCGACCCCAGTGCAAGTTTACGGCGTTAATCTGGTTACCGGATCAACCAAGTTACTGACCGACGATGTGGGCTTAGCATCTGGTATTAACGGCGTCGGTTTCAACTTCACTGATCGATACATCTATGGTTACGATACAACCAACTTGAAAATCGTACGTTTAGGCCAGGACTTTCAAGCAGAAACTCTCAACGTACAAGGGCTTCCTAGCCATACGTTTTTTGTCGGCGACGTGTACAACCACGTCTACTACTTGTATCGCAAAGGTAAAGGGCTGTTTTCCATTGATCTGTCGCCGTTAGATACGGACCCAAATGCTACCTTAACCCTGAATAAAATCACATCAAATGCAAGTGTGAGTTTAACCGATTTTGCGTTCCACCCTGGTGACGGTGCGCTCTATGGTATCGATAATGGGTCTGGCGTATTGTATAAATTCGATACAAAAACAGGCCAAGCAACCGCGATCGGCAATACAGGGGAAACGGGTACCTTTGGTGCAGGCTACTTTGATGTAAACGGAAACTACTACGTATCGCGTAATCAGGACGGCAAAATTTATCGCGTCGACTTATCAGAAAACAATGCAGCCAATATCGCTGCGGGCATTGTTCCTGCTGTAGAGTTTGTGTCTAACGGTCCAAGTTCCAGCCAAAATGACGGTGCCCGATGCGCGAACGCTCCTGTTATTGACGAAGACGAGCCAATTGACTTTGGTGATGCACCTGACACTTACGCTACCTTGCTCTCTTCTAACGGACCACGCCACGCTGTTGATGGTGTAACTTGGCTCGGCACAATTGCGCCAGATGGTGATGCCGATGGACAAGTGGCTCCGTCTGGAGATAACAAAGTTGGTACAGCAGATGAAGATGGCGTCGGCTTTGTTGCCGCACTCGACCCAGGGTTAAGTTCACTAGTGAGCGTAACTGCATCAACATCCGGCTACTTGTCAGCTTGGTTTGACTGGAACCGAGATGGTGACTTTGCTGACGAAGGTGAGCAAGTATTCACTGATGAGTTACTCTCTGCAGGCAGCAATACGCTTCCATTTGTCGTCTCTGAACTGGCAACCGCAGGTCCTAGCTGGAGCCGATTCCGCTTTAGCCAACAAACTGGTCTGAACTTCGATGGCGGATCAACATCAGGTGAAGTAGAAGATTACCCAATCACAATCACTGAAAACGGCGTATCCGTACAGCACTTCCCAAGTGCCGATTCCTACGCAACGGTCGCGTATGAAGACAACTGGCCTTACACCGCTGACTACGACATGAATGACGTTGTAATTAAGTTCCGTATGACTGAAACACGTATGGACGGCACGGTGGAAAATATCCAAATTAGCGGAGATCTGGCCGCCTATGGGGCTGGCTATAAAAATGGCTTTGCTATTCGTCTACCTGGCGTTTCGAAAGCGAGCATTGAAAACGGCTTAACAAAGCTAACGTTTAATGGCAAAGAACAACCGACCAACGGTCTAGAAGCGATATCAGAAGAAGCCATCTTTATTATCAGTGACGACCTCAGTCAGTATGCGCAAAGTCAATGTGCGTATTTTAGAACCCAAACGGGTTGTAATGATAACGTCGCGTTGTCTTTCACACTGACCATCTACTTTAAGGAAGGAGCCGACCGCTCAGCGCTACAGGCCATGCCTTATGACCCATTTATCTTTGCCACACCCAATACATATCACGGCGATGGCATCACCTTTCAACCAGGTAGAAAATGGGAAGTACATTTGCCAGACCAAGCACCAACTGAGCAGTTTGATGACGCAAACCTATATGGCGTGGGCGTAGACGCAAGTGACCCGACTCGAGGCGTGTACTTCAAAACAGCGAACAATCTTCCTTGGGCATTGCTTATCGTCGAAGAGTGGAATTGGCCGCTAGAGAAAGTTGACTTAGTTGACGCTTACCCAGAGTTTGCCACCTACGCCGAGTCTGGTGGGCGAGAAGGAGCAAACTGGCATACCCAACCTAAAGCAAACAAACGTTACATTCCATAGGAGAAGCATCATGAAAAACTTAATCACAATCATCATGGGATTAGCGTTAACAGCCTGCGGCGGTGGCGGTGGCGGCGGTGGAGACAAAAGCAACGATAGCGCTACTCCACCTCCAGCTCAAACTACCGTTATTGTTGAAGAGCCAAGCATGCAAAATTTAGACGTACCAGATGGGTTCGATTATGACCCAAGGTTAGAAAGCTCACTTGCGGTAGATATTAGTGGTTACTCTTTACAGCGCGCACATCTGAGCATTTATAAGGAGTACCGTGAAGATGCGTCTGGAACCTACCAAGCAAAATATTCGAGCAATGTTGCTTCTGCTGCGCTGACGAGTGGGAAAGCTACCTTAGACTTCTCCACCTCGGACAGCCAAGATAACCTGTTAGTCGAAATTTGGTTCTACGATGGCTCAGAACCTCTGCAAAAAGTCGTCTCAACCGGAAATACGACATGGCGCATGTAAGATGCTCTATTGGTGAGCATTGATACTCGGGACTGGCGCAAGCCACAGGTTTTAAGACAAAATCGCATCGTTCTTTGAACATGCGATTTTTTTGTTGTAAAACAAAATGATTACTTGAAACAATAGCAATGGAGCGCAAATTGGATAATCCCAAAACCTATATGTTGGTCTTCAGCGGTTTCATTGCCCTACTTGTGCTCTTGTTGCTCATTAAGCAGACGGATGAGAACACGGTTTCAGCCACCGTCATTAGCAACACTTTAACTCAGTCTCTTGATGGTCAACGTCGGTACCTCACTATTAATTCACCTGAGATAGAGCAACAACGAGTGACGGTTCCAGTGTCCGCATCTTGTCCAGTGGGCTCTATTGCGTTGTTCCACCAAGCATCCCGCTCAAGTTTTGACTCATCCCTTTCATTCATTCGCTGTGAGTAAAGATACTGTGCGGACTTCCTAAATCAGAAGGATTTAACCATGCAACAAGCATTGATCGATGCCAAAGAACTTCATGCTTTATTAGACCAAGCAAATGTAAAACTTCTAGACGCGAGTATTCGTTTTCAAATTCCTTCCGAAGGGAAAAAGATCACCAATAAGTGGATTCCAGGCTCATTGCGTTTCGACTACGACAATGACTTTTGTCTCCCAGATACCAATCTCCCTCATATGATGCCAACAGAAGAAGGATTTAATAACAGCGCTCAGAAACTTGGCCTGAACAACGAAGACCTTATTGTTGTTTATGACAACTCAGGAACACTCGCCTCTCCGCGCGCATGGTGGATGTTTAAGGCAATGGGACACGATAATGTCAAAGTGCTTAATGGTGGCCTCCCGGCTTGGATTGAGGCTGGACTGCCTGTCACGAATACCTTGTCCGAAGCTAAGCAGCTTGGAAAATTTACCGGGAAATTAAATAAACATGCTTTTTTGGACGCAAATGCAATATTAGAGTACTCAAACAATTGCAGTGCAAACATTGTTGACGCTCGCTCACGTGCACGTTTTTTAGGCGAGGTACCAGAGCCAAGAGAAGGACTGCGTTCTGGTCATATTCCTAATTCTGTTTGCCTCCCTTTCCAAACATTATTGAGTAATGGCTTTATAAAGGCAGACTCGGAATTGAAACAAGCATTTAGTGCACTAACGTTATATAATGATAAATCAATCATTTTCAGTTGTGGCTCAGGTGTAACGGCCTGTATTTTGCTGCTAGCAGCATACCAGTTAGGTTGGCGTGATTTATCGGTCTATGACGGGTCATGGACAGAATGGGGCGCAGACCACTCATTACCCATTACTCGCTAATCTAGGAGCTATCGAAGCGGCATGGTCAGGTTAAAGAAGAACATTTGGACACTATACATGGCGCTACTTACGATAAGCGCCGTGTTGTTCGTGTTGTTTGGCCGCTACCATTATGAGTCAACCCTGAATAAGTACAAAGATAAGCAGCTCCTACAATTGGAGCTGTTTGCCTCTTCTGTCGAATCACTTCTGAAAGGACAAGAATCGTTACTTGAAGTCATTGGTCATCAGTTGGTCGAGAGAAATGACTTTACTCGTACAGCAGCAGTTCAAACTCGCCCGATGCTGGACAAACTGCTCAGTATCCATCCGGCGATTATTGGGTTCGGCCTAACTAACCCCGATGGAGACTACATCGCCGTAAGCTCCAATTTGATCTTGGCAAAGCTGCATAATCTAAAACAAGATCCACTGACTCGTGATACCTTTTTGGCAGCGCTCAACTCCGACCGAATGATTATAGGTCGAACGTATTTTATGCCAGCTCAAGATTCACTTGTGATTCCGATCCGAAAAGCAATTCCAAATAAAGATGGTGTTGTACAAGCAGTGATGACGGCTGGCTTTAATATGAATTCATCTTCGGTTTTTCGTAACGATATCCATGCCAATGAGCACAACCGGGTCACATTGATCCGCAGTGATGGCTACCTTACTTTTAGCTCGTCAGAAGATACAACCCTAGAAGATTACCTAAAACCTGCCAATGATTTAGATATAAAAGCCGTTATGGCTCAAATCACAAAAGATTCAGGCTGGGATATGGCGCAACTAAAAGAGCTCACACGAGCGCTCAATATTGTTGTCGACAATTCTCGCCTGAGTGAGTTAATCACATTGAGATACCTTCCTGATTATCATCTTTGGGCCTCTTCCTCGACAGATTTGAATTTTATTAAGCGCGGATTTTACGAACAGTTTGCACTGTACTCGATTGTTTTTCTTATCGTCCAAGGTGCTTTTTACGCTTTATTTCGCTCCATTGCGAACAATGAACATAAAACAAAACTGCGTTTGCTCTATCAAGCGAACCACGATCATCTCACTGGATTACCAAACCGAGAGTACCTACGCGCAAACATTCGACACTGGCTTTCTGGGAAAGGGAACCCTTTTTCTTTGATGTTTATCGATATTGATAATTTCAAATCAGTCAACGACACACATGGTCATGACTTTGGCGACGAAGTTCTAAAACAAATATCTATCCGCTTAAACACCTTTGTTAACGATGGCCGATTAATCATCCGTGAAGCCAGTGACGAGTTTATTTTTCTAACGAATCGAATTGATGAAGTAAGCGTTAAAAGACTAGCGAGCGACTTAATAAAGGCGCTATCAGAACCCTACGAAGTCAATGACAGTCAGTTCCTGCTCAGTTGCAGTATTGGTATTGCCTGCTATCCACACCATGGTGAAACATTAGATGAACTGCTCCTGTCAGCCGATATTGCGATGTATCAAGCGAAAAAACAACGCAACGTATACAGCCTGTTCAATCAGCAGATGCAAGCTACACACCTGCGTAAAATGAAAATTGAGCAACGCCTGAGGCTCGCGATAGATAAGCAAGCGCTTCATATGGTTTATCAACCTCAGTTAAACCTAGAAGGCGATATTTATGGTGTCGAAGCGCTTATTCGTTGGAGTGATGATGAGCTCGGCTTAGTCCCACCAAGTGAATTTATTCCCGTCGCAGAAAGCACTGGGTTGATGGTTCGTATTGGTGAACAAATCATTGAAAATAGCCTGACAGATATGGCTAAACTGACTGGTAATATTGATACATCTATCCAGATGTCTATTAACATCTCGGTCAAACAGTTTGTTCACGCCAAATTCATTACTAATCTTATGAATGCTATTGAGAAACGCGGCATCGAATGTTCAAAGATTACCCTAGAGATCACCGAAAACCTGTTTATTGAAGATCTTGAAAAGTTCGCACCAATTTGCGAGCGCTTGCATGCTCTTGGCTTTAAAATCTCGCTCGATGATTTCGGGACTGGCTACTCTTCATTAAGCATGTTGCGTACGCTACCTATTGACGAGGTGAAGATTGACAAGAGCTTTGTCGATCACATTGAGCATGACAAAAAAGCGCTGAATATGGTTAAGAATATCATTTCTATCGGCAAAAACTTTGAAATGAAAGTACTAGCTGAAGGAGTAGAGACGCTGCAACAACTGAATGAGTTAAAAGCTTGCGGTTGTGATTTGATTCAGGGCTACTTCTACTCTAAACCTTTATCGCTTGAAAACTTGATCGCTTTTACGAAGCAGAACCAAAGCAAAGAAACCGTAGTTGAATAATTACGATCGCTTTGCTTAGAAGGTTTTATTTATTCATTTCTTGGTACATCACCTCCACCAAGTCGCCTTTCGGGTCGCCTGACAATTCCCAAGTAAAAATACCGCCTAAGTTCGCCTGTTTAGCCCAATTTGCTTTGGCTTTGATCGAGCGTTGATCTTCGTAAGAGATAAAGACTTTCTTTACAGGATGCCACAAGTAAGGCGCTTGAGATTGCTCATCATACTTGTACTCGTAGCCCTGCTCCGCTCCATAGTTTTTCACCAAATCCCAGAACATGAAATAGCCGTTCTCACCCGTACCAAACTGCGCTCCTTGCTCGGATACTAGATCTTGCGTTGGTAAGCCACCCGAGAAGTCTTTGGTGCCTTGCCAGCCACGCCCGTAAAATGCAGCGCCAATCACCAGTTTTTCACTTGGAATACCCAGCTCGATCATCTGGTTGATGAACACGTCTGCGCCCATGCCCCACCAGCTTCGCTCAGTCGCATGCAAGTTGGTAGTATGCCCGGTTTGCTGCCCCCAACCACCAAGGAAGTCATACGTCATTGCAAACATGTTAGTTAGGTACGGCTCCGCGGCTTTCCAATCGATACCTGCTGCTTTTGGACCAACGCCTACCGCTGTAGAGAGCTCGTATTCACGTTTGGTTTGATTTGTGAGTTCATCTAACTCTGCACGCATGGCTTTTACCAAATAGGTAAAGGCCTCACGCTCAGATGCTTTTTGTTCATCAGAAAGCTTGGTGTCAGGGTTCCAAGGCGACGTTGTTAAACCGCCACCACCTGGGTATTCCCAATCCAGATCAATACCATCAAAGAAATCATATTGAGCAATCAACTTAACGGCAGTTTTTGAGAATTGATCCATCGCTTGTTTGCTTTTCGCCATAGCATGGAACGGTTCGGACATTGTCCAACCACCAAAAGAAGGGAGAATTTTAAGATCAGGATGTTGTTTCTTCATTTCAGCAAGTTGAGCGAAGTGGCCTTTGTATGGCACGTTAACGGAGACATCGCCAAAGTCCTTTTCTAATGCTGCTTCGGTATCGACAATGATCGCTGTATACGGATATTTTCCTTCACATTGTTCGGCAACCAGTTTTTGTACCGTTTCAGAAGCACCGGCATGAGGGCCGCACATACTAAGAAACGCGTAAATCACATGCGTCAGCTTATCGGCGGGAATATCGTTCACCGTGTATGGGTTTTCTGCATTCGCGTACTGCCAATCCGCAAAGTAACCCGCCACGACTTTTTGCTCGGCGTGCGCAGCACCAGTCAGCCCCATAATCAGTGCAGCAAGAAGTGTCTTTTTCATTGTGTTCTCCAGAGTAGATGTACAAATTTAAAGCTACTCCTAGAGAATATTTTTAACTTGGAAACGAAATCAGGCTGCGAGTCATTTATAACTCCTCGCAGCCTGATTACATAAATTGCATATTATTTGTGCTAACTCTCAGATGCCGCGTTGCCGTGCATTTGCTCATCTAAGTTGAGTACCGTTAATGCGTTGCTGACGCTTGTGGCGATCACGTCTATCGCTCCGGTTCTTAATGCTCCAAGTAAGGCGAGCGGCTTACTGTTCTCCGCTGCAATCGCGATGACTTCCGATATTGGGCGAAACTCTTCAATACCAAGGCCAATCACTCGGTCACTCATTACGGTGTTGGCAACATTACCGTGAATATCAAAGAAATCATAACCTGCAAAGTCCCCGACCACGCCTTGTTGAAGTCTCGACTGAACCACTTCATCAGGCGTAAACCAACCTAAGTCCACCATGTAGCTGTTTTCGCTCATGTCACCAATACCGACCAAAGCGACATCAGCTTTACGTGCTAGGTCGAGCGTTTGTTTTACGGTTGCATTTTGCATGAAAGCCAACTTCTGTTCTCTGTTCTCTGCATAAGCCGGCGCATAGAGAGTTTCGGACGTTCCACCGTACTTTTTCGCTAACTGACGACAAATGTGATCGGCGTTATACATACCACCACGTGGGTGAATACCGCCGATACCACATACAAATTTACAGTCACGCGGCGTAATAACACCAATATGGTGAGCGACAGAAGATACGTTACGCCCTTGTCCAACGGTCACCACCATGCCGTTTTTAAGCGTGCTGGTGAGATAATTGGACACCAATCCCGACACCTGTAGTCGCTGTGCCTCTTCATTTGGCTGATCAAGAGCAACAAGCGCGCGCTTAACGCCGAATCGCTCGATCAAACGTTGTTCAATCTTGGCGCTAAACACCGGGTGGTATTTAACGGTGATTTCAACGATGCCTTCATCACGCGCCTGCTTGAGCATTCGCCCGACCTTTGCGCGTGATATGGCAAATTTTCTCGATATCTCTTCCTGAGTCGCACCGTCTTGATAATACGCGACGGAAATCTCTGTCAACAAATCCGTGTTTTCAATGGAAATATCTTGATTAGAACTGCTCATGGTTTCTCTCGCCCTTTAAGAGGATCGATATTGTATGCAATAAGTGAGCATATGCTCATTGACTTAGCATATGTTCTTTATCAATTTAAACGCTACATTTGCTCATCGCAATAACATTTTCTCACTACAATTTTTTACCCTAGCGTACAACGCTCAAGCTTTGAACAATAAGGGCAAACGTTTATTTGGGTTAACCACTAAACACACAGTAAAAAAACGTTGATGAAGTTCACTATAAGTCGATTTCAGCGATTGACTTTCAGCATAGATAGGATAAATATGGACACATCATTTACTCAGCTATCGATCAAATGTTCATTGCATTTGTTCGGTAACGAAATTTTCCGTAGTTGGCTGAGCAGATGTCTCATTAAATGCGATGAGACGATTAGCTAACTCGCTTGCAAATGCACAAGCTGTGATAACAAAAATCACGCTTAAGCCCATTTAAATAGGATGATCGATTATGAGCAACAAGTTAGAGCAACTTCGTAAACTAACGACTGTAGTAGCAGACACTGGCGAAATTGATGCAATCAAAAAGTATCAACCAGAAGACGCAACAACTAACCCTTCTCTTATCCTGAAAGCCGCTCAAATCGCAGAGTACGCACCTCTAATCGATGCTTCAATCGAATATGCTAAAGCACAGAGCAACGACAAAGCTCAACAAGTTCAAGACACTTGTGACATGCTTGCAGTAAACATCGGTAAAGAAATCCTAAAAACTATTCCAGGTCGTATCTCTACAGAAGTTGACGCGCGCCTATCTTACGATATGGAAGGCAGCGTAGCGAAAGCACGTCAACTAGTAAAAATGTACAACGATGCAGGCATCACTAACGACCGCATCCTTATCAAACTAGCGTCTACTTGGGAAGGTATCCGCGCAGCAGAAATCCTAGAGAAAGAAGGCATCAACTGTAACCTAACGCTTCTATTCTCATTCGCTCAAGCGCGTGCTTGTGCAGAAGCTGGCGTATTCCTAATCTCTCCATTCGTTGGCCGTATTATGGACTGGTACAAAGCGAAAGAAGGCCGTGACTTCGAAGCTTCAGAAGATCCAGGCGTACTGTCTGTAACTAAGATCTACAACTACTACAAAGAGTACGGCTACAAAACTGTCGTAATGGGCGCAAGCTTCCGTAACATCGGTGAGATCCTAGAACTAGCTGGCTGTGACCGTCTAACTATCGCTCCTGCTCTACTTGCAGAATTAGAAGCTGCAGAAGGTGAAGTGGTTGAGAAGCTAGTTGATTCTAAAGGCGCAGCTGAGCGTCCTGCACCAATGACTCATTCTGAGTTCCTATGGGAACACAACCAAGACCCAATGGCGGTTGAGAAACTGGCTGAAGGCATCCGCAACTTCGCCGTTGACCAAGGTAAACTAGAAGCGATGATCGAAGCTAAGCTTTAATTGCTTACCAAAAGCGAGTAGCCCGTCTACTCGCTTTTACCATCAGCGCTTATTCAAGATTTTCTATTTGAACTTGTTTCGACGAGTTCCCTCTATTTAAACCCTTATCGAGAAGTAATCACTATGGATCGTAAATATCTAGCAAATGCAATCCGTGCGCTAAGCATGGATGGTGTTCAACAAGCTAACTCTGGTCACCCAGGTGCACCTATGGGCATGGCTGATATCGCTGAAGTTCTTTGGCGTTCTCACCTAAACCACAACCCATCAAACCCTGAGTGGGCAGACCGCGACCGTTTCGTACTGTCTAACGGCCACGGCTCAATGCTAATTTACTCTCTACTGCACTTGAGCGGTTACGAGCTATCTATCGATGATCTGAAAAACTTCCGTCAGCTTCACTCTAAGACTCCTGGTCACCCAGAGTACGGCTACGCGCCTGGTATCGAGACAACAACGGGTCCTCTAGGTCAAGGCATCACTAACGCGGTTGGTATGGCTCTAGCTGAGAAAGCGCTAGCAGCACAGTTCAACAAAGAAGGCCACGACATCGTTGACCACTTCACTTACGTGTTCATGGGCGACGGCTGTCTAATGGAAGGTATCTCGCACGAGGCATGTTCTCTAGCTGGTACACTAGGTCTAGGCAAACTGATCGCATTCTGGGATGACAACGGCATCTCAATCGATGGTCACGTTGAAGGTTGGTTCTCTGACGACACGCCTAAGCGTTTTGAAGCTTACGGCTGGCACGTAATCCCAGCAGTAGACGGTCACGATTCTGAAGCGATCAACGCAGCAATCGAAGCGGCGAAAGCGGATCCTCGCCCTACACTTATCTGTACTAAGACAATCATCGGTTTTGGTTCACCAAACAAGTCTGGTTCACACGATTGTCACGGTGCACCACTAGGTGCAGAAGAAATCGCAGCAACACGCAAAGAACTAGGTTGGGAGCACGGTCCTTTTGAAATTCCGCAAGAAGTCTACGCAGAATGGTCAGCGAAAGAAACAGGCGCAGCTAAGGAAGCAGCGTGGAACGAGAAATTTGCAGCTTATGAAGCAGCGTACCCTGAGCTGGCAGCTGAATTTAAACGCCGCGTAAACGGTGAGCTTCCTGCACAGTGGGAAGAGAAAGCAAGCCAAATCATTGCTGATCTTCAAGCAAACCCAGCAAACATTGCGTCACGTAAAGCGTCTCAAAATGCTCTAGAAGCATTTGGTGCTCTACTACCTGAGTTCATGGGCGGCTCTGCTGATCTAGCGCCTTCTAACCTAACCATGTGGTCTGGTTCTAAGTCTCTAGAAGCAAGTGACTTCTCTGGTAACTACATCCACTACGGTGTACGTGAATTCGGTATGACGGCGATCATGAACGGTATTGCGCTACACGGTGGTTTCGTTCCTTACGGCGCGACATTCCTAATGTTCATGGAGTACGCTCGTAACGCTATGCGTATGGCAGCTCTGATGAAGATTCAGAACATCCAAGTATACACGCACGATTCTATCGGTCTTGGCGAAGATGGCCCAACTCACCAACCGGTTGAGCAAATGGCATCGCTACGTCTAACGCCAAACATGAGCACATGGCGTCCATGTGACCAAGTTGAATCAGCAGTGGCTTGGAAACTAGCGATTGAACGTAAAGATGCACCAACTGCGCTTATCTTCTCACGTCAAAACCTAGCGCAACAAGAGCGTGATGCTGAGCAAGTTGCGGACATCGCGAAAGGTGGTTACATCCTGAAAGATTGCGAAGGCAAGCCAGAGCTAATCCTTATCGCAACAGGTTCAGAAGTTGAGCTAGCAGTAGAAGCAGCAGCACAGCTAACTGCTGAAGGTAAGAAAGTACGCGTTGTTTCAATGCCATCAACAGATGCATTCGACAAACAAGACGCCGCTTACCGTGAAGCCGTTCTACCATCAGACGTAACAGCTCGTATCGCTATCGAAGCAGGTATTGCTGACTTCTGGTACAAGTACGTAGGCTTCGACGGTCGCATCATCGGTATGACTTCATTCGGTGAATCTGCACCTGCAGGTGAACTGTTTAAAATGTTCGGTTTCACTACTGAAAACGTAGTAAATACAGCAAAAGAACTACTAGCGTAATTGCAGTAAAAAGATAATCAGTTTTCTCTATTGCGAATGTGAAAACTGAAAAGCCCCGCCAGCAATGGCGGGGCTTTCTTTTATCTGGCCCCTATTTGTGTAAACACAGCCAGAAAGTGAACACAACGACTTTCGTTACGGCTATTTGTCTTCAAATCGAAGCGCGAGCTGATAGAAATCTTGTACTTGCTCTTTCAACTGACGGCTGTTTTGCTCTACGGAGTGCGTTGCTGCCAAGTTTTGCTCTGCCGTAGAAGCAATAGAGTGAATATGCTGATTTACATCGCTGGATAGCTTCAGCTGGTTATTCGCCGCTTCCGCCACATCGACCATCAACCCACTCATGCTTTGCATCATCTGTTCAACCTCAGACAAACGAAGCGCGCTTTGTTCGGCAACCTGAGAACATGTATCCGTTTGCTCTTTGTTTGCCAGAATGTCTTTTTGCCAACTTTGTATCGTCGCCAACATAGCAGAGATAGACGCTTGGATTTGTTCAGTTGCATTGGATGTGCGACCAGAGAGCGCGCGCACCTCATCGGCAACAACAGCAAAACCACGACCTTGCTCACCCGCCCTCGCCGCTTCAATTGCCGCGTTAAGTGCCAGTAAATTGGTTTGTTCTGCGATCCCACCAATCTCTTCCATCAAATGATTCACTTTCTGCGCCTGATCACTCAGCTGATACGTCGTTTCCGTCGCTTTTTCAGCTTGAAGGCTCAACTGCGTTAGATTGGTGTGCGTTTGATCGATGGTTTCCTTCGCCATCAAGCATGACTTCAAGGTGTCATCAATTAGCATATGGGCATCATTGGTGCTAGAAGAGACTGAATTCGCCGAAGACTCCACCTCTTGAGTCGCATCACGTACGCGATGAATATCGGTGTTTTGCTGATTTAATGCAGCCGAAACTTCTGCTGTGGTTTGGCTCAACTCTTCAGCACAATGCTGCAAAGGCAATGCGGAGTCTGTCATTCTTCCTAACACGGTTCGAATTCTTGCGGATAGCATTTTGATATGGAAATCGGCAATCGAAAATGCCGTATTACCGGAATAGATCAAGCGACTCACGCTGTCGTATTGCTTTTGTAACTTTTTCAGTTGTTGAGGCGTATCAATTAATTCTTGGCGGAATAACAACGCTAGAACACTCGCAGGTAGTGCACTTGCAAGCCAAGCTAACGGACCTTCAATAGACAATGCATATGCGGCTGCAGGTGCGGTCAATGCGCCAAGTAGAATCGCATAGCGAATGGTTTCATTGAGTTTCAACGACCAAGTACGACCTGACTTCTCGGCGGCGCGCATACTCTTGTAGGCTTTCGTGGCTATATCAACCCACTCTCGCTTTGGCTTCACGCGCACAGATTGATAACCAACAACGTGGTTATTTTCATAAATAGGGGTGACATAGGCATCAACCCAATAGTAACCGCCCGACTTAGTGGCATTCTTAACCATGCCGCGCCAGGCTTTGCCTTGCTTAAGACGTGTCCACATATCGCCAAAAGCGGCTTTAGGCATGTCATTGTGGCGAACGATATTGTGGTTCTGACCGACGAGTTCTTCGTGAGTGTACTCAGCAACACGGCAAAAGGCTTCGTTACAATACGTAATAACACCTTGTAGGTTCGTTGTTGAGACGAGTTCCTCAGACTCCCTCACGAGAGTTTCTTGAGCTTTATGAGAAATATTGGCTGACATAGACGAAACTTCTGTAGTTTTTATTGATTTTCGGCAAGATATATACAGGATTTTTATTTTTATTACAAAAAGTTAGATAAAAAGTCTTATCAAATCGACATTTTTAGTGTGGGAATTCACATTATCAATAAAAATATAAAGAAGAAGTTGTGGAGTTGAGCTAATAAACAAAACCCGACACGTTATGCCGGGCCATGTATAGAAGATCTAATCAAGCAGTTTGGGATTCCGTTTCTTTGTTCGTTTTCAAAGCAAACATCACGATGACGAGTAGCACAAAAGGAAGAACGTACAAATTAAGGTTTTGCCAACCTACGGTGGATTCGAGCCAGCCAGATAGTAATGCAGTGATAGTGACACAACTGAACACGAAGAATTCATTAAATGCCTGAGCCTTGCTCCTGTTTTTCGCTTCATAGCTTTGACTAAATAACCCAGTTGCCGCGATAAACATAAAGTTCCAACCAACGCCTAACAGAACTAAAGCAAGACTAAAGTGCCAAATGGACACTCCGTGTATGTTAATTCCAATACAAGCAACAAATAGCAATCCACCGGCTAAAATCATATTCTTCGCGCCAAACCGCTCTATCAACCGTCCCGTGACAAACGCTGGTGCAAACATGCCCAGCACATGCCATTCGATCACTCCTGCCGCTTTGTCAAAATCAAAGCCACAACCAATCATCGCCAGAGGCGTTGCTGTCATTAAAATGTTCATCACCGCATACGCAACCATTGCGGCGATAACCGCTAGCATGAAATTAGGTCGACGGATAATATGCCCCACTTTATCCGCTTTAGTATGTAGAACTTGCGTGTGTGCTGGTGGAAAACGAATCGTTTGCAGCACGATCAACGCAGTTATATAAAGTCCAATAAGCACGGCAAAAGCACTAATGTACAAACCATCATCTGACCATTGCTGTGAATACACCGCCAAATTAGGGCCAAGTATCGCCGCTAGTACCCCTCCCGCCATAGATATCGAAATCGCCCTGTGTCTTGCCGACTCTTCACACACTTCAATAGCAGCAAATCTGTATAGCGTACCGAAGCCAATACCAACACCAAGCAAAAAGGTAGAAACACAGAACAGATAGAAGTTCTGTTGACTTAACGCATACGTCGCTAGGCTGGCACCCAAAATGCCAATAACATTACCGAGACTAAACCCAAGTCGACGTCCCAACTTGCCCATAATTAGTGATGCTGGGATCGTCGCAGCCATCAGTCCTAAAAATTGCAGCGCAACGGGCAACGTAATAAAACTTGATGACGGCGCAAGTGTTTTGCCAATAAGGGCAATAACAGATATGAGTAAAATATTCCCTGTCATTAATAGGGCTTGGCAAAGGGATAATAGCCATACATTACGATTCAATTCCAAATTCCTTTTGGTTACAGCGCATACAGATAACATATAGGAAAGCAGAAACAATAGAAAGAGATGCGAGTAATTCTCAATAAAAAAGAGCCAGAAGCACAATGCCTCTGGCTCTTTAAAAAAGTTCTTTCTGTTGAGCTTATTTGTTACGGCGCGCTTTTACTGCATCTGAAAGCTGACGAAGTACGGTTTCCGTATCTTCCCAACCGATACATGCATCGGTAATCGACTGACCATAAGTGGCCGCTTTGCCATCTACTAGGTCTTGGCGACCTTCAACTAAATGAGACTCAATCATCACACCAAAAATTGCTTCTTCGCCACCAGCGATTTGCTCTGATACGTCATCAGATACCAACATTTGACGTTTGAACTGCTTCGAGCTGTTAGCGTGGCTAAAATCAATCATCACTTTTTTCGGTAGCCCTGCGCCATCTAACTCATCTTTAATTTGAGCCACATGCGCTGCACTGTAGTTTGGCTCTTTACCGCCACGGAGAATGATATGGCAATCAGGATTGCCAGCGGTTTCTACGATCGCAGAATGACCGTATTTTGTTACTGATAAGAAGTGGTGAGAAGCACTTGCAGAACGAATCGCGTCGCTCGCGATCTTAATGTTCCCGTCTGTACCATTTTTAAACCCAACAGGGCAAGAAAGACCAGAAGCAAGCTCACGGTGAACCTGAGATTCTGTCGTACGAGCACCGATAGCCCCCCAACTGATCAGATCCGCCACGTACTGAGGCGTGATCATATCTAGGAACTCACTCGCGGTCGGCAAGCCCATATCGGTAAGATCAAGAAGAAGCTTACGTCCAATACGCAGACCATCATTCAGCTTGTAGGTATCATTTAGGTAAGGGTCGTTGATCAGACCTTTCCATCCTACCGTTGTACGCGGTTTCTCAAAATAAACTCGCATCACAACTTCTAGTTGTTCACCAAGTTCATCACGCAATACTTTTAGCTTTTTACCATATTCAACCGCAGCAGCAGGATCGTGAATGGAACACGGGCCAACAATTACAAGTAATCGGTCATCTTTTCCTTCAAGAATATTGTGAATGGCATTACGGCAATCAAAAGTGGTCGAAGAAGCGGTTTCAGTCGCTGGGAACTTCTCTAATACTGCTACAGGTGGCAATAACTCTTTTACTCTATTTATTCTTACATCATCAGTTTGAAACATTACTTCTACTTCCTGGTTTTTATTTCCGACCCAATTTTTTGCCAACTGAACTCATTGCAACATTGTTCACAAAGCGAGCAGCATCAAGGGCTCTGGTCATTTTCTGTCTAGCGTTTAAGTAACTTATCGGCTTAGGCGTAGACTTGCAATCAGTTTTTGCAAATAAATGCAAATAAAAACCACCTGTTAACCACCGCGCACAATGTAAAATAAAGTTTACGAAAAAAAGTTCAAAATAATCATCAATTTTCTTATGACCCCAAAAATCTTTACTACAATGTAAGAAATATCAGAAGTTTGTGAGGTGTTATTGGTTAGTAAATGTTGATCAAGTTCAAAGATATTGTTGCTTGATATGAAATGATTAGAATATTAAACTAATTTCTTATAAACGCTGGTTTTTTCTAATTTTTTGATAAAACGAAGTAGAAGTTAATATGCAATCAATACAAGGAAACATTATGAACAAAGTAGCAATTGCAGTAGCAGCAGTGGTAGCTGGTAGTAGCGCGCTTTTAAACTCTGCTCAAGCTGAAATGTATATCGGGGGCAAAGTAGGCATGACTACACTTGACGATGCTTGCTATCTAAATAGCCCTTGTGATGATGAAGCTTTTGGTGCTGGACTACATATCGGTTATGACTTCACCGATATCATCGGGCTAGAGTATGGTGTCGACTTCTTAGGCGATTACAAAGCTAACTTTAAGTCAGGGGCTAATACAGTTAATACGATCGACGGCAATTTAACGGCTTTAACTCTCGCACCTAAATTTAACTGGCACTTGAACGATTCTTGGAACTTATTCGCTAAGATCGGTGGTGCTTACATGATGTCTGATGACGAAAAAGATTTCGTTCCAACTGGCTCGCTAGGTGCTGAATACACTATCGACAGAAACTGGAGCGTACGCGCAGAATATCAACGCTATCAAGACCTGTCTGATGACGTATGGGACGACATGGACGCTAACTTCTTCGGTATCGGCTTTAACTACAAATTTGCGGCTGCGCCAGTGGTTGCGGCAGTTGTAACAGAAGAAGTGGTTGAGCCAGATCCAGAACCAGTGATGATGAGCAAAGTGCACAAAGAAGAGTACGGTACAGGTACGTTTGAATTCGACAGTGCTAAGCTAACAGACTCTGTTTCGGAGCGTCTAGACAACTTCGTATCATTCTTGAACGAATACCCTCAAGCTCAAGTAGAGATCACTGGCTACACGGATAGCTCTGGTCCTGCGACTTACAACCAAAAACTGTCTGAGCGTCGTGCTCAATCTGTTGCGGATTACCTAACTGCTGCAGGCATTGACTCAGATCGTTTAACTGTGAAAGGCATGGGTGAAGAAAACCCAGTTGCTGACAACAGCACTCGTGAAGGTCGTGAGAAAAACCGTCGCGTAGAGGTTGTGGTTCCTTCGTTTGAATACCAAGAGCTAGTTCAACCTGAATAAACATTTATGATACTTTATCTATGATGTTGTAACAGTTAATGGGGTGCGTTTGCACCCCATTTTGATCTCGCTTTATCGCTCTTTTTACTATGGTTTTGGAAAAAAGATTAACTCGTTATCTTGCACCATAACGCAATCCATACCCGCTGCATGCGCCGCTCGTTTACCTAGCTCGGTATCCTCGAATACAAGACATTGTGACGCTTCCAACCCAAGATGCTCGGCCGCCACCAAAAAGGTATCCGGAAAAGGCTTATGGTTCTCTACATCACTTGCTGTTACCACAACATCCAACTTGTCCAATAAACCGGAGTGGCTCAATAAGCGCATGGCACTTTCTCGTTGACTGCCAGTCCCGACCGCTATTTTCTTGTGGCCTAAATATTCTTCTAACACGATATTAGTACACGGAATAACGTCACCGTGCAGCTCCATAGCAGCGAACGTTTCCATTTTAAATGTAGCGACGGTTTTAGGATCTAATGAAAGCTCATGCACACGGTTTAGCTCCTCGACAATTTTAAAGCTCGGCATGCCCCCTAAACTGTGAAACCACTCCTGACAAAACGGAAAATCAAAGCGATCTGCGGTTGCTTGCCAAGCAGCCAAATGGGCTGGCATGGTATCTATTAAAGTACCATCCATATCAAATATGAATCCCTCATAGGGCCTAAAATCAATCGTGCTCATGTCTTTTCTTCTATTTGTACATCTGTGATGTTAATTTATCAGCTCTTTCAATCGTCCTTACCGGCATTTACTTATCATGCTCAAAATTTCGAACTCCGTCACAATTCAAGAGTGGGAAATTCAATTATCCCCAATTAGAGCTCAAGGAAATGGTGGCCAGAACGTTAACAAGGTAGCGTCCGCTATACATTTACGCTTTGATATCCGACATTCCAGCTTACCTGACTTCTACAAAGAACGATTACTTGCTCTTTCTGACAGTCGTATAACTAAAGATGGCGTGATCATCATCAAAGCGCAACAATTTCGCACGCAAGAACAAAATAAGGAAGACGCCCTGAATCGGCTTCAAGCTTTAATTAAAGCTGCCGCCTTACAGGAGAAGAAGCGTATTAAAACGAAACCAACCCGCGCTTCTCAACGCCGAAGACTTGATACCAAGAACAAGCATGGAGCGAAAAAGCAGCAACGTAAGAAAGTGCTGTATTAATGCATGTCGTTTTCTCGACATGTTAGTTGAACAACGTTTGCTAGCCCTTGGGAAATCTCATTGGATTTCTCTTTTTAGTTACTTATTCAGGAAACAACAATATGACTATTAGGCAAAAACTCTACTTCCTCGGAGTTATCGCCATTTTAGGCATCGTGGCCCTTTTGGGTACGTCATCCCATTTCGCCAATAAGAGCAATGAACTTAACCACGCCATCAAACTCGTTGGCGATCTAGAAATACGTTTACTCAACTTACGCAGAAACGAGAAAGATTTCTTACTGCGTAGTAATGACAAATACTTAAACAAATTTGATGCGAATGTTGATAAGTTTCTAAATACCGAAAAAGAGCTTGCGAGCATACTCACGAGCAATGAATTACCTTCCAGTCAACGATTCAAACAAGACCTTCTTGCATACCAAAAGGGCTTTCAGAATCTGGTCAGTGCTTACCAACGCTACGGACTTGATGCAAAGAGTGGCCTTCTTTCTGGTTACGAGCAAGCACTGTTAGAAGCCAAGCAACGCTCCGACCACCAGCAATTGCTGGCGTTGGTTCGTTTTGACTCTGCGGTAAAATCAGGTCAATTCAATAGTGATTTGCTTGTTGGTCTATATGCTCCGGAGCTCATCAAAACAGGTAAGCTAGTAGCGGCACAAAAACAAGTTGTAGGGGTCGCTTACGACCAAGGCCTACTTGGTGAAACTCGCGCATTATCTCATGCCGTAGAAGAGCAATTTGAAACCTTTTCGACAGCCCTTAGCTCTGCTGCTGCAAAGCGTGATGAACAAATGTCGACCATCAAGCAAGTGATTACTGCCCTGATCTTAGGTGTTATTTTCGCATTGATTTGGCAGATCTCTCGCTCAATCAATACACGAGTAAACAGCTTGCTTGGCACCATTCGAAGCATTAGCGAAACAAACAACATGGGACTGCGCTCTGACTTGAAAGGCAAAGATGAGCTATTTGATATCAGCCACCACCTCAATGATCTGTTGGATAAGCTTGAGCAGTTAATTAGTGGCACCCAAGAAAAATCGGCGCAGTTAACAGCCAGTACCGATAATATGCATCGTGAGCTAGAAGGGGTTATGGAGCAGTTCCATACTCAAACGGACCACACTGCATCGATGGCTACTGCGGTTCAGCAAATGGTGGCAACGATAGGCGAAATATCGGAAAGCACGTCGGTTGCGGTAGAGGGTGTACATCAAGCCGCGAATAATGCCGAACAAGGCCGAAGTGTTGTTGAAACCACCGTAACCAACATTGGTCAATTGACCAGTATTTTATCGAACAGTCAGCAGTCGATTGGCTCGTTGAACCAGCATGTAGATAAAATTGGTGGTGCCGTGAACATCATCCAAGAAATTGCGGAACAAACTAACTTACTGGCTCTCAATGCAGCAATTGAAGCCGCGCGAGCAGGCGAGCAAGGTCGTGGCTTCGCCGTTGTTGCCGATGAAGTACGTGCCCTAGCTAGCCGAACTCATCAATCTACCGAGGAAATCACGCGAGTTGTTGTTGATATTCAAGCTCAAATGTCGACGGTCGTGGCGGATATTGATCAATGTAACGATCAAGGACAACAAACGCTCAATGCCTCTGAAAAACTGGATTCTAGCCTGCAGCAGATCATCACTGACATGCATGCAATTCAAGGCAATTCGGAGCGCATTGCTTCTGCGATTGAAGAGCAAGGTATCGTGATGAACCAAGTTAGTGGCTCAATCACCGAGCTTAACGCGATATCTGAAAACAACATGCAATCCGCTCAGGAATGCTTGCACGAGGTGAACTCTGTTTCTGCTCAAGCTCATGATATGGACGAAGCCGTTGCACAATTTAAAACCGCGCTAAAATAACCTTCCCTACAAATAAAAAGCCCGAGGCAATCATTGCTTCGGGCTTTTTTTCGACTTTAACTTCGTGCTCTACTGTGCACAGCGGGTGTGATTACTCATCATCAAGAGGAACCAGCTTGGTGTTGCCGCCATGAACTTTCTCACGCTGTCTTTGCACCAGAGCGTAGAAGCCTGGGATCAAGAATGTACCTGCTAGAAGCACACACAATAGACCACCAATCAGCGACACGCCGAGCGAGTTTTGGCTCACGTGCCCTGCACCTGCGGCGAAGATCAGCGGGAAGATACCCAGGATAAACGACCAAGATGTCATATTCACTGCGCGGAAACGTAACGTGCCTCCTTTAACCGCTGCACTATCGATATCAGCATCTTTTTCTTCACGTTCTTGCTTGGCGAACTCCACAATCAAAATTGCGTTTTTCGCCGCCAAGGCTATGAGCAAGACAAGGCCAATTTGCGCATACAAGTTAAGCGGTGTCCCAGTCAGATTCAACGCCAAGAAGGAGCCTAACGTTGCTACTGGCACCACCAAAATGATGGCTAATGGAATACTCCAGCTCTCATATTGTGCCACCATGAACAAGTAAATGAAGATCAAAGCCAGTGCAAACGCATAAATGGCTTGGTTACCCGCAAGTACTTCCTGATAAGCCATACCTGTCCATTCGTACGTGTAGCCCTGCGGAAGAACCTCTGCTGCAACGCGTTCCATTGCGGCAATCGCATCACCACTAGAGTAGCCCGGAGCTGGTTGGCCTTGAATGATAGCACTGCGGTACATGTTGTAACGCCATGCCACATCAGGCTCAAACACTTGCTCGTAGCTCACTAGCGTACTTAGCGGAACCATATCACCGTTCGAAGAACGAACATGGAAACGCTCTAGATCTTCCATGCTGCTACGGTGCTGGCTATCAGCTTGCATGGTTACGCGGAAGTTCTTACCAAACATGGTGAAGTCATTCACATAAAGCGAACCTAAGTTGCCTTGCAAGGTTTGGAAAATAGACGACAGTGAAATACCCAACTGCTGTGCTTTCTCACGGTCGATATCAACGTAGTAGTGCGGGACATTCGCGCGGAACGTACTAAACGTGTAGGCAATTTCAGGGGCTTGGTTGGCCGCTTGGATCATTTCTCCCATGACCATCGACAAATCGGTACGGCTTCGCCCTAGCGTATCTTCAAGCACAAACTCAAAACCAGACGCAGCGCCCATACCAGGAACCGCCGGAGGTCCCATCGCAAACACAACCGCTTGAGGCAACTCTGTCGCCGCTCGGCCATTAATACGCGCCGCGATGGCATTGGCAGAGTGTTCCCCTTGCAACGAGTTACGAGTATCCCAGTCATGCAGTTTGATAAACACAGATGCACCGTTTGATGCTGCTGCGCCTGTCATAAACGAGTAACCGTTCGCAACCGTCACGCCATCCACACCAGGCTCTTCACCAATCATGTTCATTAAATCATTGGTGACTTCTTCAGTACGAGATAAAGATGCTGAATCTGGTAGCTGAACGTTAACCAGCAAAATGCCTTTATCTTCTTGAGGAACAAACGCTGTTGAGGTAGTTTTCGCAAAGAAAGTTACCGCCGCGATAGCGACTATAAAGAACGTCACGAGCAGCAAAGATTTCTTCACCAAGAAACCAGCGACCTGACCATAACGCGTTGTGATACGCTCTAAGCCTCGGTTGAAAGCCTGGAACCAGTTAGCGGTGTTGCCCCCCCCCTGCTTCAATACCAAAGAACAAAGCGCTGGAGACAGCGTCAATGCGTTAATGGATGAGATCACAACCGAAATACAGATGGTCAAAGCGAACTGGCGATACATGATACCAGTGATACCCGGCAGCATCGCGACTGGTATGAATACCGCAAGTAGAACCAAGGTCGACGTGATGATTGGGCCCGTTACTTCTTTCATCGCTAGCAATGTCGCTTTACGCGGTGAAATGGTTGGGTCTTTCGCCATGGTGGTATCGACGTTTTCGATAACCAGAATCGCATCGTCCACCACGATACCAATCGCGAGGATCAAGCCAAACAAAGTGACCGTATTGATGGTGAAGCCCGTCGCCTGCATGATGGCAAACGTACCAATCAAAGAAACGGGGATCGCGACAACAGGAATCAATGTTGCGCGCGCACTACCCAAGAACAAGTAAGTTACAGCAATCACCAATAGAATCGCTTCAATCAGTGTTTTTACTACCCCTTTGATCGATTCAGATACGAACACGGTTGTATCGTAGCTGGTCTCGTACGCCATGCCCTCAGGGAAGTTTTTACTCAAGTCCTCAAGCAGCTCCATGACGGCCTGACCACTTTCTAACGCGTTCGCATCTGATTGAAGAGACAATGCAACAATTGACGCGTCCTGACCACGGAATTTACCGTTACCATCGTAGAACTTTTTGCCTAGCTCGACACGAGCGACATCTTTCAGATAAACCGTGGAACCATTTGGATTAGCTCGAAGGACAACGTTCTCAAACTCGCTCACGCTTTCCAAGCGACCTTTGGTCACAAGGTTAAACTGAACTTCTTGCGGATTGTTGTATGGTGCTGCACCAACACGCCCTGCCGCAACTTGAACGTTTTGTTCAGCCAAAGCGGCGTATACGTCTGACGTGGTTAGCTTAAGGTTGGCCATTTTTTCCGGATCTAACCAAACACGCATTGCGTATTCGCCACCACCAATCACGTTAACTTCACTAATGCCTTTCGCACGAGCCAGCTGATCTTTTACATTCAAGTTAATGTAGTTAATCAAGAACTGATCGTCGTATTTGCCATCAGGCGAATAGAAGTTAAGGACCATCAGCAAGTCAGGTGAGCGTTTTTTCACCGTCACACCAACCATGCGCACTTCTTGAGGCAGTTTTGACTCGATCTGTGATACACGGTTTTGCACGTTTACTTGTGCCATGTCTGGATCGGTTCCGACATCGAACGTGACATTTAGGCTGTATGAGCCATCGTTCGCGCTCTTTGAAGACATATAGATCATGTCCTCAACGCCATTGACCGACGTCTCTATGGGGTCCGCAATGGCCTGCTCGACAACTTCCGCACTCGCACCGGTGTAGTATGCCGAAACGCTGACTGATGGCGGACTTATCTGTGGGTACTCCGCCACTGGCAAAATCGCCAGTGAGATCGCGCCTGCTAGCGTTAATATGATCGAAATAACCAGCGCGAATTTAGGTCTCTGAATAAAGAAACGACTTAACATAGTGCCCCCTACTGCTTATCTTCAGCAGGTGTTTGAATGCGCACTTCTACACCATTACGCACACGCTGTAGGCCCTGTGTAATAACCGTATCTTCCTGATCGAGGCCTTCTCGAATGATAATGCCTTGTTCAACCTGAGGTCCAAGCTCGACGTTACGACGCTCTGCCACACTTCCCTCAGCCATCACCATCACAAAGTCACCTTCTAAGTCAGTCTGTACTGCACGTCGTGGGATAACAATAACGTCTTTCGTGTTCTTATCTCTCAAGTTCACTTTGATGTGCTGACCCGGAAGTAACTTCTGCTCTGGGTTTGGCACTAGCGCACGCATTGCAATCGTACCAGTTTTGGTATCAATACGATTACCTAAGAAATCGAGTTTACCGAGATGCTCAAAAAACTGACCATTTTCCAGCTCAAGCTGAACTTCAACTCTGTTTGATTCTGCTGAGCCGTCGCCTTTAACTTGATCCATACCCATGGCTAAACGCTCGCGCTCACTCACACTAAATGAAGTGTGCACTGGGTCTAAGCTCACCAATGTCGTCAGCACGCCAGATGAAGGGGAAACAAGATCACCAGTACTCACTTTGGTATCGCTAATGCGACCGCTGAACGGAGCTCGGATTTGAGTATAAGAAAGGTTAACTTCAGCAAGCTTAAGCTGAGCATTTGCTGCTTCTAGCTCGGCTTTCGCCCCAAGAAGTGCCGCAGTTAAGGCGTCAAACTCAGATTGAGAGATACTACCGCGAGGCAACAAGTTTTTACCTCGGGTGTGGTCTAGTTCCGCTTTTTTTAGCGCGGCTTTTGCTTGTGCAAGTGCCGCTTTAGCGCTCGCGACTTGTGCTTCAAAAGAAGATGGCTCGATAGAATAAAGAAGCTGCCCTTTTTCTACCATTTGCCCCTCTTCAAAGTGACGAGCTTTTAAATAGCCAGAAATCTGCGCGGTAATATTGGTATCTTCTACTGCTTCAATGCGACCGATATAAGACTTGCTCGGTTGGTAGTCGATAACCGTGACATCCTGAGTCACTACGAGAGGCGCTTGGCCTTCCCTTTGGGCATTATTAGCTTCCCCGCATCCAGCGAGGATTGCTGTAGCCGCCATTAGTGCGACAAGTGGTTTCTTTTGCATGTATTTACCGTCTTTATAGAACAGGATATTGTTGAATTCCCATCAACCTTACTCCTTGCTGCAACTGAAAACTTCACTCAAAAGCCCCCAAAATGTTTCTAAATGTAAACATGAGAAACAAAAAGAAAATAAAGTAATTTAGTTAACAGTGATATTTAACGAACAATACACAAGCAGCTCAATCATAATTATTTGATATACACTCTCAGGCATCGTGCATTTAGAGGCGCCAGGAAACACTAAGTGAGATATCGTATAAAGACAGAAAGTGAGATTCGGTGCTCAAGATAAGAACGTTTTATGGTTAAAAAGACAAAAAATGACGCCTTCATACTCAAGACCCCGATTTTGACTATTTTTTTAATATAAATGGGTTATCATTCAATTAATTCAACGCCTTCGACAGAGAGGATGACTATGATTTCTAAATGGGCAAAACGCTTTTACCAGATGGCAGAACTAGTGGCGTCATGGAGTAAGGACCCATCAACACAAGTCGGTGCAGTTATCACTAAACAGAATCGCATTGTATCTGTTGGATTTAATGGCTACCCGCACGGTGTTTCTGACAGTGTCGATACCGATGAACGCGAGTTGAAATATCTAAAAACACTGCATGCAGAAGAGAACGCAATTTTGTTCTCAAAACGTGACTTAGACGGATGTGATATTTGGGTGACGCATTTTCCATGTCCTAACTGCGCGGCAAAGATCATTCAAACAGGGATCTCACACGTGCACTGCCCTGAGCAATCTGAAGACTTTCTATCTCGCTGGGGAGATAAAATCCAAGTCAGCCAAGACATGTTCGATCAAGCGGGTGTGAAAGTCGACTGGCTACCACTAGAAGACATTGAAATTGAAGACAAAGACGTACGTTAATGTTTCGTTTTTGAATTTAAAAATAGCCCAGATGACTCTGGGCTATTTTCCCCCATTCAATCGACAAGAACCGCTCGATCTAGTCTGTTAACCGTGTTTTTTTCGCGGTGAGTTCAGCAATTTTGACGATGACAAGCACTGACTTCTCCATCATTTCAACCGAAATAAACTCATGAATCCCATGGAAGTTAAAACCACCAGTGAAGATATTCGGGCACGGCAACCCCATAAAAGATAAACGTGCGCCATCTGTACCACCACGAATAGGTTTTATAATCGGTTCAACATCACACGCTTCCATCGCTTGCTTCGCTAACTCAATGATATGCGGGTAAGGCTCAACCATTTCTCTCATATTGTAATAGCTGTCTGTTATTTTCAGTTCTACAGAACCATGACGTAAGCCCGCGTTCATGTCATCAACGAGTTTCTGCATAAAGGCTTTTCGCTCTTCAAGGCCCTGACGATCAAAGTCTCGGATAATGTAACCAAGTTCGCTTCGCGCCACGCCCATTTCTGCCGATTTTAAATGGAAGAACCCTTCGTAGCCTTCTGTTGTTTCGGGAGTTTGATCTTGAGGCATTTGAACCTGAAATTTCGCAGCCAAGTTCATCGCATTAACCATTTTACCTTTTGCAGTACCAGGGTGAACGCTGACACCATGAAAAATCACATCGGCGTTTGCCGCATTAAAATTTTCGTATTCCAGTTCACCTTGCGGGCCACCATCAATAGTGTATGCCCATTTCGCGCCAAACTTTTCAACATCAAATAAATCTGCGCCCCGGCCAATCTCTTCATCTGGTGTGAAGCCGATACGAATGTCGCCGTGTGGAATGTCTGGATTTTCTAGTAACAGCGCGACTGCAGAGAGAATCTCAGCAATACCAGCTTTGTTATCCGCGCCAAGTAATGTAGTGCCATCGGTAGTGATAAGATTGTGGCCATGTAGATGATGTAAATCTGGATATTGCACCGGAGATAGCACTTCATCCCCCAACCCTAGCGCAATATCGCCGCCTTGGTAATCTTCAATAAATTGCGGTTTTACGTTTTTTCCTGAGGCGTCAGGCGCGGTATCCATATGGGCAATAAAGCCTATAGGCGGCACCTCATAATCAACGTTAGCTGGCAGTCTAGCCATCAAGTAGCCATTTTTATCTAATGTCACATCACTTAAGCCAAGTTCAATCATCTCTTTCTTAAGCAACTCAGCAAACACAAGCTGACCAGGCGAGCTTGGGCAAAGCGTAACATGTGGATTTGATTGGGTATCGAACGTGACGTAGCGAAGAAATCTTTCAACTAAATGTTTCATATTTATTCTCATTGTTTTTATACGATGAGGCTTTATCAACCATCAATAAGCTGACCTTACCTCATCAAACCTCAAGCTATGTTACGCTCTTAGCTCAATAAGAATTTGCTTTGAATCATTTTTTCATAAGAAAGGCTACGGCACATCCCCTCGTCAATTGAAGCATGAATCTAATCTAATAATTCCTCAGCTAGTACTCGCCACTCTTTTACCTTACCGCGAAAATGAAGCCATTGTTTATCGGTCATAGATTGAGAAATATCTAATGTCAGTTGATCGACCAGCACAAAGTTAGAATCAATATTTTTAGAAAGCTGCTCACTGTAATAGCTCTCTGGCTCGAACAACAGGCGCATAAATATATCCTGATAAGTGACAGCATTGGACTTGTTGTCGAACAGATATTCGAGATCTTGATATATCGTTGCTCGATAACCTCTCCATAAAGGACTGTTAAGAGTGACTTGTTGAGAAAACGTTTGAGCTAATTGGCGCTGACTTTCTGATAGGCTTCCCAACCACTCTTCCATCCATTCTTCTGTGTTATCTAGAATAATTTCACGTATTTCATCTTCCGTTTTATCCGCATATTTTGCGTTTCGCTCTTGATAATGCTCTTGTACATTACTCAGAAATTCCCGTTCTTGATCTTTCGTTAACTGTAAACTCAAAGCAAAAAGGTCTGGTGCCGCTTTGCTTACCACTCTATCGTAATGCGCTCGCATTCTATCTCGATTTTCCTGCAAATAATTTAGGGTTATATCGCTAGCTTTTAATCTCTCAAGCTCTTTTAAATGATCGATATATAACGGTAACTCTTCTTTCTTATGCCATTCTGCTAACAATAATAAGCGTTCTTCGACCAAGACTTCTTGTTCACCTTGCAGAGAAACATAATCCTCTATGTAATCGATAACGAACCAATCGATATTGCTGTATAGAAACTTCTTCGTACATCCGGCAAGAAGAAATACGAAACAAAATAGAAGGCCATAACCAAGCACCTTATTAGATACACCCTGTAATTTAGTCACTTATTCGTATTCCCTTTTCTATTGATTAAGTTCTATACTCAACTTGTATCACTTAATATTGCGGCAAACTTACACCAGTGTGACAAATATTGATTGCCACCTTAATAATATATAGAGTTTGAAATTAACTTTTTGATCACAGCTATCCGCAAAAAAGTGAGTTAGAGCGCAATTATCGGCTAAAAAATACACCGAACGACGCTCCTTATAACGGCATATAATTTGCATGGATGTTTTTTGGATGGTTTATGGAGGCGAAGTATGGCAGCCGCTGAGCAACTTGATACCAGTGTAGAATATGAGATTCGATATTTTGAACAGGGGAAAATGCACTGCATGAGAGTCATTGCTGAAAGCAAAAAAGTGGCTTATCAGTACTATTTAGAGTGCGGTAAGCACAACAGTGACTTGTACTCTATTCGCCCAGACAAATAAAAAAACCGCCTTTAAGGCGGTTTTTTTATTATTAAAATCACGCTAAACGATTGATTCCATTGGTAGTTTGGGATTGTTCTTCAACTGTATTATTTGATGTCGCCAAAGCGCTCAAGATAAAGAACGGTTGCCGCAGTACGAGAAGGAACTTGAAGCTTTTTAAGTAAACTCTTCATATGCACTTTAACCGTGGATTCAGAAATAAAAAGACGGTCGGCAATCTGCTTGTTGCGGAAACCTCTTGCCACCTCTCTTAAGATCTGCGTTTCGCGATCCGTCAGCGTATCAAAAACGTCCTCTTGTCCTGAACGCTCACTCAAATACTTAGAAACTTCTTGGCTGTAAGCTTTGTCGCCTTGATGTGCTTGTTTTAGCAACTCAACCAACTCATCGGGCTCAGTGTCTTTCAATAAATAGCCATCGGCACCACTTCTAACTATTGCTTCTATGTCAGCTGGGCTATCCGATACGGTTAAGATAACAATTCGAGCTTCACAACCATCAGCACGTAGCGCTTGTAAGGTATCGAGGCCTGACATGCCTTTCATATTGAGATCAAGAAGTACAAGATCCAGTTCCAGCTCATGCGCTTTCGCTACCGCATCTGCGCCATTACTTGCTTCTGCAACGACTTCAAACTCAGGCTCAAAGCTTAAAAGTTGGTGAATACCTCGTCGCATGAGTGGATGATCATCCACCAGCATTACTTTACACACTGTCACTGTTTACTTCCTTACTATGTTGGAATTCTAGTTTTACGGTACAGCCTTTGTTTATCGATGCTTCAATGTGAAGATCGGCATGCAGCCTAGCGGCTCGCTCTTGCATGATACTCATACCGTAATGATTTAATTTTTCGTCTTGATGTTCAAAGCCTATTCCATCATCGGTAACGGTTACTGTGACTTTTCCATCATTATCAAGACATTGAATGTGAATATTATCTGCTTGCGCATGCTTGATGGCATTAATTGCCGCTTCTCTTATCAACTGTAGTAAATGAACCTGCTGGTGTGCATCCAGTTCAGTTGAAGAAAGTCTATTTTTTAACGTAATGTCAGCGACGGTTTGTTCGTTGAGCGTTTCGACCATATCTTGCAATGCTTGGCCAAAACTGCCCTCTTTAATCGTAAGACGAAACGTCGTCAGTAATTCGCGTAGTTGGGTATAAGCAGCAGATAAGCCCGTATCCAACTCGGCAATGACTTGATTCGCCTGAGCTATCGCTTTTTCATCAGGCAAATTCTTTACGCTTCTCTTTAATAAAGCGACCTGAATTTTTAAATAAGAGAGTGCTTGAGCTAATGAATCATGCAGTTCCCGAGCAATGGTGGCTCGCTCTTCCATCAGTAGGATTTGTTCTGCTTGGCGTTGGGCTCGATTGTAATACACGGCACGCGATAAAATCTGCACAAAGTTGTCAATCAGTGCCTCATTCGGACAAGGTAACCCGGCCTTCCAATACAAATAGCCTAAGTGCTCACCGTCTAACGTTAGAGCCTTACTATGGCAATCTTCATCACAGTCGTGGCAGCACTCTTCCCCTTCCATCAATATCCAACTCGGTTCTCCCAATTGCTCTATTTCAAGTTTGACCGCTTTAATGCCTTCAAGACTTGCAATATGTTGCAATATGGCTTGGAAGTTATCCTGATTAATACGCGAAGCCGTTAACTCTTTCGACGAGTCATACAATACTTCTAAAGACTGATTCGCATGCTGTAATTTACGCGTTTTTTCATCAACCGCTTGTTCTAGCCCTCGGTATAACTTACCAAGGTCCGTCGCCATCCGATTAAAGGTTCGAGTCAGGATCCCCATTTCATTATCGCTGGATACATCAAGCGATATATTAAATGAGCGATTCTTAATTTGCTCGCTAGCAAAAACTAAAGCACGCAAAGGCCGTACAACTTCGAGGCGCACAAAATGGACAACAAACATACTGACACAAAGGATACCGCCTAACCCTAACCCGCCAATCCAAGCTAAGTTAATCAGCTTTTGCTCCGAAAAGCTTTGCAGCTTAAATACAAACTCATCGATCTGCTTTACAAAACCAGCCACTAGGAGTTGGTACTCCGCCGGGTTGTCTCCTCTCAACACCGACTTGAGTTCATGCCATCTCATAATAAGACGGTAGTAATCATGAGTAATGTCTTCTGGCACTGACCAATGCTGGAGTGCTTTCATGGAAGGTGAGTATATCGAATGTTCAAATGCGTCAATATGTGAAGAGTAATCAACAGATTTAATCTGAATATCATGTGCCAAACGATAACTTTGCATTCGCATTGAGCCAGCAACATTGACGGCTTCTGCATCATTCAAGCTTGACGCTAACGTAAAAATTGCAAAACCAGTCGTAGCAACTGAAAGCAGCAAAATAAGAAGCATCGCGGACGCAATCGTGCGCGTCACTGACTTTTTCACATTTTTAAACAATCTGAGTTCCTCGCCCATTAACAACCCTATTTGTACGTGCAATGAACCCATTACCTTTCAACTTTATCAATATGTGATCACCTGCGACGGAATTTATTGATCCAAAACAATATTGCATCCCATTTACCTCCTAAGAGGTATTTATACAAATATGTCAAAAACTACAATTTCGTTAGTTTAAATGACAGTTTATTAATGAAAATTGTGGACTATGCTTAGTTTGGGTTCCAAGTTTCGAGGTGACTAAGTGGTAGACCTTTCCAGAAGAAGACTCTTTGCAAGAAAAGCGCACCCCGACAACGCCGTACGTTTGCCTTGGTTAGCCAAGCCAGAACAGTTTACGGACGATTGCACTCGCTGCGGTAAATGCATTGAGGCCTGCGAAACAAAGATTATAACTAAAAGTGATGGCGGATTCCCTTCGGTCGATTTTTCTATTGATGAATGCACATTTTGTTATCAGTGTGCAGACGCCTGTCCTGAGCCCCTTTTCTTGCCAAAAACAGAGCAACCTTGGCAAGCGAAAGCAAGCATCAACGATAGCTGCTTAGCAAAACAAAATGTCGAATGCCGAAGCTGTGGGGATATGTGCGACCCAATGGCAATTCAGTTCAAATTAGAGCTGGGGAAAGTAGCACAACCCAATTTAGACCTTGATGAGTGTAACGGCTGCGGCGCCTGTGTTTCAGTGTGCCCGACTTCATCCATCAATGTGAGCAATATAACAGCCTAAGCCGTATGTCGTCGGCCAAAAGGCAATAAATGAGAGAGCTATATGTCACTAAATGAAGTGCATATTTCAAGTTTGGTAGTACACGTACTGCCAGAACATCTGGACGAAATCAAACAACAGATCGAAGCACATGAAAATGCGGAAATCTATGGTGACAGTCCAGAAGGCAAGATTATCGTCGTGCTTGAAACCGAAAACCAAGGTTTTATCACAGACACTATCGATGCCATCAACAATTTACCGAATGTCTTGAGCACGGTATTGGTTTATCACCAAATCGAAACTGGGCTTGAAGAAACGGATGAAGAAGACACTGGAACACAACATTCCCAAATCGAGGGTGAAGTATGAAAATGACAAGACGTGCGTTTGTGAAAGCAAACGCGGCTGCATCAGCTGCTGCTGTCGCAGGTGTGACACTACCAGCATCTGCAGCCAACCTGATTGCAAGCTCTGATCAAACCAAAATCACATGGGACAAAGCACCTTGTCGTTTCTGTGGTACAGGCTGTTCTGTTCTTGTTGGTACTCAAAATGGTAAAGTGGTAGCAACACAGGGTGACCCAGAAGCACCAGTAAACAAAGGCCTAAACTGTATTAAAGGCTACTTCCTTTCTAAGATCATGTACGGTCAAGACCGTCTGACCCAGCCGATGCTGAGAATGAAAGATGGCAAATTCCACAAAGACGGTGAATTTACACCTATCTCTTGGGATGACGCTTTCGACATCATGGCTGAGAAATGGAAAGCTTCCCTCGAGAAAAAAGGTCCAACAAGCGTAGGTATGTTTGGCTCAGGCCAATGGACAGTAATGGAAGGCTACGCTGCGTCAAAGCTAATGAAAGCGGGCTTCCGTTCAAACAACATTGATCCAAACGCTCGTCACTGTATGGCTTCTGCTGTAGTTGGCTTTATGCGCGCATTCGGTATCGATGAGCCGATGGGTTGTTACGATGACTTTGAGAACGCAGACGCATTCGTTCTATGGGGCTCGAACATGGCAGAGATGCACCCTGTTCTATGGACTCGTATTACTGACCGTCGCCTAAGTCACCCTCACGTTAAAGTGAACGTGCTTTCTACTTACTACCACCGTTCATTTGAGTTGGCAGATCACGGCTACATTTTTAATCCACAGTCTGACCTAGCGATTGCTAACTTCATCGCGAACTACATCATCGAAAACGATGCGGTAAACTGGGACTTCGTGAACAAGCACACTAACTTCACTCAAGCAGATACCGACATCGGTTACGGCCTACGTGACGATGATCCGCTACAAAAAGCAGCGAAGAATCCTAACTCAGGCAAGCTAACGTCTATCTCTTTCGAAGAGTACAAAAAGTCTGTTGCACCTTACACCGCTGAGAAAGCCTCTGAAATCTCTGGTGTTGAAAAAGAGAAGCTTATCGAGCTTGCGAAGCAATACGCCAATCCAAATACGAAAGTAATGTCACTTTGGACAATGGGTATGAACCAACATACTCGTGGCGTGTGGATGAATAACTTGGTTTACAACATCCACCTACTAACCGGTAAGATCTCGACTCCGGGTAACAGCCCATTCTCACTAACGGGTCAACCATCTGCGTGTGGTACGGCTCGTGAGGTTGGTACGTTTGCTCACCGCCTACCAGCGGACATGGTGGTTGCTAACCCGAAACACCGTAAGATTGCAGAAGACATCTGGAAACTGCCAGAAGGTACGATTCCACCAAAACCTGGCTTCCACGCCGTATTGCAAGACCGCATGTTGAACGATGGTGTCCTGAACTGTTACTGGGTTCAATGTAACAACAACATGCAAGCAGGTCCAAACATCAACACAGAACGTCTTCCAGGTTACCGCAACCCAGAAAACTTCATCGTTGTGTCTGACCCATACCCGACGGCAACAGCGCAAGCAGCAGACCTTATTCTTCCAACAGCAATGTGGATTGAGAAAGAAGGTGCTTACGGTAACGCAGAGCGTCGTACTCAAGCTTGGTACCAACAAGTGGGCACGGTCGGTCAGGCAAAATCTGACCTATGGCAGCTAATGGAGTTCTCGAAACGCTTCAAAATGGAAGAGGTGTGGCCTGAAGAGCTACTAGCGAAAGCGCCTCAGTACCGTGGTAAAACCATGTACGACGTACTATACCGCAATGGTAATGTCGACAAGTTCCCTATCGAAGAAGCTCGCGAACTGAATGACGATGCCCACCACTTCGGTTTCTATGTTCAAAAAGGTCTGTTTGAGGAATATGCAACGTTTGGCCGTGGTCACGGGCATGATTTAGCACCATACGACCGTTACCATGAAGTGCGTGGTCTACGTTGGCCAGTTGTTGATGGTAAGGAAACACAATGGCGCTTTAAAGAAGGTTCTGATCCATACGCAAAAGAAGGTTCTGGTTGGGATTTCTACGGCAATGCTGACGGCAAAGCGAAGATTATCTCTGCACCATATGAAGCGCCACCAGAAGTGCCAAACGATGAGTTTGATATGTGGCTATGTACTGGTCGTGTTCTTGAACATTGGCACACAGGCACCATGACTCGTCGTGTACCTGAGCTATACAAAGCAGTACCAGACGCAGTGTGTTACATGCACCCTGAAGACGCAAAAGCGCGTAACGTTCGTCGTGGTGAAGAAGTACTCATGGCAAACAAACGCGGCGAAGTACGCGTTCGTGTTGAAACTCGCGGTCGTAACCGTCCGCCAAAAGGTTTGGTATTCGTACCGTTCTTTGATGCACGTATTTTGATTAACAAGCTCATCCTAGATGCGACTGACCCACTGTCTAAACAGACAGACTTTAAGAAGTGTCCAGTCAAAATCACTAAGATTGCTTAACCTTCAGATACCGAATGCTACGGCCGTCACTATGGCGGCCTAATAAAGAATTTAAGCCATAAAGGCGGAGATGAAAATGATGAAAAAATTACTTGTCGCACTTTTATCTGTAGGTGCTTTAGTGACAGGCATTGCGCAAGCTGAGTTAGATAATCCAGGTGGTATTGGCGGTCTAGAGTCTCTACGTGGAATGTCTCAATTGGAAGACACACGCCCAGCAGATGAGTTCAAAGACTTCCCAAAAGACCAGATTGTTGAAGATAGCTTTGTTTATCAACCACCGTTGATCCCACACAGCATCCGTCACTACGAAGTATCGTTAAATGCTAACAAGTGTCTTGCGTGCCACAGCTGGAAAAATGCAAAAGAGTCAGGCGCGACTAAAATTAGCGTAACGCACTATGTAAACCGAGAAGATGCTGTATTGGCGGATATGTCTCCTCGTCGTTACTTCTGTTTGCAATGCCACGTGCCACAAACTAATGCTAAGCCACTAGTTGAAAACAAGTTCGAGGCAGTTGATTCGCTTCAGTAATTGAAACGCGAGTACGAAGAGGTTATTTATGAAAATACTTAAAGCGTTTTGGAAAAGACTGAAGAACCCAAGTAAAGCTGCCGCTGGTGTGGTTTTGTTCTTAGGTTTTGCTGGCGGTCTTTTATTTTGGGGCGCATTCAACACAGGTATGGAGGCAACCAACACAGAAGAGTTCTGTTCTGGCTGTCACGCACCAATCGTTGCTGAAATTCAAGAAACAATTCACTACTCTAACCGTTCTGGTGTTCGTGCCATCTGCTCAGACTGTCACGTTCCTCATGAATGGACAGATAAGATCGTTCGTAAAGTACAAGCATCCAAAGAGCTATTCGCTCACTATGTTCTGCGTACTATCGATACACCAGAGAAGTTCCAAGAGCGTCGAGGACACCTTGCTGAGCGAGAGTGGGCGCGAATGAAAAAGAATGACTCTCTTGAGTGTCGTAACTGTCACGAGTTTGATTACATGGATTACTCTCAACAAGGCTCACGAGCAGCGGAGCAGCACTCTACTGCGCTAGCTTCTGGAGAGAAAACCTGCGTAGATTGTCACAAAGGCATCGCGCACAAACTACCAGACATGAGCGGCGTTGAAGGCTGGCACTAAGGAGACTTACCATGAGTACTTTAGAATCTGTAATTTGGCATATCCTTGGCTATAGCGCCATGCCTGTGATTATTCTTTCCGGCTTTGTGGCAGTAGCAGCAATCTCTCTCTGGCTGCTGTCATTTGGTAAGGATAAAGAGGTGTAACGTAACGCACCTCTACCCGTCAACTTGCCTATTTGTTGACACTAAGCGCTGAGTATCTACTCGGCGCTTTTTTATTCACCGTCACTTTCGGCCCAAAATGTCCTCAACCGATACATATACTCAATCGGTATAATAAGGTAGTCAGTAACGACCAAAAAAAGCGACCATAAAGGTCGCTAAAATTTACTGCTATAGGGAGTTGTTTAAGACTCTTTTACTGGCAGAACCTGCTTGACGTATTGCCCTGGCGCTTCATCGATTGCTGGGTGATCTTCCGAGCCAATAGGGAATGGTTCGACTTGCTCTTTAGGATTGAATTGAAGTAGCCATTCATTCCAATGTGTCCACCACGAGCCCTCTTTGTGCTCTGCATTATTCAACCACTCGTCAGCCGAGTCATCCAAAGTATCGTTCAACCAATAACCATACTTGTTTTTCGCTGGAGGGTTCACGATACCCGCAATATGACCCGACTCACCGAGAACAAACGTTTTGTTGCCACCAGTGTTCAGGGCACCACGATAAGTTCCCTGCCATAAAGCAATATGGTCTTCTTTCGTTGATACAAAATAGCTAGGAACTTTGATCTTATTTAGGTCAATCCATACCCCACCAATTTTGACGCCTTTGTCTTGCACTAGCTTATTCTCTAAATAGAGCTCACGAAGCAAGAAGTTATGGGAGGCAGCACTCACGTTGGTGCTGTCACTGTTCCAGTACAACAAGTCAAAATCGACTGGGCTGTTACCCTTCAAGTAGTTGTCTACATAGTAGTTCCAGTACAAGCTGTTTTCGCGCAGTAAGCTGAATGTGACGCTTAATGAACGACCGTCCATATACCCTTTTGCGTTGTTTTGCGCCTCAATTGCACTCACAATGGTGTCATTGATGTACGCGCCAACTTCGCCTGGCTGAGAAAAGTCGAGCAATGTGGTGAAGAAAGTCGCTGATTTAATACGCTTCTTCATACGTTTTGCCGCATAGTACGCAACCGTGCTCGCCAGAACCGTACCACCGATACAGTAACCAGCCGCGTTGATTTGCTCTTGGCCCGTTATATCTTCAATTGCCGCGACAGCTTTGACGACGCCTTCTGTCACATAGTCACCAAACTCTACATGCGCTTGTGCCTTGCCTGGATTGCGCCAAGACATCATAAATACGCTATGTCCCTGCTCTAGCAACCATCGAACCATTGAGTTCTTCGCTGTTAAGTCAAGGATGTAGTATTTATTAATGAAAGGCGGAACGATGAGCAGTGGCGTCGCATTCACTTTCTCTGTTAGAGGTCGATATTGAATCAACTCAAACAATTCGTTTTGAAAAACCACATCGCCCGGAGTGGTCGCAACGTCATCACCCACGCGAAACGCATTGTTGTTCGTCATACGAATTTTCAAAATGTCCGCGCTGGACTCAACGTCTTCTTTTAACTGCTCTAAGCCAGCCAGCAGGTTTTGACCGTTTTGCTCAAGTGTCAGTTTCAAGAGTTCTGGATTCGTCGCGATGAAATTCGAAGGGGAAAGTGCATTGATGGCTTGACGGGAAAAGAAAAGTATTCGCTCTTTAGATTTTTCATCCAAACCTTCGAGTGACTCAATTGTATCTAAATAAGTCTTGCTGAATAACAGGTAGGATTGCTTAATGAAGCTATACATCACCTCATTTTGCCACGCTTCATTAGAAAAACGCTTGTCCCCTTTTTCTGCTTCAATGACCTGTTTTTGGTTACCCGCCAACGCGACATTCTGCCAAATTTGTAGCTGCTGTTCCCACCATTCTGCTTGCAGTTTTAAGATCGCAGCAGGTTGATTTACAGCTTGTTCGAAGAGTTTGGCAGTGTCTTCCAAGTTCACTTCTTGCATGGCCTTATTTAAAGGAGAGTTCACGACTGCCTTGTTCACTTCGAAATCATGCCACCACTGTTGATTGGTTTGTTGAAGCTGTACAAGATAGTCCGAAAAGAAGTGCTGAAACATAGTCTTACTCCTATATTCGGAAAAAACAACGCCGCCCAAATTAGGGTCTAGAGACCCTAAGGCGGCGAGAATCGGACAAATTACGCTGGAGTAACAGTCTTTAGATTTTCCGAAGTCATTTTCTCAACGTCTTCTTTGAACTCCTTTGCAATAGCTTGAAGCTTGTTGCTGTCGTCCATCATTTGCTGAGAAAGCTTAGTAAGAACGCTTAGTTGCTGGCTGTTGAAAGCAGTCAATGACGTTACGTCTTTGATTTCTGATGCCGCTTTCATTTGGTTCAGACCCACTTCGCTGTAAGTACGAATTGCGTTCAGTTGAAGCTCAGTCAACACTTCTACGTTTTTTGTCACTAGCTTGTTGAACTTCAAGTAAGGTTCTAGATTTTTTTCAGTTTGATCGCTAAAGGTTTTGAAGAAATCTGTGTACATGGTTTATCTCCTAGAGAAAGAATTAAAAATGTCCGTTTAAATAATTACTTAACTGCTTTTATAACCACAGCCGTCCCCATGCCGCCGCCCACACAAAGTGATGCGACACCATATTGACCATTTTGCTTATGAAGCTCGTGAACAAGCGTCACTAAGATTCGGTTGCCCGATGCACCAAGTGGGTGACCTAGCGCGATAGCACCACCATTAAAGTTCGCTTTATCTTGAATCGCGTTAACGGGAACTTGGTTGGTTTCCGCCAACTGATGAATCACGCCAAGTGCTTGCGCAGCAAATGCTTCGTTTAACTCGTAAACGTCAATGTCGTTTACCGTTAATTCCGCTTTTGCTAATGCTTTATTGACTGACTCCACTGGACCTAGACCCATGATTTTCGGATCAAGTCCCGATTGCGCATAGCTTACGATCTCAGCAATAGGCGTGAGTCCATGCGCTTTAACTGCGCTCTCAGACGCGACGATAATTGCACTCGCACCATCGTTAATACCTGATGCATTCCCCGCAGTCACAGTGCCTTCACGGTCAAAAGCAGGGCGCAACTTGCTTAACGCTTCCATAGTCGCATTAGCCTTTGGGTATTCGTCGGTATCGAATAGCACCGTTTCACGGCGTTGCTTTACTTCTACGGGCACAATTTCGTCTTTGAATTTGCCCGCTTCGATTGCCGCCACCGCTTTCAGTTGGCTAGACAGCGCATACTCGTCTTGCTGTTGACGGGTTAGGCCGATTTCTTTTGCAACGTTTTCTGCCGTCACACCCATATGATATTGGTTATAAACGTCGGTTAAACCGTCCGCTACGAGCAGGTCTTTCAGCTCTAGATTGCCCATTTTGTTGCCATCACGAATACTACTTGGCGCGGCAAACGGAATCTGAGACATGACCTCAACACCTGCTGCAACAACAATCTCTGTATCGCCACTACGGATATGTGAAACCGCATCCATGACGGTTTTCATGCCACTGCCGCAAACCATGTTTACGCCATACGCAGGAACCGCGTCCGGAATCCCAGCGAACAATGCCGCCTGACGACCAACCCCCATGCCTTGACCTGCGCCGACAACGTTGCCAACAATCACCTCATCAATCTTATCACCAGTCAACTTTGCCGCTTCTAACGCGCCTTTAATCGCTACTGCTGCCAAGTTGCCAGCAGAGGTATTTTTAAGACTGCCACCAAAGGCACCAATTGGAGTGCGCTTCGCCGCTACGATAAACACTTTTTCCATCATCTTCTCTCCTTAGTGCATATATAGGCCGCCATTCACCGACAAAGTCTCACCGGTGATATAGGCTCCTGCATCGCTGACCAAGAAGCTGACTGATGCTGCAATTTCTTCTGGTGTAGCAAGGCGTTTCATTGGGATTTGATTCGTGATGGATTCCAATACTTCTGGCTTCATTTGCTCAACCATTGGTGTACCAGTGTAACCTGGCGCAATAACATTTACTGTCACACCCGAACGAGCACCTTCATACGCCAAGGCTTTAGAGAAACCTATCATCCCAGCTTTCGCCGCCGAGTAGTTTGCTTGACCAAACTGCCCTTTTAAGCCATTGACTGAGGAGATGTTAATGACACGACCACCGCCTTTTTCGCACATCGCAGCGAACAGAGGTTGCGTAACGTTGAATAGACTATTGAGGTTGGTATTAATGACGTCATTCCAAGCTTGCGCAGTCATCTTTTTAAACACGCCATCACGTGTGATACCTGCGTTGTTGATAACGACATCAATGGTCCCTTCTTCCTCAAGCAATTGCGCTAACTTTTCTGCACACTCTGCAGTGTTTGTTACGTCCAACTCAAAAAGGCGAACCTGATCTTTGGTAAACCCTTTACTGTTGAACCACTCCAACGCACATTCATAGTTTCCTGTGAAATAAGTAGCGATTACACGGTAACCATCATTCACTAATTGAGAGGAAATAGCAGAACCAATTCCGCCTTTTGATCCGGTGATCAAAGCGACTTTCTTCATCGAAGACTCCATTCTTAACGGCATTTAAAAAAGCAAACTAAATACACTGATGAAATAAATCACCAACTGACGTGTTTATTTATTCTTTTGGCTATCAATCCTGTGATGCCTTTTATTTTAAGTTAAACCAGAAATATTACATTTCAAATAAAAAACTAATCCATTTGCATAAGATTGATTTAGATCTCATTAAACATGAAATGTTATAAAATGGTTAACTCTTTATAAGTCATTGTTTTAAATAAAATAAAGTTAAACACAAGCTTATCAGAACATAAATTTAAGCATTATTTATCAATAGGTTACATACCGAACAGTGGACGTTACATCATCTCATGATTTCAGATACAACTCTCATGCTGAGAGTTGTTATCTATAAATACGATTAGAATAATAATTCAAATATCAATATGAGCAATTGTCAGTAATATCATTTAATTACTAACTTAAATGATATTACTGACAGTATAACCTTAATTTTATATTTATAGTTTTACTTATGAAAACTGGTATATTTAGAAGGTAAAAAATAGAAGAAAACGTCTCATTTTGGTGCAGTTCGCACTATTATGACGCAGCAATTAAAAAATAATTTCAGTTTTATTTTAAATATCCAAATAACATCAATTAACTAGCATTTAACGTATCGAATCACTTTTTATCTATTGAAGTACCGGTACGGTGCAATATTCGGTGGTACCATCTCCTAAAGCAATCATCTAGATTCTTTAACCCAAGTAAATTGATGTTATACCCAAATGACGTCAAGATGCAGAAATCGTGTCAGTGACATGCTCCGCAGGGCGAGTTGCCTTATCCCACAGCCTTTGTTAACGATTTTTGATTTAGAACCACTAGATCTTCAAATCGTTGCCGTGCCTGTGAGCCAAGTCATTCTCGCTGAACCTAACACCTTGAGGTTATTTGGGGATATTTGGGGATAGTATCCTTTATCAATTTGCACTATCTTTGTGGCTTCTATCAAATCACTTAGTTATCAACAAACATGAATCTTGCATTGCTCAGTATGTTCATCCCTACCTTCTTTTTTGTCTCAATTACACCAGGAATGTGCATGACGCTCGCCTTAACGCTAGGAATGAGTATCGGTTATCGCCGCACATTATGGATGATGATTGGTGAACTCGTCGGTGTCGCGCTGGTTTCAGTCTCGGCAGTACTAGGGATCGCAGCGATCATGCTCAACTATCCTTGGATGTTTATCGCACTAAAGTTTATTGGTGGCGGCTACTTACTCTATCTTGGTGTAGAAATGTGGCGATCTCGAGGTAAGTTAGCAATAAATGTCGATAATTTGGAGACACCCAGAAGTGGTAATGTCGCGCTCATCATGCAAGGCTTCGTTACCGCTATCGCAAACCCAAAAGGCTGGGCATTTATGATTTCTCTGCTGCCGCCTTTTATCGATCAAAATGCGGCTCTTGCTCCACAGCTGATCGTGCTTGTCTCCATCATCCTTCTTTTTGAGTTCATTTGTATGTCTCTGTATGCCACTGGTGGTAAAGGACTGAAACGCGTGTTGGGTCAATCAAAGAATGTGCGTCTGATGAACCGTATCGCGGGCACTTTAATGATGGGGGTTGGTGTTTGGCTATTACTGAGCTAAAGCAACGCTGGAAATGATGAAAAATATCCTAAGAAAAATTACGCGAAACATAAGTGAAGTATTAGATTTTCAGGCCCGGGTTTGGGTCGTAAACGTTTATGCTGGAGAACACAAAGGCGAATCTTACGTTGTAAACGAAGACAGCTTTTCCGAGCCATTGCAATGGATGAAAAAGAAAGGTTATCACACATCCATGTTGCGCCTGGTTGAATCGATGAAGCGCTCTCAAATCATTGAGTTCGATTTAGGTCACGTCAAACACCGCCTGATGCGTGTGAAATAGCACAAAGTAAAACGCCACTCAAACTGAGTGGCGCGAGCACTTTTTACCTTCAGCACCTCGTATTACGGCGCGGTATCAATCTCAACAGGCAAGTAATGCTTCGGTTCGAGCTTGAACAGTTCAGGTAATACGGTACCAATGGAAATGGAAGACCATGTACCTGATAGCACACCAATAAACATCGCTGTTGAGAAACCCGCTAGCGGTGCTCCCCCCATAATCCATAGTGCACCAACAGTAATCAGTGTTGTGCCTGAAGTCACCATCGTTCTAGAGAACGTCGCGATGACAGCCTGGTCATTGATGTCTTCCATTTTCCAACTTTGTTTCGCGATCAGTAGCTCACGAATTCGATCTGAAATGATGATCGAATCATTCAATGAGTAGCCTAAAATTGCCAATACGGCAGCAAAAACCGTTAAGTTGAATTCCATTTGGGTAACGGCGAAGAAGCCGAGGACGACAATTACGTCATGAGCCAGAGCAAATACAGAGCCACTCGCTAAGCGCCATTCAAAACGGAAACACAAGTAACCAAGGATGCTCAGCACACAAATCAATAGTGCTAAACCGCCTTGGTCAAACAAATCCTGGCCAACTTGAGCACCAACAATACTGTTGCTGACGACATCAACTTGATGTGAAACTGGCTTTAATACCTCTTCCACACTTGGCAGAGTTTGCCCTTCTTCAGGGGCGGAGTAGCGAATGAGCCAACGACCATCTTCACCTGTGCGGGTGACAGAGGTTGATTCACCAAGTTTTGGTTGTAGTGCATCAAGCAGATCGTGGTTGGTTAACGACTTATCGACTTTCACTTCTGTCACCATACCACCAGTGAAATCCAAGCCGAGATTCAACCCTTTAAAGCCCAGAGCACCAAGTGCGATCACCGTCAAAACGATAGAAACTAGCGTAGTGAAGTGGCGAATTTTACGAATATTTTGTTTTAGCATTTCGACCATGATTAAACCCTCACATCACGACGGGCATCTCGGCCCCAAATTAAATTGATCATTGCTCGAGAGGCAAATACGCCTGTAAACATACTGGTTAACAAACCTAATCCGAGTGTTAAGGCAAAGCCTTGGATTGGGCCGTTACCGATGGCGTATAAAATCACGGCGGTGATCATGGTAGTAATGTTGGCATCAAGGATGGTCGAGAACGCGCTATCAAAGCCCAGATCAATCGCTTGAGCGAAACTGCGGCCTTCACGCATTTTGTCCTTAATACGTTCGAAGATAATAACGTTGGTGTCCACTGCCATACCAACAGTTAACACCAACCCTGCAATACCTGGAAGCGTTAGCACCGCACCTGGTAACAAGGCAATTAAGCCAAGCAAACAAAGCATGTTGGCACAAAGCGCCACGTTCGCCACCCAACCTAAGCGGCGGTACCAAAGGGCCATAAAGGTCAGTGTTAAACCCATACCCAAAGCAAGTGCCGCAAAGCCATTTTCAATGTTTTCAGCCCCCAAAGAAGCACCAATAGTACGCTCCTCTACGATAGTAACCGGAGCTGTTAGCGAACCCGCTCGAAGTAATAGCGCTAACTGCTGCGCTTCGTCCATGCTGCCAGCGCCGGTAATACGGAACTGGCTACCAAGTTGAGATTGAATAGTCGCAACGCTGATAACGCGCTCGCTGCGCTCTGTTACGCCACGATCGTTTGTCTTGTATTCGTGATAAACCGTCGCCATTGGTTTGCCAATATGCGTTGCAGAGAAATCACTCATCTTTTTACCGCCCGCGTGGTCAAGCGAGATGTTAACTTCTGACATACCCATATTGTCGACGCCTGCACGAGCGTTAACAATGTGCTCACCCGTTAGGACTGGTCGTTTCTCCAGAATAACAGTTCGGCCATCGTTATCTTTCAGCACAAGATCTTGGCCGCTTCGCGCTTGGCCTGCATCTTTCACTTCGTAGAATGCCAAACTCGCAGTGGCACCAATAACGTTTTTCGCTTGTGCTGGGTCTTGTACACCTGGGAGCTCAATACGAATGCTGTCTTTACCCTGACGCTGAACTAATGCTTCCGTAATACCTAGCTCTTCAATACGACCACGCATAATCTTCAAGTTTTGTTGCAATGTCGTTGATTGGAACTCTTGAATATTCTGCTCACTTGGCTCAAGAACAAAACCGCGAGACGAGCTTTTCACCACCCAACCAGGATAGTTTTGACGCAAGAATTTGTTTACTTCAGCTAGGGCGGTATCACTCTCACTGTTTACCGCAATGCGGTTACCACTTTCTGCGCGAATTTGTACACCACGCACGCGCTGATCTCGCAGGCTTGCTTTGATCTCATCGATCAAAGCATTACGTTGCTCCTCAAATGCTTTATTTACGTCGACATTCAAGAGGAACTGTACCCCACCGCGAAGGTCAAGACCGAGTTTGATTGGGCTAAAACCCATCTCATTCAGCCACTCTGGAGCAACAGACACATATGAGAAGGTAATGCTGTCTTCTTTATTTAGCTCATTGTTTAGTAACGCACGAGCTTTGCTTTGCGCATTTTCATCATCGAATACAATGGTTGTTTTGCCATCTTTTTCGATGATTTTGTCTGCTGAGATGTGATTGGTTTTCAGTAGTTGATTCAACTGAACAACCGATATTTCACTGCTGTTTTGGTTTGAAAACGTTAGCTGGATCGATGGTTGCTCACCGAACCAAGTCGGAATCGCGCTTAACGTTAAGATAATGACCGTAGTGATTAATACGACATATTTCCAAGCTGAATAGTGATTCATCAGCTTTCTGTTCTTTTGCTGCTTTGCTGTTTTTTTCATGTAAACATCATCCCTTCACTACGAAGTGAAGCTTTTAATAACAAGGCTTAACACACGACAGATGCCCCCAGAAAAAAATTCAGGGTATGAAATGCTCAGGACGGTTACGCCCTGTTGAATACAATCGTCGTGTTAAGAGTGCACAATGGTGCAAATAGATGGTGTTTAGGCAGAAAATTGACTATTGAGTGCGACGTACATTGCGTTGGTCTCTTTCCAACCAGAAATGCGATGATCGCTTGTGAAATGATAAAAAGTGTACTGGTTTTGACGCCAATTGATATCCATCAGGCTGTAGGCATAACCTGCGTCAACATAGAAAGGCGTGTTTAGGTCACCAACAACGTCAACATGCTCATCATCGAGGCCTTCACGTAAGTGAGAAACCCAACGTTGAGTGTTAAATAGGGCTAGAGTGTCAAGTCTTGCGTGACTTTCAGAAATCGGAGACTGCGTCGTTTCTTCTGAGACTTCAGAAAAATCGATTGAGGTATTTGCAAAAGCAATACTCGCAACAAATGGTTGCAGCTTAGAAAAGTAAGGTAAATGAGCTTTCTGATCGATTTGCGCAGCAAAAACATGCGCTGGTAGCAACACCATCGCAAGCAGCATAAAAATCAATTTTTTCAAGAAAATCTGAGACATAAGAACTCACTAAAAACAAAACGAGTCGAGTTTTTTCACTCGACTCGATGATAGTATTCCTATTAATTATGGTTCACAACTAAAAAGTTATAAATCTCTAGAGGCTTTAAACTAAAGGCGCTCTGTTAGCGGTAAAAGATATCGCCTTTATCGACATCTAAATAGATTTTGTTTTCTTGCTCCAAACCACCACAATAAATGAAGTACACATTGCGCTTGTCATAAGTAACCGAACGAACCCAGCCACCGAGCTCTTCAAAATCACTCGGATCACAGGTTTCATCGTCTAACAATTGCTGTGTTTTCTTGCGGAAGATGTCCAAGTGAACTTTTAAATCATCCGACTTCTGCAAATATCCATCCAGTATTTCCAAACGCTCTTGTTCTTTAATAACTGGCTCTGCATCAGATAATCCTTCGGCATTCAACCACTCAGCTTTTTCTTCACCGCCCTCTTCATAAACAAGGTAACCAGAGATTCGATACCAACCATCCACTTTTTCTAACACCGATACTTTTTCTCCCTTATAGAGCGTATCGACAACCAAAGCATTAGCATTTGGCTTATTGTAAACATTGATTCGACGCTCAATGACATAGTATTCGGTCACTTCAGGGGGGGCGGTTTCTAAATCCAGAATCGGTTTGGATATTTCTTCTTCCACTGGCGCTTGCTCCACTTGCGCAGCTTTTGGCACTTCAGGTTCATCTTTTTGCATAAAGAAGAAATAGTATCCAGCACCCGCCCCACCGAGCAACAGTATGACAATCAATGCGATGAGAATTTTCTTCATGTACTTTTCCTTTTCATTCTTTGTTCTTATCTCACCGGCAACACGCATGTCGCGGAAATTTGGGTATATACTCAAAAGGGTCGGTCAACTAACGCGAGCAATAATGATCAACAAACTCAATTGGATACTGTTGTTTCTTCTGTTCCCCATTATGGGGCACGCCAATATTCAATGTAACCCATCGTCGTGGAATGACAATCTTACCCAATTCAATCGTTTAGAGTCCAATTACAATAAGCATGTTGAGGTATTCAATGCACTTTTAGCCGAACATAAGCAGCGCCAGTTATTGTCCCAAACCTTTTCCCTACATGAACTCGTGTTACTTTGGCGCGCCCGCTCGAACCAAAATGCGTTCAAAACTCAATTAAGAGCCTCCATTCAATATAAAGAAGAACTCGCGACTAAAGCTAATGAGTTGATTAAATTGAGCACACAATCTCAATGGTCAGCAAATGGATGGAAGAAACTTGCCCAAAAGTGCCGTGAGTCAAACGAAACTGCCAATCAAATCACTGCGGAGTGGTATAACACCAACGCTTTGCAACTTACCGAGGATTACAAACGCCTTTCTTCACAGTACCAAGCACTAGCGCAACTCTATGATAAAGAAGCGAGATCGCTTCAATACGCTCAAGATGTTTCGAGGTAAAAATCGAGCCCGTTTTGAAAAGACGATGTCGGGTTTTCACTCCAATATTGGACGTTATTCGTGCTTTAATTCCCTCTTTTAGAGATCCCAACGTTATATGTAAAAAATGGGACTGTTCCCTTTTACAAACTTGACTAAACCATGACCAAGAGAGGCAACTTATAGAGACATACGTCACAATAATGCTTTACTTATGGCCAATTTTTGGTTAATTTACCCATTAATAAAATTTAATAAAAAGTCACATTTGGCTGGAGATGATGCTACAACCATGGTTATCAATCGATTAAGTAACAGGGACTGTCCTAATGCTACCAAAGCCAAGTTTTTGTCAGTAGTTAGGCACGTAAAAGAGTTTGGTTCAATCAGCGATTTGGACCTTTGTAAAATCTTCGGAGAAACAATTTGGAGTGATGGGAGGGAATACCATTCAGCTGCGTTCTCATTCAAGGTTGATAGATACACAGGTAACTGTGAAATCTCACAATACAAGCACCAATAAGGCTTAAGAATTTATAAGGCGGAGTCAGGAAACTGATTCCGCTTTTTTGATCATCGCGATCGTAAAGTCGTGATCGGAATAACCCTCGATCAATTGTGCGTCTGGACATAGCCATCGGCAATAGCGTAACACCCCAACTTTATTATGCGATGCGAGCATTCTCATGCTCGGCAGCTTTTCTTCATCCAATAAGTTAAACACGCACCCTTTCTCTGCTGCCCGGTACATTTTCTCGATCATCTCAATGGTATGATTTGGATTCGCGGATTGATAGTTCAATGATCCAGAAGCAAAGACATAATCACTACGGGGCAATACCAACGTTGAAAAGTCACCGCATACGAACTCACTTTGAGTACGAAAGTCCCGCTTTCTGGCCTCAGAGATAAACTGTTTTTGCTGATCAATGCCAATATAACTTTGGGGGCGCAGATTGTTGAACTCAATAAACGCTAATAAGTCTCCGTAGCCGCACCCAATATCTAAAAGACTTGAACCGTCTAACGTTAACCCACGGCACAAAGCTTCAAATCGACTGATTTGGCTGTACTTATCTCTCCATCCCAGCGTTCGCGCTCTGTCTGTACCGAACTGTCGGTATCGCTTTCGGTGATAGTGAGCAATCTTAAGTCTATCGAGAAATTTCATCTTTCTTATGCATAAATCGGCAAGCTTCCATTTCCTTTCACTTGTCTAATCGCCAAGTGCGTATGGATATCTTTTACGTTTTCTAATCGTTGTAGCTTTCTAGTGAATGTTTCATAACCAGCGAGATCTTTGCTGACCACTTCTAACAAATAATCATAAGCCCCTGATACAACATGGCACGAGATCACTTCGTCCATTTCAACAACAGCATGTTCAAATTCATCAATCGAAGAAGCTTGGTGGTTGTTCAAACTGACTTCAACAAATACGGTCATCGCAATACCCACCGTGTCTCTGGACACAATGGCTCGATAACCGCTAATTACGCCCTCCTGCTCTAAACGCTTAATGCGTCTTGCACAAGGTGATGCCGATAATCCTACTTTGTCAGCGAGCTCTGCCGTAGTCAGGGTCGCATCCTTCTGCATCAAGTTGATCAGTTGCCTGTCAATTTTGTCCATTTGTCCTTCCATGCCAATAATCACTAACAATTAACACTTATACGCGCTTTATCACCAACATCAAGCTTAATTACGTCAAACTTTGCCTCCCTTTGGCACGAGTTTTATTCAACAATTAACACATCATTTACAAATGGACATGCCGACAATGATATTGGGATACGCAGCTATATTAACGACCTTACTGCTTTGGTCTGGTTTCTTTATTTCTTTAAAAGGGGGCGCAATTTCTAGTTTGCAGCCAGCCGATATCGCGTTAGTTCGCTTTCTAATCCCAAGTTTAATTTTATTACCATTTGTGATTAAGCATAAGCAGGCGCTTCGCGTCGTGCCTAAACGCTACCTAACTGGTGTTGTGGTAGGGAGTGGCCTGCCCTACCTGCTGGTCGTCGGCACAGCTATGCACTTCGCTCCCGTGGCGCACGGCAGTGCATTAGTACCTGGTACTTTGCCATTATTTGTTTCTGCTATCGCGGTGTTGTGCTATCAACAGTCGCTGAGTGCTCACCGCTTAATCGGGCTTTCTACGGTGCTGTTAGGGATTTTCGTATTTCTTCTTTCTAATAGCGGTGCAGAGTACAACTGGTCTCAATTACAAGGCCACATCTTGTTTCTAACCGGTAGCATTATGTGGGCTGTTTTCACCATCAGTGCTCGTGTTGCTAACCTTAATGCGCATGTCTGTGCTGGATTCGTTGCAATCGCGTCTTTGGCACTGCTCATCATTGCGGTTGGCTTCGGATGGGTAGATAGTTACCTAGCGATAACGCCGATCAGTCAGTGGCCGTGGGAAGAATTATTTGGCCACGCGATGTTGCAAGGTGTCGGCGCAGGCTTAATCGCCTCTTTTACCTTTATCTATGCAATCCGAATTATTGGCGCCGAAGCCAGTGCTGCTTTTGGGTCATTAACTCCAGTCGTCGCGACACTTCTTGCCGTTCCAATTTTTGGTGAACAACCAGATTCACTGACTTGGTTAGCGCTGATGCTGGTAACCTGCGGCAGTATTGTGGCAAGCCAAATCTTTATGAAAGATGGAATGAGCCAAACTTATCGCCCACCACTTCACAGATAGCGATAATTTTACAAAAACTTTTGTCCTACTATCTTGAATAACAAAATGGCGTTTTGATAGCCTCGATTTAACCAATAATTAAAACGCCAATGTAATGCCTGCCACTCATACTAAAGATGAACTGCATAGATTCCTCAAACCGGGAATGAAACTTTCGACTAATTTCGAGTTTGGGCCTAAGGACCAGTATACATATCCCACCACCTATCTTGGGATGAAAGAGAACGCGTATTTGATTCTTGATATACCGATGCGTTTGCTTGAAGAGCAAGTGATGAGAAAACTCCCAAACGCCGATGTCATCGTGCGTGGTGTATCAGATACGGAGTTAGGCCATGTCATTGCATTTAAATCCAGTGTTCTAACAACTGCGGTTCGTCCTTCGCCCCTTTTATTTATTCGAATTCCAGGAACATTTGCAACCAAACCAGTCCGGGAACACGAACGATATAAGCTGCAAATGGATTGTAAGATTGTTCACGCGGGGAATGTTTACGACGGTAGCCTTATCGACTTCTCACTGGCAGGTATTGGTATCTCAACCTTTATAGAGCCAGAATTCAACGTTGGTGAAAGTGTCACTATCGACTCTTCTCTAAGTCACTATATCGGAGAAGAAAATCGGTGTGTCATTGCCAACATTAAGAAGTTGGTGAAAGGCTGGGTAATAGGAATTAAGTTTGAAAGCCCAATAGCGATGAGTCACGAGCTAAAAACAGAGTTACTGGAGCAGTCCTTTCTAACCAGTAACGTCTGAACTTACTGCTGGCTAAAGCGCGTCGCCTCAAAGCTGTTGAGCACTCTGTGCACCGCATAGGTCACGAGCAGAGTGACAACAATAGCAAACAAAATACTACTCACGCGATACAGCGCGCTGAACATTAAATCGCCATCCGGAGTAAGGTATTGGCCAAATAAAATACCTAATGTAGTTAATCCGCCAAACCCAGCTCCTGACCCACTAGACTCTTTTACATGCATATAGCTGAACATCATCGCGCCAATCCACAGCAATGGGACGATAAACAGCAAGGTATCCGACCAATCGTATAGTACGAGCTGCCCAGCAATACCAAAGGTTACCCCCATCAAGGTCCCCATTGCTCTTTTGCGCGCATACCCTAAAGCACCGTTCCAATGCATAGGAAACAATAAAAGCAAGGTTGTCGCCTGAGCGGACATAGAATCACTGAGGTCAAATAGCTGGAATACAAGGAAAGACATTGTAGCGATGCTCGCCCCCATAAGGGCTTCATGACGCATGCGGTGACTCTGTTTAGGCTGAGATGGTTTTGCCGGTGGCTGACGAGGCTCTGCATCAGGGATCAAAAATGTCACGACGTAGGCCACGATCACTGAAATAACGTTCGCTTGTAAGTTGCTGAATATCAGATCATTTAAGTCGGTTGTTGGATAACTCGCAAAATGCAGCATGATGCTTAAGCTCAGCACGCTATTTGCCCCAAACAGGAATAAGCTCCCTTTTGACATACAGGCGAACTTATACAAAAACAACCCGAAGGCGATGATCGTCATCATGCCAGGATGTCCACCAAATAGCCCACCAAGAATACCGACCTCTAATCCGCATACGACCGCTGAAAAAATCAGCTGTCGTGCAGCATGCAGGCTCATGACTGGTACCATTCCAAGTAACAACATCGGTGTTACGGTAAAAAATACGCCATAATTCCAGCCAAAGACCTTACATAAGGTGAAGCCAATGGTCGCGCCAGTTGCAATGCGCAAACACTGACGGAAGTCGTTTTCCGACATGGGATGATCCCATAACTTCATATCGCCTCCCCGTTAATAAATGTAATGAAGAAGACTCAAAAATCGGATCTGACATCTCGCTAACCAGCCAGATAACGAGTTTTCTGGCAACAGTTGCACAGTCGCACGAGCCCCGGCCGGAAATGCGCGCTGTTGAGGCTCATCGATAGCTAAATGTAAACGTAAACGCTGCGCGTCTCTCACCCAACGGTTTGAGTCAGTCGGTGTCGCTAAGCGGCCATCTGCATCAAACTGGCCTGAGCTTACCCCTGCATCCACACTCGTAATACGAGCTTCAAATACGTCACCTGGCAAACTATCAAAGGCCACTAACGCCCGACTGTTCTGATTGAAGTGTCGCAGACTCTTTTCACGAAAGTCGGCAATAATATCCACGTCATCCGAGACTAAAGCCACAAGAGGCGTACCAGCTGCCGCATAGGCACCCGTTTCCAGCTGCAAGTTAGCGACAACGCCATCATGTTCAGCAATTACTTTAGTGTAAGACAGATTAAGTTCCGCTTGTTTTAGCTGGTTTTGTGCCACGCGGATATTTACATTCGTTGCACCTAAATCGCCTCGGTTTACTTCCAACTCTTTTAAACGAGCGCGCGCGGCCAGTAAGTTTGCTCTGGCTGCCGTTGCACTACTTTGTGCGTCATCACGCTGTTGTTGCGAGGTGCCATTGCGATGAAACAATGTATCAAGACGTTTGGCTTCGCGAACTTTTTGCTCGGCGACAATTTTGCTCGCTTCAACGTCCGCTTTTGCCGCTGCAATAGAGGCATCAAGCTGTTCATTATTTTGAATCACACGCTCAAGGTTAAGTTGAGCCTTTTCTACGGCGAGCTGATAAGGCTGTGGATCAATCTGGAATAGTAGATCGCCTTGGCTTATTTCTTGGTTGTTGGCAACATAAAGATGCGTAATCTGTCCGCTCACACGGGGAGCTACTTTAGTTACCACTCGCGTTGCCATTGCCTGAGGCGTCAATGGCATGGCGAGATCTGCGACTAGAAAATAGGCAAAGACAAGGACAAACGCGACGCAAGAATACTTGATCCAACGTGCGAATTTTTGATCTGGAGTCATAGGCGTTTACTTCTCTTTTAATTCGGGTTTCTGACTTATTCGCTAAGTGAATCAAGTGCATTGTGAGCAATCTGATCTAGGATCAATGAAAGCTTTTGAAGCTCTTGGTCATTGATTTCCGTCAGTAGCTTGCTCCGTACTTGAAGAATTCGAGTCTCCATTTGCTTGAGTAGGGTTTTACCTTCTTCTGTAAGGCTAACAATGCGTGCTCGCTTGTCATGCTCACTGCAATGGCGAGTGATCAGAGATTGCTCTTCTAATAGCTTTAATGTGCGCATCAGCGATGCCAACTCAATCTCAAGCGCTTCAGCCAAATGCTTCTGACTAACGTTGTCGCCCATTCGATAAAGTTTCCATAACGCAGTCCAACGCGGGTACGTCAGGTTTAAAGGCTCCAACTCGCGATCTGCAACCATTTTCCACAAACGGGCAACACGAGATAACTTTTCAGCCAGAGAAAGGTCGCGCAAACTGTTGATGTCTTGAATCATAAGATCTACTCAATTACTTAGCTTGCTAAGTAATATAAAATAGTTAGCACGCTAAGTAAATAAGTTTTTGTGATTTAAATCACATAGAATATGCCATGGGGAACAAGTTTGCGTAACGCAACGTCGTACTTGGGTTGTAATAGTGATATACGGCACTAAAAGTGATATCAGCAATCCTGGCTTATCAACAAGTGAAGCATTGAGATACAAAAAAAGCACAACCCTAAGTTATGGCGTTGTGCTTTTCGGTTTAGTGAGCGATTGAATTATCAATTAAGGCTCATAGCGAATGAGTTCATCACGTTCGTTCAATTAAGAATCGCTGCTTGAAGTCAACAAAGGCTTCATGGAGCGCATTTTCTTTAATCGGTTTGAGCAATACGTAATTCGCGCCCGCCTCCATAAACGAATCACTGGTTTCTTTCGCCGTATCGGCAGTACAAGCATAAATTGGCGTGCCTAACTTCAGCTTCTGTCGGATCTCTTTGGTTGTTTCAATTCCTCCAAGATGCGGCAGTTGGTTGTCCATCAAAATCAAATCGTAAGTATGATCTTTTAAGAACTCCATCGCTTCCAATCCATCTTTTGCCCAATCAACCTGCATTTTGTACTTGTTACAAAATGCTTTGAGAATGAAAGCATTAGTATGGTTATCTTCTACCAACAGTACTTTTAGACTCTCTGCGAATAACTCACCAGGTTTAACTCTCAAGCTTGAATCAAGAGGGGTGAGCACTCGCTCACGATCTTTCACTGGCATTGTAATAACAAAGGTCGTACCCAAACCTTTTTGACTACGTACTTGAACGTCACCTTCCAGCATATCGACGAGGCTTTTCACAATGGTCAGTCCCAAACCACTGCCACCGTATTCTCGAGTGGTCGTTGCTTCCTCTTGAACGAAAGGCTCGAACATTTGGTCAAGCTTATCGGGCTCTATGCCGATGCCCGTATCCGTAATTTCCACTACCAACACACTATTTTCAGCGCCGTAGAACTGCTCCAGTTCAGCATGCAAGCGTACGCTGCCCGAGGGGGTAAACTTAACTGAGTTACTGACTAAGTTGAATAAAATTTGGTTCAGACGAACTTGGTCAGTAAAGATTTCAACATTGGGATCAATCTTGTTTTCAATGACGAGGTTAACGCCTTTATTTTCGCAAATTGGACGATAAATGTTTTCTAACGTTCGAATCGTGTCAGTGAAAGAAAACGGGTGCTTTTGAATATTAAACTTACCCTGCTCAATCTTCGAAAAATCCAAAATATCATTCAAAACAGCAAGTAAGTGCTCACCACTATGTCGAAGTACGTCAATTTGGTTATTCTGTTCTTCCGTTTCGACAGAGTCTTTTAATAATTGAGCAACTCCTAGAATGCCATTGATTGGCGTTCGGATTTCATGGCTCATTTTAGCCAGAAAATCGGCACGTGCTTGGGCGGATTTTTCTGCCTCTTTACGTGCCAAGTTACTTTGTTTTTCCGCTTCAATAAGCGTCGTAATATCCTGACCTTGAACAATGATACCGCTGATATCACCGTCAACTCGAATCGGCGATAAGTTCCAGCGATATACCTTGTCTCCAATTGGTACATTGACGCCAGTTAGCGTGGCTCCTTGAGCTGCCATTCGCAGGTGAGGCATCAACTTTTCTTTGAAGCCTTTAAACACTGGGTGCATGGTTTCAATGTCGTTTTCCATGACCAACTCTTTGCGGGCTGCCGGATTGATTTGGATAAGTACACCAGACTCTGACCACACCATAATCGGCGATAACGCAAAGTTAAACAGATCGCGGAATGAACGCTTTTGCGCTTCCAGCTCTTCAAAGGTGTTTTCTAGTGTCGAACCAATATGATCGAACTCCTCGATATCCGATCCGCCAAATCGTTCGAACCCTTTTTCTTCACGAGCCGAACGAGTGTATGCCATCAACGAGCCAAGCTCTTCGACGACTCGATTCTCAATCCACTCTTTGGTCATCAACGCAATCATCACCATCCCGATAACCGAAGCCAGCATCGCTAAAAGGTGCTGGATTTGCAGCGTCACAACACTCTGATTGTCCTGCACGGTTAGTAAACACAAATCCGTCGTGGCAGCATTGACTTCGATAGGGGTTTTAATGATCAACAACTGGTCGAGCTTTTGCTGAGACTCTCGCCGCTTCAGAACATCAAATATCTTGTACGCTTCATCTCCGACTAGTGAGCTAGCTAGTGGCGTATCGTTGGCCACCAAAACAACATTATCAACGTTTCCTTCGTTTTTTAGTCTTTCCATCAACCCGAAGTTGTTATCTAGAACAACAACATTGTAAGAATACCCCATCACTTCACCGGTTTTAGGTTGTAAAACCGGTACACGACGCAGTAACAGGTGGCGAGTTCCCATTGGGGTATGTGAAGGAAGGTAATACCAATTGTTGCTAAAAGTCACTTGGCTCGCGAGATCATTGAGAATCAAGTTATTGATGCCATAGAAATGCGCATTCCCATCGTCCCAAATAATGCCTTGATGATCGGTGAGAAAGCGAAATTCTGGCGTATGAGAAGGATCACTCTGGTCAATACTCATGAAAAAGTAATTGAGAGCTTCTTCATCCCGTTCTGTATAAAAATCTAAAACAACATCACTCTTCGAGTTACTGTTGTGATGAATCTGAATCGCAGCAAAATGGCTATCAAAAATATTAAGAATCAGCGCTGACGTCTGTTGCTTAGTTCTATCCACTTCTTGCCAAATAATTTGCTTCGAGAAGTAATAACTCTGAACGAAGATGCCTAAAATGATCGGAGCAAGTACGAGAATGATTATTTTCGTAATAAGCGTCGACAATGAGCGACGCTTTCTTGTTTTTGATGTAGTTGTCATCAATTGTCTGAGTATCTAAATGCGCGTTTTCTTAATGCTTCAATTCTTTCTGGAGAATCAGATTTCGTGACGACTTCAAAATCACCAGAATAAACGGTTGGAACGGGTTTCCCTTCAAGATCCCACTTAATCGCTTCTGCCATTGCAATGCCAGTATCATCGTTCATACGCATAACAGTAACGTCTAACTCCCCTTTCGAAAGCGCTTCTAATTCTGCAGAGCCGCCACCCCAGCCGTTGATCATGACATCATCACGCCCTAACTCTTTCAGCGCATCAACAGCACCTAGCGCAACATCTGTAGAACACGCATAAATAAAATCGACGTCAGGGTATTTTTCCAAACTCGCTTTTGCTGCTTCATACCCAGACTGCTTTGTCGCTTTGGTATAGTAAGCAGATTGTAGTTCAAAGTTGTTATCACGGTTGACTTGATTGATAAAGGTATTACCTCTGATATCGCTGATATATCCTTCTGAAAAGTAGAGCACACTATAATGGCTCTGTTTTGGAAAACGCTTACCAAACTCCACGGCAAGCTCACGGCTGCCTTCAGCATGATCAAAACCAACATAAAGGAACGGTTGGTGATCCTCCCAATCTCTTACCGGTGTAGTGATATTTTGTAAGATCAACTTGGTTTTCTTTGAGTCTAAGACGTGTTCAACAAACTTACGATGCCTAGTGGTATCGAGAGTGAAAATCAGATAATCGGAGTTGCTCTTCAGCGCTTCCATTAAAGACAAACTTTGTTGCTTAATATCTGCGTTGGGACGGGTAAATACTTGATTAAGTTGATAGTCGATATCGAGTTTATCTAAACGCTGTTCAAATGCGTCGATATTTCGAATCCAATAATCCGAAATCTGTTGGCCTGGATAAACCACAGAAATTTTTAACGGACGCTTTTTGTCTCTTTCAACCGGAACAGGAGTCTCTCGCACGGCGTCAGCCAACGCATTCGTTAACTGCTTCTGTTCTGGAAACTGGTCTAAAAATTCTTGATATGCCCAATACCCATTGAGGACTTGAGTGGCTTGCGCTATCGGCGCGACAGTGGCCATTGACATCAGGGAGAATACTAACGCTTTTTTCATCTACTGCTCTTTTAGCTTTTTATGAGCCTTTTTCAGCTCTATTCGTTACCTAGCCGAGTCATCCTTTACTCTTGTAATCTACCTTCCTCTGAGTGCCTGTTTCAATAATAAATTGGTTCTTAGTCTGAGTTGGAACGAATAAACGTTTATTGTGTACCTAATTGCAAGGTCACAAAATATCATTTCTCCTTTTCATACTCTGAGTGTTTAAACAGAACACCAACCCATTATGCGTCAGTTTGTTCTTACATGGTACTCCAAAACTAAAAAGAAACCGCCTCAGTGGACGGTTTCTTTGTTATTCGGCATGTCGCGAACGCTTATTTCGATAAAGCCATTTCTAACATCATCTGCTGATTTTCATCAACGACAATACTTGCTTTTGACGTGACAAGCAGCTCTTTCTTAGCTTTTGTTAGTTGCTTAATATAATACTCAGCCCGCATGGCAAGCGTCTTTGAATCAAAATCCGAAGACCACTCCAATACCAAGGGACCTTTTCCTTTTAAAGCCTTCGCTCCTTTGCCCGTTTGGTGCTGATTGAATCTTCGCTCAACATTATTTGTGACACCGCAATACAGCGCATTACGGTTATTTCGTATCAAATAGACACTCCAACGCTGCGCTGTATTTTCAATCATGAAAGTAGTGACTCGACCTTAGCTTTGAGTTCATCGAGCTCTTCTTTTAGCTGAGCAACTTCGAGCTCTAGCTGGCTGACTCGATCAGAATTAGAGCCAGCCGCTGACACTGGCGCTGCAAGTTCAGAGACGTCAACGTCGCCACAGAACAAATGCATATAGCGTGACTCTCGCTTTCCGGCTTCACGCGGTAACTTGACCACTAATGGCCCTTTGTCTTCGCTTGCTAAGTGCTCCAGAACCGTTTCAACTTCTTTTACATCATGAAATGTCGCGAGACGATTGGTACGAGTGCGAATTTCCCCAGGCGTTTGAGCACCACGCAAAAGCATACAACATACGATTCCCTTCTCTTGTTCTGTCAGTTTTAAATCACCAAACTCCGTATTACAGAAACGGTGCTGATACTTGCTAACACGGCTGTTAAACGCACTTTCGTCACTGACGAGCCTACGTTCAATTAGAGCATCAACGGCATCGAGAACGTCTGACTCAGAGAGCGACATTACGGGATCACGGTTGCTTTTTTGATTACACGCGTTGGTTAATGCGTTTAGGCTGAGGGGGTAAAGATCTGGGGTGGTGACTTCTTTTTCGATCAAGCAACCAATGACTCGTGCTTCAATTGCCGTTAGCTCAACTTTCATAATGCATTTCCTTATTATTTTTGCATTTGACTTGGTACCTAAATCGCTTCGATATCATGCATCATACATTGGCAAAGAGATGCAAGAAGCGTTAGCGATTCAGGTGTCGGTGTCAGGCTAAAGCATAGCGCAAGACCTGGCACCCTTTGCGAATCGGGTCAGGTATCAATGCTCCGAGAGAATTGGCACTTTCGTCAAATTGCCATCTTGATCAACCATCATTATTTTTGAACGATTCAGCTCAACTTCGATGATTTCGAGTTGCTCGCGAGCGTTGATATACGCTGTTTTTAACTTTTCAGCCACAGAGCGAGTGGCTTGCTCATTATCTTGACTACTTACTTGCTCCGCAGTGTTCCCAGAGTCCATATCAAGTTCATCATTTTGCATTCAATGGTGTTGATAATATAGTGAAGGCCACGTTATGACAATGAATCGATGGATTCTACGATGTTGCCCAAAACTCGATTAGAGAAGCGTGATTATGTGGACACATCGCAATTGGTTGAGAAATGTTCAACTCTGCATTGTGATTGATCTAAAGACTGTTATGCCACTGGATGTTGTGCTTTAATCGAGGAAGATATTCATAAAATTAGGAAAGAGAACTATGAGTAGCGTATTTGAAATCGTTAACCAAGCTCGTCGTAAAAACAAACTAAAACGTGAGCTGCTTGATAACGAAAAGAAAGTTCGTGATAACCGCAAACGTGTTGACCTTCTAGAAAACCTTCTAGATTACATCAAACCAGAAATGACTCACGATGAAATCGTCGCAATCATCAAAAATATGAAAGCAGACTACGAAGATCGTGTTGATGACCACATCATCAAAAGTGCAGAAATCTCTAAAGCACGTCGTGACATCAGCCGTCGTATTCGCGAACTGACCGAAGAAGACAAGCAAACTAGCGGCAAAAAGTAAACACGTAAGCTAGATTTTTCAACCCCGAGTAAGGCTACCTTCCTCGGGGTTTATTTTTGTCTCTAAACTAAGCGCCGTGTACAATCAATCCAACTCTTATTCCTAACGCATTCAGCTTTCTATGTCCTCAACTACGACAAGTACACAACCAACACTTGCAAAACAATTATTTACGATGACTTGGCCAATGCTATTTGGCGTTCTATCTTTAATGAGCTTTCAGCTTGTAGATAGTGCGTTTATCGGTCAGCTCGGCGTTTTACCTTTGGCCGCTCAAGGTTTTACTCTTCCGTTGCAAATGGTCATTATCGGCATTCAAGTCGGTTTAGGTATCGCCACGACCGCTGTCATTTCTAAAGCGCTTGGTGCGAATGAAAGTCGTTATGCCAAACAGCTCGGTGGCTTAGTTTTGATGATTGGCTCAATCGGCGTAGCCGTTTTTGGAGGGCTAATTTGGCTTTTGCGCTACCCCATTTTATCTCTATTAAGTGCTCCAGAGTCTGTGATGCCGATTATCGACAGCTACTGGCCTTGGTGGCTGCTAAGTTCATGGACTGGCGCGGTTTTATATTTTTACTACAGTATTTGCCGAGCTAACGGCAACACCATGTTGCCTGGCACAATGATGATGGTGACCAGCGGTGTGAACCTTGTGCTCGATCCACTATTTATTTTCACGTTTGACTTGGGTATTAACGGAGCCGCAATAGCAACCATCGTTGCCTTTGGGTTTGGTATTTTAGTCGTCGCGCCTCGCGTAAAAAAGAATCACTGGGCAACAACGCAGTGGCAAGACCTCAACGTAACTAAAAGTGTTGCGTCTATCGGTAACATCATGGGACCTGCGATGATCAGCCAACTGCTGCCTCCGTTGTCGTCCATGTTAGCAACAAAGTTGTTGGCAAGCTTCGGGACCGCCGCAGTCGCCGCTTGGGCGCTCGGTTCACGCTACGAATTCTTTGCTATCGTTTCGGTGTTAGCGCTGACAATGTCTATGCCCCCAATGGTCGGGCGCTTACTTGGCGCAAAAAACTACCAAGATATCCAATCGCTAGTCAGTATTGCCGTAAAATTCATTCTGGGCTTTCAACTTTTGATCGCAGCCATTACGTTTGCCGTCGCAAACCCACTTGCACTACTGATGACCAGTGATGTTCAAGTAGAGCAAGTATTAGAAATGCATTTGCTGATTGTTCCTATCAGCTTAGGTTCACTAGGTGTATGTATGTTGATGGTTTCTCTTTGCAATGCATTAGGTAAGTCTTACACCGCGCTCACCATTTCAGCGCTACGCTTGTTTGTCTTTTTCCTTCCTTGCTTATGGGTTGGCGCTCAAATGGGAGGAATCCGAGGTCTACTTTTAGGCGCTTGTATCGGCAACATTCTGGCGGGCATTTCCGCTTACCTAACCTATCGACAAACCATACGTAAACTCGCTGGCGCTCAAGCAAACGCATGACAATGCATGGTTAAAATAAAGCCCCTTTGATTGGGGCTTTATCGTCTTGAAATGTTATCGATTTAGGCGAGTTTTAATTCATTGAAGAGCTCAAATAGCTGATTCGATTTATAAGGCTTAGGTAAATAAGCATCCATACCTGCAGCAAAACAGTTGTGAATGTCTTCTTCCAAAACACTCGCGGTGAGCGCAATAATGGTCGTTTTCTCACGCCCGGCTTTCTTTTCCCAACGACGAATTTCTTTCGTCGCGGTCAGTCCATCCATCACCGGCATCATACAATCCATTAAAATTGCATCGAATTCTTCTCCCTTTGTGATGGCTTCCAACGCTTCTTGTCCATTGCTTGTTATCAAATAGTCATATCCTGCTTTATCCAGAAAGAAACTCGCGATTTTCTGATTCATCAAGTTATCCTCCGCGATTAAGATCCTCCTGTGAGAGCGCGACGTTCGATATTCAGACTTTGGAATACCATTAGTGACAGCGTCACTTGAAATGTTTTTTTCTACCTTCGCTAAATCGTCAATGACATGCTTAAATCGATTGCCAAGAAAAGGCAATGTGAGCACAGCATGTACTCTTTCTGCATTATCGTAGGGAGTGGATAGATGATGCTGACAAATAATCACACGACGAAGATCATACTTGAGTGACAACTCATCTAAGGCTTCATCCGTATTGGAGTCGTCACTATGGCACAGAAATATGACATCAAAGTCATCGTTTATTGCTTTTACTTCATTAACATTATTCGCACCAAAGAGATTGATTTTCGCTAATCGACACTCTTTCAAAAGTTGATCAGCGTAATCGTAATTTGTGCAGATCAAGAGCCCCTTATTTATCACGTCCGAGCGCCAGCCAAACATCGGAATAACGTCAACCTCAATAGAGAATTCAAAGCATGTGCCCACTCCTTTGGTGGATGTCGCTATAAGCTGCCCTCCCATCATGGATACCAGTTGACGACAAATTGCCAATCCCAGTCCCGTTCCACCGAACTGCCTCGACACCCCTTCATCTTCCTGAGTAAAGGGTTCAAAAATCGTCGTTAACTTATCTTGTTCAATGCCTATCCCGGTATCTTCGACTTTAAACATCAGCGTTCCGCGCTCGTTCTCAGGTAACTCGTCATAACTGACATCAACACGTATATGACCGCTTTCGGTAAACTTGACCGCATTCGATACCAGATTCGTGATGACCTGCTTGATTCGATGATCATCAACCATCACTCGAGTTGGAATGTTTTCAGCTAAGTTAATCCCCAGCTCTAGCTGTTTAGATGTGGCTTTGGATTGAAATAAAACCATCGACTGGTACACCACCTCTCGGATATCGGCCTCGACTAACGACAACTCCAGTCGACCAGATTCGATTTTAGAAAGATCCAAAATATCGTTAAGCAAGGTAAGTAATGTTTGAGATGAAGAGTCAATGTCATCAACGACTTCTTGTTGATGGGAAGATAACTCGCTTTGAGAGAGTATCTCCGTCATGCCCATAATACCGTTTAGGGGGGTACGTATTTCATGCGACATGTTGGCAAGAAATACTGATTTAGCGCGATTAGCAGACACTGCTGACTCTTTAGCATGGAGTATTTCGTCTGTTTGTCTCTGCTTTTCTTCAACCACTCGATTCACTTGCTGAGCGAAAATCGTCAGTTCATCACTGCCATCGACTTTGACTTTCGTCTGTTTCTCTTCATCGTTGATCAGCGCCGTTAAGGTATGAATAATCGCATCTAGTTTGCTATTAACCCGAAACCAAGTGCCAAAACCAAGCCAGCAAAGCATGACGATAACCAAAATAACGCCAGAGGTAATCATCGCAATATTGGTCTTTTGTTCATGAACTTGTGTTAGGAGCGATTGCTCTGTTTGTTTCGTGAACTCATCAATGAGTACTTGCAAGCGTTGCACACGGAAATCGAGTTCTCTCAAATACGCTTCATAGTCACTACGTGACATGTCCCCTGACATTAATCGCCCACGAGATGCCAAATTTCTCTGATATCTGGGCGACGTAAACAAGCCTAGCAGTTTATCAACTTGATCGTATGACCCTCCTAAATTTAAAAACGCATCCAAATTTTGCTGCTGTCGATCAATAGCCTGAAAAAACAGACTCTGACTCAACCGACTCTTAGGATCTTGAACTAGGCGATGCGTCAACCAGGCTTCTTTCTGTGTCCAAAAAGACAGCTGAGCAAGGTAAGCAATAAAATTCTGCATTCGAATACCGTCCTCACTGCCATACCACTGATGATTTTGTAGCAAAGAGCGCGACATATTTTGAAGCAGTTGAAATGCCCAATCGCCAAGGTCATCCATCTCGTCCAACCTACCGGATAATACCGCTAGCATGGCCTCTTTCAGCTCATCAGCATATTCCGCGGTATTGGGGTTACTGACGAATTTTTGATGCATGGAAGAAATAACACCGTCTTGTTCTTCTATATTAAGTGCGGCTGATGCTTGAAGCGTAGGCTGGCGGCGTGCTTTCTCTATGGAGTATATAAAGTGAGAGGCTTGGGATATCAACTGGAAACCTTGGATATTGATTACCGTTTGATTGAGACGGCTTACGCGCAACGCATTGTCAGAAAACTGCTGAACTGCAAAAACCACTATCACCACCGTGGGTAATAGTGCGAGGAGTGCTAAGCGTGTTTTTATTGATAATCTCAACATCCATCAGCCCAATGGTTGATCTCATCCGATTATTTAATACTAGACTAGTTTCTAGCATTGAAAGGCATATACGACATGGTTACTTTAAAACAACATTCACCTACCAAAACCATGGTCATTCCGCTTATTTCGCCATCGGTCAATGAAATGGTAATTGTGACTCGAATCATACTTTTTGATCTTCAAGCTGAGTACAAACAGTGAAGTTTCACTCATACCTAAGATGCACATCACTTTTCATAAAATTCCAAACCATATGTTCACCTATTTCGTTGCCTTATCGAGGCAAATCACACAAAAATGCAAACGAATTCACAGTGACAACAAAACTAATTTGAAAACACACATTATCATCGCGAAAAAAGTGGATGACTTTTTAAATGTCAATACGTGAAAACCACCGCTTTAGTCACATTAATTCACCACTAACACGACCTTAACTAGTGTTTTACACTGGATTTAATTTTCCTAGCAGAATAAGGGCTCCGACCTTAGAATCCGCACACATAACTATTACAACCCGATTACATAACCCACCACACTCTTGCACGCTGCCGAAGAGGCAACAGCAGAGAGTATGGTTAGCCCCCAAAACGTGAAAGGTCTAATACAACAATGAGTCCAGAGAAATATCTCCAAGACTGGCAAACTAGCCAAACGATTGCTGAATCTATTTCCCCTCTAATTGGTAAGCTATATCGTCAAAAAGGAATCGAAGTGGTTCTGTTTGGTAAAACGCTTATCAATGCTACTACTATAGACATTCTCAAAACTCATCGCGTTGCAAGACGTTATACAGGCAGCCCACTCTCACTTGAGCACACGATGCCTATCATTCAAGCGCTATGTGAAATGAGCATTTCTTCGTGTCGTGTCGACGTTGGCCAATTGGCAACTAAGTACTGGAATGAGCATGACGATACTGCCTCTCTAAATGATTTCCTTATCACTGCACTTGATGGCGCACGCGATGCAGACTCTTCATTGAAAGCACGTGATGTAGTTCTTTACGGTTTTGGTCGCATTGGTCGACTACTAACTCGCCTTCTGATCGAGAAAAGTGGCCCAGGTTACCCACTACGACTGCGAGCGATTGTGGTTCGTGGCGGTAAAAAAGGCGATTTAGAGAAGCGTGCTAGCTTACTGCGTCGTGACTCAGTCCATGGTCAGTTCAACGGCAGCATCGTGATCGATGAGGAACGTAAAGCTCTGATCGTTAACGGTAACTACATCCAAATCATCTACGCAAACAATCCAAGCGAAGTGGACTACTCTGCTTACGGTATTAACAACGCGCTTGTTGTTGATAACACAGGTGTTTGGCGTGATTCTGAAGGCCTAAGCCAACACTTAGCGTGTCAAGGTGCAGAGAAAGTGCTGCTAACGGCACCAGGTAAAGGCGATATCAAAAACGTTGTATTCGGTGTAAATGAATCAGTTATTCAAGAAGATGACACCATCATCTCTGCAGCGAGCTGTACCACAAACGCAATCACGCCGGTTCTTAAAGCGCTGAATGATAAATATGGTGTCCTTTCTGGTCACATCGAAACCGTGCACTCATACACAAACGACCAAAACTTGATCGACAACTTCCACTCTGGTGACCGCCGTGGACGTAGTGCTTCTCTGAACATGGTTCTAACTTCAACTGGCGCAGCTAAAGCAGTAGCAAAAGCACTGCCAGAGCTAGCTGGTAAGCTAACAGGTAACGCAATTCGCGTACCGACACCAAACGTTTCGATGGCAGTCGCTAACCTAAACTTAGGTGAAGACGTAGACCGTGATTCACTGAACGATTACTTGCGTGAAATGGCGTTGAACTCTGAGCTTTCGGCACAGATTGACTACACCGATTCAACAGAAATTGTATCAACTGACTTAGTTGGTTCTCGCCATGCAGGCGTCGTGGATGGTCAAGCGACTATCGCACAAGACAAACGTTGCGTACTTTACATCTGGTACGACAACGAATTCGGTTACAGCTGCCAGGTTGTGCACTGTATGGAACAAATGATGGGTGTTCGTTACCAAACATTCCCTCGATAGGTGAACTTTGCTCCACAACGTTAACCACATAGCGTAACGGACAATATCTCATATTTGTTCTAAATAATAAGCGCGAAGCGCATTACTAATATTTTTCCCCGTTTATACGCCTGATCACCCTCAGGCGTTTTTTCATTTCGCTCATTTGACACTCTCCGGACAAAGTGAAGGCTATCATTCATGTTTTGTTCATGTTCACAGCATTAATCTGAACACATGAATTACAGAGAGGTCATGATTATGAATCGGATTATTGTTACCGCACTGGCACTGATTACGGGCTTTTTTACATTAGTATTTAGCTTGATCATTGCGATTCCGTTGACCATCGCAGCATTGATTACAGGCAAGCGTATTGAGAAGCGCGTGAAGAAAATGCAGAAAGAAATGCATGAAGAGTATGAATTCAATACTGGTAAAGCCGATGCTATCGAAGGTGAGTTCGAAGAGGTTCGCCGATAAGTAAATAGAATTTATATAAGTTTCTCTCCCCCGACTGCTCCTGAGAAACTTCTTGCTTTCACCCTGTCTTTACAATGGCAGGGTGCTTTTTTTGAAAAGCACAACCTCAAATAAGCAACTAGCGGCTTATTGTTTTATCTTTGTGTTGTGAGAGGCTGTGTAGCCAGCCTCCCACAAATCACCATCAACACCAGAGTATGGGTTAGATTCTTTCGGGGTCCCATTTTGGCAAGCTTCTCTGCCTTCTCTCTTTATTTCTTCTATGTGATTTAAAACGAAGTCAAAGTGCTGAGGATCAACCTTTTGTAGTAGCGCGTACAAAAGCCCAAAACCAAGCATCGTGAATACAAACAGTTCAAAAAACACCCATATGCTCTTTGTTGAAAGAAATATCCAAGCAACGCTGCAAACACTGGTCAAAATTACTACTAGAGCTAGATTTACTATTCTTTGCATATTGCTCTCTCACCTTCTAAACGGTCATGAAGTCTCTACCCCTTTCATAGGATAAGTAAGAGGAAAGTCCGTTTTACCCAATAAAGCATTCTCGACTTAATATGCGACACTGTTAGTATTAACGTTAAGTGGCTCTCGTTCTAATTATAACAGTGCGTTGGAAAGCTGCGCTTACTACAAATGATAATGTGAACCAAAGTAACACTATTGATAGTATTAACTTTAGCTGCATTTAGCGTCAAGATTACGTAAATTATATGAGGGTTTACTGAGAGCAGAAAAAGGCAGCCGTCCGGGCTGCCTTTAATATTTTGTTGTCTTTGCAAACTTATACGGTTACGACCACTCGAAGTGCCAATAGCATGAGAACAATCCCTGACAAACGATCAATTAACACTGCTTTAGAACGAATTCTGTCCACCACTTTAGAGCTTGATAACACTAGGGTGATAAAGGTATACCAAAGCCCGTCCACAACAAATGGTGTAGCAACAATGATCATTTGATTGCTCAAATCATTACCTAGCGCTACAAACTGACTGAATAATGCGATAAAAAACAAAGCAATTTTAGGACTTAAAATCGAGATAAAAAAACCTTCTCGAGCAGACTGGCTTACCGTTGTTTCCTCGCCTGACTCCAACTTCGCCGCCACACCGCCTTTCGAACGCAGCGCATTGAACCCTAAATATGCAAGATATGCCGCGCCTGCAAGGCTGATCGTCTTGAACAACATCGGGCTTTGCTGCAAAACAACAGCGAGGCCAATCAGCGTGATAAAGGCATAAACGCCAATTCCAAAAGCGTGTGCCCAAGCCGTTGCCAAACCATTGATGCGTCCACCAGCCAGGGCATGTTTTGCCACAATCGCTAGGCTAGGCCCAGGAGACATAGCACCGAGTAAACACACGGTAAAAAGTGATAACCAAACTGTTAGTGTCATAAGTAACCTCTCTCCATTTGAACTCAATCTATCAATTGAAGAGCTATAATTTGAAATCAAAGTTTCGCATAAAAGTCATGATTTAAAATCATAACCTAATGAATGGAGTATTCCGATATTTTCATCACCGCGTGGATTTGCTCTCGCACCCACTGATGAGCTGGATCATTGTCGTATTTAGGATGCCACATCAGCCAGTATTCATGGGTAGGTGTCTCAAAAGGAAGCGCTTTATGAACCAAAGGCCAGTGCTTGGCCAAATTATTTGCAATGTGCTCCGGAACTACCATCAAGTGGTCACTTGAGACCAAACGATTTACCGCCGCAGAGAAAAAAGGCACTTTAAAGGTAACATGACGCATCAGCCCCCTGTCTTTTAGTGCCATATCAGTACTTGAGTCTTTGTCTCCCCCACCCGTCACTTGAATATGCGAATGACTGATGAGGTCCTCTATAGAAATCGAAGCCTTACCAGCTAAAGGGTGAGACGCCTTCATCAAACAAACTGACTTATCAGAACCAATATTGATGCTAGATACACCTTCAGGCTGAGTGGGATACATAGAAGAAGCAAGGTGGATTCCTAACTCGTGAAGCTTATCGATAAAATCTAGTTGCCACAGTCGATACGCCAAATCCAATTGTGGTGCTTGTTCACCTAAGTGAGATGCAATATCGGGCAAAACGTATTGTGCCACGTAATCACTTGAGGCAATAACCAGCTCGCCTTGCCACAGTTGCGGCTCAAAAGGTTTGTCATCGAGTAAATGGTCAAACTCAGCCAGTAACGCATCAAGCTTTGATTTTAATGCTATTGCTCGCGGGGTTGGTATCAGCTGATTACCTTGACGAATAAGCAGTGGGTCACCACACAGATCGCGCAATTGTGCAAGCTGTCGGCTAACCGCAGACTGAGTAATGTGCAAACGTTCTGCAGTTCGGCTGACATGACACTCTTCTAAAAGTACATGCAAGGACCTAAGTAGATTCAAATTGATGTTGTTTAACATACCGGCTCAAGAAGGTTTAATAAATAATGGCACCCATGATGCTTATTTCACAAACTGGTTGCCACTCGTATTAAAGAACTCAGCTAAAACGGTATGAGTCATGAGGTGCCTTAGCTCTGGGTAACGTTGAATTTGATCTCTGATTTCGTTCAAACGAGTCATCGTAGGTACTTCGACAAAAACCATCATATCCGTTTCACCACTGATTGCATGGCACCATTTTACGCCATCGATTTTGTATAGTTCGTCGGCATATGATTCGCAATAATACGTGGATGTAGATTTATCGAACTTTAGAGCAAAATAAGCACAAATCGAGTCCCCGCCTGAAGAGGCAATTTCAGCGTGATACCCGAGAATCACTTTGTCATGTTCTAGCTTACGAATACGAGCCGTCACCGCAGAACGAGAAAGGTTCACTTTATCCGCAATTTCAGTCACCGACAGCCGAGCGTTGTGTCGGAGAAGATCCACAATCTTGTGATCAAACTTGTCCATATACTTACCAAGCTTTCCTTATTTTTCTCATTCTATACCGATTCTAACTGCATAAGAAACCAACATTTTGTTGGAAATATTTAAAACAACCGTCATATTGACGGTTCAGTAAATCATTTTGTTATTAAGATTTTGGATATGCTATTTGGTAAGCATGAGATGAGCACCGTTATCCATTCAAATAAAAGAGCGATAACGCATTGAAATCAAATACGCTTCTTATGCACTCAGCGCACTAGCGGGCTCATTAAACTCCAATAAATGAGATAATTAGAAGCCACAAGCGTTTTCGTCATAAGCCCTACAACATTGGATGAATCAATTAGCATGGAACAGCTCAAAAAAGACATTTCACTCACATCCGGTATCGCCCAACTATCCACAACATTAATGGGAACGGGTCTTTTTATGATACCAGCTATTGCAGCAGGCATAGCGGGTCATTTTTCACTATGGGCCTGGATTTTATTATTCATCGCCATTTGTCCTATTGCGCTGACTTTTGCCCAGCTAGGCAAGCGATATCCCAACGCGGGCGGAACCGCATTTTTTGTGCGTAAAGCATTTAACGCCAAGCTGGAAAGTAGTGTAGCTTGGCTATTTGTTAGTGTCATTCCGGTAGGGGTTCCGGCCGCGATTGCACTCGCCGCAGGCTTTCTACAGCAAATATTGCCAGAGCCTATTAGCAATAATCTGTTTGCACAAATTCTAACGGTATTACTTCTTGTGTTCGTCAACTTGATGGGCACTAAGTCATCAGGTCATTTACAAACTCTTATTGCTTTGAGTGTCTTTGCGCTCGTTGGCACATTTTTATGGAAAGGTGACGTTAACAGCGCCGATCTCGTGATGCCAGCTATCACACAAGAGTCAATTTGGCCTATTACCGCAGCGCTAGGCGTGATGTTCTGGTGTTTTGTTGGCATAGAGGCTTTTGCTCATATGGGGGAAGAATTCAAAAACCCTCAAAGAGACTTCCCTATTGCCATTATTGTCGGTTGTTTTGTAGCGGGAGCTACGTACTGGGCTTGCTCTGTTGTTATTTTAAAGTTTGGTGCATATGGTAATTCTCAATTCGATAATGCATCGATTCCATGGTTGAGTGCTCAACTACTTGGCGATGGGGCCAAATGGATAATCAGTTTGATCGGATTCTCCGCTTGTTTCGCGAGCGTTAACTTATACACACAAAGCCTAGCGCGAATGGTCTGGGCTCAAGCTCGGGAACATCGTCCTTACAGTCCACTAGCCAAGATTTCGCGTCGTGGTGTCCCTTTCTCAGCCACCTTATTAGTTGGCGGCGTACTGCTAATATCTTGCGTGATAGGAACGCTATCGCAGCTCGATCTGGAGTTTTTCCTAAAACTAGCAAATAGTGTATTCGTTTTGGTTTACATGTTGGCGATGTTAGCCGCTTATAAATTGCTTCGTGGGTTTGGTAAAGCGCTTGCGGGACTTTCTCTACTGCTTTGTACCGGTGTTTTTATATGTTTAGGCTGGTCAATGTTTTATGCACTTGGCATTTTCACTCTACTTTTACTGCCTTGGAAACAGTGGCGACATAAACGACAAACACGCGCAGTTGAATAGTCACTGCTTCCCATGTCGAAAAATTAGGGCTAAACGTTGGATACCAGCGTCTATGTTCTCTAACGCGATATTGCCATAACCAAGCACAGCACCATGCCAGTGACGTGCTTGGAAACCTGGATGTTCATAATAGCTCAAAGGTCGCAAGATGATCCCTTCATGTTCTGCCAGTTTTGTAAAACGCAGCTCATCCATACCGTTTTGCCATTTCAACGTAATATGAAGTCCCGCCGCTTGGCTAACGACGCAAACACTGTCGCCAAAATGCTGTTGAATGGATAAATGCACCTGTTCATGCTTGGTTTTATATAGTCGGCGCATTTTTCGGATATGGCGCAACAACCCACCCTCGGTAATAAAATCTGCCAACGCTTCTTGAGTGTGCATCGGTGAATCACCACTTAACGCATCTTTAACCACTAAGCATTGCTCTACTAAACGTTCAGGAACCACAAGGTAGCCAAGCCGCAATCCGTTAAACATCACTTTACTGAAGGAACCCACATACAACACACGATCATCTCGACCCATTTGAGCGGCTAGCCCCTGTAAGCTGGTGTAGGGACGATGAGCAAACTGAAATTCGCTGTCATAATCGTCCTCGATGATCCAACTTGATTGTTCGACCGCCCAGTTGATGATCTTTCCTCTTTGCTCGGTATTGAGTGTGGTCCCCATCGGATATTGATTACTTGGTGTGATATACAGCGCATCGGCATCGCTTGAGGTCACAGCTTCCACATCAAAACCTAATTTCTCTCTTACGAACAAAGGCTCAAATTGATAGTTTTGGAACTGAATCAACTTCCGCATTTGCGCGTAACCTGGTTGCTCCATCAGAACCTTATCACCTTGTTTTAGAGCTACCATCGTCGCGATTGACAACGCTTGCTGCGCCCCAGAGGTAATAATAATGCGCTCTGGGGAACAATTCACTGAACGACTTGATGCGAGGTAGTCAGCTAAAGCACAGCGCAATGCCCAACTACCCTGAATATCTTGATTCCCCAACAAGCAGGGGCGGGACATGTGGCGAGCAACTAGCTTTTGCCACTGTGCCATCGGGAAAGCGTCCAGATCCGGCACACCTGGTGCAAATGCAAGGTTGATATCAAAGTGAGTTTTCGGTGATGAGTCTCTCTGAACTGAATTAGGTTCAGGCAAGTACTGCTCCGGCAGTTCTACGGCAACATAAAAACCCGAACCTTTTTGGCTGTTCAAGTAACCTTCCGCCACTAACTGCTCGTAAGCAGAAATCACGGTATTCCTACTTAGATTAAGCGCTTGTGAAAGCTTCCGCGTAGAAGGCAACTTCCCATTCTTCACCCACAATCCTTGAACAATTTTCTTGCGAATAGCAAAAAACAACGCTTGCTGACGCGTTCCATCACTGTCTTTTAAATGCAGGTCACCGATATCAATCAAAGACAAACTGGATCCATCCATTAGTTAAAAGTGGCTCTCTTTAAGCTACCAGTTAAACGCTACATTGCAATCAAAGAATGAGGATCAATCGCTCGTAATCGTGAGCAAACAAGGAGAGAAAATGCTATCCAACACCAATAGAACGGAAATTAAGAAAGGCGCACATAAAGCCGTCTCTGATGTTAGCAAACTGCACGCCATCATAGATGAAAGCCTAATCGCTCATATTGCGATAACCAACGAGTCAGGCCCTGTGGTCATCCCTATGCTGGCATGGCGTGTCGATGATTACGTGTATATCCATGGTGCCAACAACAGTCGACTGTTACGCTCACTCAAACAAGGAGTGCAAACGTGCTTAACCTTTACTTTGCTTGATGGTTGGGTATTGGCTCGAAGTGCATTTCACCACAGTGCGCATTATCGTAGCGCCGTGGTCTTTGGCCAGTTTGAGATGGTGGAGAATAACCAAGAAAAAGACAGGTTGCTGAATCACTTTATCGAACAGATCGCTCCAGGGAGAACAAAACAAGTCCGTTTGAGTAATGAAAAAGAGCTCAAAGCCACCATGCTGCTGCGTATCCCACTCACAGAGGCATCTGTGAAAATCAGCAATTTTGGCGTCAACGACGATGCGGAAGACATGGATATTCCTGTTTGGGCAGGTGTCCTACCCTACCGAACCGTCGTAGGTCCGCTGCAAGCTTGTGAAGATTTGTATGAAGGTATCGCTGAACCAGACTACCGCAGTGCCTACTCTAATCGTTGGCAGGAATAAGCACCGTAAAACGTGCACCGCCTAAGTGACTCTCGCCGACGGAAAGCTCCCAACCCAGTTGCCTCGCTGCACTGGTAGCGATGGCAAGCCCTAAACCAAAGCCTTTCATGTCGGCGTTGCGGCTTTTGTCTAAACGCGAAAATGGCATAAATACTTCTTCTCGCATCGCTTCAGGGATGCCCGGACCATCGTCCTCAATATCGATGCTCCAGCAATCCGCTACCATTCGAATCGTCACCTCAACGCAGGATTCACCGTAACGCTTGGCGTTTTGCAGTAAATTATCGAGGACGAGGTTACCCAAAGTAGGCTGAAAGTGAATCAATTGGTTCGCGAGTTCATTTTCTGCTCTCAACATGGTGGACTCTAAGCCTAGGTAATTCATGCGGCTTTTACACCAAAGAGGCAGTTCCATGGTTTCAACAGAATCGCTCAAAGAATGGTTTTTCACACTCAAGCGAGACAGCATGACAATGTCGGACGTTAAATCCGTCACTACATCAACGTATCGTTCAATATCGTCATGTAACTCTGCCTGCATTTCACCACTCGTGCGCCTAGCTAAATCCGTCGCTAGCTGAATACGACTCAGCGGAGTGCGCACTTCATGAGGAATAGCTTGAGTAAAGATGTGTGTTTGGCGTACTCGTCTCTCAATCTCTTCAGACATGTTGTTGAAGCCTTGGGCGAGCTCTTTCACGGGTTGCGAAAATTGCTTTAGATCGACTCGCGTATTCAACTCACCAGAACCAAATTGTTGTTGTGCAGCCGTTAGTTGCCGAATTTGGCGGTCAAGACGTCGTACAGGTATGTAAACCATGACACCTAAACTGCACACAACAACCAAAAGTAGAGTCAGTATAAATACAATCTCAGAATCTTCATTCCAATCAACATCTGGGCTAAAGAAATCCGTTTTTTCTTTGAAAACTAAACTCTTCGAGGTGTTAGGTAAAGGGAATACCGCGGCATAGGTACTGCCATCAATAAGATAAACAGGTATCCCTTGTATTCGGTACAGCAGCTTACAATCTCGACAAGGCGGTGATCCGTCCCAGTTTTCAACCAATGTTAAATCAAAGATAAAGAAATCTTGCTTGCCGTTTTCGGTTAACTTCTTATAGAGAGAATCCGGAGTGCCTCGTTGCTCAATGTATTGATCGACAAAATAAGCACCATCACTCAAAAAAACACCGACTTCTGTTTTGCGCATGTACTCTTCCCCCATAAAGAGAAACAAAGCAACAGTCAGCGCAAGGCCAGTAACTAACCCCACATATAGACGAGTAAACAGGGAAAACATGCGTCATTTACCTGTCAGCATATAGCCGTGGTGACGTATGGTCTTAATGGTAGCAGTATGGATATGAGCCTTAGAGAATTTCTTCCTTAGTGAGGATATACGCATATCAATCGAACGATCAGTAATGCAGTATTCAATGCCTCTGGCAAGACGGCAACATGATTCACGAGATACTGGTTTATCGACATTCAGCATCAGGAGCTCTAGAATTTCAAACTCAGAGCTCGTTAAACCAATATCTTTTTGCAAATAAAATGCTTGGGAGCGACGAAGACAAAGGCTAATGCCATATCGGCTCAGCTTTTCTTCTTCAACGGTATCAACTTGACGACGATAGCGACGCAACGCCGCTTCAATACGGGCGAGAAGGATATTGCCTTTTATCGGTTTGGTAAGGTAATCATCAGCACCGAACTTAAATAAGCTCACCTCGCTCATTTCATCATCGGTTGCAGTCAAAACAATGATAATCCCATGATAAAATTTACGTGCCTCTTGGCATATTTCTGCGCCATTTTTTCCCGGCAACATCAAATCTAACAGCACTAGGTCCGGATTGAGTCCGTGAATCGTTTCTAATGCATTTTGACCGTTGTCGATAACGGTTACTGTATAGCCTTCGGCTTCGAGGTACATTTTGGTTAATCGAGCAATCTCAGAGTCGTCTTCTACCAGTAAGATTGTATTGCCCACCATGAATCATTTACTCCACCAATATGATGGAGGGAGTATATCGCTCGTCCTATACTGCGCAAACCACTTAAGTGATAATTTTAATAAAAAGCAGGCTTACATACGCTTACAAACCATACATATACGATAATCCTAATCATTCTACGCCCCTAAAACCATGCAATAACCTGATGTTTTATTTATTGGCAGAATATAGCTTCACATAAAAATAAATTTCGGAATAAAAATCCACTATATTTTTAAATATATCGAATGATAGCCCTTACCAAAAAACAACATCAATATATATGACTTAATTTGCTTATATAGACAGGACTTTATGTTGCTTCTAAGTTTCTTGCTCTAATAAAGTCTACGAGTAACATGAAATGAGATATTCCCAATTAACACCTTTAGCCATATTTTGCGCGATAAGTCTAACTGCTTGCGGCGGCAGTGAATCTAATTCGAAACCATCGACAACGACACCTCCAACACCACCAGCGCCAACATTGAGCACTGTCACAATCCCAACTGTCGTTTCTACAGAGCTTCCAGCCAAGTTAAAAGTGGCTGCTGATGCGGGCTTCACCCACTATGTGAAAATCTCCCTTTCTGAAGCAAATAATAATGATGCATTTCACATTGTGGCTGTTGATGACGGTGCGAATAATGAAAAAATCTTTCGTGCAGCCAAAATCATCCAACACCTTCTCACAAACCAACCAGACTCTAAGTACGGCGCTGACAAGTCTCGTATCGCTAAGACATTAGCCGAGCGTGATGCCACACTAATGCTGACCGAAAACGACGAACAGAATGATGAGATGCTAACCAAAATCTTTATCAACGAACTGATTCGCCAAGACAAGTTGAACGATGCAGTGACAAACTCGGGCTTAGCACACTCTTTTGATACGAGTTCTCTAGAAAAGTTTGTTGTAAGCATGATGGTACTTAACGAAGATGATATGGATACACTTGTCACATCTATCGTGGCAACATTAGTAAATAGTAAAGAAACACCAAACTGGCTAAGGAACAGCCAATCTCTGATGTATCGAGAACTGACAGTTGAAGGCGATTGCCATTACATGAGTAATTTTGCCGATTACTGTGCCAATCTTGGTAAAAAAGCCGAACGAGACGCCGCTTTTGAAGAAATTTTACACTTGGTCCAAGCGCAAGGTATTGCACCTAACACGGGGACTGCGGCACTGCAAAATGACATTCAAGCTCATGCGTTAAAAATCTATAACGATATTCAAGCGGGCAAACCGACGGTGTGGCGCCCAACTCAGTATGACTGGGACGATTGGAAATCGGACGACTTCGATCCTGAAAGTGTTAAACAAACGGGCCCTTCATATTCTCACGAATACTTTGCTGCCGCTTTTGAAGCTTACATGGGTGTAGCAAAAGCAAACGGGCAAGGTTTAGATGGCTACCAAGCGTTAACACGTGAAGAAATGCAAACTCAAGATCCACAAGCCGTTGATTGGATCAGCGGCTTATTCCACGGATACTTGCAATACACCGCGAACATCGACTCTGCGGGCGTCAAACTTTACACAGAAAAGACAAATCCAGGCACTGTGCCTACCTTCCGTATGGCTCCCAACAAAGACGGCTTGATAGAAGCATACACCTACAAATCTCAGTGGCTGACAAGAGTGAAGATCATTGGCGACGACGCAATGAATGTCATCGGTAATGACCAAAACAATACCTTTGAAGGCAACAGCAAAGACAACAGCATTTATGGTGAAGGTGGTATCAACACCTATATCGTGCCACACAAACTGGCAGAATGTACTGTTATCAAAGCAAAGAGCGTTTCTGTTAAGTGCCCGAGTACAGGCACTGACGAGTTGTACGACATTCAAAAGATCCAATTCACCGACCAAATCTTAGATGTAACCGAGCTATAAACGATGAAAAACATGAAGAAACTTACTCTATTCGCTCCCCTACTCCTTGCAGGTTGTGGTGGCCTAGCCGTCATGGATCGTACTGATGCCGTAAAAGCACAACCAGAAATGCTGATCAAAACCGACGGAGATTTTTGGGGATTCGGTGCAGATGGTCATTTTGATTTTGCTGGTAAGTACAAAGGCAACTATTCACGCAGTGCTTCTAACTCAAGTTGGTTTAACCATATCTCTTTCAAAGAAGGTACGATGGGCGCAGAAGTTACTCGTATCGACAACGGGGAAACTTGGCTTCTGAGCTGCTCTGGAGGCGGTATGTCGGTTAACTACATGGGCGTCGATTTTGGTGGGAATGATCCTTACACCTGTGATATCACCCAAGATGGCGTCAAAGTGGGAGAATTTGCTATGGAGCCAAAATCCGCTCTCATCGACATCAGCTTCGAGAAAAAAGAGACTGGCGTAGTGCGTATCGGCAGCACCCACTTTAATGTAGAAACCGTACATACTAGTCCCGACGCCATGATGGCGGTAGACATTCCATTGGGTTATAGCTTTAAGGAAGGCACACAAGAAATTGCCGCTGTACAGACGAACGGTACCATTGCGGTACAAATGCTCCCAGAACTTAGTGAACAAAAAAAGGATGTGATTGCCATCGGCGCTGTTGCAAGTGCACTAAGCTGGCGCCCTAAGAAATAGCCATTACATTAAACAACACCAAAAATAGCAAGGCCCTCTACCTTGAGGGCTTTTATTGCTTGTTTTCATAAAGACAAGTGAAGCATTACTTTTCTAATCTTCCCGCATACTGCTTGGGCGTTAATCCACGATGTTTCTTAAACATACGATTGAAGCTCGCCACATTGGTGTAACCAAGGCGCATGGCTATGTCATCAATACTCACGCGCTTACTCAATAACCCAGCCGCAACATTACTCAATACATAGCCGGATACCATCGAGAAGTTGAGGCCTAATTTGTGCAAACGACGTTGAAACTGCTGTTCAGATAAATCAAGCAGAGAAGAAACGCGCTCTAACGTTGGCAATCCATAATGACTGCTGTAGTTCACCACTTCATAAATCACTTTCAACTCATCTTCTGGGTCGGGCATATTAAGCAAATCATCCAAATCGGAAAAACTCATCGCTAGACGGCTGTCTTCGCGATGGCTCACTTGGCGGGAAGCTAATCGGTCATCTCCCGGGATCCATATTTCTGTTTTTGGCTGACTCCATTCCACCTCGCAGCCGAAATATTCCCTGTATCGCTCAGTATTTTTTCTCGACCCTGAAATCTTGACGCGCAAAGGCTGATAGTCTTTACCAAGAAATTCGCGTAGCACTTTAATCATAAATACCGCACAGCGGATACTATCGTGCACCTTTACTGACGTTTCTATAAACGGATTGTGGTAAGTCCATTTGATGATTTTGCCCGACTGTTCGCCAGCAAAAAATGCCCCAGATTGTAAGTTACTCGCACCATAATTAACGCGTCGAATCGCGCTGGCTAAATCATTCCCAGAAAATAGCCAGCGTCCCACAGGCCCAAGCTTTTGCAGTTCAATACCTCGGCTGAGACTCAAAACCACATCTGGTTCACTACTGGCTTGTTCAACACAACGATACCATTCTGCGACGGCTTTTAGCGGGATCAGTGTCATTGGGTTGTGAAATACCGACGACGGAATCCCCAGTTCATCCGAGCCCAAATTATATTTAGATAACGCGAGGTTATGCATGTTTAGAATGCCCATCGCGCGAATAAATCGAACCGTCTTCATTACCAATCACATCAAATTTAATCCTCTATTGATTGAATCTGTCACAAAGAAAGACCTAAATCAAATCCAGATCACAATACGCCAACCGTTTGATAGAGGAGTGTTTAATGAGTTTACTGAGTGTCCCATTTGTCGGAACTGGTGCAGATACAGCGTTACATGTTGTCGCTGCTGTCGTTTTAATCGCGAGTGTCGCGGGCGCGTGTTACGGCTTTTGGAAAATCCATGAATTGCCAATTAATAAGGCGCACAGCAAAGACCATCATCAGATAGGGCTCATCACTGCGCTCACCTGGATAGGGTTTGTCTGGCACTGGGTTTGGGTGCTAGCTGTTATCTTTGCATTCGTTGATATGGAAAAAGCCATCATCAATCTGCGTGATACATGGAGAAGTAAACCGCAAACAGAAACACAGCCAAAAGAGGAAGCGTAATGTTAGAAGGTTTAGCGGTATGGGCTCTCTTCATCTATCTGCTGCGTTTGGTTGGCATGCCTTGGAACAAAGCAACCAAATCGTTCGCTTATCTTGGCGGTTTGAGTTGGCTGATGTTCGTATGGGTAGGTTTGATTAACTTCACCCCGATGGATTTATCCGGTGGTTCTGTCGTGCAGTCACCACACATCCAATTGCGTCCAGATTCAACCAATGTGAAGGGTAAAGTTGACCACATTTACATTAAGCCAAATCAACAAGTTAAAGAAGGTCAGCTTATTTATGAACTTGACCCAACTCAATACGAAATCGCATTAAATCAGGCGAACGTATCCGCCGATTCTGCACGAGTCGCATTAGCTACGGCAAAAGGCGACATCGAGATTGAAGAAGCGAATCATCAAGCATTGGTGCAAGATCTAGAAACATCAAAGAGCCAATTGGAAGCGGCGAACGTTGACTACAAATTGCAGAAAAAGATGCTAGATCGTTATGTTGAGCAAAACCGAGTGGTGCAAAACACCATCACGGAAAGCGACATCGACAAACAATCGAGTGCGGTTGATATGGCACGTCACTACGTGTTGACCCTTGAGTCTCAAATTAAGAAGAAACAAGTCGATATTTCCCGCGCAAAACTGGCGATTCATAAAGCAGAGCTCGCAGTTGAAACCAAACAAGCCGAACTGCGCCAAGCTGAAGAGCAAATTGCAAAAGCGCAATGGGATTTGAACAGCACCAAAGTTCATGCCCCAACAGATGGCTTTGTCACCAACTTTATCCTGCGTGAAGGTCAGCGTGTTTCGATGATGCCACGTATTAATATGTACACTAACGAGAAGTATGTGCTGATGCGAGTCAACCACCAGGCGATTCGTAACATCAAACCGGGTCAACCTGCGGAATTCTCTTCGTCCGTTTACCCAGGCAAGATCTTCTCAGCGACCGTCGAAGGCATTGTTGAAGCAACAGGTGAGTCACAAGGTAATCTGCTGGGTTTCGATGATTCTGTTCGCGTTACAACCGGCAAGAACTTACAGAACAAACACCACTTTGTTCGTCTTAAGATTGATGAGCCAGAATGCTACGACATTCCTGTTGGCTCTGTTGGCCTCGCATGGGTCAGCGGTGAAAAACCGATAGGCTTCATGGCCTTCTTGGATGTGATTCGCGGGATCATCATTCGAATGAAGTCTCAGCTGTACTTCTTCTACTCCATCTAAACTCACAAACCGCCAGTTTCGCTGGCGGTTTTTTCATTTGTATCCAAACACATCCTTTTCCCGTATAACAATTAGTTAGTAAATAGCGGAGAAGATTCATGTCGGCAAAGGAAAGAAGCCTACCTACCCATCGCATCTCAAGATTCAGCAAATTCGCCTCACTTGCTACCCGTGTCGCAGGCAATGTGATTGCAGAAGGCACGAAGCAGATAGCCAAAGGCAACAAACCAAAAGCGAAAGACCTATTGCTGACGCCGCAAAACATCGCGCGTTTAACCGACCAACTTGCTCACCTACGTGGCGCTGCAATGAAGCTTGGTCAAATGCTCTCAATGGATGCTGGTGATGTTTTAGAACCTGAACTTGCCGATATTCTTTCCCGTCTTCGTTCCGACGCAGACCCAATGCCTGCAAAACAACTCAACGCAGTAATGGAAAGTTCGCTTGGAACGAATTGGAAAGCTGAGTTTCTATCATTTAACTTCAAACCAATCGCCAGTGCATCAATAGGACAAGTGCACCAAGCCTACAGCGATGCGGGCGATAACCTAGCCGTCAAAGTGCAATATCCGGGCATACGGAAAAGTATTGATAGCGACGTCGATAATGTCGGTACACTGCTCAAGGTCGTTGGGTTGATTCCCGAGTCTGTCGACTACAAAGGATTGCTCGAAGAAGCGAAAAAGCAACTGCATGATGAAGCCGATTACACCCGAGAAGCGCAATTTGCGATTCGTTACCATGATGCTTTGAAGGAGCATCCTCATTTTGTCGTACCAAAGATTCACACTGAAAGTTGCTCAGACTCCGTTCTCGCCATGGAGTTTATTGACGGCGTACCCATTGAACACATCGAACATTATGATCAAAGTACGCGAGATTTTGTCATGCACAGTTTGCTCGAATTGCTGTTCAGAGAGCTGTTCGAATTCAAGATGGTGCAAACCGACCCTAACTTCGCCAATTACTTGTACATTGAAAGTACTCGCCAAATCGGCTTGTTAGATTTCGGTGCAACTCGCGAATACAGCGAACGATTCAGTGCCGGCTATCGCCAAGCCTTTGCGTCCGTCATGAATAATGACGAACAAGGCTTGAATGACGCGCTTGAACAAATTGGCTTCTTCAGCCAAACCATCTTACCTGATCAGCGCCAAGCGATTCTCGATTTAGTAAAAATGGCATGTGAACCCATGTTAGTTGATGAGCCATATGATTTTAAAGCCAGTGGCTTAGCGCAAAAACTTCGCGAAGCTGGCACTATTTTGAGCATGGAACAAGAGTACTGGCATACCCCACCTGCCGATGCCCTATTTTTACATCGTAAAATTGGTGGCATGTATTTGCTCGCAGCGAGAATTGGCGCAAAAGTGAACATTCGCCAATTGGTACAGCCATATCTCACTATCAACAGCGAATAGCCTATTGTTTTTCTGTTACTTTCAAGTACCTTGAGCAAGGTTAAGATGCATAGTTGTGCATCTCAATAACATGCCATACTTCCATAAAACGAATTAACTATCGGGGTACTCGGTGAGCAAGTTTCAAGATCTCTCCACTCTAATCCAGCAAATTGGCCAAGCCGAAGAAGCGGATCAAGTCGCAACGCTCAATGAATCTATTGAAGCGGGTCTCGAACCTGGCGCAGTCGCCCTAATTCTGGAAGCCTTTCCAATCGATGATCGTGTTCGCTTATGGCGAGCTTTGCCACTAGAACTGCATATCGACGTGTTAACGGAAATGCGTGCCAACGTACGTTTTTCTATCATCAATGCATTATCTGAAGTCGAGCTAAAACTCACCCTCGCTAAACTTGATAACTTATCGCTGATCGAATGGGCGGATTCGTTGCCTGAGTCGATCATCAACGAAGCGCTCGCGTTAATCGAAAAAGATGAGTTAGAGCTTTACGATCAGGCAAACGAATATGAAGATGAAGAGCTCGGCCACTGGGCTGAGCGTAAAATCATCACCCTGCCCTTTAATATTACGATTGGAACGGCTAAGCAGTTAATGGAGCGCTATAGCTACGACACGCCTCAACAGGTCTACCTGATCAACCGTAATAAACAGTATCGAGGGACAGTCAATTACTACGAAATTTTACGTAGTGATCCTGATACTCGCTTGAAAACACTCGTTATTGAAGCGGTGACGGTGCTAGACAGTAAGATGATGCTTCCCGAAGCGGTAGAAGCATTAGAGCACAGCACACTGCCCGCTCTGCCTGTGACTGATGCAGACCAAACTCTGATTGGTGAAGTCGATTGGCAATTTGCATTAAGTACGCAACGTGAAATCTACGAAGCGCGCTTAATGGCTGGTACTGGTATGGATGAAGGCGATGACTTGTTTGCGCCAGTATTAAAAAGCTCGCAAAAACGCGGCGTGTGGCTGGGCATCAATTTGCTGACTGCGATTTTAGCGTCTGTCACTATCGGGCTATTTGAAGACGTGATTGCTCAAGTGGTGGCTTTGGCCGTACTAATGCCAATTGTTGCATCGATGGGTGGCATTGCAGGCAGCCAAACGCTGACTCTAATGGTTCGTGCGATGGCGCTTAATCAGATTACCCCAGGTAACCGATTCAAATTCTTAAAAAATGAGCTGGGTATTGGCTCACTGAACGGCATTGCTTGGGCGCTAATCATCGGCGGGTTAGCCGGATTGTGGTTCCAATCGCCAGTTTTAGGTGGAACCATCGCGCTGGCCATTATCGTCAACATTATTACCGCTGCTTTATTTGGCGTGTTGATACCCATTATTTTGGATAAGTTTAAATTGGATCCAGCCTTAGCAGGTTCGGTTATTCTAACGACGGTGACAGATGTGGTTGGTTTTTTCGCCTTTTTGGGAACGGCGAGTTTAGTCATGCTCTAAAAAGTCCACTGTTTATTAATCAATCATTAGCATAATAGAGTCAAATTGCATAACGCAGTTGCAAATTGCAAACAAACTCAAACTTTAAGCAACGCATGTCACAGAAACTACGTATTTTAGGGCATGTTAAAGTTGGCACAGTAACTGCATTATATAAATCGACCCTTCTTAAGCCGAGGGTCACCTAGCCAACTGACGTTGTTAGTGAACTTGATTTTGTTCACATGTATATAAGCCAATCGCACTCTTTGCGGTTGGCTATTTTTTTATGTGGCTATTGCTCTCTTATCCTCTGACCGAGCTCGGTTGTACTTTTCCTGCCCACAACAGATTGTTTACTGTTTATAAAATTCAAATATTCGCCCACTAAACTATTAGAAATACCAGCTTCAACAAAAACAAATTACCTACATAAAATAAAACCAAGAAAACATACCCAAAAAAGAAAAAATAACGTCCAAACCAAAACGCTCATCATGAAATCGTTTTCTTTTCATAGAAATCGACTGAACAATCTAGAGTTATAAATAAATTTAATCCATAAACATAAATAGCAATTCAAAACATTCATTTCACATAGAAAACCTGTCTATAAATCATATAAAACACGTAAAAACAAACTTTTTACCTTTATAAGTAAAAAATTAAGCCATTGTTATTAAAAGAAAAAATAGACATCAAAAACCAAGCAAACGTTTAAATTGCAATTTTATCATTGACTATTAAATTTACATCACGATAATACGCGCCGTTTGCCTGAAAACCAGGCGCTATAATTTAACATTTCAATGTGCGGAGGTAATAATGGCTGGAGACAATAACTACAGTCTTGGACCAGTTCCCGACACGGCCAGAAAAGGCGTGGCGTCACTAACCATGGTGATGTTAGGACTCACTTTTTTCTCCGCAAGTATGTGGACAGGTGGCTCTCTCGGTACTGGGCTCTCCTTTAATGATTTTTTCCTCGCTGTTCTCATCGGTAACCTAATCCTCGGTATTTACACTTCTTTCCTCGGTTACATCGGCGCTTCTACTGGTCTCTCTACTCACCTTCTTGCTCGTTTCTCTTTTGGTTCTAAAGGATCTTGGCTTCCTTCTGCTCTTCTTGGTGGTACTCAAGTTGGGTGGTTTGGAGTTGGTGTCGCGATGTTTGCGATTCCGGTGCATAAAGCAACGGGCATCGATACCAATACATTGATCCTCGTTTCCGGTTTGCTCATGACCGCGACCGTTTACTTTGGCATCTCAGCACTGATGGTGTTGTCAGCAATTGCCGTTCCTGCCATTGCGCTACTTGGCGGCTACTCTGTCATCGAGGCAGTAAATAGCGTTGGCGGTATTAGCGAACTACAACAGGTTCAACCAACCGAGCCACTCGATTTTTCAATAGCTCTCGCGATGGTTGTCGGCTCTTTTGTCAGTGCTGGTACATTAACGGCAGATTTCGTGCGCTTTGGCAAAAAGCCGCGCAGCGCTGTGATGATCACAATGGTGGCATTTTTCATCGGTAACTCGTTAATGTTTATCTTTGGCGCGGCAGGTGCGTCGGTGACTGGTCAATCAGACATCTCTGAAGTGATGATTGCGCAAGGCTTATTAATTCCCGCCATCATCGTACTTGGATTAAACATTTGGACGACTAACGACAACGCGCTCTACGCATCGGGTCTTGGATTTTCCAACATCACGGGCTTACCAAGTAAATACATCTCAATGGCGAACGGTCTTGTTGGCACACTTTGCGCTCTCTGGCTCTACAATAACTTTGTTGGCTGGCTGACCTTCTTATCTTTGGCAATTCCACCGATTGGCGGTGTGATCATCGCTGACTTCTTCACGAACCGTAAACGCTACGCAAACTTTGAAGCCGCCCAATTCCAAAACGTTAACTGGGCTGGCATTATCGCTGTCGTGATTGGCGTTGGTGCGGGACACTTCCTGCCTGGCGTAGTGCCGATTAACGCTGTACTTGGCGGCGCAATTAGCTTCCTGATTCTTAATCCTATTCTCAACAAAAAAGCACTGGCTACACAGCCAGCGTAAGGAACCATCATGACAACACTACTGATCAAAAACGTAACGCTAAAAGGACAAGAAAGTCTGCAGCAAATTTTGATTGAAGATGGTCAATTCAAGCGCATTGAAAGCAACGATGTGGAGCTTAATCATAACGGTGACACCATCGATGCTGAAAGCGGCATGGCGGTGGCGCCTTTCTGCGAGCCGCACATTCACCTAGATACAACTCAAACCGCAGGCGAGCCAAGTTGGAACATCTCTGGCACATTGTTTGAGGGTATTGAACGTTGGGCTGAGCGCAAAGAAATGCTGTCGATTGAAGACGTGAAAGCGCGCGCAAAACAAACCTTAAAATGGCAGATAGCAAACGGCGTACAACACGTTCGTACCCACGTCGATGTTTCAGACCCTACCCTAATTGCCCTAAAAGCGATGGTAGGAGTGCGTGAAGAGATGAAAGAATGGGTAGATATCCAAATCGTCGCCTTCCCGCAGGAAGGAATTCTCTCTTACCCAAATGGCAAAGAGCTGCTAGAAGAAGCCGTCAAATTAGGGGCGGACGTTATTGGCGCGATTCCACACTTTGAATTCACACGCGAATATGGCATTGAATCGCTACACTACGTATTCGAGTTAGCACAAAAATACGACCGTCTGATCGACGTGCATTGTGATGAAATCGATGACGAACAATCTCGCTTCATTGAAACACTGGCAGCATTAGCGCACAAGTTTGATATGGGGAATAAAATCACGGCCAGTCACACCACAGCGATGGGTTCCTACAACGGCGCATACGCATCTCGCCTGTTCCGTTTATTACGCATGTCCGGTATCAACTTCGTGGCAAACCCATTGGTGAACATTCACTTACAAGGCCGCTTTGATGATTACCCAAAACGTCGCGGCGTAACACGAGTGAAAGAGATGCTGAATGCCAACATCAACGTCTGCTTTGGACACGATGATGTATTTGACCCTTGGTACCCACTAGGCACTGCAAACATGCTGCAAGTGCTGCATATGGGTCTGCACGTGTGTCAGGTGATGGGTTACGACCAAATCAACAACTCACTGGATCTGATCAGCACCAATTCAGCACGTACACTGAACATTCAAGACAAGTATGGAATTGAAGAAGGCAAACCAGGTAGCCTACTGATTCTTCCTGCAGAAAATGGTTTTGACGCCGTACGTCGCCAAGTGCCGGTTCGCTACTCTGTTCGTCACGGTAAAGTGATTGCAGAAACACAGCCTGCGACGACTCATATTCATCTTGAACAAGCAGAGCAAGTGACGTTCAAGCGCTAAGGTTCGTAAAAGTACCTACTAAAACGAAAAAGGGTCTGACGAAATCTTCAGGCCCTTTTGCTATTGGCAAACGTCACTGCTGTTCTGTGTCTTACCACCTCAGTAGCCAACCGAACGCACAAAAATGCTATTTAAGATGACCCGAAACTCACCAGGTTGCATAAGGTTCTGATGGCTAAATCTCAATTACACTATTGAACTTGGAAATTCCTCTCTGCGTTCGGCATACTTCTGCCTTCACTTTAGTTGTAGATATAACTCATGACCTTATTAAGCCAGATAGAATCGCAATTTTTGGAATTTATGCAGCAAGAGATGCAAGTCGATGCGGCGCATGACATAAGCCATGTTCAACGGGTCGTAAACACTGCAAAAAAACTGGCTGTAGAAGAAGGCGCCGACTTATCTATTGTGCTTCCCGCCGCCTATTTACATGATTGTTTTACCTATCCGAAAGATCATCCTAACCGCAAGCAGAGCTCAATCATTGCAGCCAAAAAAGCGGTCGCGTTTTTAGAAAGTATCGATTATCCGCAGCAATACCATGATGCCATTGCCCATGCGATAGAAGCACACAGCTTTAGCGCTAATATCAGACCCAACACATTGGAGGCAAAAGTCGTTCAAGATGCCGATCGGCTGGATGCATTAGGTGCTATTGGCGTTACTCGCTGTATACAAGTGAGCACTGAGTTTGATGCGCAACTTTACGATGACAAAGACATCTTTGCTCAACAGCGAGAGCTCGACGATAAACAATTCACTCTGGATCACTTTCAAACCAAGTTATTCAAAATCGCTGAAACTATGAACACGGAGTCAGCGAGACGCGAAGCTCAAAAACGCAAAGCCTTTATGCAAGCGTATATAGAGCAATTACACGACGAGGTGACAGCGTAAATGTCTGAAAGCCATACGTTAATTAAAGAGCTTAAACGCCAGCTAAAGTTAGCTGGGCTGCATTATATCGATGTTGCACAACACCTTGATTTAAGTGAAGGCAGCGTCAAACGGTTACTCGCTGAAGGTCAACACATTAGCCTTGAGCGCTTAGAGCGAATTTGCCAATTGATTGGTTTAGAAATGGCGGAACTGTTTAAGCTCGCGGCTGCGCATAATAAAGGTCTGGAGTCGCTAACGTTAGAGCAAGAAAAGCAGCTGGTTGACGATAAAGCCCTGCTACTCGTGGCGATCTGTGTTGTAAATGGCTATCAGTTTGAACAAGTCGTTCAACAATACACCTTCAATGAGTTGGAACTGGTACAAAAGCTTGCTCATTTGGATCGTCTGAACATCATCGACTTGCAGCCAAATAACAAAATTCGTTTGCGTATATCTCCGACATTTAAGTGGCAGATGGGCGGCCCTATTCAACGGTTCTTCCAACAGCAAGTTCAAGACGCCTTTTTCCAAAGCTACTTTTCTGGTGAAGATGAACAGTTATCCATGGCAACAGGATTGATGAGCGTACCAACCAACAAGAAGCTGCAACAGAAACTGCAAAAGGTCATCGATGAGTTTTATCAGGCTTGCCAAAGTGATAGCTCTCTCGATATGGACGAAAAGCACGGCACCTCTCTGATTATTGCGATGCGTCGCTGGACGTTCCCTCTGTTTGAACCATGGGAAAGAAAACCTACTCAAAAGTCTCAAAATTAGTAACTCAATAAACAAATGGAGATGAAAGTAACGAATTTCGTTACTTTTGGTGACACCCAACGTCACTTGACAGAGAAAGCTGGTTTAATCGTTCATTGAGCATAAAGTGCTCCCATCTCATTCGACTTTGTTTAATCGGGGCCAGCATGTTTTTCTCAAAACGCTTTTTTCCTTACTTTGTGACGCAGTGTCTTGGCGCACTCAATGACAACATCTACAAAAACGTTCTGTTATTGATGGTGACATACAGCCAAATTGATAACTTACCAATATCCGTTAATCTATTTGTTAATTTGGCGGCAGGCTTATTCATCCTACCTTTCTTTCTATTCTCTGCGCATGCTGGTGCCGTCGCTGACAGCATGGACAAAGCCAAATTAATACGACGTCTAAAGCTCATCGAGCTGGCTATCATGTCTTGCGCAGCAACCGCTATTGCGACCCAAAGTGCTATGCTGATGCTGGTTCTGCTGTTTATGACAGGCACTCAATCGGCCTATTTTGGTCCCGTAAAATACGCCTTGCTACCACAAGCACTCAAACCAAATGAGCTTGTTAAAGGAAATGCTTGGGTTGAAATGGGCACGTTCCTTTCGATTCTTATAGGTACGCTTAGCGCAGGCCTGCTGTTAGCCATTCCTAATGGTACCTTGATTGCTTCTTGTGTCGTTATTGCCTTGTCTTTGCTCGGGTTTATGAGCAGTGTGAACATTCCAACGATGCCTAGCCAATCGACTGACAAAGCGAAGTTTGAACCGATTTCTGGTTTAAAAAACACGTTAAAAGTGGCAAAAAAACAGAGAGGCATTTGGATGTCTATTCTAGCCATCAGTTGGTTTTGGTTCATGGGTGCGACTTACCTGACTCAATTCCCTAACTTTGCGCGTGAACATTTGTTTGCAGACAGTACTGTCGTTTCTTTACTGTTGGCATTATTTTCCATTGGTATCGCGATAGGCTCTTGGTTGTGTGAAAAACTTTCTTTCAACCACGTTGAGCTTGGTATTTTGCCATTCGGTATCCTTGGTCTGACCGTCTTTGGCGTCGACTTGCTATGGGCAGTCCCAAGTTATCCATCACTTCCGGTGCACTTTTATGATGTGCAAAGCTTCGTTGCCGAATCCAAACATCTGCGCGTCATGATTGACCTGTTCCTTGTTGGTGTAAGCGGCGGTATCTTTATTGTTCCTCTTTATGCATTCATCCAATCGCGTTCAAACAAAGGGGAATGTGCACGTGCCATTGCTGCCAACAACATCATGAATGCGTTGTTTATGGTGGTGTCTGCTTTGGTTTCGATCGTTGTACTCAGCGTACTAGAGCTTTCTATTGTGGAACTGTTTGCCATGATGGCAATAGGCAACTTCTTCGTGGCAATCTATGTCTATCGTCAAGTACCGGAATTTACACAACGCTTTATCAGTTATTTACTCAGCCATTGTATGTATCGTGTGTCAGTAAAGGGGCGCCAACATATTCCTGAACAAGGTGCTGCGTTAATCGTGGCTAACCATGTTAGCTATGTCGATGCGTTGATTTTGATGGGAACCTCTACTCGCCCGGTTCGTTTTGTGATGGACAAGTCCATCAGCGAGCTGCCTGTTCTTAAATATGTTTTCCGTCATGCCGGTGTTATCCCGATCTGTTCTCCACGTAAGTGTGCCGACACTTACCGTCGAGCATTTGAACAGATTGAACAAGCGCTTAACGACGGTGAGGTTGTCTGTATCTTCCCTGAGGGTCGTTTAACGTCTAACGGTGAATTGGGTGAGTTTCGCCCTGGTGTGGAAAAAATCCTTGAACGTAATCCTGTTCCTGTCATCCCTATGGCGTTAAAGGGGCTTTGGGGTTCTTTTTTCAGCCACAAAGGCGGACATGCTCTCACAAAACGACCGACTCGTTTTTGGTCAAAAGTGGACGTTGTTATTGGTGAAGTGTTAAGCCCAGCTTCTTTAAATCGTCATCAATTGCAACAACAAGTACAGGATTTACTGGGCTAATACGCTTGCTATACCGATCAAACTTTTCAGCAAAACGTAAATATGCACCACAAAGCACAAGTAGTTCTTTGTTAATTAGAGTAGGATATCTACAACGTCATAAATCTAGGAGGTATTATGAAAATCATCATCTTACATGGTCTTTATATGCATGGGCTGGTCATGCAGCCTCTTAGCCAAAAGCTGCGAAAGCTCGGATACGAAACGCAAGTACTCAGCTATAACACTGTTGCTATCGATGAGTCTTCACTGTTTGATTCTATTGACCATTCGCTTAACCCACTGACCGCAAACGTGCTCGTGGGGCACAGCTTGGGAGGCTTGATGATTAAGCGCTATCTCGCCAACAGACAACCGAGCACCAGCTTAATCTCTCATGTTGTCGCTATCGGTTCGCCTCTTAAAGGCGCGTCCATAGTAGGTCGGATTCAAGATCTCGGATTGGGTGCAATTTTAGGCAATTCGCCACACCACGGATTAAACAAACATGATGACGCTTGGGATTTCCCTCAAAAACTCGGCAGTATCGCAGGAACGATGCCGATTGGCGCTCGCCCATTGTTGATCCGTAATGACAACACCATGTCGGACGGTACGGTTACCGTAGAAGAGACAAGACTGGACGGTATGCAAGATCATATCGAAGTGAAGCAAACGCATACGAGCCTGATTTACAACACCTTCGTGCCACAGCAGATTGATCACTTTATTCGCACAGATTATTTCCGTCGATAGCACACTTTTCCATCATACAGATGGAATCGACTTTCCAAGCTATTCAGTTCGCAGTACTATCCTAGCTCCACTTCCTCACAACTTGGATGAAGTGGCACATTTTTAATTGTTCTCAGGGCGGGGCGAAATTCCCCACCGGCGGTATACTTTTTCAAGTGAGCCCGCGAGCGCTCGATTCGTCGAGGTCAGCAGATCTGGTGAGATGCCAGAGCCGACGGTTATAGTCCGGATGAAAGAGAATAAGAATACACCAGCATAGCGAGTCAGATTGCTAAGAGTGCTGGTGCACTTCTTTTTGATCGTATTTTACGACGATCTCTCATACCGCCCTGATTCTGGTGAAATTTAGGAGTTAACCATGAATCAGTCATCACTACTTGCCGAATTCGGCGACCCAATTACTCGCGTTGAAAACGCACTTATCGCTTTAAAAGAAGGCCGTGGCGTACTTCTTCTTGATGATGAAGATCGCGAAAACGAAGGCGATATCATTTATTCAGTCGAGCACCTCACCAACGAGCAAATGGCGTTGATGATCCGCGAATGTAGCGGCATCGTTTGTTTATGTTTAACAGACGCTCAAGCAGACAAACTGGAACTGCCTCCAATGGTGGTAAACAACAACAGCGCGAATCAAACTGCATTTACGGTTTCTATTGAAGCGAAAGTTGGTGTAACAACGGGGGTTTCAGCAGCAGATCGCGTGACGACCATTAAAACGGCGGCAAACCCGCATGCGAAACCTGAAGATCTTGCTCGCCCGGGCCACGTATTCCCTCTGCGCGCACGTCCAGGTGGTGTAATGACTCGCCGTGGTCACACAGAAGGTACGATTGACCTGATGCAAATGGCAGGGCTTCAACCCGCTGGCGTACTATGTGAAGTGACCAACCCAGATGGCACGATGGCAAAAGCACCTGAGATCGTTGCGTTTGGTCGCCTGCACAACATGCCAGTGCTGACTATTGAAGACATGGTGATGTACCGCAACCAGTTCGAATTAAAACTGGCATAATTAAATCCCAGCTCTGAAAGAAGCCGCGCATTTGTGCGGCTTTTTTGATCGATTCTCTTTGCACTTGAGTAGTTATACTTGTTGAAAACAAAGGGAACAACACCATGAAAGGATTACTGAAACTCGTCGCGCTCGTTGGCTTTATCTCCATGAATTCGCTTACTCTTGCATCTGAGTGCCCTGATATTCTTCAAGGTAAGCAAAGGTTGTTAAACTCAACAGAAGAAGTCGATCTATGCGAAAGCTTTAAGGGAAAGACACTACTAGTCGTCAATACAGCAAGCCAGTGCGGCTTCACTCCTCAGTTCGAACAGTTAGAAACCCTCTATCAAACTTACAAAGAGCAAAACTTCACCGTTATCGGTTTCCCGAGTAATGACTTCCGACAGGATAGAGGAAGCGAAACAAACACAGCGAAAGTCTGTTATCTCGATTACGGGGTCACCTTTCCAATGATGGCTCGCTCCTCAGTATTAGGCGTAGATGCAAACCCCGTATTCAGCGAGATTACTAACCAAGCTGGCATCAAACCAAAATGGAACTTCTATAAGTTTCTAATTAGCTCTGAAGGCAAAGTTATTGCCACTTTTCCAAGCTCCACATCACCGACAAGTACTACGCTTACCAATATGATAGAGCAACAATTGTAAGGTGACGACCATGACAACACGCTCAACCATGCTACAACTCGGTTACTTAGGTCTGGTTCCATTTGTGTTTAGTTTAGGGCTGATTTTCACTGACATCTCACTGTTCAATTTAAGTGGCCAGCAATTTTTCATCGCATACAGCGCCGTTATATTAAGTTTTTTATCCGGCATCCTTTGGGGTAACGGCATTGAGCATTACTACCACCGCCTTAGCAGAAATATATTAATTCTCAGCAACCTTTTTGTCTTACTTGCTTGGGGCGCATTACTGCAGGGTCACAAACATTACGCGGTCGCTACCCTACTCTTAGCAATTGGGTATCTTGCTGTTTGGTATGCAGAAAAACTCGTGAGGAAAGTCGAACAAGACGCCGAGCCCAAGGGATATCAAGGAATGAGGAGCAAACTGACCTTCGGCGTAATCGTTATGCACGGATTGGCTTTAGTTTCATAACCTGGTCTGTCCAGTACTAAGATCACAAAAAAACGTCTTTTTATAAAACAATGTTCATTTCGTGAATGCACACATATTTTGAACACTGTTTTGTTTCATTTATGAAGCAATCCACATATAAGTAATTCAAAGCATTCACAAAGGATATGAATATGTTTTTTCGCAAACTTTTGTTTAGCACTGCGATGATCAATGCAACGACAGGTTGCGTGTCTTACCAGGCACAACAAGCCGCCGCTCAAACAGTAAATAATACAGGAGCCGTGCTTACCAATGTGATTAAAACTACGATTGCTCAGCCATGTAATGTTGCAATCACTGCTGCTAGCTTGTTTTATCCGCATGCCATATTTATGACTAGTGTTCCGACTCAAGCATGTACAAGCGTTCTTAGATAATACGAGTGTGATAAGCATAAAAAATGGCGACTCTACCGTCGCCATTTTTAAGCATCAATGCTATTTACAGTTACAGCGTCAATAAGTAATTAACTAATTGATTGTACTCGTCGTAAGTACGAATTTCGTTGGCCAAAACAATGTATTTATTGTTCACAACCACACCCGGAACCCCTCTCAACGTGCTAGCAGAGAATTGCTTATCAAAACCTTTCTGCATTGAGTTTACGGCGAAACTGTTGTACGCCGCATCAAACTTCTTACCTTCTACGCCATTATCAACGAAGAGCTGTTTCAGCTCAGCTTCATCTTTTGGCGCTTGTCGCTTTTGATGAATTTGGGCAAACATGGCAGGAATCATTGTATCTTCAACCCCGAGCGATACCATCGTCGCGTAGGACTTGGCCATCGGAATCGCCATATCTCCGCCCATGAATCCCACATGTACCTTTTCAAACTTTGCCTCTTTTGGCAGAGCAGGTTTTAAACGCTCAATAAGCGACTCAAACTTGTAGCAATGTGGGCAATAAAAAGAAAAGAATTCCGTCACAACAGGTTTCGATGCTTTCTTAACATCCAGAACTTTGTAGTGCTTCCCTTCTTCAAATTGCGCTGCGTGAGCGGTAAAAGTCAGTAAAAGTGCACTACATAAGGCAAGTATTTTTTTCATTGTTTATTTCCTTGTGGCATTCAAATGCCAAATCATTTCATTTGGTAAAAAGGGGGAAACCCCAAGTAATTTGAGATGAGGAATTAAACAATCGGAGGACGATAAAGCTTGGTGATCACTGTCACTACTTTTTCGACTAAAGGCCTATCAATCAATGCAAGGCTGTAAGGAAGAAGCAGTAAGTCGTTTTGAGATAAGTTGGCAGGAATTTTGACCATGCAGGAAGAGCTACAACTCGTGTGAGATTGTTGTGCCTTATTGATGGCTGACTCATCGTGATGTAATTCTACGCAGTCGTCATTGACGCCAAGTTGTTTGTGCAGAGCAGCCTGTTGAACAATAATATCGCGTACTTCAATTGTTTTCACCGGGGCTGAAGCCTTTGCCATAGGAGCGACACTGCTCAAAAGCATAGCGGCTAAACAAACTATCGCGGTCAACAATGTACGGTTAAACTTCAACATAGCTACATCAACAAAAATGGTGATTTAAGATAATACATGATAACGATTTGACTTCAAGATACGGACTCTGAGTTCCGCCTCGCCTAAAAACTTGGTACGTTAACGGTTCTATATCCTTGAGGCTTCTCAATACCGCTCCCCTCTCACAAGAACTCATAGCGATTAAGCTATTCATCATTTAGATAGTTCTTCACCTGATACCAGCGACAATTCGATAAAACTTGAAATCGTTATGAAACACGAGTAATAGTTAGAACAGTTTTTGTACGAACAAGGAAAGATCAATGCTTAAAAAGAGATTCTTTAAGACAAAAGATGAAGTTGAAGTCACGTTCGAGCTAGATAAAGACCAGTGGGACTCCATTCATATTGCTGGGGATTTTAACAACTGGCAGCCAGAACCGATGAAATTAGTGAAGAAAAGCCGTCAATTTAAATTTAAAACGCGCTTACCTAAAGAGCAGAATGTTCAGTTCCGCTACTTGCTCAATGATGCAAAGTGGGAAAACGACCCTCAAGCCGACGCTTATGTTCCCAATGCTTTTGGCAGCGACAACAGTGTCGTGTGCACCACCGAATAAAACGTAAGTTCACTCTAATATTCCATATTAAGGCGCAACAGTTGCGCCTTTTTTAGACACTTCATAATGTGATTAATGATTAAGTTTGAATCATTACTTGGGGTATTTATCGAATCAACTCATCCGATAACCTTATTCTGAGAAAGCTTTATTTGAAATAATTCGTAAATTTGTTTAAGTTCCAGTGATATTAAATATTGTATACATCACTCAAATGAACGCACAACAAGTCAAACCATCTTTAATCATTGTGGAAGACGATCCCAAATTACAAGCTATGCTGGGAGAGTATTTTGTTGAACAAGGTTTCCAGGTCAAATGTATCGACAACGGGACAGACGCACCGGAAGCGATTATTGACACACAGCCAGACGTGGTTTTGTTAGATTTGATGCTACCTGGACAAGACGGCCTGAGCGTATGTCGTCATATCCGTGAATGCTACAAAGGCAAAGTGTTGATGCTGACAGCGAGTGATGACGACTTCGATCACGTCGCCGCATTAGAAATTGGCGCCGATGACTTTGTTACCAAGCCAATCAAACCTCGCGTGCTACTGGCGCGCATTCGCATGCTATTGAGAAGAAAAGAGGCAGCCTCTACCGAGTCCGAAAACGGTCTACAAATTGGAGTGCTGTGTTTAAACCGATTACGTAAATCATGCGTCATGAACCAGGAAGAAATTGCGCTGACTGACGGTGAGTTCGATTTATTATGGGTTCTCGCAACACACGCAGAAAAAACACTCTCACGTGAGTGGTTAACGAAAACACTACGTGGTATTGAGTACGACGGTACAGATCGCACCATTGACAACCGTATTGTGACATTAAGAAAAAAATTAGGCGATGCCTCTTGCTCTCCACAAAAAATCATCACGGTTCGCGGCAAAGGCTACCTATTTATGCCTGATGCATGGAATGAATAATGAGACGGATTTATCTGGAAAGCTTTGTCGGTCTTATCATTCTATTTATGGTGAGTTTGTGGGGTTACGAATTCTTGGTCTATGAGATCAACACAGATTACGATTACCTGCTACAAGAGCAAGAAGGTCAAGCTTTCCACGATCTTATCTATCCTATCTACGAAGAGCACGGACTAGAATACACTCAACAACAGCTTGAGCAATTTGCCACGTCCAGCCATCGCTTGTTGATTCCTCACACGCTCGAAGAACTTCCAGAGGACATCAGAAAAGCATTTGAAAGTGACACCTCTGTTAACGTGGCTTACGACGAAGAAAGGGATATATGGTTCCGCCTAGATGCGGACACCCCTATTTTCAAAATGATCGATGATCCGGATAGCTCAGTTATTCAGGCGATTAACTTTGATGACAACATTGTATGGTTATTCTTTTTAGCCGGATTTGCTCTGTATTGCATACTGCTGATCTGGTTTTTGAGTCGTCGAATTCGTGAGTTAGAAAGAGTCACGGTCGAGTTTGCTTCAGGCAACTTCAAAGCACGAGCAAGCACCTCAAGCGCCAAATCCGTTGGGACACTGAACAAAAGCTTTAATACGATGGCTGACAAAGTTTCTCGCCTGATCACTAGCAATAAAATGCTGACCAATGCAGTTGCGCATGAATTACGCACTCCTATTTTTCGTTTACAGTGGCAAGCTGACTTGTTATCGGACTCTACATTAACCGAACAACAGAAAAAGCATGTACGTAGTATCGTCGAGGACATTGACGAGATGGAAGACATGGTTGAAGAGCTGCTTTATTACGCCAAAATGGAACGCCCAGATACGGCGTTGCAAACAGAAAACGTAGCACTCGCCAAGTTAGTTAATGAGTTAAAACAGAGATGGCAAAAAGAGACCAAATTATCTATCTCAGTCAATGAAACAAACTCTGAAAACGCGCGCGCATTCGCCGATCCAAAACTGCTAAAACGTGCTTTGGATAATCTGCTACGCAATGCAATGCGATACGCAAATACTCAAATTATGGTTGAGATAAAAAGTGATCAGCAAAGCTGTTTAATCCATGTACATGATGATGGTATAGGTATAGAAGAGCAGCATTGGCCTCACCTTTTTGAAGCATTTTATAGCGCGGATGAATCCCGAAACAAGAACACGAGTGGATTTGGGCTCGGTTTGGCGATCGTCAGGCAGATAATGGAACTTCAACATGGTGAGGTTTCGATTTCTCATAGCCCACTTGGTGGTGCTTGCTTCACACTTCGTCTTCCAAAATCAGACAGTTAAGTTAACGTCTTTCCTCCTTTACAGAAGACGACACTTCAATACACTCCAGCGACAGAGCTCAACAATAAAACAGTGTACATTTAATCCATAAATTCACAGAACAAATGGATAATACTCATGTACAAACCTTTTATTCTGGTTATGACGTTTGCCTCTACTCTTAGCGCTTGTACTTATAATCAAAAGCCTGTTGTCGACATGACCAATGTTGATCCTGCTAAATATGAACAAGATTTTCTTTATTGCCAAGGGTATGCGGACAACGTAGACAAAACGGAAGCTGCAAAATCTGAAGCCGCTAATGGCGCAGTTACAGGTGCACTAATTGGGGCAGCAGCTGGAGCGCTAGAAAGCGGGATAGGTGGGGCTGCTGTGGGTTCCGCTGCAGGCGGTGCTGTAGGAGCAGGGGCCGGAGCGTTGAGTGGAAGCAATGACTCCACCAAAACACAATCTCTTGTACTGCGAAAATGCCTTCAGAATAAAGGCTATACCGTCTACGACCTTGATTAATTCAACTCTTTTTTCTTATTCAAACCCTATATCGTTGTGTGATGAATGCCATTCACAAATGTTTCACGCAAGAACGATTAGTCTCTTTTCATCGTTTGGATAGATGCACAATCTAAATTATTAAGCTGTAGTAAGGTCATATTTTGAAGCCAGGAAAAACAGGTCTACGCCGTGTCATGGATGCGACCGGCTATTCATTTCAGGGATTGAAAGCCGCATGGAAATACGAAGCCGCCTTCAGACAAGAATTGATTCTAGCCTTAGTGCTTTCCGTCTGTGCTTTTTTCCTTCCAGTCACCACATTTGAAAGAGTACTGATGATCAGTAGCCTGTTATTGGTCCTGATCGTCGAACTTATTAATTCCGCCGTAGAAGCGGTTGTCGACCGTGTTAGCGATGACTGGCACGAGCTCAGTGGTAGAGCCAAAGATATCGGCTCGGCTGCAGTATTTGTTGCGCTCACTCTTGCCCTTTTTGTTTGGGCTTCGTTCTTGCTCTAATTTTGATTCAAGACATTTACTTATGAAGACACATAATTTGCAACAAAAAGGTATCTCGTACGTTACCTTTACTTTCTTGTTGGCACTCTATTTCGCGCTGGTTGTAAACATTCCTATTTACAAAGAGCTGAATGGTATTTTTTCAAGCCTAGATAATGTCAAGATTGGTTTTATTATTACGATACCCATTTTCTTTCTTGCCGCGCTCAATTTCCTTTTTAACTTATTTAGTTGGCCTTGGGTTGGAAAACCATTCTTTATTACTTTGCTCATAATTTCGAGTATGGTGAGCTACGCAAGTTACAACTATGGCACGCTTTTCGATTCTGGAATGATTGCTAATATTGCTGAAACCGATTCCAGCGAGGCAAGCTCTTACCTGAGTACTTATTCTGTCATCTGGACGCTACTTATGGGGGGCGTCCCTGCGATGATTGTCTATAAGGTCAAGTTGCAATCTCAGCGCCACCAATTGCTGTATTTTTCTCTCACGAAGTTGGTGTCGATGTTGTCATCTCTTGCAGTAATTGCTGTTATTGCCAGTGTTTACTACCAAGACTATGCATCTGTCGGTCGCAATAACAGCTATCTGAAAAAAATCATTATTCCCACTCAATTCGTTTACAGCTCGACTGGGTATGTAAAGGAGAAATACTTCACCACGCCAGAACCGTACCGCGAGATTGGAATCGATGCAAAGCAGTCAGATAGCGCAGTAAAGCAAGCACAGAACAAGCCGACACTACTGGTGTTTGTTGTCGGAGAAACCGCTCGAACGCAGAACTACCAACTCAATGGCTATAAGCGAGAGACAAACCCTTACACCAGTAAGCTGGGTGTGATTTCATTTCAAGAGGTTGCGTCTTGTGGCACTGCAACTGCAGTATCTGTGCCTTGCATGTTTTCTCAGCTCACGCGAAGCGAGTTTGAACGGACCAAGGCAGATAACCAAGATAATGCTCTCGACATCATGCAGCGCGCTGGAGTTGACCTCATCTGGAAAGAAAATGATGGCGGAGACAAAGAAGTCGCCCACAAGATCAAGAAAATTGAAGTGAACCGAAAGCAAGCAAGTCCTCTGTGTAACGGTCAAACCTGTTACGATATGGCGCTGTTAGATCACTTTGATCAAGAAGTTGCGGATATGCACGGCAATCGCGTTGTCGCCATGCATCTTATAGGAAGCCATGGTCCTACCTACTTCCAGCGTTATCCTAGAGACAAAGCGTTTTTCAAACCAGACTGCCCACGTGCAGATATAGAAAACTGTAGCGTCGAACAAATCGTGAATACGTACGACAATACGATACGCTACACTGATCTTGTGTTGGCAGAAACCATCAACAAACTCAAAGCATTAGAGTCTCAATATAATACCGCTCTCATCTACGTATCGGATCATGGTGAATCATTAGGCGAAAACGGATTGTTCTTACATGGCATGCCTTACGGCCTTGCACCAGACTTCCAAAAACGTGTTCCTTTGCTCATGTGGCTATCTTCCGGCTTTAAGCAAGTGAAACAAATCAACACCGACTGTTTGTCGAATGAAGCGCAAAAGGCAGGCCAGTACTCACATGATAACGTGTTCCACTCTTTATTAGGCGTTATGGATGTACAAACCCAAGCCTACGACGGCAAGTTAGATATATTCAAAGATTGCCGCACGACTTCCTAAGTGGACCAACAAAGCCTGACTCAAAATGTGAGTCAGGCTCTTTTCTAACAAGGCATTTAAACTCATCAACTTGCCAAGCGTTATACTACAACCTGCCATCCATACATCGAAATAAGGACTAGGATGAAAATTGGTATTATTGGTTTAGGAGATATTGCTCAGAAAGCATACCTTCCCGTTATCACTCAGCTTCCAAATATCGAACTTGTATTTTGTACACGCAACGCAAATGCACTTGAGAGTCTGGCTAAGCAATATCGAATCTCAGAGACCTGCCAAGACTACCAGCAGCTTCTGCACTTTGGCGTAGATGCTGTCATGATTCATGCGGCAACAAGCGTACATCCTCAAATCGCAGCATTCTTTTTGCAGCATGGAATCCCAACCTTTGTCGACAAACCATTAGCGGACAATGCTGATGACGTGGAAAAACTGTACGATATTGCCGAAAAAGAAAAACAACCACTTTATGTGGGCTTCAACCGACGTCATATTCCGCTTTACAACCAACACATGCCAGAGGTACAGCAAGGCAACATTTCTGACCTAAAATCGCTACGCTGGGAAAAGAACCGTCACCAACTACCAGGCGATATTCGTACCTTTATATTTGATGATTTTATTCACCCATTAGACAGTATTAACGTGACAGCCAAAACCGATTTAAAAGAGGCTTACATAACGCATCAGCTTGAGGGTGACCAATTGGCGCGTTTAGACATTCAGTGGCAACACGGAGATACTTTACTCCACGCTTCGATGAATCGTCACTTCGGTGTGACTGTGGAGCGCGTTCAAGCTTGTTATGCTAACAAAGCAGTGGAATTCGACTCTTTCGTTGAAGGGAAACGATGGCAAGCGAACCAAGAGCAAAAAATCAATTTGAAAGATTGGACGCCAATGCTGACGAGCAAAGGTTTTCATGCGATGTTGCTCGACTGGTTTAGCGTCGTTGAATCTGGAAAAATCGCTAGTGAAGTAGTGAAACGCAACATTGCTAGCCATCAGTTAGCAGAGCAAATTTGTCAATATATCGAGAAAGTTACCTCTAGGTAGCTTAATTCTTGGCTATGTGCTTAATCGAGTATTACGCTCTATACTAAAACAAACGTAGCTTCAGAGAGTCATTCATTCTCTGTTAATACTTATGCGGCTATTCTATCAAGCAAGTGAATGAGGGAACGGCTCACGTTCATTAACGGATCGGTTGGTGGTTTTAGTTTTACATTACGATCCCCTCAGGAACCAGCATCATCACATTCAAGAGTAAAGGAAATAGAATGAGAACACTCGGTAACATCATTTGGTTTGTATTTGGTGGCGTATTTATGGGGTTGCTATGGTGGTTTTTCGGTATCTTAGCCTTTATTAGCATCATCGGAATACCTTGGGGGCGTGCGTGTATCGTTATGGGTAATTTTTCCTTTTTCCCATTCGGAAAAGAAGCCATTTCACGCGATGAATTGACCAATGAAATGGACATTGGTACGAGCCCTCTAGGCGTTATCGGTAACGTCCTTTGGTTTGTCTTTGCAGGCCTTTGGTTAGCAATCGGTCACGTACTTTCCGCCGCAGCGTGTTTTGTAACCATCATTGGTATTCCGTTTGCACTCCAACACCTGAAGCTTGCGGTTATTTCACTCGCACCAATTGGTAAAACGGTTGTGTCGTCAGAAGAAGCTGCAATGGCTCGGTACAATATCAACCGCTAACAAACAGCCAATATACTTTCTATCCTCTGGGCAGTATTGCTCAGAGGGCAACTCCCGTCAAAAGTAAGCCTATTATCGCTATCGCATATTCAATAATGGTTGATTGTATATCCATACCGTCACCTTTAAGTTGAAGTTCACCCTAGCTCTGTACTACTTTACTTTTTATTAATCAATGGATTAGCTTAACCCTCCAAGCTCACCCACGCTCAAAAATCAGTATTATTTCTACTCCTCCAAATTGAGTTCATTTACGAAAAGTCGAACTATAAGCATAGTTGATATTAATGATTTTTGACGATAAATAACTCACACCAATCCAGCGATAGTTCCAGCGTTTACTTTTTCTCAGTAAACGCAAGCCGTTACGAAAGCGGGTTTCTTCCCGAGCAAAGCCACCACTTCGCATCACTATCGCTTTTCTTTAAAAGGCAACAAATATTCGTTGTTATCTTGAGTAAATTATTTTGTTTGTCGCATTTAAGTTCAATCAATATTATTCGCGACATCAGAGAAATAGATCATTGAGCTCCTTAGCATTTATCACAGACATAGAACGTAAAGCCCCTTTTTTGCTCGTTTTTCTTTTTACAAATGTTCTAACTCAACGTCTATTCAGACAGGAATACACCGTGGATAAATATCAAGCTGCTTATGCCAAACGTCTAGAGAAGTTAAAGGGTAATCAATCTCCAAAAACGATAGCCCGTCTTTCGGCTTGGGAGGCATTTCTTAACAAAGAGTACGAACTCCAAGACTTAGAATACCAACTATCAGACGCAGCACACCTACACTATGAACAATCTCATGTGAAAAATGATATTTCTTTTAAGGCGTTCAAGCGGGCGTTCTATAACGAATCCATCAAAATCTACAACCTAACCGATGGCGCCTCTATACAGAAAGTATTCACTCCGCTGCTCGCATTAACGACAGTTTGGGTGCTATTTATCTGCTTTTTTGACAAGTGATCATCACTTTTATTAGAACAATAAACTTAGGGCGCTTGCATCATGATTCCAAGCGATAACCAGACGCACAACGCCCCACTTAAATATAAAAAAGGAGTTTGATCTTGTATGTCTAAGATGACACTTCTTTTAATTACAACAACGATCAGTATCGGAATTACAGGCGCCGCTTTCTGTGTGGGAGTGACATATTTATCCAGTGCGCTTTCACTAAATGAGCTGCTCAATAACCTGTAACTCCCTAGGCTTAATATGAAAAGGGCATCCATCGATGCCCTTTTCTTTTACTTAAGGAGATGCCCTAGCACTTAGGACCACTTGGGTATAAAACTGTTATGCGTTAAGCTGCATTCTATTCATCCAATAGGTAAAGAATGGAACACAGTGATGGAACAAGTAGGAGAGCGTGCGTTGATTGTCGAAGGTGGTGCGATGCGAGGTGTATTTTCTTGCGGCATACTCGATCATTTTCTCGCTAACGATTTCTCTCCATTTGATAGCTTTTGGGGCGTATCGGCGGGCGCAAGTAACTTGGCGGCGTATTTAGCTAAAATGCCCGGGCGCAACTTAAAAATCTATCTCGATTACAGTTTAAGGAAAGAATTCATCTCACCATCTCAGATTCTACGTGGCGGCGATATGATGAACTTAGATTGGATGTGGAACGTCACTCTCGAAGAGCTTGGTATCGACAAATCCGCACTAAAAGCGGATTCGAGACCTTTCTTTTTAGGCGTAACACGTCAAGACAATGGCCAAGCCGAGTACCATACTCCTAATATCGACGAGCTCGCAGAAACAATGAAAGCCAGCAGCGCGCTTCCCGTACTTTACCGAAATGGTGTCTTACTGAACGGCACCCGATACGTTGATGGTGGGGTTTCTGATGCCCTTCCTGTCGCAGAAGCAATAAAGCGAGGAGCCAAAAAGATTATGGTTTTACGCAGCCAACCCTCCAGCTATCAAAAGCCGAAAGGAAAGTTCAGCGCGCTAACCAAACGGATGTTGAAAGAAACGCCAGGATTAATTGAGCCGATGTTGACGCGTGAAGTTCGCTACAATCAAACTTTAGCACTGATCGACAATCCACCATCGGGAGTCGAAATCATCCAAGTGTGTCCTCCCGAATCATTTAAATTAAAACGATTGAGTCGCTCGCCAGTACCATTGCGTCAAGCTTATGAGTTAGGTATTGAAGCAGGAAAAGAAGCCATCATGCGATGGAATCAGAAGTAGAAAAAAGCCACGTGGATTCGACGTGGCTAACGCAAATTCGATGGCAGTGGATTATCGTATTTGCTTCTGGTCGAGCCCAATAGTCAGGCTCAAAACTGTTGATAACTGCGCTACTCACAGAAAAGGGAGTTAGGATGCTGACGCTAGTAGGTTTCAAACAATCCTGAATTGTAGTCTTGGATTGCTTGTTCTATTTCTTCCATGCTATTCATTACAAAAGGGCCATAGTGAACCACTGGTTCATTGATTGGTTCGCCAATAAAAATCAGAGCACCACTCTCCTTTTCGGCTTGTAATTCAACCCATTCACCTTTCGATAGAATCGCCATTTCGCCTTGATTGATCTCACGATCTTTTAACTGAACACGACCTTTATAAACGTAGATCATCATGTTGTGGTCTTGCTCCGTGGTCAAATTCAAAGCGTGGCCAACCATCGCTCTCCAATCGGCCACCGTGGCAGCAACACCTGTTTCTGTTAGAGGCCCCTGAATACGTTCGTTGTTTATAGTCAGATGACCAGCAATCAAGCGCACAACGCCCGAGCTTTGAGTTTCGAATTCCGTTATCGTTTCAGGTTGAAAGTCATGATATTGAGCCGGTGCCATCTTATTTTTCGCAGGCTGGTTTATCCAAATTTGGAAACCATGCAATTCACCTTCCTGCATAATAGGCATCTCACTATGAATGACGCCTCTTCCTGCCGCCATCCATTGAGCGCCACCAGAACGAAGCTCACCAACATTATCCATGTGGTCACGATGCTGGAAATGACCTTTCAACATATAAGTAAGCGTCTCGATGCCGCGATGCGGATGAGGAGGAAAGCCACCCACATAATCAGCACGGTCGTCAGACTTAAGTTCATCCATCATCAAAAATGGAGAAAAGCTCGCATTATTAAACCCTGCTACTCGACGAATTTTCACTCCGTCACCATCAGCAGTGGGTTGTGATTGAATAAGCTGACGAATTTCTCTGAATGTGCTCATACTATTTCTCCTCGTTTACCTTTGTGGCCGCTTGCAAACCGCATGTTCAGCCATGGCTATCGATATGGTTCTATTTTAGATTGAAGAAAAATAATCATGAGCCTTGCTATTTGAGCTACTTATTCAAATTTTTCGAACAGCCCACTTATCCAAGCTGTCGACATATATTTAAAAATAAGTGTAGCTATTTCCTAAACAAGGTGTATAGTAGGCCTTGGCTCTTAGAAGAGAGCTGTTAATGCAACATTTAGTTTAAGTTTCCTCTCAGAAAAATCTTGAATCCCCCAATTCAGACACCTGCGTACAACTTCCTCTTGATTGAACATTCAATAGCTTAGAAAAGATCCACAAAACAAATTCAAATTTTAATGTTTAATTCAAAGGTATTTTTATGTCTAAAGTAAACGGCTCAGTAAAATGGTTTAACGAAACTAAAGGCTTTGGCTTCCTATCTCAAGACAACGGTGGTCAAGATGTATTCGTACACTTCAACGCTATCGTTTCTGACGGTTTCAAAACACTGACTGAAGGTCAGAAAGTAAGCTTCAACGTAGAGCAAGGTAAAAAAGGTCCTCAAGCGACTGAAGTAACTCCTCTATAAGACTGCTTTTCTTGGTGTAGCATGCCCATGCTGCACCAAATCTCTCTCCTTCAAAAATATTCTCACTTTAATCACTCAGCCTAATATCAGGCATTGCTTTGTGCTACCTAAAATAAATAGGATAGTACTGCTTAATTTATTATTTATAGGAAAAATCATGTCCTCAAAAAGAACAGGCCGTCAAAGGCATTGGTATCAATTACTTAACAAAGACAAAATCACTAAGAAACAGGAGAATAAATGTTAGAAATTGAATTTAATCTAGAACAACCTCACACCTCTTGGAACGCTAAAATACATCAATTAAATGGTGATATTTTACGAAGGCACGTATTACCTAAGCTTCATTCTCATAGCTACATTATCGATTTTGAATATTGTGAGAAAACGCAATCTGGAACTATTCTCTGTGATTCAGGTTCAAAGTTAGGAAGTTTTACTGTTAACTAATTCAGTTTTCATGCATTAATGAATGATGCAACTAATTTGGAAGGTGTCCAATGGCTAGAAAAAGTAAGAAGCAAGCAGAAAAAGACAAAAAAGAGTCTGAGCAAAACGCGGCGGCGGTAAAACAAAAAACGCGACGCCGTATAGAAGACATTATGGAACAAAGAGAATTTGACAAGTTATTTGATCTATAAGCTATCCTTGACTCTTTCAATTCTCTCTCTGCTCCATCGTTGTGCAAGGTACCGCCACCTACCTTTGCTCAAACGAAGCCTCACTCTTTTCCTCGCTTATAACAACACGATAAGCCTCGTTCACGCTCAAAAACCAATTTGCTCCTCTATACCCAAGTGACTTATACGGTTGCCAGTTACTTTTCTTAGAAAAATCCTTCGACTACTGACAACTAGGTTATTTGCGTATAGCCAAATTGAGAATTTTGCGTATAATCGCCTCGTTTGCTTCGTATAACCCCAATGATATGGTTTGGGGGTCTCTACCAGTTCCCGCAAAGTGCTGATTACGAAGAGTTGAGATCATCGTGGGTCTTACTCTTTGTGATAGCGTTCGATTTATTCTTATCTATACCTATTCTTAGAGTAACTGCATCCACAATACACATAAGGTGGAATATGAACGCATTTATTCAAGGTCTTCCAAAAGTAGAGCTGCACTTACATATCGAAGGTTCACTTGAACCAGAACTTCTCTTCAAGTTAGCACAACGAAACGGTATCGACATTCCTTACTCTTCTCCGAGTGAACTACGCAGCGCGTATCAGTTCGAAGACTTACAGTCATTCCTTGACCTTTATTACCAAGGGGCGGATGTTTTGCGTACAGAGCAAGACTTTTACGATCTCACTTGGGAATACTTACTGCACTGTAAAGCGGATAACGTTATTCATACCGAAATCTTTTTTGACCCACAAACGCATACATAGCGCGGAATTGACTTTGACACCGTTAACCACGGGATCGCTCGCGCACTAAAAGATGGGTACGAGAAGCTCGGCATTACTTCACAAATCATTGCGTGTTTCCTCCGTCACCTTTCAGAAGAAAGCGCCATGGAGACTCTGCAAGCCGTTCTGAAACACCGTGATAAGATCATTGGTGTCGGTCTAGATTCTTCAGAACAAGGCCATCCACCAGCTAAGTTCAAACGAGTATTTAAACAAGCGGTAGAAGCAGGCTTACTGACTGTTGCTCACGCAGGTGAAGAAGGCCCCGCACAAAACATTACCGATGCAATTGAAATGCTTCACGTCAGCCGCGTGGATCATGGTGTTCGCTGTGTTGAGGATGAAGCATTAGTCGAGTCGTTAATTGAAAGCAAAATGCCACTGACGGTATGTCCATTATCGAACCTTAAATTGTGTGTATTTGACGATATGAACGATCACAATATTGTCGAGCTACTGCGCAAAGGGGTCGCTGTGACAATTAATTCGGACGATCCAGTATACTTTGGTGGTTACATGACAGATAACTTTTTAGCCGTCAACAACGCACACCCAATGAGTAAGAATGAACTAGCTCAATTCACAATGAATGCGATTGATGCTAGCTTCATCGATAATGAGTTGAAAGCGAAGTATCGCCATCTCGTTAGTCAATACGTAAGTCAGCATGAAGCGTTGTAATAAAGCCATCAGTGCTACATCTTGGGTCAAACACTTAGGTGCTAAAACCTTACAAAAGCTCTGTGGTTAACCGCATTTATAAGCGCTAGACTGAGAAAGCTAAACTAGCACACAAAAAGGAATAAAATCATGATTCAACAAGGCCAAGCTCTACCAGTTGCGACTCTAAGCGAATTGACTGCCGATGGTATGGTTAACCACGACGTTACTGAGCTGTTTGCAAACAAGAAAGTCGTACTCTTCGCTGTACCTGGCGCATTCACCCCAACGTGCTCGGAAGCTCACCTACCAGGCTATGTGGTATTAGCCGACGAGTTGAAGGCAAAAGGTGTTGATTTAATTGCGTGTGTTTCTGTAAACGATGCATTTGTGATGCAAGCTTGGGGCGAAGCTCAAAACGCTTCAGAAATCCTGATGTTGGGTGATGGCGACGCAAGCTTTACTAAAGCATTGGGTCTTGAAATGGATACCGGCGGCTTTGGTGGTATTCGCTCACAACGCTACGCCATGATCATTGAAAACGGCATTGTGACCAAACTTAACGTTGAAGAACCAAAAGAGTTTGAAGCAAGCAAAGCAGAAACGATTTTAGCGGCGCTTTAAGCTTACCCTTAGATACAAAAAACGGAAGCCATCGCTTCCGTTTTTTGTTGGCTAACGCATTCTCACAACACTCGTTTGTTGCTTACGCTGCATTTCCGCAAAAGTCAGCACAAATGGGGATGATTGCTTTACGCGGCTCGGCAGTGAAGAAAGCGCATTGTAGGCATCCTGTTTCGTTTTAAAATCGCCAACAGTTACCGTATACCAACGCGTGCCTCGGCTGTTTTTCCAGTTAACCCAAACCGGATGCTTAGGATCGATATAACGAATGTAATCTTTCACATCTTTTTCTTGCTTTAGCGCGAGTACCTGCATCGTGTAATGGTTTGGGTTTAAATAACCATACGCATCCTGAGAGGTCATTACTCCAACACATTGGCCACTATCGACCTGCTGCTGGTAAGGCATAGCGCAGCCCATGAGCGATAAAATCAATGTCAAAGATAAAATCTTGTGCACGTGTCACTCCATTTTTGTTCTAGTTTCTTTTTTCTCGCACTCAAAAACACAAAAACGCTTCTAATTAGGCGAAAATAGCCCCTTACAAGAAGGTCCGATGTTTTAGCGCAACGAGTATTCCAAAAAAGTAAGGCGACCACGTTGGCCGCCTTAGTAAATTGATTTAATAGAACAATAACAAGATAGAGTGATAATGGCAGAAGTTAGCTGTTTTTTAGAGCCAACTCGCGACCAATTGTTTAAACCAGTCTAAAATTCGCTTGAATAAGCTGCCTTCTTCCACTGATTCCAACGCAACAAGTTCGGCTTCATTCACAACTTTACCTTCGACTTTGTAAAGCACTTTACCAACCACTTGTTGTTGAGAAATTGGCGCTACCAAATCGCCATTATATTCAACTTCAGCTTGTAGCTTTTTCACATCCCCTTTTGGTAAAGTGAGATAAACGTCATTGGCCACGCCTACTTTAAGCTCATCTTGTTCGCCCATCCAAACTCGAGCGTTCGCAACTTCCGTTCCTGCCTCGGTTGGCATTACCGTATCGTAAAAGCGGAAGCCATAACTTAGTAGTTGTTTGCTTTCGGATTCACGGATATTCTCACTTTTTGCTCCCATCACAACAGCAATTAAACGCATGTCACCTTGAGTCGCTGAAGTCGCTAGACTGTAACCAGCACCGCTTGTATAACCAGTTTTCATACCATCGACATTCATACTGCGATCACGAAGCAAACCATTGCGGTTATATTGCGTAATGCCGTTGTAGGTAAACGAGGTTTCGCTATACAGTGGGTAGATATCAGGTAAGTCACGAATAATAGCTTGACCCAACTTGGCAATGTCATAAGGTGTTGAATATAAACCGTCACTGTCTAGACCATGAGGGTTGGTGAAAGCCGTGTTAGTTAATTCAAGCTTAGCAGCCCAACTATTCATCAAGCTTACAAACCCTGACTCACTACCTGCGACATGTTCAGCAATGGCCACACTAGCATCATTACCTGATTGAACAACCAGGCCACGGTATAAGTCAGATAAAGAAACGGAAGTATTGACTTCAATAAACATCTTTGAGGAATCTGGGAAGTTTTTTGCCCAAGCATTTCGGCTAATGACGACCTCATCATCCAAAGTAATATTACCTGCGTTAATTTCTTGACCAGCCACATAAGCCGTCATTAACTTCGTTAAGCTCGCAGGATTTAGCCGTTTATGTGCATCACGTTCAACCAGCACTTTCCCAGTGTGAAAGTCCATCAAAACATAGCCACGAGAACTGAGTTCCGGTGCATTTGGCACAACCGTTGGTGCTGCATAAGCCAACGAAGATACAGCAGCGAACCCTGTAATTAACACTGTGTTTAATATAGTACTTTTTCTCATCATGACATCTTATCTTAGTAGCATTTAAGGCTTACAAACGGTACCCGAATGAATTCAAAGCGCAGGGTTACCTAGGTAAAGAGCGAGTATATTGAAACGGCGCTCAGTTACAGCCACCTTGTTACGATTAGTTACTTTTACTCAATGTTTGTCGAGAATAATGAGAGGTAGGTAGAGCTTTCGTCTAGAAAGATGAGACAAGAGGCGAGAAATCATGCCGTTATGCTATGTAATTAGTGTTCAGAGAAAAAACCGTACAAGCCAGATCTAAAACTAAGCTTGTACGAGAAAAGATAGCTAAAAATTTTATCACTATCTAACTAGGGGCAACTAAGAAAATCTACAATTCAATTAATAATCCGAACTAATAATTTACTAACCAATGCTTCATCTCGGTCATAACAACATAATAATTTATTGTCAGAATTTCAGATAAAAATAAAAATTTAATTTATATATAACCTAAATATTATCTATTACTAGACAGGAGAAAAGTATAATTTCCCTTTCTTAAAACTAAGGGAGGCTTTTTTCGATGCCTTTGAGTTTGTATCGTCATCAGTAAACTGAGTGTAACAATGAGGGATAAGGCATCCGGCTTTAGCACGAAAAGATAAGCCACTGTTATTTAAGTTCACTCTCTGCTTTTTTATCACTAAAGACTTTAAATTTCGGTTACCTTCAGTTTGTATAGCAATTCTTTCACGTACCCCAACCCAGTACGAATCAAACGACGACATTATACATATCCTCTTTCATGGTATAAGCAGTTGTAATTAAACATTGCTCAAAGCTAGATGTAGAATTCAGTAAATTATTTAAATTTTATTTATCTATAAATTTTAATTTAAATAGATTAACCTGCACATTCCACACAAAATAAAAGGTTATGTCAAAGATTAATTATCATTAAGTTTATTTATACTAGATATAAAATTAAGTTATAAATTTAAGGTTATCTAAAGTATAAATTTTTAGAATATCATCAGCTAATAGTTAATAGAAATGCAGAGGGCTTGTTGAATATGAAAACGACAAATAGAAGCAAAGAACTATCTATAGATTGAATAATCTTCAACGGGGTTACAATTCAAATAAAAGTAGCGCATCTAGTAAGATGCGCTATGGATTTGATCAGTTTTGGAGTATGAGTTCGGATGAAAACAAACTTACTTGAAGTGACTGAGCCAAGGTTGCTTATGGTTTAAGCTTCAATACCTTATCAATATCTTCTGCGCTGTGACGTTCAGGTAACTGCTCCCACTCTTCTCCCCATGAGCGATTCACAATACGACCACGCTGGACAGCTTCTCGCTCATCAATCGCTTTCGCCCAACGCACAACGTTTTTGTAGCTTTCTACATCTAAGAATTCAGCCGCATCGTAAGCACGACCCAGTACAAGGTTGCCGTACCATGGCCATGTTGCGATATCAGCGATACTGTACTCATCGCCACCTAGGAATTCATTGTTTGCGAGGCGCTTGTCTAATACATCTAACTGACGTTTTGCTTCCATTGTAAAACGGTTGATTGGGTACTCGAACTTCTCTGGTGCGTACGCGTAGAAGTGACCAAAACCACCGCCTAGGTATGGCGCAGAACCTTGCAGCCAGAATAACCAGTTCATTACCTCAGCACGCTTAGCGCCTTCTTTTGGTAAGAAATGATCAAACTTCTCAGCTAGATAAAACAAGATGTTGCCAGATTCAAACACGTTCACTGGCTCAGAACCCGAACGGTCAACCAATGCCGGAATTTTCGAGTTTGGGTTAACAGCTACAAAGCCAGAACCAAACTGGTCGCCGTCACCAATCTTGATCAGGTATGCATCATATTCTGCTTCTTTTACGCCTGCCGCCAGAAGCTCTTCAAACATGATCGTTACTTTCTGGCCGTTTGGAGTCCCCATGGAATAAAGTTGGAATGGGTGTTCCCCAACAGGCAATTCTTGCTCATGACGAGCGCCTGAGTCCGGGCGGTTAATGCTCGCCCACTGGCCACCGTTTTCGTTATCGTTTGTCCAAACTTTTGGTGGAATGTATTCGTTAGCCATTGTTATCCCTTATTGTGTTTGAATGCATTATCAAACTGGCAAACTCAGTGCGCCAGCAAGCATGATGAAGTAACCCACCGCATTCGATAAATGGGCATACCCAAGATATTAGGCCGGAATCTTCAAATAAAAGTCCTGACCTTTCACTTAATTAGAACCTTTGGTTATGGGATTTTCTTTCACGCTATAAGGAAAAACGTTGTGTTAATGTGAGTTAGGTTCGAGATGCTAACAATAATGAGTAAGCCCAACTCGGCGGCGCACCTCTGTTTGGTGATTTAGAACAACCGCTTAACTTTACAGTCACTAAGAGCGAAGTAGTGTTAGATACTTTGGTTCAGAAGACTTACGTACGTGAAAGATAGTTAGGTTAGATAGTTAAAAAGAAAAACGCCCTTCACTGAGTCAATGAAGGGCGTTTTAATATCTTTGTAATCGAAACCGTTACTTAGCTGATTCAAACAAACCAGTGATGCCTTTCAAAGGGAAAAGCCTTGCTTGCTCCAACCCTTTCAACGTTACCTTATTGAGGTCATCAATAAAGAAACGACTGGTCATCGTGTGTTTGCCACCATTAATAAAAATCTCGATGACAGAGTTGTCGATATATATATCAATCGTCTGCTTAGCGTCCAATCTTGGTGCTTTTCGAATGCCACCAAATTCTTCTGCGTACAAATGAGACATGTAACGACGGTCCAGCATAAACTCGTGCTCTGTCGCACTAAAGACGATGTTGTCACCTTTGAGGTTACTCAGCTCAAGTTCAAAGCCATCGCCCTCAAGGTCTAATTGAATCAAGCAACTGGTGCTTTCCAGTGTATGGGATTGTGCAAAGACCACCTCTTCTTTTCTCAAACTCTTCAGCTCAGGGAGTGGAGTTTGAACAAGAAAACCATCTTTCAACGTTAGTTCTCTAGGAAGAGACAACATTCCTGCCCACTGGTGTGTGACCGATGGCGTGTCGATTTCTGGCAACCCTATCCATGCAATAAGAATGCGACGCCCATTCTCATCTAAATAGGTTTGTGGGGCGTAGAAATCAAACCCATAATCTGGCTGCAAAATATCTTGGTGGTTTTCTAAAGTCATCGACTCTAGGTTCAACTGATCACCCACGATATACGCAACAGAATAGATGTTTTTGAAATCATAAGAATTACTACTGCTCACGCCCTGTGGAGAAAACAGCATCACCGATTGACCATTAATCTCAAAGAAATCAGGACACTCCCACATGTACCCAAGGTCAGAAAACTTGGTCTTGATAGGACCTTTATGCTGCCACGTTTTCAAATCTTTGCTTTGATAGAGCGCCATTGAGCCATGCTCGGTTTTGGTTTGAGCACCCACCACCATCAAATAGTCGTCGCCTTTCTTCCAAACTTTTGGGTCACGAAAGTGCTCCGTGTAATGTTCGTTCTCAATGACTACACCGTGCTTTTCAATGCTGCCGTCTGAATCCATGGTGGCAAAACACTGTGTTGGGATTCGATTCCAGTTTTGGTCACGCTTGTTGCCAGTAAAAAATAGCAAAACCTGGTTGTTTTCCACCAAAGCGCCGCCCGAATAGACACCATGTGAATCGTAGTCTTGGTCAGGATGAAGACCCACGCCATGATCAGTAAAATGGATGAAGTCTTTAGTAGAAAGGTGATACCAATACTTCATTCCATGGACTGGTCCCACAGGCGTCCACTGGTAAAAGATGTGGTGCTCACCATTGAAATAGCACAGCCCATTTGGGTCATTTAACAGCCCAAATTTAGGGGCGATATGAAAACTAGGAAAGCCTTTATCTTGCTGACGTGAAAGTGTCATTTCTTCGATATCACACTGAGGGATTTGCTCAAGTCGGCGATATCTTTGCTCTACAGTCCAACGGTTGTTTAAGCTCATAATTTTTCTCAACTGAAATTGGATCTGAAGATCATTGCCCAATAAATCGCAGCAATTCTGTCTGGGTCGGAAGCGCGGTCATTGCGCCTTTTTGCGTCGTCGCTAATGCACCACAGCCATTTGCCCATTGAATCGCAGAGCTAACAACAGGATGATTTTTCCAATCGGCATGCCGAGACAGACATGCAAGTAGCCCTCCGACAAAAGCATCACCAGCCCCTGTAGTATCAACCGGACTAACGACTTGACCAGTGATCAGCTCACTCTGGCTTTCAAAGACTCGCCAAACGCCTTTCGCACCTTGTGTCACCAAGACCAAAGCAATATTCAAAGCGGCTATTTGTTGTAAACCTTGTGCCATCGATGTTGAGTCAGTTAAGAACAAAAGCTCTTCTTCAGAGAACTTAACCACGTCAGCCATCGCTACAGCCTTCATCACGACAGCTTGGATTTCTGATTGATCTTGCCACACTTCATCGCGCAAGTTAGGGTCAAAGCTAATGAAACCACCAGCGGCTTTTGCTCTTTTGATCGCCTCAAATGTGCTGCTTCGACTTGGCTCATTTGCCAGTGAAATCGAGCAAACATGCAGCCAGTCACCTTGCTTAAAGTTTGGGATGTCTTCAACAGACATAAACTGATCAGCGCTCGGTTTTACCATAAACGTAAAGCTGCGTTCACCTTGATCGTCTAAATCCACCACCACTGTTGATGTTCTTTGCTCAGGGTCTTTAATGAGAAACTCCGTGCAAACGCCCTCTTGATCGAGTATTGATTGCATGAAGCGACCAAATGGGTCATCACCCACACGTCCAAAAAACGCACTCTTACCAGATAGACGAGCAATTGCTACGGCGACATTCGCTGGTGCACCTCCGGGACATTTGAGTAAAGAAGTCTCAGATTCCGGTATTAGATCGACAACAGCATCACCAGTTACCCACACTTGATTCATCTTGCTTACCTTAAAATTAAAGCCCTGATAGTCCAACGTGTTGAACACATTCACTACCAAGTAAAAATTGAAAAAGGCTAGCCAAACCATGAGTGCTTGGCTAGCACCCCAAACATTTAGGAAAAGAAGTGGACTTTGGGGGACTCCACCCTTAAGGAGTTCAGATTAAGCCGCTGCTTTTTTACCGACTTTAGCGCGGTCACGCATACCTAGAACAATGGTGAGAACAAATGCGGTCAAGAACGCGATCACCATACCCGCGATGTAGTACCCAATCTTATCTGGCGTGATGGAAATGATGCCTGGAAGACCAGCTGCACCCAATGCCTGAGCTTTCACATTAAACATTGTGATGAACGCACTTGATAACGCCGCAGCGCAAACTGCCGCAATAAATGGGTAACGTAGTTTTAAGTTAACACCAAACATGGCTGGTTCTGTAATACCCAGCAACCCCGTAACACCAGATGGAATCGCAATACCTTTCATCTTCTTATCTTTGCTCATCACGCCCACCGCCAACGCTGCCGCTCCTTGAGAAACGTTAGACATCGCCGCAATAGGAAAGATAAAGGTGCCGCCCGTCGTTGCAATATCCGCAAGAAGTTGAGTTTCAATCGCAATGAAGCTGTGATGCATACCAGTAATAACAAACGGAGCATAAATAAGACCAAATACCGCACCACCAACAAAGCCAGCTGTGTTGTATAGCCAGTTCAGACCATCACCCAATAGGAAACCGATATCACGCGTGAACGGACCGACGACAGTAAACGTCAGCAAACCCGCTATGAAAATCGCCAGTAATGGCGTTAAAAGGTTGTCTAAAACAGAAGGTATGACTTTACGTAAGCCTAGCTCAACCTTCGCAAGAATGAATGCCGATACCAAAACCGGTAACACTGAACCTTGGTAACCCACTTTTTGGATTTCAAAACCAAGAATATTCCAAACCGGAATGTTGCCAGACACAGATGCGCCGCCGAATCCCCAACCATTCAGCAAGTCAGGGTGAACCATCAACATACCTAGCGCTGCCCCTAAATATGGGTTGCCGCCAAACTTCTTGCTGGCTGAAAATGCCAGCAGAATAGGCAGGTAAACAAACGGCGCGTTTGCAAACGTGTTGATCATGTTCGCCAAGTCTGTCAGTCCTGGATTGGCCTCAATCAAGGATTTACCATCAATAAACAAGCCTTGGGCAGTCAGTAGGTTGTAAATACCCATCAACAAACCGCCAGCGACGATTGCTGGAATGATTGGGACGAAAATATCAGACAGCCCCTTCACTGCGCGCTGAACGATGTTTTGTTTCTCTGCGCCAGCAGACGCAACGTCGTTGGTGGACATTTCACTCATCCCCGTCAACTTCGCCATTTCTGCATAAACTTGGTTTACGATGCCTGATCCAAAAATGATTTGGTACTGACCCGCAACTTTGAACTGCCCTTTTACCCCTTCAAGGTTATCAATCGCTTGTTCATCTATTTTTTGCTCATCTGCAACGGCAAGGCGTAAGCGTGTCGCACAATGTGCAAGTGCGGTGATGTTGCTTTTACCACCTAATAGAGTTAACAACTCTTTTGCTACTGCCGGATAATTCATTTCATACCCCATTGGATTATTATCTGAGCTTGCGAAATCTTCGGGAACGTTTGCAAAACAGATTTTTGCTCAATAAAACCAAATGATCAAAGATAAAGCAGCGAGAATGTGAGAATGATCGTCAAATTCTCTCCCTAAGAGCAGTATAGGAAGTTAGAATCGCTACTTATCAAAGAGCTTTTCATCTTCTCTTTGCAAACAATCCCAAAAACGAAAAACAGAATGGATAGGAACAATGGCGAGTCTGCATGATGTCGCCCGTCTGGCTGGCGTATCAAAATCAACAGTGTCACGGGTTATAAACGATGAGTATGGCGTAAAAGAAGCGACAAAACAGAAGGTCCGCCAAGCAGTAGCGGAGTGTGGCTATGTGCCGAACCAAGTCGCTAAAGATCTAAAATCTCAAAAGACCAATCTGGTTGGTGTCATTGTTCCTCGGGTTTCCTCTCATGCCACATCCCAAGGTGTCGATGGATTAACCGATGTCCTTGAAAAAGCCGGGAAACATGTCTTACTTGCTAGCACTCACCAAGCCCACGAAAAAGAACTGGAATACATTCAGATCTTTAACCAAAAACGGGTTGAAGGGATCATTCTTTACGCCACCCACCTCGATTCCAAGCTGGTAAAAGCAATTCAAAACTCAGCCGTCCCAGTTGTGCTCGTCGGTCAAGATGGTTCCATGTTTAATATTCCAAGCATCATTCATGATGACGCACGAGTAGGGTTTGAAGCGGGAAATAGACTGGTTGCAAAAGGTTGCCAAACCATGGGCTTTATTGGCGTACAAGGTGACGATATCGCGGTAGATAAGCAACGCTCTGAAGGATTTGTTCAAGCGCTACAACATCATGGTTTTGAGCTCGCCTTCCATGCTCGTGGTGACTTTACAATCGATTCTGGCTATTCATTGGCAAAACAACACTTAACAAAGAACCCTAAGCTAGATGGCTTGTTCTGTGCGACAGACCGTATTGCTATCGGTGCGATGAGAGCGATTCAAGAGCTCGGGTTAACACCGGGTAAAGACGTTTTAGTGCTAGGAGTTGGTGATGATGAGCTCGCATCAGTGTGCACCCCAACCTTATCAACATTTAACTATGCATTTGATAAAGCAGGGGAAAATGGTGCGAAACTGTTACTAGATAGAATCGCCAACAGAAGTTTTGAAATGAGTAAGATGGTACTAACCTTCAAAACAATTGAGCGTCAGTCCTGTTAATGAAAAAGCGCCAACTGAAATCAGTTGGCGCTTTTCTTATTACTCTTTGTCGGTTAGAGCCCTTTAGAACCAAGTTTCCATTTGCAGTGCAAACAGAACTTCACCACCATCACCCATCGTTGCAGCGCCCGCATCCTGGCTAATCGAGTAGCCATTCAAGTCTTCGCTCCAATCAACGTAGCTAACTGCAAAACGTAGCTCCGGACGGTCAAAGAAACCTGCTGCGGTAGACATCTTAAGCGTTGGTGCAATTGTCGCTTTGTAAAAACTGCCACTTGCTTTATCAATCGCATTGTCTAGGTCCATGTATTGGTATGAGCCTTCATAAACCATCTCAAAGTTTTGCGTAAACTCTTGTGCTAAGCGGATGTTGAACGATGCCCACGTAAATTCATCATTTTTAGCAAAGCGATCTTGGCTGTGTTCTGCTAGCAACGCAGGTGCTACACGCCAGTTGTCGCCGATGCGTGTTACACCATAACTGAACAAACGTACGGCTTTTGCGTCTTCTAGCAAATCACCGTTTGAACCAATGCCTTTAAGTTCCGCACCCAGTCCATCACCCATCAAAATACCAGTTTTAGAGAAGCCTTCACTCATGCCAAAGAAGGTATCGCCATGGTAGGCAAACATCGCATGTAAACCTTTGTCCGCTGCACCTTCTACGCGATCATTGTTATCAGCAGACGTCATGCCGCTCAGCATCAATTGCCAATTACCAAAGCGGTTGTTCATTGTCGCGATATAGTTTTCAACATCCGTTGACGAGCTATCAATCTCACCAAAATCACGACCATAGATCGAGAAGTTTGCTTGCCACGAATCACTCATTTGGACGTCATACACGCCAGCACCAGTACCAGATAAGAAAACGATATCCGAGTCAAAGAAGTGAATGTCAAAGTTATCACGGTCAAATCGTTTACCTGCCCAAAACGTTGCGTCAGCAAACGCACTTGATTCAGAGAACATGCTCAACTTGTTTAGCTCAGCATATACCTGACGAACGTTTAATTGACTCTCGCTCGCCGTCCATTCGTTATTGGTTTCCGTACTATCTGCCAACATGATTCGGAACAAAGCGCTGGAGCCATCATCTGCAAAGCGTTTGTGAATAAGGTTTGCTTCCACATAATGATCATCCTCAACCCCTAATCGTCCAATTGGAGCGCCAATAGCACCAGCTGCCGTCATGTAAGGACCAGTACCCACTGCACCATTCAGATCATCATTAATGAGCAGCCCGGAACGAGCGTAGCCATGAAACTCAAAGCTTGAGGCTTTCTCATTTGCTTCTGTGGATACTTTTTCTGTCTGTTCAAGTCTCTGTTCTAATTCATTAATTCGCTTTTCAAGAGCGTCAACATCTGTTGTTGCGAATGCAGGTGCAGTAACCAGCCCAAGCGCTACTGCCATCGTCAAAGTGTGTAGTTTCATTTCCATAGTCTCACGTAAATTTATACTTAGGTTATTTGCAAACGTTCCCAAGAAAAATTGCAAACTTATGGTGACTTTAAATGTCCATCTAAAGCCTGAATTTCAGAGCGCTCAGATACAGAGCGTCTCTACCACTTTTGTCAATGGGGCGATAATATATAAAATTTTCGGGAACGTTACCGCAAGGAAGCGAATTTGTTACTTGTATCACGTTCAATTGTGTTACTTACATAAAAATCATTAACCAGCGCACAGTTAAATTATTCGTTCTAGCGGAATTAGTTTGAAGATATCAGGTTGTGAATGGGAATTTGATGTTCGCTTGAGGGAATGATAATCACTCACTTCCCCAATCTACTTGGTGACGACGCACCTCTAGAAGATCAGCGGCTAAGCTTGAAAGTGACTAAGAGCGAAGCGGATCTCGATACCTTGGTTCAAACGACATAAAAGGCTTTTAACGCCCTGTTGAGGTGATCAACGCAATACTGATGCTGCCGCATAACACCTCAACCACTAAAACCAATGTATAGTGAAAATGCCACGCGTTGCAAATCACTCTAAATGCTTTGTTATGTGCTAATTTAATGCAACCACTTGTTATTTAGTACCTTATAACTTGAACTAATTAGTAGCATTGTTGGTGGCATTGTGCTGTCTGTAGGTACAGGAAAAATCACATCGTATACCGCAACTTCTACTGGCTCCATTTGGTTTGCCTTCATGTAATCTTCAGCGGCCCCGTCTTCAACCTCTTTACGATCGTTAGAGTCAAACGCCCTAACGTGAAGAAACTTCTCTTACTCTACTAAGGTCTTTGAAACATCTTTCTTTATTGAATACTCCAACAAGACTGCCGTTTCAATCAATTTTTCTCTCTAAAACAACGTGTTAAAATAGCTGATTATACAACGCATTAATTATGGGGATGAAATGAAAATATTTGTTATTCTGGGTTTAATTGCAGTAGCGTTCTACTTTTACACCAGTGGCGATGAAGACAAAATTAATAATCTTAGATCTGTAGAGTTCAGCGCCAAAAATAGGATTCTGACGATAGCAATAGATGATGATAGAGACTTGCAAACAAAAATCAGAGTGGACGATAAAATAGAAGAAGCTGTGCTCCTTAATCAGGTGATAGATAAAGGCAAGTCAATCTACGCCGACGGTAACTATCTTTACCAAGGCCGATGCCAACACGTTCAATTAGAATGGCAAAAAGGTGAGTTGTTCTTACCGAAATACTACAAGGTACTTTTGAATGAAACCTGTTAAAAAAGTTAGTGTTAACACACCCACTTTTTCCTAGTTTGTTAACCAAAGATATATGCTGTTGTCAGAGGGCTTTGATATGACTGATTTGCTAGGTAAGTTAGCGTAGGATTCAGAACATCATTTGGTTCTCAATTTCTTGCATGGCAATAGCGCGGCCAACTTCGAGAATCCATCGAATCATGCTCGTTGGACCACCGCCAACTGCGTACTCTAGACTAGCGTTAAAAAACGCTTCTAGAAGGCTCAAAGCTTCGAATACCTTAAGAGCACCCTCATACATGTGATAGTAAGTATAAGCTACTTCATCGGTAAATCTAAAGCCTGAAGGCGGTCTAAATATAGTACAGTTGTTGCCATAAATATTACGATTCCCGATCTTACGGAATAGCTCCATAAGGCGCAAAAACTCTGCATCTGCCTCTTCACCTGAAACTGAGCTCTTAGCTTTCACCATCTCTACTTTTCAGCAAAGCTAATACTAATACCAATCACATCATCGTATTTCAGATAGGTCATTTTTAACGGTTTTAAAAACTTCTTCGAGCATTTTTATTCCTTATTTTTTTGGGTTAAGTTGTTCTAGAAAGTTAAAAACAATTACGTCGAGATTTGTAACAAGCGCTGTCTGTATATACAGTAATTTTATAAAGAAAGTTGCGATAAAACGAGCTAAATTGGAATGGGGCAAAAACGCGCCAGCAGCGCAATTAACGTTACCCAACAAAACGCCCTTCACATAAGTAAAGGGCGTTTGTTATTTGATGTTTTGATTAGCGAGTTATAACACCAACCCACCATCAATCTTGAGCACTTGTCCGGTTATAAACGCACTTTTATCAGACGCTAGAAACGCAACGCCATTCGCAATGTCTTGCGCCGAGCCCATGCGTCCCAGAGGCGTTTTACTTTCCATCATTTAAATGACTTTTTCAGGCAAGCTCTTTGTCATGTCGGTAGCGATGAAACCTGGAGCAACACAGTTGACTCGGATTTGAGCGCCTTTTCTTGCTAACTCTTTCGCCCAGCCTTTGCTCATCGCTATCACGCCACCTTTACTCGCGCCATAATTACTTTGACCAATATTGCCATCCGTTCCCACGATAGACGAAATACTGACAATACTGCCTGCGCCTTGCTCTAGCATGACAGGTGCAACGCGCTGGGTGAGTAAAAACACCGCTTTTAGGTTCACGTCGATAACGCTGTCCCAGTCTTGCTCTAACATGTCTGGCAGCAGTGCATCTCTCGTTATCCCGGCGTTGTTGACCAGAACATCAATGCGTTGATGTTTCGCGACGATGCGGTCGACCACTTCACTTACCGCTGCGGCCTCACAGAGATTCACTTGATAACTTGAAAGGTTTGGCGACTGACTCCACTCCACAGGCGAGATATCTAGTCCCACGACGTGGAATCCATCTTCGAGTAATTGCTCGCAAATGGCCTGCCCTATACCGCGAGCAGCCCCTGTAACGACGGCGACTTTTTCGTCTTTCATCTTGGTCTTCCTTAAATGTTGAGAGTACAAATTCGCTTGTATCCCTAGCGTTTTTTGTTTTTATGCCTAGTCGCGCTACAGCTGCGCTTCTCATACGCTGGGTCTTTTATATCTTATAAAAACTATAGAAACAGTCTGGGAGTCGGATATGAACGAATCAAGGCAACTTGATGACTATGGCAAGATCAACTTAAGAAAGTGTGTTGGAAGGAGCAAAGTTACACGATTGGAGGACTTGGATAGAAAAGTATTGATCTGATGACTCAAATACTACTTCATCAGACCAATATTACTTGTCTCTTAATCTCTTACAAAAGCTGGTTTTGTTATTTTCACCAGAAAAGGTTGAAGCAAAAGATTAAACAACATTCCAGTAATAAACAGGGTGATCACAATACTCGCACCACTTGGTAAGTCGTAGCGAGCCGATGCGGCAATACCCGATAAAATCCCAACAATACCGATGCTGATACTGGCGACAAAGAATCGAGTTCCCTTCAATGCTGCCGCACATAAAGCTGGAATAACCAACAAAGCAAATTCTAAATAAATGCCGGTTAACTTGACCGTAATGGGCATCAGGATAGCAAAGATCAGATAAAAACCACTACCACACATAAACGCAGGTTTTAACCAAACCAATAGCAACATCGCAGCGGTAATGAGTGCCAAAGGCCAAACGTCTGCCCAAGTCGCCCATAACAGTTGCCCATTAAGAATGCCTTGAATAAAGTCTCCGCCGTGTGGGTCTTTGCTCACCAGCAGGATCGCCAGCGATGCAGACACCACAAACAAGCTGCCAATCATGGGCTCTAAATGTTGCTGGTATCGTTTCTCCATTAAGGCAATCAAACCGCAAAGCATCAAAGACATAACCCAAGGGCCAATCATTTCACCAAAGAATGAGCCTGAGAACAGCGCGTATTGGCTCAACCAGTAGTGGCTTAGTGCGGCCCCCAATGCCGCAACTTGCGCCACCGCCAAATCTATAAAGATGATCTGACGATTAAGAACTTGTTGCCCCAGAACGATGTTGCCAACTAACGCAATTAAGCCACACAAAACCGCAGGTAAAAGCCATGCATAATCTGCCATGACTTAGATCTTCACTGGAACGGGTGGCACTAACACATCCAGTAAATCATCAATGACCTGATCGTACATCTCATCCAAGCTTTCACCCTCAGAAACGGTCAATGGCAGTTGAATCACAGGTTTGTCAGTATGCTCCTGCAACCAGTTCGCTGGACGCTGATCCTGATGAGAGGAGTAAACAATCGCATCAAAACTGTCGGCATCTAACTTGGTAAGTGATTGCAGGTGAGATGTGGTCGGTGAAATGCCCGGTTTAGGTTCGAGATCGGCAATCTGCTTCATTCCGAGCCAATCGTACAAATAACGATACGTCGCGTGATAACCGACAACTTGCTTACCCTTTAAAGCCGCGCCTTTCTCATTCCATTCATTGAGCTTTTTTTGCCACTGCGCGCGAAACTTCATACCATTCACTTGGTAACTTTGCGCGTTGTCGGGATCAATCGCTTTTAAGCGCTCAGTTACTTTACGAGATAATGGAATCATGTCATTTGCCGCAAATTGAACATGTGGGTTTCCGTGCGCATGAATGTCCCCCATGCTGCGGTCAACATGATCATGAGAGTCCAACATACGCACGAAATCGGTCGCATAAATCATGCTTTGAGCACCATTTTGAACGGCACTATTGCCACTTCGATTTTGAAGCATCGGCAACCAACCTACCTCCAACTCAGCGCCAGAGCACATCGCCATGTCAGCTTGGCGCATCTTGGCAATTAAAGACGGACGAGCTTGAACATAATGCGGATCTTGCTTAGCCGTGGTTGCTGAGTAAATGGTGGCGTTTGGGGCATGACTTTCAAGAAAAGCTTTCCATTCAGGCTCACAAACGAAAATGTTGAGAGCCAAAGCAGGCGAAGAGATGATGGCAGATCCCGCCGCCATCATCACTAAACTGCATTTACTTATCGCAAGTTTAGAACGCATGTGCACCGTGCGCTCCAAATGTCATCACGTATTGCAGAGTAAACACGTTGTCTGTTTCGCTGTCTTGGTTATCAATGCGAGTGTATTGCGCACGGATCGTACCGAAATGAGAAGAATCCCATGCGATCATCGCATCCATCTCTTTATCATTCAGTGCTGTGAAATGCATATGATCGCCGTGTGCGTGGCCATCATAGCTTTCTGCTTCGCCGTAACGTAGGCCTGTAGACCAGCTTGGGTTGAAGCGATAAACGCCCGAAACATAGTATGCGCTTAAGTTGTCTGGTGACTCTGCATCGTTCTTGTATTTGCTGTCTACTACACCGTCTAACAACATGTATTCCGCAGATAGCGTGAAGTTGCTGTACTTGTAGTTACCATCTGGTGCCCACTTCCACACAAAATCTGCGCCGTATAGGTTCGCACCCGTTACAGCCGCAGCGTGGCTGTGGTCATGTTCTTCTTCGTGACCATGACCATGGTCGTGATCTTCGAATTCTTTAACTTTGCCATTTTCGTTACGCAGGTAACTTAAACCAAACTGCCAACTTGAAGATTCAGAGAAATCATTACCAAGCTTCATCGTTGTCGTGTAAACACCAACTTTAGAGCCATCTTCAACAGAAGACATCTTGTTGCCGCTTAATGCTTCTACACCAAACTTCACGTAAAGATCGGTTGGCAGAACGATGTTTGCGCGTACACCGTCATCATAGTAATGCGAACCAAGGAAAGTACGGTAAGCAATTGGGCGTTCAACGAAACTGTCAGTGTGCATGTGTTGATTGTTGAGGTAACCGAAGTCAGATAGGAATCGGCCTGCGCGCACGTTTACACCGTATGGCAATGCCAAAGTTTCGATGAATACTTCTTCAAGCTCTAATTCTGTCTCATCGCCATGACTTTCAAGAACAGCGGTCAACGCACCGTGAAACTTATCGTCAATATTTGATGATAAGTTCAATTCCGTATGGCCTAGGCCAAAGCCTTCTTCGCGCTCAGAATTATGACGTTGACCATCTTGGTAGTAGCCATCAACAACAACACCAATCTGTGGGTTCGATAATGTATCGGCAAAAACAGGGGACGCAAAAATGCTACCGATCGCGAGAGAAACCAATTTCTTATTCACTACTTCTTTCCTTTTGTTATGTTATAACATTTAATTTGCGATGTTATAATATAACAATTATCATTACACAAGCAGAAATTTAACTCGGTTCCGACTGCTAGCTCGTATTCAATCCCTGATTTTGACTATCAACAAGTGAATCAATTGATGTTTTTTATACGTATACTATTGAGAGTCAATCATTAGATAAGTAATGGAATTTCAGTATGTTGAATATGGATTTCTCGAAAAGAATCGTGATAGAAACAGGTGAACAGGAGTGGATCGCCAGCCCTTCCAAAGGCGTGTGGCGTAAACCTTTGGAAAGAGAAGCCAAAGAATCAGGGCACACCACCAGCGTAGTGAAGTATGAGCCAAACTCGCACTTTTCGACTCATCCTCATCCTCACGGAGAAGAAATATTAGTGCTCGAAGGAGTGTTCTCTGACGAACATGGTGACTACCCTGCTGGAACCTACTTGCGTAACCCTCCTGGAAGTCAACATGCGCCCTATAGCAAAGAAGGCTGTGTGATTTTAGTTAAACTAAATCAATTCAATTCTGATGATCTTGAAACAGTTCGCATCAACACGAACAAAGCGAATTGGTCACCTGGCATTGGTGGGCTGAAAGTCATGCCATTGCATGATTTTGAGCATGAACATGTCGCATTGGTTAAATGGCCGAAAGGCGAGAAGTTTCAAGCACACCGTCACTTTGGTGGTGAAGAAATTTTTGTGTTATCGGGGGAATTTAAAGACGAGCTAGGAACCTATCCTCCCTACTCTTGGATACGCAGTCCACATATGAGTGAGCACTTTCCTTTTGTAGAGCAAGAAACGATCATTTGGGTAAAAACAGGCCACCTTCCACTCCAAGCTCCTGCTCAGCAACCCTAATGTTGGAATACTTGGCATCGTCCCTTGAAACTAAAATCGGCTCGTAGATTACGAGCCGATGATCATTGCGTCGCTAAGAGCCCATAATTCTCGAGTGGAGCCAATCTTTGAGCTCAGCTCGATTATGTTTTAACACGTTCATTTCGTGATCATCAATCGGGCTTCCTTGCAGTTCTAGTACGCGGATTTCCTTATCTAAAGCATTGTAGTTTTTAACGGTTTCAGCAAATGATGCATCGTTTTCGGCAAGCTGAGTAATGGTATCCAAATGTTCTGGGAATTCATGAGTTAATGAGTGATTTTCACCTAACATAGAGACCTCTTGGCTAGAGTTATTGATGTATATCTCCGCTCATTTTTTGAGCGACACATTCTTAACCATAGCACTTCATTGAGCACAATATCGTCGATTTGAGCACACTTTTACTGAACGTCTTAATGATGGTTCATCGCTGTTTTCGACCCGGTAACTCCGCTCGTTGTTATTCTGTATTTTGTCAATAATAAGCTACATTTAATACACTTCTCATAAAAAGGTACATCTAATGAACAGCATGAAAATTGGCCTAATCAGTGCATCAATAGCCGTTGCACTTATTGGCTGTAATTCAGACAGTGACTCTGTCAGTACAATGACTCCTGTTACTTTGTCTGTATCAGATGCCCCTATTGATGACGTATCAGAACTGGTGATCACATATAACAAAGTTGCATTTCTTCCTCTGGATGGTGGCACACCACAAGTATTCGATGTGTATAAAACAGACGAAGAAGGCAATTTGGTCGACGAAGATGGTAACCCCCTTCCCGAAGGTGAAGATCCACTCCCACTAAGTGTTAACTTACTCAATTTCCAAGGCAGTGACGCGCAGGAATTGGTGGATGATGAACTGATACCAACTGGTAATTATAAACTCTGCGTGTTTGCTAATGATGGCGATCATCCAAACTACCCATCGTATGTGATTGACGAAGCGACAGGAAATCAAATCCCACTGACCGTCAAAGGTGATGGTGCTTGCCCACAAGGTGTCGGAAAGGATCCTGACTCTGGAGTACTGTTCTTTAACAACACCTTTGCAGTCAACCCTGACAATAATGAGTTCGTAGTTGAATTTGATCTGCGCCGTGGCTTAAAAGACGGAACAGGCCAAAACGAAGGCTACAGCATTCAACGCACCTCCGTCACTTTAATTAACACGGTCACAACGGGGGAGATTCAGGGTGATGTCGCAACATTGACCTATCAAAGCTGCGAAACGGATACCCCAAGCGCAAATGGATATGCGCACGCGGTCTACTTATATCAAGGAAATATCGCTGAAGAAAACATGGGGCCATTTGCCGGCGCAGAAGGCCAAGCAATGCCAATCGCAGCAGCGAACGTGGTTCAAGACGTTGATGATGCAAATTACGAGTACGAATTCGGTTTTGTAGAACCTGGTACTTACTCGGTCGGCTATACCTGTACGGCAAATGACGATTCTGAAGAAGGTATTGTCGCTGGCGAAAATTTCAGCATTTATCAATCAACTAGCGGACTTAACGTATCCGTTGGTACTGATACAGATGCAAACTTTTAAGATCCTCTAGAAATGGCAGAGTCAGCACAAGCTCTGCCTTTTCTTCATAGCGTTCTTGGTCAGCTCTTTGCTCACCACAAATCGACTCACAAGATAATACGTTCGTTTTCATCCTTAGAAGAAGCTAATGGGCAGATAGAAATCCAGCTCAAACGCCTCATCATGGCTGAGAAAATGATTTTTATGATAATGGACGTAAGCTGGTGTAGAACGCTGTTTAAAGCCAGAGTTAGGCAACCACTTCTCTAGTACCATACTCAGTTGAGGAAGAAGCTCACCATATACTCCCGTTAAGCGAAAGACGGCATGCAAACCACCCGGAATCGTCATTTGATTCACGACGCCGCGCACTTTGAGCGGCGTATCAATTGCCATACAAGCCACATAACGACACTTGTCGAGTTCGACCCAAGCAGGGTTGGAGTGATGCAAACCATATTGAACCGAAAAGTCCCGATTCTCAGAACTTGCCCACGCCTTCAAAATCAGCCACGCATTGCGAATGGAACGGCTATAACCCTCATGTCGCACATACGCCGCAAAGCGTTGTGGGACCTCCATAATTTTGGGTTCTGGCAACTCGCGTTTCGCAACCCGATGATAACCCGCAGCCACTTCCGGATCTTTTAGATACGGCTTTTCTGCGACTTGTAAATCATGCTTTCGCCATGCACCAGGAGACATAGCGAACGTTGCTTTAAACGCTCGGCTAAAAGAAGATACCGAGCTAAAGCCGCACTTGTTAGCAATGTCTAACACCGATGAGCTGGTATCAAACATCAGTTGATTGGCGGCGTATTCCATTCTTGTACGGCGGATATATTGATGGATAGACTCCCCTACCACGTCTTTAAAAATACGATGGAAGTGTTGTTCAGAATAGGCTGCTACATCTGCTAGCTCTTTAGCCGATAACTCTCTGCTAATGTCCTGATGAATGTAAAACAGCACGTCATTGATTCTGGAAACTTGTTGATGGCTCACGGAGTAAACTTTCGCTCAAATAGCATAAATGGACATATTTAACAGCATAAATGGACACACCAAGATTGGCAATTTACCTATACTATTTCTGACATAAAAAAAGACAATTACGAGAAGCACAGCACATGGAAATAGCACAGTCATTACAACAAACTAAGTCATCCTACATTCGAGAGATCCTCGCAGCAGCGAGCGATAAGAACGTCATTTCTCTTGCGGGTGGCTTACCGGACGAAAAAACCTTCCCGATCGACTTAATGAAACCGACGCTCGAAAACCTCGCGAACATGCCAGAGGTGTTTCAATACGGCGCAACAGCAGGCTACGCACCGCTACTTAACTTTTTGACCGATTATTACCAGCTGCCAGAATCTCATTTGGCGATGATCACAACGGGCTCTCAGCAAGGGCTAGATTTGATTGCGCGTGCGTACGTGAATCCGGACGATAAAGTGGTGATGGAAGCGCCAAGCTACCTTGGTGCTATGCAAGTATTCGGTTTAGTGCAAGCCAACATCGTGACCGTTTCGCAAACCGAGTGTGGCCCAAACCTTGAAGAACTCGAGCAATGTTTTGCCACGCAGCAACCAAAAATGTTCTACGCCGTACCTGATTTTCACAACCCAACGGGCGTATGCTGGGCGCTAGAGACTCGCCAAAAAGTTGCCGAGCTTTGTATCCAATACGACGTTGCATTCATTGAAGACGCACCATACCGAGAGCTGCGTTTTTCTGGTGAAGCACTGCCGCTGGTTTCGGATTTCTGCCCGCAGCACTCCATCGTGTTGCGCTCTTTCTCCAAAATCGCCTCACCAGGCTTGCGTATTGGTGTGGTAACGGGCAAACGCAGTTACCTTGAGCCACTCATCAAAATCAAACAAGGTGCCGATCTGCACTCTAGTATTCCAATGCAAGCTTTGCTGCATGGTCTACTGCAACATGACAACTTCGAAACGCACATTTCAACCATCTGTGCGCTTTACAAATCGCGTTACGATGTCATGTTTACTGAGCTGCAAAAACAGCTGCCGGAAAGTTGCGTACTCAAACCTGTCGATGGTGGTATGTTTGTCTGGGTAGAAATTCCAGAATGTGACACGTTCGAACTTGCGAAGACCCTTCTCGCAAACTGGGTTGCTGTAGTGCCAAGCCCGGTATTTTATCCGGAAGGTTCAAAGGTAAAAGCCGCTCTGCGTCTTAACTATACCAATGCCACACCAGAAGAACTGACGACTGCTGTCACTCGACTTGCGGATGTACTCAACGCTTTGTAATTAAGCGCATGCGTTAGAATCTGCCTTTGAGATTCGAAAAAGTCTCAAAGGCAGCATCAAAAAAGTTCCCCAAAAAAATTTATATTTTTCTCTCAAATCAACTCTCTACAGTAAGTGCCTGTTTTCTCTTGATCCTCTCACTCATATAAAAATGAGAACCTAATCACGTATTTGATGGTTAGAAAAGTTACGTCTATCTTTCAAACAAAAGACATCAACTTCGCAGCATTAATGTTCTCAATTTCAGACACTTTACTCAGTCGTGGCTTAGCGATTGAGAAAACGACTAGAAAGCATCTGCGGGCATACCCACTACGAAGGATTGACCAGAACCATTCTGAATGTCGCGAGCCAGTCTTTTGATTGGCAATTACGTCAGTGAATCGCACCAAATGACAGAGGGGTTATCAGGATGAACACTCGAACCACGACAGGACTCGTCACCACTGGCTGGTCCGTTATCTTTTCACTTTTTACCGCATTCGCCGCGTATGCGAATACGTCTCCAAACTGTAGTGATGTTTTAGCGGGCAACACAACTGCCGTATCGCAAAAAATGGTGGTTTTACTGGGCGAAGACATCACTAAATCCAACCGCATCACCACAGTGATTCCAGCCGAAAACAATCCATTTGTGACCGAAGCACTGGTCTCGGTTTCCAACGATGTGTCACCCAATGGACGTTTGCCACAAAAGACATTGGAAGAGATCAGAAAAGTACGCTCAGATTTAGAAAAAGCCGCACAGGAAGTGAGTCGATTACAAGGTACTTTTGAAGTCGCATTTGTTAGCTTGATTGATGGTTACTGCCAGTTCTCGAACCACGAACTTACTCAGCATGCCAAAATCGACTTTGACCATTTGGAAGGTCTCACGTTGTATTCAATCCCCGCTTTGTTAGCAATGGTGGATCAATCCTACGCCATGGCAGAAAATAGAATTGCTAGCGAGCAGGAACAGTTAAGCAACATCGAGAAAGAACAACAGAGACAGAAACAGCAAGCCAGTGCTGCCGCAGCAGCTCGTTACCAAGACGGTAACGTGTTGGTGAAAGTCGAGAATTTTGATGGCTCTAATGTGACGTTTTCCGTCACTAACGTCGGTTCACAAGGTTCATTACAGCCAAACTTCAACACGTTTAATGCCTATCGCACCGAAAGCGGAGAGCTAGTGTATAAATCGGAGTCTTTGTTGAACTTAGCAGATACTGCGGGTAACACGCTTGAAACCATGGGGATCGCAGAGCTCTCATCACGAGGGGGAAACAACTTGTCAATCTCTCCGGGTGAAACCCGAAAATTCGTCACCAGTATCGCTTCAGAAGTCGCACCACACACACAGTTAAGCTTGGAGTTCCCGGCCAAAGTATTAAATACCGAACAGGACTTCACGCTGTCGTTTTCTGACACGACGGCAGTGGCTACAGCGAACGTAAATTAACTGAAAAGCGCTCATCACAACGCGCACAGACGTAAACTTGTTGTTTGGCAACAAGCTCAAAGACAGGCACATTTCGCCTGTCTTTTCTTTCGGAAAAGTAAAATTATCACTGTTTGCACTTATAAGCATTAGCAAACATAGTAACCGATGTGGAGAAGTCCAACGGCTCATATAAATACAATGTATCTGCGCCCAAATCTGCCGCTTTGATGCGCATTTGGTTTAACGTACCCCAAACCATGTCTTTATCTGCGTGCAGCCAATAATCATAAAAGTGCCCTTCCGAGCCAATTACCGTTCCCATTAGCTCGCAGTTTTCAATCGCATTCACGTTGTCCCAAAGCACTTGGACTTGCTCAGATTCTTGGGTCGGGAACGTCACACATCCCGTCAATGATGCCGCTAACGCAAGACACATCACTCGCTTTTTCATAGTCATATCGCCTAAAAATTATTTAGATGGCGGATTTTATGAATTGCTTATGTGATGACCAACAAAATATTTCTATCGCCCCTTTAAATAGAAATAATGGAAGCGAAGAAAACTCTAAAGGCAGCGTATACCGCTAGTAATCACATGGCATCTAAGATAAAACAGTAGCGATAATATACGGATGAGGGATAGAGTTTGGTTTCTAAAAATAAGCTAATTCGCTATACGGCTACGGAAGTCGCTGATGCATTTGAAAAAGAAGATGAGCTCATTAAACAAGTTCAGTCCAACCAACTCTCGCAAGTGCTATTACTTTGGCAAGTAAAAAGCCAGACGCTCGTGCTTCCCGCAGGTAAAAAGTGGCCTATTTCTAACGAGTTAGAACATGCGTTAAATGCGTCTGGCTGGAAACTCTTTTCCCGTAAAACTGGTGGTGCCCCCGTCCCTCAAGTACCGGGTATTATTAATCTATCCCACATCTATCACTGGCCAGACGGTGAGCCTTACGACATCAAGAAAGCGTATCTCGATTTGTGTGCGATATTAACGGTTTTCTTTAAACAGCTCGGCGTGAAAGTGGATGTTCATGCTACGCCTTATTCCTACTGCGATGGCGAGTACAACCTCAACATTGGCGGGCAAAAAGTCGTGGGAACCGCGCAGCGTGTTTTACTTAAAAAAGGCGGCGGACAAGTGGTATTGTCACAAGCATGCATTCTGATTGATGCCGACGTCGAGAAGATTGTCGAACCAGTACGAATGTGTAATCAGCTTTGTGGTCACAGCGATGATATTCGTGGCGATGTCCACACACCGCTCTTCAATCATATACCCGACCGCCTCTCGATAGATTCACTCTTTCAGCAACTGACTAGCGCGTTTTTAATGCATGCTAAAGGCGACTAAAGGCGCGTTAACAACCAAAAAAGAAAAGGAGCTTTCGCTCCTTTCCTACTCAATCAACCAACGTTAAAAGCGAACTTCCACTTCGACCCCTTCAATCCATCGACTTTTTTCCAACGGCTCATCAAAGCTCAGTGTGACTTTTAAATAGGCTGGCTGCCCTTCAAATGGGCTTTGAAGTTCTGAAGGCAATTTGTTCACAACCTCAACTGGCTTCGATACCGTCGCTCTAAACTTTCGACCATCAGGAAATACGACTTTTGCTTTGGTTTCCATATTACTGTATTCGAGGTATTTAGGATTTAGAAAAGCCGTAATTTCAGGTGTCACGTTGCGAGCAATCGTGAGCAATGGCGTATTTTCCGATACATTTTGCCCCTCATGCACATGAATATCGAGTACACGACCGTTCATCGGGGAACGGAAGGTGAGATCTTCTTGTTGAGCACGCTTTACTACCAGCTCACGCATTAAAGAACGATACTCTTGTGTCACTGGACCAGCTAACTCTAACTCTTCCAAGTTACGCATCGCATCCACATAAGCAATTTTCTGACTGCTTAACTGATTGCTCAGTGAGTTATTCACACTCACAATAGCGGCGTAATCCACCTCAGACACTTGCCCTTTCTTTCTGTAAAGGTCGTATTTTTTCTGAATATCACGGACCTTCTTCAAGCCTTCAGCTGAGCTTTCAATAGCACTTTTGTATAGCTCATCAGTACTTTGCACCTGATTTTTAGACAGTTTCACCAGCTCATCTTTAATGAAATCAATCTCTTTATTCAACGCATTATCTTTTAACAACAGCAGCGCTTGATCCTGATTCACTTCCGTACCGACATTCACAGGCACTGGCCCAACAATGGCAGAGCGAGTTGCCGTCACCGTAAGTGGATGTGACGTGATAATGGCAGGCGCCGTCACTAACACTTGCGTTCTAAACAAGTAATAAGCCATAAACAAAAGCGGACTGATTACAATCGCTAAAATCAAGTACCAACGGAGACGATAACCGCCACGCTTTGCCTGTCCGTAGACGACTTTCATCCCGTTCTCAGACTGCGGTTTGTTTTTCTTATCTAAGTGAAAGTTAACTTTCATACTAAAACTTTTTACCTCGCTTCAATACCCACCAAGGTGCCATACTCGACTCTTCATGACTTCTCCTCACAACTTCATTAACCATTGAGAAAGCGGTAATCAAACGCATGAAAAACTGGTAGACAGGGTAAAGAAATAACCATTTCGCTGACTTCAAATCCTCTTTCTTTCTCTCTGATACAAGCCCAATGTAGACAACAAAAATCAGAGCAGATAAGAAGAGGTAGACAAAATAGAGCATTAGCATCAACGCCAATACAAATTTAAGTGGATAGACAATCACCATGTACACGCTAAATATCACCACAAGCAGCGGCAATAAAACGTTTTGAATCACGCCATAAGCCAAAGTGAATAAAAAGTTCCCCCAACCAAGTAGCCGTGGAGACAACCCTTCATTGTGTTTACGCAAAAACAAAAACAATAAATCGCCATCCCAACGCAGCCGCTGCAATACCAAACCTTTCAACGTATCTGGCACATCAGTATGGCCGATGGAGTGCGTCGAAAAAGCCAATTTATTATCAGGGTAACGACGTTTGTATTGCTTCAAGCGCATGGTTAAGTCGAGATCTTCTGCAGTATGCGTATCCCAGCCCCCCACTTGCTTAAGCAGGTTCTTCCGAAACGCTCCGAAGGCGCCAGAAATGTTATTGAGCACTCCCCATGTCGCCATCCCCGTTTTACCGGCTTGCATCGACAGCATGTACTCCAAGGATTGCATTTTGGTCAACAAGTTGGCGTTATGGTTGCGAACTCTTAATGCACCGCCGCTCGCAATCACATTTTTATCCGCAAACTGTTTCATCATGGTGAAGACCATGTCGTTATCGAATGACGTATCTCCATCCACGTTAATGACGATTTCACCACTAGCCATTGATAAGCCGGCATTCAGTGTTGATACTCGGCCTCCTCGTTGCCATTTTGGCAACACGCGCACTTTACGATTACGAACGCCTGCATGCCTTTTCTCACCATTTAACGCGGCTTGATAGGTATCTTGGTTTTGTACCGCCCCATCAACCACAGCAAGTACTTCAATATGACCTGGGTAAACTTGCTCAACTAACGTATCGATAGTGATCCCAATCGCGTCACCTTCACCATAACAAGTAATAACGAAACTCACTGAAGGGAACTGTTTTAATTCTGGATCTTCTTGCGCATATGACCAACGAAATATCCCTGTTAGCACCAGCAAATATAGAGGTAGCTCGATAATGATCATGACGGGAAACAGCAATAGCCATAACTCTTCATTGTGAAGTAGCATGCCTCGAAGATAGTCGAGCAGAACGAGACTATCTTGCAGCATAAATCTCACCCATCAGCGATTCCATCCAAACAGAAACACCGTCTTCGATGATCGGATCGGGCAGGTCCCAAGCAAAGACATCCAACTCAAACTCTTCGTCTTCAACAAGCTCACCCAGATCCGATAATTTTTGCTGTAAAATGGACAGGCTCGCGTTGGTCGTATTTGGCATTAGGACAAGCAACACATCCTGTTTGTACTGACAACAGATATCGGTATCTCTAAACAAGCCGCTAAGACGACGCGTCAGTTGATCCATCAATGAGAACAATTTTGCATCGCCATATTGCTTACCGTATTCATCGATCGTCGGTAAATGCAGTCCAAGTAGAAGGTGCTGTTCTTTGTGTCTCAGCGCGACTTTATTTAACCATGCAAGCAAATTTTGGAAAAAGCTGACTTCCACTTTGCCTTTGATCGAGAGCTCAGGAGCTTGAATGGACTTGCCGTGTTGGAAAATGTATTCACCCACTTCACCAAGTCGATATTGGTAAATTTTCCGGACAACAAGCTCTTCGACTTTGATCTTTGAGTCACAACTTAAACATTGACTGATCGTCGCCGCTTCAACAAATAAACTGGAGCAACTATTACAAACGTGGTTTTCAAGCGGGCGATCATAATCAACGCCGATATGGCGCAGCTGAGTCAAACATTTGGGGCACTCGAGCTTTCCACGGCGCTGAAAGCTGTGTTGTTCACCAACATGGCCACAAGTGAAACAGTGCAAAGAGCTTTGAGAGTCGATATCGATGCTGCTGCAATCCGGGCACACCTCTACATAATTCAAGTGTCCGCTGTTGCAATGAGAACAAACACGAATTCTATCGATCAGCACTTCCGCTTCTAATACTCCGCGACCTTGCTCTGAGAGCACGTATCGATAAGTCGAATAAATATCAGGAAACAACATATCTATGATTGGGTACGAATAAACCGACATAGACTCTAAACTTTTTAAAGCAGTCACTCTTCGCTGACGATTGACCCCAAGCCAACCAATCAAAGGATCTAACACTTCCGGTTCATCAATGGCATCGAGCTTGCTCTGAATGGATCGCCAAATTTTTATTGATTCTCTAGCTTCAAAGACACCGTCGGTAACGCATCGAGAATAAGGGGTTTCCACGGAGACATAAACCGCCCAAGACCAACGCCCTTTCTCCTGATAAAACGCTTTCAGAGCAGTATCTATTTGGTGTGGATCTTGATAAGCAATACACACCATGCCACCGAGTCCCGTTGCCACCTCATCAATATGATTAACCAAAACCATATCTTCAGCTAACTCACTGACAGGCTGTTCACCAACCCAGTAGAAATTGTTATTTATTGACGACATTTTATTAGTTCTCACAACCACAAAATTAATTCATAACATCAGAAATATAGAACTTGCAGTAACAAAGCACTCTAGGTAGACAAGCCTTGCCACCGTTAAATACAACAATAGAACAAATATTTAGAGAGCTTTAACTCAGGCAGTAAAAGCAGAAAGATCTCTGAATAAAGTGTGAAGGAGGCCGTGAGTAGAGAAATCGGATAGCAAAGCGCATAGTACAACCTTTTGTTAGCAAGCTGGGATAATAGTGCGATTTGATGCTGAATGAGATCCTTGCATTCACATCAAGCTCATTGTTTTATATCAGTCGATTCCTTTCTGCTCAGCATTTAACCATACCGTTATGTGTCAAATCTGAGACTTGGTAATACTTTACTAACTAATTTCCATTAAAATTGAGTGGCAAAACACTGAATAACATTCAATCATTCTGATTATTTATCAAACAAGTATCTTTAAGCCGTTTGAGTGATTAATAATCACCATTTGTCTCGCTGTTTTTTCCGAAAGAACACGTAACACATTCAAACTACAGAATGAATCTACGTCACTTTTCTATGCTCTTTTTTGTTCAAAAAAGAAATGAGATCCAGTTCAAATATTTATCCATAACAGAATTAGTTGAAGCCAGCGCGTAAAAGCCTCAGAATGTCGCACTTTTCGTACCGATTTGTTTTCGGCGCGTTGTTATCTAACTCTACAATTGAGAATCATACATATGGGTTTTACCTCTTTAGGTCTATCTGCTCCAATCCTTAAAGCTATTCAAGAAAAAGGCTACGACACCCCTTCGCCAATTCAGGCAAAAGCAATTCCTGCTATTTTGGAAGGGAAAGACGTAATGGCAGCAGCGCAGACTGGTACAGGTAAAACTGCAGGCTTTACGCTACCGATTCTTAAGCGTTTATCGAATGGCCCTCGCGTTCGTGCTAACCAAGTTCGTGCACTTATCCTGACGCCAACGCGTGAACTTGCGGCTCAGGTGCAAGAAAACGTGTTTATGTACGGCCGTCATCTTCCACTAAGCAGTGCGGTTGTTTTTGGTGGTGTGAAGATCAACCCGCAAATGCTGCGTCTTCGCAAAGGTGCGGATGTGTTGGTTGCGACACCAGGCCGCCTGATGGATTTGTACAACCAAAATGCAGTGAAGTTCGACCAACTGGAAGTGCTAGTACTGGACGAAGCAGACCGCATGCTGGATATGGGCTTTATCCGTGACATTCGTAAGATCCTAGCACTACTACCAAAACAACGTCAGAACCTACTGTTCTCGGCGACTTTCTCGGATGAAATCCGCGACCTTGCGAAAGGCTTGGTGAACAACCCGGTTGAGATTTCCGTTAACCCGGCAAACTCGACGGCGAGAACGGTTGAGCAAAGCATCTACCCAGCAGACGTGAAGAAGAAAGCACCGATGTTGGTTAAATTGATCAAAGACGGCGATTGGAAGCAAGTGCTGGTGTTTACGAAAACGAAACACGGCGCAAACCGTCTGGCGAAGTTCCTGATCGAACAAAATCTACCTGCTGCTGCCATCCACGGCAACAAGAGCCAAGGCGCGCGTACCAAAGCACTGGCGGATTTTAAATCGGGTGAAATTCGTGTGTTGGTCGCGACGGACATTGCTGCGCGCGGTATCGATATTCCTCAATTACCACAAGTGGTGAACTTTGAGCTACCTAAAGTGGCAGAAGACTACGTTCACCGTATTGGTCGTACTGGCCGCGCGGGCGAAGTAGGTAAAGCGATTTCACTTGTATGTGCGCTAGAAGCATCTGAGTTGTTTGCGATTGAACGTTTGATTAAAGAAGTGCTACCACGTAAAGAGTTGGAAGGTTTTGCGCCAACCAATGTAGTGCCAGAATCCAAACTGGATACTCGTCCAATCAAACCGAAAAAACCTAAGAAGCCGAAAAAACCAAAAGCGCCAAATGCTGCGGGTGAAAACGCTCCAGCAACCGAAAAGAAAGCAGGCAATGGTGCAAACAAACCTAAACGTCGCTTCAACGGTGGTAACAACGGCAACAAAAACAGCACCAATCAAGGTGGTGCGGGCAAGCCTAAAGGCAACCGTGAAGGCCAAGGTCGTACAAACAGTAAACCAGATGACCGCAAACCTAACGGCAACAAGCCAAATGGCAATAAACCGAATGGAAATAAACCAAACGGTAGTAAGAGTGGCAACGCTGGTAAACCGTCAGGTAACCGCAAGCCAAACAATGCTAGGCCTGCAGGAAACAAACCGTCAGGTCAGCGCCGTAAGCCTCGTCCGCAAACTGCAAACTAACCTGTAAACGGCCTCCGATAGCAAATACAACAAAGCCGCTGATAATCTCAGCGGCTTTGTTTTTCTTAGAACACAGTTTTTAGAACGCAGCTTTGTTAAAACAGCCTACATTAAAGGTGTGATTCGAATATCTGCGATTTGAGCTTCGTTCTTTTCACCCTCAATACCACCAGCGTAGATGTAGGTTTCATTCGATGTGAGGTAACTCATATTGAAGTGGTCCTTCAGCGCGATCTGATAGGTTTTCCCCTGCTCCAACGCCACTTCAATTGGCGTTGAGTAACGCATACCTTGGTTTTCACCAATATGGCCCATCTGCAAGTAACCTTGACCAACCACTTTACCTGCATCATCCAATACCTCTAACAATTTCACGGTGTTCGTAATGCCAGTATTAAGTTGCCCTAGGTTATTGTTGTACCAAGCATCGAACTGGTAAGTGCCCGTTACAGGAGCTGTAAACGACTCTGCACCCTTTACGATGCCACTGTCTTTGCTCACCGTAACCACTGAGACATTGTCTTTGAGTGGCTGATATTCGCCAGCAAGTTTGATGCGGCTCTCTTCACCGACACAAACTGGTTGGCTTGGGTTAGAACGGAAGCCTTTATCGTTAATGCTTTCAGCCAAATAACAAGCAAAACCTGTTGGCGTATCGGAATAAGATTGAGCAATCACGTTCTTTTGAATCAGCTCGCCATTGCGATACAAGTTCACGTTGTACTTGCTCGTCACGTCAATCGAAACCGAATTATCAACGCTTTTTACTACCAGTTTTGGCTCTTGCGGAGAATAAACGCGGCTGTCTTCACTCACATACGGTTTCACACCAGAAACTAAAGTAATGCTGCTATCTACATTCACAAGCGCGCCCAGTGTCACGTGGAAATGCCCCTCTTCGTCCATCGTGACATTTTCAACTGGGTAGTAGCCTGTTTCATCTTTGCTTACTTCAGGCAAGTCAATCGTTACCGAGTAGTTCTTTCCTTTGAAGGCAAAGTTTTCCAACGTGATTTGTTCAGACTGAGCCAACAAGTTATTGCGCACCCAACTTGTGATAAATGGCTTCACTTCCAACTTACCTGTTTCGGTATGGATGCCAAATAGGGTCTCTACCACCATGTTCAAGTAGCCACCCACAGACCAAAGCTGACGCTGAGAGTTAATCACTGGGCCATCCAAGCTTGGATCTTCACCATGATCACTATGGATGATGAATGACTTACCAGAAAGCCACTCTAAGTTTTCCATGTTGGATAAATTGGTCGCTGTACCACGAACCAACGATTGAATGGCATTGTTCGCCGCTGCCACGTTTTGTGTTTGATGCGCGGCGCGCAAGCTGTACGCGGTAACAAATGGCCAAATTGCGCGGTTATGGTACACAGGCACGTCCGGTTGTTGAGGGAAGTAAACCGGCACGCCAAACTCACTGTGTGGGTAATTGGCCATGATTTGTTTCGCCTGCGCATCACTTGCCACACCACTGATGATCGCAAGCGCTTCGCCCAACATGTCGTATTTGTCGACCGCGATGTCTTTGCCATTGTCAAACAAATAGCTTACGTACATACCGCGTTCGGCATTCCAAAACTGCTCGTTGATAGCGTTTTTTAACTGCTCAGCCCAATCGGTGTATTTGACCGCGTTGGTTGAATCGTACTTCTCTGCCAACTTAGCCGCGAGCTGAATCGCGCGGTAGTGAACCACGTTTGTCGATAACGCTTTGCTGCTACCAATCGCATTGACATCGTTTGGCGTCCACGTTGAATACGTTTGCTCACGCCAATCGAGGAATGATTGCTCACCAGTGTATAAACCAGATTTCGCATCAAAAGCCGCCAGGCGATCGGCTTCAAGTGTATTACTGATAGCTTTATATGCGCGCTCAGCAAACTGGTTGTACTCTTCTCCATCCAATGCCGAAAGTAAGCGTTCTGCACCAAGCGCCCAAGTCGTGCGGTCGGTACTGATTGGCCAGCTACCGCCAGTGCCCGTGTCTTGCACAATCTGCTCGCCATCGTATTGCTGATCGGTCGTATCGCGGAAAGCGGACAATTTGAAATTCAAACCATTTTGCACGCGAGTTGGATTCATCAATGCAAGCGAAAGGTCTGCTGCGTACGCCAAATCACGCGTCCATACGTAATGCCACTTCGCGCCCGTCTCAAAAACTTCCGCTTTGATTGGGTTGTTGTAGTTGTAATTGCCGTCTTTGATTTCAGAAACGGCAAGCTGGTCTAGCTCTTTCATCGTCAACGCAAACAACGCGTCAAACGCGACATCACCCGACACCACTCGCGGCCCTGTTTGCTCATTAATCACTAAGCCTTGGTCGAGCGCATCACGCAATTCTGTCGTCGTTGAAATACCAAATTCACGCAGCTCAGCTTTAGGATCTTTCACCGAGAAAATCACGGTATCACTCGAGTCATCGTAATTGGCGAACAGTTTCACTTCTTTGCTCTGATGTCCTTCATGCACCATTGCAGGGTCGAGAATCGCATCAGAGTAGTATTTTTCCGCTTCTTCTTGCGTTGCTTTCGTCACAGTCATTGTCGCGCGACTTTCATTGGCAAAGCTCACAGAAAACTTGTAATACCCTTTGTCTTCAAACGTGATCTCAGAGTTACAATCATCATTCATACACGCTTCATTCGTGTCTGGTTTTGGCAGGTACTCCTGAGCTTTATCGAACGCCGCGGGCTCCTCAAAATAGGTGTATTGGATCTGCCAACCCGGATCAGCAATCTTGAACTGATTGCTACCTCGAGCGACGCGCAGTACGGTTTCGTACTCGTTATTACCCAAATAGTTTAGCTTGGCGTGCTCTGCCGTGCCCCAATCCCCATTTAAACCACGTAAATACAAGTCGGCTGAAATAATTGGTTTGTCGACCGGCACAGGCGCATCAGAGGAATCTGACCCACACCCAGCAAGACCAATACAAGACGCGACAGCAAGCGCAATAAAACTCGGTTTCATGTTCATCCCTTAGATTGTTGTTTTGGCGACAGTCTAAAGAACACCCTTTTGAGGGGAAAATAGGAAGTCAGGAGCGAGCTATAGATAACATCTATACGTCAAACCCCAACAGTGATGTAGATCTATGAAATGCGCATAATTTCAATCAAATGAGATTACAGATTTGTGATTTATAAATGAAATTGTGCAAAATACCCCTCGTTCTTAGAGGGGAAAGAAAATGGACAAATCTCTGCAGCAATTTTTACTGGTTGCACGCTGCCAAAGCATCAGCGCTGCGGCAAGAATGGCAGGGTTAAGCCAGCCAACGGTAACAAGCAATTTAAAGAAGCTGGAAGAGAATCTCGGCGTGACGCTGTTTGAACGTCATCCTAATGGCATGGTGTTGACCGAATACGGACGCATCCTCTATCGCCATAGCAACGCGATGCAGCATGAATACAACCAAATGATGCAAAGCATTGATGAACGGAAACAGTACCAAGTCGGAAAAATTAAAATGGGTACTGGCGATGCGTGGTGGCCGCTGTTCGTCAAACAAGCACTCAATGACCATCTGACCAAGCAGCCATCGGCATCTACGCACGTCGAACTTGGCAATCACTTAGGCTTGATGGATTCATTAATCAACGAACAGATTGAATTCTTCATCGGCCACGAGATTGTCGGCTTGTCGTCTAAATGCGATGTTACGTTTATTCCGCTATTTCAAACGGTTGATGCCTATTTTGTTTCCCCAAACCACCCACTTCTAGGGAAAACCGTCACCGAAGAAATGCTGCACGAATACCCCGCTCTTTCGGTCACTTATGACGCAAAGAAATTCGCTCACGTCATCGATAACCCAATCCCAAAACAAAATGAACGCGAAAGGCAGCAACTGGATGACCGACCGACTTACGAAGTGGATTCTCTGCTCGCCAGCATTGATGTACTGAAAGAAAGCGTCGCGGTGATGTCTTATACCCGCCATCTGCAACCGTATTTGGAATCCTTTGGCTTACGATGCTTAACCATGGAAAACGAACCAAACCCTGGCACCGTCGGGATTTATCGCCACCGCCGAGAAACCTCGGAATCGCATCTAGATCTGATTGCTGGTATCACTCAGCGCGCTAAATTGCTCAACTAGAAAGTCCAAAAACAGGCGAACTCTTTTCGGTTGATATTGGCGGCTTTGATAAATGACATGCAAATCCGCTTCAGCGCCTTGCGAAAAGGCGCTGAAGTTTTTCATATACCCATCCAAAACCGTTACTAAACGTTGTTGTTTTAGGTCTTGCTGAATATCTAAAATCGATTTCAACGCAATCCCCGCACCGTCCAACGCCCATTGTCGAATTACTTCACCATCATCAGAAAAGCGCTTTGGCGTGACCGTGATCGTTTGGTGAGACTCTTCATCTTTAAAGTGCCACGTTTTTAATTCTTCATTGCTGCGCACCATCGCTAAGCAGCGATGATCCGCGAGATCTTGTGGGCAGTTTGGGATACCTTGCTTCGACAAATAATCAGGTGACGCGCACAGCACACGTTGACTCGACGCCAGCTTGCGCGAAATGAGATTGCTGTCCGCTAACTCGCCGTAACGAATCACTAAATCGAGCCCCGATTCAGCCAAGTTCGACAAATTGTCATTAAGATAAAGATAAGGCGTCACATCCGGATATTGCTCAGAAAAAGCCGACACCATCGGCGAAATAATTTGTTTGCCAATATCTCGTGGAGCTGAAATTTTCAACGTTCCGCGCACTTGCGAAATACCCGTTTGCAGTAAGTTTTCCGTCTCTTTCACGCTATCAATGATGTTCAGACAAGCTTGATGGTACATTGCCCCTGCGTCCGTGAGTGATACATGGCGTGTGCTTCGGTTGAGCAGCTTTACGCCATAGCGTTCTTCTATCGCTTGCAACCTTGCCGTTACCGTCGCCGGAGATAAACCTAACTCCCTTCCCGCCGCCGCCAGACCTTGATGTTTAACGATGCTGACAAACAACGTCATATCCGAAAACTTATCCATCTTCGCACCCTTATTATTTGGAAAAACTGAATAATCAATTCAGATATTACCCAATTATCAAATTAAGTCGAATCCATATACTGACCCTATCGACATTGTTTAGACCCAGAACGTTATGTGACAGGGAAAAGTTAAACGCCGTAAAGCTGTATTCGGCGTCACTGTGTTCAACGCACAACAACACGCCCTGCCCAGCCAAGAGATAGGAAACAAAAAATGAAACTGTACATTTATGAACATTGCCCCTTCAGCGCCCGCGTCCGTTTTGTTGCAGGCATGCTGAATATTCAGCTCGACGTCATCAACATCACGTATGACGACGAGAGCACCACCACAAACATCATCGGCGCAAAACAAGTTCCTCTTTTGATCAAAGACGATGGTGAAGCCATGGCGGAAAGCTTAGACATCATCAACTACTTCCTTGAATTGGCATCTTCCAATGAAAGCAGCCAACCCTCAGCACCGGTTTTAGACTGGCAAAAACAAGCGTTTTTACCGCTACAAAAAGTCGGGTATCCGCGTTGGTCAAACATGACGTTACCGGAATTTGCAACAGAAACCGCTAAACAAGCATGGCGTGCAAAAAAAGAAACCGAAGCGTTAAATTTTGAAGCTTTGATTAACGATACACCTGCGATTGCGAAAGAAGTCGCCGCTTTGATAGAACAAACCAAACCCTTGCTCAACCTAAGTTCAGAAAAGCAAACGTCACTGGTTGATCAAGCCATTATGTTTTCCATTCTACGCGGCTTTTTCAGTGCGCCCGAAGTGCAATGGGATCCAGCCGTACTTCACTGGATGGCAACCGCTCGTAAAGCGACCAACGTGCCAGTACTTATCTAAGGAGCGCATCATGAAACAAAGAACAAATAAGCTGTTTGAACCAGCTCAACTGAAAGCGTTGTCACTACAAAACCGCATTGTCATGGCACCAATGACTCGCGCACGCACCACTCAGCCGGGCAACATCCCGAATGAGATGATGGCAACGTATTATCAACAGCGCGCTTCTGCCGGGCTGATCATTTCCGAAGCCACACAAATTTCGGACGATTCTCAAGGCTATTCGTTCACACCTGGCGTTTACACCGATGCGCAAGTGGCGGGCTGGCAAGGTGTGACCCAAGCGGTCAAATTACAAGGCGCAGCGATGTTTTGTCAGCTATGGCATGTGGGCAGAGTGTCTCACCCAACATTCCAAAATGGTGAACAGCCTATCGCACCATCTGCGCTCGCTCCGGTAGAGACGCAAGTTTGGATTGCAGATGAACAAGGCAACGGCAATATGGTCGATTGTGTTGAGCCACGCGCCATGACACAAGCGGATATCAACCGAGTTGTCGGTGATTTCGCGAACGCAGCCAAACGCGCCATTGAATCGGGTTTTGATGGTGTAGAAATCCACGGCGGGAATGGGTATCTGATAGACCAGTTCTTAAGAACCAATTCAAACCATCGAACAGACAACTACGGCGGTTCACGAGAAAATCGTATCCGTTTTCTTATCGAAGTAGTGGATGCAGTTATCGCCGCTGTTGGTGCGCATCGAGTTGGAGTGAGATTGGCACCATTCATTACGTTTAAAGATATGGACTGCCCAGATATCGTGCCAACGATCTTAGAGGCATCAAAACAGCTACAGGAGCGCGACATTGCCTACTTGCACTTGTCCGAGGCCGATTGGGCCGATGCACCAACGATTCCCGAGACGTTTCGAATCGAACTTAGAAAGCGCTTTCGCAACGCTATCATTGTCGCAGGTCGCTACAATCCTCAGCGAGCAAACGAAGTGTTAGAGAAAGGCTACGCGGATCTTGTCGCATTCGGACGACCATTCGTAGCAAACCCAGACTTAGTCTCTCGCTTGCAACATCACCATCCGTTGGCAGAACTCGATGGCTCAACGTTGTTTGGCGGAAACGAACGAGGCTACACCGATTACCCTGCTCTGCAACAGGAATGCGCAGAACAGGCCTAACAAAAAAAGCCCCAACCTAGCTGCTACGGTTGGGGCTGTCACCAAACTAAAATTAGTTTTGGCTGGCTTAAGCTGGCTAAGAGTTAAATCACTTCTAACGCGCCGCTGCGCCAAGGTTCGATAACGACTTTGATGTGATCATTTGGCGTCATTAACTGTCTAAACGCATCTTCCACACCATCGATTCCCACTTTGGCGGTAAGCATTTTCTGCCAAGGCAACTTGTGTTCGGCAATCGCTTGAAGGCATTGCTCAAACTCTTGCGGTTGGTAGTAGTAAGAGAATCTCAAATCGAGCTCTTTTACCGTCGCGTACGCGTAGTTAATGGTTGCTGGAGCCGTATGAATGCCTGATACAACGATTCGAGATCGGGCAGGAGCACGGCGCATGAAATCATCAATCAAAGTATGTTTGCCAACACACTCATAAATGACCAAACGTGAATTCATTGCATACTGTGCCCCGACTGCGATCTCGTCCTCCTTGTTCGGGTTGATCAACCGATCTGCGCCAAACTCGCTGGCAAGTTGCAGCTTCTCTTCCTGAAGATCAACCGCAAGAATGTTACTCACGCCGCGTTGTTTGAGCGCTGCGATCACCGCCAGCCCTATAGAGCCACAACCGACAACCAGCGCTGTTTCTTCCGTTTCGATTTCACTGCGATTGACCGCGTGCAAACCGACCGCCAGTGGTTCGGTCAATGCCGCCGCCTCAGACGGCATTCCGTCTGGGACAGGTAGCAATAACGCTTCATCAAGCAGGAAGTACTCAGAGTAAGCGCCATAAGTACCCGGAGTAACACCAACGCCCGCGCCATTTTGGCTGAGCAACATCGGCACAGACGTGACTCGGCTACCAACGGGCAACGTTTGCTGCGTATCGGCACCGTATTCGGCAATTTCCGCACAGAATTCATGTCCCAACATCACTTGAGCGTGCTCACCTACTTCATCAGGCATCAACCCGAGTTGGTGGAATACATCAAACACCTCATCCGCGTGTCGAGTAATGTGAAGGTCGGAGCCACAAATCCCACAAGCAAGGCTGCGAACCAACACTTGTCCTGCTGCGGGCTGGGGTATTTCGACTTGCTTCAGGTGGACACTACCATCCTGCATTACGATACTGTTCATCTGTTGCATGGGGTTACTCCGCTAGCTCATCGCTGAGGCCAGCAATCGCACCCGGTTTGATGTAGCGCGCGGTGAAGCCTTGTGCTTTCGCTGTTGCAATAACAACTTGCTCAATCCAACCCGCGTCCATGATATTGATGAAGTTACCTTCTTCGTCAAAGTTAATGTTTGCACCTTGGATCACCATAAATCCGTCGGCACCGCCTGAGCTTTCAGGGCAGTGGAAGGTGTGAATCGAACCGCCTGGTTCATATAAGTAGCTGCCAGCGGTTTGGACTTGGTCTGGATACTCGATGTAGTGCCAAGCGCCACTCAGGGTATAGAAATGCACCACACCTGTGTGGTAGTGCTTAGGCAGAGTGATACCCGGTTTGAATTTGGCGCGAACCACCCAAGTACCGTTTTCTGGGTCTAGAAACAACGGGTAAACATCAACACCCGGTAGCGCGTCTTTGATGATCGACTCTTCATTGGTATTAAGAGTTAATAGGAAATCTTGATGCTGAATAACTTCTGGTAATGACATAACTTACATCCTCGCTATTGCTGTAATGTGGCGTGCTCGCCTATCCCATGAGTGGGTACTTAAAATTCTCGAAACCGTCAGACGCACTGACGGTGCAGCCGTTGATACAGTTGGCTTTCTCGCTGACCAAAAACGTCACCACGTTGGCGATTTCTTCTGGTTGAGTGAAGGTTTGGCGCATCTGCTCTTTACGGATGTGATTCCACAGGCCAATTTCGTCGTATTGTCTTAACATCGGAGTATCAACACGTCCCGGAGCGACGGCGCAAACACGAATACCCAATGGTGCCAGTTCTAATGCGGCGCATTTGGTCATCATATCGACCGCCGCTTTACTGACGTTGTAGGTAAAAGTCATCTCAGACGCCATTCGTGCGTAAACAGAAGAAGTATTGAGGATCACACCCGGTGTGCCTTGTGCTTGGAATTGTCGTCCAGCGGCGAGAATGCCATAGTAAACGCCGTTTTGGTTGACTTTAGAGATAGGCTCAAAGTCGGCGATAGGATCATGTTCAAGCAGAGGTTTCGGTGCGCCGATACCTGCATTGTTGACCATGATGTCAAGTGAGCCAAATTGTTCGACCGCGTACCTCACCATGGCTTCGACTTGTTGGTAATCGGTGACGTCCGCAACAAAGGTTTCCAACTGCTTAGAGCCAAAACTTGCGTACATTTGCAGTGATTGCTCTGAAATATCGACAGCAAGCACTTTGGCTCCTTGCTCTCTTAGCTTTGCAATAATAGCTTGCCCAATTCCACCCGCAGCGCCAGTCACTATGGCAGTTTTATTGATAAGTTCCATACAGCTTCTCATCCATGCGTTGTTGTTATCGAAATGTAACTTAGATCAACTCACTGGCACTCACTTGACCTTTTACGAAGTAAATTTGATATATTGCGACTTACAACCTGTTAACATTTAAAAATCGAGACATGTATATCGTACGAAGTGGCGCTGCCGATAAATTTGATAGCTTGGTTTCAGAATTAGGTCAGAATCCGCAAGAGATAATGGCCGCTGCTGGCCTGTCTGCCGCGCAGTTTCGCGATCCCGATACGTATCTCGCTTATCCAAGATTGGCTGAATTGCTGGAGGAAGCGGCTGCTCGTTGTAAGCAACCGTTGTTTGGTGCGTTACTCGCCGAGCGCCAAAACCTGCAAAGTTTAGGCGATTTGCCGATGCTGGTTTCTCGTGCTGAAACGGTCGGTGATGCATTGGCGCGGGTGAATGATTATCTCTATTTGCATTCGTCAGGCGTTACTCTCAACATGACGCCACAAGATGATTGGGTACGATTGTCGCTCAATATTGATGTGAATAGTGACCGCGGTATTGCGCAGTTGATGCAGCTAAGTGTGTCACACTTAGCCATGTTTATCGCCAGTTTGCTCGATATTGAAGCAAGCCACTTCGCGCTACATTTGACTCAACACGCAACATTGGAAGTAGAGCAAAGCAAGTTTGCCCAACAGAACAAACTGCGTTTTGGTGATAAGTTTGACGGTGTATTGCTCAAAGCCAACCTGCTCAACGCTAAGAATCACCAAGACGAAGACGCACTGAATCGCCACTTTCAACAGCACCTCAAGTATTTGCAAACCCGCTATCCTAACAATCTGAGTGATCAAGCAGCGAATATGATTGGTCGTTTGTTGTCGACCGGAGAATGCAGCGTGGAGCGCGTTGCAAGAGCATTAGACCTGCATCCGAGAATGCTGCAAAACAAGTTGAAACAGCAGGAAACAAGTTATCGACAGTTGTTACAACAAGTACGACAGGATTTCGCCGAGCAGCGTTTAAGTGAGAATATTCAGAGTATTACCGATATCGCATTGCAACTGGGCTATGCAGAAACTGCGGTATTCAGCCGCCACTTTCGCAGTTGGACAGGAAAGTCGCCCAGCCAATGGAGACTGGAGAACAGGATAAGTTGAACCAGTTTGAGAGCATAGATAAAAAGCCGCTGATATTCAGCGGCTTTGAGCGTTTAGTCGATACTATCGAAACGCTAGATCACGTAAGAAAAGTGAAATCGAAGGGAAGAAAATCAGCATCACGGAGACCAAAAGCAAGATGAACACAAACGGTGGTGTCCCGCGAATCACTTCCACATAAGGACGTTTAAACACGGCAATCGCGGTAAAAATATCACAACCGAATGGCGGCGTTGCAGAACCTATCGCTGCTTGCAAGGTCACGATGGTGCCGACCAGTACTGGGTCAATGCCAGAGGACTTAATCACAGGTGCAAAGATAGGGATCAAAATCAGCATCACTACGATTGGATCAACGAACATACAACCAATAAAGAACGCAATTGAAATAACGACCAGTAACTCGGTTTGCGAAAGATCATTAATCCCGATCATACCCAACAATTCTTGCGGGATCTGGGCAAATGAAATTACCCAAGAAAAAGCAGCCCCTGCTGCGACTAAGATAAATACCACCGCGGTAACCATGCCCGTAGAAAGCGCGATTTCGCCAAGCTCCTTCCATTTCACTTTACGGAAGATAACCATTTCTAATAACACAGCGTACAACACCGAAACCGACGCCGCTTCGGTAGGGCTAAATACTCCAGCATAAATACCGCCAACAGTAATGATCGGAAAACCAAATGGTAAAACCGCTTTACGTATTGTGGTCCAACGTTCTTTCCAGCTGGCTCGCGGGGCATTTTCTACAGAGCTTTTACCTGCATAAAAATAACAGTAGGCAGAAAACATCAATAAAATCACGATCGCCGGTCCAATACCAGCAATAAACAGCTCAGCAACCGATGTTCCAGACACCACACCATAGATGATCATACCGATACTCGGTGGAATAAGGAGCGCTAAGTCAGAGGCGTTAATAATCAAAGCCAGAGCAAAACTGTCTTTGTAACCATACTCCAACATTTTCGGTCGCATAATAGAGCCAACAGAAACAACGGTGGCTTGTGTAGACCCCGATACCGCACCAAACATCGCACAGCTAAGCGATGAGGTGATCGCCAGACCGCCACGAACGTGCCCAACAAACGCCATTGCGACATCTAGCAAGCGCGTTGCTGCCACGCCTCGGGTAATAATTTCTGCCGCGAGAATAAACATAGGCACAGCGATCAACGCAGCGGGTTTGATGCCAGCAAGCATTTGCTGGATCATAAAATCTGGCCCCAAGCCAAGAAAAACAATAAATCCCAACATGGTCGCCGCTAATAGCGGTACCAACATCGGAAAGCCAAAAGCCAACAACGTGATCATCGTTGCAACAAGAGCGGTCGTCATAGCGCTTTCTCCTGCTTAGTGGCAGAGCCGATGCCATCTGGTCGAGATGAGCGTGAAAGCTTTGTCAGCGTTATGAAACGTTTGATATGGCGACCACCCACACGCGCGAACTGAACCGTGCTAAAGAAAAGGCCAATCGGTGCGATTAAGTACACCCAACTCAAAGGTACTTGCATTGCAGGAGAAAGACGCCCCATTTGGCTCACCTTGCCAATGTATTGCCACGAATACCAAGTTAGTACCGCCACCAATGCAGCGGTGAGTAAATAAATAATGCCGTTGGCTAAAGTTTGTATACGCTTTGGAAGCATATCGGTAAATGCCGTCATACGGATATGGCGAGATTGGCGGGCAGCATAACTGCAACCAATAAACGTGACGGCGATAATGAGGAAATAATTGAGTTCTTCTGAAAAGTAGATGCTTTGGCTAAAGAGGTAGCGCCCTAATACGTTAGCAATTGAGTTCAACGCAATAAGAAGCACCGAGCCAATGAGCAGTGCCGCCTCCGCTTTCTGTATATATTTATCTAGCCACTGAAAAATCCCTTTCATCCGCGCTGCTCCTGATCAACAAAAATGTTAATGAAACGTTATCTTTTTCATGACAATCAAGTCAATCAGGTGAATAAGAAAGATTTTCTGAACTTGGCGCTTTCGCAGAAAAAATTGGTCAGAGCATACTGCTCAGACCAAAAAGTGAGAGGTTGGAGGGTTTGTATCGAGAATTTCTGCAATAACAGACAACCCATGCTTGATGTAGCCTCGATTAGTCTCTGCTCCCAAACTGATTCGCACGTAAGGCATTGGCTGATTAGTATCGAGAACAAAAGGTTTATACCCCGTGATCTGCACCCCCGAACGCTTAGCCGAAGCGACCAGATCATCACTGCTCCACTGCTCAGGTAACCTCAACCAAATGTGCTGACCATTCGGGTGTGAGCTATAAACATGCCCTTCTAAAGTGGCTTTTGCTATTCGCTGGCGCTTGGCAAATTCATTGACTTGAAATCGAATAAGTCGATTTAATGTACCGTTCTCGATCCACAAATGAGCGACTTCAAACGGTAGCGGGGTCGCAGACCAACTCGTCGCTGCTAAACGGCCAATCGCATGCTGTAAAAAATGACGTGGGACCGTTAAATAGCCCGTACGCATACCTGGCGCTACGACTTTGGTTAAACTGGTGACATAAAAAGCCTGCTCGGGTAACAGTGCGGCGAGAGGTGGGACACGATTCGGCTCTAGTGCCCCATACACGTCATCTTCAATCACGTAGATCTCATACTGCTTCGCAATATTTGCTATCGCCTCTCGGCGCGAAATGTCCATATGCGCACTATTCGGATTGGCCATGCTCGGTGTGCAACACAGCGCCTTGATTGGCTTGTGTTTACATGCCCATTCAAATGCATCCGGCGTGATACCAAACTCATCCATCTCAAGCGGTTGTAACTTAAATCCAAGCATTCTCGAGCGAGAGATCAAGCCATGATCGACTAAGTGGCCACAAGCGACTAAATCACCGTGTTCAACAACGGTGCTTAAAGCCAAGGTCAAGCCATGGCATGCACCATTTGTGAGTAATATTTGATCGGTACCAACGTCTAACCCTTGGCTACTGAGAAATCGCGCTCCGGACTCAATATGATGAGGCTGACCTGTTACTGGCTTTGCTTTACTGATCAAACTGCGATTGTTTGTTTGCCCAGCAATTTCCATTAACGCCTGATTAAAAAGCGTAATGTGGCGATCGGTTACTACCGGATGAGCGATCGACATATCAATTTCATCCGGCGTTTCTTTCATCTCTTGCGTCAGCATGAACTCCGTGTCCGTGCTTTCATCCACAAAGCCTGATTTTACAAACGTACCATTTCCCACCCAAGACTCGAGCGCACCTTTTTTCTCTGCATAACCATATGCATGGCTGACGGTTTGTACGCTCACGCCAATTTGCTCCGCAAACTCACGATGTGTGGGTAGTCGAGTACCGGGTTTTAGGTAACCACTGCGGACACATTCGACAAGATAATTGCCAATGGAGATGTACTTAGCGGTGCCTGGGCGAATGATCGGGTTCAAAGAAATTGTCATGACACAATATTTTAATTGATTCATTTTTAATGCTCATTGTAACTTCAATTTAACAAATGGCGAGTTTTTAGCCATCAAATGCGGTGTAATGCACAAAAATGAGCCACAATTGTAATGATTGACATGAGAAATATAGATTCAACAAACATGTTAAATGGCATCGTTTAATCCAAACCCAGCCGCAGTGGTGAGTTGCAATAGTTTTTAAACGCAGGTCTGGCTGACCTGGTGGAAGGTAGAAATACCTCAACGTCTCCGAAGGCCCATAAGGCGTCGGATTTTTAACAAGGAGAAAATATGAGAGGCGTTGCTTTGCATTTTACACTGGATGAATTCCAGGACCGATTAACAAAAGTTCGGCAGTCGATGGAAGAACGAGAGTTGGATGTCCTTATCATTCACGATCCTTCTAACATGGCATGGCTGACTGGTTATGACGGTTGGTCTTTTTATGTCCCACAATGTGTCGTTGTAGGATCATCTGGCGAGCCTGTTTGGTTTGGGCGCTGCCAAGATGCCAATGGGGCATACAGAACTGCGTATATGTCGGCAGAAAATATCACCTACTACCCAGACCATTATGTGATGAACCCACCATTGCACCCAATGGATTTTCTGGTAGAAGCGGTACTCGCCCCACGTCTTTGGGATCGCGGCCGTATCGGTGTGGAAAAAGATAACTATTACTTTAGTGCCACCGCTTACGAGTCACTCACCACGCACTTACCGAATGCTCAACTTCTCGATGCAACCGGGCTAGTCAATTGGTGTCGCGCCGTTAAATCTGATCAAGAACTGGCTTATATGTACCGCGCAGCTCGCATTGTTGAAAACATGCATCGCGTCGCGTTCGATATGATCGAGCCAGGATTGCCGAAACATCACCTTGTCGCCGAGATTAACCGCCAAGCAGTACTTGGGCATGAAGATCACTTTGGCGATTACACCGCGATCGTACCGCTTTTGCCATCTGGTTCTGATGCTTCTGCACCTCACCTAACGTGGGACGATAGACCTTTCAAAAAAGGCGAAGGTACTTTTTTCGAAATCGCTGGGGCGCATCGCCGTTACCATTGCCCACTCTCTCGCACTATTTTTCTTGGGGAACCAGACGACAAATTCAAACGTGCAGATGAAGCATTAACTTTAGGTCTCGAAGCAGGCTTAGAAGTCGCAAGACCAGGCAATACTTGCGCCGACATCGCCAACGCATTGAACCAAGTTCTGGATAAAGCAGGATTCTCACGTGAAGGCGCCCGCTGTGGTTACCCAATTGGTCTGAGCTACCCTCCTGACTGGGGCGAACGAACCATGAGCTTGCGAGACACCGATAAAACCGTATTAAAAGAAGGCATGACATTCCACTTTATGCCGGGGCTATGGTTTGAAGATTGGGGGTTAGAAACCACCGAAAGCATTGTGATCACCCGTGATGGTGCAAAAACACTGTGTGATTTTCCACGCCACTTATTTGTTAAACACTAATTTTTCAAACCGTAAGTTCTGTTGAACTGGGCTTAAGAACAAAAAGGACTCGATATGCAAAAGAGCTCGATCACAGCCACCGTAGACTTTGACCGAGAAGGCGTGCAGCACGGCTTTTTAGCGCTGCCCTATTCCCATGATGACTCCGCTTGGGGAAGCATCATGATACCTATCACCGTGATAAAAAATGGTCACGGGCCAACGGCGCTGCTTACTGGCGGTAATCACGGTGATGAATACGAAGGCATCACCAGCCTGCTAAAATTGGCAAACTCGCTGCAAGCAGAGCAAATACAAGGTCGCGTCATTATTGTGCCAATGATGAACTTACCTGCGGTACAAAATGCCTCGCGCACATCGTCTATCGATAAAGGGAATTTAAATCGCAGCTTTCCCGGAAACCCTGTAGGCTCAGTGACCGAAAAAATCGCGGATTACTTTACTCGTTACTTAGTACCCATGTGCGATTTTGCGTTAGACATTCATTCAGGTGGTAAAACGTTAGACATCGTGCCTTTCGCCGCAGCCCATCGCCTCGACAACCTCGATCAAGAAGAAGCATGCATCTTAGGTGCAAAGCTGTTTGGCGCACCTTACACCATGATCTTGCTCGAAATGGACGCCACCAGCCTGTACGACACCGCAGTGGAATCTCAAGGCAAAATTTTCGTCACCACAGAGCTCAGAGGTGGCGGAACCAGCACTCCAGAAACCATCGCTTATGCCGACCGTGGTATTCGTAACTTCTTGCGTTTTTCGGGCAACTTATCAGGTGATTACGAAAAACCAACCCTGCCAACTAGGTTGCTTGATATGCCCGATGCAAGTTGCTACGTGCAAAGCCAGCACAACGGTATCACCGAATACTTATTTGAGCTTGGCGATACCATCAAACAAGACGATGTACTGGCAAGAATCTATTCAACCGAGCGTACAGGGAGCGACCCAATCGAATACAAAGCGCAGCGCAGTGGGATTTTTGCTGCACGTCGTTTCCCTGCCATGGTCAACATTGGTGACACGGTCGCCGTAATTGCCGAAGACTGTGGCGAATTAAACTAACTCTTACTAGGGCGTATTGACCTTTCGCGGTTAAATTTTGTTCGAGGTAAAATCGTTTTAGGCGCGGCAAAGACTATGCAGCCTAGTCATTCTAAGCAAATGGTCTTCAACAAAGCATAAAACGATTTTTGCGGGGGCGCCTAGCTCGAACCCTTCGGGCAGCCTTTGTGGTTCATTTCTACTGCGTTATCGGCTTTTTATGCAGGCCACCCACAAATCGCTGCAAAAATCAGCTCGAAAGGTCAACACGCCCTAAACACGACACAACATCGGGTCTGGTGTATCACCTGCCGTTGGTGAATTGACTCACAAACTGATTAAGGAAGAAATGGATGAATCCGATGAAACACAGCTACCTAACGAGTGCCGTACTGATCGCTGCCAGCTTTGCCACCAGCAATGTTTATGCAGAGACGTGGAAATTCGCTCTAGAAGAAGTCAAAGGCTCGGTGCAAGATGCTTATGCGCAAGAGTTTAAAAAGCGCATCGAAAATGCAACCGATGGCGACGTCACAGTGGAAGTCTATCCATACGGTACATTGGGTCAGTCAGAAGATCTTACCGAGCTTACTGCGAACGGTATTATCCAATTTACCAACGCATCGCCAGGTATTTTTGGTTCATTCGTGCCCGAAATGCAGGTTTTCTCCATCCCTTACCTTTTGTCGCAAGACAATGATGTGAATAAAAAAGTGCTGAGTTCAAGCCCTACTATCTATGACACACTCGGCGGAAAGCTAGAACAGAAAAACCTCAAACTTCTCACTATGTATCCAGAAGGTGAAATGGTGTGGACGACCAACCGTGAGATTCGTTCTCCAAAAGATTTTGATAACTTCAAAATGCGCGTGATGGCATCGCCAATGCTGGTTGAGGCTTATAAATCGTTTGGAGCCGACCCTACGCCTTTACCCTACTCAGAAGTCTATGGTGCTCTGCAACTTAAAATGATCGATGGTCAAGTAAACCCCGTTTTTGCTATCGAAGAAATGAAGTTCTACGAAGTGAACGACTACATGATCTGGGCAGGACAGCAACAATTTACTACGACTGTCATTACCAACAACAGTTGGTTCGAAACCCTCCCACAAGCCCGCCAAGATCAGGTCAATAAAGTCATCGCTGGTATGACTGACTTTATATTTGAAAAACAGGATGAGTTTAACCAAAAACGTCTTGATCAAATTAAGCAAGCCAAACCAGATATGCAGATGATAAAACTCGACAGTGACGAACGTGCAGCATTTAAACAAGCTTCTATGCCAATGCGGGACAAATACATCGAGCTTACAGGCGACAGCGGTAAAGCAGTGCTGAGCTCACTGGAACAAGAGTTCAATCAATAACAGAATCAATAACAGAAAAAGGAGTGGCCTTCGGGCCACCTTATAGCGGTTGACCAATCATCAACTATTCTGAACTGATTGGTATTTTACAGGGAGACCAATTATGCGCCTCGATCGCTACGACGTAAAAATTCTACAAATACTTCATGACAATGGCCGTATTACCAAATCTCACCTTGCCGAGGCCATTAACCTATCTGTGAGCCCTTGCTGGGAGCGAGTCAAAAAACTGGAAGAAGCAGGCATCATTGAAGGCTACGGGGCAAAAGTAAATACCGATGTTTTGTTCAAACGAACGTCAGTCATGGTTGAAGTTACGCTCAAAGAGCACAGCGCCCAAGCGTTCAAACGTTTCGAGCAACTGGTTCAACACTCACCAGAAGTCACTGATTGTTATGCCACAGGCGGCGGTGTCGATTACATCCTCAAAATTCAGTCGGAAGATATTGATCAATATCAGCGGCTTATCGACAACTGGTTAGAGTCAGAAGTGGGCATTGAGCGCTACTTTACTTACATCGTGACGAAAACAATCAAACGTGATGCAGGCACATTAGAAGTGAACCAAAACGCCTTGTTCTAAAAGGGAAAACACGCTTAAAAGACGACCAGAAAAATCACCATATCTAACGGTGTGGAAAAGAAATTTTTGATGGTTTAAACCTCGGCATCAGAAATTATTTCGGTCACTTCTCCATTACAGTTTAACTATGGACAACGACGCTGGGAGAAGGACTCATGACAGCACTGCACAGCTTACATGCTGAGGAATTAAAAGCCTCACACGACATGATGGCGATAATGAAAGACGTACGTTTGGTGAGAGGTTTAGCGTACGTAAATGGCAAATGGGTAAGTGGTGACCAATTTCATCCGGTGGATAATCCAGCGGATAGTACGGTCATCGGCTACATTACCAAGCTATCTCAGCAACAACTCTATCAAGCGATTGATGAAGCCGACCAAGCCTTTCGTCAATGGCGAAAAATGCAAGCAGAAGAACGCGCTGAAATTCTCATGCGTTGGCACGATCTGATTTTAGAATCAAAACAAGATCTTGCTCGTTTGATGGTTATGGAGCAAGGCAAAACATTAGGTGATGCTTTGGGTGAAATCGACTACGGCGCATCCTTTGTTCGTTGGTTTGCAGAGGAAGCACGCCGCAGCTATGGCGAAACCATCCCAAGTCATATTCCGAATGCGCAACTATCGACGGTACGCGAGCCGATTGGTGTCGCAGCTCTGATTACACCATGGAATTTTCCTAATGCAATGGTCACCCGTAAAGCCGCCGCAGCATTAGCGATAGGCTGTCCAGTGCTCATCAAACCTGCCAGCGAAACGCCTTTTTCCGCATTGGCCTTGGCAGAATTAGCAGACCGAGCCGGCTTTCCACCTGGTGTATTTAACGTGATTACTGGCGATGCGGTGATGGTGTCACAAACCTTGTGTCACTCCGATAAAGTCAAAGCGCTCTCGTTCACAGGTTCAACTCGAGTGGGTAAGTTGCTGCTGCGCGACGCGGCACAAACCGTGAAGAAGTGCAGTATGGAGCTCGGCGGTAATGCCCCTTTCATCGTGCTGCCAGATATGGATGTCGAGCAAGCAGCCAAAGCCGCCGTGGATGCCAAGTTTCAAACTGCAGGACAAGACTGCTTGGCCGCAAACCGTATTTTCGCCCCCGAAGATAAGTACGAAGCGTTTTTGGAAGCGTTTGCCAAAGAAATGAGCCACATCGTTTTGGGCAATGGTTTAGATGAAAAAACCACCATGGGGCCGCTGATCAATCGCGCTGCGGTGGATAAAGCGCATGATTTGGTGCGTGACGCACTCGACAAAGGCGCGCGATTGGTAGCGGGATACCACCAGCCCGTACCAGGCGAAAACTTCTTCGCGCCGACATTGCTAGCCGATGTCACCCCTGATATGGCGGTGTATCGCGAAGAGAATTTTTGTCCTGTGGCAGGCGTATTGCCTTACCAAGACTTAGATACCGTGATTGAAATGAGCAACGACACTGAGTACGGCTTAGCTGCCTATGTTTATGGTCACGATATTCACCAAATTTGGCGCTGCATGCGTGGTTTGGAATTTGGCATGGTGAGCGTGAACTCCGTCAAGATGACTGGCCACCCTATCCCATTTGGCGGTGTGAAACAGTCAGGGCTTGGACGAGAAGGCAGTCGCCACGGCTTTGAAGAATACAGTGAAATCAAATACTGCTGCTTAGGCGCTTTACCAACCGTCAGTGGCAGTTAAGGCACGAAATATGGATATCCAATTATTCGAGGAGAAGGATCATGAGCAACAAAACCCAACAACTTTTAGAGATCGACCGTCAGAGAGTATTTCATGCCTCAACCCACCTGAAGCAGTATGCGGCTGGGGAGCTTTCGGGAAGAATTATCTCGAGCGGAAGCGGAATACGCATCACCGATTCAGAAGGCATCGAGCTGATAGACGGCTTTGCCGGGTTGTATTGTGTGAACATTGGCTATGGCAGGACTGAAATGGCCGATGCTATTTATGAACAAGCCAAAGAGCTGGCGTACTACCATACTTACGTCGGTCATACCAACGAAGCACTAGTGACACTGTCAGATCGCATCATCAAAATGGCGCCTGAAGGCATGAGTAAAGTCTACTACGGCATGTCAGGCAGTGATGCGAACGAAACTCAACTTAAGTTGGTGTGGTATTACAACAATGCTCGTGGTCTACCAGAGAAGAAAAAAATTATCTCCCGTGATCGCGGCTACCATGGCTCAAGTATCGCTTCGGGTTCAATGACAGGGCTACCTCTGTTCCACGCACATTTTGATTTACCGCTTGAGCGCATCAAGCACACCATGGCGCCGTATTACTATCGCCGTGAAGACGAGAGTATGTCTGAGCTTGAATTCTCTCAATATTGTGCGGATCAACTCGAAGCGATGATCTTGGAAGAAGGCCCAGAAACGGTCGCAGCGATGATTGCGGAGCCAGTGCTCGGTACTGGTGGTATTGTGCCACCACCAGAAGGATACTGGCAGGCGATTCGCAAAGTACTCGACAAATACGATGTACTCTTGATTGCGGATGAAGTGGTCTGTGGCTTTGGTCGCCTCGGCTCCGATTTTGGTTCGCTGCACTACGACATGAAACCGGATCTCATCACGGTAGCGAAAGGATTAACCTCAGCGTATCAACCGCTGTCTGGCGTGATCGTGGGTGAACGAGTTTGGAGTGTGCTAGAAAACGGTACCGACCAATGGGGCGCTATCGGACACGGTTATACCTACTCCGGTCACCCAATGGGAGCGGCAGCCGCGAACTGCAACCTCGATATCATTGAACGTGAAGGCTTGGTGCAAAACGCAGCCGAGGTCGGTGCTTACCTGCAGCAACGTATGGCGGAGACGTTTAACGATCATCCATTGGTCGGTGATACTCGTGGCGTTGGCTTGTTGCATGCGTTGGAGTTTTCTTCAGACAAACTCCGCCGAGCACACTTTGATCCAAACTTGAAAGTGGGTCCGCAAATCGCGGCGGCCTGTTTAGAGCAAGGCTTAATCGCTCGCGCCATGCCACATGGTGACATCCTCGGCTTTGCTCCACCGCTTATCGCAAATCGTAATGACATCGACACTATTGTCGACAAAGCGCACCAAGCGGTCAATAAAGTGATGGATAACCTCGTCACGTCTAAACAGTGGCAGCCAAAATAGCCGCGAATTAACCAACTCACAAACCTACCAATGATTACCGCCCCCTCTGACCAAATTAGAGGGGGCGGTCCTAAGAGACGTACTACATGGAAACACAAGCAATCTTTGCCGCAAAGAAAGCGATTAACGGATTAGTCAGTCGCACACCATTACTTCACTCACCACTGTTATCGCAACAATATCAATGTGAAATTTGGTTAAAACTGGAAACACTACAACCTATTGGTGCTTTTAAATTGCGTGGAGCGACTCATGCCATGAACAAACTGAGTGAGGAACAAAAACGACATGGCGTCGTCACTTGCTCTACTGGTAACCACGGCCGTGCCGTGGCTTATGCTGGGCAACGACTAGGAGTCCGCACCGTGATTTGTATGTCCAATTTAGTGCCACAAAACAAAGTCGACGCAATTAAAGCATTAGGCGCAGAAGTTCGAATTGTTGGGCAAGCTCAAGACGACGCGGAGCGAGAAGCATTGAGGCTAACAGAAGAAGAGTCGATGACCTATCTCTCACCATTCGAACACCCAGACATCATCGCCGGACAAGGGACCATTGGACTAGAAATCATTGAAGATCTTCCTGATGTCGACGTCATTTTCGCCGGGCTATCTGGCGGCGGATTGATTGGTGGTATTGGCTTAGCCGCAAAATCAAACAGCAGCAAAGTGAACGTGTATGGCGTTTCCATGGACAAAGGCGCAGCGATGGTAGAAAGCATTAAAGCAGGAAAACCAGTACAAGTTGAAGAGCACGAATCGTTTGCTGACAGCTTAGGTGGCGGCATAGGTTTAGACAATCGCTATACCTTCAAACTCGTGCAAGAAGTCATGGATAAAGCGTTTTTAGTCAGTGAACACAACATCGCCAAAGGCATGGCAGATATTTTCGATGCAGAAAAATTTGCCGTAGAAGGCGCGGCCGCAGTGGGGCTTGCCGCCATTCACCAGCATCAACTGGACTTACGCGGTAAGAAAGTCGTTTTGGTGCTCAGTGGAAAAAACGTCTCTTCAGACACTTTTGAGACGGCATTAAAAATTGGCCGCCAAGTCAAAGAATAACCGAGGTCGTGCGAATGAAAATCTATAATAAATCTCAGATAGAGCAAGTAACTCAGTTAGATCTTAATGCGTTAGCGGCCGTGGAAAATGGCTTCAAAGCGCTTGGGCAAGGCAACGTCACCATGCCTCCGGTTCTTAGTATGGCAATCGAAGAGCATAACGGCGAAGTGGATGTAAAAACGGCGCATATCAAAGGTAATGAGCGCTTCGCGATAAAAATCAGCCCAGGATTTTTTGATAACCCAAAACTGGGACTACCCAGCCTAAATGGTTTGATGGTGCTCTTTAGCGCGAAAACAGGGCTGGTTGATAGCGTATTGTTTGACGAAGGGTATCTAACCGACATTCGTACTGCTCTCGCCGGCGCTATCTCCGCGAAATACCTGTCGAACTCAGAAGCATCCAAAATTACGGTTATTGGCAGTGGGCTTCAAGCAGAACTCCAAGTCGCTGCGATAAAATTAGTTAGGCCAATCTCCCAAGTGAACATCTGGGCAAGAGACAACACAAAATCGCAGGCTTACAAACAACGCATGGAGCAACGATACGATCTATCCGTATCTGTACACCCCTCTATCCAGCAAGCATGCCAAGAAGCCGACATTATTGTCACGACAACGCCATCAAAAGAACCTTTGCTGAATTGGGAAGATATCCCATCAGGAGCACACGTGATCGCTATGGGTTCAGACAGTCCTCATAAACGTGAGCTTGCCACCTCAGTCATCCTAAATGCTGAGCATCTGGTGGTTGATCGAATCAGTCAGTCAGAATCACTTGGCGAATTACGCAGTGTAGACAAACCGCTCACCCGTAGCCTAGTCGAACTTGGCGACATCATTTGCGGCAAGCACCCCTACTCAAGGCGTATTGACGATGTTTCGGTATGTGATTTAACGGGAACTGGCGTTCAAGACACCGCAATCGCTGACTATACCGCTCAACAACTCACCAGCATTCAATCCACGATGTAACTTATTCCCTGTGACTTTCGCGGTGGGCAACCACCGCACTTTTTGAGGGCCGTAACATGCCAGAGCTCTGTACGTTTCAATCTTTAACCACTCAGTTTGAGTTTTCGGCGGATGTCTCCGCTTATCAACGTTCAATCGGACTCATTCAACTCGCGACCGACTATGTGCTAGAAAACGAATGGCGCGAGCATTTACCCGCAGATGTTCGCTTATACACTTCACGCTTTCTCACCACAGGTACTGTCGATCCTCTGCACTTAACAGACATGCAAAACAGTATCCGCGAGTGTGTACGCACCATCGTGCCAATGTGGCCAATCAACGTCATGGCGTTTGGCTGTACGTCAGCTAGTGTGCTCATTGGCTCCGATCAAATCACTGATTTAATTCGTCAAGAGAGACCCGAAGCCATAACAACTAACCCTTGGCAAGCCGCACTGAGAGCGCTTGAACACCATCAAGCTCAAAGAATCGTTATGCTGACGCCGTATACCAATGACGTCAATCACCCACTTTATGAGTCCATGACCGAACATGGCATTGACGTTCTGGCCTTTGGGTATTTCAATCTCGACTACGATCCCCATATCCCAACCATTGGAGGGCAAGACGTAGAAAATGCCTTAGCGCAGCTGCTTGAGTCGATTGATTGCACTGTGGACGCGGTATTTATTTCATGCACGAACATGCGAGTCATGCATCTACTGCCTTATTTCTCAAGCCGCTTTGGTATTCCTGTACTAAGCTCCAACCAAGTGATGCTTTGGGACGCATTGCGTTTGCTTGAGTCCGATAATTTCTCCGACGTGTCATCATCGCCCTTTCCTTGCTGATAAGGACTCGCTAAAATGCACAAAATTGCGCACTAACTGGATGAAACATGGCAAAACTTACCCTTCAAGAACAAATGCTGAAAGCTGGCTTAGTTAATGAAAAGAAACTAAAGAAAGCGAAGAAAGGCTCTAAAAAATCACGCGTTCAAGCACGCGAAGTAAAAGCGGCGGTTGAAGAGAATAAACGCCAACAGTTAGAGCGTGATAAACAATTGAGCGAACAGCAAAATGCCGAGCGTTTGAATAAAGAGATCAAAGCGCAAATCAATCAATTGATTGAGATGAACAAGATCGACTTAAAAGATGGCGATATTAAGTACAACTTCACCCATGGCACCTTGGTTAAGTCACTGTATGTTGATGCTCTCATCCGTGAACAGTTGATTAAAGGCATTCTAGCCATTGCTATTGTCGGTGAAAGCTACGTTGTCATTCCACGCGGAGTAGCAAATAAAATTGCTCAACGTGATGAATCCGTCATCATCGAACAGAAAGAACCAGAATCGGACATTCCAGCAGAAGACGACCCATACGCAGATTTCGTCGTGCCAGATGACTTGATGTGGTAACAACAAACAATAGATGCATCAACGAAAAGAGCCGCTGATATAACATCAGCGGCTCTTTTTTTAATAGAAAAAATACGCTACAGAAATGATGTGCGTTATTGCTTACTTAGTAGTAAATTCACACCAGATGCGGCTAAAAACAGCGAACATCCGCGATTAAAACGTTTCGCCATTTTTGGATTTGAGAACCAATGTCTAAGGTACAAACCAAAAATCGCGTAAATTGAAATGGCGACCATTTCTAATATCAAAAACGTGGAGCCAAGGGCAAAAAACTGCTCTTGAACGTTAGCGTTCACATCTACAAACTGCGGCAAAAATGCAGTAAAAATAAGAATCGCCTTCGGGTTGCCGGCGGCAAGCGTAAACTCTTGTTTCGCAAGCCCTGCATAGTTGCGTGAGTTAGTTAACTCAGAGAGCGGGCTCGATTCCGAACGCCAAAGGTTGAATGCAATCCACAATAGGTACAACGCACCCACCAGCTTTAACGCTAAAAACAGCATTTCTGATGTGTACAAAATCACTGCGAGCCCAGAGGCAGACAACGCGATCATGCCAGAAAATGCCGTAATACGCCCTAAACTAGCGACAAACGCGGCACGAAAACCGTAACAACGCGCATTATTCATTGCCAATAAGTTGTTTGGGCCTGGAGTCATATTCAGAGCAAAGCAAGCGGGAATAAAAAGGAGGAGCTTCCAAATATCCATGATAAAAAATGGCCTTAATTTTTAGTAATAGCCCGCACCGTAACATTGGCTGCTAGAATGAGTAAATAAAATTCTACGCTAGAGCATTTCCGCTTCAAACCGAGCTGCTCTGGCTTGCGCAATCGTACAGTGCGTTTCTGTCATCAACTCCGCCAAGGTGATATTTGGGTTTTGCACCACCAACCGAATCAGTTTTTCTTCCAACGGTTCCAGTTTGTCCTGATGAACGGATAACCCTTTCTCCAACTTATTCATCACAAACCTTAGCTCTTCACACTGTCCTGCTTTTAGCTGATCAAGTAACGCTTTTAAGTTCAAAGCTTCTCCAGAAACTTGCCAATGACGAGAGCGCCTAACTCGCTTAACGTCACACCCACAATCCGCCGCAATGACTTTAATGCGTTTAGCATTCTCACCGCCAATGCGATGAATCAGAGAGGGCAGCGAAACAATAATGTCGTCATCTTTCATCCGTTACTCTCCCACCACTGACACATTCTCTCCAACCCAAGTGAGTAGCTGTTTGGCGGCTTTGGAGAGCACCTGATTTTGGCGCACAATGTAGCCGAAATCGGTGTTTGGAAAACTAGGCAAAGGCGTGACTTCTCGGGAAAGCGTTAACTTCGGATCAAGAGAGAAATCCGGCACAATGGCGGTACCAAATCCTGCTTCTGCCCAGTCGATTTGTGCTTCCACACTGCCCACTTCCATCACGCGATGCTTCGGCAGATTTAACTCAGGTAAAGACGCATCTATCAGCTCACGGGTTCGCGTGTCGTGCCCTAGCAGAATCAACGTCTGGCTCTCTTTTCGATTGTCCTGCCACTCAAAAATGTTATCGCCAAACGCACACCAATGAATCTGCGTGAGAGGCGTAAAATGCAGCGGTTGACTCTCTTTTTGTGCGATAACAAAGCCGATATCGGCACGCGCACTTTTCACCAAATCCACCGCTTGAGAAGACGTGGTATTGAACAATGCCAAGTCGATACCCGGGTATTCACTTTTGAATTGCTGAAATGGTTTGATAAGCAGTAAACGTGAAACAATATCGCTCGCCGCAATAGAAAGCGTCCCCTGCGTAAGATCGTTGATGGCATTGAGATCCGATTGGCAAATTTGCAGCTCATTAAGCATCCGCTGCGCCGTATCTAACAAACGCTTCCCCGCTTGCGTCAACTGCACAGGATTTCGCTCAATCAATTTCGTGCGCGTGGCCTGCTCCAACTGCTTGATATGCAAGCTGACGTTCGGTTGCGTCATGTGCAGCTCCGTCGCTGTTTTGCCAAAATGTTTTACCTCTGCAAGAGTTACGAAGGTTCGCAGCCAGTTCAAATCTAACATAGCCAATTCCGATATGAAATTATTATCAAGTTAATGAGTATAATTAATTTCTCTTATTATGGCGAACACCTTAAGATTTTTGCATCTGTTTTTGGAGATTAAATTATGTCGTCTATCGTTGTTGTGGGTGCAAACTGGGGTGATGAAGGCAAAGGCCGCATCGTTGACTTTTTGGCAGAGCAAGCTTCTGCGAGCATTCGTTTCCAAGGTGGTAACAACGCGGGTCATACCGTGGTTAACGACCTAGGTACGTTCAAGCTGCACCAGCTACCAAGTGGCGCTTTCAACCCAGACTGTTTGGCAGTATTAGGTCCGGGTATGGTTATCAGCCCTGCATTGCTGTCTCAGGAGATTGCGGAAGTTGAAGAAGCGGGCGTAAAAGTGAATATGTGCATCTCTGATCGCGCAACACTGTGTCTACCTCTACACGCACTAGAAGATACGCTAGAAGAACAACGTTTAGGCGACAAAGCATACGGTTCAACTCGTCAAGGTATTGCACCTGCGTACGGTGACCGCGTAATGAAGAAAGGCATTCTTGTTGGTTGGTTGAAGCAACCAGAAGTATTGGTTGAACGCCTTCAATTCATGATGGATTGGAAACTGCCGCAACTGCGTGCGCTTTACCCGACGTTCGAGTTCGAGCAAACCGCGGAAGAAATGGCGAACTGGTTGCTAGAGGTGTCTGCACCTTGGCGCGATTCAATTTGCAACGTAACGCTTCCTTTAAAAGAGCTACAAGCAAAAGACAAAACACTATTGTTCGAAGCGCAGCTTGGCGCGGGTCGTGACCTTGTTTACGGTGAGTACCCTTGGACAACATCTTCTAACGTTGTATCAATGTATGCGGGTATCGGCAGTGGTCTTCCAGCACTTCGTCCTGAACGCGTTATTGCGGTTGCAAAAGCATTCAGCTCATCAGTAGGTACTGGTACGTTGATCACGGCAATGGAAGAGCAAGATGCTTTCCGAGAACTTGCAGGCGAGTTCGGTGCAACTACAGGTCGTCCGCGCGATATGGGTTACTTCGACGCAGTCGCTACGAAGAATGGCGTTGAACTGCAAGCCGCAACTGAAATTGCACTAACGAAAGTAGACTGTTTGACTGGCCTTAACGATCTGAAAATCTGTGTTGGCTACGAAGGCGACCACAGCGAAAACCCAATCTGGCCTCAAACGGCATCTCTTGCGCCAATCTACGAGAAGATGGAAAGCTGGAGCGAGGACATCACAGGTTGTCGTAAGTTTGAAGAGCTTCCAGTAGCAGCACAGAAATACGTTCTACGAATTGAGGAACTGATGGGCGTACCAGTAAAAATGGTCTCTGTGGGTCCAGGCCGTGAACAAATGATTATGCGATAAGATGTGAATTAACACATCATTGGCAAGCGGCTTTTATCTGTTCCGGGGTAAAGCCGCTTTTTTTTTACACTGTAAACTTTGAAGAAATTGCACTTCTCAATTCGTGTTTAGTAACCTAATCGCGCCTCCCTTCCCTCTTTATTTATCAATCAATAGATTAGAGCATATAACGCATTGTGCACGTTATTAGTACATCTCACTTGTTAAAGAAGCACGTTATTTAAGTTAATTGTTTGAATTAATGTTCTTTAACTGATTGCTTGATCACGATCTTCATCTGCAATTTGTTGAACTAGTGCTCAAAAAATCTAACCCGCTGTTTTTAGGATAGATGAGTTCCCCAACATCCAACCTAACAGCAGGTGATTCCCATGACGAAAAATCTTTTCCGCCTCAGTACGATAACTCTCGGTTTATGCATCAGTTCGTTCTCTTTTGCGCAATCCGATCTTCCGAACATTAAAATTCTTGCCACTGGCGGCACCATAGCAGGCGCAGGTCAATCTGCGACAGAGTCAAACTACACAGCAGGTAAAGTCGGCGTTGAATCATTGATTTCTGCGGTACCTAGCATGACCAACATTGCCGATATTTCCGGAGAGCAAGTAGTCAGCATTGGTTCACAAGACATGAATGATGAGGTATGGCTTAAATTAGCCAAACGCGTCAACGAACTGCTCGCTCAAGATGATGTTGACGGTATCGTCATCACTCATGGTACTGATACGTTAGAGGAAACCGCTTACTTCCTTGATCTTACCGTCAAGAGCAAAAAGCCAGTCGTGATCGTCGGTGCAATGCGTCCTTCCACCGCAATGAGTGCTGATGGCCCAGTTAATTTATACAACGCCGTCGTGACAGCCACCGATGAAGATTCTGAAGGGCGCGGCGTGTTAGTCGCGATGAATGACACTATATTCGACGCGCGAGACGTAACTAAAACAAACACCACTTCCGTCAGTACTTTCCAGTCACCTAACTTTGGCCCTATCGGTTACATTCATAATAGCGATGCCAAATATCAACGAAGCCCAGAGCGTAAACACACCACAGAAACACCATTCGATGTATCAAAACTTAACACACTACCTAAAGTAGGTATTGTTTATAACTATGCAAATGCGTCGAGCTTACCAGTCAAAGCCTTTGTTGATGCCAAGTTTGACGGTATTGTAAGTGCTGGTGTGGGTAATGGTAACTTGTACCACACGGTCTTTGATGAGCTAGAAAAAGCGAGCAAAGATGGCGTTGTTGTTGTAAGGAGCTCCCGAACGCCTAGCGGCTCAACCACTTTGGATGCTGAAATTGATGACGACAAATATGGCTTTGTTGCCTCAGGCACACTAAACCCACAAAAAGCACGTATCTTACTGATGCTGTCACTGACTCAAACCAAAAACTATCAAGACATCCAAAAGATGTTCCAATACTATTAAATCATTCTGTGTAAGGCATCTTTAGATGCACAAGAGGAGGTGTTACTCGCCTCCTCTTGCACACGACGATGTTGGCGCCCCTGGTTAACCAAACAAACGGCGCTTCATTCCTGCTTTTTCCAGAATACGCGTAGTAATTTCCTCAACAGACAGAGAGGACGTATTGATGTATGGGATCGCCTCTCTTCTAAACAACGCCTCTACGGTGTCTAGCTCCAACTTACACTGCTCAGTACTGGCGTAATCACTTCCAGACAAACGATTCTCACGGATTTCAGTCAAACGTTCAGGGTCGATAGTAAGCCCGAATAATTTATGACGATGGATCTCAAACTCAGGCAACAAGCGCATCATCTTCACGTCTTCCGCGATAAATGGGTAGTTCACGACACGCAAACCAAACTGCATCGCCATATATAGGCTGGTGGGGGTTTTTCCGCTGCGCGATACTCCCAGCAGGATGATATCGGCTTGTTCCAACCCTTTTAGCGTGATGCCATCATCATGCGCCAATGTATATTCAATGGCCGCGATACGGTCGAAATAAGTATCGGAATCTTTCCCCACACTGCGAGAACGCTGCAACTTGGGTTTTGGTGCCATCTGAATGTCGTCTTGCACTTTCTGTACAATGCTTTCCAACACATCGTAGCTGTATGCAGGCGCTTCCAGCAGCATTTCACGTACGTCTGGCACCACGATAGAGAAAAACACCAGAGGTTTGACGCCATTGCGTTGGTAGGAAGTTTCAATTTCTTTTACAACGTCAGCAACTTTGTCCTGGCTTTCTACGAACGGAAAGGTTTTTTCGTTAGGAATGAACGGAAATTGACCGAGAACAACATGCCCTAATGTCTCACATGTTATCGCCGTACCGTCAGAAACATAGAACACATCACGACTTTGGTTATTTATTTGCATTTCTGTTTAATTTTTCAAAATCTTTTGAGTAGGATGGTAAACATAATATTAATAAATCAGTTTGGCTTTCAGTTAGGTTCACCACAGCTTTAAAAATTCTTTTGAATTTTTTTCAGCCAGAACGTAATCGTTTGCCTTTGATATCAATCTAAATGAAGCAATGTATGGTCAACGTGTAATAACAGCCAACATGCGATTGTTTAGAGCGATTTAAGTCCCCCTACTAAGCTGCAATGTTTCTGGAGAAAGACATGCAAAAGAACACCCTCTGGTTCAATGGCCTATCCATGGATGATGTCGACAAAGTCGGCGGTAAGAATGCTTCACTTGGCGAAATGGTTTCTAACCTAGCGAACGCAGGCGTTTCTGTACCAAATGGTTTTGCGACAACCTCATACGCGTTTAACCAATTCCTTGACCACGAAGGTTTGGATGAGCGTATTCACCAATTACTTGATGAACTAGACGTTGAGGATGTGGAAGCTCTGCGTAAGACAGGTGCAACCATCCGTCAATGGGTATTAGAGGCCCCTTTCCCTGCGGACCTTGAACAAGAAATCCGTGAAAACTACCAAGAACTGATTGAAGGCAACCCTGAGCTTTCAGTCGCAGTTCGTTCATCTGCTACGGCAGAAGACCTGCCTGATGCCTCTTTTGCTGGTCAGCAAGAAACGTTTTTGAACGTGAAAGGCATCGACGCAGTACTAGAAGCAACTAAGCACGTCTACGCTTCTCTATTTAACGACCGTGCGATCTCTTACCGTGTACACCAAGGTTTCGATCACCGTGGTATCTCGCTATCGGCGGGTATCCAACGTATGGTGCGTTCAGACAAAGCTTCTTCGGGTGTAATGTTTACGCTTGATACTGAGTCTGGTTTCGACCAAGTTGTCTTCATCACCTCTTCATGGGGCCTAGGTGAAATGGTCGTTCAAGGCGCAGTAAACCCTGATGAATTCTACGTTCATAAGCCAATGCTTGAAGCAGGTGAGCACCCGATCGTTAAGAAAACATTTGGTTCTAAGTTGATCAAAATGATCTACTCTGACAACCAAGAGATCGGCAAACAAGTTGATATCGTTGATACTTCTGATGAAGAGCGCAACACATTCTCACTGAACGACGAAGAGATCAAAGAGCTCGCCAAACAAGCGATGATCATCGAGAAGCACTACCAACGTCCAATGGACATTGAGTGGGCAAAAGATGGCATCGACGGCAAGCTGTACATTGTTCAAGCGCGTCCTGAAACCGTATGTTCACAAACGGAACAAAACGTGATTGAGCGCTACGAGCTACAAAACAAAGCAGATGTTTTGATTGAAGGTCGTGCAATCGGTCAACGTATCGGTAAAGGTGCAGTACGTTTGGTTGACTCTCTGGACCAAATGTCATTGGTTCAAGAAGGTGATGTGTTAGTTACAGACATGACTGACCCAGACTGGGAACCAGTGATGAAGAAAGCTTCTGCTATTGTTACCAACCGTGGCGGACGTACTTGTCACGCAGCAATCATTGCTCGTGAACTTGGTATTCCTGCAATCGTTGGCTGTGGCGATGCGACAAGCAAACTGACTGATGGCGCAACAGTGACCGTATCTTGTGCAGAAGGCGAAACAGGTTACGTTTACCAAGGTGAACTTGAGTTTGATGTAAAACGCTCTTCTGTTGATGAACTACCACTACTTCCGACCAAAGTGATGATGAATGTGGGCAACCCAGATCGCGCATTCGACTTTGCTCAGATTCCAAACGAAGGTGTTGGCCTTGCTCGTCTAGAGTTCATCATCAACAAGATGATCGGTATTCACCCGAAAGCATTACTTAACTTTGATGCGCAAAGCGATGAGCTAAAAGCAGAAATTAAACAGCGCATTCGTGGTTACAAAGATCCTATCGATTTCTACGTGAGCAAGCTGACTGAAGGCATCGCGACTATCGCTTCTGCTTTCTGGCCAAAACGCGTCATCGTTCGTATGTCTGACTTTAAGTCGAACGAATACAGCAACTTGGTTGGTGGTAAAGCCTACGAACCGCATGAAGAAAACCCAATGCTCGGCTTCCGTGGTGCGTCTCGTTACATTTCTCCAGTGTTTGAAGATTGCTTCGAGTTAGAAACTCAAGCTATCAAGCGCGTTCGTAACGAAATGGGTCTGAAGAACGTTGAAATTATGATCCCATTCGTGCGTACACCAAGCGAAGCTGCATCAGTGATAGATTTGCTAGCGAAGTTTGATCTGCGCCGTGGCGACCAAGGTCTGAAAGTCATCATGATGTGTGAGCTGCCATCCAACGCCGTGCTTGCTGACGAGTTCTTGAAGTACTTCGATGGTTTCTCTATCGGTTCAAACGACATGACTCAGCTAACGCTTGGTCTGGACCGTGATTCTGGCGACGTGGCACATCTGTTTGATGAGCGTAACGCAGCAGTGAAAATCATGTTGAAAATGGCAATAGACGCAGCAACCAAAGCTGGTAAGTACGTGGGTATTTGTGGTCAGGGCCCATCAGATCATGAAGATTTGGCGGAATGGTTGATGGAGCAAGGCATCAGCTCTGTTTCACTAAACCCAGACACCGTTATCGATACTTGGTTACAGCTCGGTAAAGTTAGCAGCAAGTAACGCGCTAAAAACTCAAGCCCTCACACTCCCCTTGTGAGGGCTTTGTTATTCATACGTCATTTCGCAATCAGTTCGTGATTCCTCTCTCAAGATCGCCATTTAGTCAATTTCATTATCAAAGTCTGATGACCTAGAATGAATGATGTATCGACAACTCCAGAGAGAATTTGATGAAAAAGTCTATCGCACTCATTACCACATTGATGCTCCTAGCATCTCCCGCTTACGCAGATTGGGATGATATTTCCAACAAAATGTCTGAGCTAGGCGAAGCGGTTTCTGATACTGCGCAAGATGCTTGGGACGATACCAAAGCCTTTTCAAAACAAGCGTGGCAAGATTTCACGAACTGGTCCGAGGAAGCAATCAATACCGCGGGCGAGTGGACAGAAGCCAGTATTGAGAAAAGCAAAGAATGGATAGATGCAGCCGACAAGAAAATTGATGAACTGATGGAAGGCGACACGCCAGAAGAAGCTCGCCAAGCCGTAGACTTAATGGCGGATAGTGCTTTACTCAAGTTGTTTAATGAAAAGCCGGAGGCCAAAGCCATTTACGACAACGCTTACGGCTACGCGGTCTTTGATTCTCGTAAATTGTCTTTGTTGTTTCACACCAACTCAGGGTCAGGTGTCGCAGTCAATAAGGAAACAGAAAAACGCACTTATATGAATATGTTTGGTTTGGGCGTTGCACTTGGGGCTGGCGGCAAATTTTACCAACAAGTGGTTCTGTTTGAGAGCAAAGAAGATTTTGATACGTTCGTCAACGAAGGATGGGAGGCCACAAGTGAAGCCTCTGCTGTTGCGGGCGAAGATTCAGAGCAACTTTCAAAACAATTTAACAGCGGCGTCGCCGTTTATCAGTTGAATGCAAAAGGCTTGCTCATCGATGCCAACGTGTCTGGTTCTAAATATTGGGTTAACGAAGAGCTCACCAACTCGCAGTAACGCATAGCAACTAATCGCTTAAACAGAACGGTTGTTATGCGCCCTTATCAATAAGTTAACGCAGCTATGACTCCTCAAAACTGAGTACTTGTGCAACTTTCTCATGGGAAGTTACCAGAAGATGGTGACTTCCCTTTCTCGTTGGATGGCTTTTCGTTATGCTTGCCCAAAACCATCTGCGATTCGGTATCCCATGCCTGACAATAACTTTAATAATCTGCTGGCAGAAGCAATTTCTGCTCTTAATACGCCTAACTTTACTCCTAAGCTTATGCGTGTCATTCGCACTCTTTTTCATTTTGATTGCGCGGTTATTTTAGGTTATCGAGAAGGTAAACATCCTATTTATCTCTACGACTCGATTGAGAACGAGCGAGAATTACTTTTTCAACGCTACCTTACTGACTCATTTCAAAATGACCCTTTTTTTCTCAAACTAAACGAGACAAAGCAACAAGGCGTATTTACGCTCAAAGACGTAGCACGCAAAGGCGTTGATTTTACTTCCTACTGCGAACAGTTCTACCATCAGACAGGGTGGAAAGACGAACTGAGCATGCTAGTCGAAGTCGAACCTGGCCGTTGGGTCATGTTGTACTTCGGGTATATGAATGATGGAAAATACTTTTCTCAACAGCAAATCAATAAATTAAAGCCCTACTTCCCGATAATTCAATCGCTTTGTCAGCAGCATTGGAAACAAACGGAATTTACCTTTTCTGAGCCTGTTTTTGCACAGAGTGCTTATTCTGGCAGTATGCGATTAGCCATTGAGCAAGCTTTAGCAACGTTTGGCGTAGAATCACTCACCCGTCGCGAGCAAGAGGTGGCTTCGCTTCTCGCTCAAGGGTTTGACACCAAAGAAATTGCCGCGCGGTTACACTTAGTTCAAGGCACGGTCAAAAATCATCGAAAGCGCATTTACTCGCAATTAAATGTGTCTTCATTGAGTGAGTTATTCCAGCTTTTCCTCAATCACCTCATTCTCCATTCAAGATAAAAAACTGTCCCTTAAGGGATATATCGAGAAAAGGTGTCGCGTTTTAGTCTGAATGTAACAACCACCAAGACAGACAAAAGAATGACGACACCATTACTGCAAGATTTACAAGATCGTGGCTTGATTGCACAAGCCAGCGATTTGGAAGAAATTCAGACACTTCTCTCACGGCCACAAACCGTTTACTGCGGCTTCGATCCTACAGCAGGCAGCTTGCACATCGGCCACCTTGTGCCTTTGATCATGCTTAAGCGCTTTCAAGATGCCGGACACCAAGCTGTTGCCTTGATTGGCGGTGCAACGGGCATGATTGGCGACCCAAGCTTTAAAGCGACCGAGCGCAGTCTGAATTCTTCAGAAATCGTCTCAGGTTGGGTTAACGATCTTTCTAATCAAATTCAGCAGTTGATGAATCACCAGCTGACCAAGCCGATGATCATGGTGAACAACGCTGACTGGATGAAAGCGATCAATGTGATCGACTTCTTCCGTGATGTGGGTAAGCACTTCTCGATCAATACTATGATCAACCGAGAATCGGTAAAACAACGCCTGCAACGACCTGACCAAGGCATCTCCTTCACCGAATTTAGCTACGCTCTGCTGCAATCGTACGATTTTGCCGAGCTAAACCGTCAATACGGTTGCCGTCTGCAAATCGGTGGCAATGACCAATGGGGAAACATCGTCAGCGGGATCGATTTAACTCGTCGTCAAAATGGTGAGCAAGTATTTGGCTTAACTCTGCCGCTGATCACGAAATCCGATGGCACCAAATTTGGCAAAACCGAAGGCGGCGCAGTATGGCTAGATCCTAGTAAAACCTCACCTTACGCCTTCTACCAGTTCTGGATTGGCGCAGAAGACGCCGACGTTTACCACTTCTTGCGTTACTACACGTTCTTGAGCTGCGAAGAAATTGCCAGCATTGAAGCGCAAGACCAAGCAAGCCAAGGCAAGCCACAAGCACAACGTATTCTCGCTGAAGAAATGACGCGATTTGTTCATGGCGAAGACGGCCTATCTAGTGCCGAGCGCATCACTCAAGCACTGTTCAGCGGTAATGTGCAACAACTGAGTTTGGGTGAATTAAAACAGTTGGAGTTAGATGGTTTACCAAGCATTGAGAGCACACAACAAGATTTGGTTGAGCTATTGATTGAGTCGGGCTTAGCAAGCTCGAAACGTGTTGCACGCGAACACATCAGCAACAACGCCATCAGTGTAAACGGTGAAAAAGTGTCGGCTGATAACCCGAGTTTAAGCTTCCCACTGTTTGACCAATACTGGTTACTGCAACGCGGTAAAAAGCACTTCTGCCTCGTAAAGCGTACCGCTTAACAAAGCATTGGAGTGACACCTCACAAGGCAAAGTGATATAGCGAGTTAACTGACAAGACTTTATAAGGTTAGCTCGCTCTAGTATCGGCTGTGCATACCAAAATGATGAGACATTCCATCTTCCATTCGGCCGCCTTTCCAGCCACCAGCACCGAATAAATTAAGCACATCTTGAGCGGTATAATCGGCACCAGCAAAGAAGTCATTCGCCACATCAGAGCGGATGGCTTGCAACTCTGGTTGATTTTCCAAATCAAGATCTTGCGGATTCGCGAACAGCGCCAACGCAATTTTTTGTTGGCACGAGCTTAACTCGCTGGTGCTCGTCTTTACCTGACCGACGGAAAAGTACTCACGACTGCCGTATCCCACCACCAATCTGGTACTCATTAGCTTAATCACTTTCTTAATGCGGCGACGTTGTATAAATCTCAACATGTTGAAGCCCTTATTTATATTTCGATAATTAATAATAAGTTTTGTATACCACACATCAATACTCTAGAGTGTCAGGGTTTAGCACGGCGCTCAAAGAGTATGGAGTTCAAGAGTGAAAATTGACGATCTAAAACTGTTCACCAAAGTCGTCCAACTTGGCAGCTTTACAGCGGCAGCCAATGCTTTGGACTTGCCACGAGCAAATGTTAGCCGACGCATTGGAGAACTGGAACGTTACCTCGGAACGCAACTTTTTCACCGCACCACTCGCAGCCTTTCGCTGACAAACAAAGGCGATGCCTACTACCAAGATCTGCAAAAAGTGCTCACCTTACTTGATTCGGCAAACCAGCAAGCCAGTAACGAAAGCATCGAGGTCAGAGGCAAAATCAAACTTGGCCTTCTGCCAGAAACCTATGAACCTCTTCAACCCATTTTGTTTGAATTTCAGGATCAATATCCGCAGGTTGAGCTCGACATTCGCAATATCAACAATGGCTTTATTGATATGTTTCAGCAGGGGTTGGACATCGCGCTGCACGGCGGCATGCTGTTTGATTCAGACATTGTCGCCAGAAAGATCTTAACGCTAGACCGATGTGTCGTTGCCTCACCGAACTACCTTCAAACTCACGGCACGCCCGCTACATTAGAAGAGTTGAGCGATCATCAGTGCATTTGTTTTCGTTGGCCAAATGGCAATGTCGACAACCTTTGGCACTTTCAGGAACAAAACGTAGCGCTCAAACCGAAACTCATTTCCAACAACATCGGCTTTATCAAAAGCTCCACAGTGCTAGACCGCGGCATCAGTTATATCCCAAAACTGTTGGTAAAAAATGAGCTCGAATCCGGTGCATTGGTGCAAGTATTGTCTCAATATGCCGTCACAGAAGAAACGGGGTGGTTACTCTACCCTAAGCCGAAAACGCTGAATCAAGCTAGCCGGCTACTTATTGAACATTTGTGCAATAAAATTCCAAAACTTTTGTAATTTACATTTATTGTCATAAAATTCGTGACATTGAATCATGCACACGCATGATTATCTGAACATCTGTGAATTATAAGATGGCGCCGAAATTATGGAGCCATCTTATGAATCATCAAATCAAAACCGCCGCGCTGAGCACTATCGCGCTCTCTCTACTCGGCTGTAATCAAGCTCAACCTCAGATTGAGGAGCCAAGCGCATCCAGACCCGTTCAAGTAATTGAAGTCAACGAAAGGAATGAAGAACTCAACAAATCATTCAGCGGGATCGTAAAAGCAAAAGAAACCGCCTCACTCTCTTTTCGTGTACCTGGCACCGTGGAAAGCGTGTTCGTAAATAAAGGCAGCTTGGTAGAAAAAGGCCAAGTCATTGCCACGCTGGACAAGCACGATTACCAAGTCTCACTAGAAGAATTACAAGCACGTATGTTAGAAGCACAATCAGCACACAAACTCGCGAAAGCCGAGTTAAAGCGCGTAAAACAAGCAACTTCTGATGATGCCATTGCCAGCGTAAACTTAGACCGAGCCATCAGCAGCTACGAACGTAGCCTCTCAGCCGTCAAAGTGGTTGAGAAAAACATCCAACGTGCAAAAGATGCCCTACGTTACACCACTCTACGTGCGCCATTCACTGGCATTGTTGCCGACGTTTCTATTGATCCACATGAGCAAACCTTGCCGGGCGGCAGTGTTGTGTCAATTCAGCAAGAAGGCAACTGGGAAGTCGACATCGACGTGCCGGAAAATATGATTGCGCAATTCGCACTAGGTCAGCCAGCATCGTTGACTTGGTATGATTCGGAGCAATCCTACCGAGCAACCGTGGCAGAAATCGCGCCGAAAAAGCACCTGCTCAAACAAACCTATACCGTCACGCTAGACATCGATTCGATTTCCAGTGCGCTATTCAACGGTAAAGCAGTCACGGTAAATACCGCTCTCAACACCAGCCACTCAAGCCATTGCTTTCCTTACTCTGCTATTTTGGGTGAGAAACAAACTCTGCACGTGAATGTGGTTCGTGATGCGGTTATTCATTCAGAGCCGGTCAATCTTGACTCTATCGACGCATACCAAGCGTGTGTGACCGGAAGTTTTGAGCAAGGCGATTATGTGGTGATCAGCGGTAGCCATTATCTGAGCGAGGGCGATGCCGCCCCAAACCTGACCATCAAGACGTTGTAGGTGCGAATCCATGATCAATTTAGCTGAATTCGCGATTCGCCAACGTAAGTTCGTTCTGTTCTTTATCGTATTGAGCGTGATCGCTGGCATCTATTCTTACTTCGACTTAGGCAAGTTGGAAGACCCGAGCTTTACGGTAAAAACTGCGGTAGTCGTGACCCTTTATCCGGGGGCGTCTGCCGAAGAAGTCGAACACCAAGTCACCGATACCGTTGAAACCAAATTGCAGGAAATGGCGGAGTTGGATCGCTTGCGCTCATTGTCTCGCCCCGGTTTATCTATGGTCTTTGTTGACCTCAAAGAGAGCCTTAATTCCAAAGCACTTCCGCAGGAATGGGACTTATTGAGACGCAAAGTAGACGATGTAAAACTGCAGTTGCCTTCCAGCGCGCAGATCAGCGTAGTGCAAGACGAGTTCTCTGAAGTCTACGGCATGCTTTTCTCTATCCACAGCACAGATGCTGCACCAGAAGAGTTGCGTCGCTACGCCGAAGAGCTGCAACGCCAAATCAAAGCCGTCGACGGCATCAAAAAGATCGAGCTACACGGCGTTCAACCTCGCGTTGTACATATCGATATGCCAGATGAGCGCCTGGCTCAATATGGTTTGTCGATCGCACAAGTTTGGAACCAACTGAGCACACAAAACAGCACGTTCGAAGCGGGAAAATTCGATGCAGGTACAGAGCGTATTCGTATTGCGCAAACCAGTGAGTTTCAGTCTCTAGAAGACATTCGCAATTTAATCATCAATGGTGGCACCGGAGAGTTTGGCTCGGGATTGATTCGTCTTGGTGACATCGCCGATATCACCATGGGTTATCAAACACCAGCATTGGCAGAAAACCGCTACAACGGAGAGCCCGCTGTCACCTTGGCGGTGAGTCCAGTTCAAGGCATTAACGTGGTGTCACTTGGCGATACGATTCAAGACATCATCGCTAACTACCAAGCAACGCTGCCGCTGGGTGTCGACATCTCGACCGTTGCTTATCAACCTGAAGAAGTACAAAAGTCTATCGACGACTTTGTTGGCAACCTGCTTGAAAGTGTCGCGATTGTTTTTGTGGTGTTGTTGGTTTTCATGGGCTTTAAGAGTGCAACCATCGTTGGCGCAAGCTTGCTCCTGACTATTTTGCTCACGCTTGTATACATGAACATCGCCAGCATCGATTTGCACCGTGTCTCGCTAGGTACGTTTATCCTCGCACTGGGCATGTTGGTGGATAACGCCATTGTGATCACCGATATGATGATCGCCAAGCTCAACAAAGGTATCGAGCGAACTCGCGCCGCGATTGATTCCGTCAAAGAAACCGCCGTGCCACTTTTAGGCGCAACTGTCATCGCGATTATGGGCGCAAGCCCAGTATTGTTCTCCAAAACCGACTCCGCCGAGTTTGCAAGCTCTGTGTTCTACATTGTGGCATCGTCACTGTTGCTTTCATGGATCGTCGCGATGACGTTTACGGTATTAATGGCGTGGATGTTCATCAAGCCAAAAGCTAACAGCGAAGAGACCAAACCGAGCCGTTATAAACAGTTGGTATTCTGGACGGTGGACAACCCGCGTAAAGCATTAGCCGCTTTGGTTCCGCTGATTTTAATCACAGCCGTGGCAATCCCGTATGTGGCCGTGAACTTTATTCCTCAGTCGGATCGCTCAATTGTGTTTCTCGATTACTGGCTACCCAATGGTGCCAAGATAGAACAAACCTCGGCAGACATGCGCAAAGTTGAAGAATGGTTGGTCGCACAGCCAGAAGTGGAAAGTATCTCTAGCTATGTCGGCACCAGTGCACCGCGCTTTTCGGTAACGGTAGAACCTGAGCCGCTCGACCCTGCCTACGGGCAGATTCTGATCAACACCAAAGACTACGAGAGCATCAGTCACTTGGTAACGCGTGGTGATGATTGGCTGAAAGAGGCGTTTCCGGATGCCGAACCTCGCTTCCGAGCGCTGAAGCTGGCAACCAAAGATAAGTTCGCGGTTGAGGTGCGTTTTTCTGGTCCGGATGAAACCGTATTACATCAACTAGCGGCAGAAGCGAAAACGATTTTTGCTTCAAACCCAGATGCAAAATACATTCGCGATGATTGGCGCCAAGAAAGCAAAGTGCTCAAGCCGATTCTAAACCAAGACAAAATGCGTCAAGCAGGCATTAACCGCGCCGATGTCGCTTTCGCGCTAAAACGCGCATCAGACGGCATGCCGCTCGGACAAATGAACCTGAATGATGAGTTGATTCGAATTCAGTTACGTGGCACATCGCAAAACATGGCGTCACTAGAAACGCTACCTGTGCGCTCGCTACTTGGCTTTAACAGCGTTCCGCTTGGTCAAGTGGTGGATGGATTCGAACTGGTTACCGAAGAGAGCATGATTTGGCGACGCGACCGCGTGAAAACCATTACAGTTCAAGCGGGTGTGAGCCGAGACTCCACACCAGCGAACGTTAGGAATGCCATTAAAGATCAGGTTGAAGCCATCCAACTTCCGGCGGGTTACAGCATGGAATGGGGCGGCGAATATTACGATGAAGACAAAGCGGTCACCGACATCATGAAGCAGCAACCAAAAGCAATGCTGATCATGGTGATCATCCTAGTCGCGATGTTCAACGGCTTTAAGCAGCCAATCATCATCCTCGCAACGCTACCACTGGCAGCATCAGGGGCCGTGTTTGCTCTGCTTGGATTCGATAAACCATTTGGCTTTATGGCACTGATCGGAGCCATCACTCTGACCGGGATGATCATCAAAAATGGCATCGTACTAATGGATCAAATTGAGCTCGAACGCACAAATGGCAAGAGCTTGTCTGACGCGATCAAAGAAGCCACGGTCAACCGTACTATGGCCATTTCTATGGGTGCGTTAACGACCGCTCTCGGCATGATCCCGCTGCTGTCAGATCTGCTGTTTGACCAAATGGCGGCAACCATCATCGGAGGCTTGGCGGCCGCAACCATATTGTCACTGTTTGTCATGCCGGCACTGTATCGCCTTGCTTACAAAGAAAAAGCACCATCCACACAAACCAACGCTGAGCTAGAGGAGGCGTCATCGTGAAAAAATTCATTCTAACGCCTGTCGTTCTAGCCCTAAGTTTAGCGGGCTGTGCAGTGGGGCCAGACTACCAAGCACCGACCACCAGCATGGCAGAAACCTACTTGAACGCCGAAAATGCAGGGTTGAGTACCGATTCACAACCCGTTGAGTTTTGGTGGACTAAGTTTCACGATCCGGTGTTGAATCAAATGGTTCAAGACATGCAGAGCCAAAACATTCCGCTGAAAGTGGCGGCCGAGCGGGTGAAAATGGCCAACAATTATAAAACCATGGTGGAGTCATTCAAGGTACCGACAATTAATCTCGGTGCGGGTTACATGAACTATCAGTTCAGTAAAAATGACTCTTCACTCGGTCCGATATTGAATCCACTCAGTGATTCCGTGTCGGGTCTGCCACCTCAAATTGGTAACGTCACCCTAATGGATAATCAGCACGATGGCGTATTTGCAGGCGCGAGTATAGCTTGGGAGGCTGATCTGTTTGGGCGCATCGACCGCCAAGCGAACGCGGCGCAAATTCGTCTCGAACAAGCTCAAATTTATCAAAACGGCTTGAACACGGTGATCACGGCAGATTTGATTCATAACTACTTGCAATACCTAGGCGCAAGCGAGCGCCTTGAGTTAGCAAAGTCGAACTTAGAAGATCAACGACGTACACTCGACCTCGTCGAGAAAGTCGTGCGCAGCGGCTACGGTTCTGATCTCGATTTAGCCCAAGCAAAGGCCACGCTTGCGGCGATGGAATCGCTCGTTCCGCAGTTAGAGATTGCCCAACAAGCGCACAAACATCGTTTAGCAGTATTGCTTGGTGAGCCGCTAACGCAAGTCGAAATCCGTCTGTCTAAGCAACATAGTGTACCTGTCATGCAAGACATGGTGCCGGTCGGTTTACCTTCCGATCTGTTGAAACGTCGTACCGATATTCGCTTAGCCGAGCGCGAAATGGCCGCGCTCAATGAAGAGTTAGCAGCAAGCGTTGCTGATCAATATCCGAAGTTCTTTTTGACGGGTGCTCCGGGGTTGTCTGCGTCAAGCTTTGACGATCTTTTCAGTAGCGATTCTTTCGGTTGGATGGGCGCGGCAGGCGTAAGCTGGAACTTGTTCGATGGGGGTCGTGGCGAGGCAATTGAAGCCATCAACCAAGCGCGTTTTGATTCGGCGACATTGTCTTATCAACATACGGTCGAGGCGGCTTTGGCAGAAACCGAATCCTCGCTGTTTGCTTATGGTCGCAGCCAAGAAAATCAGCGTCGAATCGATGAGGCATTGAAAGCCACCAATAACGCCGTCAACAAAGCTAAGTCACTGTACCGAGCTGGCTTGATTGATCACTTATCGGTTTTAGATGCGCAACGTCAGCAACGCATGATGCAAGATCAGCAAGTCGCGGCAAAGTTACAAACCGCACAAGCTACGATTGCGCTCTACAAATCACTTGGTGGTGATTGGACGCTACAACCAGAAGCACAACCCGAAACGAATGCCAAAGGTTAGGTTTCTTACAAGCCTCACACCTTTGCATCATAACGGATGCCGTTAAATCGGTTAAAAAGAGGCCACTTAGATGGCCTCTTAGTTTGTGAGGCAAATATTTCTACCACCTATACCCTCTCTCGGTTGTATAATGCATGCTCTGAAATATTTTGTTACGTTACCTCGGTAACACCTGAGATTACAACATGAACAACAGCAGATGGGTCGGCTTTATAGGCGGCACGATTGTCTTACTTAGTACCTTTATCCTCTTCGGATCTTCCGTCCATGCTGCTTGGTACCGAATCCCTGCGGAAGCCATTCATGGTATCGCCTTCACTCTGGCTTTTGGTTTAGGGTTAAACAGCCTACTGGCGTACGCGACGGCAATGCTTACTCTCGCAGCGCTATTCTACATAGGTTTTGTTGTTGGCTACCGTATTCATCAGAAACTTAAATAAACTTCTGTCTCAACCTGAGCTTAATAACGGATACTTAATAACTAAAAAGGGAGCAAAGGCCCCCTTCTCAGATATCAGCATATAGATTTTCTATGCCCGTTTTAATCATTAAGGTGGTATACCCTCAACGACTGTTGCATGCCGAAAACATCATCACCTAAATACTCAACCGTCATTGGAACGTTGGTCAGCAGAGTAAAACTGGAGTCACTGAACCTGCCATCAACATCACTTTCCAAATGAACAAAAAACGTAGGCTTGTCAGAAATCAATGTAATTTGGCTTCCTTCAATAGAGACATCAATATTGGCTTTTGCCATAGGCAAAGTTTTCAGCTCATGAGTGCAAAACCATGTGTTGCTTATTCTGTCTTCACCGATTTGCGCTTCAACATAGAAGAAGCCTGACGTAAGTTCATCCTTCTCAACCGATTCATTCAATTGCCACAAAATCGTATTGCTGTCTGCTATGACCGCTTGTTCTAAGCTCCAACATTGCTTTTCTTCCCCTTGCCAATCTACCCACTTGAGCAGTGCGTTGACGCTTGCGGGCTCTTTGGCATCATTGAGCAAATGCAGGCTCAACTTGCCTGTATGCTCGGAAAATACCAAATACTGCGGCGCAAAAAAGCGTTTTGCATGGTAGTGCAACTGCTTCCAACGACCACTGTATTCCAAGCTAGACCAAGAACTGACAGGCCAGTTGTCGTTGAGTTGCCAATACAACATGCCGCGACAAACTGGAGAAATGGCGCGCCAATGATCGCACGCAGTTTTGATCGCGATTGCCTGCTGAACTTGGCTTAAATACAGCATGTTCTCGAATCCAGAAGGAAAACGAAAATAACGCGTGAACATCTCTGTGATGATACTGTTACCACGAGGATTCTTCTGATGTTGTTCAAAGGTTAGGGACGTGATATTCCAATCTTGCTCCGGGACAAACTGCTTAACTTCTGCAAAAGATGGCCAAGATTGAAAACCAAACTCAGAGCAAAAACGAGGATTCACGTCAAGGTAGGCATTGAATGATTTTCCTGAGTGCCAAACGTCCCAAAAGTGCATATCGCCTTTACTATCATCATGCCACGCGTCACCGAAATCCAGTTCACCATTACACGGGGAACTTGGCCAGAAACGGCGAGCGCTATCTTGTTCGGTAATCACCTGCTCAATCATGCGGTTGAGGCGATCGTAGTTAACCGTGTATTTGACTTTATTGTGCTTGGATTCTTCATACCAACCAATGGCACCAATCACTTCATTATCACCACACCAAAGTGCTATTGATGGGTGCTCCTTAAGCCTCGAGATTTGGTATCGAAGCTCATCTTCGACCTCTTTTAAGAAGTCATTATCAGATGGATACAGTGAACATGCGAACATCATGTCTTGCCACACCAACAAGCCGAGCTCATCACACAGATTGTAAAAGATCTCGCTCTCATACTGACCACCGCCCCATACCCGAATCATGTTCATGTTAGCATCAACCGCACTTTGCAAAAGGTTGCGATAACGTGTTTCGCATTCTCGCCCCGGCATTGCGTCAACAGGGATCCAGTTGGCACCTTTGGCATTAATTGGTACGCCATTGACGATGAATTCCATCGCAGAGCCATGTTCATCAGCTTGGTTATTTAGGGTTAACTGACGCAAACCAACGTTGCGCGTTAACTTTTGCTCTCTGCAAGAAATGGTAATGGGGTAAAGATAAGCTTCGCCATAACCTGATGGCCACCAGCGTTGAGGGTCCGAAATGTGGAACTGGCAATGATAGTGACCACTTCCTTTTGTTTGAATGCATTGACGCTCGCCATTAAATTCAACCATCATTTCATGGCGTTGACTGTCCGTTTCCACTTCAACTACTACATCAAGAAACACACTCCCATCGGCTTGCCAATGCTGCTCTGTCGAAAAGCCTTTGAGCCAAAGCTCATTCACAATGTCGATTTGAATGGGGTCGTAAATACCCGATACCATCAAGCAAATGCCCCAATCCCATCCGGAATGACATTGCGTTTTTCGGATCAAATTCATATGCGGAATTTGATTATTTCCCATTGCGGAAGGGATTGGGAAAGGCAATTTTTTGGCGCGTTCCACACCTTCTATATCGACTCTGGCGAATTGAACAAGAACAGTATTTATGCCCTGTTTTAAATAAGGTTTGATATCAACTCGTTGTTGAGTAAACATGTTGCTGCAAGTTAGTGCTAGCTCACCATTAATATAGAAAGTTGCCAAGGTATCGACACGAGTTAGCGTCATCCAAACTTGCTTGGCAGACAACGTAAACGCGTCGACTTCAAACTCACGCGAGATATGCCACTCACACTCTTCAATCCAACGAACTTTGTTTTCATTATCGGCAAAATAAGGTTCCGGAATGCGCTCTGCTTGCAAAAGCGCCGAAATATTATCGCCCGGAATAGACATTGGAATTTCAATATCGGGACGCTGTGGCGAGGTAAGTAACCACTGTCCATTAAGTTCGAAGTGAGCCATTGAGTAAACCTCAGTTTGGAGAAGAAACATGTTTGCTCAATGTAATCCTGAGTAATCCATGCAAAAACAAGGGAAATGTTATTTACATACGAAATGCGGTGCACTTCACGTAAAAACACTTTCCTTTGATCTCTACCCAAAAATCAGCAACTTGGCTAACCTGTTAAAAATTAATCGAAATCTAAGGTTATATTTGCAACTTCGACATGTTAACATCATCGGCTTTTTGAACATCCTCACACTTTTCGTCGAAACGATGTGAGGGGAAATGCACGGCTTCATAGCCCTAAAAAGCGAAGTAATTATGTCAAATATGACGAATGCCGCCTCCCACACAGCGCCTATTCAGGATGCTGACTATTCTGCTATTCATCCCCCATCTCTGCTCAAGCGCCTCGAACTCACCAATCCTGTCTTTTGGTTAAGTGGTAGCTTCCTCACTCTATTCGTTTTACTTGCCCTAACGAATACCGACTCTCTAACCGCAATGGTTAACACCGGCTTCGGCTTTGCTACTAAATATTTCGGAGCTTACTGGCAAGTACTGCTTCTTCTGAATTTCCTTATTGGTTTGGCTCTTGCGTTTGGTCGCACTGGTTATGTGCGTCTAGGTGGTCTAGCGAAACCTGATATTGATAACTTTAAATGGTTGTCAATTGTACTCTGTACCCTACTTGCAGGTGGTGGTGTGTTCTGGGCCGCTGCTGAGCCTATCGCGCACTTTGTGACTGCCCCACCTTTATACGGTGAAGCCTCACCGAAAACTGCCGCAATCAATGCTCTATCTCAGTCTTTTATGCACTGGGGCTTCTTAGCTTGGGCGATCCTTGGTGGCCTATCTTCCATTGTCTTAATGCACTTGCATTACGATAAAGGCCTGCCTCTTAAGCCGCGTACTCTGCTTTACCCTGTGTTTGGCGATAAAGCCATTAAAGGCTGGATTGGTGATGTTGCTGACGCATGTAGCATTATTGCCGTAGCAGCAGGAACAATCGGCCCTATCGGCTTCTTAGGTTTACAAATTAGCTACGCGCTAAACTCATTGTTTGGCCTGCCAGATACGTTCGTAACGCAAAGCATGGTTATCATGGCAGCGATCCTGATGTATACCCTTTCCGCACTAAGCGGTTTGAGCAAAGGTATTCAAATCGTCAGTCGTTACAACATTATTTTGTCTGTGCTGTTAATTGGTTACATCCTGTTCTTTGGACCGACAAGCTTTATTGTTGATGGCTACGTACAAGGCGTTGGTCGCATGGTAGATAACTTCTTCCCAATGGCGCTTTACCGTGGTGATACGGGCTGGCTAAGCTGGTGGACAGTATTCTTCTGGGGTTGGTTTATCGGTTATGGCCCAATGATGGCGATCTTTATTGCTCGTATCTCTCGTGGTCGTACAATTCGCCAATTGATCATGTCTATTAGCATCGCAGCACCGCTGATTACTTGCTTCTGGTTTAGTATCGTTGGCGGCAGTGGCCTTGCGTTTGAACTTGATAACCCTGGCTTGATTTCATCTGCGTTTGAAGGCTTTAACTTGCCTGCAGCACTGCTAGCGATTACGGGTGAATTACCTTATCCAATGATCATTTCGGTTCTGTTCCTGATCTTAACGACAACATTTATCGTGACGACGGGTGACTCAATGACTTACACAATCAGTGTAGTAATGACGGGCTCAACAGAACCAAACGCAGTGATTCGCTCATTCTGGGGCTTGATGATGGGTATTGTCGCTATTGCGCTTATCTCAATGGGCTCTGGTGGTATTTCTGCATTGCAGTCTTTCATTGTAATTACCGCCGTGCCTGTGTCTTTCATTTTGCTGCCAAGCATTTGGAAAGCGCCTGGCATCGCAAGTAAAATGGCAAAAGAGCAAGGCCTCGTTTAAACCGCCTCTCTAACCAATATGCGAAAAAGAGCCCTTCATTGGGCTCTTTTTAATTCTGCGCTTTATCCTACGCTATCAATACGAATCATCACGGCGTCTGGACGCCAATACTCGAATTCGCAGTCCATTAATTTGCCATCTTGTTTGTAGTTTACCCGCCGAATTTTCAGAACGGGTTGTCCTTCAGCCAAGTTCAACGCTTTAGCGACATGAGCAGGTGCTGACGTTGGAATCACATCAAAACGAGAGCGCTTTGTTTCGTAACCATACTTCTCGCGATAAATACCCGTCAGGGACATGGTGAGGTTCTCAGACAATATACCCTCAAACAGTGCCGCTTTGAGCACGTTCTCAACAAACAATACCGCTCGCCCATCAATAAAACGTAACCGTTCAATCACATAAATTGGGGTAATTCGCTCAACCTCTAACGATTTGGCATACTCACCTGCAGCCATTTCACTTCGTACGTTGAGTAACTTGGTTTCTGCAATACGATGCTGCTCTCGAATCATTTGATGGAAGTGAGAACGAGACAACGGGTTGTAACAGATACGCTCCGGAGATACATACCAGCCACGACGCTCTTCTCGGTAGATCAGGCCTTCAGTTTCTAAAGACACCAATGCATCTTTGATAGTGATTCGAGTCGTAGAAAATAGTTCACTGAGCTCTCTTTCTGATGGCAATTTTTGTCCTTCCGACATGATGCCGGAAAGAATCTGCTGCTTTAAGCTGCTTCTAATTTTTCCTAATTGGGTACCAAATTGTCCGGTGCCTGTCGCTCTCATTCTGATCTAGTCCAACGATAATTTGATGAACAACATAAGGCGTGTAAGTAACAAAAATATGACATTAATCAACAGAACACATATTGAGCGTATGAAATATAAGTGCCATAGAAATTAATAAAAACTGTCAAATTACTTGCGCTAAATCGTCACATTCCATCCATAGCATACAAAGCGAACTTACTGACCTAGTCCAGAAGGATGGAGACAATGAAAACTTTGCTAAGTCGTTCAATTACTGCACCAGCGGCAATCATCGCGGTAACGCTTGCAGCACCAACAGTAGCGAAAGAAGCCGATATTGAGTCATTGGTTACCGCAGCACAAAAAGAAGGGGCGGTTTACAGTGTAGGTATGCCTGACAGTTGGGCGAACTGGAAAGACACTTGGGCTGATTTAAAGTCAAACTACAACCTTAAGCACCAAGACACGGATATGAGCTCGGCTCAAGAAATCGCAAAATTCGAAGCTGAGAAGAAAAACGCGACCGCAGACATTGGTGACGTAGGCTTTGCCTTCGCACGTGTAGCGGTTAAAAAAGGCGTCACTCAGCCATACAAACCAACAACTTGGAATGACATTCCAGATTGGGCAAAAGACAAAGATGGTCATTGGGCACTTGCTTACACTGGCACTATTTCTTTTATCTCCAACAATAACCTCGTAAAAGACGCGCCAAAAACGTGGGATGACCTATTAAAAGGCGACTACAAAGTGACCGTAGGTGACGTCGGCGTAGCAGCACAGGCAAACAACGCGGTTCTCGCCGCAGCGTTCGCCAACGGTGGGGACGAATCCAACCTCAAGCCTGCGCTCAAGTTCTTTTCTGAACTCGCGAAGCAAGGTCGTCTTTCATTTACCGATCCGAACATCGCCAACCTAGAAAAAGGCGAAGTGGAAGTGGCGATCATGTGGGACTTCAATGCGTTGAACTACCGCGACAAAATTGACCGCGACCGCTTTACAGTGAGCATTCCTCAAGATGGCTCTGTGATTTCTGGTTATACAACCATAATCAATAAATACGCGAAGAACCCTAATGCAGCAAAGCTTGCTCGTGAGTACATCTTCAGCGATCAAGGGCAAATCAACTTAGCAGAAGGTTATGCGCGTCCAATTCGAACTAACATCACACTGCCTCAAGCAGTGCAAGACAAGCTAATTGCTAATGACCAATACAGCAATGTTCACCCAGTGACTGACTTCTCAGCTTGGGAAAAGTCCGCACGTAAGCTGCCACGTCAATGGCAAGAAAGTGTCTTAATCCACCAGCAATAAGAGTAAGTAGTTATGAGCAATAAGGTCATCCTTGTTGTTCTAGATGGACTGAACTATCAGGTAGCCCGTGATTGCATGGGCTACCTCAATGGTCTTCTAGAACAAAGTCGTTCCCAACAAGAAACTCGCGCAACGCTTTATCCTGTGCAGTGTGAGCTGCCCTCTATGTCTCGCCCACTTTATGAGTGCATTTTAACGGGCGTTCGCCCTGTAGAAAGCGGCATCGTAAACAACAATATCGTTCGTCTATCCAAACACGATTCCATTTTCAGTTTGGCAAAAGCCCAAGGAAAAGTGACCGCTGCGGCTGCCTACCACTGGGTAAGTGAGCTTTATAATCGCACACCATTTGAACCTGTTCGCGATCGTTTCACGCATGATGAAACCCTGAATATCCAGCACGGCTGCTTTTACCATTGGGATCATTATCCTGATGAAGCCTTGTTCCTGGACGCAGAGTATTTACGTCGCAACTATCAACCTGATTTCTTATTGATCCATCCGATGAATATCGACGATACAGGACATAAGTTTGGCCTAGACTCTCGCCAATACCGCAATTGTGCGCGAGGTGCAGACATTATTCTTTCCAACTATATCGATCAATGGCTTGCTGATGGGTATCAAATCATTGTGACCAGCGATCATGGCATGAACAACGATCTTTCTCACGGTGGGATTTTACCTGAAGAGCGAGAAGTTCCCCTGTTTGTCATTGGTGATAAGTTTACCCATCAAGATTGTCATATTAAGCAAACTGATATTTGTGGCACCGTTTGTCAATTGCTAAACCTTGACCACACGAAGCCATACACTCAGGAATTGTTAGCACTATGAGCAGTTCTGTCCTCTCCCCAAGCTCCAACGAATCACGCTCAAATTTGGCAAGTACTTGGTTAAAGCGCTTTAAGCCAGCCATTTGGTTGGTGCCTTTCGCGCTGTTTTTCTACCTATTTCAACTCGCACCGATGATTTGGGTACTGTTAAACAGCTTTATCTACGATGGCGAGTTTGCCTTCGATAACTACATTGAAGTGCTCGACTCCGCCTTTATGATGCAGGCGTTTGGCAACAGTTTGTGGTTAGCTGTATGGTCGAGCATTTTTGGCTTAGCCATTGCGACTTTGTTGGTCTCTTCTCTACGCAGAGTCGATTCTAAAGTCCGCGACGGTGTGATTGCGTTTACGAACATGAGCAGCAACTTTGCAGGCGTACCTCTGTCATTCGCTTTTATTATTATTTTAGGCACCAATGGGGCAATTACCCTTTTGCTCAAACAGTATGGCTTACTCGGTGATTTCGACCTTTATGGTAAATGGGGCCTGCTGGCCATTTACATCTACTTCCAAATCCCGCTGGCGGTGTTGTTGCTCTACCCTGCGTTCGACGCGCTGAGTGATGATTGGCAAGCGGCCGCAGCGCTACTAGGTGCCAAAACATCGCAGTATTGGGCGAAAATCGCTCTGCCAGTGCTCTCACCAGCCTTGTTCGGTACCTTTATTATCTTAATAGCCAACGCGATTGGCGCATATGCGAGTGTTTATGCGTTGACCTCCGGTAACTATAACGTCATCACAATTCGAATCGCGAGTCTGGTATCGGGAGACCTGTTCCTTGAACCTAATCTCGCCGCTGCAATTTCGGTGATTCTAATGGCGTTACTTGCCTTTATCACAGTGATTAACCAATGGCTCATTTCGAAAAGCTATGCAGGTAGGAAGTAGTCATGCACAACGTTAATACTCGATTCCATAAAACGGTGGTTTATTCCATTGTTGGGATCATGCTCATCCCGATTTTAGCGACCTTTGTCTATTCGCTTTCATCACGCTGGGGCGCCACGGTGCTTCCGGATGGTTTCACTTTTGATTGGTACGTTAAATTGCTGACCGACCCACGTTTCTTGCAAGCGTTTAGGCGTTCGCTGTTTATTTGTATTGCTTCGCTAACCCTCAGTGTGATTCTGGTTCTGCCAGCGATATTCGTGGTGTTTTACTACTTTCCGAAGCTCGATAAGCTCATGAACGTATTGATTTTGCTACCATTCGCTGTACCACCAGTCGTGTCGTCCGTCGGCTTGCTTCAACTTTATGCTGACAGTGAAATATCTCTTATCGGTACCCCTTGGATTTTAATAGGCACTTATTTCACCATCGCGTTACCGTTCATGTATCGTGCGATTTCCAATAGCTTCGAAGCAATTAACCTTAATGATTTAATGGACGCGGCACACTTGCTAGGGGCAAGCACAACCAAAGCGTTTTTGATGGTCATTTTACCTAACCTCAAAAAAGGGCTGATGGCATCGCTTTTCCTTTCATTTTCATTTCTATTGGGAGAGTTTGTGTTCGCCAATATTTTGGTCGGCACACGTTATGAAACCTTGCAAATCTACTTGTATAACATGCGTCAGACAAGCGGCCACTTCACGTCTGCCTTAGTGATGACCTACTTCCTATTTATTTTTTTCCTGACTTGGTTGGCAAGTCGTTTCAGCCGAGGAGTCAAACAATGAGCTACGTCACTGCGAAAAATCTGACTAAACGTTTTGGTGATAACACCGTATTTGAGGACATTCACTTTAACATCGAGCAAGGTGAATTCATTACGCTTTTGGGCCCTAGCGGTTGTGGTAAATCGACGCTACTTCGCAGCCTTGCAGGGCTTAACCCTGTCGATGGCGGCGAGATTTGGGTAAACGGAGAAGATATCACGCATCAAGTCCCGCAAGAGCGTGGTATTGGGATGGTCTTTCAATCGTATGCGCTGTTTCCCAATATGACCGTTGAAGGCAACATTGCATTTGGCTTAAAAATGAAAAAGCTTGCGAATGATGATATTCGACGTGAAGTAGCTAAAGTCATCAAACTGGTGGATCTGGCAGGTAAAGAAAAACACTATCCACATCAACTTTCTGGCGGTCAGCGCCAGCGTGTCGCACTCGCCCGAGCGTTGGTGGTGAAACCTCGCATATTATTGCTTGATGAGCCACTTTCTGCGCTTGATGCCAAAATCCGCAAACATCTTCGTCAGCAAATCCGAGATATTCAGAAAGAGATGAATCTCACCACTATCTTCGTAACTCATGACCAAGAAGAGGCGATGATTATGTCTGATCGTATCTTCCTAATGAGTAAAGGGGAAATTGTTCAAGCAGGAACACCTGAAGAAATTTATACTCATCCTGCTAACGAGTTTGTGGCCGGTTTCATGGGGCACTACAACCTTGTAGAAGCCAATAAAGCCAAGCAACTCTTCAATATTGATACCGAATGGAAAGTAGCGATTCGCCCAGAGTCTATATATGTAAAAGAGCAAGGTCGTCAATATGATAGCCACATCTCAGCGCCACAAGTAGGTACGATCACCAACCACCAGCTTCTAGGTAATGTTATTCGCTACCAAGTGAACGTTGAAGAGTGTGAGCTCACTGTTGACTTGCTTAACCGCTCTTCAGAACGCTTACTAGCGAATGGCAGCCAACTAGAGCTACTCTTTAACCTAAACGAAATTCAACCAGTGAGAGCCTAAACATGTCCAAACCTTTGTATGTTTTTGATATGGATGAAACCCTAATAAACGCTGACTGCGCAATGATTTGGAACGAGTTTATGGTTGAGAGAGACATCGCGACTGATCCTTTATTTATTAAGGAAGATCAGCGTCTAATGGCCTTGTACTCTGAAGGCAAAATGGACATGGAAGATTACCTAGCGTTCTCCATGAAGCCACTAGAAAACATGCCGATTGAAGAAGTAAACGCCTTGGTTGAAGAATGTGTTGAAAGCCATATTCTGGCTAAACAGTTTCCTCAAGCCAAAACCCTGATTGAGCAACTGTCTCGTGATGGTATAGATATGGTTATCATCTCTGCCAGCGTCACTTTTTTGGTGGAAGCCGTTGGTCGCCGTCTTAATATTCCAACCGCACTCGGCATCGATTTAATCGAGAAAGACAACCGTTATACTGCTGAAATCGACGGTGTCCCTAGTTATCGTGAAGGTAAAGTCACGCGCTTAAAACAGTGGCTAGAAAATCAGCTTGAGCCTTATTCTGAAATCCATTTCTATACCGATTCAATCAACGATTTGCCTTTATGTGAATACGCAGATTACACCTACCTGGTAAATCCATGCCCACGCCTCAAAGAACACGCGAATCGATCACATTGGACGCTATTACGTTGGAATTAGCCTTCGGTCTTTATAGCAATAAAGGGCAGCGAACTGCTGCTCTTTTCCTTTAATTGTCTGGTTATACGTGAACTCAAATTTGAGACCATCGAAAAACAAACACACCAGTAACAAAATGGCGTAAGCCATGTCGAATTATTAAAAATAATGAAGATTTAGCAGTGTGATATGACAAGATTTATATAACCAAAATGGATAAAGAAAGGGCCATCTATATCTCATGATGTATTCAAATTCGACAGTCAAGCATTCCAGGAACAATAGAACAACATATTCACAATCCAGACTAACGATAATGAAAACATTGATTGAAGAATTAACATTTTAACAATCATTGCAACAATGTTAACTTTAGCTCCGTTGGTCGCGCTGGTGGTAAGCCTCTCACCAAGCCTATTGTCAGTTTTATATGGACGTTCGACCACCTCCAAAATGAATAGACACCCAATTTGGTGCCCTTTTTTCGCCCGTGAAAGCATTCTTCGCGGGCTTTTTTCTTCCTACTGAAATGGGCTTAATCTGCGTTAGTTTCTTTGCTCAATATCTCTGTCTTGCCAGCCGCATACGATTCTATAACCGGAGACAAGTCCAGTAATTCCAATACTTTTTTTTCAAAAGTTTCATCAGCACTTCTCACCCAATCTAAAAATTTCTGCTTGGCAAACATCGATTCGTACGTATACCAAAACTCGATGCTCAGGTAGAATTCATTTTTTATGGGTAAATTGTATACTCTTCGTAATTCACTCTTATACTTAAGATTACCTTCTGAGTATTTTGAATATTTATTTTTTCCAACTTCAACTAGCTCACACTTTATTGGTGGATAACCACTTAAGAAACCTCTAATTAAATATTCTTCTTTTTCTCTTTTTCGGCCTTCACTTTCTGGAATTTCTCCCCATTGTTTATTCGCACGCTTAGTCAATTCTTTCATCAAGTCTGTATGATAACCCCTCATAGAGCCTTCACTTTGCTCAGAGGCATGATAAAAATCATAATATTCTCTCTCTAAAAATGAAGACAATTGACTAATATTATTAATATCTTCTTCAGCAGATTTAACCCGTAGCCTAAGATATAACCCACCTTGTTTGTTAATAGGAAGTAAAGGGTTTAATATTTTTTTCTGAAACAAAAAATATACTGTAGCTAACTTTATAAACCTTTCATGCCTCTCTACTTTTGATTCAACATCGAACTGTTCCAAATTAACAAGATCCTGGTATACATGTCCTTCATATATGTTGTTCGGACACTCAAATGACAGCACTAAGTCATCTATCTGGAACGCATTATGTAATAAGTTAGAGAAATCCGGCTTTCCTCTAAAACCATCTTTACACATTTTAATAAAACTCATATGTCTATCTCTTACTTTTTAAATATGTATCAACATCTTTTAAACGTTTACTAGCCATGTTAGTACCAGACATCATTAGCTGTCGTCGATAAGATTCAACTCCAAAATAGGGTAATGTATGCGGACTTTCAGTTACCTCTCCATTCATTACCAGCCCCAAGAACTTACAACAGCGAACAAGACTACTTGTCGATAACGGGGTTTGTCTCGCTGCAATATTTGGCACTATATCAAAAGGATTAGTTCTGGTTTTTGCGTAATTAACTTTCAAGCCAAGCTGCTGTGCATTTTTCCCTATCTTCGTTGTATTTGCTCCCCCTGCATGCACAACGATTTGTTGATTCAATAGTCTTAAGCTCGGGTTCTTTTTTCTAACATACTCAAGAGCAGAGTTAAAAATAATGGCACCTTGGCTGTGCACTGTCCATTTTACTTGCTTACCCTGCTCTGCACATTGTTTCATTACTGCTGCAAGGTGTTGAGCATTGTGTGAAGTAAAACGAGTTTTGTCGTAAACACATTCAATGAGATCTAATTTTGCATGATCTGAAGGGTTGTGAAATAAAGTATATTCGGTCGGTTTGTCTTCTTTATAAGCTACCTGCGTATGCACTCCCATCAGTGTCGCGGCTTTCTGATAGCCATTCAGCATTCCATTTACCGAAGCATGAAGCGTGTTAACTTGATGTGTAGAACTTGCCTTAGCGTGATCCCACTCAGCCAAAAGCAACTCCGCTTCCTCGCGACTTTGTGTTCCATCGTATTCACCTCCTCTACCCTCTATTTTTTTTACATGGTACATCTGGGTTCTTTGTTCTGGATGTCTTGCGATATCCTTGCCATGTAATCTTTCATCAAAAGCAATATCATGAATTACAACGTTTCCATCTCTAAGCATGCAAGTTAATAGGTAATGGTAATTTTTAAAGGGATATCTGGTCCGAAATATTCGAAACAATGGATTGCGTTTGTGCCTCACTACAGACGGTGCACTTGGGTTCGATGAAAGAAAATACATTTCTTTGATCACTTGCTTTTGATCATACTCATTTAAAGACGCAAGCATAATGAGAGATTGTCTTGATAAATATAATTTTTTATTACTAAAGAGTGCAGCTGAAAGTCTAACTTTTCCATGTAAGAATTGTTCAATTTCATTAACAGACTTATTATTTAACCCTATGTAGTCAAAAGCCTCTTTCCTTTCAATAAACTCCCAAGTCATTACGAACCCCTATTCAAATAAAAGTGAGACATATACTAAGGTATGATGAAGGTCAAAAAGGAGATCGGATCTTTTCTAAATTTTAAATATCTAACATCACCTCCAGTTTACTGAAATCTACACTTTTAAAAGTTACATCCGCTCCATCCAGCGATCGCTCATCAAACACGTCAACTATTGATAATAAACTTGAGGATCTGAGCTCCACCTGTGAAATGAGAAACAAAAAAGCCAGCCTTAAAAGGCTGGCAAGTAGAGCAACAAGGTCAGTGCTTACTGCTAACTAGCACTGAACTCGTATTGGATTCATTTTCGTCTGTTAGTCTCTTTATCGGCGGTTATGACTTGCTTGCTTTCTCTTTGTGGCACGTTACCTTTACTAACTGTTCTTGCTCATCTTTAATGTTTTTCACGATACGCTCATCGCGTGCGTGGATGGCATCCATATTCATTTGCTGAATATCTGCTACAGCTTCATGCTTCATTTCAGAAAAGTCCTGACGTAAATCTGAGCTCCACTCCTCTTTGTCTAAAGTGTTAGCAGCAGCGATTGGTGATGACATTACAACAATAAGACTTAGAGTAGATAGAAATACGCTTTTCATAATAAGCTCCTTGAGGATTAGCAGTTCGTTTTAATTACAATTTATATATTGCACATACGATGCCAACTTTTATTTTGTTATTTTTCAATAACTTAACCAAGCCCATATATTCATCATTATCTCCATCTGGTAAATTTCGCTAACCAAGTGTTAAATTAACCAAGAGAATCAAACACGCAAAAGGTATTCATAAAAAGAATAACTTATCAGGAGATTTTCTCGCTGTTCTTTCATCGAATAAATTACGTAACAACCCACTCTAGAACTGCTTTGAATCAAAATACAGAAATAAAAAAGCAGCCCGAAGGCTGCTCCTAATCGTTAACATCAAGCTTGTTAACTCTATATATTTACTTCAACGCTCGACGTCACTGGCGACTTTCTGAAACGATTGATAAAGCGATGAATAAACCCCTTAATCGATCTGAAAATATTTTTAATATCTTCAAGCATTAAATACAAACAAGGCACCAGCACTAAAGTCAGAACCGTTGCGTACAACACCGCAAAGCCCAAAGCTACAGCCATTGGTATGACAAAACGCGCCTGCAAGCTCGTTTCAAACATAATCGGCAATACACCCGCAAACGTCGTTATTGAGGTGAGCGTGATCGCTCGAAAGCGTGCACAGCCCGCTTCAACCACCGCTTGTTTGATGTTCATACCCTTTTCTCTCACTTGGTTTACGTAATCTGTCATAACTAGAGAGTCGTTGATAACCACGCCAGCAGCGGCGATCAAACCAAATGTCGACATCATACTGATATCCAAACCTAGCCAGAAGTGGCCCCAAATCGCCCCCGTCAGACTAAATGGAATGACTGACATTACAATCAAAGGTTGGGTATAACTTTTTAACGGTACGGCTAACAAGATGTAGACGATGATCATGCCTGCAATAAAGAACAGAATCTGTTCATTACGCTGCGCTGCCTGCTCTTCAATATCACCACCCAATTCCGTTTTCACACTCGGGAAGACTTGCTTCATGTCCGGTAAGATATTGTCGTCGATGACCTTCACGATTTCTTGAGGTTCAACCAATTCTTCGTCTATCGAACCATAGACATAAACGGTTTGATACCCGCCTTCACGTCGAATGCTACTCACGCCCGGCTGCTCGTTGATCTTCACCACATCACCCAGCATGACCTTCTTACCTGCTGGCGTGGTAATCACAGCGTAACGTAATGATGAAAATGCTTCACGTGTCAGTTGCGGGTAACGCACCATAACTTTGATTTCTTCACCATCACGAATAAGACGCTGTGCTTCACCACCGTAGAAGCTGCCACCCACTTGCTCTGCGATCATGGTGAGATCCAGTCCGAGATCGTACGCTACAGGCGCAAGAGAAAGGAGCACTTCTTTGCTTCCTGAATCAATAGAAGATGAAATATCGTATAGCCCTTCTTCCTGCTGTAAACGCTCTATCAAGTAACGCCCAGCCTCGTTCAATTCATTAATATTAGAACCAAACAGCAAGTAACCAAACTCATCTCTGTCACCGCCACCCGCGCTCTGCTCGCGGATTTTGATGCTCTTCATTCCAGGAATAACTGGCATAGCTTCACGCCAACGTCGAGCAAGTTCAAATGTATTGAACGGGCGTAATTCCTCATCAACCAATGGCACTAAAACACGGCCTTCGGTACGGCTTCGGTTGTACGAAAGCACATCACGAATCATGCCTTGACCATGTTCTGCGATGGTCTCTGATTCAATTTTTTGCATCACACGTTCGATGGTCTTAAGAGCGCTGATTGTTTGCTCACTTGAAACGGTATCGTTCATTTCAATAGTGATCGCAGGATAATCAGTAGGCACTTTAGGGTTAGGGATCACCCGAACATAATTCGCGTTGACCAAAGCCGCACTGATCAGCAGTAAACCGCAAAACACAGCAAACACTGTCCAGCGCCAATGCGTACATGTCGTGACAAAATTACGATAAGTGCCGTTTACAAAGCCAAAAAAGCGTTGGTTAAATCGGTCACGCCAGCCACCAGGTTTAACTGGCTTAAAGTGGGTATGTGCGAGGTGAGCAGGAAGGATTAACTTTGATTCAATTAAACTGAAGATCAAACAAAGAATCACAACGCCCGCAATACCATAGAAGAAAGCACTGTCAATACCGCTAGACAACAAGAAAGGGGCAAACACGGCAATTGTGGTTAAAACGCCAAAAGTAGCTGGCGTGGCAACACGTTTGACACCGCGAACCACATTTTCGACGCCACCACCTTTTTCTTCAATTTCGCTGTAGGCGCTCTCTCCCATCACGATGGCGTCATCGACAACAATACCGAGCACCATAATGAAGGCAAAAAGAGATACGATGTTTACCGTGATCCCTAATGCAGGCATCATCATCACCGCGCCAAGAAAACACACTGGCAGCCCAATCATTACCCACATTGCCAAGCGAAATCGCAAGAAAATGGTCAGCATAATCGCCACTAGAGCAGCGCCTTGCAGCAAGTTTTTCAACATCATATCGAGACGACCATTTAAATAATAGGTCGTATCCACTAAGACTTTGAGCTTAACGTCCTGCGGCAATGTCTTGTTTTTTGCTTCGATATAATTACGAACAGACTCGGCAACAGGGATAATGTTCTGATCACGAGTCGCTTCAACAGACATGTAGATCGCATTTTGCCCTGAGTACTCAAAGTAGCGCTCTTCTTCCGTAAAGCCATCTTTGATCGTGGCGATATCTTGCAGTAAAACCTTCGCACCATTTGCGCCAAGCTTTACAGGAATATTCCTAAACTCATCACCACGGTAGTACTGATTTTCAATCCTTACTGCGATCATCCCTGAGTTTGTTTTGACTTCGCCCGCAGAAAAGTTGGCAGAATAACGACTGATCGCGCTGCTGATATCGCTCAACGTCAAGTCGTATTTACGAAGAACGAGTGGATCAACTTCAATCGCTATCTCTTCCTCTGGTGCACTCAAATACACCAACATGACATTTTTGAGTTGAAGTAATTCATCCTCGACTTGCTTAGCAATGGGTTTGAGCTCTTCAAGCGGTCGGTCCCCAACTAACCCCATTTCGATTACATCTTGGCGCCACTCAACTTGGTAGACATTGATCGGTTCCATACCGGCAGGTAAGTTGGATAAAGTATCAATGCGTTGATTTACATCATCCAAGACACGCTTGATATCAGCATTAACGTCTACCTCGATAGAGACATACGCGCTACCTCTAGAGGCCGTTGAGACCGTTTTTTTAATCCCGGTGACATCTTTAATCGATTCCTCAACCTTAACGAGAATACTTTCTTCAATTTCTTGAGGTGAAGCGCCAGGATAAGTCGCACGAACATCAATGTAGTTCACCTCAATGTTCGGAAACATCTGCCTTTGAATAAAGAGAAAACTCACCACACCCATGATGATGATGAACACCATCAAAAGGTTGGCAGCGACGGGGTTATTCGCAAAATAGGCAATTAAGCCCTTTTGTTTAGTATCTTCCATGACAAACTCCTACTTACTGTACGACGGTTTCGGAGTCGTCACTCTTTTTTGCGATTTGTACCGCCATGCCTTTTTGAGGGTACTCCGGCAAGGTAAGTACCAACTTATCACTTTGCTCTAAGCCTTCCCCCACAAGTAAAAACTCACCTTCTGCTCTCAAGACCGTTACCGTCCGAGGTTGAAGTTGATTCTCACCATTCACTACCCATACCGTGCGATTTTTGACTAATTCCTGTGGCAGGCGATAGATATGCTTTAGCTCCTTACCTGTGAAACTCACTTCAACGTAGGAGCCAAATTTAATTGGAGGCTGCTGATTATCAATACCATATGGGTCCGCGATTTGAATGACCATGTTAATCATTCGGGTAGCGCTATCAATCATGCCTAAATCACGAACCACTCGACCTTCTCTAGTGGTAGAAAACACACCTTGCTGCGTTACTGTCGCAGTGAGCTCACCAATGGATTCGGGTAAAAATGCACTATCAAAACCGGCAATTGGTACGTGCACCTCCGCCACTTCAATGTTGTTTAGCGTGGCAACTCGAGAGCCAGATGTGACAAATTGACCAACACCAATATCACGCTCAACAACCAGCGCATCGTAAGGTGCAACGACTTTGCAATTTTCTAAATCTCTTTTTGCTCGTTTGAGTGCCGCCTGAGCCGACTTCACTTGCGCTTGCGCGCTCAAAACGTGAGGCTTACGTAAATACAGGTCTGTCACTTGCTTATCGCTCAGTCTCTTGGCCTGGCGTTTTGCCACTTCCGCTTTGGCTTGCTCCTCAATCAAGCTCGCACGTGCGCTAGCTAAATTGGCTTCGGCTTGCAAAACCGACGCTTCGTAGTTGTCACTTTCAATCGTGAACAGCACTTCTCCTCGTTTCACGATCCCACCCGTTACAAAATTAGGGTGCCAACTTATCACTTCACCACTGACTTGCGCGGAAAGGTGTGTTTTTTCAAAAGGGACTAACTCACCATGGCTGGTTATCACCACTTTATGATCGGTAGGAAAAAGAGAAGAAGCCTGAACGGTAGGCTCTGTAATGGCATCTTTGGTTGACTCTTTTTCCGGAGCTGTCGCGGCGATTGCGGCATATCCTGCATAAGAGCCACCAACGACAACGAAAGGTAAAAGCCAACGTAATACGGGTTTTGCTAACATCGAAAATCCTTTTTTATTGTTGTTTTCATCACCATGCTTTTATTAAATCTTTGACTCCCTGTAAGCATGATGGTGAGGGAATTACATTTGAATAGACGTCAAAGCAGCGCGTACCTTGCTTTTTCGGTTGCTAACTACAGAGTTATTGCCAATTCAAAGTTAATAAAATTAACAAAAAATTAACCAACTTCGCAAGTTGCCCTGACTTAACTCTTCTTTTGAATAGCAAGGGACGTGCCAGGCATTTATTTATTAAAATTCAAATAGTTATTATCACTCAACTATTTTAACCAGTGTGCTATTGGTCATAATCACCAGATATTAGTGATTATGACCAATTCAGACACAATCATAATTAAAATAAATGATTATCTGCGTTCAAAAAGGTGAACTTAATCCCGAGAACATGACAATTCATTGATTAATAGCCCGTTATCAAACCTTGTTGGATGCACGCTGCGGCAACTTAGGTCTATAATTTCCGATAAGTAACACTCTGTAAGACAAGGAAATGTACTTTGTTACATACACTCGCTAAGCTACTCTTCCCTTCTTTATTCACAATTTTATCGGCATGTTCATCCGTGTCATTGAACGATCCCAGTGAAAAATCCACTAGCTTCCAACTTGGGTATCAAGGTGACTCCGTGCTTGCACAGTACTTTGAAGCTTACGGGAAAGACCCAAAGTCAATAACTGGCTTTTCCCCGTTAAATCAAGGACACGATGCCCTTCTTGCTCGCACCTCTTTAATCGAGTCCGCACAAAAAAGCCTTGATCTTCAATACTATATTTACCGTGGTGACGAAACGAGTCAGCTAATAACGTGGCGCTTGTATGAAGCTGCAAAGCGTGGAGTCCGAGTAAGGCTGTTGCTTGACGATATGCAAAAGCGAAACGATGACGTGATGGCTGCCCTCAATGCACATCCTAATATCGAAATCCGCTTATTCAATCCGCATCAGTATCGCGACTCCCGCTGGTTCGCTCTTGCTAGCGATTTTGAACGTCTTAATCGTCGTATGCATAATAAGTCTCTGATTGCAGACAGTGTTTCTGCCATTGTCGGGGGTAGGAATATCGGCAATGAGTACTTTTCTTTTGAATCACAGGTCGAATTTGGTGATTTTGATCTACTGCTCTATGGTGAGGCGGTACAACAAACTGCAGATCAGTTCGACCTCTACTGGAATAGCGCCTATGCGATACCAATGGAATGGATAACACCGGACTCACAGCAAATTACCGACCTGGCGATTCAAAAGCAGGTCGACAAACTCCAGCTAGAGGAAAAGTTCTCAACCGGCCGTTATGACTTCACTAAACTGGATATGTACCAAGCTCTCAAACAAGGCAATCTCAAGCTCTACTGGGGAGAAGCAAAAGTATGGTTTGACTTACCCGATAAAGTTGCGACCCGAGAGAGCCAACTTATTGATAATTTAACGGAGCTGGTTAAAAGTGTTGAACATTCATTTGTTCTTATCTCCCCCTATTTCGTCCCAACCGAAGTCGGCACTCAAGCATTGAGTAACGCGGCCAAGCGAGGTGTTGATATCACGATAGTGACCAATAGTCTCGCCTCTAACGACGTGTTTGCCGTGCATGGTTGGTACGCAAAATATCGAACAGACCTACTCGAAGCTGGGGTCAAGCTATGGGAAGTAAAAGCGAGCGCGAAACTCAAAAGCAAGTGGAGCCTCACGGGGAGCAGCAGAGCAAGTTTACACGCAAAAGCAATGACGATTGATGACAAAACGCTGTTTGTTGGCTCGATGAACTGGGATCCACGTTCAGCCGCTTTGAATACCGAAATGGCCGTTGTTATCGAACAGCCAGAATATGTGCAAATGTTTCTAGAACAACTGCCGAATCAATTGTCGAATAACGCCTATGCCTTAACTCTGCGCGACGGAGACATTGTCTGGACTGACATAAAAACAGGCAAAGAATATGATTCTGAACCAGAGGCCGGAGTATGGCGAAAAATGGGCGCTTGGTTCTCCGGCATATTGCCAATTGAAGATCAGCTATAACAATTGCCAATGTTTCAAAACCTCCCCGATAAAGCAATACAAGAATGGACACTAGATTTGGGGAAACACAATAAATACAAGGAAGTTCAATGTCAGCACAATGGAACGAGTACTATCAGAAAATTTTAAACCAACCTCACCGCCCAAACGTGGAAAATGCCTTAAACCTACTGAAACTCGAGAGCAAAGTCGCTCTTGATATTGGCTGCGGAATAGGTCGAGACAGTCACTTCCTCCTCGAACAGGGGTTTAACGTTCACGCATTTGATAGCCATGAAGATGCAGTAAAAACTTGTTTAACACGCTTTGAAGGCCATAAGCGTTTCTCAATTTCACAGTGCTGTTTTACTGAGTTTGACTACCCTCAATGCAGCCTAGTTATCGCGAATGCCAGTTTGTTCTTTTGCCCGGACGAAAGCTTTGAGCAAGTTTGGACCAAAATAGACAGTGCCTTACAACCTGGCGGTATCTTTTGCGGTGATTTCTTAGGAGTAAAAGACTCCTGGGTTGCATCAGAAATGCATCCGAACATTACCGCATTAACGAAAAAGGAAGTGGAAAGTTTATTCGAGGATTACGAACTCATTTCATTGAATGAAAGAGATGAAGACGGAGCCACGGTAGTCGGAAGCCCAAAACACTGGCACATGTTTAGTGTGACCGCTCGCAAGCGCTAAAAGCGGTCTCTCAAGAAAGCAGCACTTCAAATCAGTGCTGACATCAGTAATTCGTATCACACAAACGGGGTCCCCGTTCCAATTCGTGACGACTTGTAAATGGCCCACTTGTGGCATGCTTTCGCCATGCTCTCGATACCAAAGCTCCATACTGCAAGAGGCGGTTTTCTGTCCAATTCGAACCAAATCGGCGCATACGTTGGCGTTGTATTCATCGGCACAATAATAGTCAGCACTAACTGATGGTACGGCTGCTCTTTGTTCTGGTGACAATAATTTTAGATACTGCTCTAAGTGATCCTTAGCTCGCGCGTCCATGCTCACTCCATTAATCATAAATTCGCAAGGAGGATAAAAGATATCACGGCAAATAACCACCAGGAACAAACTGAAAAACAACAAGAATATGACTTTTACGTAGACGACAATTATTTCTTTTGTAATAACTTTGCTAAACGTTTGTGCTATTTGCTATTGTTGCATGGTCTATCTGTACTCTTCTCGTGAAAGGACGTTTTATGCGCTTATTTATTGGTATTTTTTTCTCGCTGATACTTGCCTTGCCGACGATGGCATCGGACGAAAAGTATTCAGAATCGGATCTGTTAGATAGACCATTAATGGAACGCTATATTTTAGATGAGCTAAAAGCACTGCGTCAGGACTATCAGAGCCTAGAAAAACGAATGATCACAGAGATCACCGACCGCGAGCTGACGGTTGCGGATAAATCGTTGAACTATGCCAACGTGACCGTAACCTACTTCTTCTACATCATCGCAGGTGTCGCATCGCTGATCGCCTTTGTAGGCTGGCAATCTCTGCGTGAGTTTAAACACAACACCAAAGAGATGGCGGATAAACGATTAGAAAAGATCGCCCAAGAATACGAGAAGAAATTTGTAGCACTGGAGCGAGATTTAAAACGCAAAACTCGAATTATCAGTGAAAACAATAAAGAAATTGAGAAAATCAACGAGATCCATAACTTATGGTTGCGTGCGCAAAGCTCACAAACACCAGAGCAACGTATTGAAATCTATGATGAGATCTTGCTGATTCGCCCAGGTGATTTAGAAGCGTTGACTTACAAAGCAGACGCCGCGATGGAAATCAACGAATACCACTGGGCACTGAGCATCTGTAACCGCGTACTTGAAGTCGATTACACCAATGGTCCTGCACTGTATCAACGTGCTTGTGCATACTCTCGTCTTGGCATTGAAGAGCAAGCCATTGAAGACTTGGAACGCGCTATTGAATACAGCCCATCTATTCGTGATTTGCTTGCCGAAGAGCGAGACCTCGAATTGCTGCATGGTAACGAGCGCTTTGAAAAGCTCTTACACCTAGCAAACGAATAATGGAATGAACAGCATGAGTAGTCACTTTAACTTAGAAGACGCCAGCCAAGTGTTGGTTGGCGCTTTTGCCCTCGCCGTCCCCATCTCTTTTTCTGAAGAGGCGTGGCGACTGGGTGAAAGCTTGCCAATGGCAAACCTGCTCATGCTGTTAAGCCTTTCTGTCATTTTCCTCAGTTTTTTCGCCTATCAAAGCGTGTTCCAAAGCCACATCAAAAATCGCGTATCCATTTTTATTTTTCGTGTGGTTATCGCGTACCTCATTGCGGCCGTTGTGGTGGCGTTAGTTCTTTTCTGTCTTGATAAGCTGCCACTAATGAATGAGCCTTTGGTTGCGATAAAACGGGTCATCGTCATCACAATGCCGGCGTCAATGGGTGCGATTGTGGTGGACAGTTTCGACAAAGAATAGGAATAACACCTACTCTTCTAACGTTAAGTTAGAACCCGAGTGGTCTTTGCCTAACACATCTTCTGGGTTTCGCAGTGCGCAGGTTTCTAACGACAAACACCCGCAGCCAATGCATCCGCCCAAATCGTTTTGCAGGGCTTTGAGCTTTTGAATTTTTTGCTCCAACTGTTCATGCCAATGGCTCGCCATGACTTCCCATTGCTGTTTGTTTGGCGCTTGATGTTTCGGCAGCTCATCTAGCGCATGTTTGATTTCTTCTAACGACAACCCCACTTGCTGCGCCGCTTTAATCACCGCAACACGGCGCAAAACGCTGCGGTGGTAGCGGCGCTGATTGCCTTGATTTCTCCAGCTCGAAATCAGTCCTTTTTGTTCATAAAAATGCAGGGCAGAGACCTTCACTCCGGAACGTTTTGCCACTTCTCCTACGCTGATTTCCATCCTTGACTCCCTGTGTGTCAATTTTGTTAAAAAAATGCTTTACCTCAAGTTTACTTGAGGTTTTAAAGTTGCACCATCTTAATTAACGCTAAACCTAGATGGTCTCGAAATAATGCGTTCGGAATGAACAAGTTGGTCGACAAACACAGCACCGTTATAGGTCAACGTTTTGAAATCCAAAGGGAACTTGAGGCAAACATAATGAAAAATAAAACTCAGCCGTACTTAGCAGGCCGCTTCTTCGACAGTATCTCATCTGGCTTGTTCATGATGGCACTGCCATGGGTCATGCTTTCCGATCCCAAAATGGGCACATTCGTCGCTTTAGTTTCTCTGAGCTGCACCGCGATTTCTTTTCTAGCAACGCCTTTCTTTTCCACTTTAATTGACCGACATTCACGCAAAGTACTACTCGTGCTCAATCAATGGATTCAATCGGGTATGGCTTTGGTGGTGTTCATTGCTTATTGGTTAGGGTTTGAGTCACACTGGTTGCTGGCTTTTGCGCAATTGGTGTATTGGGTTTCGAGTAATTTTGCATGGACGACCAACAACGCCTTCACTCAAGAAAATTATCAGCATCACGAATACGCAAAAATTTCGGGGCAGCAAGAAATCGTAATGCAATCCACGACCCTAGGAGCTGGTGCGTTGGGTATTGTTTTGCTTGAAATGTGGGGAATGAAAGAGTTTGCTTTGTTTGCAGCCAGCGCATCCGCTTTGGCGGCGATGTTTTATATTCTGACGCCGTATACCCAACAATTAAGGGCATCAAAATCTGTTGCTTTCATCGCACAACTCAAAGAGAGCAAACAAATATTCCGTCTCGAACCCCGCTTTTATGGCTTTATTCTGCTCTCTTGTCTCTCTTATCCTGCATTGACGTATTTGAGCAAATTGGTGCCGATTTGGTTTTCTGAACAAGGCATCTCTGGCGATTGGTTTGCAGGGTTCAACATCAGTTTTGGCCTCGGCTCGTTGCTAACCGGCTTTATTGTCACCAAAGTGCTAAGCCGAGCCTCCCATAGCCACATTATGTTTGCTTCGATGGTCATGGTATCTCTTGCGTTTATCGGGATGAGTTTTGCAATGAGTCCTCTCATAATCTTGTTGTTTACGGCTCTGTTTGGTGTGTTTAACGCGCTAAATCGCATTGCGAGAGTCAACTGGATGCATCACACCGTAGCGGTTCATCAACGTGGTCGTGTTGATGGCGGCATCAGCATGTTTTCCACCACCATTCAATCTCTCAGTTATGTATTAATCGCGATGTTGAGTCATTACGAACTAACACAATACGGTTTTGCAATCGCAGCTGTTGTCATGGTGTTAGCAGTGGTATTGATGGGATTACTCAGCCGAGACGTCGAGCCGTTTAACGACCAGCCCCTTCATGCAGCGGCAAAGTGATGCATAGAAATTGAGAAGTTGAGAAATTGAAAAAGTGAGATAAGAAGATAACCAACATCGTCTTCCTAATTTTCTACACCAGTACTTTTTTCCTCTATCGCTCATCAGCAAGGTTGGGTATTCTGAGGCGACCAACATGAGCAGAAGGAATTCGCAGTGAACTTAAGACAATTGGAAGTCTTTTACGCCATTATGCAAGCAGGAACGGTGTCAGGCGCGGCTCGCTTACTGCACGTTTCCCAACCTAATGTCACTCGAGTTCTCGCCCATACAGAACAACAACTGAGCTTCGCTTTATTTGAGCGTGTAAAGGGACGTCTCGTTCCCACTCAAGAAGCCAAAGCCTTATTGCCAGAGGCAGAAAAGGTCTATCAACAACTCGGACAATTTCGCTCTCTGACCAACAAAGTCAAACAGGGAACTCAACATTTACGAGTCGGTGCCCCGCCTGTTTTGGCTGCGCACTTGTTAGCGCCGACTGTCGCGTTGTTGTCGAAAGAGCACGGCATCTCCTTTGAGCTCTTAACGGCCAATCGCGATGAGCTGTGCTCCGGGTTGCTGAAACATGAATTGGATGTCGCCATCGCGTTCGGTGAAGAAACACCACCAGCGATCATGGGGCACGTGTTATTGAAAGAAAACTTAGCACTGATCGCTCCTAAAAGCGCAGCGATACCCGCAGAAAAAGTCGTTATTTTAGAAGAACTCATCAGTCACGATTTACCCATTATCGGTTTAGATAGCCGAGACCCTCTGGGCTTATTGCTGCATCAAACCTTATCGGCGCGTGACGAGCATTATCAACATGCCATCACCGTACGCAGCTACTCCGCGGCGGCTGAACTGGTGAAACACCAAGCAGGGTTCGCCATTGTAGACCCATGGACTGCAAAACAATATCGCCAAGATGATGCCGTTTCCGTGCATGCTTTGGAGCCAAACATGTCCTTCTCTGTCTCTATTTTATTCGCAGAGCACACTCCTCAATCCATTGCGACAAAGCAGTTTATCACCGCCCTAAAACAACAGATGATTTAGAGGTATAACTTGAAGTTATATCTGCCCAACAAATAAGCATTCGGTTTCCTAAATCAGTCTGGCTACATTAATGAGCAATAACGATGACGAAGGGAACCATCATGCAAATTGCTCAACCTTACCTACTCTTTCTTGGCGATGTAACCGATCCACTCGCAGCAAAAACTGCGCGTGGCATTTACCAATGGCGACCTGAGATTTGTCTTGGCCAAATCCGCCTGACGCCAGAAACCGTATCACTTGGTTTAACCGACATGACACTACAACAAGCGCAGCAGCAAGGAGCAAAAACGCTGGTGCTTGGCACAGCAAACCCGGGGGGAGTCATTCCCGAAACTTGGCAAGCTACCTTACTTGAAGCGGCAGAAATGGGATTTGAAATTGCATCGGGCATGCACCAACGTTTGGCGGAATTTGCTCCTCTTGCAGATCTAGAACAACGCGGATTAACCAAACTATATGATGTTCGCCATTATGATGCCCCGCTCAAGGTCGGCAATGGCAAAGCTCGCGCAGGCAAGCGAGTACTTACTGTAGGAACAGATTGCTCCGTTGGCAAAATGTACTCTGCCCTTGCCATTGAACACGCATTAAAGCGTAAAAACTGTCGCGCAGAGTTCAAAGCAACGGGTCAAACGGGAATTCTCATCGCAGGCAGTGGCATTTCAATTGATGCCGTAGTTGCCGATTTTATCTCCGGCGCAGTAGAAGCGATCAGCCCCGACTTCACCGACCACGATTGGGACATCATCGAAGGGCAAGGTTCGTTATTTAACCCTTCGTTTGCTGGCGTAAGTTTGGGCTTACTTCACGGCGCACAAGCGGACGCTCTGGTACTGTGCCATGAGATTGGTCGCCCGCACATCCGCAACTTACCACATGCGAGTTTGCCAACCATTGAACAAACGATAGAAGCGAATCTGGCCGCTGCTCGCCTCACAAATGCAAAAGCTCAATTAGTGGGTATTTGCTTAAACACTTCGGCGATCAGCGAAGAAGATGCAGCCCAGCTATGCCAGGATTGGAGCGACAAATATCGGGTGCCCGTCACCGACCCTGTGCGTTTTGGCGTAGATGCGGTTGCAGATAGGCTCCTTACGATTTAAGAAACATTTACGGTTTAGAAAATAACTGCGGTTTAGGGAAAACTAGTGAGATGAAAATTCATGTAGAACCCGTCACGATTGCTATGGCGACACCATTTCGCATCTCTCGCGGCAGTCGGACAGAGTGCCACGTAGTCCGCGTGACAATTGAACACCGAGGCATGATCGCCCAAGGAGAATGCACGCCATACCCTCGTTATGGTGAATCAGTTGAATCGGTAATTAAGGCGATTTCTCACGCCGCGCATGAACTGCAAAGTTTGTACGCCAAAGGTGACGCTGATGTGATGGCTCTCAAAAGCCAGCTTCAATCGTTATTGCCCGCAGGAGCGGCAAGAAATGCGTTGGATTGCGCCCTTTGGCATCTTCTTGCGCTTTTGAGCCACAAGCAACAAGTTCACGACCTCTTTACGTTACCTGAGGCGATTGTGACGGCGATGACGGTTTCTATCGATACGCCGCAAGCGATGGCAAAACAGGCGCAAGCTTACCTTAGCCAAGGCGCAAAACTGCTAAAGGTAAAACTGGATGGTGAAAACGTGATTGAGCGCGTTGCAGCAGTACGCGATGCCGCACCGCACACGCAAATTGTCTTAGATGCGAATGAAGCGTGGCAAAACCTCGACCTCGCGACGGTATTTGATCAACTCGAACCGTTTAATATCATCATGATCGAGCAACCGCTGCCACAAGACCGTGATGACGTACTCGCCAGCATTCCGCACCCCATTCCACTTTGCGCCGATGAAAGCTGTCACACCAGAGAGCAATTGCATCAACTGCTTGGCAAATATGAAATGGTGAACATTAAGCTAGATAAAACGGGCGGGCTCAGTGAAGCATTATTGCTGGCCGACGATGCAAAAAAACTCGGTTTTAGCCTCATGTCCGGTTGTATGTTGGGGACGTCGCTGGCGATGCGTGCTGCGTTACCCATTGCTGCTCAGGCGAGCGTTGTCGATCTTGATGGCCCGGTGTTGCTCGGACAAGATATAACGCCGAGCTTAGTTTATCGCGACGGCGAAATCGTTCTTTCCAAATAGCCTAAACAATCCAGAGGTTTTGCTCCAAAAGTCAGAACCTCTGAGTTTATGATCTCGATTAAAAAACAATCAGCCCCATCATGAAATAAGTCACATAAATTATATGGTTATTACGGCATGCTAAGATTACAGTAGTCCAATAAGGTGGTCTTATGCATCGAGTCATCCGGAAAATGACATGGAAGACGAATAGGCGGTAATCCCGCCCTACTCCAATGCAGTGCGTGGGTTTCTCTAACAACCCACTTCCTAGCAATTCGTAGGTTTTTCACGCCATCTTGCAAGGAGGCTCTATGCCTATAAACAAAATACGCAATATCGCTTTCGTCGGCCAAACCGGGACCGGTAAAACCACGCTGATAGAAAAACTGCTCTTCACCTGCGATGCCACTCACCATTTAGGCAGCGTAGAAAAAGGCGATACCGTTACCGACTTCGACCCTCAATCCATCCAATATCAACACAGTATTGAAGCAACGCCAGTCGCACTGCGCTGGAATAAACATCGACTCAATATCATCGACACTCCGGGACAAAACGAGTTACTTGGCCGTACGATCAGCGTTTTTCCTGCCGTTGAAACATCCGCCCTTGTCATCGACCCTCAAACACCACTAAACCAAACTTCCGATCGCTTATTTACCTTTGCTAAAGAGCAGCAAAAATGTCAGATGATCATCATCAATAAGCTCGATAACCACGGTCATCAGTTAGAGAGATTGATGGAGAACATCGTTGAGCATTTTGGTGACCACTGCTTGCCGATCAACTTACCTTCGGCTGACGGGGAATCTGTAGTTGACTGCTATTTCGAACCAGAATTGGGACGAGAAACCTTACTTGCAACGGTAGATGAAGCTCATGAGACCTTGATTGACCAAGTTATCGAAGTCGATGAAGAACTGATGGAACTGTATCTGGAACAAGGTTCCGAACTCACCGCAGAGCAACTGCATGATCCGTTTGAAGAAGCACTGAGAACTGGACATGTTATTCCGGTCTGTTTTGTCTCAGCACAAACCGGCGCGGGCGTCGAGCTTCTGCTTCGTACCTTGGCGGAGATCATGCCCATGCCAAACGAAGGTAACCCTCCTCTATTGGAAAAGAACGGCAAAAAAATCAAAGTAAATTGCGAAACTTTAGAGCACACCGTCGCACACGTGTACAAAGTCAGCGTCGACCCATATATGGGAAAACTTGCCTACTTACGTGTGTATCAGGGTGAAATCAATGCGGGCAGCCAGCTTTATATTGGCGAAAGCAACAAGGCATTTAAAGTTGGGCACTTATATCAACTGCAGGGCAAAGATAGAACCGAGATCCCTCGCGCGCTTGCCGGCGACTTCTGCGTTTTAGCCAAAGTGGATGATCTCGAATTCGATTCAATCGTTCATGACTCTCACGAAGAAGATGGTGTTCAACTCAAGACGTTGGACCTTCCTGACTCCATGTATTCTTTGTGCTTGAAGCCTCTTAAGCGTGGAGATGAGCAAAAATTAGGCGATATACTGAATAAAATCGCCAGTGAAGATCCTTCGCTGCGCATCGAACATCGCGCTCGCACCAACGAAACCATCATCAGCGGCCAAGGGGAGTTTCACCTCAAAGTCGCATTAGAAAAGATGGCTAACGTGTACAAACTGGACGTCGAAACCTGCCAACCAAGCGTAGAATACTTTGAAACCATCACCAAGCCTGCCGAAGGGCATTATCGACACAAAAAACAAAGTGGCGGTGCAGGCCAGTTTGGTGAAGTGCAATTGAAGGTTCGTCCACTCGAACGTGGCGCTGGATTTAAGTTCATCAACAAAGTGGTGGGTGGCGCCATTCCAACCGCGCTTATTCCCGCGGTCGAAAAAGGTATTTTACAAGTACTCGAAGAAGGGGCGATTTCTGGCAACCCAATCAAGGATGTGGAAGTCACCGTTTATGACGGTAAATATCACTCCGTCGATTCAAAAGAAATTGCGTTTGTCATCGCAGGTAAGAAAGCCTTTTTAGATGCGATCAACAACGCTGATCCTATTGTGTTAGAGCCCATTGTCCAAATGGAGTTACACGTCCCAACCACAAACGTCGGTGACGTGTCTGGGGATTTGTCAGGTAATCGAGGATTAATAGAAGGCACCGAACCGATTGATAGCCAATTCACGTTGTTGAAAGCCAAATCGCCAGTAAACGAGTTGCAAGATTACGCTCGTCGATTGCGAGCTATCACGGGTGGTGAAGGCAGTTTTAGTATGACTTTAAGCCATTACGAGCCCGCGCCACCAGCAGTGCAAAAACAAGTCTGCCAAGGCAGTGCTCAACAAGGTTAATTCCCTACGATTAAAATCAATCATACAAATAAAAAAGCGCCCTCATTTTGAGGGCGCTTTTAGGTAAATTAAAATTTATTTATCGAGAGACAAACCGATCTGACTGATTTTGCTTTCAAACTCTTCGATGCTGTTCGCTTTGTAAGTCGGAGCACCGTTAAAGTAGCGCGGTTTCTCTGGCAGCATCGCATTTTTCAGCTCTTGTTCTTGGTCGATATTGTCATGGTAAACCGTTACACGATTTGGAATATCCTGCTTTATTACAGCCATATTGGTTCTCCTTGTTTAAATCGAATATTAAGCGTAGAACGTGGTTAACGATGCGTAAAAGCCACTGTGCAAAATTTAGACACCAGCGACAATTTTATACTCAAACCATTGCAATATTTTGTTTCAATGTTCTCTTTAAGTATTCTTGGAGCACACACCTTTCGCGTTTAAGGTAAGTGAAGATTCCACCATCAAAAGACAGGATGTCTCATGTCAAAGCAAGAGCTTAACCAGATGGGCAGTGCCAAAGTTTATCTGGTAGAAAAACACGGCATTTCATTCATTGAAAAGCAACAGGTAGAACAGGTTGAGGTCGCTTTTTATCAACACCAGGCTAAACCATTCAATGAACTTGGCATTCTTGTCCCTGAGCTCATTGATTACGATCACCAACAAAATACGTTACGAATCGAGTATATCCCGCACTCTGTCAATCAAGAATTCCTGCTTGAAGAGCCCCGCGTGATAGAACAACTAGCTAAAATACATAGACTATCTCCGACATCAGATGGTGTTTATCATCCTCATCAGTGGACACAACCAGCCACTTCCCAAGCTTTAAACACGCTCAAACTAGACGCAAAAACAGAGCGGTTCTTTTATCAGCTACAAGAGCAATCCGGCCCGCTTTTCAACGCCAAAAATTTGATCTCTGGAGACACCAATGCCGGGAACTGGGGGCGACGAGATAATGGCGATTTGGTGCTGTTCGACTGGGAACGTTTTTCGACAGGGCATATCGCGATAGATTTAGCACCACTAGTCAAAGGCATGGGCACATTCGAAGATTATCTTGGTGTGGCGCATACCTATACCAAGACGGCAAAGCAAGGCGATGCGAGTAATTTAGCAAGAACGATTGCAATAGCTAAAACGTGGATGGTGGTAGAAGTGGTGAATATACTGGTCTCGAGACAGAACCCTCAGACCAGTAAATACATTGACTGGTTTAAACAAACCTTACCGAAATGGGCAAAAGATCTTAGCGCTCAGATGACGAATTAGGTTCGGATATTTGATACAAACGTCTTTCAGGCTCGGCACAAGAGGTTTCACAATTGCACACCTTATCAACACCGACATTATTCAATCCGCCACAACTCCCTTGAATACGCTTGTTGTGGAAAATGACGCCAAGCGACATCAACAAAATGATTGCGAGAAAACCAAGAAAGGTAAATAACCAAACCATATTAACCTGCCTTATTAGCCATCGTCTTTAGCCTAAGTATAGCAGGGCGAGATGTCACTTTAAGTAGCCCTGCTGGTGCTTTCGGTCTTGCCAGCAAGGAGGGTTTGGATTTTTTGCCACCACAACCACAGGAACCACAACCGCCTTTTGACTTGTGAGCATTTTTCTTATGATTGTTTGAGGGACGACCTTGAGACGGCTCAATGAGAGGCTCTCTTGGAACCGCAAGTACATCTTCCAGTGAGCTACGGGTAGAAAGCCTGAATACTTGCGTGCCACTACGAAGTAATTTGGCTAGTGCGCGTTCACCGATATTTCGTACAAGTACAGCATCCACATTGTACTCTTGCAGAGACTGAATTAACTGAGACTTCGCATTGCAACCTGCTTGTGGCATCGAAGCAATGTTCGCTAAGTTTTTTAGCATACCGTCAGTATCAGAATAAATAGCAATATATGGTGCTTTAACAAAGTGGTTTGCCACCCGCTCACCATCATTAGGAATAGCATAAATCATAAGTTTGACCCCTCATCCGGAAAAACTAATGCATGACCTTCAACTAAACTTTTTGCGACTTTCAATCTTGCACTTTTTACTGTGTTACCAAAAGTTTGTCTAGAGACGCCCATCTGTTCAGCAGCATGCTGCTGGCTAAGACCCTCTAAATCGGCCAAACGCAGTGCTTCTAGCTCTTCTGGTAATATGGCGACTTGCTCCAACTGATGAAATGGCACGCCATTGGGTTTGAAACAATGGTGTGCAGCACGTCCGCATATTCGTCTTTCTATCTTTGGTCTTGCCATCATTATCCCTCGAAAACACAGGGTCAAATTACGCCTTAAACTGGCATATGCCAATAACATTTTTAGCATATGCCAATAAACTAAGTTTGCAAAAATCGACACGATAAATACGTAAGACATCAGGATTAATTAGATATCTAAGAATTGACAAACTTTGGTGACAAACGAGCAAAAAGATCAATTCTAATTATCTAGATAATAAAAACGTTAGTTTGCGCAGACTTTTCATACAAATACGCGCTAATGTATTCATTTTATTGGAGAAGAAAAACTATAATCCGATCAAATCATTCATTTGAACACTAATGATTATTTTATTAAAAGAGTGTCTCCCTAAGTAACTATAAAGTGCAGGTCGACTGCATTGAAATGAGCCTAAAGGGTAAAACAATAGATGGAGGACCTATCGAACCACCAATCATTACTTGGTCTACGATCCCAGCCATTCTTGCTGAATCACGTCTCTTGAGGGCACCTAGATATATCAGAAAAGGAAGTAAATATGTCTGACTCGAATTGGCTCAGCGAATTCCCAGAAATGGATCGCTCTGATCTTAGAGCGATTCGCAAAACACTCGATGGCGCCTACCGAGATTTCTCTCGTGAATATGGTGAACTTATCGAGTCTCTCTTTGATCCGCTCCTTTCATTTCTTGTCTGGTTTGAAAAACTGCTTATTTCAACACCTTGGGTCGTTGTTTTAGGCGTCTGCACCGCCCTCGTTTATGCCGCTAGTCGCTCTTGGAAACTGGCCATCGCATGTTTTGGCTCACTTATCCTGATTGGCTACTTCGGCATGTGGGAAGACACAATGCGCACGCTCAGTATTATCACGGTGTGTACCATGCTGGCAATCACACTCGGGATCCCTATCGGCATCGCTATGGCGCGCTCTAATCGTATTCAGTCAGTTGTGACACCATTACTCGACGTCATGCAGACCATGCCGGCATTTGTGTACCTCATCCCAGTTGTGATGTTACTCGGGATCGGGAAAATTCCTGGCCTCATCGCAGTAGTGATCTACGCGATTCCACCTGTTATTCGTTTAACTAATTTGGGTATTCGTTTGGTGGATAAAGAAGTGTTGGAAGCAGCAACTGCATTTGGAGCCAGCAGTAAACAGCGACTTTTTGGGGTCCAACTTCCGCTCGCAATGCCAACCATCATGGCAGGAATCAACCAAACGATCATGATGGCACTGTCGATGGTCGTCATCGCATCGATGATTGGGGTAAAAGGTTTGGGCCAGCCCGTTCTTAAGTCGATTACCAATCAATATTTCACTCTTGGTCTTTTAAATGGTCTAGCCATTGTCGCTCTAGCGATTCTTTTCGACCGCGCTTCACAAGCGTATGCGAAACGCACTCAAGCCCATCTAGGAGATTTAAAGCATGACTAGTCCACTTATCGAAATCAGCGGTCTGTATAAAATCTTCGGCCCCAAACCCAACAGCGTGATTGAGCGCGTCAAGTTGGGACATAGTAAAGAACACGTGTTGGCGGAAACGGGCCACACGGTCGGGCTAAAAGACATCAACCTCCAAATTAAAAAGGGCGAGATTTTCGTCATCATGGGTTTATCCGGTTCAGGAAAGTCCACCATGATTCGCCACTTCAATCGCCTAATCGATCCAACCATGGGACAGATTTTGGTGGAAGGGGTAGATGTCATGCAGCTTTCTAACAAGGAGTTAGAGCAGTTTCGTCGTCATAAGATGTCGATGGTGTTTCAACGTTTTGGCTTATTGCCCCATCGCACTGTTATCGACAACATCGCTTACGGTTTGGAAATTCAAGGAATAAGTAAAGAAGCGCGCTTATCAAAAGCAAACGAATGGTTGGATACCGTTGGATTAACGGGTTATGAGAACCAATACCCCGCTCAGCTATCAGGTGGTCAGCAGCAACGCGTAGGCCTCGCGCGAGCATTGGCAACCAACGCCGAAATACTGTTAATGGACGAGGCATTCTCAGCGTTGGACCCACTGATTCGGAGCGAAATGCAGGATCAGCTGGTAGAGCTGCAACAGAAGCTGCACAAAACCATTATTTTCATTACTCATGATTTAGATGAAGCACTGCGCCTTGGCGATCGCATTGCGATCCTTAAAGACGGTGAGCTTGTGCAACAAGGTTCACCAGACGAAATATTGCTGCATCCTGCCGATGAGTACGTTGAAGCCTTTGTAAAAGACGTCAATAGAGCGCGAGCATTGACGGTTGAGACTGTGATGCAGCCACCTTCATATCGCATTGCCGCTAAAACCATTGAAGAAGCGCTCAGTGAGATGAAACGTGTTAAACGTAATTATGCTTATCATGTGACCGATGCAGGCTATCAAGGCGTGATAACGCAACAAGGGTTACTAGACGCGACTAAGTTAGCTCAAACCCCAAGCTGGGATGATGATATCTATGAAGAAGTGCCTATCATCTCTCCCCATTCAGCCATTGAGCAAATATTGACTGAAACCATGTCGTGCGAATACTCACTGCCCGTTGTCGATGAGCATGGTCATTTGAAAGGTGAACTAGAGCGTCGTACTGTTGCTGATCTATTCGCTTATGAAGACAGCACAAAACGAAGCACCTCACGTTCAAACATCTATAAGGCCTCTTAACTGATTTAATAAAACAGCTCACAGCAATGTGGGCTGTTTTCACTATCTCTGCCCCCACCCCTCTAGATATTTATTTGTAGACTCAAGCTTGATATCCCAATCAACATTTACATTGTTCTGATTTTCTTGACAATTTCATGCTCATATTCGGTTTTATTGACATAGACAGATCATTCTATTGCTTTTTGATGACGCAAATACCTGATAAATGTCTACTATTACTCTCATACAAAATCTTGATTTAAAGAGGGATAAAATGAAAAAAACAATGTTGGCACTAACAGGCGCGGTAATCATTCTTGCAGGCTGTCAAGATGAGAAACCTGCCGAAACAAGCGCAGTTGAAGTACCTCAAGCGACGGAAACTGAAGTCACCACTAGTGCAGAAGTTACTACAGAGACAATTGACACGCTGCCAGTAGCAGAAGAACAAGTCATCACTGAAGAAACATTTGTAGACTCTGAGCATAACGCACAAAATGCCCTGGACTGGAACGGCACATACAAAGGTACGCTTCCATGTGCGGATTGTTCAGGTATCGACATGACCATCACACTAAATCAAGATGGCACTTACGTACTTGAAGAAAGCTACCAAGACAAAGAAGACGGTCAGTCAAAGTCTGAAGGCCAATTCACTTGGGATGCAAACGGCAGCATCGTAACGTTGACAAACGAAGATGCGCCAAACCAATACTTTGTTGGTGAAAATGTACTTATGAAGCTAGACATGAATGGCGAAAAAGTAACAGGTGACCTAGCACCGTTATACAACTTAACGAAACAACAATAAGTTCGTATCGATACCTGATAAATAATCTAAATCCGAGCTACCCCAGCTCGGATTTTTCTTTCCATCGACGGCGGTTGTCTTTCTTATCTTTCTTATCTTCCTTCTCTGATCTTACATTCCGCTTCTTATCCTGATGGTTCATTACATTTCCATACGCTTTGCTGATAGAGGCTTACAACTTCATTTTGTACAGTGTTCAAAACAAATCAGAACAACTCGGAAAAATGATGAAAAAGACATTAATTGCACTACTAACTCTGACTGCTGCTGGTTCAGCGGTTGCTGGTGATACTTATATTCGTAACGGTAACATCTACAACAATGAAGGTGGCTGGAACGCGGAAGTCGGAGTGGCTCATGGCAGCGATCTTTTCAAAGATCAAAAATACAATACAGCTCCAATTCTAAATGGCGGTTACCATGGTGACGACTTTAACGCCGATCTAAGTGGCATTAACTACCGCTTCTTCGGTAACACCAATGAATTAATCAACATGAGTGCTTACCTTGTTGGCAGTGGTGTCATGCGTGACGGTGATATTGCAAAGAGCCTGAAAGGCACGGATAAACGTCGCTTTGCTGTCGATTTAGGTTTGAACACTGACTTTACGTTAGATCAACACAATGTGATTTCAACATACCTTCAACATGATATCAGTGGTGCTTACAAAGGTTACTTAGCGGGTGCGACTTACTTCCACATTATGAACTTCGGTAGTGTTGATTTTGTTCCTTTTGCTAACCTAACTTATCAAAGTGAAGACTACGTAGATTACTACTTTGGCGTAAAACAACGCGAAGCAAATGCAAACCGCAAAGCGTACAAAGGTGATTCAACAGTAAGCTATGGTTTAGGCTACAAGCTAGTCATGCCAATCAACGATAACTGGCAAGTGAGCCAAATGACACAATACACTCGCCTAGGCAGCGGTATCAGCGATTCCTCGATTGTTGATAGTGCAAATCAATGGGTTGTTGGTGCGAGTGTGTCGTACAACTTCTAACTCTACATTCCACATAAAGCCATCATTGCGATGGCTTTATGTATTCATACTCTATGCTCACCGTATCGAAATATGCTAGTTAGAGTGAGCGATCCAGAGACGATGCAAATCGCTATAACCCGTATTTTTCACCTGAACACCGCGCACTTGCTGTGTTTTTGTCACCTCTTCATAGCCAACAAATAAAGGCAAATAAAGATACTGCTCTCGTAACGCTTTTTCTACACCTAAAAGAGATTGTAAAGATTGAGCATTTGTCATGGCTTCGCGAAGGTTTTCTCGATGGATCAACATCTGGCTTTGATCAAAACTAAAACGCAAACCTGTTGCTATCGATAGCCATTCAAATACGCCATACTCAAACGGCGCTTCCATGACTTCTTCAATTAGGAGCAAGTCCGCTCGATGTGATACGACTTCAGGAAAACTAATGTCATCAATAATGACGATCTCTAGCTCTAATCCCGTCGCACGAATCACACGGTGCAACCACTCAGAGTGACGAATTAAACTTGGTATCGTCCAGATTGGCTCGGCTAGCGCTACTTTACCCTGTAGCTTAGGCGTCACAACAGCCTCTGCGATTAGTAAATCTTGCTCTTGAGTCGCTAACTGAATGCTGTCAACGGCACTTTGCGCCTCATAGATTCTCTTTTGCGCATTGATGTAATCGGCGAGTTGATACCAATCTTCTTTTGCGAGATTAGAGTCCGCGCGTTCACGATAGGTCAAATATGAAAATGCGCTGATTTTTTCCACTTCAACGTGATCAGAGGTTTGGTTAAAACTCAACATATTCAGGGTTTTAACATCACCATGAGACAGCGTAATTTGGTCTAACAATGCGCGCGCTGAAAAATATTCTTTGTGTGCTTGAAGAAGCATACTCTCTTGGTTCCAACCACTGATTTTAAATGGTCCGGTGCCTATGTGGTAAGAATAACCAGAACCGAAAGAAACAACATCTCGACAAAGAATAGAAGCGTGAGGAGTGGCTAGCATATATGGAAAAAACATGTTCGGATGTTTCAATGTAATTTTTAAGCAGCTCGATGTTTCGGTAATCACACTGTCAATACATTGCCAGAGCTCGTGTACTGGTCCTTTTATTTCCTTAAGTCTTTCTATGCTCCAAACAACATCTTGTATGCTGAGAAGTTCGCCATCGTGACGATATATTCCAGGTCTCAACCATAACGTCATCACATTGCCTTCCATTTTCCACTCATGTGCTAGCGAAGGCTCAATGCCACCATTGGAATTTTGAGTCAGCAAAACATCATAAACACTTTTCGCCACATGCAGTTCAGTATGACGATAAGTATTCGCAGGATCGACCTTAGACACCCAAGGGTAAGAGGAGATCAAAATAGCATTATTTGACTCATTCAACTGGTTCACTTTTTCAGAGGCAATCGTCAACGCCCTGACAGCACTTTGGCCGAACCAATCGATAAGTTTTGTTATCGAGTTCATTCTTCCCCGACCAAGCTCCTCAACCAAAAATTCGGTCATCGCTTGTTGAAGGGAAATAGTAATATTCAGACGGCTGGCGTTACTTCTGCCAATTGCAGGTTTCCAATCTACCCAACCGTAAGTGGCAAGCTTTTTCATCACAATAGAAACATTGCGTCTTGACGTACAAATTACCACTTCAAGCTCAGACAGCGTAACGAAGTGATATTGATGAGGTTCAAAGTGCTTTAACAGTAGATCCAGATACCTAAGATTGACATCGTTCACAAAGATTCCTAAGAGTTATTCCAAAGCAAAAAATAGCACAGGACGCTTAGCAACTAAACTTCCTGTGCTATATCTAAACATATTCAAAGCTTGGACTCAGCTCGACCAACAGAAGTCAAAAACGTGTACTAAGCCAAGAGGTAACTTGAATAAGTATTCTTAGAAACGGTAACTCATACCTACAGAGAACACGTTGATGTCAGCATCAACCGTTACTTTTTCATTACCAAATTTCGCAATGTCTAGCTCAGGCATCATGTATTCCCATTCAACTTGCAGAGCAAAGTTTTCTGTAATAGCGAACTCTGCGCCTAAACCGTACATGCCTGTCACAGTGCTGTCAGAAATGGTGGTATGGCCTGCGCTACCGTCAATCACAGAGTTGCTAATTTTGAATTCAGCATTGAAGTAAGAAAGACCAGCTTTAGCAAAAAGGTTGAAACGATCACCAATAGGTAGAGTCGCCTTTGGTTGAATCGATAGATACTTCATATCACCAACAGTAACAACTTTGCCGTCTAAAGCGTCGTAGCCACCAATGGCTGCTTCTAGAGAAATGTATTCGTTGAATTTGTAACCACCAAATACTTTACCTGAAAGGCTTGAGTCATCTTCAAGTTTAAGCTTAGTGCTAGCGTTGGTACCACCACCATTGATAGAGCCATTAACATCACCAAACGATGCTTGACCTACCGATGCGCCAACGTAAGGAGCTGCGTTTGCAACAGAACATGTTGCTAGAAGGGCTGTCATTAGCCATGTTTTTTTAAACATTGTATTTCACTGCCTGTTAATTATTGAGGTTGTGTTTTGCCCATCCTTAAGCACGTCATGCTATCCATTTCACTCGGTTTCAAAACCAAGTTGATGTTAATGAATAAAAACTCAATAAAACATGAAATATTTAAACACAACTTTGCCACTTTATTTCTTAATTATGACAATTTAGTCATTTTACAAGCACTGTTGCTTCAACCAATTGGTGAGTTTGATGATTTCCGCCTGCTTGGCTCGGCTCTTTTTATGAATAAAATAAAAGCTGTCCCCCGTCTCTAATCCATGAGAAGGGATATACACCAAATCATGCGCTTTATCTCTTTCATTGAGCATAAAATCATTCGCAAATGCGATGCCTTGGTCATAACGTGCAGCCTCAATTGCCAGCAACATATGACTAAAATGTTGAACATCGACATCTTTCGGCAAAGTGTAACCACCCGCTCTGCACCACTCTGCCCAGTCTTTTCCTCTCTCACGATAAATAGAGTCTGTTGACAAAATAGGATATCGCCAAAGCGCTTCTGGAATGGGTTGATCTTGTAACTCTTTCCAAATTTTATGGCTGCATACCGGATACAGCGTTTCCGCGTATAACTTCACCGACATATAGTTGCGCTTTGGCTTCTCTACCGTGATAAAGCAATCACCAACGCTATCTGTCTGCTCAGGATCACCAACAACCATATTGAGTGTCAGATCGATTTCCGGATGTAACCGCTTAAAATCAGACAAACGCGGAATAAGCCACTTTACGGCAAGCGAGCTATAAATCGCTAAACGTATGCTGCCTTTGTCCCCTTCTCTCACCTTTTGGCTGGCCATCGCAATAGAGCTAATTGCCGGGCTAATATCCTCTAAATAACGAGCACCAGTATCCGATAAAGAGAGCTTTCTTCCTTGACGAATAAATAATGACTCGCCCAAATAATCTTCCAATAATCGTATCTGATGACTAACGGCACTTTGCGTCACATTGAGCTCTTCAGCCGCAAGCGAAAAGCTAGAGTTTCGAGCGACAGATTCAAAACAGTGAACCGCTCTGAGTGGTGGCAATTTCATTATCTAAAAATCTCATACTTAAACTAATAAATATCACTTCACTTCATCCTATGACATCACCTACTCTTTGGCAAAGAAAGAGGAGAGGAAATAAGTGAAAGTTACATCGGTCGGCGCAGCTATGCTGCTATTAATTGTTGGGAATCTCATTGCGGTGCTTTCGGACTCTTTAATTAAAAGTGTCGGAAATGAAGTGCCTATTTTTCAGTTTGTCTTTTTCCGACAAATTTCCGCAGTGCTTTTCCTACTGCCTGTCTGCTTGCTGACAAAAAAGACTCATTTTCTTGAAGGATTTAAATGGCATGCTGTCCGCGCTCACGTGTGGTTGCTTGGTGCTATATTTATGGTTTTGGCGATTTCATCTTTACCGCTCGCAACTGCGAACGCAATCTTCTACGCCGCGCCATTGATCATGTTGCCGCTTGCAGCAATCTTTTTTGGAGAACAGTTATCTAAGCAATCGGTCGCCGCTGCGATAATGGGCTTTGCCGGTGTATTGGTCATCATTCGTCCAGACCAAATCGATTGGGCAGCGATTTCAGCTTTAGTTGTTGCAATTACTTTAGCAATCAATAACTTGCTCATTCGAAAACTGCCAAAAAATCAGTCTGTGATGCAAACGCTATTAATGACAAACTTGGCAGGTATTCCCGTGGCTTTCTTACTTGTTCTGATCGAAGCGGAACCTTGGGACTGGAGTGCTTTCCCTGTCGCTGCTGGCTCAAGTTTGTTCATCATGATTTATGCGGCAACATGTGTGATCGCTTACCGCTCGATTGATAGCAACAAAATTGCCAGCGCTGAATACAGTGGCTTAATTGGTGCCGTGTTTGTGGGATTAATCTGGTTTGGAGAAGTGCCAGACATATTTATGGCTATAGGAACAATAATGATTGTTGTGCCGCTGGTTTGGCTTTCTAAACGAGAACGTCGCAAGAAAAAGCTGCAAGCTCAACAAGAGCGAGAGCAACAAGAGGCGCACGTTACTTAAAATCGCGCTCTATCTCAAAGACTAAAAAACCGAGTCGTAAGTGCTCGGTTTTTTATGTAGCTCTAATCCATTCTGATGTAAGCGACCACATGAGATAAAAACTGCCTTGCAAAACGATCATTAAACCGGATGCGATATTCATGATCGGCTTCCGATACTAAACGCCAACCTTCAGCAAAGTACTCTTTGATATCATCGACCGCTTCGTCTTCATTTTTGATGTGTTTCGCGTTCCACTGATAAGTGCAAGAGACAACCATCAGCCCGCCAACCTTGGTGGCTTCTTTTAGAGCGTTGATCACGCTAAGTGGCGACTCACATTGATCAACCACGTTCAAACATACGACTAAATCAAAGCTAGACTGGAGAGTATCGTGCTCAAAAGGTTGGTTAATCAGCGTCAAATCAACATGAGCACATTTTTGCACGATATCTCTATTCTCTACTTCTAACGTGTTTATGGTGTTCACATCGTGCAGATAAGTTAACTCGACCCGTTGTTCTTCTATTAAAAGCTGCTTAAAGCCATCTATTAACCTATTTGAAGGCTCAACCAGCGTCGCTTCTTTAAGGCTAGATAAGCGTTGCACTAACTCATAATAGTTTCTTCCCAGCGCCGCCCCAACCTCAAGTAGGGAACACGGCTGAACGCCGCTCTCGAGTGCCGTCTGCGCAATAAAGTCAGCGACTTGGGAACAATGTGGTGATGACAAAAAAGAGAGTGGGACTTGTTTTGAGCGACTGGTTATCGTCTCGATCTGCTTATCTTCGATGAACTTGTCGAACCATTGCGCTTCGAAATAACCAGCTAAACCACGATCGGTCAGGTAAAAATCTTCCATGTTTTTTCCGTTCGTACTTTTAGAAAAGTGATTGTATCGAACGCTGAAATTAACTGGTAATTCTGGCTGCACATTCCCGTGGGAAAATAGATGAAAACACCGCTTATGTGAAAAAGCCCTTTCGTCTCAAAGATAAAAGGGCTTGTTAATTACTTCGGTTGAGGAGCTAGTTATTGCGGAAGAACAACTTTGCCATCTTGAATTGGGAACGTTTTTGTCGCTGGCTTGCTCGCTAAGCGAACCGTCGTTGGCGCACCTGAAACTTCATAAGTGACATCGTAACCCACTACTTTTTCAGATGTTGTGTATTCTGTGTGGCACTGCTTTTTCGTCGTTGTCACTACATCGCCTTGTTGCACGTTCTCCTGAATCTTACGACCCGTTAACGCACCAGCGATCGTACCAGCTGCAGTTGCAATCACTTTACCTGAGCCGCCACCGATTTGATTACCCAATGCCGCGCCAGCTGCTGCGCCGCCGACCGTACCAATTATCTTATTATCGTCCGTAGGGGCAACTTGCTCCGTTACTACCACGTCTTTACATACTTGGTGTGGATTTTTCACAGTTTCAGTCACCGCTTCAACCAAAGTAATGTTTGCTTGGGTTGGAGCTGGTGGCGTTTTGTCTTTACAGCCTGCTAGTACAGCAACAACTGCCGTTGCAATTGCGATAGATTTCATATTCATGATTTACATCCCAGTATGGTTTGCTTTGATGAGCGGTATAGTAAATCGCAATTAGGAAATCACATCAGGCGAAAACAAACCCTCTGTCATTAACGAGTAAAGAAACGCTGTTTTATAAAAGGTACGTCAAGAAACACTCAACAGAATGTCAACTGAGCTAAAACCGTATCATTACTGATTATGATTAGGCTTGATTAACCTATGAGGCTTATTTTTAAGCCAAGCTTAAAAACAGTTCGTCGTCGGTTAAATACTTATGACGGTGACTCAGGTTACGCACGTGCATAAACATAAAATCAGGAAAGCCAGGAGCAATAATGTTGTTTGGTTCCCAGCATACACCGCCAACAAACACATATCGCCCTTGCTTGTCATCTTCGTGAAGGGGGTTATTAAGAGGAGAAGAAAACTCTGCGCGGCAACCTTCAACCACACAAACAATTTGTCCTTTAAAAAGGCCGATCACGCGCTTAACAAGATTTGCCTTGATGCCACATTTCCATGCCTGCCGAGTTGCCATCTCATAGCCATATTTTCGGATCGCTTTCTTTTGCAAATGTACTACTAGGTTCATTTTGACTCCTGATTCAAGCAATTACGCGAAGCCCAAAGTCATAAAAGCAGATAGACGTCTATACCCGAGTGACCTCATGGTACATGGGAATAAACTACGTGATTAGACTGAGTTTAGTGTCTGATGAAAATACACCCTCCACGATGCTGTAACGTATCGATTTACATCAATCATAGGCACATAGCACATCAAAAAAAACAACTTCATTTTCGAGTGCTTTCCTACGCTGTATCTGGTTACTTCTGAATATTACTATAACGAAATCACCCTCTACGTTTGTCTATATAAATTTGTCGTAACGATAGAGGGTGCTTATCAAGGATGGGAGGATAACGCCTACGCGTCGATGAGATAGTTTTGACCTTCAGTTTCTAGACGATCAATCAGTTTACGACACTCATTTAAATCAAGAGGTTGCTCGAAGCGGCGCTTGAGGTTCATCAAAAAGAAGATATCTTCACACATGGCTTTCTCAGGTTCGTCACTGATTTTTGCGACTGGTGAACCATTGCACGTGACCATTTTGATCACGATAGAAAGTGGCTGGTAGGCTTCACCCGCTTTATTGACATAATCACCCATATCATTCGCAAGAAAAGTACCGATACCAAAACTCACCTGAATACGTCCTTGGAAGTACTCGCAAATATCTAACGCTTGTTCGAAGTTAAGTCCGTCTGTAAACACCAGCGTTTTTGTTAACGGGTCTATATTAAGCGACTGATAGTGTGCAATCATTTTTTCACCCCAGCTATAAGGGCAACCACTATCGTGACGTACACCGAAATACGCGTTACTTAGCTCTTCATCAAAGTCTTTAAGGAAGGCATCGATACCAATCGTGTCGGTAAGTGCAATACCTAGTGCACCGTTAAACATTTTTTGCCAACGTTGCAAAGCCACTTTTTGCGAATCTCGCACATTCACCAGAGCTTGATGGCCCATAAACCATTCATGAGCAACGGTACCGATAGGCGTTAAATTCAGTTCTTTTGCTAAGTGGTAGTTGCTTGTTCCTGTCAAACATTCCGGCACTTCCTGGCACAAATATTCCAACATGGTGCGCTGAGCTTGAAAGGAAAAACGTCGACGCGTCGACATATCAGAAAACTTAAAGTTAGTGATGTTACGACGTTTTAGCTCGGATTTTAGGTACCGAATTTTCTCTTCTAAGACGGTGGTAAATTGCGCTACAGGGATATCTGACCAACGCTGACGGCTACGAACTTCAGACACGATGCTCATGATGATCGTTTCGTACAAAATAGTCTCTCGCCACAAACCATTGATAGTAATGCGTAACTGGCTTGAGCCATCAGCCATGGCTTTATTATGGAAAGAGACATCACTTTGTGGATTGAAACAGAAATGGCGCAGTGCATCAACAAAGTCAGGATTCAGGTAAGGCGCGACACGCTTAATATATTCGATTTCTTCTTGCGTAAATTGAATGTCTTGCAGTTTAAGAACTTCTGCTTTTACCTCTGGTAGCAGTTCAGAGAGATCTTCCTCGCTACGCACAATAAATTTGTATGACACCATCGCATCAGGGTAAAGCGCTGTTACTGCGCTCATCATATTGACTTTGTAGACATCAAAATCCAAAGCGCTTTGAATGATGCGGGAAGAAAATAGTTTGGTGGTCATTAGGTGCCCTTCTACACGCCCTTCCTGGGTATATAACTTTTTGTTACTAACTAATTTGCGTAAACAATAAACACCCATCTATAGTTTGTCAACTTTTGTTACTAACCACTCATTTTTATAAGGTTTTTCTGTCTAGAATTCGCACACAGATTGTGAATAAGTCAGATTTATTCGTAGATTTATACTCAAGGCGTATTATGAAGCACTACCGAAAACGTTTCGCACAACTCGTTACTTACCCATTGATTGACCACTTGTTATGCGCTAGATTACTTACAAATCAATATTAGGACCCAACCATGATCGTATCTGTCGACATTATTCCATTCAGGCTATCAGGCTGTGCCGATAAGGGATTGGAAGTGTTGTTGATTAAACGTTCAAATCCAAATCGGCCATACCATGGAGTCTGGGCACTACCGGGCGGATTTGTCTTTGATAAAGACTTAACCAGTGAAGGAGGACGCCCGGCCGATGAAAACTTTGAGGCGGCGCGTCGCCGAATTTGCCGCGAGAAAATCCATACTTACCCTCGTCACTTTAGTGAAGCTTTTATCGACGGCGATCCCAAGCGTGATCCAGAAGACTGGAGCTTAAACATTACGCACTACGCCTTGGTCGATCGTAACAATGTAGAGCAAATCAACAATGCAGGTGTACCAGAGTGCCAACTTAAATGGTTTTCGCTACAGGCTATACTCAATGGAGAAGAGACTCTCGCGTTTGACCATCAAAAAACCATTGAAAAAGCGTGGCAGAAGCTTCGTGCATCCATTGAATACACATCGGTTCTTTTGTTTGCATTAGACAAAGAGTTTTTGGTTGCCGACATCATTTCTGCTTATCAAGAGTTTGGTATTGATATTAGCCGAATGACGATTAAGCGCCGCTTGATAGATTCAGGCGTACTAAAACCCACCAATAAAGTCGCTTCTACCAACAAAGGCAAAGGTGGAAAACCCGCAATGGTATATACGCTGACCAGCGACGAAGTAACCTTTTTTCAAAACTGTTTGCGTGGATAAACGCAGGTAATCAGACAGACAAAGGAGTCTGCCATGACTGTTCGAGTAAACTATCAAACTACAGCAGTGATCGACGTTGATCCAGAGAAAGGCTTTAGTGAGTTATGTCCAAATGAACTACCCGTTGCAGGTGCGTTGGAAATCGTACCGGAGCTTCTGAGTAATCATGCCAAAGGCCGATTAAAACTGGTGAGCCGTGACTTGCACCCACCGAAAGCAAAATGGGATGCAGAAACACCAGCCAACATGCTTGAACCCGTCGGTCTACCCAATGTGGATATAAAATGGAACCGCCATTGTGTGCTTGGCACAACAGGTTCTGAACTGCTAGACGGTTTACCACCTGTTTTGGACTATGATTTTCAAGTTAATAAAGGCATGGATCCTGATGCGCATCCTTACGGTATTTTCTTCCATGATATTGCCGATATTAAAACGACAGGCGCACATGAATTTCTAAAATTCAACGGGATTGATACCCTAGTGATCGGTGGTCTCGCGCTAGATTTTTGTGTGAAGAAATCCGTCATGCAAGCACTGGATCTTGGCTACAATGTGGTGGTCAACCTTGCTTCAACTCGCGCAGTGCTGCCTGATAATGTTGAAAATGTGCTGACAGAGCTCAAGGATCAAGGCGTATTATTTGTCGAAAAAGCGGATGACATCATCGTAGAAAAATTCGCCTAGAGGCATGAAACAAATGGATAGGGATTTCACTATGCATCAACATGAAAAATTGAATTACGTTGAATTTGGTTCCACCAATATTAACGCTACAAAACAATTTTTTGAGCGTACCTTTGACTGGACCTTTATCGATTATGGTCCTGAATACTCTGCATTTTCAGGACAAGGGTTAGATGGCGGATTCTTCAAATCTGAGTTTGTAAACCAAACCGCAAATGGTGGCGCACTTTTAGTGTTTTATAGCTCAGATATTCAGGCCACGCAGGCAAAAGTAGAACAATGTGGTGGAAAAATTATCCGCCCTATTTTCGAATTTCCCGGCGGCTGCCGATTCCACTTCACCGAACCAAGTGGAAATGAATTCGCAGTATGGTCGGAGAGCCATTAGTACTTACCCCAACACCACTTCCACACCTAGCTTTTTGATTTGCTCAAGGTCGCTTTTCGGAGCGGCTTTGTCGGTTAACAACACCGATATTTCGTTGGTATTGCCAATTGAAGAAGGATAAATCTGTCCAAATTTACTGGAGTCCGTCAGTACGATGTTACGTCTATTCTTTGCCAGAATGGCCTCTGCGATGTCGGCACGCATCATGTCTCGGCTAGTAAAACCAGTGTCTTGGTGAAATCCGTCGATACCCAAGAAAGCCGTGCTGAAGTGAATGTTCTCAATACAGAGTTTGGTGAGCGGGCCAACCAAGCTCTCGCCTTGATGCTGATACACACCACCAAGCAAGATAATGTTGGCTGAGGTGTTACGGATGAGATGGGCAATGTACGCCGATGGGGTAATGATGGTCACATCGCCGCGTTCAGCTAAAGTGCGAGCCAGTAATGCGTTTGCACTCCCACCTTCAATCAGCACTGTCTCACTTGGCGCGACCAAGTCTGCCGCTTTATTTGCAAGTGATTGTTTAATATCGAAACGGACTTCTAATCGGGTATCAATATCATCACTTTGCAATGCGGTAGCTGCGCCGTGTACGCGCTTTAGATAGCCCTGTTGCTCCAGAAAATTCAAATCCTGCCTGATGGTCACGCCCGACACGCCGATAATGTCAGAAAGCTCCGTGACTTGAACGCGTTTACGATCATTCACTAATTGCAGGATTTCATTTTGTCTTGGGTTCACAGGCTCGCTCCTTATTGATGAGCTTGCAGTATACGCCCGAATACTTTCATATGAAAGCAGCCTGTGAACGATAGAAATAAGCGAAGCTGCGTTACACCGTAAGCTCTAGACGGTTGCCATCCGGATCTAATACGCAGCTTTCGTAGTAACCATCACCCGTTTGTCTCGGACCGTCGATCCATTGGTAGCCATCATCTACTAAGGTTTTGGTTAATTGATCCATTGGTAGCCATCATCTACTAAGGTTTTGGTTAATTGATCCACCGCCTGCTCTGATCCTAAAGCGAAGGCAAAGTGTGCTAATCCTGTTATCTGCATCGCATGAGATTTTTCACAAGCGGTCACACCTTCCATCGACATCAACTCCAATCGTGCACCACTTTCAAACGAAAGAAAGTAAGATGAAAACTGCTTAGTTGGGTTGTGGTATTTATCGTTAGACATCGCGTTAAAATATTTCTCATAGAAGGCTTTTAACTCTTCCAAACGTTCTGTCCAAATCGCGATATGTTCAATTTTCATTGGGATTCCCCTTAGCTCTTAACTGCGCTCAATCTAACGAGGAAAAGCAGCACAAAAAAGAGAGCAAATCACCACCGAGTTGTTCCTGTTTTATGTCCGAACTGCTCATCGATGAGTCATTAAATCTATGGTTGGAGTTGTGTTTGAGCGAAAGTGATGTCCATAATGGCGCAAAGTTTTACAGGATAAAATGATGGAAGAGATTTACTTCGCAGGCGGCTGCCTTTGGGGCGTGCAAGAATTTATGCGCCACCTTCCGGGCGTAATTGGCACCGAAGCAGGACGAGCAAATGGCACGACGGATAACACTCAATCCGAATACGATGGTTACGCAGAATGCGTGAAAACCCAATTCGACCCTGAACAAGTTTCGGTTGAAACTTTAATGGGGTATCTGTTTGAGATCATCGACCCGCACAGTGTTAACAAGCAAGGTGAAGACGCAGGTGAAAAGTACCGTACCGGTGTTTATAGCCAAAACGAGCAACACCTAACGATTGCTAAAGCGTTTATCGCAGCAAGACCGGATGCCGATAAAATCGCCGTAGAAGTGCTGCCACTCACAAACTACGTGCCAAGTGATGATGAGCACCAAGACCGACTCACGCGCTTTCCAAATGACTACTGCCACATCCCGTTAGATTTGCTGCATAAATATAAAAATTAATGGCCAGCTTTTATCGCTGTTTCTATTATCTCAAAACTAAGAGGCGCAACGCCTCTTTTTGCATCCTAACCAGGGCTATTGATCCTCCTCCAGTTCATTTTCATGTCTAGTTATTTATTTCAAAATAACTGGAATATAAATCACATAATAAATTTTATAATATTCCGCATTATTAATGACGGCTATCACACTTAAGATTGAGTGATACAAAAGTATAGTTATTGGTTTTTTTTTACTATTTCAGAAAACCGTAACATTAATTAAATTTGCCTCATTACTTCAGTACCAATGAGTCAAAAAATGATTACAGAACTAACAAACGTCAATTTAATTAAAGGCAACCTTCAAGCAAATAATAAAAAAGAAGTCTTTGAAGAGCTAGCGCAAATGCTATTCGAAAATAATCGAATAAGCAGCAAAGAGGCTTTTTTAACCGACATCGAAGCACGTGAAGCATTAAGCGTGACTTCAATGGACGGCATCGCATACCCACACGCAAAAAGCAAAGCGGTGACAGAGCCTGCAATCGCTGTTGGCGTAAAGCGCGAAGGCATCGAGTATGGCGACGAAGAGGGAGTAAAACCAACCGTATTCTTCATGATTGCTTCACCTGATAACGGTGCCGACCACCATATTTATGTTCTTCAAGAATTATTCGGAAAATTTAGCGAAGAGTTTATTGAAGATATTCATAACGCAAAAGACGAAAACCAAATACTAAATATTTTAATTAATTCATAAGGCGTGAAATTATGAGTACAATCACAGCTCAAGCTAGCAATAATAGCGATTTCAAAAAACTCCTAAGTACCATGAAAGGTCACCTTTTATTCGGTACTTCTCACATGCTTCCATTTATCGTTGCGGGTGGTGTACTACTGGCTCTGGCGGTAATGGCATCCGGTAAAGGTGCGGTTCCTGCAGACGGGTTATTGGCTGATATTTCTAATATCGGTATTAAAGGTCTGGTGTTGTTCCCAATTATTCTTGGTGGCTTCATCGGTTACTCAATTGCAGACAAACCAGCACTAGCGCCAGCGATGATCTCTTCTGGCATCATGGCTGACATGGGCGGCGGCTTCCTAGGTTGTATCGTCGCTGGTTTTATCGCTGGTGGTGTAGTTCTACAACTTAAGAAGATCCCTCTTTCTGCTAACATGACTGCGTTGGGCGCTTACTTCATCTACCCACTTGTTGGTACGCTTATCTCTGCAGGTATCGTTCTATGGGGTATCGGTGAGCCAATCAAGATCTTCATGGCTTCTATGAACGAATTCCTAGCTTCTATGGCTGGCGCTTCTAAAGTGGTTCTAGGTACGATTCTTGGTGGTATGACTGCATTCGATATGGGCGGTCCAATCAACAAAGTAGCAACGCTATTCGCTCAAACTCAAGTTGATACTCAACCATGGCTAATGGGTGGTGTTGGTATCGCAATCTGTACGCCTCCTCTAGGTATGGCACTAGCAACATTCCTATTCAAGAAGAAGTTCACTAAGCAAGAGCAAGAAGCCGGTAAAGCAGCAGCAATCATGGGTTCTATCGGTATCTCTGAAGGTGCTATCCCATTCGCTGCAAACGACCCAGTACGCGTTCTTCCTTCAATCGTTGCTGGTGGTATCGTTGGCTGTGTGTTCGGCTTCCTAACAGACGTACTACTACACGCACCATGGGGCGGTCTAATCACAGCACCTGTATCAAGCAACATCCCAATGTACGTTGTGGGTATCGCACTAGGCTCACTAACAACAGCAGTTATCGTTGGCTTCTGGAAACCAGTTGCTGAAGAAGAAGCAGAAGACGAAATCGCAGAAGCAGCACCGACGCAAGCTCAAGCGGCTCCAGCAGCAGGCGAAGGCGAGTACGACATCGTAGCAGTAACATGTTGCCCATCTGGTGTAGCACACACATTCATGGCAGCGAAAGCACTAGAGAAAGCAGGTGCGGCAGCAGGTCTGAAAATCAAAGTAGAAACTCAAGGTCAAAACGGAATCCAGAACCGCATCACTGACCTAGATGTAGCAAACGCGAAGCTGGTTATTCTAGCTCACGATATCCAAGTAAAAGACGCTCACCGCTTTGCAAAAGCAAACGTTGTTGAGTGTTCAACGAAAGAAGCGATGCGTAACGCAACGACTCTTGTGAAAGCTTAAACCTTAAGCTCCTCCCCCTAAGAGCCCTTTCCCCCAAAGGGCTCTATTTCAAGTTTTTAAGTTTTAGTAATACCTCTGCTTTCAACAACTACATAAACCTACAACTTACAAGGCTTTAAAAATGAAATTCAAACCTTCCCTACTCGCTTGCGCAGTTCTCAGTGGTCTAGTCGGTCTGACTGGCTGTAACGACGACACAACCAACATTTATGAAGGCGGTGATACCAACCCTGCACTGCCGGATATTCCTGACGGCGGCAAGCCAGTATGTCCTCCAGTTGGCGATGGCGACTGTGATGACAAGCCAAACCCAGAAACACCTGAAATCGACATGGGCGTTCACATCCCGGTAGATTTCGCCGATATGGACGTAACACGCTACGTCAACCCATTCATCGGCACAGGTAACCTAGGCAACACCTACCCTGGTGCAACCACACCACACGGCATGGTGCAGCTTTCTCCAAACAACGGCTCTAATGGCTGGGAATACATTTCAGGCTACTACTACCACGACGCACGTACTTCCGGTTTCTCTCATACCCACCTTTCCGGAGCTGGTGCTGGCGACTTGAACGACATTCTCGTCATGCCAATCAACTCGCGTTCGGATTACATGATTGATGAAGGTTCGGCAACGCTAAACCTAGAAGCGTCTCGCTTCCAACATCGTGACGAGCAAGCGACAGCAGGTTACTACAAAGTCGATCTATTGGATTACGACATCAAAGCTGAGTTGACGGCGTCTGATCGCGTTGGTGTACACCGGTACACCTTCCCTCGTGATGAGAAATCAGAAATCATCGTGAACACCGGCTTCAAAATTAACTGGGACTACACATCAGATTCTTACTTGAAATGGGACAAAGACAATAACCGTCTTGAAGGTCACCGTTTCTCTGATGGTTGGGCACCAAGCCAAAAAGAATTCTTCGTGATGGAATTTGACCAACCAATCAAAAACGTTCGCTTTGCTTACTACGATAAAGAGCAAGGTCGTTACATGGATGTGCCAGAAGGCATTACGGAAATCGGTAACGAAACACGTGGCAAGTATCAATACGCACGCGCTTACGTTGAGTTCGACACATCTAAAGACGGCTTAACGGTTGAAGCGAAATTGGCGCTATCAAACGTTGAGATTGGCGAGAATGGCAAGTCTGGTGCTTCTCTTAACATGACAGAAGTTGCGGGCATGAACTTCGACCAAGTACGCGAAGCGGCAACGAAGAAATGGGAAGACGAACTCGGCAAGATCCAAGTCTCTGGCGACGAAGATTACAAACAAACCTTCTACACCGCGATGTACCACTCGTACCTAGGTCAAACCATTCACTCTGACTTAGATGGTCGCTACCGCCAAGTTCACCAAGGTCGCAACGCCTACCCAGATGGCAACACACCTTGGGGCGATAAGATCGATACGCTGAAAGAGTCGATCCGCACAGCCGATGCTAACAAAGATGGCAAAGCAGACTTCACGCGCTACGACACTTTCTCTTTGTGGGATACCTACCGCGCAGTTCAACCGCTGTCTTCGATTCTTGAACCTGACCGCCTAGCAGACGTGGTGCTGTCTATGCTGTCTTACGCCGAAGAAGAATGGGTGGATGACAAAGGCAACGTGCGCAAAGGTCGCCTGCCTGAGTGGACATTCAAAGGCAACGAAACTGGCATGATGATGGGCATGCACTCAACGCCTGTGATTCATGATGTGTTGTCGAAAGGCTCACTAGAAAAACGCATGATCGACCTTGGCTTCACAGAAGCAGAGCGCAAAGACGTTAAAGAACGTTTAGTTGAAGCGATGATCACAGACGCACGCGCCGCAACGAGCCAAGGCGTAGCATGGATCAAAGAGTACGAAGAACAAGGTTACGTGCCAGCGCAATTGCACGATACACCACCAGATTCTTACGGCAGTCACTCACCATTTAAAGACTCTTGGACAGCATCTTACTCGCTTGAATACTCAATGAACGACTGGGCAATCGCACAATCGATCAAAGAAGTGTTCGGTGAAGAAGATCCACGCTACACCGAGTTCGCTAACCGTTCTAAAAACTGGCAAGCGCAATTCGACTTCGGTGGTAAGCAATACCAAGGTTGGTTCAAAGCCCGTGACTACGATGGCGAGTTTATCGATGCAGGTTGGGTAGACCCAATCACCGGTCGTGCGGTTGGTAAAGACTGGCGTCCAGACATGTTCAACTGGTCATTCTCTGAATCGAACGGCTGGCAATACTCGTTCAGTGTTCAGCACGACATTCATGGCTTGATTGACCTGATGACACGCTTCGACAAGACACAAAACCCTGAAGCAGAACGCGGTGACTTGTTTGCAGCGCGCTTGGATGAGTACTGGTCAACCTACCCAGACCGCAACGCAGGCGACAACCAATTCCCAGTGTTCAACACAGGTAACGTTGGTCAGCACGTTCAAGGTAACGAACCAGATATCCACGTTCCGTACTTGTACAACTACGTAGGTCAGCCTTGGAAAGGTCAGGCAGCCATCGCCGCAGCGACCAACATTTGCTACAAGAACACCGCTGACGGCATTTGTGGTAACGACGACTTCGGTACGCTCTCTGCGTGGTTCGTGTTCCGGGCGCTTGGTTTCTACCCAGTAAACGCTTCTTCTGGCATCTACGAAATCGGTACTCCGCTGTTTGAAAGCGCGTCTATCGATGTCGGCAACAACCAGAAGCTCACGGTGACTGCGAAGAACGTTAGCCGCGAAAACATCTTCATTCAATCGGCTCGCTACAACGGCAAAGACTTCAACCGTACTTACCTGACTCATGACGAAATCATGTACGGCGGTGAGTTGGAGTTCGTGATGGGCGACAAACCAAATCAACGTTGGGGCTCTCTAGAGCAAGATCTTCCACCAGCACAAGGCATCGGTGAGTTCTTGCATGAAGACGAGATGCCAGCAGGTTCTCGTTAATCCCAATAGTGACAACTCAGCCGGGAGCGCATCTCCCGGCTATCCCTACAAGCAAATTTTATAAGCAGTCCTTTAGAAACAGTCTCTTATAAACACTTTTATATACGAATAACGACAAAACGGTATGCACATGTTTAAACGTAATCTTATCTCTTTGGCTATCCTGGTTGGTCTGACGGGTGGCTTGGCTGGCTGTAACAGCGACAACGATTCTTCCTCTTCACTGCCGGGCGATCCAATTGTTGATCTCGCGGTGTTGAAATACGTCGATCCAATGATCGGCACAGCAGCTTCTGGTCATACATTCCCGGGCGCGACGGTACCGGCAGGTATGGTTCAACTGTCTCCAGATACTTTCATCGGTTCTAACACAGACCACGAATCGGGACTTAACCCATGGCATTCAGCTTCTGGCTACTGGGATTCATCCAACTACGAAACTGGCGAAGTAGTTAACACTGACGTTCCGCTGTACGGCTTCTCCCATACTCACCTTTCAGGTACAGGCGCAACGGACTTAGGCGACATCTTGGTTCTGCCATACGCAGACATGGCGAACACACAACTGAACTCTTTCGACAAAGCCAATGAAGAAGCAAGCGCAGGCTACTACAAAACCAAGCTAAACCAAGGTCAAATCGAAGTCGAACTGAGCGCAACCAAACGCGTTGGTTTGCACAAATACACTTTTGCTGAAGGCGCGGACCGTAACGTGAAGTTCGATTTAGGTCATACCCTAATGAACAACAACGGCAAATCTTTGAAGAACAAAGTAGAAGTGGTGGACGAATACACCATTCGCGGTCGTAAAACCTCAACAGGCTGGTTCCAAGGGCAAGATCACCAAGGTCAAGACATCTTCTTCTACGCGAAATTCAACCAACCAATCGCCAAAGCACTGTTGGGCGAACAAGATCTAGAACCAACGCGCGAAATGCGTAGTGGTGCGGTTTACTCAGGCGATGATCTGACGGCTTACCTAAACTTCGGCACTGGCGAAGAGCCAATTGAAATCCGCGTCGGTATCTCTCCTGTTAACTGGCAAGGCGCACAGAAAAACTTAGAAGCGGAAGCACCAAGTTTCGACCTAGCACAAGTGAAAGAAGACGCGGAATACGCGTGGGCTGAGAAGCTAGCAAAAATCAAAGTAGAAGGCGGCACAGACGCAGAGAAAACCAACTTCTACACTGGCATGTACCACATGATGATCGCCCCAATCGAGTTCTACGATGTGGATGGTCAATACGTGGATATGCTTGGCACGGTGCGCACACTGAAAGATGGCGATACGCCAAACTACTCGATTTACTCAACGTGGGATACGTTCCGCGCGGTTCACCCAATGTGGACCATCATCGACCCAGACCAAGCAACGCTATACGTGAAAGACTTGATTCGTAAATCCAACGACGAGTTTGGTCTATTGCCGAAATGGGAAGGTCACGGCTCAGAAACCGGCACCATGATCGGCTACCCATCGGCAGCGATTCTTGGCGATGCCGTAACCAAAGGCTTGATTGATGCAGAGCAAGCTTACACCGCATCAGTAAAATCAGCACGCTACACACCGCATGAGTACCCACAGATTCATGACGACATCCTAAGCTCACTTATGGCAGGTCAGTTGAATTACCACGAGAAAGAACAGTGTGTTCGTTACCCGAACTGGAACTCAGTATCGTACTCGTTGGAATTTTCATTCTACGATTGGACGATCGCAGAAATGGCAAAAGCCGCTGGCGATATGGACGCGTATGAAGAGTTCAAAGCTCGTTCTTACAACTCTTTGAAACACTGGGATGCAGAAGCAGGTAACGCAGACGGCACGGGCTTCTTTGTACCGACAGAACTGAAAGAAGGTGACCCATGTGCACTGAAATACGCTTCAACTGACTTCGACCCTTACAAATCTGACGCGTTCTACTACACAGAAGGTAACGCGTGGCAGTGGCAATGGGCGTTCATGCAAGACTTAGACAAGCTGACTGAAATCATGGGCGGCACGCAAGGTCTGAACGACAAACTGAACAACCTATTTACTGCCGATCCAAATGGCGGCGAAGCGCACCAAGACATGACAGGCTACATCGGTCAGTACATTCACGGTAACGAACCTTCGCACCACGTCATCTACTTGTACAACCGTACTGAAGAGTCTTACAAGGCGCAGGAATACCTAGACCAAGTTTACGACCAGTTCTACAAACCGACGCCAGACGGCCTCATCGGTAACGAAGACGTAGGTCAAATGTCGGCGTGGTACTTGATGTCAGCACTGGGCTTCTACCAAATCTCGCCAACCGATCCAACCTACAGCATCGGTCGTCCAATCTTCGACAAAGCGACGGTAGACATTGGTTCTGGCACGTTCACGGTAACGGCTGAGAACAACGGTCCAGACAACATGTACATCAAAGAAGTAACCATCAACGGTAAGCCTCTGGATATGTACAACACCTTCAAGCACAGCGAATTCAAAGCAGGCGGCGAACTGCACTTCGTGATGACAGCTGACAAGTCTGAAGCAATGCAAGCCAACCTAGGCAAATAATAATTTTGAGGGGACCTTGTGTCCCCTTTTCTCGTGGAATAAAAACAATGAAACTAAAAAGAACCCTACTCTCTACCGCAGTGTTAACCGCCATGCTTGGTCTTGCAGGTTGTGGCAGCGACTCTGATCCAGAAACTCCGGTTATTTCTACCCCTACTTTGGAATTCGTTGATACCTTGATCGGCACTAAAGGTCTTGGCAACGTCAACCCATCGCCAGTGATGCCAGAAGGTATGATTCAACCGTCACCAGATAACTTCGATCCAAACGGTTGGAATGGCAAAGGCTCGCCTGTCGAATACGACCCAGTACACAGCTTGCTTTCTGGCTTCTCAATGACCCACATTTCTGGCGCAGGTAAAGGCGACCTAAACGACTTCGCTTTCTTGCCATACACAGGCTTCAATACCGATGCCGTAACCATGGATAAAAGCTCGGAAGTGGCAGAAGTTGGTTACTACTCGGTTGACCTTGTAGAAACTGGCGTAAAAGCAGAACTGTCCGCAACCGAGCGCGTGGCGTTCCAACGTTACACTTTCAAACCGGGCGAAGACCGCAAAGTACGTATCGACCTGCAACACGAACTGTTGGAGCAATACGGCAACCACTCTCGCAGCATCTACTACAAACGCGTTAACGACACCACCGTCGTAGGTGCACGTACCTCAAACGAATGGGGTCAATGGCAAACCGTGTTCTTCGCAGCAGAATTCTCTGATCCAATCATTGAAGAAAACCTGTACACCAAGCTGGCTTCTGAAAGCAAACTCACCCCAACTGACGCTACCGAAGTCGGCTTGGAAGATTACCGTGGTTACGCTGAGCACAAACCAATGCTGGGCGAGCCAGAACCTGACCCAGAACGTTTGGCAAAACGCGCAAACGATGTCCTGACGCATTTGAACTTTGGCAAGAGCGATGAGCCATTGGTGGTCAAAGTAGCGATTTCTGGCACTGGCGTTGACGGCGCACTGAAAAACCTAGAAGCAGACACTAACGGCTGGGACTTCGACAACGTCGTACAACAAAACCGCGTGGCTTGGGAAAACATCCTTGGCGAGTTTGAACTGGAAGGCGGCAACAAAGCTGATAAGACCATGTTCTACACCTCGCTCTACCGTACGTTCGTTGCTCCATTCCTATACCAAGATGTGGATGGCAAATACCGTGGCATGGATGGCAAAGTGCACCAAGCAGAAGATGGCTTAGTGAACAACTCAGTGTACTCAATGTGGGATACCTTCCGCGCCGCACACCCACTGAAAACCATCATCGATAAAGACCGCGCGATTGAACACGCACGCGATCTATTGAACAAATACCAAACGGGTGGCGTGCTACCAAAATGGGAACTGCACTCGGATTACACTGGTGAAATGGTCGGTCATCCTGCAGTCTCAGTTATCGCCGATATCATGGTCAAACACCCAGAAGCCTTTACCGCAGCTGAGTTTGATTTGGCGTTGAAAGCCGCTGACGAAACGGTCAACTTTAACCTTGATAAAACTGAAAGCTGGGTGCCTTACCAAGATGCTTGGAACGGCGACAAACGCTTCACAGTAATGACGCGTCATAACGACTACCAAGAAGACGTCGGCTTTATTCCAGCCAACACTAAATGGGCGCCGGACTCTGGCGAAAAACCGGGTTACGTGGAAGGCTTGAAAGTCGATAAATACGACGAGCTCGTGAACGAATCGGTGTCTTACGGTCTTGAGAATGCTTACTACGACTGGTGTATCGCTCAGATCGCTAAACTTGCGGGCAACGACCAGCAGTACGACCGCTACATGGCTCGTTCTGAATCGTTCAAGAACTACTTCGATTACAACCCAGAGCAATACGGCAAACTGCAAGACACCAAAGGCAACGCATTGGGTGCAACGGGCTTTATGCGTCCGGCATACATGAATAGCGGCAGCAAGGTTTGGGCAAACAACCTGAAAGCCGAATGTTTGGACGAGAACATGGCACTGTCTATCCCAGACGGTATGGACTACAACGCCTGTAAAGACCGTAAAGCACTCAACGAAAGCGACGTGTTCTGGCCTTACCGCGCCGAGCACCGAGGCGAAGACTTTACTGAAGGCAACACATGGCAATGGACATGGTTTGCACCGCACAACTTGAACGGTCTGGCTAACGTGATGGGTGGAGAGCACATCGACCGCACCGACTTCTCTCTTCCTGAAGACGTAACCGAACAAGGCAAAGCGGCATTCCTCGCTAACTTGAATGCACTGTTTAATGCGGACTCCAACGCCGATACAAGCCAATCACACGATATGTCCGGCTACATCGGTCAGTTCGTGATGGGTAACGAGCCTGATCACCACGTGCCTTACCTATACAACTGGACGGCAGAGCCTTGGAAGACACAAGAAATCGTCGTTCAGGCGATGAACGAGTTCTACCACCCAACGCATGAAGGCCTGATTGGTAACGAAGACGTCGGTCAGATGTCGGCGTGGTATGTGATGTCTGCATTGGGCTTCTACCAAGTCACACCGGGCGAAGCAAGCTACACCATCGGTCGTCCTCTGTTCGACAAAGCCGTTATTCCAGTCGCGGACGGTAAATTCACCATCACCTCAGAAAACAACAGCCAAGAGAGCATCTACGTGAAGTCGGTGACCATCAATGGCAAACAATTGAGTGACAACTTCAGCTTCGCGCACAGCGATTTGAAAGATGGTGGTGAGCTGCATTTCGTCATGACTTCAGACAAATCTGAAGCGATGAAAGCGCAGTAGTCGATACCTATCCAAATAACGAAAGGGGGCATCTAGCCCCCTAAAAAACTTCACTACAGTGGAACCATAAAAATGAAACTAAAAAGAACCCTTATCTCTACCGCTATACTCGCTGCCATGTTTGGTCTTGCTGGTTGTAACAGTGATGACGACAACAGCAAATCTGGAACACCATCCCTCGACACCACGCTAACCCAATACGTCAATCCATTGATTGGTACAGGCGCAGATGGTCACACCTTCCCAGGGGCGGTTGTGCCTTACGGTTTGGTGCAACTTTCTCCTGATACCGAAATGGAAGGCTGGGGCTCTGCTGCAGGTTACTTCGACCACGGCAAGCTGACTGAAATCCCAGTGTATGGTTTTTCCCACACTCACCTTTCTGGCACAGGCATCACCGACCTTGGTGACATCTTAGTTCTGCCTTTCACCAAGAAAGAAAACGCCGTTTTCAACACCTTCGATAAAGACAACGAAACCGCAGAAGCGGGCTACTACGCGGTTGAACTAAACAAAGGCGAAATCAAAGCCGAGCTAACCACCACGCAACGTGTTGGCTTCCACCGCTACACCTTCAAAGAAGGCACTACGCCACACATCAAGTTCGATTTAGACCACACCCTCAACAAAGGTCACTTCAACAACCGCACCATGAAGGGTGATTTAGAGTTCATCGACGCTTACACCATCCGCGGTTTACGTAGCTCGAACGGTTGGGCGAACAACCAGCACGTTTACTTCTACGCCACTTTCAACCAACCTATCGTCAAAGCCATCGCTTTGGTTGACGGCGCAGAAACGGAAATCGATGTAAACAACGACAACATCGACGCAGTGAAAACCATCGCTTACCTAGAATTCGCACCATCATCAACACCGCTAGAAATCCAAGTCGGCTTGTCACCAACAGGCACAGAAGGTGCGGAGAAAAACCTAGAAGCAGAAGCGAAAGACGTGTCATTTGATACTGCGCGCGCTCAAGCCAACGACGCATGGCACCAAGAGCTTAGCCGCATGATGGTATCTGGCGGCACGGAAGATCAAAAAGAGATCTTCTACACCGCGCTTTACCACGCTTCTATCGCGCCAATGATTTTCCAAGATGTCGACGGTCAATACCCTGCGATGCGTACTCGCATTCAAAAAGACGCGGGTGACACACCAAACTACTCTGTGTACTCCATGTGGGATACCTTCCGTGCAGCGCATCCACTGAAAACCATCATCGACCCAGAACGTGCCGAAGAGTTTGCCAACGACTTAATTCGTAAATACGAAGACGGTGGCATTCTGCCGAAATGGGAACTGCACAGCCACTACACGGGCACCATGATCGGTTTCCCTGCGGTTTCTATCATTGCTGACGCGATGGCGAAAGGCTTAGACATCGACCCACAACTTGCCAAAGAAGCGGCTGAGTTTACGGTGCGTTACCACGAGGCGTCTGAATTCCCAGATTGGACGGAAGACAACAACATCGGCGCGGCAAACGTTGTGCAAGTGAAGGTGTATGAAGAAAATGGCTTTGTTCATCACGGCTACTGGAACAGTGCGTCTTACACGCTTGAGTTTGCTTACGGCGACTGGGCAATGGCAGAAATCGCGCGCATGGCTGGCGATGTAAAACTGCAAGAAGAGTTTATGACTCGTGCCGACAACTGGCTTAACCATTGGGATGCAGAAACTGGTTTCTTACGTCCAAAGAACCACCCGCTAAGCTCATCACCAAACAAACCACCATTGGAGTTCAACCAACCAATTGATGAAGATCGTTTGGATGAGTGTGAAATGGTTGAGTGGCCAGAAGGCTCAGGCGTGATGAAAGAGAAATGCCCACTGCTACCATTCGACCCTTACTATGTGGACGAGTTTGCCTACACCGAAGGGAACGCGTGGCAATGGAAGTTCCAACCAATGCACGATTTCAATCGCCTGAAACAAGAAATCTATCAAGCCGACTTGGCGCAAGGCAAAGACACCACGCCAGAGAAAGCGTTCCGTGAAGACTTGGACGAGCTATTCAACGCGCGTTCTTCAAACACAGGTGAAGAGCTGCCAGACCTAACGGGTTACATCGGTCAGTACATGCACGGTAACGAACCATCGCACCACATTCCTTACCTATACGCGCTAACGGATGAGCCATGGAAAGCGCAAGAGTACCTAGACCGCATCATGTCAGAGATGTACACCAGCGAGCCAACCGGTTTGATTGGTAACGAAGACGTAGGTCAAATGAGCTCTTGGTACTTGATGTCAGCAATGGGCTTCTACCAAGTGACGCCTGCGGATCCTGTCTACACCATCGGTCGTCCTATTTTTGATGAAATCACCATTCCAGTGGAAGGCGGCGAGTTCACAGTCATCGCAGACAACAACAGCCCACACAACAAGTACGTGAAGTCCGTAACCATCAACGGCAAACCGCTAGATGCCAACTTCACCTTCAAACACAGCGAAATCAAAGCGGGCGGCGAGCTTCACTTCGTCATGACCGGTGACAAGCAAGAAGCTCTTCAAGCTCAGTAACGTTTTATGTAATTCGTGTTTAAAGAATAAGCAGATAGATTAACTCAGTGGCAGGAAGTGACGCGCTTCCTGCCTAAGGAATCAAGATTATGAACTTTACGAAAACCGCTATCGCCACCGCAGTGATTGCAAGTGTTATTGGTTTGGCTGGCTGCAACGATGACGACGATAACACCTCACCAAGCGTCGATACTTCCAACCTAAAATACGTCGACCCATTCATTGGTACCGGCTTTAACGGACACACCTTCCCGGGTCCTGTTGTGCCAGAAGGCATGGTGCAACTGTCTCCAGATACCGAGCTGATCGGCTGGCACTCTTCATCAGGTTACCACTTCGATAAAAAGACCTTATTTGGCTTCTCCCACACTCACCTATCTGGCACGGGTATGGGCGGCTTAGGTGACATTCTGTTCCTGCCGTTTACCGAAGATAAAACCAAGTACATCGAAGACAGCGACGACTACCGCGAAGCGATTTCGGTCAAGATGGACAAAACCTCAGAAGTGGCAGAAGCGGGTTACTACTCGGTGAAAATTGCTGAGAACGGTATCAAAGCTGAGCTTACAGCTTCTGAACGTGTCGGCTTCCATCGTTACACATACCCGCAAGGTCAACCACAACGTCTGAAGATAGACCTCAACTCCATCCTAAACAGTGACTGGGGTTCGACCTCTCTGCGCAACAAACTGACGGTGAGCGAAGACGGTCATACCATCACGGGCGAGCGCGATGCAGCGCACTTCTCTGGTTGGGCGAAAAACCAAAAAATCTTCTTCTATGCGACTTTCGATAAGAAGATCAAAGACGTCTACATCCTTGCCAATGGCGAACCTGTTGACGGCCTAACGGCAGAACACGTTTCTGAATTGATATACGATGACCAAGGTAATCCAGTTAAGCGTGTCAAAGCGGACGTCACTGCCTACATCGAATTTGAAGATGAAGGCTCACAAGAGTTGAATGCGCAAGTGGCGTTATCTGCGGTTGACCCACAAGGCGCAGAAAACAACTACGATGCCGAAGCGAATGTCTCTTTCGATACTGCGCGCAACAACGCACGTGAGAAATGGGCAAAAGCACTCAACTTCTCAATTGAAGGGGGCACAGAAGATCAGAAAGAGATCTTCTACACTGCGCTTTACCACACCAAAATTGCGCCTATGGTGCATCAAGACGTGGATAGTCGATTCCGTGGCATGGGCAAAGGCTCAATTCGTGAAGGCGAAGGGGAATATTCCATCGCTTACGGTCAAGCGACAGAAGAGCAGCCAAACTTCTCGGTATACTCTCTATGGGATACCCAACGTGCATTGCACCCACTAAAAACCATCACTGAGCCAACCCGCGCGGTGCAATACGCGAAGAACCTAGTTCAGAAGTACACTGAAAGCGGCTTGCTGCCGAAATGGGAGCACTTAGGTGACGAGACAGGTACCATGGTTGGCTACCCAGCGGTAGCAGTGATTGCGGATGCGATCACTAAGTTCCCAGAAGAGTTTACTCAGCAAGAGAAAGAGCTGGCGCTGAAAGCCGCGATCGACTCTTCGACTTACGAGAACTACCCTGCATTGCAAGCAGATTGGGATCAAGGCGTATTGGATCGCACTTTAACCAAGCACATCGACTACATTGAGAAAAACGGCTTCACGCCTGCTATTCAGCGTGTCGATGGTGAACCTGTATTTGAAGACTACACGGTTGAGTCTGTTTCTTACGGTCTGGAAAATGCGTTCTACGATTGGGCTATCGCGCAAATCGCCAAAGCAGCCGGTGATACTCAAGCGGAAGAGCAATACCTTGAACGCTCAAAAGACTACAAGAAGTACTTCGATTACAACCCAACGGAATACGCAGAACATGGCGTGACGGGCTTCATGCGCCCAGTGATGATTGATGAAACCTTCATGACGCCATTCGACCCATACGGCACAGAACACGAGACAGGTAACTACACCGAAGGTAACGCGTGGCAGTGGACTTGGTTTGTGCCGCATGACATCGCGGGCTTAAAAACCATCATGGGTGGCGATGCTGAGTTCCAGAAAAACCTAGAAGCGACCTTCACCGCAGAAAGCCAAGGTACAGAAACACCGGATATGTCTGGTTTGATTGGTCAAGTTGCGTTTGGTAACGAGCCTTCGCACCACATTCCTTACCTATTCAACTGGACCGCAGAACCATGGAAGACGCAACAAGTCGTCGACCACATTCTTGATGACATGTATTTCGCTGCGCCAGAAGGTGTTATTGGTAACGAAGACGTGGGCGCAATGTCCGCTTGGTATGTGATGTCTGCATTAGGCTTCTACCAAGTGAACGCAGCAGAACCTATTTACACTGTGGGTCGTCCGCTATTCGACAAAGCGGTGATTCCGGTGAAAGGCGGCACGTTCACCATCACCACAGAGAATAACGCCGATGACAACATGTACATCAAGTCTGTCACCATCAATGGCAAAGCTTTGGATAACGGTTTCTTCTTCGACCATTCCGAGTTCAAACCAGGTGGTGAGTTGCACTTCGTGATGACAGGCAAGCAATCTGAAGCGATGAAAGCGCCTCAATAACCTTCACTTGAAATGTGTTCCTCAGGCCAAATCAGTCTGAGGAACATAAGCTCAAATCAATCCCTTCCACTAATGACAGTGTCATTTCTGCTGCCGAAACTTCCTTGCAACCCGACGAATTTTGTCCGCACCACAACGGCGTAAATTCATCTCGGTTTTGCTTCTCCATAAGCGCTCTTAACTGAGTCATTTCAATGGAAGCATATGGGAATTTCGGCGCAGACTCACAGATGTAGCCTAGATCCGACATCGCGCGATTCACAATGCCTCGTGCTGGCCTGCCCGAGAAAACATTGGTCACCGCCGTATGCTGCGCACGCTCACTGGCAATCGCATATCGATGTAAAGACGATGTTTTCGCCTCATCACACAACAAATAGGCGCTGCCAACTTGAACGGCACTCGCTCCTAACTTCAGCGCGGCTTCTACACCGTTTCTATCGGCAATTCCTCCTGCTGCAATAACAGGCAAATTCACGCGCTTGACGATTTGCGGTAACAACGCCATCAGACTTAATTGAGTAGTTAAATCATCCGATAAAAACATGCCTCGGTGTCCACCAGCCTCCAAGCCTTGAGCAATAATGCCGTCAACGCCTTTTGCTTCCAGCCACAGTGCTTCATCCACAGTGGTCGCTGTCGAAAGGATCTTCCCTCCCCAACCTCTAATTCGCGCTAACAAGTCATCGGCAGGCAAACCAAAGTGGAAACTGATTACTGGCGGTGCAAATGGTTCAATCGCGTCAGCAATATCATGATTGAAAGGCATCCTTGTCGGAGCGTTTGGCTGAGCCTGCACGGTTGCACCCACTTCAGCAAAATACGGTTGCAGCGTTTTTTGCCACTCTTCGTGCTTGTTGGCATCATATCCCGGCATTTCATGGCAAAAGAAGTTGAGGTTGAACGGTCGGTTGGTTGCCTGTTTGATAAGTTGAAGTTCTTTTACGATGGCGTCTTTGTTCAGCATTCCACAAGGTAACGAGCCAAGCCCGCCAACATTACTGACAGCTATGGTCATTTGGCTGTCTTGCACGCCGGCCATTGGCGCTTGAATAATCGGTAACTCTGTTCCCAAAAGTGTATTAAATACCTTGTTTATCATGATCTTTCCTTGAAAACTTAACCTTTACCTGTGATGGCTCTGCGCCATAGTTATCCAGACTAGACTTTCACATGATTAACCACTTATAAAGTTAAAGTGATGCATTTGTGCGCTATGCACTTTTGATAGAAATGACAAAGGGAGCCTATGGCTCCCTTGATGTAGTGGCGAACAAGAATTGAAATAGCTATCGTGCTACATCTGATTCAAGCTCTAATTCTGCAACAGAAAGCATGGCAAACTCTTCTTCGGCGGTTGCTGCCACCAATTTGTTGCGGCTGTACAACCCATAATAAACACCACCGATAAGAAACAACCCCATTGTCATGAAAAAGGCTGAGGGATCAAAAGCATAAACACCTGTCATTGCAATCAAAGAAAGCACCAGAGAAATACTCGAAGTAATTATCCCGCCAGGCGTTTTATATGGGCGAGCTAACTCCGGCTGTTTAATTCGCAATAAAATATGGCTCAAGGACATTAATGCGTACGATACCGTCGCACCGACAACAGCCATCGCCAAGATTAAGTCCCCCTCCCCCGTAAGAGAAACCAAGAACCCAAAAACGCCCGGAACCAAAAGCGCACGAGAAGGCACTTTTTTGTCACTGGTTAATGACAAAGTTTGCGGCAAATAACCCGCGCGGGAAAGCGCAAACACCAAGCGACTGTAACCATAAATGATAGAGAAGAAAGACGCGATAAGACCTGCCAACCCAAGTAAGTTCACGGCCATTGCTATCGTTGAATTGCCTGTAAGCTTCAGCGCGTCAACTAATGGCACCGCGCTATCGCCTATGACCTTTGAACCAACCGCACCAGCCAAAAGAACGACTACTAGAGTTGCGGTTAGTAATAAAAACAACATCGCACCAATGATGCCTTTTGGAACATCTTTTGCCGGATTTTTTGCTTCCTCTGCCGCTAAAGGTACACCTTCAACCGCAAGAAACAACCACATTGCAAATGGCAACGCCGCCCATACGCCATACCACCCAAACGGCAAGATTTCTGTTGCCTGAGCCGTCGCCGGAGCAATATCGAATAAGTTATTAACATCAAAGTGACCAATAAGCACAGCAGCAGTGATTAGAATAGCTAGCACAGCCAAACCGCTGATGACCATCATTACTTTGAGAGCTTCGCCAACACCTGCCATGTGAATAGCGATAAAGACGGCGTAGAAAAGTGCGTAAACAACAGGGCCATCGATACCAACCAATTCATTCACTGCTGAGCCAATAAAAATTACTATCGCAGCAGGCGCGAGCGCATATTCAATCAAAACTGATAAGCCAGTGAAAAAGCCACCTGTCGGCCCCATCGCCTGCCTTGCGAAGCTGTAACCACCACCCGCAGCAGGAATAGCCGCAGACATTTCAGCTAAAGACAATACTAGCGTGAAATACATTACTGCCATCGCGATAGCAGCAATAAGAAAGCCTCCCCATCCTGCTTGAGCGATGCCAAAGTTCCAACCGGCGAAGTCACCAGATATAACATACGAGACACCTAAGCCAGCAAGTAAAATCCAACCTGCGGTGCCTCTTTTTAGCTGCCTTTTGGCCAAGTACTCCTGATGTTTAGACATAGTAAATCCTTCTACTTTGATGAAATTAAAAAGTTGTCGCTGTGTTTATCTTCAACGCTTGCGCCACTTGGCTCATTGATGTCGGAGCGATCTTTCAGGTTCACTCCTGACAGTTGTAATTTTCGAGCCTCCTTGAGCAAGTAAAATGCGCGTTCACAGGCATCGTCATAATTGAGCCCCTGAGGGCGCACATTGGAAATGCAGTTTCTTTGGGAATCTTTAGAGCCTCGTTTAGCCCCCCAAGTGAGATACATACCCATGCTATCCGGAGAAGTTAGACCGGGCCTCTCTCCAATTAAAACCAGCACGGCCTTAGCGTTAAAACATTCACCAACATCATCCCCTACTGCTACTCTTCCTTGCTTTACGATTGTGATAGGTGTGAATTTCCATTGATGTTCATCATCAGCGCTTAAAAGAGAAATCAATCGCGTAACAACAGGCACGGCATGGTTTTGAATTGCGACGGAAGAAAGTCCATCAGCAATAACAATCGCAAGATCAATGTCAGTGTTATGCTCATTTGCTATCGAGTTGAGCGTTTTCCAAGAAGATTCATCGAGCTGCCGTCCTAAATCGGGCCTTTGCAAGTACATAAGCCGATCACTCACTTGGCTGCTCACTACCACTGGAGGCTCTAAGGTATTTTCAAGAATCGAGTAAGAGTCCGACAAACCAGCAACGAGGGACTCAATATTCAAACTGCAATGCACTGCATCCATAGCTTGGGCATGATCCAGCTGAAATGAGAGTAACTCGTTGGTTGGTACACTGTTTCCGCTGCGACCCAGAGCGATCCGAGCAGAGGTGAAGTCGCGTAACTTGCCCCAAGGGTTGTGTGTGACAACTTCAGACTCGTCTTGTGTGGACTGAGAAATGGTGATCACTTTACCCATGAGAATACCCCTTATTCAGTTGGTTAATTGCTCCCGAAAACGAGCGAGAGATTTGCTCACTTAACCGAACGTCTTGCACGCTCTCGAAAATTTGCATCTCCATTAACCATTGTTCAAACTCTGGTGCTGGCTTCAAACCGAGTACTTTTCTTGCATAAAGGGCATCGTGAAATGAGGTAGTTTGGTAGTTGAGCATGATGTCATCAGACCCTGGAATACCCATGATGAACGAGCACTCGGCCACGCCTAACAGTGTCAGCAAATTATCCATGTCATTCTGATCGGCATAGGCATGATTGGTATAACAGATGTCGCAACCCATAGGTAAACCAAGCAGCTTCCCACAGAAATGATCTTCAAGCCCAGCACGAATGATCTGTTTGCCATCAAACAGATACTCAGGGCCAATAAACCCAACAACTGTATTAACCAACAAAGGATCGAACTGTTTCGCGACAGCATAAGCACGAGCTTCGCAAGTCTGTTGATCGACCCCATGAAATGCATTCGCAGACAGCGCGGTACCTTGTCCGGTTTCAAAATACATCACATTGTTTCCTACACTACCTCGATTCAAAGACAACGCGGCTTCATGGGCCTCTTTCAAAATTGATAAGTCGATTCCGAAGGTATCGTTCGTTCCTTGCGTGCCGCCTATCGACTGAAAAACGAGATCGACTGGTGCACCCATTTCAATGGCTTCGATTGTGTTCGTTACATGAGTTAACACACAAGACTGAGTCGGTATTTGATAGTGTTGAATCACCTCATCCATTAAGTTCATTAACTTAATAGCTTGAGGCACATTATCTGTTGCCGGATTGATACCGATAACCGCATCGCCATTTCCGTACATCAGACCATCAAAAATGGTCGCTGCGATACCGTTGAGAGAATCAGTGGGGTGATTCGGTTGTAAGCGAGTAGACAGGCGACTCGGCAAACCAATCGTATTCCGAAAAGCCGTGACAACTTGGCATTTTTTAGCAACGAGAATCAAATCCTGGTTGCGCATAATCTTACTGACTGCGGCCACCATTTCTGGTGTTAAACCTTGACGAATTTTAGCCAACGTTTCACCATCGGCTTCTTCACTCAGCAGCCAATTTCGAAAATCCCCGACCGTCAAGTGCTCAATCGGTTTAAAGGCTTCAAGGTCATGCGTATCGATAATTAGGCGAGTGATATCGTCGCTTTCGTATGGAATAACCGCCTCGTTAAGAAACGTTTTAAGTGGTAACTCAGACAGCGCCATTTGTGCGACTACGCGTTCTGCCGCTGACTGAGCACAAACCCCGGCTAACGCATCGCCTGAGCGCTCCGGTGTCGCTTTCGCCATCAAGTCAGCCAATGACTTAAAGGTATAGACTTTACTGCCTTGTTGCCGACGATAAGTTGCCGTCATTGCTCTTCCTCTTCACTATTTGGTTCGCTTTTTGCTGAACTATCAATAAGCTTTAAGAAAGTATTGCCAAATGTGTTCCGTAGCGTTATCAAAAACTGGCAACATTTATAAAACAATAATAAACAATGAGTTACATAAAAACTGCTCCAACATGACTCACAAAAAAGGAATGAGCATCACAAGGATGAGTGACCCAACACCCCAAACCGCACCAATGCTGTGCATCAATCACACAAAGGATGCAAACCAACAAGCTGCAAGCCTAATAAACTGGCAACAGGAATACGATCAACTCAGCGATGGCCGATTTTTAGGTCAAATTCGAGAACGACGATTTCCCAATTTCCATGTATTTCGAGAAGACAGTAACCGCTCACTAAGACAGCAATGCAGGGTTGAAGAAGGGGGAATTTGGTTGGGTTTGAGTGCGGAAAATAAGCCGCTACACCTAAATCACAGTCAGTTTAATGCAAGCCAGCTTTTGCTTAGACAAGGTGGCGCTGATTTTGAGTTAATGACACCGGAGCAGTTTTCTATCTATGGGATAGTGCTCGACAAAAACTTCGCTCACATCATAGAAAATCAACTTGAGCTTGGGAGCATCCAAAACAACACATTACACTTAACGGGTTTGACGGAAAAACACATTCAACAACTTAAATACTACTTAGGCACGTTACTTGGTTCCGCCGAGCCAAGATGGTCTGAAGCCACACATCAAGCAATCTTAAAAGATATTGTACTGGAGTTGTTCTCACTCAGTTCACTGCACACGAGCCATCCGATATCAATCTCTCATCGTCAACACGTGATGCACCGTATAAAACAACAGCTACAGGATCTAGACTACCGTACACCGATAACCGTCAGTGAACTGTGTGACGCAGTACACGTCAGTCGCCGAACACTGCAGTACACCTTTGAACATTGCTGTAATACTTCGCCAAAGCAGTTCATACATCGAATGCGGCTGAATCAAGTACGTAGAGTGCTACAAAGCCCTGAAGATAATCGAACAATTGCAGAAATCGCTTTTGACTTTGGTTTTTTTCATCTCGGGCAGTTCAGTCAAAGCTACAAGCGGCTATTTGGTGAGACGCCAACTGAAACGAGAAAATGGGAGTCCAGCAAATAAAATGACAGGCAGTATATTCTTTCAAATTCTGCGTTGGGGCCATGTTATGTAGTCGCAATGATTTGCTGAAACTTAGCATGAAGATCTGTAAGCGCGGCTTCAACATCTGGTTCTGCTCGGCTTAAATGTGCGATTAGCGTCATGAAGTAGCAGTCAAAAATCAACGGCATTTTGTCTTCAAGAACAGAACTTACGCTCGCAGATTGAAACAAAGCTTGGTTAAACGACTGGTAATAATCCAAATCCCAAATCACCTCTTTCAACAAGGCTCGGCTCAACTCGACGTTCGCAAAATAGTAGCGATAGTATTTCTCCGTCAGCGCCAAACCAATGTCGATAGCTGTCTTACCTTCCACACTGACTAGCGTCTCTTGGCTGATCTGTTGCAGTTGCGTCAGCATCCCTTCGCGCAAAATCGACAGTTTGGTCGGGAAGTGGCTAAATACCGTACCATCGGCGACTCCTGCTTCTCTCGCAATCTGCCTTGTGGTCGTCATGTCATAGCCATTCTGAGCAAAAGATGCCCACGCGGCTTTTAGGATTTTGTCTCTGGTTTGTTGTCGCTTCGTCATTGATGTATCTACTTAATGAGCCTGAAAGGATCATACCTTGAGCGGCTGACATTGACAAATTGAGCGCGCTCAATTATAAAAATGAGCACGCTCAATTTTTATATAAAAACAAAAGGAATCGCTCATGTACGTATTAAACAAACTAGGCCAAGGATTGATTTTCTTGCCGACCATATTCTGCTTTTCTTATATTTTAAGACCAATATTGATGGTGATTCTCATACCAGGTGGACTCGCACTTTTGGCGTTAATCGGTGGGGCAGAAGTCAGAGCAGAACTCAAAGCCATGCTGCTTGAGGAGCTTTTGGGGGTCAGTCCATCACACACCACCTCGAAAAAGGCGTGAGTGCGCGAGAAACGTTGGCAAGGTTAAGCAAAAACAAAACGCGCAGGTATCGAGATCTCAATACCTGCGCGATATAGATGTGGTGAAAAGAGGACTGGCGTTAATCAGTATTCATGTTCTGACCGATTCGCCATAAAACGCCACTAGGGTCAAACAAACAACATTCGCGCATACCCCAAGGTTGCTCGACCAGCTCAGTTAAACGCGAACCAAATTCCTCATGGCCTACTTTGGATAAGTGCTGATGCCAGCTTTCTGCGTCTTCTACGAGCAAATGCATCATGAAGTTGTTGCCGTGTTCTGGCTCATAAAAATTCTGTAAAAGAAACGCGCAACTGCCTTGAGAGAAGTACGCCACATCACCGAAGTCTGACGCCATATCAAAGCCTATCGCCTCATAAAAACGTTTTGAGAGCGCGTAATCTTTCGCTGGAACAAATGATTTGATTTCAACAATATTGAGGTTTTCCATTTCCAATTTCCTAAGCCCTTTTCCATCAAACTGACTGACGTAATCACGCTCTACGCCTTCTATTCGCCTTGCGTATTTTTTTGCGATGGTAGTGGTACACACTCTACCATTTGCGTTTGTAACCACGTGATGAATTTATGTTCGAGTTCTGTACGCTTTTTATCTTGGCTCAATAAAACATAATTGCAACCTGATAGCACAAAACCAAATGGCGCGACCAAATTACCGCGCTTAATATCGTCCATAACAAAAGGATACGATCCCATCGCCGCGCCTAAGCCATCCACCGCGGCTTGTATGCAAAAATAAAAATGCGCAAATGATTGCTGAGTGTTGCCGTTGAAGGTTTCACAACGTGTTGATTGCTGCCAATCCACCCAAGCATGCGGTCTAGTTTGGCTATTCAACAATCGAACTGCATCCAAATCGTCTTGAATGGATTGCCAATATTCAGGAGAAAATACTGGCCCCACCCACTCTTCCACAAGAATGGTTTTGTTGTAATCGTGCTGCTGAGCAAAATCGTCTCGACGAATCGCCATCGAAAGCCCTGTTGACCCTAATGTTACCGGGCCTCCCGCCGTCGACAAACGAACATCAGCACGGTGTTCATCATTAAACGCAGCAAGCCTTGGCATCAACCAACGCATGGTTAATGTCGGTTCACAAGACACTTCAAGATGCTGATGCTTTTCTTGAATGAGTGTATTCACGCCTGTTTCTAGCGTTTGGAATGCCGTTTTTGTGTATGTCTTGAGTAATTCACCTTCTGCCGTCAACACGGCTTTCCTGCCCTCTTTCAAAAACAAAGGTTGCGACAGATATTGCTCAAGTTGCTTGATCTGCTTACTCACGGCTCCGTGGGTGATGTTCAGTTTGTCAGCCGCTTCAGTGTAGCTTGAAGAGCTCGCCGCAACGTGGAAGACATAGAAAGATTTTAGGTGACGCATCTGTGAGTTTTTCTCACCAATATGGGAATATTTTTCGATTATAGTCAGTAACAAAGACGCCTACAATTCCGCTACATCACAGACTTCATCATTCAAACAGGAAACCGATATGGAATTTGTAACTCTTGCGCTATTGGGGGTGCTTATTGTTATTAGCCCTGGCGCAGACTTTGTTTTGGTATTAAGAAACAGCTTAAATCAAGGACGAGAAGCTGGCGTGTACAGTGCGATTGGTATCAGCATGGCGATAAGCATCCACATCGCTTACTCCATGCTGGGGATCAGTTACTTAATTTCACAAAATGAATGGTTGTTTAATCTCGTGCGCTATCTTGGGGCTGCTTATCTTATCTACCTTGGGATTAAAGGAATATTCTCCTCGCAGCCTGCGCCAAACTCAGAAACCATTCAACAGAGCGAGTATTCAATGTGGCGATTTTTCATGCAGGGATTTCTGTGTAATTTACTCAACCCTAAGACGATGCTGTTTTTTCTGAGTATTTTTAGCCAAGTGATTTCTCCCGATTCTAGTCAGCAACATATCGCCTTGTTTTACGGGATTTATATGATTGCGCTGCACGGCATTTGGTTTTCTATCGTTGCAGTTTTACTCACGTCCCCCCAATTACAAGCCTTCTTGTTGAAGATTAAGCATCGACTCAATCAAGCATGTGGGGCGGGTTTGGTCATTTTCGGCGCGATGCTGGGCTTAAAGGCTTAATACGTTTGCGGTCAGAGTTTGAACACAAAAAATGCGGCTACTGGAGCCGCATTACAATCCACAAACCTTAGGTCTGATAAGTGAAACGTTTATTGAGTGATAACGGTGAGCTTATCCCAATCAATCGTGAAGCGAATTTGCGCCTCAGTGTAGTGGCTCGTTGTACCTTGATCGTACCAGTTGCACGCATTGCGAGAGAAACCTTCTTCAACTTCTTTCATGCCAGCTCGTGCGATCATCTCCGTTTTTGGCTCTTCTCCGCGCTCAAATTCTGGTGTGAACACGTACTGGAATTTCGGTTTGAAACCGTAGATCAAACGCGGCAAGTTCTCTTCTGGTAATAGGTTCTCGTTTGAACAACCTGTGTAGTGGTAAACGCCCGCCCATTTACCGTAGTACTGGTAGTCGTTGGTGTAAATTTGGCTAAGAGAGGTGGTCCACTTAACGCCCATACCGCGTTCCATGGAAGCCTTTGGTTTGGCTGCGGTGACGTAATCCTTACTTGAGTAGCGAGACGTATAAGCCACACCGAGATCGGTCGTCAACGAGCCAGAAAAACTTGGTGCCGAGCCCGGTGTTGCAGTCGCGGTTAAGCCGATAGACGGAGCAACCGTGGTTGTCGATACGGAAACATCATTGGCTTCGTTTTGCGGTGAGTAATCCTCACTAAATACCGGCGTGCCACCAGCTTGATAGATACTGTAGTCGAACGCGACTGGATAGTTTTGAGTAAAACGGTCCACAATCGCAGCATCGTAAGTGTGTTTTACACCCGGATTACCTGGTACATAACCATTCCCTAGAGTGATCACGCGAGCCGCTTTTTTGTCGTTCTTTGAATTATGGAATAACTCAACCAGTAACTTCATTTGCACACGGCTACCACGAAACGCGTACGGGAAAAGCTCAGGCTCGCTTTGCATCACGACCTCATAGCTTTTCTTCACGTAACCTTCTAGCGCGATGTCATCAATCAAGACACTTTCTACAACCTTGTTATCAGAAGCAGCGGCAGTAGCGGAAATCCCTAACATTAAGGGAAGCAGTATTTTCTTATTCATTATTTTATTACCTTACTTGGGAACAGTCCCAATTTAAGCTAACACATTGAACAAGTAGCGACAATCAAACGAAAACGATTCACATTATCAATAATTTGACCTACACCCAGAAATGAAAAAAAACAGCCAACTTACGCTGGCTGTTTCGATGCAGTTAATGAATGACCCGTGCGTCCCCTTTAAATAACTGAGACAAATCGATAGTGAATATTGTCACTGTCGGACGTTTAGGCAGAGCATTTTCGATCGAAAACTCTGGCCCAGCTGGAACGAGGGGGAAGTGAATAGCCGTCGGCCACGTTGACGAAGCTTCATTACCGCTCGGCTCAGATATTGAGAAAGAAAACGCAGGTAAACGGGTCATAACACTTACCTCAAATGACTGATTCGCGGGCTCAAGCGAGCCCGCTTAGGTTTTGCAATGTTATTGTTGTTTTAACGCTTACTTAATCACTAACGATTGGTAACGTTAGATATCAAGTTCTTTGTCTTCAACGTGGTTGGTGATCATCGCTTCAGTGGTGATCATCAAGCCAGCAACAGACGCTGCGAATTGAAGCGCTGAGCGTGTTACTTTCGCAGGGTCCAAGATACCCATTTCGATCATGCTGCCGTATTCACCTGATGCAGCGTTATAACCGTAATCGGCATCACCCGCTTTGACAGCATTCGCTACGACTGAAGCTTCGTCACCTGCGTTGGTTGCGATTTGACGAAGAGGCTCTTCCATCGCACGTAGCGCAACTCGGATACCCACGTTTTGGTCATCGTTGTCACCTTTTAGATCAGCCAATTCTTTCGCGATCTTAGTTAAGGCAACACCACCACCAGCGACAATACCTTCTTCAACCGCTGCGCGAGTAGCATGTAGCGCATCGTCCACTCGGTCTTTCTTCTCTTTCATCTCAACTTCGGTTGCAGCGCCGATCTTGATCACCGCTACTCCGCCAGAAAGCTTCGCAACACGTTGTTGAAGCTTGTCTTTGTCGTATTGAGAAGTGGTTGTTTCGATTTGTTTTTCAATCGAAGCCACACGATCAGCAATCGCGCTTGCTTCTGCTGCACCACCCACGATGGTTGTTGTGTCTTTGGTGATGGTCACTTTCTTCGCGCTACCTAGTTGCTCTAGCGTTGCTTTTTCAAGCTCTAGGCCGATTTCTTCAGAGATGACCGTACCTGCGGTTAGTACCGCAATGTCTTCCATCATCGCTTTACGATTGTCACCAAAACCAGGTGCTTTCACCGCAGTCGCACGCACGATGCCACGCATGTTGTTCACAACCAATGTCGCTAGCGCTTCACCTTCGATGTCTTCAGCAATGATCAATAGCGAGCGAGAAGATTTCGCCACTTCTTCTAGCACTGGCAATAGCTCGCGGATGCTGCTGACTTTTTTGTCCACCAATAGGATGTAAGGGTTGTCTAGCTCTACGCTGCCATTTTCTTGGTTAGTGATGAAGTATGGCGACAAGTAACCGCGGTCGAATTGCATACCTTCAACCACAGACAATTCGTTGTCTAGACCTTGGCCTTCTTCCACCGTAATCACGCCATTGCGACCCACTTTTTCCATCGCTTCTGCAATGATTTCACCGATCGCGCGATCGCTGTTTGCAGAAATGCTACCCACTTGGGTAATGGATTCTTTGTCGCTACATGGCTTAGACATTTCACGTAGTTTCTCAACCGCCGCTTCAGTGGCTTTGTCGATACCACGTTTTAGGTCCATTGGGTTCATGCCAGAAGCTACCGCTTTAAGACCTTCGTTGATGAAAGATTGCGCCAGTACAGTAGCCGTCGTTGTACCGTCACCCGCTTCATCATTCGCTTTGGACGCCACTTGTTTCACCATTTGTGCGCCCATGTTTTCGAACTTGTCTTTCAGTTCGATTTCTTTCGCTACAGACACACCATCTTTGGTAATGGTTGGCGCGCCGTAAGATTTATCAAGCACAACGTTGCGGCCTTTAGGGCCTAGTGTCACTTTTACTGCATCCGCCAGTAAGTTCACACCTTTCAGCATTTTTTGACGTGCGTCATTAGCAAATAATACGTCTTTTGCAGCCATAATTATCTCCTCAAAAACTACTACAAAAATAATTACTCAACGATTGCTAACACATCAGATTCGGACAGAATCAAGTATTCTGCGCCGTCAATTTTCTCGGTTTTCACGCCGTAACCGTCATTGAAAATGATTTGGTCGCCCACTTTGACTTCCATCGCAGCGCGTTCGCCATTTTCGAGGCGTTTACCTAAACCAACAGCAATGACTTTCCCGCGGTTTGATTTTTTCACCGACTGAGAAGTTAAAACGATTCCCCCTTCAGATTTATTTTCCACCTCTTGTCTTTCAACAATTAGCTTGTCATTTAAAGGACGAATTTTCATTTTTAAGTGCCTCCTACTTGGAACCAAAAATAAAAGACAGAATAAACATCAAGATGGATTTGCGAGTCGACCGCTCGCTTTCGATGAGAATAATAAGGTCGAAAAATTGGAGTTCAAGAGGTGGATTTCATAAAAATTTTTTATTGAATTGAATAAAATCTTCTATCGAAACTTTTGACATTCACGACCACTTAAAACCTCTTTATGATGGAAAATGTGTTCAATCAAATCTAGAGTGGTTACATACTCTTAAAAAGGATAATCAAACAATGAAAAAGGTCGTATCTCTGTTTCTTGCAACATTGTGCGTTGGCTTGCTTTCTCCCAACGTGGCGGCTTCTGAGCGTGCTGAGCAAGGGTGGCAACTGATTGAGAAAGGCGCAATGATTGTCGATGTACGCACGCCGCAAGAGTTCTCTGAGGGGCATTTAGACAATGCGGTCAATTTCCCTCTATCTGAGCTTGATAAACACTTCCAAGCCGTCGATAAAGATCAAGCGATCGTATTGTACTGCCGCAGTGGTAATCGCTCTGGTAAAGCGTATCAATATTTGCAATCGCAAGGGTTCACGAATCTGCACAATGCAGGTGGCTTAGAAGAACTGCAAGACGCCAAATAATCATCTCTGTTCTAATTTCAAAAATAAAAGTGCAGAGGGCGTTGCAAACTTATTGCAACGCCCTCTGTTACTAAATAAATCTCTTCCGCTACTACTCTATTTGGGCCCGGCCTCAAACTGAGTCAGGTTATCCGATATCTCAAGCCACGGCGCTTTGGACGCGACAAAAATATGGAAATTTGGCTTGTGGGATGGTGCATCATCCAAGACCCCTAGGCGAATATTGACAATCCCATTGTTCTTTTTCGAATACAGGCTCGACCCGCAATGGCGACAAAAACATAACATGGTATTTTCGCTTTTCTGATAAGTCTGAATATCCTCTTTTCCTTGAACAATTAGCAACTTATCCAAAGCGACACCACCTGCAGACGAGTAGTCGGAGCCTGTGAACTTGCGACATTCCGAGCAATGGCAATTTCCCATGTACTTGAATTCATCTGCCACTTCCAATTTCACCTTACCACACAGACATGAGCCTTTGAGTACTTCCATTTGAGTCCCTTTTTGTTATGAATCTAATTGAATTAGACGAATACACCGACACCTTGCCACTGCAATGCGAAAAATTAAAGGCAGGTAATACAGGTTTTCAAAAATGAAACGAAAATGTAAAACACTCTACTCAGAGGAAAGATAGGTGTGTTCAGCACGTGAGAGCCCAAGCTATTGTCGATACAAAAACACCAAGCAAGACGCTTGGTGTTTTCTTAATATTTTGTCTAACACAGTCATCGCTCTTAATGAGAGACGCCTTGTTGAGAAAGTGTAGTGCTTAGAAAATGCAGTGCTTAGTGAAGCTGGTGGCTTCGTTTGCACTCCAGTCACCTTTTGGCTTATCTTTCAGGTTCTCACACCATTGCTCGCTGCCCACACCATCTTGAAGAACACAGTGCTTCGCAAAGTCTACTGCGTTGTCTGCTGTCCATTCTGTTTTTGGCTTATCGCGCATGTCGTTACACCAGCCTTCAGTGCCCACTTCATCACTACAAGCGGTTAAAGCATAAGCCGCCAACATCAGCATGACTAGTTTTTTCATAAATTTAAGGTTCCAGTTGCAAACAATATTAAAATAAAACTCAATCGCTTCAACAAATGCCCATTCAACTGTTGAACTAAGCAGTCACTTGTTGAAGTGACTTTTGTATCAACTATAACGAAATTATCAGTCTACGTGTTAAGACACCGAAAAATTATTGAGCCAAGCTGCGTAAATGACACCATAAACACCTATAAGCAGCGCGCTTGCGTTAATGCATTGATCTTAGAAGAACCCGTGCCAAAACATGCTAAACGTAACTCTAACGCCATTTGCTCAAAGTGCTCGACCACCGCTTGAGTGCTTATGGTAGCCGCTTTCAAGACTGCGCCCGCTTGCCCAACGAGATTGGCGCCCAAATGTATGGCTTTCGCCGCTTCAAGTCCGTTATGCACACCACCTGAGGCGATCAAAGGTAATGTAGGATGCTGTGCTCTTATTTGAGTCAAACATTTTGCCGTTGGGATGCCCCAATCGCGGAAAAGCTCGGCTGCACGCTGCATTTTCGGGTTATCTTGGCAATAGCCTTCAACCGCGCTCCAACTTGTGCCACCCGCGCCCGCTACGTCAATGGCATCCACACCGGCATCAACCAATCGCTGCGCAACGTGACCACTAATACCAAAACCGACTTCTTTGATAATGATCGGAACATTCACGCGAGATTTAAGCTGCTCGATAGCGTGTAAGACCCCAATCCAATTATGGTCGCCATTTTTCTGAAACGCTTCCTGCATTGGGTTTACGTGTACAAACAACGCATCCGCTTGAATGGATTCAACCGCACGCTGCGCATTATCAAGTTTACCTTTGTCGCGCAATTGAGCGGCTCCAAGGTTGGAATAAAGCGGCACATCTTTGGCTAAATCACGAATGGTTTTACCTAGACCTGCGTGTTGGCGCTCTTCTAAGCTAATACGCTGCGACCCCACGCCCATCGCAATGCCTAATTCACTGGCGGCTTCAGCCAAACGACAATTGATCACTTCAGCGTCTTTCGCTCCACCTGTCATCGAGCTAATCAAAAACGGCAGCGCCAATCGGTGGCCAAGAAACTCTGTCGACAGGTCGATCGCCTGAAAGTCACATTCTGGCAGCGCGCAGTGTTCAAACTCGACAGACTCAAAGCCCGCCGTTTTATGCTTCATGCTCATGTCATGATGTAAAACAGCGTCTAGATGTAAATCTTTTCGGTTAGTTTGCGGAGCCATAATGTCACCCTAAAGTAAAACAGTCGCGCAGTATTGCGATCCTTATCAGTAACGTCAATGCGAATTTTCTGAATTCACGAGATTACTTTTCCGAAACCAGTAATGAATCACGACTTACTCTGACATTATAGAAAGAGAAACTCGCCTTCTGTTTTAAACAAGCAGGCGAGTGTTTCTCCAAGTTGAAGTAATCAGCGTGCGAGAAACCACGATAAAAGAGCCGCATACTTCTCTAATTTACTTTGCGCTTTCTGACAGAATCAGAGACACAACGGTGCTTGTGGTGGTTGGAGCAAACTGCTCAGGATCATCACAGAATTGAATTTTCCCTTTTTCTTCAACGTGGAACAACGGTACTACCGAGTTCCCTTTGTGGTGCGCTAAATAGTCTTGATACGTAAAGTTGTCGCTCAATTTCGTGTGTTTTATCTCTGCACCGCGGCTCAACAAACTGGCCAGTTGGGTATAGCTTACGTTACCGCCCATCAGCAATTTACCGTGGTACTCCTGAGCCACGGAGTGCTTCTCGCTACCATTGCCGTTGGTTTTCACTTTTTGCAAGCAGTGAACTTTATCTTCACCAAACTCGTCGACAAATTGCATGCAAGCCATAATGTTGAAATGCTGGTCAGGCGTTAATGCAACGACTTGTCCCACCCCTATCAGGTTCAAATTGTCATCTGCGTGACTAGAAATCGGATTCCCGTAGTAGTAATCCAGCCCCAACATACGAACTTGACTGATGTACTCCCAGTTAGAATCGGTCATCAATATGCGGCGGTCATAACGTGCCAACGCTTGACCAATTTCTCTTGCTACTCGGTTAGCACCAATCAACAAGAAGCCACGTGGCGCTGGCTCCGCGACGCCCAACATCAATGCGACAGGACGTGCCGTTGCACTTTGTAAAACAACCGTTCCGATGATCACCATGAAGGTCATAGGAACCAGTAAAATCGCTTCATCAATACCGTATTCGGTCAATTTGATCGCGAAAAGAGAAGAAATAGAGGCAGCGACAATACCGCGCGGTGCAACCCAAGACAGAAACAGTTTATCTTTAAGTCTCAAGTTACTGCGGATGGTTGAGAGGAAAATCGACAACGGGCGCGACACCAACTGCATAAATACAAACAGCAATAACGCCCCACTACCCAGCGCAGCAAAATCATCCAAGCTAATGCGTGCAGCAAGGAAAATAAATAGGCCGGTGATCAGCAATATGGTCAAGTGCTCTTTAAAGTGCAGAATTTGTTGAATATTGATGCCCTTTGCGTTGGCAAGCCACATACCCATTACAGTAACCGTGAGTAATCCGGCTTCAGACTCAATATGGTTGGAGACGGAAAATACGCCGAGCACGATCATCAAAACCGCAAATGGCTGCAAGTATTCCGGTAGCCACGCACGGCGCATAATCGTTGCGACTGCTGCGCCAGAGGCCGCACCAAGAATGACGCCCACGGCAATGAGCGTCCCGAACACTTCGACGCTATTTATAGCGCTGTGCGATACGATGAACTCATAAACCATCACAACAAAAAGCGCACCGAGTGGATCAATCAAGATCCCCTCCCAACGCAAAATATTAGCAAGCGTACTGTTAGGCCTTACCGTCCGAAGAAGTGGCACGATCACCGTCGGACCTGTGACCACGGTTAAACTGCCGAACAACATGGCGAGCTCCCAAGTAAAACCGAGGAAATAGTGCGTCGCAATACTGGTTGCTGCCCACGAAATGATGGCCCCGATGGAAACGATACTCCAGACTGAGCCACTCACACCGCGAATTTCTTTAAAGTTTAGGGTCAAGCTGCCTTCGAAAAGAATCACCGCAACCGCCAATGAAACCAACGGAAAGAGCAAACTCCCTAAAATCTCATCTGGATTTAACCACTGCATAAATGGCCCGACAATCAACCCAGCTAGCAGCAAAAATAAAATCGCTGGTAAGCGCAATCGCCATGCCAACCACTGACAACCTAAACCAATGACCCCAACCGCTGATAGAACCAGCGCTTCATTACCCACTTGCATTAATCATTACCTGTTTTGTCTTTTTTCGCGTGAATGCGCTATACCCAAATAACCTCGGCGTGCGGTTCAATAAGCATGACTTGGCATGCAGACTAAACGGCTTACCTTCGACTATTCGACAGCATGCCTCTGAAATGCACATTTTTGAGGTCACTTGGGTATCGCATCAGAATTATGAATATAGTTGAACCCCAATGACTTAACGACTCATTTCTGTTCATCAGATCTTAAAGTGACACACAAGTATGTCGCTTCGTCGAATTCATCATTACGCATTGAGTTTCATTATGTAGAATGATTCTTAAAGAAAGCGCGGAACCTAGCACTATATGAAGCTAAGGCAAAGCGCTTGGACTAAGCTTTAGCGTACGTGCTCAAAGTTAAGAATCGTGTGTCACGCGACGTACGCAAGGAGAAATGGATTGTACGTAATACTAGCACTATTCATGGCATTGATCGCCATCCTCATCGGAGTGAAAGCCGCCAACCGAGCAGCACTTTTAGAAAAAGAGCTAACCAAACTTCGTGAAGAGGTAACATCACTGCGAGTCAGTCTAAATGAGGACTCGAACCAACCAACGCGTCAACAATCCAGCGTTGAAGAGGTAGCAAAAGAGGCAAATTCCTCATCCTCTAAGGAGCATGACCCGATTACCGACCGAGCATCTTATCCAAACACAACACATCAAGCTCAATACCAGGCAAGCGAAGTTCAACTGGACGTTTTTAGTCAAGAACAAGAGTCTATATTGCCAAGTAGAGTGCAGAGTCTGCTTAGCAACATTCAAGAAAACTGGTTGGTTTGGGTGGGCGCGCTGGCAATGCTAATTGGTGGGGGGTATCTCGTACAGGTTATTGGTAGTCACATTGAATTTTCGCCATTTATGCGTGTGTCCTTTGCGTTTGTACTCTCGTTACTTATGGTGCTTGTTGGCGAATGGTTCCACCGCAAAGAACAACAAAATCCTCAACGAGCAACACGAGCCCAAGGCTTTACTTATGTGCCTGCCGCCGTTACCGGAACCGGGCTAACTGGCATTTACTGCACGGTTATCTTTGCGTTTGTTGTTTATCAAATGCTGACGCCTAGTGTCTCGCTTATCATCTTAGCCGCTGCCGCATTTTGCAGCTTGGCTCTATCTTTACAGCAAGGGCCGTTGATGGCGGTGCTTGGTCTGATTGGTGGATACACCGCACCGTTATGGATTGGTGGAAGCGAGCCTAATTACTTCTTACTGGCTGGGTATATCAGCGCGATCTCGGTCGCGGCAACATTGCTAATGCAAAAAGTACGTAGTGCATGGATTTCTCCAAGCATCGCGCTTCCACATGTTGTTTGGATGCTGTTGCTCATTGAAAGCATGCCGCTTGAGACACTTTTTTCTTGGCTGGCTATTTATCTCTCCATTACTCTTTATCTTATTTTCGCCGTTCCAAGACTGGGTTGGACACTCAATCCTCGTTATCATCACTGCCAGAATAAGTGGACAAATCCGCCGACCGCTACCTCTCTCGCGATTGCGTTATTGACCTTTTCGGCTGTCACCAGAATGCCAGAATTGGACACACTGCAAATGGTGTACTGTTATGCGCTGCTCGTTGCGACAGTATGGCTCCCAGCGGTTCGCACAGGTTGGTCATTGCGCGTATTTTTGCCTTCCATATTGGTCTCTGCGACCGCACTTGTTGTCCTCACTGTCGCGTTTGACGCTTTGTATATGCCAGAACATGGTGCCAGTATCTTACTCGCATTGGCCACCAGTATTGCACTGATCTGCTGTCGAACTTATTGCCAGTCACTCAGTGACCGATCGCAACTTAGCGGCGTACTTCTGTTAGTACTGGCTCCTGCAATGAGTTTGATTACGCTGTTTTATGTCGACGAATTTATGCAAGGCTACCTGTGGCACTGGACTGCATTCTGCGCATTGGTGACCGTTTATTACGTTGTACTTGGTCAGCGCTTACATTCGCTAGCATTGGAATGCTCTGCCGTCATGCACGCTTTAATCGTAGGCGTCGCCTTTGTTTGGTTAAGCGATACCTGGTTGACGACAGCAATCTCGATACAAGTTGCGGTAATGGCGCTACAGACGCAATCAGGGTTATTTCGCCCCGCAAGTTGGGCGATTAAAGTGGCGATGGGGATACTGGTCATCCGCCTCACACTTTTACCCTTCATCCCTGAATGGCAACCCGTAGAAGCAGGACATTGGGCTTGGGTTATTGTGAGTTACCTACCGTCTCTCATCATCCTGCTCTATGCTCGAGCCACGCTAAAGCAAGTGGACCTCGAACTGACCAACTGGTTTGAAGGCGCATTTTTGCATGTATTCTTAATGGCGCTATTCACCCAAACCAACTACTGGTTAACTGGGCAGTACGGCTATTTGGGACACCTTGATTTCACAAGCGCCATCGTTTTTGCTAACCAAGCGTTGGTTATGGGTTTGGTGTACAGCTACCGTAGCCAATTTGCACAACGCTTAAGCCGCATCTATGAAGCCTACAGCTACCTGCTTTGGTGTGCCTTCGCATTGCTGATAATTTTGCTTAATACGGCAGAGTCGCCATTGGTGACTGACAACGTCTCAGCCCAAGCTCTTCCCGTCATTAATATGCTAAGCGTCGGCTGGTTGCTGCCAGCTTGCATCCTACTTATCGCAACCTTTAGAGGCTGGAATACGTTACAGGTTCATCGATTTGCGGTTGCTAGCCTGGGCTTTGCACTCGCTGCTATTTGGTTAGGTATGTCTATCCGTCAATTCTGGCAAACCACATCCATGATGCTGTACCAACCGACCAGCATGGCAGAACTGTTCAGTTATTCAGTAGCAGGTTTGCTCGTGGGTGGATTGCTTACTTGGCGCGGTGTGACACACAGAGGGTTGATGATGCAGCGCGTGGGTCTAGTGGTTTTAGCTTTTGTCGCACTAAAAGTATTCTTATGGGATGTTAGCTCTCTGGATGGGTTCTGGAGAGCAATCAGCTTCTTAGGTTTAGGAGCATCTTTAATCGCGCTTGGGTGGTTATTCCAGAAATTGAATCGCTCGGTGGCAAAAGCACTCGAACCATAAACGAATTAAAGAGAGATTCCCGACAATGCACCGTTCTCGTTATTGGGGGGCGATAGCGATGCAAAGCCGGGAATCATTGGAGTGTTCGTTATTTTAGCAAGGCAACAACCGTATGGCGACGCACGTTTGCTTGTGCATTCAACGCTTGAAAAGTCGAGGTGAACTCACCAGACTTCTGCACAAAACCATCCAGTTTTGCATTCACATCATCCACAGAAAGCTGCGCGGTTTTATTTTGAATTGAGCGCATTTGAGTATTCAACTCTCCATGAAATGCTTTCGCTTCCTGCAAGCTCGTTTGCACTTGTCTTAGATGCTGGTTCACTTTGGCAATCGTCTGTTTCATGCCATCGCGTGATGCCAAATCAAACCCAAGTTCTGCAATACCATCTGGCTCTGACTTTAGATTTAGAACGTTCGGCTGGCCCGCAGGAAAACGGTGCCCTTCGCCCGTAACCATCACTTTCTGCTGCATTTGCTGATAAGCGTTGTCTCTGGCTTCAAATAAAATGCTGCCATCGTCAGCTAATGAGGCGCGCATCCCTAAAGCAATCAAGCTTCGGTCAAGCATTTTGACAGTTCGAGCACCATCGGCTTGTCCATCGAACTGAATCATTACCGCTTGACCCTGAGGGAAATCCAAACGAATTTGCTCAGCTTTGTCACTTAAGCGATGCACGTTCAAGCCAGGAATAGAAAAGCGACGAATGTCTGCTTTATCTAGCTTTAAATGCAGTTCGTTGTTGAGCACTTTCTGGCCGTCGAAACGAGCATGCTCCACAACGTTCTGAATGGTGGCTTTAGAACGAACCAATGTATCCTGCAAGCCAGGCACATTTTGCATGCCTTGATTCACCGCTTGCGTCAAACCACGTTTAATTTGAGTCAGCTCTTTGCCAATCACCTGCAACGATTTCGATGCGATCTGCACTGCCGTCGCTTGCTGCTGACCCTGGGTCAGTTGAATCCCAGAGACAGAGTAGGCTGACGCAGTGTCAGCCTGAACTTGCGCCGGGCGCGGTTTAATTGCAGTACTTGAGTCTGCAGAACGGGTCGGCATGATAGAGGCTTGTTCTTGCCCACCCAAGCGTATGCTATGGGGTCTAACCTCTACTGTACTCATTACCATAAAAGAACTTCCTAACCTTATAGACGGTCAAACAACGATAGATCATTGATCTTTACATAGCTTGCTTGCGTTGCTTGCAAAGCCGCCATGTAATTGCTCAAGCGTACCGATGCTTCACCGTAATCCAGAGCTGAGAGGTCACCTGATACTTTATCAACGAACAGTTTATTCTCACCATGAGCACCGCCAACCAAATCTAGGTTATTGTGTCGGCCACCAATCTCCGTCATCGTGCCAAGTACGCTTGCCAACGTATCATCAATGGCACTCAGGCTTGCGTCCACTTCAGCTTGGAAATTCGGACTCGGGTTCTCAAATTCCGTAATTAGATTATTAATTTGATCCAGTACGTTTTTGCCGCCACCAAGGTCCAAAATATCCTTTGCCGTCATGTTGGAATCCATCGTTACGCCTTTCGCAATCGTCACGACACGTTTATCGCTGTTGCCCTCGATGACATAACTACCGCTTGCACTGTTTATAGCAGGGGTGTCAGTTTTGGTGCCTGAAAATAGGTAGTGCCCTTCTTCATCCTGAGCATTGAAAGACGACTCAATTGAATCACGATAGCTCTTTAGCTCCGTGATCATACCGGTACGGTCTTGATCAGTCAGTGAGCCATTCGCGCCCCATAATGCAATATCACGCATGCTCATCAGGCTCTCTTTCACTGAATCTAAATGTGTTTCTTGACTCGAAAGTGTGGTTTTGACGTTTGCGATATTGTTTTGATATTGGGCGATGGCGCTGTTTTCACGATCCAAATTAAGCAGCTTAATCGATGCCATTGGATCGTCAGATAGTTTAGTTAGACGCTCACCTGTCGTCATTTGTTGTAGCACGTGCCCCAGACCTGCATTGTTACCTTGCAGGCTTTGCAGCATCATTTGGCTAAATTGATTGTCACTGATTCGCATCTGGGTTTCCTTTAGAATAACTGCAATACAGAATCGAACAGCTGATTCGCTGTGCTGATCACTTTCATGTTGGCATTGTGTGCATTAGCAAACGTCATTAAGTTAGCCGCTTCTTCATCACTGTTAACGGCACTCACATTGTCACGAGCCGCATGTGCTTGCTTGTTCATGGCTAACTTAGCTTGGTAATCAGCGTCTGCTTGGCGTGCTTTAATCGCGGTTTGACCCACCATAGAACTGAATGCGTCATTCAAGCTCACTGAGCCATAGCCAGTCACAGAAACAGGCTTGTTGCTTAAATTAATCAACGACTGCAATACATCCGCATTACCTGGCGTACCATCACTTGAAAACGCAAGCTCACCTGGAGTCAACTCAGTGATATCCAAACTTGCCGCTGGGTTGGCAGGGTCGTAACTGAACAATGGTTTACCTGGGTTACCATTTAAATCTTGTCCAGTAGCGAGCACAGCGTTGTATTCATCCGCTAATGCTTTCGCCATGTCATTCAAAGCCAATTGGTTTGGTTTTAATACATCGGTTTGATAATCGTTAATCGCACCTAATTTGCCACCAAGAGAGTCACCAATCGCAAAACTTTGGCTTGAGAATGTTACGTGTAAGTCTGCTACGTAAGGGTCACTAGGGTCTGGAACGGCTGCGAGTTTGCCATGGTCCGTGCCCATCACAAGTGGCTGACCAGAGGTCAACGTTACCTGAACACTGCCGTCAGGCTGTTCTGTTGTTCTGATTTCGATGGTTTGAGATAACTCGCCGATCAATTTATCTCGTTCATCCATAAGTTGCGATGGGTTGCCGCCTGTTCCTTGCATTTCAACCAGCTGCTTGTTTACCTTCGCGATGTTTTCCATGAGGCTATTCGCGTGGTTAAGTGCCGCATTACGCTGATCGCTCATATCTTTATGTTGATTGTGCAAAGACTCGGTCAGCGTATTAAAGCGGCGTGCCAACGCTTCAGATTCGTTGATGATTTGTTGACGGTAAGGGATCGACTCAGGCTTAACCGTAGCATCGTTAAGCGCAGCGTTTAGAGAGTCCAAACCAGCAGAAATACTGAAGCCATCGGCCCCTAGCGTATTTTCCAATTGGCTCATGTTGCTGGTGTAACCAGAAGCGTACGCCGCCATACTGTTAGTTGACCACGTTTGCTTAATCAGAAATTGGTCTGTAACGCGGCGAATGCTGGTGACCTCTACCCCTAAACCAGGGCTTAAGCGGTTGGCTTTTCCGTCATCAACTGATGCCATCAACGCTTGTTGACGACTGTAGCCCACAGTATTCACGTTCGCCACGTTTTGTGCCGTTACGTCTAAGGCCACGCGGTTCGCGCCTAAACCTGAAAGGGCAATATTAACTAGGTTCATTTACAGCTCCATTTTCCTGATCAACGGCTGAGAAAACGCGGTAGTCATACCGGCCTCACCGAGCACCTGTTTTACAGAGGCGACGGCTTGAGAGGCGGTATTAAATAAGCTTGAGTTCCCCTCAATCTCGTTAGCATCAAGCTGTGAGATAGATTCAGAATTCGCACCTTTACCATCGTTTGCAGATGAGATGTTACGCGCAGCGTCAAAGGCGACTTCGCGCATAGAGGGGCTAAGTTGCTGGATGAGCATATTGGCAATGCCAGAGCTCTGCTTTTTTGCCAGTTCCATTGCCAGTTGCCCATCGTACATATCGCGGAAAACACCTTGCTGTTGGCTCGCAAACGGGCTGTCTTTATCCGCTAGAACATCGCTGCTGCTGCGCATTTGACGCAGCACCATTTGTAAAAACATCGCCTCAAATTGACCCGCTACTACTTCAAGCGCGCCTTCCTGATCTCGACTCTGCTTGATGTTGGCAAGTGCGCTGTTGTCGTGATACAGCATCGAATTCAGTTGAGTTTGTTCATTGGTACTGTCTAGTTTCATCCTTAACTCCTTAAATCACGACCAATTCAGCGTTCAATGCACCCGCTTCGCTCAGTGCTTGCAGGATAGACATTAAGTCAGTAGGTGTGGCACCTAAGCTGTTTACCGCAGTCACAATAGTGTTGAGCTCCGTGCCTGGAGGCCAAATCACCATTTGAGCTAAATCTTCGTTCACATCAAGATCCGTTTGGTTAACGACTTTCGTATCGCCATTTGCAAACGCATTTGGCTGACTGACTTGTTGTGATTCAGAAATTCGCACGGTTAAGTTGCCGTGGCTCACTGCCGCCTCACTCACTTTGACACTCTTACCGATCACGACCGTTCCCGTGCGAGAGTTAAAGACAATTCGAGCCGGCTTGCGGCCTTCCACGACGCTCATTTCTTCAAGCATCGACATCATCACTACGCGCTGTTGGGTATCTTTTGGTGCACGCATATCAATGCGCGCTTTATTGATCGCAACAGCAACGTTAGGCCCAAAAGTATTGTTAATTTCACGCGCGATATTTTTTGCCGTCGTGAAGCTTGGTTTACGCAGGTTTAAGGTGACTTCATCACGCTGGTTGAAATCAGTTTTGATTTCTCTCTCTAACGTCGCACCATTCGGGACGCGACCTGCCGTTGGTGTATTAACTTCGACTTTGGAGCCGCTTCGCCCTTCTGCAGACAAACCGCCCACCACGACGTTTCCTTGTGCAATGGCATACACTTCACCATCAATACCGCGTAAAGGCGTCAACAATAGCGTACCGCCACGGAGGCTTTTCGCGTCACCAATTGAAGACACGACCACGTCCAAAGTTTGTCCGGGGCCCGCCATTGGATCAACGGTTGCTGTCACGCTCACAGAAGCCACGTTTCGTAGCTTAGGGTTCATACTGTCATCAATTTGAACCCCAAACTGACGAAGCATGTTGGTAATAGATTGAGAAGTAAATTTCACTTGGTTTCGGTCACCCTGGCCAGCTAAGCCAACCACCAAACCATAACCAACCAATTGGTTTTCTCGAATGCCGCGTACATCGACCAAGTCCATGATCGGAATTTCCACTTCAGCATGTGAAGTGGTTGGTAATCCCAAGGTCAACACCAATAGGAAAGACGTAAAGAAAGATTGCATTGTCTTCATTAGAAAGGTACCCATGGGCTGTTGAAGAATTGAGTTAGCCATCCGGCTGCGTTGCTGTCAGCCAGAGCTCCGCGACCTGCGTAGGTAATTCGTGCATCAGCAATTCGTTGAGAAGAAACTTGGTTGCTGCGATTAATATCATCCACACGAACAATGCCAGTGAGACGAATAAACTCATCTCCCTGGTTTAGGCGCAGCCATTTTTCGCCACTGATACGCAATACACCATTAGGTAACACCTCGTGTACCGTTACGGTGATTGCACCTTGCAGCTTATTGCCCTGTGAGCTTGAAGCGCTGCCATCAAAGTTGCGGCTGCCATCGACACTAACCCCTAACTCATCGAACGTTTTCGTTCCTATGGTCGGCGCCGCGAAATTAACCGCTGAGCTTTTGCCAAACTTAGTACCCGCTTTTTTGCTCGATGAGGTTTCTTCTGATAGTTGAACCGTTAACACATCGCCAACTCGGTAAGCACGACGATCCTGAAACAGGGTCATCGTGTATTGGTGACGATAAAGGCTACCAGACTGGGTTTCCGGCAACGTGTAATCGAGCGTTGGTGGTGCGTATTCCTCGGCATTTGGCTCAGGCGGAATAAATTCCTGACGGCCGGCACATCCCACCAGCAACACGGCGGCTACTGCCCAACTCTTAGAAAGCCATTTCATTGCTTTTTCCTTCATCATCACCAATTTCATACTTACATTGATTGCGAAACAAACTTCAGCATGTCATCTGCAGCAGAGACCACTTTCGCATTCATCTCATACGCACGTTGAGTCGTGATCATGTCGACCATCTCTTCCACTACTTGTACGTTTGAACCTTCCAATGCACCTTGCTTGATGAGGCCTGCGCCATCTTCACCAGCAATCAGTTCATCTGCCGGGCCGCTGGCTTCCGTTTCACGGAACAAGTTACCACCCACGGCCTCTAAGCCTGCTGGGTTAATGAATTTTGCGAGCGTGATTTGACCAAGCTGCTGTGGCGTTGGATCGTCCGCCGTCGTTGTTGTTACCGTGCCATCAACACCAACAGAGAATGAAGAGGCATTATCTGGGATCTGAATTTGTGGCTCTAACGGCAAGCCTTGGCTATTAACCATCAAGCCTTCAGAGTTGACATGGAACTGACCATTACGTGTGTACATGATCTGTCCATCCGAGTTTTCGATTTGAAAGAAACCCTGTCCCATAACGGCAAGGTCCAACTCTTGTGTTGTATTTTGAGTGTTACCTTGCGTAAACACTTTTTGCGTGCCGACTACGCGAACACCGCTACCTAGCTGAATACCACTTGGCAATTCGTTAACTTGATCTACTTGAGCACCAGGTTGACGCTGAATGCTGTAGAAAAGGTCTTCGAATACAACTCGGTCACGCTTAAAGCCAACTGTATTTACGTTCGCTAGGTTGTTAGAAATGGCAGTCATCTTCGTGTCCTGCGCTGCCATGCCTGTTTTACTTACCCATAATGCTGAATGCATTTTTTATTACTCCTTGCGGGGCGAGACTTATCTCGCCGCCATTAATTTATTACCAGCTTGTGCCAACGTCTCGGCCGTTTTCATCATGCGAACTTGCATCTCGAAGTTACGCGTTAACGACATCACGCTAATCAACTCATCAATGGCAGATACGTTACTGCCCTCAATGTGCTCAGGAGAAAGTTGCACGGTTTCATCGGCAGCGAATGGCACGCCATCTACACTGTGCAGTAGGCTGTCACTCTCTTTTTGAAGTTGGTTCATTTCTGGTTTAACCAACTTCAACGTTCCCGCGACGATTTCTGCGCCACCACCTGGCGGAATCACGGATACTTGACCACGCTCGCTGATTTCAATCTTTTGATAATCAGGCACAACCAAAGGCCCATTTTCACCAAGAACAGGGAAACCATTGATGGTCATGGCACCAAAAGTGTCGACTTGGATATTGCCCGCTCGCGTGTACGCTTCGTTACCCGCAGGGGTTTCAACAGCAAGATAACCCTCACCCATGATGGCGACATCCAACGGGCGTCCCGTTTTCATAATGTCGCCAGAATCAAAGCGCGTTGAGGCAGAGTTGGTCACAACCATAGTGCGACCATCAAAACCTGGGCCTTGCATTTCTACACTGCGCACGCGCTCCATATCCGCTCGAAAGCCAGCAGTATCAGCGTTTGATAAGTTGTTTGAACGCACGTGCTGAGCCTTAAGAACTCGACTCGCACCTGACGTTGCAGTAAATAACAAGCTATCCATGCAAAACTCCCATTACACCGCGTTAAACAAAGCTTGAGTTAGCTTGTCGCTGGTAGAGATGGTTTTCGCGTTTGCTTGGTAGTTACGCTGTGCGGTCATAAGCGCCACAAGCTCACTGGTTAGGTCAACGTTAGAACCTTCTAGCGCACCTGGAGTTAAATCACCCAACGTACCTGAACCAGGGACACCCGTGATTGGCGCACCAGAGCTGAAGCTTTGAGTCCATGCCGTACCACTCACTTTTGCTAAACCTTGTGTGTTGGCGAAGTCTGCAAGTACAACTTGACCTTGCAGCTGTGATTGGCCGTTAGTGTAGGTCGCGTAAACCATGCCATTACCTTCAACGCGTACACCTGCAAGCTCACCGGATGTATAGCCGTTCGGGCTGTTAGTACTTACGCCGAATTTCGCACCGAACTGCGTGCTGCCCTTCAAGTTAATGTCGACACTCATCGCGTTTGCGCCTGCCGCAGGGAATGAAACATTAAACGGAGCCGTCGGTGAAGAAAGCGAACCGTCTTTGTCAAACGTTACTGGCACCGTTGTCACTGGTGTTGCACCACCATCCACTTGAACATTCACTTCCCAAGAGTTAGAAGCGGTCTTAGTGAAGTACTGAGTTACCGTGTGCGAGTTACCCAGCGAGTCATAGACTTTTGTGGTGTAAGACGAATTGAATGAGTTTGGATCGTCCGGATTAAACGGCGTTACCGTTTTATCAATGGCAGACGCACTTGCATCAAAGTTTGCAACAAAATCAAGACCGTCTGTCGCTTTTGCATTCAGTGATGACGTAGATACTTGGATATTGCCCACAGAGCCTGTCATCAGGTTGTTGTTGCTATCCACACTGTAACCTTGCAGTTTTGCGCCACTGTTAGCGGTAACAAAGTTATCTTTATCTGTCGCGAATACACCTGAACGCGTGTATAGCGTTTGACCCATGTTGTCTTTAGTGACAAAGAAGCCACCACCGTTGATCGCCAAGTCCATCGCACGGCCAGTTCCTGAGATACTGCCGTCTTTGTCGAAGTTCTGTGAAATTGACGCGACTTCTACACCACCAGGTTGCATGCCGTTGTATACTGCGGAGAATTCTGTGCGGCCACCTTTAAAACCATACGTTGATGCGTTGGCAATGTTGTGACTGATTGTGTTTAGCTCTGTGTTGGTCGCGTCCAGACCACTTAGTGCGATGTTAAAACTCATAAAAAGACCTCTGATTTCCCTATTTGGTTAAGCACCAAACTGAGTGATTTGATAGAAAGGAACGTTGCCAACGCCATGGACATTGACTAATGCTGCGCCGCCAGTATTTGGAATACGCACTTGCTCAACAGTGCCAGCCATGAGCACATTTGGACTTGCTTGCCCTTCTTGCACTTCTACTGCCACTGAGTATTTGCCTGGTTTAAGACCAAGTTCTTCAGGATTAATTGAAAAGTCGACGTCACCTTTGCCGTGAGCACCTAATGGCACTTTAGTAGATTGACCAAACTCATCTTTCACAACTAACGTCACTTGGTTTGAGCTATGAGCGAGTTCGATTTTTCCGTTCTGTACGCCTTCACCAAGCTCAAATTCTTTGGAGTTGACGTAAACAGTTTGTCCGACGAGCCCCGCTGTCGATAGCACTTGCATGTTGTCTAGGAGAATCATGCTCTGTTGCATTGTCTTGGACATATTCTCGGTACTTTGAACTTGAGAGAATTGAGCCAACTGACCAACGTATTCCGTGCCATCAAGTGGGTTAAGTGGATCTTGGTTTTGGATCTGCGCCACCATCAAAGAAATGAACTCGTTCTCTAATGAAGAAGCACTGTTCATATCTTTAGGATTTGGTGCAATGCCATTGTTCTCTTTTGCTTTAGTGCTCACCGGAGCATCAGACGATAAAGGTGTATATTGTGCGAGACTCATTAACTGCCCTGCCCTAATCTAAGCAGACCTTGCTGCATACTTTTCACATTTGATAACACTTCAACATTGGTTTCGAAGCTACGTGTCGCTGACATCATGTCTGCCATTTCAGCCACGACATCGATATCTGGGTAATACACATAACCTTCATCATTGGCCAACGGGTTGTTTGGCTCAAAGCGTTTCTCGGCTTCTCCCGCATTTTTCACAACGTCAACAATGCGAACTTCAGCATTGGGATAAACCCCGTTTTCCGTTGTCAGCTGCGCTTTTTGGTACACAGTCGCGAATACGGGCTTCAGCGCTTTATAAGCGTCATCTGGATTTGCAGACACCGCGTCCGCGTTAGCTAAGTTACTGGCGACCGTGTTAAGACGCACAGTTTGTGCCGTCATCGCGGATCCAGTGATCGAGTAAATATCAGTGAATGACATAATTAACGTCCCTCAATCGCTTTCGTTAAGCCATTAAATTTCATGTTGAGAAACGTCAGGCTAGTTTGAAAGTCCATGTTGTTTTGCGTGAATTTCGCTTGTTCAACACCCAGTTCTACAGTGTTGCCATCTTTGCTGTTCTGGTAAGGCACCGAGTATTGGGCCTGAACCTGAAACTTAGGCACTGGTTTGTTCACACCGCCTGCAGCCACCTGGTTCATTACGGTGGTGAAACTTAGGTCTTTCGCCAAATACCCAGGGGTGTCAACATTTGCTAGGTTACTGGCAAGGACTTTGGTACGCTGAACGCGAAAATTAAGTGCCTCTGGATGTACACCTAAAGCATTTTCAAATGTGATCGCCATGCATCTTCCTTACAGTTGGCTCGAATACGCCAACATACAAACAAGATGCGTGCCATAAAAAATAGTTATACATATCAATGATTTATAAACAAGGATGGAAGCCAAACTTCCGGCTCACGGAAAGCATTAAAAGCAAGGGGAAAGTGCTTACTTCCTCAACATTAATGCTAACTCTGCTTGCTCTAATACCAGGACAAACTTTCGCCAACACCTCTGGCAGAACCCTAAGCGTTGAGGAGATAAAATCCGTTGTAGCAGAGCATTTCAAACAAGAAGTGGCCCAAAATGCTCACTCTAACCAGTGGGGAGAATACCAACTGGATTTCGACATGTGGGTACCAGGCTCGGCGAATCACCTACCTGAGTGTGAGTCGCCTCTGGTCATCACTGGTCGCGACAATCAAGCGTTGCCAGTTGGAAACCTTAAGCGCTCAGTAAGTTGCGATGACATCGCCTCACCCTGGCGAATTAACGTCACGATAAAATCTTCTCTGACACTGCCTGTCTTGGTTGCCACAACCACGGTCGGTCGAAATGAAGTTGTGACTGCCAAGCACGTTAAACTGGAAACGCGCACCATCTCGCGACAAGACGATTTTTATACTCGCCCAGGACAAGCAATAGGCTTAGAAACCTCTCGCCGTTTACGTGCAGGGCAAGTGGTCAACCCATCCAATTTATCGGCTCCACCTTTAATCGAAAAAGGCAATGAAGTCATAGTGATTGCGAGCAAAAATGGATTTAGCGCCAGCACGAAAGGAGTCGCCTTAGAAGATGGTGCGAAAGGGCAACAAATTGAAGTAGAAAACCTAAGTTCTGGCAAGGTCATTAGAGCTGTCGTAACCGGGTTAAACCAAGTTCATACTCAATTTTGATTTTGGACTCAGAGTAACATTTTTTAATTTTGGCTCTCGTCAGTAACGCTGAACTTCGAGTACAAAAAAATATTTAATGTTTATCACATCCTAACCGCCTACTTAATTTAGAACATGATGATGAGGACCACAGCATGAAAATCGACAAAGTCGCGGGCGGTCATGTCCCACAAACAAAATTACAGCAAGCAAGCAAACAGCCTGTCGACGTCGTCGAACAGAGCAAGGTACACGAGCCTGCATTTCAAGCGAATACCGTAGCGATAGATCGCGCTCAAGCTGAAATGGCATCACTACCTGATGTTGATATGGAAAAAGTAGAACAAGTACGTAACGCATTAGCGCGTGGCGAACTTAGCCTAGATACCAAAGCACTATCAAAGGCGATCATGCAATTCCATACAGGTCACGAGTAATAACACACTAGGAAGAGATCATGGCAAGCGCAGTATCGCAGCGAATTCAACAATTTATTCGCTCAATACCTGAGGATATCAAGCTCTATCAACAACTTATCCCTTTGCTTCAACAGCAAAAAACGTTGTACTTAAAGTTTGATGGTGAGGCACTGAGCAACAATGTTCAGAAACAAATGCCAATACTCAATAAGCTTAGTCGCTCAGCCAGTGATAGAAGCCAGTGTATGCGAGAGCTGGGGTTAGCGTGTAATGACGCCAGCGTAAAACGAATTTTCAATGCTTTGCCTGCCCAAATAGGTATGCAAGCTAGAAAACAATGGGCGCTATTGGAAACGTTGGTAAGTCAGTGCCAACAATACAATCAGAGCAATGGCCACAGCTCTGCGGCGTTCCATGAGTTGGTCAGTCAACTCAAACAACCTGTGCAACACACTTATGAAGATAAATCGTTCTAAACGATGTTCGTCTTGCCTACAGATTCAGTCGCCATCTCGGCTGAGTACTGTAGGCCTTTTTATTTTTATCGCCTTACTATCCTGCCTTTCAATCACCAGTCAGGCGAAACCAAGCTCAGCTGATATTCAAACGCAATATCAAGTTTTAGCCCCATACAAGCCACAAATTGCCAAGCGTCTCGATTCATCCATCCTGGTGATTCATCATATTTTCAAACAACTGCAAAGCCACTCTTTACCAAAGAGTCTAGCCTTAGTGCCAATGTTGGAATCCTCTTACAACCCCAAAGCCGTTTCTCATGCCAACGCCGCCGGACTTTGGCAACTGATACCAGCAACAGCTCAACGATTCGGGTTGACTGTAGATACAAAACAAGACGATCGCTTTGATACAGAAGCAAGCACAGCTGCAGCACTCAAGTATCTGACGTTTTTATACAACAAATTCGATCAAAACATGGCGCTGACATTAGCGGCCTACAATGCAGGCGAAGGGCGTGTCGCACGCGCTATTCAGCGAGCAGGCAGTAACGACTTTCAGAAGCTCACACTACCTAAAGAGACTCGCCAATACGTTAGTCGATTCTTCGCGCTGGAAAAGTTGATAGATATCGGTCAGTTACAATCCTCATCATTTCAACCTTTACTCTTATTTGCTTCAGATGCTCCGATGGTTTCGCAACCGCTGATCGACTTTAGTCCACTACCTCCGTTGGTCAATTTGTGATAAAAATCACGACAAAATCCAATGTCAGAAAAACGTAAAATTACAAGATCGTGTTCGGCCAATTTGAAAACTCGTGATCTCTATGCAAACGTGTGCAAAAAAGTTGAGGTAAGGTATCTCAAAGATAAGAAAGAGTAGTGGTTTATTAAAAGGTACCCAAATTGCGCTTGCCAATTGGGTAGATATGCGTCACATTGCGTTTGCAAAAAACATGAAAACCAATGGTTGGACCTAATAATTATTTACACACTAAATGTAAAACAGCTATTGTTTTCATAGTTCGAAACAAATTTAAAAATATCAAAATGACGCTTCGCTTGCGCGTCTGGAATAAGTCCGGGTTCCGGGGGGGAGTCCGGACTTTTTTTATCGATTTAAAAGCTGACCTATCAACAGAGCAACGAGTGGGTAAGTCACTATGAGGCGAGCTAAGTTATTTATAGTAATTCTTTAGAAATCAACTGAAGCAAAAACGTTTCGCGCTCGATGCTCATACCTTTTTTTGGGCTTTCTGCCATGGTCTTTTCATTGTGCGCTATCGCTTCGTGGATGTTCATCCATACTGGACGCATTCCATTTTTAACTTCATAGTCTTCATAAGCCGTTTCGCCTAGCTCACGATCAATTTTACATGTATAGCAATACGACACCATGTGCATTACGTCAGCGTCGTCTTTGTACCAAGGACGAAATTCCTCAAAGATCCCGAAAGGCTTAATACCATGGATATTTTGCGCGCCGGTTTCTTCTTCTAGTTCACGAACTAGTCCAGCAATCACATCTTCACCATCATCAATACCACCACCTGGCAAAGTGTAGTCATGGTAACGCTCTGTATAGAGCAACAACACATCTTCACCATCTAGTACGATGGCGCGTGCCGCATTGCGCTGGAAAATAATTTTGTCGTCCAAGTGCTCAATGTCCGGATGAACGGTCGATTTTAAGTGTCTCATCGAAAATACCACTGTCATGTTTTGCGCGCATATTACCGAACTTCACGCTTTAAATCATCGTTGTCGGTCCAAATGCGTTCAAGACATTGGTTTGAACGCAACGGTTCTAACCTTCGTAACAATCCGCAACAAATAGAAGTGTGACGTGATAACCAGTAAAAGATGAGAATATCTAAATTCTTATACGTCCCTCTTACTTTTAACATCGATAAGACAATAATCTCTGAAAGTTGCCTATAATCAATACAATACTCGCCCACCCCATGCGGAGATAAAGAATGAAAAAGACAAATTTAATGATGGCTATGGCTGCAACGTTGGTACTGGCTGGTTGTTCAACTTACGAAGGTGCCACTCGCTCGACTGAGTATACCTCCGTCGCAAATCCTGCAGCCGTTTACTGTGTTCAGCAAGGTGGTGAGTTGGATACCGTTTCGGAAAATGGCGAACGTGTGACTTACTGCGTGCTGTCTGACGATAATCGTGTCGAGCAATGGGAATACTATCGCGACAATCACAAAGAAAGTGAGAGTGGCGACTACTAAAATTTTTTGTCGACACGCCAGATTCCCTCTATCACTTAGGAGCCTTTAGGCTCCTTTTTTATTTGATTTATCAAAACTTTCTCACTTCATTTTTACATACCTCTGACTTTACCGCACATCGATACTATATCGAACAGTGTTCTATTCTTGACATTCCTCTGACATAACTTTCCACTTGGACAATAAAATCCCAAACACAGATCACACTAATTCACATTTCTTCCACATTTTCTGGAACAGGTGAGCAAGATGAAAACACAAATAGTAAAAGAAGCCGAGTCAGCCCCAAGCAACGTTGTTACTGAAGAGTCAAAGCGCATCATTTATAAATCGAGTTTAAGTGCATTGATGATTGTCGCTATCAGTATTCTCGTTAACCTCAGTCTTCGCCTTGATTATGTCGTGTTGGGTTCAAGCCTTGGTGAGCTTTCCATAACAGAAACACTCCAGCTTGTGATGCTTGCGATTGCGTCATGGTCATTTTTTAGCCTATCCAAACAACAGCCTCAGCTAAAGCATGCGGCCATTTTGATTGCCGGCTTTTTCGCGGTGCTCATTATTCGTGAAACAGACTATTGGACAGACATGATTCGTCATGGTTCTTGGGTTTTCCCTGCGCTCGCTGTCACCGCACTGGCTTGCGCCAAAGCTTACCAAGGTGGTAAAGGTACCATGAACGAAATGGCGACCATCTTAACGGTTCCCCACATGAAACTGTTAATTGGTGCCGTGATGCTATTGTTGGTCTTCTCTCGCTTGTATGGCATGGGCAGTTTTTGGCAACAAGTGATGGACGAGAACTACATCCGTGATGTTAAAAATATTTCGGAAGAAGGCATGGAACTCCTTTGCTACTGTTTGATCGCATTGAGCGCAGTCCGCACAAAACGCGAACTTAATGAATAGACTCAGGATCCAAGCGGCGGTTCAATGCAGTTAATATCGGATGAACGATCCTTAACGCTTGTTCCGCAGCTCCTACAGATTCATCCAAGGCCGTCATTTCGATGGCCTTTTTCATATCTTCAATCTGTTGCAAACTATCTTTATCGAGTGGTAAACCGAGCAATTGCTGAATGGCATGTCTCGCGATCATAAGCGGCTTCTTTCGGACAACCGATAAGTCTCGTAAAAATGCTCCCTGCTTGACCCCTTCTAAATAAACTCGGTAAGTCGTGAGTTCATCCAGTAATAAAAATGCCGCTGCCATAGGCCCTTTATGTGGGTATGGTACGCTGATATGTTTGTTGATATCTAATGGTAAGTTGAGAGTAACGCCCATGGATGCGCACTCAAATTTTAGTACTCGTAATAATCCCTGCTCATCCATCAAGGTTTGGATTTCTATGATTCGCTCAAGGTGGTAGTCATTCGACAACAAGGTGACCTCAACCGAACGCGCTGACCATAACTGGAACAAACCACTATCACACAAAACGCGAGAAGCGTAACGCATGTTCTGGAACGTATTCAAAGATCGATTTTCTAAAAGTATTTGATGTTCAGGGAACGGATGCACAGCGGCCGCATTTAGAGATTTAAAATAACTGTACATTGCATCTGCTTCAGAAATGCATTGGCCTTGCGTTAATCCACCACAAAAAATAATCGCCGTTCGCTCTGTCGGCAATGACGCAATCGCATTAGATAAGGCTTCGACTCTTGTTACCCCCTCAACGGTCAATCTGCTATTGACGAGGCGTTTACCTAAAACGATGACCACATTGTCTAACTTCATTTCAAAATCTCGCGCTTAGTTGGCAGTGTTACAAAAATCTTCTTTCACTCCCGGCCTACAGGCTTTAACATCTAGTTAACAACACTGTTCTAGAGACCTTTATAAAGGTTCACTGCTAAAGGAAGTCAATTATGCTGTCGATTTTCGATATATTTAAGATTGGTGTCGGGCCTTCTAGCTCCCACACTAATGGTCCTATGCTTGCCGGATTCCATTTCACTCAACTAGTTAGCGACTCTATGGCGAAAGTGCATCGGGTGCAAGTGGACCTTTATGGCTCATTATCGCTCACTGGGAGAGGGCACCACACAGACCGAGCCACTGTCCTTGGTTTGATGGGAAATAAACCCGATACCATTAAAATGAGTAGCGCTAAAAGTGCGCTACAAAATACGATAGACAACAACACGCTGCTGCTCGCTGGTACGCACCAGATTGAGTTTAGCTACGACCATGACATCGTCTTTCATAGTGACAACCTTCCCCTGCATGAAAACGGAATGACGATTACTGCACTAGACGCTGCGGGAGACCAAGTGGCGTTTGAAATTTATTATTCCATCGGAGGCGGATTCATCGCCACCGCTGACGAACTAGAAAACGGCACGCAACAAGATGAAGTCGCGGTACCATTTCCTTTCACATCAGCGGATGAGATGCTGGAAAAAGCCGAGACTAACGGTTTTAGTTTGGGAGGTATGATTCTACAAAACGAACTGGCATTCCGCTCAGATGAAGAAATTAGCCAAAGAGCAGAACAAATTTGGAAAGTGATGTCGCTCTGCATGCAACGTGGTTTCGATACGGAAGGGATTTTAGAAGGTGGTCTCAATGTCACTCGTCGTGCACCAAACCTTTTGAAAAAGCTCGAAGCCAACGCTGCAGTTGAGAATGATCCAATGGAGATCATGGATTGGATTAACCTCTTTGCCTTTGCGGTTAGCGAAGAAAATGCAGCTGGAGGACAAGTCGTTACTTCTCCAACTAATGGCGCTGCGGGGGTGATTCCGGCGGTATTGATGTACTACCATCGCTTCATCAAAGAGCTTGATATTAAACAGCTGAAAGACTTTCTTGCAGTCGCTGGCGCTATCGGCATCTTATACAAAACTAACGCGTCAATTTCCGGCGCCGAAGTGGGTTGTCAGGGAGAGGTCGGGGTTTCTTCATCCATGGCAGCCGCTGGTTTAACGGCGCTCAGAGGCGGCAGTAACGAGCAGATTTGTATAGCCGCGGAAATTGCGATGGAGCACTCATTAGGAATGACTTGTGACCCGATCGGCGGCTTGGTTCAAGTGCCTTGTATTGAAAGAAATGCCATGGGCGCAATGAAAGCCATTAATGCCTCACGTATGGCATTAAAGCGCACGAGCAAATGCCTTATTTCATTAGATAAAGTTATCGAAACCATGTATCAAACTGGTAAAGATATGAACAAAAAATACCGTGAAACTTCCTTAGGTGGCTTGGCCGTCATTCATATGGCACCGCCATGCGAATAATCAAATAAGCCCGCTATATCATTGCTGGCGATGCACTTCGTCAGCAATTTCCTTTCTCGCAAGACCTCTTTTTATTTGCCAGTAATCCTATAACCCCCCCCTTCAGCCCCAATCAGTAATAAATATAACAAAATTAAACAAAAGCAGAATTAAGCACTGCTTTATTCAAATTGATCTAGAACAACACATTAGCATTTAGCCACCTAAGCATTAGAAAATATAGTGCAGCATTTCCACGTTATGCGACAATTATTTCAATACTCAATCTTTCGTTTCATTACTATTTAATAGAAATAACAATACCTACCTTTCTCCGCTAATGTGAGTACAAAATTATGTGGAATAAACTCAATAAATCCATGATGTTCTGCCAAATGATGTTTGGCTTATCATTTTACGGTGTATTAGTAAGTCTAACTCGATTTTTTCTAGAGGATCTAAATTACAACGAAGCCGATACGATGATGATCGTTGGTGCTTTTTCGGCGATCGGGCCACTTTTCGCGATTGCGGGCGGCTTTATTGCAGATAAGTTTTTAGGCGCTTATCGCTCACTTTCTATCGCATATTTCGCTTTTGCATCCGGTTACGTATTACTCGTGTTGGGGGCTTCTGCTTCTAACGTTCCACTTTCAATGTGTGGTATTGCGCTCGCCAGTTATGGCCGCGGCCTGATGTCACCCTCTTACCCTAGCCTCTATAAACGAACGTTCAAATCACAAGAAGATTTTGAAAAAGGATACCCAATCAATTATTCAGTGAATAATGTTGGCGCCTTTTTAGGTCAATATTTGTTCCCAATGATTGTCCTTGTGATCGGCTTTAATGGCGGTTTTACCATCTCTGCTGTTATGGCAGCAGCGGCATTGATCATGCTATTGGTATTCCGCAAAGATCTTGTTGGCGTAGCCTCTGAGCTTGATCAAAAAACCGTAAGTTTAAAAAACTGGGTACTTTTTGCATTGATTTCATTGGCAATGATCGCGTTGGTATTTTTCATGTTTTCAAACATGGATATTGGCCAAAATATCGTATACGCCATCGGAGGGGCGGCGATCGCATACTTCATATCTCTGATGCTTAAAGCAAGCAAAGCTGAGTCTTTGAAGATGGGGACCATCTTAATTGTGACCTTGCTGACAACCTGTTTCTTTGTTTACTACGGACAAATGATGACCTCGATGAACATGGTTGCTATCAACACATTAAAAGGCTCTCTATTTGGTTTTATTCCGCTCGAACCAGAAGCAGCAATGGCAATGAACCCGCTTTGGTGTATGGTTGGTGGTCCTATCGTAGCTGGCTTTTTTGGGTTGCTGGAAAAGCGCGATATCTACCTCTCTACCGCGACAAAAATCGCCTTGGCATTTGTACTGACCGCGATAGCGTTTGGTATCTTGACGTTTGCCGTGACTACCGTGGGTGAAGATGTCGTGATCATGCCAGAAATCTTTCTCGCTATTCACTTCTTCCAGGCGATTGCAGAAGTCATCGTGGGTTCGATGGTCGTAGCGTTTATTCTTTCCGTCGCGCCGAAGCACATCGAAAACTTCTCTGTTAGCCTATTTTCTGTGGCAATCGCATTGAGCGGTATTATTGGTGCTGCATTTTCAACCTCTATCGCGTTAGAGAAAGGACAGACCATCACACAAGACATTGTACAAAACGTATATGGTGATTATTTCCAATTACTCACTGTCCTTGCTGTCGTGATGGTCGCTATCGCAATGGCAGCGTCACTCATTATTCGCAAGATGCTTGATGCGGCGAAAGAAAGCGATACTCAAGCGCAACCAGTCGAGATCGAAGCTGGGGTTGAAGTTCAAAGCTGAGTTTAATGATTTACCTATCTCAAAATATAAAAAATGCCGCGATATTCGCGGCATTTTCTTAACAACAACATGTTCGATTAATCACGTCGACCACGAAGTTCAATTTTTTGTGTAGCAGCATCCGTTTGGATGATTACCCCGCCATAAGCCGTTTCATTTCGACCTTTCAGCGTCAGTTGAGAATCTGCGCGCTCGACGTCGACCTGATTTTTCGTAGCCATCGTCATATCAATCGTGCCCGTGTATGACCCATCGCCAGCTAATGCTATGTTTGTTGAGCAAACCATCAAACCAAGTGCGATTAATTTTTTCATACGTCACCTCTGTTTTTGTTCTTACTTTCTTTCGATGAAAAAACTGTAACAACAGAAACATGTTCATACGAGGAAAGTCATCATTTACCAAATGGAAATCCAAACCACTAAATTGATATGACCAAGCATATTTGCTGTCCACCGTCGCCTTCAATAAACCATAAGATACGACAGCATGCTTAAATTGACCGAACGTTGTCTTTTATTCAGAAATTCAGAGATATGATTTCTCGGCAGAAGATAAATGAGACGATGTATGAGCATTAATCTGGACATTCAAAACGTATTGGTACTAAAACGGATGTATGAGTTACGTAGCGTCCGATTGGTGGCAGATTCACTCGGAAAGACCTCAGGATCAATCAGCAAAAACCTGACAAAAATGAAAGCGCAGCTCGATGATCCTTTGTTCATTCAGACTAAAAATGGCTTTGAACCGACCGCTTTTGTCGAAGCGAACATGCCACATTTTGAACAAATACTCACCAGTATTGATTCCATCAAACCACAGAGTTTTTCACCCGCTCATTTTGACGGCTCGATCACTATTTATGCGAACACATTGTTTTGGGATTACTTTGGTGACAAGTTTTACTTAGAATTACTAAAACACGCCCCAAAAGCAAAGTTCTCTTGTTTACGTTGGGGGAGCGACGCGAAAAAGCGATTAACTGAGGGTGAAAACGCTATTGCGATTCATTATTTTGATGAGGATCTTCCGCAGTCAATTATTCAAAACGAACTAGGTCGAGGAAAAGCCGTATTTTTTGTTCGAGATGAGCATCCCGCTCAACATTTCCAAGAGCTAGAAAACTATCCCTTTTTACTTTTCAAAACGCCGGGATGGAACGACTACCGATACCCGTTGTTGGAAAGGCTCAACCATATGGGGTTTCGAACCACACCTAAGGTAGAAATTGAACACCCTGCGATGATTCAAAAAGTGCTCCTACAAACGGATCATTTTGGTATAACCATGAGTGGACATGTGCCTAAGGGCTGCCGAAGTATCGCGCTTCCTGGCGGGTTAGAGCTTGATGTTCGCTACGTGATGAGCTGTCGTCGATCACAACAGCAAGCCCCGATAAACCAGTGGTTATTCAATGTCATTAAAGATATCGCCCAGCCCTAACCTAAAAGTCCTAGGGTGATGACTTGTCTATGTTTTCTTAGGTACTCGATATCGTTGAGGTAAGCGGTATGATGGCAATCTTCTAGGTTCGCTTGAAACCTATCATCACCTTGAGCTGCTAACCCCCTCATATGATCAACTAACACGGTGAGTCGGTGTGTCATCACCTCCACCAGCTCTTCCCGTTCCAATCTCGAACAGCCATAAGCGTCACAGAAAAGTTTTGCACGCTGAATTTGTTGCTCCAAACAGCCCATTTTATCGTGCTCATCGGTTTTAAATGGTGCCCAACCATAGACCGAAAAAGCGACATCCCAAACTCTTGGCGCCGGATGCGCCGTATCAAAATCAAACACACCAACGACAAACTCTCCATGGAGTGCCACGTTATATGGCATGAAATCACCATGACAAATCACCTCTTGTGGTGTTCGTGGTGGCAGCATCCAGTGCAGCGTTTCATTTTGATATTGCTTAAGGAAACCCTCAGATGCATCGTGCATATCGCGTAACATTTTTGCCGCAGATTGGAGCGCGGAAACAGAAGCAATGTTGCCAATCAATGGATAGTTGTAAGTCTCTCCTTCGACATAGCTAACCCACTCTTTTCCTTTCTCAATACCAACCGCTTTAGGGCATGCCGTAAAGCCTCGTGAATGAAGATAGGTAAGTAGCTGATGGATAGTCATCGTCCAATAACTGGCAGGACGAGATATCAAATTCCCTTTTCGATAGATGGCATTTTCTCTACCGCCTTGCATTGTTTCCATAACAGTATCCTGTGTGGATTAAGTGCGCATCAGATAACGTAAAGCTAGATCATCATACACTCAAAGCTTTTAGAGAAGGTTGACTGACCCTATAAGAAACCGCGCATTTTGTTAGGTAAATCGCAAGAATAAGTACCGCTGTAAAAATAGACCGTAAACATCAAAGGCTTTGTATTAACCATTGGGCAAAGGTGTTTACGTGTGACTTTTCTGATGCTCTAACTATCATATAGTGTGCGCCGGAGCTGGGCATACGCCAATCTCCGATTTGTACTAATATCCCTTGTTGCAACTCATCCTCAACAAGAAAGTCTCTCACCAGCAAGACACCAAGTTGATTGGTTGCAGCTTGAATAGCAAGCAGTGAATGTTCAAATTCGGCTATCACTTTGCTCACCTTGCCTTGATAACCTTGGTACGCAAACCACACCGGCCAAGATTCATGATAACCGCTGGTGCAGATTTTAGGTGTTTGAGACAACTTCGTGAGGTCATCAATCGGATTTAACTGAATAAAGCCGGGGCTTGCTACAACGATCCAGTTTTCTTGGGTAAGCTGAATAGCTTGTTGCTCTTGCCAACCGCCATCTCCGTTAATAATTTCTATATCTGCGATCGCACTGGCGTTTGGAACCGTATTCGCGGTTGTCGAGATCTTAAAGGAAACATCTGGAAATTGACGCTGAAAATCGGCCAGCCTTGGCATTAGCCATTGCGAGCAAAAACTGTGGGCGACATGTAAGGTAATTTGCTTGTTCTGTGGGCGAGTAAATAAATGATGGGTCGAGGTTGATAAGGTTTGAAGCACATGGTTAACCACAGGCCAGTATTCTTTTGCTGAGCTGGTCAGCGTAAGGTGCGTACCCTTGCGCTCGAATAATGTTGCATTTAACTGCAGTTCTAGCGATTTCACCTGCTGACTGACGGCCGCACGGGTCACATTTAGCTCCTCTGCGGCTTTAGTGAAGCTCTGTAATCGCGCCGTGGCTTCAAACGCTCGGAGCAAATTAAGCGGCGGTAAACTTTGCATAACACTCTCCCAAATACTTGGTAGCCATGGTATGAACTGGTGATGACAAATTGATGAAAGTGCTGAGTTTGTTAAGCGGGATCAAAAAAGCCAGCGTGATACACGCTGGCTTTTGGAACTGTCTCTTAAGCAGGAATTATTCTGCTTTCTCAGTGGTTTGGTATTCAAACGCAGGGACAACTACTTCAACACGACGGTTCATTTGACGACCTTGACGTGTTTCGTTGCTTGCTACTGGGTTAGCTTCACCCATACCTTTCACTGTCATACGCTCAGCCGCAATACCTTTTGCTTGGAACTCGTCAGCAACGGCTTTCGCGCGTTTTTCTGTAAGTTGCTGGTTGTACGCAGCAGAACCCGTCGTATCACTGTAACCCGTGATCTCAACTTGAGCTTGTGGGTAAGTGTTCATCAGATCAACGGTACCAGAAAGGGTCGATGCATCTTTCACTTCTGCACTTTCTAGGTCGAATTGTACTGTCGCTGTTGTTTGAGCAGGGTAAACATGCTCAACAATACGTGTTGCAGGGCGTGTTTCTACTACTTCCTCAACCACTTCTTCTTGAACTACTGGCTCAGAGCCGAACTTGTAGTTAAAACCAATACCGAAGAAATCTGAATCCATATCTTCAATCACGTCATCAGACATATCTTGGTAACGTTGGTATTCAGCACGTAGGCTCCAGTTGTAGTTGATTTTGTACTCAGCACCTAGAGAGCCTGTTGGTACGAAATCTTTTTCGTCACCCGCCATCATGTATGCAGCACCAACTTTCGCGAATAGATTCCAAGAATCCGTTAGCGGTAGGTTGAATTTAGGAGCAAGAGTCAACGCCCAAAGATCACCGTCAACGGTGTTTAGGCCGGGCTTTTTGAAGTTTGCAGTGAAGTCACCAAGGTAATCAACACCGTACTCTGCTGCAACGTACTCGTTGAAGCTGTAGCCCAAGTGCATAGATGCAGCAAAACTGTCGTCGTCACAAGGTTCGTTTAGGTAACACGCATCATTTAGAGAGTTGTAACCTACTTTACCGCCCATGTAAGTGTCAGCAAGTGCAACGTTTGAGATCACACCACCAGCAAGTACAGTAGCCACTGCTATAGCGATTTTTTTCATTATTCTTTTCCTTTTTCTTGTACACAAAGCAACACATCGAGGCAGCATACTGCCGTAAAATATGAAGCCGTAACTTTCTCTTTTCTTCGAACAGAAATAGCTAAATAGCGTAGGAAAGAATCAAAAAATGATATTCAAACGCCAATGACGTAAAACGGAGAAAGATAACCTCAAGACCATCTATTCATGAGCTTCATCCGCATACCCAACCGAGAAATAAAGTCTCGTTGCGTTGGTTTAGCCATAGTCAATTCGTTGCGGAGAATATCACAAAATAGCCAGTTTTCTGTGACGCAAATCACCATAAAAACCCATATTCTCAAATTTAAGAATCGACATTTAAGCCTGTGAATGGCAACAAATTTTTACAGGAGAGAATGGATATCGAAGGCATAAAAAACAGCTCATTTAAAATGAGCTGTTTTCGAAATAATTAACAGACGTTAAGTTATCGAACTAGATTTTATCCGCCACGGTAAGCGTTGCAGCTAAGACATCTTGCCCAAATAATACACTGCGTTCTGGTGACCAACCATAAAGCGGATCTGGGTGATTGTTGTTGTCTTTAAATGGCATCTCGATCGTGTACGACAGGCATTTGAACTGCTCCGCGACCCAGTTTGAGCCTACCGTCAAATTCGCTTTACCCGGCTCATCTTTATCATAACCAATCTCATCTTGGAATTCAGGGGTAATAGTCAGTAGCGCTTGCTTAAATGATGCCTCTAAAGCGGCAAGATTTTCATCGTAAGAAGGAATACCTTCTGAGCCAGCGACGAAGTTATACGGTATCGCTTCATCACCATGGATATCTAAAAACATGTCAACACCCGTTTCCATCATACGTTGACGCACAAGGTAGACTTCTGGACTTTTCTCCATAGACGGAGTTTGCCATTCACGGTTCAAGTTCACGCCTACCGCGTTCGTACGCAAGTGGCCGCGAATACCACCGTCTGGGTTCATGTTTGGTACCACGTAAAGCACTGCTTTTTCCAGTAATGCACGCGCAACAGTGTCATTTTCATCCAGTAAACGTTGGATCATGCCTTCCATGAACCATTCAGCCATGGTTTCACCCGGATGTTGGCGTGCAATCATCCAGATTTTCTTTTTGCCTTCTTCCGGCTCACCAAACGTTAGCAAGCTCATGTCATTGCCGTCTAATGTGTGGCCTAATGTTTCTAGTTGGCAGTGGTGCGCACTTTGTGCCATGTGTAACAAGTCTAAATGACGATCGTATGTGTAAGGCGCAAAGTACGCGAAGTAAATTGAGCTACGCTCAGGGATAACAGTGAAAGTCAGCGTGTCGCCATCGAACTCTGCTGGTATACGGAACCATTCTTCACGGTCGTAAGACGCCGCGACATCGTAACCTTGCCACCCTTCTGGATAAGCCGACTTAGCCAAATCAAGCAGTTTGATCGTGTGCGACTGCTCGGCTTCGGTTTCTAGACGGAAATGGAACCACTGGTAGAATTCCGACATATTGTCATTAGGGATTTTAAGTTTGATGTCATTTTTGTCGTCCGCTTTCACTACGTGAATGCTGCCGCTATCGAAGTTGCTGAATACTTTCATTATATTACTCACCTTTTAAATCTGAGCTTGAAAGACAGAGGCTAACACAAGGCTACATCGCCCCCCAATGACTTTCACTGCAAACTGTCTCGTTTGTGGCTAAAGTCTTCAGTTTAGTCGAGCTTATCCGCTTTGCCTGCTGGTCCTGCGAGTTTCGCTAGCCATTTATCCCAAACAAACGGATGTTTCTCATTGTCTTCCGCTTCCTCTTTTCGGCGAACAGCATTTCGTACCATCATTGCTCCCAGCCAACGTATTGGTTCTGGTGGAAAATACCCAAGCAGTCCTTGCGCTAAACCACTTCGCGTCCATTCGTTATCTAGCCCTAACACCAACGACGATAAAATTTTTCCACCCATTCGAGTTTGAGCAACGCCATTACCTGAATAACCAAACCCGTAAAAGACATTACTTTGCTCATCCAATTGGCCAAAAAAAGGAAAACCAGTTGCGGAGCGATCCGAACCGCCAGTCCAAGAGTACTCAAATTCAGCCCTTTTTAAGCGAGGAAAAAGGTGGTCGAATGATTTTTTTAGTAGCGTTTGATAACGCGTCGGCTTGTTAAACATCGCATCAACTTGGTTGTTGAAAGAGAACTGATTACCGCCTTTACCTAGCATCAAACGGCCATCTGGCGTATCTCGGTAATAATGTACGAAGATGCGTGAGTCCAACACACTCGAACCTGCTTGCCAACCAGATTGAGACAAAGTATCACCAAGCGGTTTGGTAATAACCATATCCGAAGACACCACAACAATACTGTTTTTGAACTGCTTAAATTGCTCCACCATCCATGCATTTAATGCCAACACCACCTGCTGCGCTTGAATGTTTCCTTTAGGTGTACAGACGGTGGCAGGTTTTCCATAATCTAGACGCGTCATTGGCGTGTTCTCATAAACTTCTACACCCAGATCAATAGCAACACGGCGTAACCCTCGCGCGAGTAAGGCGGGTTGTACGTTAGCAGCAACCGGAGAGTAATAGCCTTCAATATGGCGAGGTGAACCCGTATTGGCAAGCAGTTCCTCCACCGAGCAACGACGCCAACTGTTCACATCTAGCCGTTGTAACTCGTCGACAACTGGCTGCATGCCACCTTTCTGAGCCTGATTGGTTGCGGTGTAATAAACCCCTTTTAACGATAATTGCGCATCGATATTGTATTGCTGACAAAAGTCGTCAATCTCCAACACCGCTTGTTCCGACTCTTTTACCAACCAAACAGCATGTTCTTCACCGAATAACCGTTTCAACGTCGGGAACTTGGTAGACCATGTCAGCATACAGCCGCCATTCGCGCCAGATGCCCCACTGCCACACAAGCCCTTTTCGATAACAACCACCTGTTTTTCAGGAGATTGCTGCTTAATCATAATCGCTGTCCAAAGTCCGGTGTAGCCACCACCGACAATAGCAATATCGGTATCAATATTTTGATGTAATGGTTGCGGCGTTTCTGGCTGTTCAGCTTCAATGGCCTGTTTGAACCAGTATGAACTGTGTGTCATCGGATATCCTTGTTAGTGCGTTGCATCGTTTCTGTAAACACTTTACAAACGATGAGCACAATCAACGAGCAAGAATATCTAACGCTGAGCGATAGCAAATGTTGCGCTGAGAGAGTGGAAGTTTCCGCTATCAATGAATACAAAAAAGGGGAGCAGCGCTCCCCAAAACAAACAGCAAGGATATAAATTATCGGAAAATCGAGACGGTCTTACTGGTTAGTATTTACCGGTTTCACGCATGCGGTACTCGTATTGAACATTGAGAATAGGCTGGTATACAACTTGCCCGTCACTTTGCAAGAACTCATTCACCATGACTTTTGAGTCGGTGATAGAAAACGACTGGCGATCAACATACTCTGTAAGGCTTGTAAACTCGTCACGAAGCTGACCTGGTGATTTGCTTTGATAGTTCTGAATCATGTCACGACCCATTTCATAAGCCGCTTGTTTGCTATCCATAACATCACCATGGATCGTTTCGGTATCGTTTGTCCATTGATAGCCACCAGCAAAAACAACAGAAGGTGCAGCAGTCAGAGCAATCATACTTGCTAAAGTCATTAAGCGTTTCATAAACCTCTCCTTACTTACCTTTATATCGGGCCTAAATTGGCTCGATATTTATAAGGTACGTATAAAGACCAGAAACACGTCAAAATAATTTCAAATAACGTTCAATTCTTGTTCAACTCATTTCACTTTAACTTAGCAACACGGCATCATACTCTGCCAACACGAGCATTTTTCTACCTCGTAATCACAACGTTCAAAGTGGCTTCCAAACTGACATTTCCTTACCAACCCATACAATACCTAAGGTCAATTTTCTCTTAGAATTCCAACAAAAGAACAGTGTTCAAAACCTTATATAAACGTCGGGCACAGCAAAACCTCCCCTTTTAGTAGTGCTTTGCATTTCCCCCTTTTTCGGGTTCTTCGCTGCTCGTCCGTCGGTTCTTAATTGTGGCTGTTGAGCACACGTTAATCTGGAGTGAAAATGACCGCGAACAAATCCATTTTTTACCATAGCAAATCAATTTACTCAGATGATTATGCTGATGTCTATAAGCCAATTTGGACCTACAGAGCTAAGTTCATCTTGCGCGCACTTTACTACAAACGAGCGTTTAAGCACCTGTCAGATAATATTGAATCGTCATTGCTAGAGATGCTTTGTGCACGTACGCACCGATTTTTAGAAAAACCGTTTCGTCCCTACATCATCAAAAATAACTCAGCGTTCGATCGTTCAAACCTAGTGGTTGATCACTACAAAACCATTTCAGAGCTGTTTTCTAAACAGACCATTGAAGAGATCTATACCGATTCAACTGGCTTAACATTAACATCATTTGAAATCGACGAGACATTGTACTCTGTGCGATTGGTGTACGAAGCGCGTTACCAAAAAGAAGGCGACATGAGCCTAGTGCTACACAGCGCGGAGGATGGCAACTTCTATACGCTCTCATTTACTCTCGGCCACATAGAATCTGGACGCAGCATTATGATTGGCGGCTTGCAAGGGCCACGCAGCAGTGAAGAGAACAACGCGAAAATTAAAAAGTTAACTCGTAAGCTTTACGGGCAAAGACCAAAAAGCTTGATGGTGAGTTTGCTCACTTTACTCGCGCAAATTTGGGAAGTGAATACGATTCTAGCGGTAAAAACACAATCCCATACTTATGCTGCACGACGCTACAGTAAAGGACGAATCAAAACGGATTACGATGCACTCTGGCAAGAGTTGGGCGGCACCGAATACAACCGTCATTTCTACTCACTCGATGTGAATGCCCCGCGTCGTGATATCGAAGGCATGTCGCGTTCTAAGCGTTCGATGTATCGACGTCGTTACGAATGGTTAGACAATACCAAAGCGGAGTTCATAACAAGGCTACGTTAACCCAACGCAGCACATGACGTTTTGTTTTTTCATTTTATGATTCGGAGTTTTTATGTCTTACAAGTACGCCGTTGCATGCTTACTGTCCGCACTTTCCTTAACGGCTCATGCACAACCAACCCAACATGTTGTTGGAGCAAATTTAGGCTACGGTAATGTTAGTTACGATGTGAACAATAGCCATGATGAAGGTGACATGTTCCTTGGTGATGTATATTACCGTTACATGTTCGATCACAACTTTGGTATTGAAGCCGGCTATAAGGGCGCATTTAACGGCATTGGCTCCGTACTTATCAGTCCCTTAACAGAAATCACCGATGTCAGTTATGGCGGACCTCGACTCAGCGGTTACGCAAGTTACCCTCTGGGAGCTGGCTTTGAGCTTTACGGGAAAGGCGGTGTCACTTACTACACGTTAAGTTATACATTTAAAAATAATGGTCAGAGCAAAGAATATGATGAGTCCAGCCTTGGAGGCGAGGCCGCCGCTGGTGTCGCTTGGGCCTATAAACACTTTGGTTTGAACTTAGAGTACAACTACGCCAAGAATAGCGATTTTGATTCTGGCGGTGTGATGTTTGGTGCACAATTGCGATTTTAAAAATTTAGCTGTGCCAAGGCACCGAATCGACATCGGTGCCTTATACCTCAAGCAGAGCTCAATGACATAATGATTCCGCTCAGGATCAACAGCACCCCGACGCCTCGCGTGAAATACCATTTTTCAGCCAACAACCACACGCCCATTAATAAACCAAATACAATGCTGATTTGTCGCAAAGCCACAACAAGGCTGACGTTATCAGTCATAGTCATCGCAAACAGCACCAAGCCGTAGGTGGATGCCATCATGATGCCAGCCATGCTCGCACTTTTGCGAATCATCCAAGCGGTTTGTAGTTCTTGCTGACTCCCCGAAACAATACACCACAATAAAACCGGTACTCCCATAACCCAAAACTGCACGCCTAGATAAAAAATCGCGCTATAGTGGTCGTTAAGAATGGTCGATGTTTGTTGAGTTAGCAGATTCAGTGCTTGCTTGTCCACAACGGAGTAACCCGTCGTGCCAAACGCCGCAATCAAGGCCCAAAACACACCAACATTCAGGTACTCCCCAAGAGTAATTTGACGAAAACTGGTCACTGGAACTAGGACACAACCTAAAGTAATAAGCAGGAAACCCAACCACTGCTGAGCATTCAACTCATAACCTAAGGCGACGGTGAGTGCGCCCACCATCATTACAGGGAGTGCTCTCGCAATCGGATAAATCACTCCCACATCAGCGTGCTTGTAGGCCACGATCAAACCAATCAAATAGACGATTTGAGATAAACCACTGATAAACAGCATTCCCCAAAACACGTTGGGCAACGTCGCCCAGCCAATGTTAAAGAGATACCAAATAAGATAAGGCGTGAGCAGAAGGCAAGCAGATAAACTTGCCGCCATCGTAAACGCGAGCCCTGAACCAGCATTGCTTTTACCAAGAATATTCCAGCCAGCATGCATAACCGCAGACAATACAACGAGTGCGATTGCCAAGAGATCCATTCCGTTTTCCTGTTTATGATATTTAGATACCCTCAAGGTGCTTGGGTACAACAAAGGCCCCAATATGGAGCCTTTGAATTTGAGATATAAATTGCTCGCTGCCAACTAGACAGATGCCCAGCAAACAGAGATTAATTCAGCTCCGCGACAGACTCGATGCTGATGGCATCATGACGCCAGTATTCGATGTCACAGTCAATCAACTCGCCATGTTGGTTGTAGTTGATACGTTCAACCAACATTGCAGGCGTACCAGACGTCGCGCGCAATGCCTGTGCCACCTCACCCAACAAAGTACTAGTCGAAATTCGGTAACGAATTTTTTGATACGTCACACCGTAGTGTTCACGATAAATGTCGGTTAACGAGTTTGATAAATCATAAGACAATAAGTTGGGAAATATGTCTGGTCGAATGTAGTTCGTGACATAAACCACCGGACGCTCTTCTAGGTAACGAACGCGGTCGACACGAAATACGTCTGAAAACGGCTGAAGGTCCAACAAACGAGCGGCCAATTTATTAGCCAAGGTGCCTTTTGCGGCTATCACTTCTGTTTTTGGCACGCGATTTTGCGCTTTTGCCATGTTTGGGAAGTTCAACGTTTGGGTTGGGTCGTAACGCAATGGCTCAGGTGAGATAAACCAACCTCGGCGATCTTCGCGATAGATTCGACCTTCTGCTTCCAGCAGTGATAAAGCTTCACGCAGAGTGACGCGTGTAGTATCGAACGACTCCGCCAACTTACGCTCTGCTGGCAGTTTTTGACGCGGCGATAGCATGCCCGCTTCAATCTGTTCAACAATCGAATCTTTAATTTTTACGTATTGCACGAAGTGTCCTTATCTTTTGCGCCAAGCTTGTGTGCGATTCTCTAACAATTTACCCAAAGTCATCTGAACAATCTTCGCAATTGCGGCAGCAATCATGATCATCACAGCCATTGCCGCTGCAGCGCCAGTTTGACCTGCATCGTCCATATTCAGAATCGAGACCGAAGCCGGAATCGTATCGGTTGAGTAAAGGAATACTACCGCAGAAGTGGTGGTCAATGCATTAACAAACAAGTAAGTCGCAATGTCCAAAATCGCAGGTAAACACACAGGTAATGTCACTTTAAAGAACAACTTGTATTGAGGAAGCTTCACCGATGCCGCCGTGGCTTCAATCTCCGATGGCAACTGCTTTAGCGCTGTCAGTGCTGTCATGTGACCCACGGTGTAGTAATGCACTACCGTGTTAATCATCAAGAATGCCATGGTGCCATAAAGCACATTCAGAGGATTGTTCGCATCATTGAAGTAAAAGATGTAACCCAAGCCAAGCACCATACCCGGAACCGCCATTGGCACCACGCTAAGCATTTGCATCACCTGACGAATTGGACCGAACGCACGCCCTTTCTCAATACAGTAAGCACCGACAAATATGATGGCAGTACCGATCACTGCCGTCCAACCTGCCAGCGTTAGCGAGTTGAAGAATGGGCTCCAACCGTAAGTGCTCATTTCAGCAAAGTTGTAGTTGTTTAGCGTCAGCGCTTTGTTCCAAGGCCAGAACGTAACTAACGAGCCATACACTGCCATGCCAAGCACAGCCAACACTGCGATAGAAATGATGCTGCAGTAAACCAAACAAATGCTGTCGCGCGCTTTGTTAGGTTCTGGCTGGTAAGGCACTGAACGTGTGTCGAACAAGCTCTTCTGCTTTTTCTGTACCCAGCGGTCTGCGCCGAATGCCATTACCGCAGGGAATAACAACATAATGCTGGTCACTGCACCCATAGCAAAGTTTTGTTGTCCCACAACTTGTTTGAAGATGTCAGTCGCCAGAACGTTGTAGCTGCCACCAATCACTTTCGGCACACCAAAGTCCGTGATAACCAGCGTAAAGACGACGATAAGCGTACTGATCAAACCGTATTTCGCCGCAGGTAACGTCACTATAAAGAAGGTTTTGATGGGTGAGGTTTTAAGTGCGCGAGCAGCCTCATACAAGCGAGCATCTGAAGTGCGCAGCGAAGTGGTTAAGATCATCAATGCATGAGGGAAGGTCCAGAAAATCAAACCCATCGAGATACCAATCACGCCATAAATCGAGTTTCCTAACAGCATCTCTTTAGCAATGCCTTGATTACCGAAAAGGAAAATCAAACTGATCGCTGGCAGTAACGAAGGCGCGAGGATCGGCGCGGTACCTAGGATTTGAAACAAACCTTTAAACGGCATGCATGAACGAGTCAGCGCGTAGGCATAACCAAACGCAAGCACGCCTACTACCGAGGTCACTATCACGCCCAAAGTGAAGGTGTTGCCCACCGACACCCACAAGCTTGAAGAGGAAAAGTACGTCGCAAAGTTTGCCAATCCGACAAATTCGCCATTGGCATTTTGCACACTCTTGGTCAACATTGCCCAAAGCGGCATTAAGATGAACAGCACCATCATGGTCGACAAACCAGCGAGCAAACCAAACAACACAAGGTTATCGCGGCTAACACGTCCGAGTAGGGATTTTGCTTTGTCTTGCGTGGTTAGGCTATTCATCGTCATTGTCTTCGCATCCATGTTTACACCTACGCTGCTAGCGCTTTATCTACCGAGGGCACGGCGTAACCATGCAGCCCTTCTTCAGCAAACTGGATGTAACGTACATCGCCCGCCTTGATATTGAGTTTTTGAACCGTTTCCACAGGCACATCCACTACGATGGTTTTCGTTGAGCTGTCGTTTTGCAATACGCAATCAATACGGAAAAACGCCCCCAGAAACTCGGTTGCGGTAACTCGCACAGGTAAAGAGTTGTTGTAGTTTTCAACGAACTTGATGCTTTCAGGACGCACCGCAAGGTCGAAGCGGTCACCACGTTGGATCTTACGATTGGTCAAGCTTGGTGCTGGCATCAAGGTTTCTGCAATTCGTACTTGGGAGTCCGTTGCGACTGAGGTTTCAATAAAGTTCATGCTGCCGACAAACTCAGCAACAAAGCGCGTTGCTGGTTGTTGGTAGATTTCTTGAGGTGTGCCAACTTGCTCAATCACGCCATGGTTCATCACCACAATACGATCCGCCATCGACAATGCTTCGTCCTGATCGTGCGTAACCATGATGGTGGTAATGCCAAGCTTGCGTTGCAGCTTACAAATCTCGTCACGTAAGTGAACACGTACTTTTGCATCCAGCGCTGACAGCGGCTCATCCAATAACAGTAGACCCGGTGACAACGCCAATGCACGAGCCAAAGCAACGCGCTGCTGCTGACCACCAGAAAGTTGGTTAGGGAATTTCTCGCCAGAGGTTGGAAGACCAATGGTTTCTAACCAGTAATCCACCTTCTCTAACGCTTCTTTGGTAGACATGCCTTGGTTCTTCAAACCCACCGCAATGTTCTCTTGCACGGTTAGGTTCGGAAACAGCGCGTAAGATTGGAAGACGATACCGAAATCACGCTTCTCTGGTGGTAGGAATGTGGTCTCTTGACCGTTTTGAAAAATTGCACCAGACGTTGGCAAGTCTAAACCTGCAATAGCACGTAGCAGAGTGGTTTTACCGCAGCCAGAAGGACCAAGAAAACAAACGAACTCGCCCTTTTCAATCGCTAGCGAGATTTTCTTTAATGCAGTGAACTGTCCGAATTGCTTCACTACATTTTCGATATTTAGGTAATGTTGGTTAGTTGACATAACACACGCTCCAAATGGTATATACCAACTTTAGTTTTGGAGTGTTACGTTCCAATGACAAATTTATAGCCAGAAGATGACAAATAGATGAAGGGCGATGACGTTTGTTCAAGTGGTAGTTAGAGATTCCCGACTCACTCCTTCCTCACTCTCGAGAATGACGTTGTGAGTGCGGATGGATAGAAGCACCCAACTTTCTTAAGTCCGTCATTCCAACGAACCTAGGTGAGACTAGGAATCTACTTGCAGTAAACTCTGAAATAAAAGAGAAAACAAAAAATCCACCTCAACCGAGGTGGATTTCAACATTCAACTCAAAGCAAATTCCATTAAGACTTTGGCTCTGATTTCGCGTCAAATTTCTCAGACCATGCCGCTAGGATCTCTGCACGCTTGCTGCCCATTTGCGCGAAGTCCATCTTCGCCATGTTCTCTTGAACGTTCGGGAAGTTAGAAACGGTCGCTTTCACTTCTTTATGTGCAACCACTGGGTACATTTCTACGTAAAGCTCGTTTGCTGCTTTAGAGATTGACCAGTCGACAACACGCTTCGCTGCATCAGACTCTTTTACTAGACCAACAGCTTCTGATTCCCAGCCGATGCCTTTTGGTGTGATCACCGCTAATGGCGCGCCTTGTGTTTTCAACTTCGCGCCGCGGCTCGCCATCGAAATACCGATAGCCACTTCACCCATGCCCGCTTGAACACATGGCTTAGAACCAGAGTGCGTGTAGTGTGCAATGTTTTTGTCTAAGTCACGCATGTAGTTCCATGCCTGATCTTCACCCATGTTTTGTAACCAAGCAGAAACTTGCATGTAGCCAGTGCCTGAAGACGCTGGGTTCGGCATTGCAATGTGACCTTTGTAAACCGGCTTCGTTAGGTCTTCCCAAGACGTTGGTTTCGGTAGGTTAAGTTGTTTCGCTACCGCTTCGTTGAAACAAACTGCGTTAAAGAACGCATCATTCCCGAACCAAGCTTGGTTTGATTGAGGGTCGTTTAGGTTCGCGTGCAGCTCTTCCAAACCTTTTGGTGTGTAAGGCTTAAGAAGACCTTCATCTTTCAGCAGTGCCATTGACGAGCCAGCAAGCCCCCAAACCACTTCTGCTTGAGGGTTATTCTTTTCTGCCAGCAATTTCGCCGTCATGATACCTGTTGAATCACGAACCCACTTAATCTTGATATCTGGGTTGTCTTTCTCAAACGCAGACTTGTATTTAGCAAGAATGTCAGTTTCGAAAGCGGTGTAAACCGTGACTTCCTGTGCAGCCATTGCATTGGTAGCAAGCAGAGAGACAAGCGCAGCCAGCGATCCTTTCATCAAACGGTTTTTCATCATTTTCTCCAGTTAATTTGGCTAAGTTTTCATTTTGGTCTGTACCAGTTGACGCTAATTACCCTACTTCGCCAATGTGACGAATTCATGACCATAAAATGGCAGTTTTGAGAAAATTATCGATAAATAGGCGACCAACTGATCGGTGAAATTTTGGATATGAAAGTTTTATGAAATTCACTGAATGGCTATTTACGACCCTTTTTCATCCTTGCTAGAGTGAATTCAGTTTCTGGTGTAGACCAATTAAATTATTCTGATGGAAATCGAGATGAAAAACGAATACCTACTACTGACTCCAGGTCCTCTATCTACTTCTGAAACAGTACGTGAAGCCATGCTAAAAGACTGGTGTACTTGGGATGATGAATACAACAAAGACATTGTCGAAGTGATCCGCACTAAGCTTGTAAAACTGGCAACAAAGCATAGCGGCTATACCAGTGTACTAATGCAAGGTAGCGGCACCGCATCAGTGGAAGCAACGATTGGCAGTGCCATTGGCAAAGATGGAAAGTTGTTGGTTGTCGACAACGGTGCTTACGGTGCGCGTATCGCTCAGATCGCTGAATACCTAAATATTCCATGCCATGTAGTTTCCCCAGGCGAAACATCACAGCCACACTTGAACGAGGTGGAAACTGCATTGGCATCGGATCCTGCTATCACACACGTGGCAATTGTTCACTGTGAGACAACCACTGGCATGCTTAACCCAATTGAGGCATTTGCTTCTGCGGCAAAAGCACACGGTAAAGTGGTGATTCTCGATGCCATGTCGAGCTTTGGTGGCATTCCTATCGATATCGCAGAGCTAGGCATCGATTTTATGATCAGCTCTGCAAACAAATGTATCCAAGGCGTGCCGGGCTTTGGCTTTGTGATTGCGAAACAAACTGAGCTCGAAAAGTGCCAAGGTCAGGCACGTTCTTTGAGCCTTGATCTTTACGACCAATGGCACTGCATGGAAGTGAACCACGGCAAATGGCGTTTCACGTCTCCAACGCACACGGTTCGCGCTTTCTATCAAGCCTTGCTAGAGCTGGAGCAAGAAGGCGGCATTGAGGCTCGTCATCACCGCTACCAAACTAACCAGAAAACACTGGTTGCAGGTATGCGTTCTCTGGGTTTCGAACCACTACTGAGTGATGACCTTCACTCGCCAATCATCACCTCTTTCTACTCTCCAACTCACAGTGATTACCAATTCAAAGCGTTCTACACGCGTTTAAAAGAGCAAGGTTTTGTGATTTATCCGGGTAAGGTATCGAATGCAGATTGCTTCCGTATCGGCAACATTGGCGAAGTTTACCCAGCAGATATCGAGCGCTTGATCGGTGCAATTGAAAAAGCAATGTACTGGCAAGTTGCGTAAAGCAACTTTCTGATTGAGAGAGCGTTATGACTCAGAATATCAAACCGACTCATTTCCGCAGCGAAGGCGATGTCAACACGACGCCAGCGCGCCAAGCTTGGAATGCATCGATGGACGACGAACGCACGCAAGCATTATTGAAGCGTGATTCGGAAGTCTTTCTTCATCAAGCCATGTCAACGCCTTGCTTAGATACATTGGAAGCAGCAGAAGGCATCTACATCCAAGATGCTACCGGCAAAAAGTACATGGACTTCCATGGCAATAACGTCCATCAGCTGGGCTACGGTCATCCGCATGTGATTAAACGTGTGCAAGAGCAAATTGCCAAACTGCCATTTTCACCACGTCGTTTTACCAACGAGACCGCGATTGAATGTGCCGAAAAGCTTACCCAAATCTGTGGCGGCGAATTGAACCGCGTGTTGTTTGCTCCGGGTGGCACATCTGCGGTTGGCATGGCACTTAAACTAGCGCGCCACATCACGGGCAACTACAAGGTGGTGTCTCTGTGGGATTCCTTCCACGGCGCATCATTGGATGCCATCTCAGTAGGTGGCGAAGCGTGTTTCCGCCAAGGTATGGGACCACTAATGGCAGGTGTTGAGCGCATTCCACCAGCGGTGTCTTACCGTGGCGCTTTCCCAGTAGGGGACGGTAGCGACGTGCATTACGCCGACTACCTTGAATACGTGATTGAGAAAGAAGGTGGCGTGGGCGCGTTTATCGCAGAAGCGGTTCGTAATACCGACGTACAAGTGCCGAGCAAAGCCTACTGGAAACGCATTCGAGAAATCTGTGACAAACACAATGTCATGTTGATCATTGACGACATCCCTAACGGCATGGGTCGTAGCGGCGAATGGTTTACCTACCAAGCCTACGACATCGAGCCAGATATGCTCTGCATCGGTAAAGGCTTGGGTGGAGGCTTAGTGCCTATCGCAGCCATGGTAACCAAAGACAAATACAACACCGCCGAGCAAATCTCCATGGGTCACTACACTCATGAGAAAAGCCCTATCGGTTGTGCTGCAGCACTGGCAACCATGGAAGCCATTGAGCAAGACGGCTTGCTAGATAAAGCCAAAGCCGACAGCCAGTTCATGCGTGAAAAGCTGTTAGAGATGAAAGCCAAATACCCAGTGATTGGTGATGTGCGTGGCATCGGCATGTTGTGGGGCATTGAGTTGGTCACTGACCACGAAAGCAAAGCGCGCGCGTATGACGAGGCGGAAGCTGTGCTGTACCAATGCCTCGACAATGGCGTGAGCTTCAAGGTATCGCAAGGCAATGTGATTCAACTCAGCCCACCGCTGATCATCACTCGCGAACAACTGATAGAAGCGTTGGCGATCTTCGAAGAAGCGATCGCCAAAGTGTGTAAAGACTTTAACTACTTTTAGGGTCAATAGACCTCAACAAAAACCAATTTATTCAGAGCGCCGTTTCAACGTGAAGGCAAGCGCCCTGGCAAGCAAGAAAAAGGATTGAACATGAGCAACTCACAAATTCAAGCAGTGATCTTTGACTGGGCTGGCACTATCGTCGATTTCGGCTCTTTTGCGCCAACCAGTATCTTTGTGGAAGCGTTCAAACAAGGCTTTGATTTTGATATCGACCTTGAAGAGGCGCGTGAACCAATGGGGCTTGGTAAGTGGGACCACATCCAAGCTGTGGGTCGCATTCCTGCGGTTGATAAGCGTTGGAACGAGAAGTTTGGGCGCTCAATGACCAGCGAAGACATCGACGCTATCTATGCGGCATTTATGCCTCTGCAAAAAGCAAAAGTGGCTGACCACGCAGAACCAATCCTCAACGCGATTGAAGTGGTAAACGGTCTGAAAGACAAAGGCATCAAGATCGGTTCTTGTTCGGGTTACCCTCGCGAAGTAATGGATGTACTGATTCCGGTTGCGGCGGATTACGGCTACCAACCAGATTACGTTGTCGCGACAGACGATCTGCCACAAGGTGGTCGCCCTGCGCCGTTTATGGCACTGAAAAACGTGATTGAGCTTGGTGTAACCGACGTTAAAGCATGCGTCAAAGTGGACGACTCAGCACCAGGCATCTTTGAAGGTCACAATGCGGGCATGTGGACGGTAGGTCTGCTGCTTTCTGGTAACGAAGCGGGTCTGACATTTGAAGAATACCAAGCTGCAGACGAAGCAACCTTAGAGAAAGCTCGTGAAAAAGCACGCGCGAAGTTTATCAAGAGTGCACCTCACTACTTAATCGATACCATCTCCGATCTGCCAGAGGTGATCGTAGATATCGAACAACGCCTAGCCGCGGGCGAACGTCCGTAGTTTTCGCTCGCGAATTCAGAATGTAAAAAGCCTCTCCATATTGAGAGGCTTTTTGTATTTATGGAAAGCGGAAGTCTCAGTTAATCGCGGTACTTGCTCGACGCTTTAGCTTAAAGCCCATACTGGTTGGCCTTTCTTCTGGCTCACCTTTAATGGCATGCAACAGTTTTTCTGCCGCCTTGGTACCCATGCGCTCGTAATCAAATTCTGCCGATGTCAAACTTGGGTAAGCGTGCTCCCCCATAGAAGAGCCTTCAAGGCAAATAATGGCAATGTCGGTCGGGACTTTGAGCACGCGGCGATGGCACTCAAAGAGCGCACCAATTGCTATCTCCTCATGGCTACACACCAAAGCATTCAAGCTTGAATCGCGCAGCAATAACTTCGCCAATCCTTCCGCACCCAATTGTGAAGATGGCGCTTCATGAGTCGTTAGAAAATGATCTGGGGTGAGATAGTTTTCAATCATCGCACTTTGCCAACCGTGTAACTGGCGTTGCAACGTTGAGTGATTCCCGCGCGCCCCAATAAAACCAACGTTCTTAAAACCTTGTTCAATCAGGTGTCTGGTACAGGCCTTACCCACTTCGAAGTGATCCACGCCAATATTGAGATAACTGACCTTTGAGCTCAGTTCGGCAATCTCTAACACTGGCGTATTTGACGCCTCTAACAGTTGATGCGTTCGCTGACTATGCTCACTTCCAAACAGTACAACGCCCGCAGGACGGCTCTCTAAAAAAGTCGAAAGCAACTTTTCTTCTTGCTCAATCGAGTAGTCGCTGTAACCCAGCAATAGTTGATAACCCGCTTTGTTTAACGCCTGTTGGAAGCTTGGTAAGAAATGCGCGCACGCTTTTTCAAACAGTGACGGAATGATAAGAGCGATGGAATAACTTTCTGCAGATGCGAGTGCCCCTGCGGCTTTGTTCGGGATATAGCCGAGCTCATCAACCACTTGTTGAATTTTTTCTCTCAGCTTATCGGATACCAGCTCTGGCGTTCGTAATGCTCGCGACACCGTCATAGTGCCTACGCCTGCTTGTTTGGCGACATCAGCCAAAGTGACATTGCCGGTACTTCTTCGTTTGCGAGGTTCGCTCATTGTTTTTATTTAATGTTCTCTAATTTCAGCTGCGACATCTTATCACAGCGCTTTAATGGTTTTGATATTAGCGCATTAGAACTCGAACACCAGCACATGAAACTTCGATGCCTAATAAAAATGGTAGCGCTATCACAATTAATGGTAGCGCTATCAGATAGCGCTACCATTTGTGATCACTCTCAGGTTTTTCTGGCAAATTGATCGATAAAGTACGCAGCAACAAAACAACAAATCGGAAACATTCCAATGCTACGTAAACTGATTACCTCTGATGTCATTCGCATCCATTCTGACGCAACCGACTGGAAAGATGCGATCAGCAAATCTTGTGAAGCTTTGATTGAAAATGGCGCGATAGAACCAAGTTACGTTGAAGCAATTTACCGCTCGCACGAAGAGCTTGGCCCTTACTACGTGGTAGGTCCTGGCATGGCGATGCCACACGCTCGCCCTGAAGATGGCGTTAACCGTTTGTCACTGGCGATCACGGTGATCCAAAACGGCGTCAATTTTAACTCTGAAGAAAATGACCCAGTAAAAATGCTGGTCACGCTAGCGGCAACGGACAGTAATAGCCACGTTGATGCGATTTCAAAACTGGCGGAATTGTTTATGAATGAAGAGCATGTAGAGGCCATCTGCAACGCTCAAAGCAAAGAAGATGTTCTTGCGATCATCGACAAATACTAAGTTTTACTCCTGACATACCCCATTAACAAATGGGTATACCCCCTATAAAAAAGAAAAGGTCTGAATTATGAAAATTATGGTTGTTTGCGGTCACGGTCTTGGTACTAGCCTAATGATGGAAATGAGCATCAAAGGCATCGTGAAAGAATTGAATGTAAACGCAGAAGTGGATCATATCGATCTAGGCTCTGCAAAAGGTACGGATTGTGACATCTTCATCGGTACTAACGACATCGTTGAACAGTTGAATGCACTTGGCGTTGAACCACGCATCGTAGCGCTTGATAACATGGTCGACAAAGTCGCAATGAAAGAGCGTTTATCTGTGGCACTTCAAGAGCTTGGCGCTCTATAAGGTGGCGTTATGGAATTCTTCAGTTTCTTAATGAACGATGTCCTATCAGAGCCAGCGGTTCTGGTCGGTCTAATCGCCCTAATCGGCTTAATTGCCCAGAAAAAACCAGTCACCGAGTGCATTAAAGGCACGGTAAAAACCATTCTTGGTTTCATCGTGCTTGGCGCAGGTGCAGGCTTAGTTGTGAGCTCGCTAGGCGACTTCGCGACGATTTTCCAACACGCATTTGGCATTACAGGCGTGGTTCCAAACAACGAAGCTATCGTCTCTATCGCGCAAGAAGCGTTTGGTAAAGAGATGGCGATGATCATGTTCTTCGGTATGTTAGTGAACATCTTGATCGCTCGCTTCACGCCATGGAAATTCATCTTCCTAACCGGTCACCACACACTATTTATGTCGATGATGGTAGCAGCGATTCTGGCATCTAGCGGCATGAAAGGCGTTCCACTGATCGCGCTTGGCTCTGTGGTTGTGGGTTCTGTAATGGTGTTCTTCCCTGCGATCGCTCACAAGTACATGAAGCAAGTTACAGGTTCTGATGACGTTGCGATTGGTCACTTCTCTACCCTTTCTTACGTGCTAGCTGGCTTTATTGGCAGCAAGTTCGGTAACAAAGAACACTCTACTGAAGAGATGAATGTCCCTAAAAGCTTGTTGTTCCTACGTGATACACCAGTGGCGATCTCGTTCACCATGGGCATCATCTTTGTGGTGACGTGTTTGTTCGCTGGCGGTGATTTTGTCCGTGAAGTCAGTGGCGGTAAACATTGGTCTATGTTTGCGCTAATGCAATCCATCACATTTGCAGGTGGTGTATACGTTATCCTGCAAGGTGTACGTATGGTTATCGCAGAAATCGTTCCTGCATTTAAAGGCATCTCAGACAAACTGGTTCCAAACGCAAAACCTGCACTGGATTGTCCGGTTGTGTTCCCATACGCACCAAATGCGGTATTGGTGGGCTTCCTATCGAGCTTTGCAGCCGGTCTAGTGGGCATGTTCCTGCTGTACGTGATGGGGCTTACTGTGATTATCCCTGGTGTAGTTCCACACTTCTTTGTGGGTGCGGCTGCGGGTGTATTTGGTAACGCAACAGGTGGTCGTCGCGGTGCAATTCTAGGTGCGTTTGCACAAGGTCTACTGATTACTTTCCTACCTGTCTTCCTAATGCCGGTACTGGGTGATCTTGGCTTTGCAAACACAACATTCAGTGATGCTGACTTCGGCATTGTAGGTATCCTACTTGGCCTGATTGTGCGCTAAGCTTTTATTCTTATGAATGCAGAATTAGGCTCGTCGGCATTCATCTCTCAAAGGCTCTAGCAGGAAAAGTACTCAAACAAAACGCCCCTCACGTGAGGGGCGTTTTTCATATTGAGGCTATCTTATTGAGACAACAACTTTCTCGTTGGTTCTTGCTCGGTGTATTCAACGGATTCATTACCAGATAGCTTATCGACGTCCGCTTGTTCGCCGCTCACCACCAGTACCTGTTGCTTCACCAACGCATCAACCACTTTAAGGTTATGTTGACGAAGAAGCGCTCTCACTTCGCTCTCTTTCCCTTTATGATACTTAACAAAGTAACGCGTAGGTTGTTGCTCAGCTTGTTCAGAACGTTCATCCACGAGCGGAAATCCTTGATTGTTCGCCAAGCTGGCCGAGCTTAGTCCGATTGCCAATAGTGCGGTAGCACTCACCGCAGACAAAGAAAGTAAGGTCAACTTCTTCATAGCCACTCCTTATTGAAAAGTCAGAGTCCAACTGTTGATTGTGCCTGTGTCTCTTCTGGCACTGTCTACCGCTTTTAGTTCCCAAGAACCTTGTGATTCAAAACCAGAGAAATCCGCTTGGAAAGTGGCTTTGATATCGTTAGCACTGCCGCCAGTATTATCGTGAAGCACGACTTCTCCACCAGTCGGTGAAGTTAGCGTCACTCGTAGGTCACCGATGTAAGTGTGGCTAATATCAACGTCAATACTTACTGTACCTGAATCACCAGAGCGATCGACATCTACAGCGCTGATTGCACCAGAAGATTTGTTGTCAGGAATCGCAACAGGGCTGGTGTTTGAGAAGCTAGAGTCCGAAGAGCTACCGCCACCGTCAGGACCGTTACAGCCCGCATCCAAGAACAGTTTCGCTGCTTCCGCATTCACTAGGCCGTGACCTGTGCGGTTGTCTCGTCCAGCGACATCAATGTCTGTTGCCGTTTGAACTAGGGCATTACGTACTTGCGCTGCTGTACACGTTGGGTGGTAACTCCACACCAAGCCTGCTACGCCAGTTACATGAGGTGTTGCCATCGATGTACCATTGTAGTACTCGTAATCTTCACCAGAGGTAGTTGAAACCGTAATTTCTTGACCTACATACCCCAGCAACTCTTGACCAAATGCACGGTCAACCGTCACCGAAACCATACGATAAGCGTTGTTTGTGTCAACCAAGAATGGGTTTTGTAAACCAGGTAGTTCAGAGTTGCTGTATACGATTGCCGCTCGTGCACCTGCATTGTAACAAGCTTGAACTGCATCCACTTCTGGGTAGTTACCTGAAGACTGGTTGCCAATACGCTCAGTCAAACAAATTTTGCCCGACATATCACCACAGTTAAAGTTACCGCCAGATACATCACAGCTATCTAGCATTGCTGTTACTGAACCAACGATTGGATCTGGCACATACGAAGAGCCGTTATTAATCAAACGATTGTGAGGGACAATGCCGCGATCAAATTGGCTTACGCCATTCAAGGTAATATCAGAAAGTTTACCTTCGCCTACCGTAACCGTTGATAAGATCGCCACACCTGGGCCAGAGATCTCAACTTGATCAGTAGATTGCGAGAACGCCGCATGATCATTTTGGTTATCGACAGCAGCAACAGACATAACTGAATCGTAAGAAGCTGGGTAGCTGTGTGCGGTGTTACCGTCATTACCAGCTGCGGCGATTAGCAGAACGCCTTGATCGTAAATGTTTTGCAGTGCATTTTGCTCAGTTCGGCTTGATTGACTACCACCAAGACTCATGTTCACAACGTTGGCACCATTATCTGCACACGTTTGGATCGCTTTAACAAGCCCAGATGAGTAACCCCAACCTGATTCGTTAAATACTTTCACGATGTGCAAATTCACATTCTGGTTTGGCATCACACCCTTCACACCTTCGGTGTTGGCAATCGCTGCGATAGTACCTGCTACGTGAGTACCGTGGGCGTTATTGTTACCCGGATCGCTCCATGATCCTGTACCACTATCGTTGGTACCTGCAACGCGGTTACCGCTTAGGTCGTTGTGCGAGATGTCGTACCCTGAATCGATAATACATACAGTGCGATTACCAGCATTGAAGTCGTCTAACTGTTGAGCATTAACCGCTTCATAACCCCACGGGGTAGTTTCGCTGAGCAAATAGCGAGGCGGATCGACTTCGACATATTCCACATCACTGCGATTACGAAGTGGTTCTAAGTCATCACCATCCAACTCAACGCTGTAAATGGCGCGATTACCCAGTTTTTCCACCTTACGTGCCTTCACCTGTTCTAAAACAGACTCCTGCGCGATTCGTGGTCCCCAAAAAGAGTTACCACCCATTGAAGATCGGCTGACTGCATCTTCTTTGAATTTGACGATGTACTTCGTCGGTAACTTAGATTCATCAAATCCCATTGGTGGAGCCGCAAACGCTGACATAGAAGTGGTCAGTGCTATCGCTACGGCAGACAACGAAAATAAGCCTTGTTTTTTACTTGTTGTGTAGTGCATTTGCCCTATTCCTTATTTGAGCTAATTTTTATTCACTATATTCTCATGAAAAGTCATCACTATGATGTTCGCATGAGAGCTTCAGCTATAGTTTATAGGCCAAAAATGCCAAACAATTTGTTTCATGAATATACAACTTTGTACAAAAGATCATTCAATAAACATTTTTAGTTAACATCAAAAAGCATAAACAAAACCTTATAAAGCAATCACTTAATTAACAAAAAGTGCATGTTAAATTAATGTTAGTGAGTAATTATTCTAAATAATACACATTTAATCGATTGCTATGCTGAATGGATTTTTTGACCGTGGTGCCAAAACTGAAATATTGAATATTTAGTTGTTGACTGTCTTGAGTATTTACTCAGAATTAGAAGGTTTAGTGAGAAAAATTCTCATCTAAATACTGTTATAGCCGAGCGTATTCACGTATTCGGAACCATAACCATTACAAGAAGAGTGAATGATGAAAAAAACAATCACACTATTAACTGCATTACTTCCGCTTGCCTCTGCCGTTGCAGAGGAGCCAACATTATCACCAGAAATGGTTTCTGCGTCTGAAGTGGTCAGCACGCAAGAAAATCAAACCTATACTTACGTTCGCTGCTGGTATCGTACGAGCCACTCTAAGGATGATGCGGCTACCGACTGGAAATGGGCGAAAAACCAAGATGGTAGTGACTTCACTATCGACGGTTATTGGTGGAGCTCTGTTTCATTTAAAAACATGTTCTACACCAACACTTCACAAAACGTGATTCGCCAGCGCTGTGAAGAAACACTAGATCTGGCGAACGAGAACGCAGACATTACGTTTTTTGCTGCTGACAATCGCTATTCTTATAACCACACGATCTGGAGCAATGATGCTGCAATGCAACCAGATCAAATCAACAAAGTAGTGGCTTTGGGCGACAGCTTATCTGATACAGGCAACATCTTTAACGCTTCCCAATGGCGCTTCCCTAACCCAAACAGCTGGTTCTTAGGTCACTTCTCGAACGGTTTTGTTTGGACGGAATACGTTGCTAAAGCCAAAAACTTACCGCTTTATAACTGGGCAGTTGGCGGCGCAGCAGGTGAGAACCAATACATTGCGCTAACAGGTGTCGGCGAACAAGTTTCTTCTTACTTGACCTACACAAAACTGGCGAAAAACTACAACCCAGCAAACACATTGTTTACGTTGGAGTTTGGTTTAAATGATTTCATGAACTACAACCGTAGCGTGCCGGAAGTAAAAGCGGATTACGCTGAAGCTCTGATTCGTCTAACAGACGCGGGGGCGAAGAACTTCATGTTGATGACACTGCCAGACGCAACCAAAGCACCACAGTTCAAATACTCAACGCAGGAAGAAATTGAAACGATTCGCGCGAAAGTATTGAAAATGAACGAGTTCATCAAAGCACAAGCGATGTACTATAAAGCTCAAGGTTACAACATTTCATTGTTTGATACGCACGCGCTGTTTGAGACGTTAACCTCGGCACCAGAAGAACACGGGTTCGTGAATGCAAGTGATCCTTGTCTGGACATCAACCGCTCATCTTCTGTGGATTACATGTACACCCATTCATTACGCTCAGAGTGCGCGGCATCTGGCGCAGATAAGTTTGTGTTCTGGGATGTGACTCACCCAACCACAGCCACGCATCGTTATGTTGCTGAAAAAATGTTGGAAAGCAGCAATAACTTAGAAGAGTTTCGCTTTTAATAAGACTTTCTTATAGGTTAAACTCTTAATCATCATAAATACTTTGATGATAAAAATGGCCACGAAATATCGTGGTCATTTTGTTTTCATATACATGAGTCTACTTTTATATTTAAATATAGATGAACAATAATTAAAATACAAAATTCCAAGTTATAAGTATTATAAACAAAACTTTTAAATACCAGCAAACCAGTAAAATCTAAACTTATTCAACATGCAATCCATTTAAATTTCATCATGGTCATTTTTGATTATTGAATTTAAAGAAGAGTTAAGTGACAAGTTAATAAAAAATACCCACATAACACAGGTAAGACCGAGAGGAGTGTGTCATGTGGGTTTAAACGATAGTTCTCTTGCTGATTCGAACTACCAACGTTGGGATGCAATGGAAATACAAATGACTCAGAGTTTCCATCACGGACACTTTATCGCTGGATTTCCCTCTATTTGTTAGGGAACAGTCAGCACAATAAAAATAGAGAAGTAATACCGCAAAAATAAAAATAGAGGTTTAGGATTTAATTTACACGTAAAACAACTACTATATTCACGCCATGAAACATTAATAAATTCAACAATAAATATTTATTAAGTTAAATTTACTTATTGTCAGCACACTGTTAGTTTTACTCCTAAATACACTGGTCAGATTTGTTTATTTTACTAATTTTCGTTGCAATACAACTTCTAATTAATTCATGAGAAAAACATGCAGCGACAATTAACTCTTTCACCGATTTATTTATTAATCGGGTTAGCCTCCTCGACGGCGTATGCCGGTGGTTTTCAAATTAACGAACATTCGGCGACGGGTCTTGGTCGTGCTTTTGCTGGTGATGCCGTCATTGGTGATAATGCGTCTGTAGTCAGCCGCAACGCCGCAGCGATGACGCAGTTTAAACAAAGTGCCTTATCGTTCGGTGTCACTTACGTCAAACCTGACGTTACCGTTAAAAATGCGCAATATCATCGAGCTAATATTAATGCGGATGTCAATGTTGGTATGGGCGGTTTTCCTCCGTCCCCTCAAGTTGACATTACCCCGTCCTCCTCTCAAACCGTGACCGACATTGATGACGTCGATGGCGTTGGTCAACCAGCCGTTGTACCCAATTTTTACTTTATTCACCCTATCAACGACGACTGGTATCTAGGCTTATCGGCATACTCCAACTTCGGAACCGACATGGAGTTTAAACCAAACTATGGCGCACCTGTTTTTGGCGGTGTCACCAGCGTAGCGAGTGTCAACCTTGGCGCAAGCTTGGCATACAAGGTGAACGATCGTTTTAGTATCGGTGGTGGTATTGATGTGATTTACGGCTCTGGTGAGCTGTACCGCGATATGGACGTGGGTGTTTGCGTTGGTGGGAACATACTTGGAAACGAACTAGAACAACGTTGCGGAGCCGTAAAAGGCAACCCACTTGATGTGGAAGCTGGCGGCATTGGGCTTGGCGCGAACATTGGCATGATGTACGAGTTTAACGAACGTCATCGCTTGGGTTTGAGCTACAAGCACAGCCCTAACATCGATGCCAAGGGTGACATCCACTTTGCTGGCGAATCGTACGACTCACTTGCTATGCCGCTACCGGATATTGCGGAGTTTTCCGGTTATCACCGCGTCTTACCTAAATTTGCCCTGCACTATTCTGTGCAGTGGATTGGTTGGTCAGCATTTGACAGCTTGAAAGCTGATGATCAGTTGCTAAAAGATTTTCAGTGGCAAGACTCCGCGCACTACTCCATCGGTGCGACTTGGTACGCCAATGAACGTTGGACACTTCGCACGGGTTACATGTTCGACAAAACACCTGTCGATGAGCTGACTTCGCTTTCTATCCCAGATTCGAACCGTCACTGGTTATCTGCGGGTGCCTCTTACCAATGGTCATCAGATACCACGGTTGACATCGGCATGACGTACTTGATTGGTGAAGATGTCAACGTAGAAGAGTACGCGTATGAAGGTGTTCCTGCACCGATGGTAACGGGCGTGACCCATTCAAATGCGTTCCTAATTGGTGCCCAACTCAGCCACCGTTTCTAATTTGTCAGGCAGTGATCAAACCTCTAGGTCATTGCCTTGTAACAACGCTTATCGAAGCGACCGAACAGAGACATTATTATGAACAAAACACTACTTGCTTTTTCACTCTCACTTCTCACTCTAAGCGCGGCTCAGGCTTCGGAATGGGGCTATGGCAATGACAAACACGGGCCAGAACACTGGGGAGAAATCGCCAAAGACTGCGCAACCACGAAAAACCAAAGCCCAATCAACATCGACAACCCAGCCGATGCAAAACTGGAAGCACTGAACCTTTCGTACACTGGTCAGGTCATTGGTTTAACCAACAATGGTCATACGCTGCAAGCGCAAGTGAACGGACGTAACAGCTTCACCATCGATGGCGAGACGTTCGAGCTGCAACAGTTCCATTTCCACACACCTTCAGAAAACCAAATCAAAGGCCGCCAATATCCACTTGAAGCGCACTTTGTGCACGCCAACGCAGACGGCGAGTTGGCGGTAATTTCGGTGATGTTTGATGCTGGCGATCAAAACGCAGCACTGTCTAAACTGATCAACGCAATCCCACAAGAGAATCAAACCACTTTCTTTAAAGATACGTTTGAGATTAACGACTTACTGCCAAAAACTGCAAACTACTATCGATTTAACGGCTCTTTAACCACACCGCCATGTTCAGAAGGTGTGCGCTGGTTTGTGCTTAAAGACACTCAAACCTTATCCAAAGATCAAGCCGCGAAACTGATGGAAGTCATGGGAAAAAACAATCGTCCGCTGCAACCGCTAAATGCGCGCGTTGTACTTTCTAACTAAACGCCACATCCGATAAGGGGCATCGTATTTGCCCCTTATTTTGATTCGCTCTAACCTCACTTCGTTACAGGAACCCCCAATGAAAACTCCATCTGTTCTGTCACTCTTACTCGCACTCGCCCCGACACTCGCCTTCTCTCATAACCTTTCTGTCGGTCAAACCACCCCTTCCGTCAGCATTGATACCTATGGCGAAATGACGCTGCAAGGAGACGATGTGGCTTATCAACCTTGGGCAACTCAGCAGATGTTAGACAAAGTCCGTGTGATACAAGCCATTGCAGGTCGTAGTAAAGCCAAAGAGATGAACGCACCGCTGATGTCAGCAATCACTGCCGCTCACTTTCCTGAAGATCAGTATCAGACCACAACCGTGATCAACCAAGAAGACGCCATTTGGGGAACCGGTACATTTGTTAAATCGTCGGCAGAGGACAGCAAAAAGACATTCTCTTGGTCTTCCATGGTGTTAGACAAAAATGGCGTATTAGCAACAACTTGGGATCTACAGCAAGAAAGTTCTGCGATTATCGTACAAAATAAACAAGGCGAAATTTTATTCGTGAAAGAAGGGGCTTTAACTCAAGACGAAGTCACACACGTCATCGAACTGATTAAACAGAATATCTAAACCTAAGGTAAGGAAAAGCTATGAAACTGTTCAACACCATCGCACTCTGTCTTTTAGCGGCTGTAGCCTCTTTCCAATCGGTTGCTGGAGACAACGATTGGGACAAGATTGCAGATAAAACCGTCAGTTTTAAATCGGAAACCGACACAGTCAATCCACTATCACCATTTGCTAACGCTCGTTTCAGCCACATCAAAATCAAATGTACGCAAGGTACGGTCGATCTGAAAAGCGTTAAAGTGATCATGAAAGATGGTCAGGAAAAGACGTTCGACAGTTTAGGTGTTCTGACTAAAGGCATGTCATCAAGAAGCTTAAGCCTACCAACGAAAGATAACGCGAAATTAGACAAGATCGAGTTGAACTATGAATCGGTTGGCAGCACAGCGCTGCAAGTCGCGGGGGTGACCAAGAAAGCAAAAGTAGAAATTTTAGGTAAGAAAATCGACGAGTAAGCGATGGCTCAACGAGCTCTCCCAAACTAAAAACAGCGGCACTAGGCCGCTGTTTTCATTAAAAATTATCATTAAATGAATTTCTTCAGCTTCGCCAAACCATAAGCCGCGATAGTGACACAATCTTTGATCGTGCCGTCGATCATCATTTGTTCGAACTCCTCAACAGAAAAAGCGCGAGTGATCAAATCCTCTTCTTCACTGTCGAGTTGATTGCCCACGTCCGTTAAATCACTGGCGAAGTAGACGTGACATGTCTGATTCAAAAAGCCGTATGCGATAAACTGCGCGCCGACATACGCCATGGCGCTCGCCTGCATGCCCGTTTCTTCACGTAGCTCACCTTTGGCAAGCTCAAGATGATCCGCATCTGGGTTTGATTCCCACGCCCCTTGTGGGATCTCCCAGCAACGTTGACCTACGGTGTAACGGTACTGCTGAACCAAGTGAATCATCCCAGTATCGATAGCCAGAATCGCAGCACAATCAGGTTTGTCGACCACACCATAGATGCCCTCTGCGCCGCTCGGACGTAAAATTTTGTCCTCACGCACCGTCATCCACTTATTCTGGTAAACGACTTTGCTGTCTAGCTGTTTGATGTCTGGCATGGTTATTCCTTGATTTTTCTGAGGGTTACTGCGGAATAATACCCGATTCGGTTACGCCACCAAAATGTTCTTTAGTTCACTCAAAGACTCAACGGTGTAATTTGGTGCGATACGCTCATCGACACTTGCGCCTGTGGTATTTAACCAGCAAGTTTCAATACCAAAGTTATTGCCACCAAGAATATCGGAATGCAGATTGTCACCCACCATCAGTACGCGCGTTTTGCATGGGTTGCCCATTTGCTGCATCGCGTATTCAAAAATACCTAAGTCCGGTTTTGCTACGCCCACTTGTTCAGAGATCACCACTTTATCGAAGTACTCAGTCATCCCTGTGCGCTCAAGGCGAATTGCTTGCAACTCTGTAAAACCGTTGGTGATGATGCCCATTTTAGCTTTGCCTTGCAGCGCTTCCATCAGCTCTTTTGCACCTGGCAACAAGCTGCAAATATCGGCCATCGCTTCTAAAAATGCGCTGTTGAGATCGGCTGTTGTAGTATTCAACTTCTCAGCCCACTCGGTAAAGCGGTTATGTTTTAGCTCATCTGCCGTTACTTTGCCGTCTTGGTAATCCACCCAAAGCGGTTTGTTTACGGTTTGGTAATGAGCAAAATCTTGTTCAGTAAAATCTACGCCTTTGCGAGAAAACATAAGCTGCAAACCTTTGAAAGCATCAAAGTGGAATAAGGTTTCGTCAGCGTCAAACAGGATCCAATCGTACTTCATTTTCTTCTTCCCAAAATCAAGGTCGTAATACTGGTGCATAGTCTAGATTGTTTTCTTCTTGAAGATAATCTCTATAATTGGAAATTAATTGTATCCTTGTGCTCAACAATAAATGCTTCACGATGATAGGAGATTGATGTGAACGCGATTGCCTCCCTGCCCGTTTTTGTTGCTGTTGTCGAATGCGGCAGCTTTTCCCTTGCGGCCAAACAGCTGAATCTGACGAAATCGGCGATAAGCAAACGCATCAACCAACTAGAAGACGATTTGGGTATTCGTCTCCTTAACCGAACCACGCGTAAGCTGAGCCTGACCGAAGCGGGAGAACGCTATTTTGAGTACGCTTCTCAAGCGCTCAATCTGGCCCAGCAAGGCGTGGACGCGGTATCGGAACTGCAAGGCTCTCCACAAGGTCGGCTCAAAATTACCGTGCCGATGTCTTTCGGTGTGCTGCATATCGCGCCTTTGATCAGCGAGTTTCTCGCTCGTTACCCGAAAATTGAAGTGGATTTAAACCTCGAAGACAAAATGGTCGATTTGGTTAAAGACGGTTTTGATTTGGGGATCCGTATTGGTGAACTCACCTCTTCCAATCTAATCGCAAAACGTCTCGCCCCTTGTAAAAGTGTGCTTTGTGCCTCGCCAGATTACTTAGCGGAGTTTGGAACACCACAAAAACCAAGTGATTTAGTCAGTCACAACTGCCTGCGCTATTCCTATTTCCGTGGCGGCGTCGAATGGATGTTCATCAACAATGGCAGCGAATACAAGGTGCTTCCAAAAGGAAACTTTATCGTCAATAACAGCGAAGCCATTCGCCAGTTGCTGTTGAGAGGTTCGGGCATTGCGCAACTGCCGACGTTTATTGCAGGAAGAGACTTTGCCGCAGGAAATCTAAAACCGGTGATGGAAGAGTATTCTCTACCAGAACACGCCATTTATGCGGTGTTCCCTGAGCGCAAGCACATGCCGTTGAAAGTAAGAGCCTTTATCGATTTTATCAGCGAAAAACTCGGCACAGATTTACCTTACTGGGATCGTTACAACAGCCCAGAAAAATAACCATATTGATGATAAGTGAGTGAGATTTCACTACTGACATGTTCTGACATTCCATCCGCGTAACCTTATTTGGAACTCAACAGGCAATCCGCCAAAACCAATAAGGAATCACAATATGGAAACCGTTATCGAAACTGTGCAATTTCGTCTAACCACAGGCACAACAGAGCAAGACGTGATCGCCGCTGCCAAACAGTCACAAACGTTTGTGCAGAATCTGCCAGGCTTTTTGTATCGCTCACTCAGTCACGAAGCGACGGACGATGTGTGGACAGACATCATTTACTGGCGTTCAATGGACGATGCAAAACAGGCGGGAAAACAGCTTAAGCAAGCCGCTGAATTTCAGCCTCTGTTATCAATGATTGACTGCGAAAGCTTCGAGCTTAAACATCACAACTTAAAAATGTGCAGTGAGCTAGAGAAGTAATCAGCCGCACTACCACTAACAACCAGTAGGTCTAGATAAGGAACATCATGAGCAAATCAGAACGACTGTTTGAGCTACTGACGCTTTTGCGCGCAAAGCGTTACGCCGTGACAGCGAAAGAGCTCGCAGAAAGAATGGAAGTCAGCGAACGTACGATTTATCGCGATATTCAGTCGTTGCTTAGTTCTGGTGTTCCTATTCAAGGTGAAGCAGGTGTCGGCTACCTGTTGCAAGCGGGCTCTCATCTGCCGCCTTTGATGTTCTCAGAAAAAGAGATGATGGCGCTTGAACTGGGTATGCGGATGGTTCGAGCCTGGTCGGATGCCGAACTCGCCGAAGCGTCTCATTCTGCGTCCGCCAAAATACTTTCGGTATTGCCCGATAAGCTCAAACAACAAGTGGAAGATTGTCCGCTGATTGTGCCCGATTATCACACCCAATCCGAGACTGCCAAACGAGGGCAGCTTCTGCGCCACGCGATTGATCATCAGTTTAAGGTCAGTTTGGATTACCAAGATGAAAGCGGACAAGTGACCGAAAGAAAAATCCAACCGTTAGGCCAGTTCTTTTGGGGCAAAGTCTGGACGCTGGTCGCCTGGTGCGAATTGCGCGATGACTACCGCCAGTTCCGCCTCGACCGTATCCAAGCACTGCGTATGCATGATGAAGAGTTTCAGAGTGCGGAAACCAAATCTCTCAAACATTATATTGCGCAGTATGAATCGAAAGATTGAATGCTCTTCATCCTTCCATCACAAGGATTCTAAATTGCTCTGCTCAATACGCGATATTTGGAAAGGCACATTTAGTTAAACTAATGTTTCATTTTTAACAGATGCGCAACCAACCTAAGATCGTTAACTTAAGTAGCACGTCAACCACACCGGAGCGTGAAGCTATGAAAGTACTGATTCAATACACCCAAGCAGGGAAATATCGAGATCAAGCGTGGGAGTCTTTAACTCTTCGATCTAAAGGTGATATGCAGGCCGTTACCCCTTCTTATGCTGCCCAACTTATCGAACAAAGCGAAGCGACACTTGTGATGACAGAGGATCAACAAATCGTTATTCATCCATAACCGACTATTAGCCTTGTTTAACCAACCTTTGTTAGTTACGCAAGGCTTACACCTCGCCATTACACGTTATCAATTTTATATACGACCACCTATACTTACAAAAAAACCAATAAGATAGTTCTTATTTTCATTCTCGACATTCTTCTAAAACGCCCTTCCATTCATAGCTAAGATATAGGTTATCTGTTAGTCTCTTTATTTCTTCATGATAAAGATTAGGATATTGATATCCTATAAATAGGATAAAACCTTTGAAAAAGCATCGGTTTATTATAAAGACAGGTGCAATATGCAATTGATCTGGAACATTATTGGATACTTAATGTTCTCTGGTGTATTAGTTATTTTTTTCCAGACATTCTTTATAGGTATCATGCACCTTTTAATGCCAAAAGACATTGTCAATAGCTACTTTAAAGAACCTTATTTTAACACTTTCGAACTAGCTCTATTTACAGGTTGGCCTTACGCATTTTTCCGAACATTGATGTTTGTTCGTTTAATCGTCCAACCTAGTTCAGGTAACAAGCGAGAGTTACCCAATATCTCTAGAAAGGTCCCGAAATGGTACCGTATATTATCCTTTATATTAATATGGGTAATTATCATAAACTCTACAATGTTAACGCTTGTATTTTTTATCGCAGGTTTCTTAGCACTAGCGGATCATTTATGATATTGACTTATCCAGTTAAATCCAACATCACAATTTAAATGTAAATAACGACACTAACAATTGCACGTAAATGACAAATATATCATCCAATTTGGATATTTTTAAAATGAAAGTCTAGAATGCAAAAAAATAAACTTCCTAAATATAGTTTTTTGTTAATATCTGAGCAAATTAATTATTAGCTAGAGGTGCTCTATGTCGGGATTATTTGAGTATAAAATAAAAACTCATGATAACTTATCATCAATTATATTAAACATGTATGGTGCTCCATATGGTAGCAAAGACTATCAGAGAGTGCTGACTCATATAATGACATTGAACAAGCATATTTCAGATCCTAACCGCATTAAAGCAGGCGATATCATTTGGTTATCAGCTCTACCCAAATCAAGCACCCAACTTAACACTCAGCGTAACAATGCTTTACCTCCTAAAAGTATCGCGAAGCTAGGGACTTACCCAGCGTCTAAACCTCAAATGTCTAGTTCTCCGCCCCATAAAGTTTTGCCTCCCAATATTCTCAGCTACAATCAACCTCCAAAATCGATCTCAAATCAAGTTCCACCACAACATGCTGATATGTTTTGGGCGTTAGCATGGTTAGAAAACAACGCCAATATGATTACTATTCCAGGAGGTACCTTGATGGGTGCTACAGGAAACTTGATGAGTAAAGGAAATATTAAGCTGATTGAGAACATCAACGACCTTTACGCAAACTATAAAAACGGAGTAATAAGTAAAGGACAATATGATGGTCGACGTAAGAAACATCTAGACCTACTAAAGAAAAATGTTGGCCCTATGGAAAAGCTGTTGTTTGGCAACAAAACGACTCACCAGTCTATTCGTATTGCTCGAAGTGGAGGATTACCAGCTAATGCTCATATAGTTAAACAGGCCGAAAAACTGAATAAAATAGCTCAGGCATCTAAAGTTGGCGGACATGTTTTAGTAGGTGTTGGTCTAACGGCTTCCTGTATTCAGATCGCGAATACACAAGACCAACATGAGAAGAATGAAATTTTTGTTGAGTCAATAACTAGCACAGCTGTAGGAATGGGTACCAGCGCGTTAGTCGGTCTATTTTTAGTATCAAATCCTATTGGTTGGGGGACTGCTATTGTACTCGCTGCAGGTTCAACGGCTGTAGGCTACGCTTCCGGCAAAGTGGCAAAAGGCTTTTATAATTCAAGTGAAAGCAAGCCAAACTTAGTCGCTAGTACTGGAATAGAAGCTATATGCAGCAAGTAATCACATTTCTTTTTTACACTTTAATGACTGGTGTGGTTATTATTTTCTTACAAACCATTTTTATCGGTGTCATGCACTTTCTGATGCCAAAGAAGATTGTTGGGAACTATTTTAAAAAACCATATTTTAATGAATTTGAGCTTTCTCTATTCACGGGGTGGCCTTACGCATTTTTCCGGACATTGATGTTTGTTCGTTTAATCGTCCAACCTAGCTCAGGTAAAAAGCGAAAATTACCTAATATTTCTGGAGAAGTACCAAAATGGTATCGTTATTTGTCGATTCTATTACTAGTTATTATCATTGTTAACTCTGTTGTCGTTGCCCTGACTTTATCAATTGGGGCCGTTCTTTTAGCAATTGAGTGAGGAGTTAACACTTAAATATAACGATGTACTCGACGAAGAGAGTTCAGGCAGAACTCTCTAATCGCCAGTGTTTTGCCAACAGCTCTCTACTCTTCTTCGTTGAGACGACGAATCAACTTAGCAGGTGTGCCTCCGTATAGACAATCTGGCGGCACATCATGGTTGACGACCGAGTTCGCCGCAATCACCGAGCGAGCACCAATCGTTACACCTTGGTTAATGACGGAGTTACCACCAATCCACACATCATCTTCAATCGTGATAGGTTTACAAAACGTCTCCCAACGTCGGCGACTTCGGTAATCAACAGAATGAGAAGCGGTATACAATTGCACGCTTGGACCGATTAGCACGTGGTTCCCGATGGTAATTTTAGCGCCATCAAGCATGACCACATTCATGTTGATAAAGGTTTCTTCGCCAATTTCGATGGTTTTACCGAACTCGCAATGGAAAGGTGCTTGAACAATGCAAAGACCCGCTTTGCCAAACAGCTGTTTTTGTAATTCGTCGCGCTGACTTTCGTCGGTATTGTTATTGAGCGCTCTAAGTGCTTGAAGAGCATGACTTCTAATGGCGTCAATTTCTTTGTCCATGCCATCAAAGATTTGACCAGACATCATTTTTTCGAGTTCTGTCACTGGGAGACTCCTAAAACCTGCAATTACTACTTTCAGATTAATCACACGGTACGTGAATTGCGGAATAAAAAAAGAGAAAAGCCTGCACTTTTCTCTTTCCTGTTTTTATATTTTGTGGAGTCTGTCGACTTACACGATTTCCCAGCTGTGGGTCATCTCAACACCTTCACCTAGCATTAAGCAAACCGAGCAGTATTTTTCTAGCGAGTCAGCCGCCACTTTTGCTACGACTTCTGGGTCAAGCTCGTCACCTGAAACTTCAAAGTGGATATTCACTTGCGTAAAGATACGTGGTGCGGTTTCACGACGCTCTGTGGTTAGCTTGGCATTAACTGACAAGACCTTTTGGCCTGCCGTTTTCAAACCGTCGACAACATCGACAGAGCTACAGCCACCAGCGGCCATTAGTACCATTTCCATTGGTGAGAAATAAGTACTGTCACCACTTGCCATTATAATCTCTTGATTTTTATCTGTTTTACCAACAAATTTTAAATCTTCAATCCACTTAACTTCTGCTTTCATAACTCAATAATCTCGATAAAATGCATTTTTTAACAATCTGATTATATCCGTATATGACAGATAAGAAAAAGCCATACCGAGGAATAGCTTTTCATGTTTGGTAGTAAGAAGACGTGTAACTACTATTGAAACTTAGAAAGGAAAGCCTATTGAACAAATCGGTAGCAGATTGCTACTAAACCGCGTCTGGCATTGAGCAACGAATCGAGCAGGAAAGCTTGTATGAACTTTGGCAAACTTGAGCAAGATTCTGGAAAATAAATGCAACTTAGTGCATCATTGCTGAAAAAATCAGGGTGTCGCATCTATGATCAAAGAATGGGAAGGAATAATCAAAGTCACTGGAGCTGTTGGTTTAGTAGGGTTGTTATTCGCCCTGTTAATGCGACACTTCTTTAGTGAGCAAATTATATCTTTACTCGGTTCGGACAGAGTTTTCTTCATAATCATAGCACTTGTAGCTATATTCTTTATTTTAATGATAATTGCTCTATTGAATCGTTCAAGTTCAGCAAATGAACCAAACAACACTACGAGTCCGACCAAGAAAGAGGTAATTGTCACATACAGAGACAATGCTAATCACAACGGAGACAATAAGTTCTAATTATGGCTCAATCGATTAGTGTCACTTATGAAAATGAAGCTCAACACAATGGCAATAATATTTTTGTTCAACTTACATCGTTGGAGCAAGCTATTGAGCAAATCAAAACTAACTTAGGCGATTGTACTGAATCTGTTGCAATTATTGAGGATTTAGCTGATTACATCACGGATTTTCCTTCTCGTGAAGTTATCGGTCTTGAGAAGAAACTTGATACTGGCGGACGGAAAGAATTAAAAGACCGCGCTGTTCTACTCAAAAGTCGCTTCGAACGGAGAGTTGCTAAAAATCAGATGTCTTTATCCGAACAACACGTTTACATACAAATTCTTTCTGCTATTAGCACTATTTGGCACTCAAAAATAGCTCCATTAATAGAGAACAACGCTGCTACACACCAAATAGATCAGACTATATTTGATGAATTGGTAGAACCAATACACAAAGCAATTGTGAGATATGATACGCTAATAACAACCGATTTAGTTAGTGGTATGCTCTACTTCCTGACTGGAAAGTGTCATATTCAGTGGAGCAAGCAATGTTAATGTATCATCCAGCTCAAGATATAAACCACTGTTTATATCGATTAATATTAATATTGGAATTATCCGAGAAAGACTCAATCAACATCGAAACATATCGTGTCATGGACTTTTATACACTTTTCCCTCACCTATTAAAGATGATAAAACCATTACCCAATGAATTACGTTCATATCGAGAAGCTTTCAATAAAATCAAAGAACCTTTTGAAGCGATAAAAAACACAAAGAGAGTAATGTTTGAGTTGGAAAACTTCCAGTCAATTTGTATTCAAAACCTGATCGCAAAAGGGTTACTGGATAAAAAATCTTTCACAGATGGTCAGTTAAAAATTAATAGCGCAAACATACCAAAATCCTTAAAAGATTCAATTAACAATTCAAAGTTGTCCGATGAATGTTGGTTCAAGGCCATAATAAATCACCTTCCTGATATTTCATTCAATGGAAAAAAAGGATTGAAAGCTCGTTCAGGACTTATGGAATTTAGATATGATTTGGAGAAATCATGAGTTTATCAAAGCTATTTATAAATAGATTAGTGGTACATGGTTCCGGGAAAATTGTCTACGATCAAAAGTTTCACCTTGGCGTCAATATTATTAGAGGGAAAAATGGCACAGGTAAATCTACGATTATGGATTTGCTCAATTATGGACTTGGCGCTGAAATTACAGAATGGACTGAACATCAAATACAATGTGATTGGGTTGCACTGGAAGTAACTGTTAATGGTCATATTGTGACCTTAAAAAGAGATATAACCCCTACAGGTCAAGAAAAGGTACTGTTCTTTGATGGAGAAATGACATCTGCTCTTAAAGACCATGAACGTTGGACCAGATACGGAATGCGTAGAAGCGGCGACACACACAGCTTCTCTCAGCACATGTTTGAATTGTTAAATATGCCTCGCCATCAAACTGATGACAGTAAAAATTTAACCATGCATCAGATTCTTCGATTAATCTACGTTGACCAACTTTCTGCTCCACAAAAGCTTTTAAAAGAAGACACTAAGTTTGACAATTTGACGATTCGAAGAGCTATTGGTGAATATCTTTTAGGCATTGATACTCTTGACGCATATAACTTAAGACAGGAATTAATTGAAGCAAACAGAGAATTTGAAAAATTCAATGCCGAGCTAAATTCCATTTATAGAATGTTTGGTCATAAAGAGAACTTAGTTAACTTATCGTCGCTAAATAACGATATTGAAGCGGTAAAACAAAACATTGTCGATTTAGAAAATAAACGCTTAGAAATAAAGAGCACACCATCAGCCGAGGTTTCGATAGACACATCCAAACGAATTAGAGAGCTTGTATCTAAAATTGAAGAACTATCGAATAAATTGAGTAAATATTCAGCTAATAGATTGGAAACACAAGTAGAGCTTAATGAAACAACGCTATTCCTTCGTTCATTGGAACAACGTAAATCGGCTCTTGGCGAGTCTCAGGTAACATATAACTCCCTTGGTACTATCACTTTTAAATACTGTCCTTCCTGCCTTGAACCATTGGAAAGTGAAGGTAGTGATAATTGTGGTCTTTGCAAATCACCAAAACATAATTCAGAAAAAGATTTTGCATATTCACAACTACTTAATGAACTCAACTTTCAAATCAGTGAAAGTAAAAAGTTAATCAAAAGCTTTGAGGACGATTTATTAACAATTGACTCTCAAACTCCTTTAATAAAACAAGAACTAAATGCACTAAAATCAGAGTTAAAAGAAATAAACTCATCAACTGATGAAAAAGAAGCAGAACTCCTTAAAATATCAACCGAAATAGGCTTTAAACAAAGCCAAGTCATTTCATTAGAAGAGAAGCGAGAACAAGTATCTAATGTAGATAACTTACAACGTAAAAAGGTATTAGCACAGAATAAGATCAATGATCTTCAAGAAAAATTAGATACGATATCGGCTCGGCAAGAGCAAAGATATGTCTCTGTTTATGAGGGTATTGAATCAAAGGCCAAAGAGTTACTAAAAGCTGACGGTGGCTACGAAGGTGCTTTTGATGATCCAGATGACATCGTTTTTGATTTTTCTAAAGACAAAATGTATGTGAATGGAAGAAACAAATTTTCTGCAAGTTCAATGGTAGTGCTGAAGAACAGTATAAGATTCTCCATATTCTCTCAATCTGCCGATGATTCTTACTCTCGCTTTCCTAACCTAATCCTCATGGATAATATAGAGGATAAAGGAATGGTTGTTGAGCGAAGTCAGAACTTTCAACGCCAAATGGTCGAGGTATGTAATACCATCAAAAATGACTTCCAGTTGATATATACCACTTCTATGATCGCCAGCGAATTAGAAGGTACTACAATGTGTGTAGGTCCTTTTTATGAAAAAGGCTCTCATACACTTGAGTTCTGATTACAGTAAAGTGCTACTTAGAAAATCTGAGTAGCACGATTAGATAATCAATGCTCTTACTGTAACTGTAAGGTAATCACCCAAATAAATTGATTGATAGTAATCATATGTTGGGCGAGACTATACCAGATCTTTTAGATGATGGTTTTGATGTTTTAACCTTGTCTCCTGAAAGAACAATTTTAGAAAAGATGTTCGCAATACCCACAAACCATGTAAGAGAGTCCTTAGCTGATAAACATGCTCGACATCTTTATGATATTGTCGAAATTGACTCGGAATATCCAGAATGGTGTACAAATAAAGCATTGTTCGAAGTTGTGGTTAACTTTTGTGATGCCTACTACAAATGGCACACTGATTCATGTTCAACAGCTTTGAAGAGACAGTTAATGCTTGTCCCTCAGAATCAAAACATGACGGATAAGTATAAACAGGATTGGGAAAGCATGGCTGATATGTTCCCTAAAGCTGAACTGCCTTATTCATTCGAAGATTTAATAGCTAACGTAAAGTCGATTGAAACTAAAGCAAATGACAGCTTCTACGCTGATTTACCTTAGAAGCAATCTTCACCATTTTTAACCTCTTCATATTAAAAATATAACCACTCGACTGAGTGGTTATTTATCATATCTAAACCTGTGAAATATTTAAAAATTTATGCCTATGGATACTTTCAATATCTAAATACCTACAAATCTAAATCAAGTTAGCTTGTAGAAGTCATTAAACTATTTTTAATATTATTTAATTCAATCAAAGCATTAGAAACATAGGAGTTTTGTGGTTCTACTTTTTTAATATAGCTACCAATACCAATTAACTCATCAACTTCCAAAAGATTAAACAACCTCTCATTCCCTAAATTATCATAACCATTTTTAATTAAGTAATATGAGTCTTTTCTGAATTTTCTTCTTACTTTTTTAGGTACTCTTATAGTATCAGATTGAACTAAGAGACCAGTAACAACTTTTCGTTGATTGCCTGTCAAAAGTCTTGATTTTTCATCATTAATGCTAAAACCATGACTCTTCAAATGAGATAAAATATTATCTACAACATATTGGGAAATATTATCACCAGAAAAGCATAGATCGTCAGCATATCGAGTATAAATCAATCCATTTGATTGAGAAATATCATAGAGTATACAATCTAACTCATAAAATATAATATTACTTAATGCAGGGCTGGTTGGAGCACCTTGGGGAAGATGATCGTAATATGTACAAATTTTAGCTAATTTATTGCTTAAATCTTTAGTATACCCACATTCAATAAAAACCTTCTCAATTTGACTTATAGTTATATGACCAAAAAAGTTAACTAAATCCAACTTTAGCATTTGCTTACAGCCTATATGCATTTTTGCGTTATCAATATGAGATTTACCTTGCAAATAGGAATATACATTATCGTGGACGGTCAGAACAGAAAGGATATTATCATTTATCCATCTCTGAATATATTTTAGCTTAGGGTAAGGTGATTCGATGTGGCGAAAACCTTCATGTTTTTTTTCTAAACTAAATAGTCTATAAAACCGTTCATTTAGAGTGCAAATTCGGCTTAGTAATGATAGTTCAACACCCAGAAGTTTGGATAAGTGTTCAAGCTCAAAGATTACAGGGAGTGATTTTAACTCCAGTATTTGGGCATACTTAGTTAGAAGCTGTGCCTGTGATTTGTTTAAATCATTTTCTATAAAAAACTTAAACCAACGACTTTGTTCCATCATCAATGTAGCTTCTCTATAGACGTGTGATATGTAAAGCCGCCCACCGTCACGAAATCCGGTAGAGAATCAATGAGGTTAAAGTGAGCCTTATTGATGGCGGGCGAATCACCCGCTCTAACTAACGGTGAGCAGCCAGTGAACAGTATCATATTTTTCTCACGAGTCAACAAGTAAAGAACCATCAATCCTATTTAGATTTGGCATATATAAATCAGATATTCCCAGTGCTGATTCTTTGTAGCCTTCTATTATTTCGTGTTCAAGACTAAAGCTTCTAAACCTGATCGCATTATATAAATTCGATATATTTTCAATAGAAACATCATCGTTTAAAGAAAAGTTATACCCGTCAAAACTAACAATATTTTGATTATTGAGATAGCTGATAACATTAACTGACTCGGTATAAGTAAGACGAAACTTATTATGCAGATCAAATAATGAGGCTTGATTTTTTTCTTTCAAAAAATCAATAGCAACTTTCACATGTGACGGATTCATTTATCTTAACCTACCAAACATTGGGTTTCTGAAATTTTTATTTTCATCATATTTCCACCAAAAAATAGGAAGAACATTATTAGAACAGTTTGACATATATAACTGATAGAGTGCTTCTGATTCTTTGTAACCTAAACTAAAATCTGAGATATTTAACTTATTCCACTTCGGTAATAGCGACGCTTCCATATTTAGAACTACTCCTCTAATTATCTCAGAATTAGGGTGGTCTACAATTCCCTTTGTTAGTTCTGTGTGACAATAAATATCTATGCCAAGTTCGTTCCTTGCATAGTCAACACCAAACCGCATTCCAACAAACGAAAATACAAAATACTTCCTTTGTTTCTGACCTCGGCTATTCATCTCAGTTTTCAAAGTGCGAACTTTGTTCACTATTGTCTTTCCACTTCCAATAAAGTCATCAAAAACAACTATATTCTTCATACCAGCCTGATGAATCCTATCATAACTATCATCCAATACTGGCAGGAAGTTACGTTCTTTCCAATCAGCCTCCTGCCTGCCAAGTAGAGACTTTATTTGATATAAGCCAGTTTGAGAGCCATCGGACTCTTTACCATCGGATGTAGCGACAAATACAGTATTATTGGGCTGAAATTTATGTTCCTTTATGATCTTGATCAGTAGATCATTTGCTTCTAAACGATCATCGTTTTCATGATGAGTGAATCGGCGAAATAGTTCTTTTAACACTACTCTTTCTGGCTCAGTGTTATATGTATTCAATAACGCAGGAAGCGAAGATTCATAGTCTTTTTTAGCCAACCATGGTATTTCTTTTATCAGTTTACCGAGTTCAATGAAATCTTCTTCACTATTGGATTTTGAGGATAAAATTGACATTGATCTTTACACCTAAATTTCGGGTTAAATCTAACGGTAAGTTAGGGCTTGCTGATTATACCTAATAAGCGATAGATGTCTGTGCTCTATAACAAAGAGGTGCATCAATTTTCAGGCTTAAGTATATGCTGTATCAGTGTCTCACTTAAAGGTTAAGATGGGTGCATTGAGTATTCGAAGCTAACTTTAGAAATGCAAAAGAGACTTAAAAGGGACTAACGAAAAGCAAACCCTAAAAGACTTAAGTGGTTGATTTAAATAAAAATATGTATAACCTTAAGCAAAGCCAAGATGTAAACTCCCATCTCTAAATGTTAAATTTTGGTCCTACTCGCCAATTTCATTGGTGAGAAATAAGTACTGTCACCACTTGCCATTATAATCTCTTGATTTTTATCTGTTTTACCAACAAATCTTCAATCCACGTTACCCCACTCTGCTTTCATAACTCAATAATCTCGATAAAATCCATTTTTTAACAATCTGATTACATCCACAGATGACATCTAAGAAAAAGCCACTCAAAAGAGTGGCTTCAGTGTTCTCGGTGTTTTGTGGACATTTTAAGCTGCCTTGTTGTTAACAATGTAATCATTAACAATTTGACTGTCTTTCAGTCCTAACGCTCGCAATTCCACGTATCTATCGTAGTCAATCAGATAGCAAATTTTTTTGCTGTTGATTGTCATAAACACAGGAATTTTGAAGCTCACCTTGCTCATAAGTTTTACCTTTTTTTGAGAATGGTGACTTCGAACGTCCTTCCTTTTGATTCCTTTGAAAAATGGCGGTTATATTCCTTTAACCGGCTTCCTGCATTCGTTCGTGCTGATTTACATCAAGACAAAACTTGCCATGAACACAACATACTGTTTTAACCCACAGCTAAGGTTTTTTACCAAGAACTAAATGATTGTTTCACAAAACACTTTGTAGGTCATTAGCTGCAACTGATTTTCGGTAAATCAGACCATTTTGTTGTGTATTGTTTTGAAAGAAATTGCCGTTTCATACTCCATTCCTGTTTGATGCCTTGCGCGGCGATGAACACCGCATCAGTGCCGTATTTTCGATTTAGGCCGTCAAAAACAGCGTTAAGTTTTTCATTGGATGGATTCTCATTTAACATATCTAATTGATGCATCGTTCCATCAGACAAATCTAAAAGCCCTACTCCAATCTTGTAAAATCTCACACCTTCTTGAAACAATTCATCAGCAGCGTTAGACGCGACTTGTGATAGATGAGTAACGTCAGAGGTCGGAAAACTGAATCTATGTATAGTCTTGAATGAAGCTGGCTTTTCATCAAATGGTGAAGAAGCAGCAAAGCACAACATCACTTTTGTCATTGAATTTTCTTCTCTCAGCTTCCTTGACGCGATTCCTGCGTGTTTAACCAAAGCTTGACGCAAGCTTTCAACGTCTGTGATTCTCTCTCCCACAGATCTTGTAGAATAAATTTGCTGTTTATTAGCTTTTACTAAATCCCATCCTTTGCAGATCTGCCCGTTTAGCTCTCTTGCTGTTCGCTCCACTTCTACATTGAAATCTTTTCTTAATAACCCCACAGGGTATTTCGCTAAGTCATACGCTGTGTTAATCCCCATGAACTGCATACGCTTAGATAAACGTCTGCCAATGCCCCACACATCAGACACATCAACGTTTTTCAGTAGTTCTAACGTTTTGTCTTGATCATCCAAAACACAAACGCCATTGAAACTTCTGATCTTTTTAGCCAGATGATTTGCCATTTTTGCAAGTGTCAAAGTCGTTCCAAAACCGACACACACTGGAAGTCGTGTTTCTTTCCAAACCGCTTTTCTCAGAGCTTCACCATGTTTTTTCAAACATGGAATTGCTGGAAATGTTCTTTGAAATGACAGGAAACTTTCATCTATCGAATAAACGAATTGCTCAGGCGCAAAACGCCCAATAACATTCATCATCTTCGCACTCAGATCTGAATACAGTTCGTAATTCGAGCTAAAGGCGATCACACCTTTTGCTTCACACTCTGATTTAATCTTGAAATAAGGCGAAAACTTAGGAACACCAAGCTCTTTCGCTCTACGATTCGCAGCAACAATGCAACCGTCATTGTTCGAAAGAACGATGATCGGCTTATCCCTTAAATCAGGTCGAAAGACAGTTTCCGCACTGCAATAGAATGAATTGGCATCGACTAATGCAAACATGATTTATGCGCTCAACAGAAAGCTTTTCTTGAACAATCGAACAGAACTCACTACTACCCCTTCTATCGTGAATGTATCGTTTTCCGTGATCGTCACTGTGCCATATTTTGGGTTTGCTGATAGAAGCTGGCGGTTGTGTATATCTATGATTTTGCAGATAAATTCACCGTTCAAATTAGCTACTATCACATCGTTATGCTTTGCTACTGGAAACCTATCAACAATCAACAAGTCACCGTCAAAAATCCCCACGTCAATCATTGATTCGCCTTGTGCGAATCCAAGGAACGTACTTGAAGGACGTTCGACCAACAACTCATCGAGAGATAGGTCTAACTGGTTATACTCTGCCGCTGGCGACTCAAAGCCCGTGATGCCAGCAGAGGCAAAAAGTGGGATTACTTTCATATAAAATCACATAACTGTATAGATATACAGTAGTATGATTCGGAGAAACCAATAGATCAATATGACGGTGAACTGATCGGTCATTTGACACACAAAAAAGAGAAGCGATGCTTCCCTTCTCTAAAACTCCTGATTCACAAAAATACTTAATCTTTAAGCGGTATTTCACGAGGCATTGCAAACCCCTTTTGATTTTCCTTTTTGAAGTTTGTATCTAAGTTGATAGCTAATGACAGGTACATAATTGAAGTTCTAACAAGCTTAATGAGTGTGAATAACCGCTTCTCGAATTCTTCTATCGATACATGGAGAGTGTGAGTTGACAGCTTTTGCTTTTCGTATTTTTTCTGCTCAATTTTATTACTCTTTGATTCAAGCTCTTTTCTCTTGTCTATCAGTTCAGAAAGTTGTTTAGTATCTTGTGCTTTTTTTGCAGCCCTAATCGATTGATAAACAGATTCTAACTCGCTCCCAAAGTCAGATAGCTCTTTATCCAATTCTTCCGATTTCATCTGGGCATAAGCATTATAATTCACTGATAAATCGTAGATTTCACCGTCAACTATGACAAGCGACCTATGTTCAATTGCATTGCGTATCTCAGAAAATGCTTTTGTGTCTGGATCTACCCACTGAGAAACTGATTCATGACCTTCCACGTCACGCAAATCTTGCAGTATGAAAAAAAGCGCATTGATGAAGAAGTTTCTACCATGTTCAAGCTTCTCATTTGGCTTCCACTTGTTGCCGTTTAGCTTCCTGAACAACTTATCGATATAGATTTTATTGTCCTTTGAAATATCATTCAGGTCGAAGAATCGATGCAGAAAATACGCGATTTTGTCGAATAGCGAATACAAAGTTTTAAACGATGATTTCAAATGACTGACTTTGAGATTATCCAAATTTCCACAATAACCATCTACGTGCTTATAAGTGTTGTTGAAGTAGTGCTTTTCTTCATCTTCAATCATAAATGCTTGATGCATTAGGTATCGAGCATAGCAATAGTCGTTTTTGATTTCGTCGTAGTTTACGTGATACGCCAGTTTTTCTGACTCGATAATTATTGGATTGATGTCTGACACGAATGAAGAAAGAGCTAATACATCTTGATAGACAATTTCATCTTTGCAAACGTCATTTAGATCATTGAGAAACAAACGATTCTCACCACACCATTTCAAATACTCAGCTTGTTCTTCGGACTCAAACTCTTCTTTGAAAGTTTTGAACGAGTCAAAATCATCAAAACTGAAATTACCGTGGAACCACTCGTTAAAATCGTGCAGCATTCCTCCTTGTTCTATCGGTGTTCGTTGTTCTGGTTCGAGTTGATCTTTATATGGTTCTAACTGATTCAATAGCTTTGCAGCAGTGTAGTAATGATATTGTGAGTGACTCAAGTCATAAAGTGAGCCAGCTACAAACAGTTCATTTCGAGCCTTTGCTACATACGCAACTGGATTATTGTCTAACCTAATCGCTTCATCATAAAGCTCAATACAACAAAACGCCCTGCCCTGAGAAGATAGATGGTTCGCAAGATTTGTGCAGATCATAGACTTCAAAGAGTCTGTTTCTGGTTTTGAAGCGAGTAAGTTAATCTTTGCTAACGCTTTCCGATAACAAACCGCTACTTTGGTCGATTCAGGTGCATACCATTTTGAGGTTTGTGGATGGAACAAAGCCGAGTAGCAGTTGCCGAGGGCGTAATAATACTGAGCTTCGAGGAAAGGCGAATCAAACTCGTCTTGCTGTGATGTATAATGCTCTACGTGCTGCTTAAGACCTTGTATGTCGCCTGAAAGCAACAACTCATCTGATTTTGTAGAAAATTCGATTAGCTCACTCTGATTCATACGCCAAGCCACTTATTGCATACTATGACGCTATTGTAGCGCAACTTGATAATTTATTGCTTAACATATTGTATAAAAAGGATAATTTTAGCACATAGAATGACAATTGAGCTGATATTTTGATTGGCAATTGGTGAAAAAATCGGAGCTAATGATCGTTTGATTTTAACTGTGAGAGCTGGGCTTTGATGTAACGATTTCGCAGTTGTTTGGCAGTAATGTGTCGTTTATCTGAACAGATAGATTCTGTTCGTTGCTTCAACTGCTTGAGCACATGTTGAACAAAAGCAGATGGATTGGGCAGTCGTTTCTCAACACGCTCAAAGAAATGTTGTTTGTTAGAAATAATCAATCTTTCGTAAGCTAATAACTGATAAAGACATTGCTCGATAGGCTGACCTTGACTGACTGTAAAAAGCTCCTCACCATCAGGCACTCCCACTACATCAACTCGCCAATGTTCTCGATGCTCTTTAAGTGTTATGCACACCACACAAGGGTGTGCATGTTGCCAATACGCCAAAGATTCTTCATATGGCAAGATCTTACATCTTTTCATAATACTCCTCGTAATAAAGAGGATAAACATCATGTTCCTGATCTTGAGCTGCATTAAGCTGTGAAAGATAGATGGAATAATCTTCTGGTTGAGTCAGATTCTTCTTCGGTTCTGCCAAAACAAAGCAATAATTGTGATAAGAATAACCTTGTGATTTTGATGCTCGTTTTATGACTCTTACAGCATTTTTACGGTCTTTTTCTGTCTCACGGTCATACCCGAATAAGTCGAATAAAAACTCTCGTTTAAGTTTTACTTGCTGACCATAAAAGCTTTTAAAATTGTTCATCATCCAGCCAATAATGGAACGGTGCGGTTTCATATCATCTAAGTTTATGAAGTAGCTTTGATTTGTTTTATAACCATGATGGTTATCATTCATCACAACTTTTCTTGAATTAAATGAAGCAGTATCAACCGAGTATGTCACGTAGAAATTGTCAATAGAATCAATCTGAATTAAAGGATGTTTTAGATCGTATAGTATCTCCAGCATAGGCTTTCTGCTGGATTGAAAATAACTGCATAATTCCGACAGAGATATACGGCAAGTCACAATCTCATTGCTTTTGTTGTAGTAATTGAATAGTTGATTATGATGCAGAAGAAAAAACGCCACTTTTAGCGCTTTAAAGCTCAAACCTGATGGTAAGAGTAGGCTCTGGTACATATTAAAGTGAGTATGAATGAACTGGCGTTCTACGATTAGAACCTTATGTTTTGGGTTGTTTTTCGTGGTTTTAACAGACATTAGCTTCTCCTTTGATGTTTGTCGTTAAAGAGCAAAAACCAAAGCATAAAAGCCTATCCCAGCGTGTTTGAGTGCGGTGATGGAAGTGATTTAGCGTTAGTTTATTCTGTAAATTATCTCAATTTGATTTTTATCTCTTATATCGTTGTTACATATTGAAAAGATTTGTCAAGACCGTTCATCAAAATAATTTACAAATTGTCCACCCTATGCCATTCGTCAATGAGAGAAAGGTCAAAAACGAACAAGTTGGTGAGCAGTCCATTCGACCTTGATAAACCGTCTACGTTTTTCTGATGAAACGTCCGATAATCCTGATAGAGTGCCCACCTCTTTTAATATATTTAATAATCTTAATATAATTTCTTTTTTAATATAAAGTCGCTGACCAGCCAGCCGACTCGCCACACTTTAAAAACAACCCTTTTCATTCTCCTTTTGTCTTGAAGCCCAGTGCAAGCGTTGACCGTTTGATCGTCATCCAAACTCTGCGAACAAGTTCGCCTTTTCTGGTAAAGCCAAAACAAGAATTGCAATGAGATACATGAAAATCATGCCTGATACGCTCAGAACGTGCCCCCAACGGGGCGGATTTGCTCTGGAGATTAGAGCGATTGACAAGATTTAGGGTAAATAAAGGCAGTGCAAGCCTAAAGACTGACGAAACTATCTTTCAACGATCGTTAATTGCGGTTTTTCAACCGCCGCTCTGGTTTGATAGGCCAATACACCTTCAAATCGAGATCGTGACAATACGAGCTAATTTTGAGTGATAGAAATTAAGAAATCGAAATGTGTCAGTCAATCCAAAGCTTACGCTCACGAATAGCGTTTATCTTTGAACGGTAAGTGCCACGGTTCATCCCCAATAGTCTTGATGCTTTTGCCTGATTACCACGAGTATGGACAAGTATCTGCTCTAATAACTCATCACTGACCATCTGAATAACCCAAGACATATCGGGCGTTGCTTGTCGATCTTGGCGTGTTGGTTCAAGCTCCGCTTTAATGGACTCAATAATCAATTTCTTATCAAAAATGGTAGGGGTAGACACAATTACTCTCTGGCTGGTAAAAGGGGCAAGGATTATCATAGATCGTTGATCGATTGTCCAACGGTCTGCCCAAGACAAATCAACAAAAAACCACCTGGACTATCCACCTGTAAGACCATTAACCAACGATACTGGTGAACTGGCAAAACTCCCTTCCCCCTAAAAAGGGAGTATTCAAAACCGCTAAAATCACAAAACATTCAAATCAAAAGATCAAAAACCATTGCAAGACAAGGGTTTATACTCCCACCGCTGCGTGGGTGTATCGTATGAAACCTAATCAACGGTCACCGTTGACTTCTTACCAGTCGTTTAATGAAGTGCTATTGCAATATCTGAAAAGTGCGATACAACATAGAGATAAGCACAGGAAAAGGAGACGCTATGACGACACAAATCAAACACACAAATACACTGTTAAACCGTTCTATCAGACACTCAAACCCAGAAATTATTCTTCTCTCAATAGCCCCGAAGTGGACAAATAACCCCATCACTTTCACGCCCCACTCAAAAGAATCGTTATCAAAACTGATAACTTTTAAAAACTCGATTGGGGAGAATTAATGAGCAATAAATTCTTTCACTATTCAACGAATCAGGAGGTCGAACAATACCTGTCAGAATTGACGCAACAATGCGGATTTAAGCACAAAACCCAGCTAATCAATGCAATATTCAATGGCGAAGTGTTAACGATTCAGAGCGATGATTTAACGCTTCACAACAACCAATCAGCGCTGTTTAAACGAAACGCACAGCAATTGCTGGATTTAGATACACTGTTACGAGTACACCTGCCTGATACAAATCCTATTGATTTTGACATAAGCCAGTATCAGAGCATTGAAGATAAAATTGCAGCAGCAGAACAACTCACCATTAAGAACCGCCAGTTTTTACCTACGTATCTGCATATTTTGCAAGTGCTGCTACTGGTGTTTGACTTCGAGATAGCACAGCCAAAGATCGAACAATTAGGTGATGATGAAGAGTTTATACAGGAGCATAAGGCGAAGCTAAAGTCATTGGCTCAATCAAGCAGTGCAAAATCGAAAAGACGGATTGCCGTGAGCAATCAAGTGAGATTTGAAAAGACAATGGCTCAGTTTACAACTAAGCCATTAACCAAAGCGCAAGAGGAAGCGTTATCTGTAATTAACATCGCCAAATTGCAACTAAAAGACATCGCTCTTTCAACACAAGTCAAAACAGCTTTACTACAAGATTTTGACCGAGCGAAGCAAAGGTTAACCGCTACTCAAAAGCCACTTTCTCAACTTAACAAGCTACTATTACTGTTAGGCAAAGCCAAGTTTCAGCGACTGACCATCACTGAGCAGAACAAGCAAACCATTGAAGTAATGACAAAAGGACTGAATGAATTAAACCAGCACATCAAAGCATGTCATCAAGCTCAAATTAATACTGCCTTAACCGTTAAGCAGAAGATGGTTGAGATTGTAGAGCTGGAGATACAGTTAAAACACTGTGTTGCAAAAACAGAGAAAGAATAAGCACTATACTGCAGGGAAGTAGTGCTCATCAGGCGACTCCCTTCGCATTGATTACGGCTCGTTGAGGCGAGCTACCTAATAACAACTGTAGTTAGCAATTTCGAGTAGATCAAAAAATTAACCAGATATTAAAAGTACAATAACTCAGGAATCGAGCTTAGCAGCCATCTCGGGCACAGTGGTACATTGCACGAAAATCCCCACCACAGTTGTTTTTCAGTAAGAAAGCAGCCAACGTTTCATTTGGGCCATTCATCAACGCTTCCAGCTCTGATAAATCACTACGCTCAATCAGTTCACATGTCCCTTGAACTTCATTGTAGTTCATACACTTCTTATCACACATATCAAGTAACATCCTTTTAACTTAATAACCACAATTTTAATGTAGGACATTTAAGTGGCTAATTTTGATGGTTTGAATAAAAATGTGAAAATACCGTATAGATGAACAGTGTGAATGCTGTTTATTATGACGCTGGTCACACCAGTATATTAGTTTTACTTTCTAACCGTTCGCTTATCATTCTGTCTTGGAACAACGAGAGCGGTACGCTGGCTGCCATCAGGCACAATGAAACATCAACAGTAAAAGCTGCCACTTTTACAAACGGCTCTGGGTTTATCCTGCAATACGGATTATTTGACATTTTGCGCTCTCATGATACGACATAAGTATACATGGACGTTTACTTATGATCATCAAGATGAAGAAAGTCGCTTTCTCTTGCGACAACAAACGAAAAGGGAAAAACACAGGCTCGTTAACCAACCACATCCTTTACCTCATCACAGATAAGAAGACCAAGCGCTACTCCGACAAGCGCTGCAACCTTTCCTTTTCTCTAAACCCAAATCAACCCGATTTAGGTGCATTACTGACGCACAAAGGCGCATCTCTCAGCCAACCTGAACTGTCTGAATTGGTAAACACCTACTGTTTAGAGCAGCATTGCTACATAACTCAGCATTACGTGAAAAACAGCCGTAAAGCCAAGCAACTGGACGATTACCAAGAATGTTTAGATCCTCAGAAACTGTTCAACTATCAAGGCTCATTGAGCTTTACCCAAGCGGAATACCAAAGGTTATTAAAAGCATCTGGTGGTAACGAAGCACAAGCCAAAGCGATGATGGAAAACATCACTCGCCACTATCTTGCAAGCTATTACAACCAGATAAAAAAAGAGCAGAAGATTAAAGGGAAAAAGACTAAGCCAGAAGAGATTGAGCTTGTCTCGAATTTTCATATTGAAGGGGAAGCGAATCCGCACATCCATTTTTATACCCATGCTTTTTGTCCAACAACTCAACGCTACATGAACCCACGTTATTTCTATGAAACAAAGCAAAAGGTTCATAAGCAGATTGAGCGCCAATTCGCTCAGTTTTTAGAGCAAGGTGTTGCGACAGGTCAACAAAAGAATCAAGCCAGAACAGCCCGTAGGGAGTATCTTTCGTACCTGTTAGATCATTGCCACAATTGGTTTGAAGTTAAAAAAGTGTTTAGGGATTTAGAGGGATTGCTCAGTGAAGTGTTGAACAGCGATGATCCGTTACATGCGAAAATCAATGAATTACAAAAAAGAGGAATCTCCCTTAAGGTTAAATCTAATCAACAGGTTGAAATACAGCAGAAAGACGTACCAATCACCCTCTCTATTAATACGTTCATCAACAGAAAGTTGAAACAATCGTTAAAGCGCTTCGCTAAACAACACCAGTTTGAACAGCAAAGCCAACGCTACGGCAATACAACGCCAGTCGAAAAGATGGAAACGGTACTGTTAAACAACCTTAACGCTGTGAATAAGGCACTTTCTCAAGAGTTAGGTCAAATACCACCAAGCGAACATCAGGAAGCCAGAAACAAGGCATTTAAGACGTTCTATGAGCGATGCCTTGCCACTGGCGTGTTAGTGAATCTAAACAAGCAACATCATTTGTCGTTTCATAAATTGGATGAGAATAAGCAAGTGAGCAGCCAAAACAACCTTAAAGCGACAAAATACAACGCTTCTCTATTCAACTCTCCAGAATTGTCTGGCAAAGCGATAGCGCAGCAGTTTGAGTTAGATTTGGACGACATTCGCCAGCACCAATGCGAATTAATGGAGCTAATGCCACGCACCATCAACTATCGCAAGGTGGTGTTTTTCTCGATGGACAACCAACAGCACAACCATGTTTATCAAGAGTATTTCCACCTCAACCGTTACCAGTCTTTTTTTGATTATTACGGCTTGGAGGTCTTTGAGAATGATGATGAAACCACGGTATTGAACCGCAAAGGCGAATCACTGATCCAGATAAAGCAGATTGATGAAAATTATTCTCGCATTACGATGAATACGCTGCACGCCCCAAGTGCTGCTAAAGTCTTACACTCGATGTTGGTTCGTGAAGCCAAGTCATTATCCGATGATCAAGCAATCTTTATCAGACCAGCGAAATATTCTTTTGGGAGACAACATTTAAGGTATCTACACCTTGAAATCATGTTCTCTACCGACAAGCACAGTAAACGAATTGTGGTTGACTACAATGGGATGAGCAACGACAAAAAGCTACAACGCATGATTGATGCGAAGCTTGAGCAAGAGCTGGCAAGGTTTGAGAAGAACTTTGTCAGATACAGTCAGAAGAATCCAGACCAATACCAGTTTGGGGAAGCTGTTGGGACGCACCTTTTAGACAATGAGCACCTATCGCCAGAGCAGCGTGAACGTGTGAAGAAACAGATTGAGAGCCAGAAGCAGCGCTTAGAGATGAGCACCGCTAAGACAAATAAGAATAAAACTGAACCCGCTCCTAAGACCAAAAAGTTAAAACTATGAGATCTGTCCTAAACAGCTTGGTTCTATTTTGTGGCGCTAAAATTTTCTAATTCAATTGACAAGGTGAGCACAAATGGCTCACCTTCTCTTAGGTTTCGCAGTTGAATACTCTTTAAACTCAAACATCGATATTTTCAAGCACTCCGTATGGAAGCACCACAGATAGTGACTCAACATGCGAGTAATTAGCTCTACCCATTCCTGATACAGTGATAACGATTCACCACGTTCGCCAGCTAACATCATCTGATCCCAACCAATCTCATCAAGCGCGTCAGCAACTGCTCGTTGAGCAATCGTTTTATTCTTATCAACACTCAGATCATCAAGCAAATGGTTGTAAGTATGAATATGCGGAATCGCTTCGATTACAGCTTTGCAGAACTGCTGCAAACTCACTTCAAAATCACAGCGATAAAACAAGCGCTTAACTTGTGGGTCAGTATCAAGAGATGAAACAATTTCCCTGAGATCTCGTTTCGCTCCTTGCTCCAGTGCCCAGCGCATTTCTTGCGGCATTTCCATTTTCAACCAATAACGAGTATCACAGTGGTGGTTGATGATGAACACGAGCCCTGAGAGTGTTTGAGGGTGTAATTTAATCTTTTTCCCTTTTTCATTTAGGCACTTTGTCAGATTTCCTTGCTGAGATTCGAGGAGTAGTGTTTGTCCATCAAAGCGCAGCAAATCATCAGAAAATTCTGCTCTCCAATCGGTATGGAGATAGTCACGACAACCTTTCAAAAACGACTTAGTGACAACGAAGGTACAACGGCTCGGAAACGGTGTCGCAGAGTTAAAATCAAACAATCTGTCTTTGTTTGATAATACTCTTGAACGTAGGCGATCGACCTCTTTCTGATTCGCTCTTATTTCAACACGAAGATCGTGTTTTTCTATGTATTTTTCAGCCAGTTTCTCAAGCTGGAACAGCGTGATTTTAACTCTTTGCTGAACTGACGATAACGACTGTGCTTCTTCCAATTTTTCAGGATATTTCTCAACCAAAATCGACCAGTTTTTCGGCTTACTCTCTTCAATTTTTACGATAAGACCACTGTAATCTTCTCGCTGCTTTAACTCTTCAATTCCGTCTAAAAACGCTTTTTTATCCATAGAAACTCCTTATGTTTTGGGTACATAACCGTCTTATCACGCCAGCTAAATATTGCAAATAACCCAGTCTGTGGTAAGCCAATAAGAGGTCATTCAAACAAGGAGAGTTTATGAATTGGAGCATTGAGCAGATCGAAGATCAGCTAAATAGAAACGAACTAAAAGGCGTGATCGATTTGATTGCGAACCAAACCGATTTTGAAGTGTTATTTGAACAACAGTTGTGCAAGCAAGGTATCTCAAAACAGAGCTTCAATCGCCAGTTTTTCAGAGCCAAACAGCAAATGGATATTGTGCGTTTGCCAACCTATCAACAGGCGTTGGTCGAGGCAGAAGAGGTTAGCGAAGCGGATCGTTTGTTCTTAGTCGATTTTTTCAAACCTCTGGTTAAAAAATACCAGTGTCTACTGGCGTATCATGACAAAACCGAAGAGAAGAAAATTGCGGATTTTATTAAGAGAGAAACTCAGGAAGGTCAATGATGAAATCCATAATTAATCAACTGAATAATTACACATCCAACCTGACGATTGAGGATATTTGCCTACTATCAAACTATGACTATGGAGCCTTTTTGCAGCAGTACAAAAAGTTGGTGTATATCACAGGCATGAGGCAATACTGGTTGATTATAGCGAAGCAACAGCGCAACCACAGCAACATCAAGCAGTTTAAAACGTACCATAAAGCACAGCAGCACTTCTATCGACAGTTAACGCAAGAGTTTCACCTTATAACGGGTATTAATCCAAGTCAGTCATACAGTATTACTGAGCTGTATGACGCATTGGTAGAAAAGCATTCGCGCTTCCACATAGCGACAACCGTCTATGCGGATAATCTACTCACTGCTATTCAATATGCACGATGTAATACTCAACTATGGCAAAGATTTAAGCAAGAGCTGGCTGCTGTCGGTATCGCTTTTAAAGATGTATCGCAGCTACTTACAGCGTTGCACTATGCTGATGAAACGGATTATCAAGAAGCCACTGACAGAATGGCGAAAGGATTTCGTAGGTTTTATCAGTATCAAGTAGATCGAGACTTTGAAGCACTGGTAATGGAAGCCATGAGTTTTGGGCAAATATTCCAGCATTGCACACCGTGCTTTAAAATCTACAACTTGCGTCTCACCTTTCCTGAGATTTACGTCATTAAAGCATGTTTATCGCAGGCCATAGCCACACAGAACGGTTAACGAAGCCTCAATCGAGGCTTTGTTTTACTTTGCTTAGATTGTTCGAAGAAGAACAGTTTATCAATGACTTTCTCGCACTCAATATAAAGCGATGCCACTGATGGATGTGCCAATATCGATTCTAATTTTTCATTACAATCAGCCGAGCCAAAACCATACCAAAACGTATGAGGTTTATTCTGGCATTGATACTGACAAGTCATAAAGGCTTGTTTAACCGCTCGCAATGCGTCACCGACCTTGCTTCTTTTCGACTCTTCAACCGCTTCAACTAACACCTGATTCAAGCGCTCAAACATCGATGAGACAAACGGCTCATTCAAATCAAGATAAGCATTTTCAAATGCGGAATAGTCGTCTTGTGCTGACGGAATTGTTTCAAAATCACTATCAAACAAATGACCGAAAAAGCTCAGTGTTAATAACTCTTTTTTGGTCATAGTCGCAATCCCTTAGAGCGTTTAACTTTACGCTTCGCGACCGCTGGCTCTTCAAATAACCCCTCTTGGACTTCCCTTCTTAATTCAGCGATGATCTGTTCTTCATAATCTGGCACATCACTTGGCACTGGTTGAGCAACGTCTAATTCAACACCTTCAAATGGATTATCTTGTTCTTGTCCCAATACCTTATCAGGGAAGCAAACTTGCTGCACCGCCAGTTTGACACGCTGATCGACCTTTTCACCTACCGTGATCTTTTCCAAATCAAACAACGCATCTTGTTTGATTACTTCCAATGCCATACGCAGGCTTTCAACACTCAATTCTTGATACGGGAAAGAATGAATGTGTTTATCTTTGACGACCAATAGAGCATTAATCAACTCATCAACACTGGGATTTTTACCTAATAGCAAGCCATTCGCTGTAACAGGTGAAGCAAGTGATTTTTGCTTACCATTATGGTAATAAATGCTCTGACGCTGTGCTGTACCTCCAAGTAATTCAAGATAGCCATTTAACCACTCTTTTTGCTGCTTTAAGTCGTAATACTCCTTGATCATCGTTCCACTATCGCCAATAGAAATCGTTGAACTGCAATGCAACTGACGTAGGGAATCCAACGAGAGAATTTCGTCAACACCTTTCGGTTCTTCTAACGCATCAAATGCCACATCAGGCAGCGTTTCACCATTAAAACTCGACAGAATCTTATCGCCAAAATAGAATCCTTCTGGCACATCAACACTTGAGCCAATCACAACTTGTTTTGCTGGGTAGTTCTGCTTTATTTCCGCCATTCTCTGTGGGTTTAAAGGCACTGACTGATTGAGCGGATCAAACACCCAGTCGGGTACATCAAAACCGGTGCCAGCAAGATATAAACCTCTCTGTTCGTGATCTTGATACTCCAGCAGCATCGCTTTAAACAAGTCATATTGCTCAAAACTAAACAACATTTGAGCTGTAAACGGACTTCTCTCCTCAAGAATCAGCTCTGGTCTTAACAAATCTTGATCATAAAAATATTGAAACAACTCTCTCACGACGTTCTTATCACCGGATCCTTCCAACGTCTTAGCAAAAACAACGTATTGTTCGAATAGCTCAGGACGTTGCTCAAGCAACAATTTGCTCTTTTGTAACATCAATTTGGTATACGCATTTCTCATCTTTTTTCTCCTTTCGTTTACTTAATTGCATACCACAAATCCAACGTTTAACAAGAGTGTGCTGTTTTTCCCAAGCACCAAACAAGCAAAAAAACAATATCTAAAAGAAAAACTAACCATCAATAATTTCAGTAACTTGGAGATATTCAAAAGCGTGATACGACATAAGTAAGCTCATCAACAAAGGAGTGTATTTATGAGTAAATCCAAATCGAGTGCTACTGGCAGCACTAAGAACAAAAAAAGCCAGCAAGACCAAGTATTAGATCGATTATTCGACTTTTTCTCAAAGCCTAAAGGCGAGAAGCCAAGTTCTGACAGTGATGTTGAAGTGAGTTTCTACCGTTCAACGTTAAATGCTTTACCAATCAATTTTTTCGGTAACGAATACAACGGAATCAATATCATCATGTTGTTAGAAGCACAGCAAAATAGCACTACCAAAATACCGATTTACTGCACGTTCAAGCAAGCATCAGAACTACTCGAAAAGCACAAAGATCAACTACCCCCAAAATCTGACGATTTTGACCCTAATAAGCCGTTAAAAGGTATTAAACTGGAAAATGTCGTGGTGAAATATTTAGAGAACTACGCAAAGGACGGGGAAAAAATCAGTAAAGTACAGTTCGAAAAATTGACTAAGGGCATGAGCTTTAGCGAGATGAAAGACAAGGGTTTTGAGGCAAAGCGTGGGCTGCGTACTTATCGTGTTTTTCCGATAGAGAAAGTCAAACACTTATTGCCTCAGTCATACATTGACGAACTGCCATATTTCGCCAAACAAGAAGTGTTAGCCAGCCAAGTCATGAGCGAAGAAGAGCAAGATTCAACTTTTGTTCAAAAAGCACAGCTCATCATTGATGCAATGGGCGTTCCTGTCATCGAGAAAGACGAAGACCGAGCTTATTACAGCGTCAAAGAAGACCATATCGTCATTCCGCCAAGAGACAAGTTCAAAAGCGATAAGGCGAGATTTGCGGTCATTCTTCACGAACTGAGCCACAGCACTGGTCATCCAACCAGATTGGACAGAAAGTTAGACAACCCATTTGGCTCTCAAGCCTATGCCAAAGAAGAATTGATCGCTGAAACAGCCACGTTATTTATGTGTCTTGACCAAGGATTAGAAACATTTAATTCACATGCTGCTTATCTTGAAAGCTGGACACAGCAGTTTGCGGATCAAAAGAAAGCGTTGTTATCTGTGTGCAAACAAGCCAAAGAAGCGCAGAACTACATCACTGAACAAGTGCGACTTTACACGCTAAAATTAGAGCAAGAGACACTAAGAATTGATTTAACAGATCAATCTCAATACTCCCTTCAATGCTACATTGCCGAGGAAGCTGAGTTTGATAATCAATTTACACCACTTATTGGAAAGCATATCACTGGTATGCGTGAGATAGAGAACGGTCTGGAACTCGGCACCAATGAAAACTTGCGTTATAAGCTCGACAGCACCGCTTCTAAGCCACTTTCTCGCAAGGTAGATGAATTGATACAGGCAGACAAAAAGAATATCGAAATGGAGCGTTTAAAGACGGAACAGCCAAAGAGACGATTGACGATATAACAAAAAGACCGCATCAAGCGGTCTTTTATGGGCGTAAGTAACTGATAAGATACATATTAATACCTCTATCTTTAAACTCTAATTAAGGCAGCAGTCCATTCAATCCGTCAGTAAGAATACTATTAGCCAAAGATGAGTAGTTCTTGTTCATGACAAATTGCTCTAAATCTTGATATTCATACAGTTCGACATAAAGATAAGAGTCTGGAAGCTGATCTAACGGTCGTAATTTTTTTGCAATATCATCAAACGTCAATCGACTAAGTTCCAGATCAATAAGATTATCCAACGGTGCTAAATAATCATCATCACCTGTCTGTAACCAACTTGTATAAGCATCGCTCCACCCAAGTGCATACCTTCTCATTAATGTTTTTAGGTCGAGCTGCATACAAGCAACAACATTCTGAAAATCTGTCAGATCAGCATCAATACAATAGGTTTGACCATCATCAGCTTTAACCGTATAAACCACCTCATTGTACCAATTCTCAACGAGATCGATAACGACAGGACGTAAACCATCTTCCTTATGTATTTCTACATAGACTTTTTGATCGTGCATGACAAAATCATCAGCATAACCATCCACTCTTTCAAAAAGATTGACCATTTTTTCACAGTCAAAGTTAAATGTTGGTAAGTGGCATAAAGTTACTGACAGCTCTTCTACTGAAATAACCTCAACCTCACCATAATGTTCCAACATTTCAGCATCACCCGATAAGATGTAGATAGGCTGATCCGCTGCATAGCCTATGCACTCATCTGCAATTTGTTCAAACTGTGACTCAACGATATATAGGTTCATTTCGCCCCCTTACAACAAGAGCTGAGAGAAGCCATTACATCACGGTGATAGGTACACAAATCCATGTCATCAACTTCACAGCCATCACTGGTGTTTTGTAACTCATGCTCAACCATTCTTATATGATCAAAAGTTAAAGCGTCATGGAATATCAAACTCTCAATCACCTTCACTCTTGTGTATTTTGGTAGCATAGAGAGCATCAGCGTTTTATGCGTGACACTTAAATCGTTAGCGACACGCTCAACCACCCACGTATCACATTGGCTATGCTCTTCGATTTTGCTCAAATACTTCTTCTCAATAATCGCTTCAGCTTTTTGCTCAATACTTGTCATTAATTCCATACCATCCTCCTATTGTTGTGGAACATAAACTTGTTTAATTTCATAGACTAACTGCCATGTTGAGTAACAGTCATTACACTCAACATCTTGGTTTAGATAATCGCCATGACACTCTGTTTCACCAGCACTGTAATCACTTGAACCGCAGCGCCAGCGACTTGGCTCACTTGTTACATCGACTAACTCATCGAAAGGTAATTTGTTGTAATTACACATCTCTCACCCTCCTATTGGTTTGTTTGTTGTTGGGTAACATAGCCATAAGTCGTTTCAAAAAGCGGCAGATACGCTGCTTCTGAGATCACGCCATTTACCTTTGGCTTGATGAACAGCTCACAAAGTCTGATTAACTGAGATTTATTTTTAAAACCTTGGCGTATCAGGTAAGAGATCAGATTCAACATAGCGTTTGACGCAATATCTGCATCGATAATGTTATCAACATTGATTGCGATTGCTTTCTGAGGGAAACCTACATTCACATTGATATTGTTGTCTTCAAACCCATCAGCTCGCTCCCTTGCATACAGAAGGTTTACCCCTTCAAAATCACACTGCTTGAACGTTGCGGAGTACATAAACGTCTCAACGAACAACGCACCGATAAAATCGCAGTCTTTGATTTCCGTATACTCAAAACTGGCGTTAGACAAATCAGCACCACTAAAATCACAATTCTTAATCACTGAACCGCAGAAGTTCACGCCACGCAGATCTAAATCAGCTAAATCCAAGCGCTCTAAACGCAAACATTCAAAATCTGTTACATTCAGCAAAATCATCGCTACTACGACAGAGCGAGTCACTGGTTTATCGGTCTTGAAGAACAGAGCCGTTTGCTCAAACAGATACTGTGAATCTTCTCTCTTCAATGCCTCTAACTCATGATCTGCCATTGTTGAAATATCAATATTTTCTTTTTTCATAATCAGTCCTCTCGTTATTTATTAGATTAATTTAGGGTGCAAAAAGCCCCACCCAGTGGGCGTAAATATTAAGTTTGTTCTTTATGTTATGGTGAAAACCGACTATCACTGCCAACAAAAGCACAGCGATACTGGTTATCAGCAAGCAATAAGAGGACGGTATGACAACAACTAAGACGTAGTTCCTATTCAGCAGATAGATCTATCCCTGCAATTTGAATGAACAAAGCGAACGATGATCCTTGCGGAAAGAGTGCTTTTTAGATTGTTGAACATGAATCTGCACATTGCAGATAAGCCGTTCTTGCTTAATATTTTGGAGGTAGAAGTGGCGCACCACGACTATCAATTTTGAGAGGAAGAAAAAGTGATTAGCTCTTTCAACGGTGAGAATAGTAACATTAATCAGAATGAAATGTCAATATTTATTTTTAGCAAATGTCAAGGTTTATTTTTGCATTTTTAAAAACAATTTCATAATTTCCTTTTATATCAAATAGATAAAAAGGATTGACGGAGTATTGCTCCAACAATCCCTTTACTTCACGCAGTTAAAATTTTACTCGTAAATCTCTTGCGACTGGTCGATTTGGTGTTTTAGTTTCAGATATTTAGCTGGGTTTTCTTGGTAGTACTTCGCCATTCCATCTAAATGTGGATACTTACCGCTTTCAAGCCCCTCAAGGTAGTCTGTTGGTAAGATAACCGTTTCAGAGAAATCAACTGAGTCTACTTTGACAGCATCCTGATAAGGCAAAATGTTATGTATTTTGTCAGTCATTTTTTCATGAGCAGGGATAAGTCGGTGAACACCGTCTAAAAACTGAATTGAAATCATATGATAACCAAAAGGATTATCTTCAGTATCTCGATACAGCACAGTCATGCTCTTGACTACTTTCTTCAATTCAACATTGAAGCGTTGTCTAATCTCATCATCAGCGTTTTCATCAAGAGTCAAGTCGATCAGCTCTTGCAGCGAATTATCACCATCTGACATAGCGATTTGCTGTTGAAGTTTCATGATTGATGTTTCAATTAGATCAATTTCCTGAACAACTTTTTTCAATTCATTTTCTTTTGCCAGATAATCATCTTGAATTTTTTCAAGTAAAGACGGTATTTTTATACTACTGATGTTCTTAACAATCTGCTCAATATCATCTTCAAGTTCAGATTTTCTAACTTTTAAAGGTATCATTTTTTGTTCAAGCTCTTTAAGTGAACTATCAAGAACTTGATCACTTGCTTGGTTTGAAATGATTTTGTTGATGTTTAAACCTTTGCAGAATTGAAGCAGGTTATGCTCAAACACATCATGCTTAATCACTTTTGCGTTACACAAGCCTTCTCGTGCTAAGTTACAGCGCAAGTATACGTTTCGCCTATCTTTGCTCTTAATGTATGTACTATTGCAATAAGGACAACGTAGAATGCCCTGTGCAAGATTCTTAATGCTTTTATTCGGTTTTGTACCAGAAGTGCGTCTTTCATCCATCATTTTACGAATGTATGCCGCTTGGCTTTCTGTCATTAACGCTGGATAGTAATTCTTTAAAACAGCGACTTCTTTTCTTACACGTTTACCCAAATGCTTTTCTGGATACTTGCCTTGTTCCACATCATCTTCAGTCGGATAGTAAGATTCTGTTAAGAGATAATCACCTTTAACAGTTGAGATCACCGAGTTAAACAAACCGCTATAAGCAGCAGCTCTAAAATGTCGAGTTTTTCGGTTTGCCTTTTTCAACTTAGGCTTTAGATTGCCATTGTCTATCTCATCGTTGAGAAGACGTACAGCCCTTGTCATTCCGTTACCGTCTAACAGCTTTTCAATCAGAAAATCCATCACTTTCTTGTTTTCAGGAATGAAATCGTAACCGCGACCGTCTTTCTTCGCGGTTAGCCAGAACGGACACATAGCAGTAGCATTTTTTGGTCGTTCAAGGCCTTCCCTTTCGTCTTCTGGTAAGGTGAAGTAGTTAAGCAAATCTTCACGCTTCTTTTCCCATGACTTTCTCGAACGGTATTCTTTCATCAGTGATTCAGTGTGCGAACGCTGCAAGCTGATCAAAGCCATGAAGAGATCCATCATCCCATGCGTGGAGTCTATAGATTTTTTAGAATAGATTTTCTTTTCACCGTCAGCCAAAACTACGATGTTTGTATATTCGAGCAATTCAGTGAAAATTTGGGTAGATTTGAAGGGGCCAGTTCGAGTAATCCGATCTAAACTTTCGACAATCAGATAAGTGTTAATTTCACCATCTTCGTTAAACCTTTTCTTGATCTCACCAGACTTAAATTTCTTGATAGTTTGGCTGAACGAGCCAAGTGTTAGGTTTAAGCCACGATATGCGCTTACACCTAAGTCTTTTAACGATATAACTTCATTTAAGTCAACACCATGCTCTTCACAAAACTTCTCTACGAACTTCCTATTGATTTCACTTTGTCGAAATTCTGATAGACCATCAGCTTGCTGTTTGCTCGAATATCGCAGATAAGTAATGATTGTTGGCTTCATAAAATGATTCGCTAACTCGCTGTATTTACATCATTTTACCTTACTGTACAAATAGTTCAACCATCTCCATTGGGCTTGGTGCCGTTGCACCGCCATTGCCATCCATCACTACGGAGTGACCCGACTGAGATTGCCCAAGGAATTTAAAATCTTCTACCCATTTAACTTCTGCTTGCATGATTTACCTCATTTAGCATCGCTCGTTGAAGACATCGTTGCCCTATCAAGCGGTGTATTTCGTGTCAATACTTTAGCTTTCTCGCATAAAAGGGCAACGGAATTTTCAACATTGCTGTAATTTTTTCGCTCGGTTGCCTTTCTCTATACGTAACACTTTTTATTTCAATAACACTTTCTACGAAAAACAACGTTGAGGTAGCTATGAAGAATATATCTAAGTTATTGGTCGGATTCTCTTTCGCACTTCCTGTCTTGTTTCTACTTTTGAGTAAAACAGGCACCGCCGATACGATGGATAAGATGAAGGCTTCAGAGAATGCAGAAATCGCCACACTAGCTGGCGGCTGTTTCTGGTGTACAGAATCGGATTTGGAACAGTTGACTGGCGTAGTCGATGTCGTATCAGGCTATTCTGGTGGTCATGTTGAAAACCCAACTTATCGCCAAGTTTCATCAGGTAAATCCGGTCACATAGAAGTGATCGAAGTTAAGTACGATCCTAAAGTGGTTAGTTACGAGCAAGTGTTGGACTACTTTTTCCGTCATATCGATCCTACTGACGATAAAGGCTCTTTTGTCGACCGTGGCCCACAGTATCGCCCTGCTATTTTCTATCATAACGCTGAGCAAAAGCAGATCGCAGAACAGTTTATAATGGAAATCGACAAGGCGATGATCTATCCAAAACCGTTGAAAACAGAATTGATCGAGTTTGAAAAGTTTTATCCCGCAGAAGAGTATCACCAAGACTACTACAAAAAGAGCAGCTTAAAGTATAAGTATTACCGCTATGCGTCTGGTCGAGATAAATACTTGGATGAAGTATTTGGTGATGATCGTAAAGAGACCCCAAAAACGCTTCGTCAGTTGATCGAAGAAAAAAAGTTGCTATCAAAAGTGAAAGAGTACAGTAAGCCTGCTAAGTCCGAGATCAAATCAAACTTAACGGAGTTGCAATACTACGTAACACAAGAAGAAGGCACCGAACGTCCGTTCGACAACGAATATTGGGACAACAAAGAAGCGGGGATTTACGTTGATATTGTAACTGGTGAGCCGTTGTTTTCTTCTACCGATAAATACAAATCGGGGACGGGTTGGCCAAGTTTCACTAAGCCAATCAACCCAGGTTACATCGTTGAAAAAACCGATTACAAGCTGATTTATCCAAGAACGGAAGTTCGCAGTAAGTTTGGTGATTCTCACCTTGGTCATGTTTTTAAAGACGGTCCGAAGCCAACAGGATTACGCTACTGCATGAACTCTGCGGCAATGAAATTTGTACCTGTAAGTGAAATGAAAACGCAGGGGTATGAAGAGTATCTGTATCTCTTTGATAAATAGTTCGTACTCATTCAACTTCAAGGGCATACGATGGCGAATGCGGAGTACCAGATGAAAGGTTTTAAAACACAATTACCAACCAAAATCTGCTCTGTTTGCCATCGCCCATTTTCTTGGAGAAAGAAATGGGCAAGAAATTGGGACGAAGTCGTTTACTGTTCTGAGCGCTGCCGAAGAAACAAATCAGTCAAAAGTTAGAACCACAAAAACTTTATGTCGCACTGCTAGCCTTATTTTCCAAGGTAACGTGGCTCAGACCAAGCAGCGCTTCACCAAGGTAACAAGGCACCATCATAAGCCCAAAATGCCCCGCTATCCTGCGGGGTTGCTTTGTCAATCAATCCCCATAAGTCTCGCGCGACACGCTCTGGGCTAAACAGCTTTCCTTCAGGTACATTCGCTTGAAAAGGTGCCGACAAAGCCGTATCTGTTGTGCCTGGGTGAAGAGCGAGTACAGTCCCGTGTTTGACCATTCTCCGCCATTCAATCGACATGGTTTTGAGGAACATATTTAACGCGGCTTTCGATGCACGATAGCTGTACCAACCGCCTAAGTGATTATCACTAATACTGCCAACTTTGGCCGAAATGGTCGCAAACTTAGGGTTGGCACTGCGTTTTAACTTGGGCGTGAAGTATTTCGCCAACAGTAAACTCGGCAAAGTATTAACCAAGATGGTTTGCTGAAAAAAGTCTGCGTCGAGCGAGCTAAGATTCTTCTCAGGACCTTTATCTTGGGTGTGCAACATACCAACGCAGTTCACCAACCAATCAACATGTTCAATCTGCTCACTGAGTGCTTTCACCTGCTCGTCCTGCGATACATCCACTTGATGCCAAAATACATTTGGGTGTTGCCAATCTGGTTGGTGATTACGATAAGTGGCATGCACGCGAGCTTGGGGAAAGCGAACTAGCGCTTGTTGAACCATCGCCAATCCAATGCCGCCATTTCCACCAACGATCAGTATGTCCATTACAAGCTCTCCAAGTTTTCCATATAGTGCTCTGCGGTATCTAATATCGCTTGGCGTTGCTGCTCTTCCATATTGTCCCAAGATCGGAAAATCATCCCTATACGTGGATTCGTTGCTAAGCGTTTGTCGTGTTTGTTCATAAAGCGCCAATACAAGCTGTTAAACGGACACGATCCTTCCCCGCTCCTAGCCTTATTGTCGTAGTGGCAACCCTTACAGTAGTCGCTCATTTTGTTGATGTAAGAACCACTCGCCGCGTAAGGTTTGGTGCCAACAATGCCGCCATCCGCAAACAATGCCATGCCACGTGTGTTCGGCATTTCGACCCATTCAATCGCATCAACATAGATACCGAGATACCACTCATCCACTTGGTCTGGGTCGATCTCGGTTAATAAACAAAAGTTACCGGTTACCATCAAGCGCTGAATGTGGTGCGCGTAAGCGTAATCAAGAGACTGGCCAATCGCGTTGCGCATACAGGCCATTTTGGTTTCGCCGTTCCAGAAGAAGTCTGGCAGCTTTCTACTCGCTTCCAGTTCATTCTTTTTCGGGTAATGAGGCATGTTCGCCCAATAAACGCCTCTGATGTACTCTCGCCATCCCAAGATCTGACGAATAAAACCTTCTACTTGAGAAATGTCTATGTCGGCATTGGCATGAAATGCCTTAAGTGAAGCGTCAATCACCTCTCGCGGATTCAGCAGCTTGCTGTTCAGCGAGAACGAAATCCGGCTGTGATACAAGCTCCATTTAGCCTCGTGCTGACCTGTCATGGCGTCTTGAAAACGACCAAACAATGGCAAACAGACCTGACAAAAATGCGCGAGTAAAGACAAGCTTTGAGAGCGATTTACTGGCCAAAGTAAATCACCATTTAATTTACCTATGGTTTGAATGTTGTGCCGACCTAAGCGCTCGACAATATCACTGACGTCATGACTAAACATTAATGGCTTTGGCAGCTGTTCAATGTCTTTTGCTTTAAGTTTATTTCGGTTATTGGCGTCGTAGTTCCACTTTCCACCAATAGGCTTACCGTCTTGCATCAAAATGTTGAAACGCTTACGCATACGGCGATAAAAGTGCTCCATCATGATGTGTTTACCTTGGGGAAACTGCGATTCTATTTCCTCAAACGGTAACAAAAAGTGTTCCGAATCGACGCTGCGCATCACGACCCCATCAAGCTTTAGTTTGGCTAACTGCTCTAGTAAACGGTATTCGTCGGGACGTTGATATTCAAACTTACATGCACCAACTTCACTCACGTAGTGTTGTAAGACTTGCGCAAGATCCTCGAAAGATTGTGTGTCATCCAACGTAAGGTGCAAAACTTGATGCCCTTCTTCCTGCAGCTCGTTGGCAAAATTCGCCATCGCAGAGAAAAAAGCACACACCTTTTGAATGTGATGCGTAACGTAAGTATTTTCTTGTTTTAACTCAGCGACAAGGTAAAGCACCGAATCGTCTACACGTTGAAACCACGAATGCTCGCTATTAAGTTGGTCACCAAGAATGAGCCGAACCGTCTCGTAATGCATTGGTTATCTCCCGCTCTCTTTTTTTGGCGCAATCGGCCAATCCACCATATCGACACTATCAAGATGTACGCCCACGCATCTCCCCTGCCATTTGTCGATAAATGAAAAATCTGGATCATAAGTTTGTGTCTGCTTTTCTAGATTAAACTGACGTGAGCCATGTGGGTCAGCGCCAACACCAGCCAAATACTGCCAGTTGCCCCAATTAGAGCCGACATCGTAATCAATCAACTGAGTTTCAAAATAAGCAGCACCGTAGCGCCAGTCGAGTCCGAGTTCATGAACCAGACAACTCGCGACCAGTTGGCGCCCTCGGTTAGACATATAACCCGTTTTATTAAGCTGATGCATACATGCGTTAACGATTGGAAAAGGTGCCTCGCCTTTCTTCCACTGCTTAAAGCGTTGCGCATAAAAACTGGTCAGTGGTGGCTGGTTGGCGATACCGCCAAATCGAAACAACTTCTGTTGATACTTTCTCGCGTACCAATAAAAGTATTCCCGCCACAACAACTCGAAATAGATCCAATAGGTTGAATCATTTGCTCCGTTCTTCCGCTCATATTGTTTGAGCATGGCATAAATGATTGTAGGAGAGACGCAACCATGAGCTAACCAAGGTGAAAGTTTAGTTGAATACTCCACCCCATCAAGCCCATTGCGCGTCTGTTTATATTCGCTCGCTAAACTTGAAGCAAAATAGCGTCGACAATGTTCAAGACCGCTCAGTTCTCCGCCATCAAATGCTGGTTTCGTGTCAAAGTAATATGTCGTGGCGGTAGGAAAATTCATACCTGAAGGTTCTGGCGGTAAAGCATGAACGCTCTCGTAAGGTTGAGAGAGGTCTAAACCTTCGACCTGCTTTCTAAATTTCGTGAAGGTCGCAGGCAGTTGCCTTAATTCAAATGGCAACTGTTCTTCGCACAACAAAGTGCGGATCGCTTGCTGTTTGATGTTCACATGGGGAGTGCCTTCAATTGCACGCTCTAGAGCCTGTTGCTCATCCGAACCAGCAAACGCATCAGCATAAATATGAGTGATACCGAAATGACTGATGGCATATTTGATCGCTTGATAGGGCGTCAGTTCAACCGTCCATAATCGTTGCCCCAATTTAGCTAAAGATTGATTAAGTTCATTAAGCGATGCCTCGAGAAACTGCAATTTCGCACGCCCTAAAGAGGTCTCCTGCGCAAAATGCTGCAAGTAAGGTGTCACCGAGGGGCGACAATACAAACAAATTAACTCATCCATTTCTGCACAAGCGTCTATCAACAGCGGGTTGTCGTGCAAACGCAGGTCATTAGTGAACCAATACAGTCCTATTTTCTTATCCAAGTCGCACCCTCTTTTTGTAAACTCGTTTTTTGTAAACTCGGAGTCCCGCGTTCTTGTTGCAAATAGCCTAAGCGCTAAGTCTTTTATTCCACTCGTTGTTGTACGGGCAATAGAGCTTTACGATCATTAGGTTACTGACAATCTCACTAAACCAATTGGCTGGTCATCTTAGAGCCCTTAACACCAAAACATCGTTCGCGCATGTTTCATACTAAGATTTTATAAAATTAAAATTTGGCGATATTGATAACGGTCTTAATCACTCATTTTTTATATAAACCATGCAAAAATGATAAAAATTAAAGCGATATTGGTTAATATCCGTTAATCTAAGTCCAATTCCATTTTGCTAGTACCATCGCAGAAATGACCGACGAGTTTAAAAAATCGACCGCTAATTTGAAAAAAGCGGTCCCACTAATGATCAAAAATCATGTTGCTGCCACGCCAGCCAACTATGCGCTTTGGTATACCTACGTTGACAAGACCATTCCTGAACTCAACTTTGAGTTGGATACGGTGTTAGAAAACTACGGTATCTGCCCGCCTGCAACCAATAAACAGCTTTATAACAACTATGTTGCCAGTAAAGCAGAAACTAGCCTTGAAGATCTTAGAACCAATGTAGAAGTTCTGCTGCATGAAGTGTCCAGCTCGATGAGCGATACACTTTCAGATACTTCTTCCTTTTCTGAAATGGTAGACAAAAGTTTTAATAAGCTAGAAAAAGTTGAAGACAACAGCTTAAGTATTGAAGAAGTGATGGTGGTGATTCGTCAACTTGTCGCAGAGTCACACGAAATTCGTCACTCGACAAAGTTTTTGAATAGCCAATTAACTAATGCGAGTGAAGAAATTTCTCGCCTCAAAAATCAGCTGGCTGAAGTACAGCAAGACGCATTATTTGATGGTCTATCCAACCTTTACAACCGTCGAGCTTTTGATAAAGATCTGTCTTCGCTTATCGCATCAAATCAAGCAATGACCTTGATCATGCTTGATATAGACCATTTCAAGTCATTTAACGACAATTACGGCCACCTTTTCGGCGATACAGTACTAAAAGCCATTGCCCGTCGACTACAACAAAGCTGTCGAGATGGAATATGTGCGTATCGTTTTGGTGGTGAAGAGTTCGCTTTAATTGTGCCCAATAAATCTCTGCGAATTGCTCGCCAATATGCAGACACCCTACGCCGCATGATAGAAAAACTGCGCATCAGAGATAAGCGTTCTGGTACACAAGTTCACAGCATTACCGCTTCTTTTGGGGTAGCAGAATATGAGGTGGGTGATACGCCTGAAGCTCTGGTCAATAAAGCCGATAAGCAACTTTATGAGGCAAAACAACTCGGTCGTAACCGCGTGATGCCCATTTAAATCAACTTGTTATGTAAGCTTGGTTAACAGGACCGACTTTTTCGAAATAGAATAAAAACCCCGCACTATTGAGTGCGGGGTCTATTTATCTGGCGCTTCACATCTTAATCGACACTGTAGCAGTAGCTTAGAATATAGTCGTCACCGTTTTTCGCAGTGTATTCTTTATCTTCACTGCATGCCATCGGCTTACCTTTTTTGTCGCCTTTGATTAGGCTGATCCAGTGGCGCATCGCCGTCGGCGCATTGCCCGTTAGTTCAGGATTAAACGTAGTGCGTGTTTCCAGTTGAATGTCATCAATATCCATCAACTCCACACAACCAGTGCCTTTATGACAGCCAAATAGCACTTCTACGTGGTTACCTGAATCGTCTTTAAACAAGATCGATTTTGGATCTTCTTTCTCACCCGTATACGCCACAAAGTGTTTTGGGCTTTTCAGGCCGCTGTGTGTGCCGTCTTTGAAGTAAGCCAATACATGGCGGTAATCAATTACGTAACTTGATACATCTTGGTGCGACCCGTTCTCCAATGGGAACATGCGGTCTAGTAGTTGCTTCGCTTTTACTTGCTTCTCGCTCTGCTGCTCAGCACTTACCGCTTCGACGGCAAATACAGCTTCAGCGATAAATGGGCGTTGTTGTTGTTGCATCTCTTTTTTATCGAAGTTCAGCATATTCATCGTCATATCCTCGCACTTAAAAAAACTCGTCCTAGAGTAAAAACTTAATTCCTTCGTTTAAGTTTCAGGCAATTCTGTGAAGTTGATGGTTAATTTCCTTGCCTGCTTATTATGTAGACTAGCGAAATATTGACTACAATTTCACAACAAAAATTTTACAATGTGAATTTTACAAAATGTCTGTGTCAAAAAGCCTTATCCGTCAGTCCCATTTTCTAGGTACGAAAATTCGCAACCTAAGGAAAAACAACCATTTAACGATGGAGGATTTATCTGCACGCTGTGTAAGGATCAATCCTGAGTACGCACCGTCGGTATCTTACCTTTCGATGATAGAGCGCGGAAAACGCGTTCCGAGTATTGATATGCTCGAAGTAATCGCGGAAGTTTTTCAAAAAGATCCTACGTGGTTTTTAGATGATGAACCGGAATTAGAGGCCATTACCCCCAACAAAGGGAATCGTGGCGGTATCAACGGTATGGCATTGGAGCCAAGCTTTTTGTTCTCCAATGATATTCTCCAAATCGCGATTCCAGAGATGTTGTCTCAAACGGGTATTACTGGACGTCAATTCGCCCACTTGTTGATCCGTGCGCACCAAGAGAACCATCAAAACCATTTTCCTGATTTAGAACGCGCTGCCGAAGAGGTCGGCTTGAAACGCCTGAATCTATCGGTAGAAGATCTGATAGATATTGCGAAAAGCATGGGGTTGGATATTCGCTGGGTAGACCGAGCACCACAGGATGTGATTGATGAACTGGGCGTCAGCGCCAAACAGTTGATTACGTCTTTTATGGAGCCACCTGGTACCATTTATCTCAATAAACGAATGCGTGACTACCCAACCCGATTGAAATATGACTTGGCGGTATACATCGGCCATCGCGTGCTCCATAGCAGTGATGCAATGAATAACGTTTTATCTATTGGGCATCAAAACAACTGGGAGCAAATGGACAGCCCAGTTTCCAACTCTGAGCTCAACTCGCAAGATATCCTACAAGCTTGGCGCGATTTTGAGTCCAGCTTTTTTGCTGGTGCCCTGCTTTGCCCCAAAGTACCATTTCGTCAGTTGCTTGACCGTTCCGGTTACGAAATTGATGTTCACAAAAAGGCCGGCGTTTCTCCTTCCGTTGCGATGCGTCGTATGACCGTGGTTTCTCCGTACCCTCATTGGCACTACTTTGATGCCTATGGTCCGGGCAAGTTGAAAGCGGTATATCGTGGAAATGGCATCCCGCTTCCTTGGGGCAATATGCGCAAAGTGAACGATCCTTGCCAACACTGGGCCGTATTTAGACGTCTAGCCCAACCTTTGAATACCAGTTCAGCGCAAATTTCGATTTTGAATGTGGGCGACGAGCCACGTATTTACTGTTGTGAATCAGTCAACGTATTTGACCCTGCGGGGAACAACCGAGTGTTGTGCGCGGGGATAGATTTAAACCCTGCGATTTCTGCGCAAGGTGGTGATGCGGTTTCTATTGCGGAAGAGCTGAAGTCACTTTGTGTCGCTTCCGGCGGAAGTAGTGTAATTCCTCCCCACATCAAAAAAGACTTAACAACCATCGCTAAGATATTAAACATCAATTGGATAGAACGAGGTATTCAAACCCAAGCTAGGCTAATCTGCTCAAGAGGGGCCGTTTGTCCAAGGCAGCCTAGTTGTTACAGTAAGTGCGGAGAAGCCGATGAGACAGGTGACAACGTGAATATTATTGGTCTCTAGAAAGAAAAAACGCCAATCACAATAATCGTGATTGGCGGTATATACTTGTGAACAATGTGTATTCACTAACAACGTCAGTTGGCTAGGTGACCCTCGGCTTAATAAGGGTCACTCTAGATAAAGCACGATGCGTGCCAACTTTAAAAAGGCCGTTTTTTAATAGATCCAGATGCATATCGTTGCTTTATTGACCATAAATTTCGCAAACTGCATTTGCAAAATGCAACAACATGCAAATATGCCACTTCATGCACTGCTAATAATGACTCTCTCAGCAAAGAGTCTATTGACATGTAAAGTCATATATTCTTATACCCAAATGATGGTGAGATTTCGGATTCTCAACCTTACCACTGCTCCAAAGCCCTGATTGAAACTGGGCTCAGGTTCATCCGCCATGTTTTTGTTGATACATTCTCTCATCGGCTATTTTCATCATTTGCTCTGGAGATGACATGTCCGGATCAAATATCGCGTACCCAATGCTGGTTCTCAGGTAGATGAGCGCTTCATCGTAAATCACGGGCGTCGAACATAAAGCTAACCTGAGCTTTTGTAGCAGAGACTGAACATTTTCTTCCGTCCCAGGGTTATGAACGACAACTAAAAACTCATCCCCTCCCATTCGGGCCACAATATCTGATTTACGCAGAGAGCTTTTCACTCTTTCAGCCGTAGCGACTAAGACCTTGTCGCCTGCGTCATGACCATAGGTATCGTTAATATGTTTAAACCTATCCAGATCTATATTGATTAAGGCGAAGCTGTAACGCTTTTTGTAACGTTTCGCTATTTCAAACTGCTGCTTGTAAAACTTCATAAAATAGCGACGGTTTGGTAAGTGCGTCAGTTCATCATGCAGTGCTCTATCATCCGCAATGGTGTACAAGCGATAAATCGCAATAAGCGCGAGGCTCAGTGCAAAAACAATGGGATAACCGATAAGCCTTGCTAAATAAAGCTGATGCCAAGGAATTTGATGGTCGAGTTTGTCTCCGGAGAAAACCACCATACTCCATCCACCATAAGGAAAATGAACCATTTCTTTCGCGTATGGCTTTTTGGTTTCACTCAGTGCGCCAAAGAAAACGTCACCAAAAGCACCGCCACTGTCGTAACCACGAATCATCAAAGGATAGCGATAAGAGAAATCGATCACGCCAGTTTCTCGCATCAGAGCATCAAAATTAATCACCGCACTGATCACACCCCAATAATCTTGGTTCAACGGTGGATCAAGAAAAACCGGAACCCGCACGATCAAGCCTTTGCCGCCTTGAATCAAGTTGACAGGCCCTGCTATAAATATTTCTTGTATATCCTTAGCTTTTTGCACCTGTACCCACTGCTGTGGCACCGTTCGGTAATCGAGGCCGATTAAACGCTCATTACCTTGGCGTGGAAATATATGACTGATAACATCATTCTTCGCAATGCCAATGATCGTAATATGTTTGCTTTTGCTCAGGATGCGGTGAGCCGCAATGTTCAATTCGTCTTCTTGGTTTTTAGGCAGTAAAGTAATGAGTGTCGCCAAGGTACTGGCTTTATAGATATCCGCCATAAGTACCGCTTCCAAATTGGAACGGAGGGTGGAAAGTTGTTCTTTGGCCTCAACTTGAACTCGCTCTTGGTGAAGCTCTTGCTGATTTCGATGCAACAGCTCAATAACCCCAACGCATAAAGCGAAAAAACTGAGGAAGAACAATGCAAAATAGCATCGCTTTCTGGGTAAATAACGCATTTTCTCCCCACAACTCGTATATCGTTACGAGATTTTTATTTATTGTTAAAATTCTTATTATCACAAGAATAACCAATCCCAATCGGAAAGGTAACAGTGATTAAAATTTTTTATGTTTTAGGTATGAGATGATGCATCAACAAGGCGATTTATTTGGCGGTACTCAGTGGCAAGAAGTAGAAAGGGGTAAACTCTATTACGATCCTTACTTTCTTAGCCATCTAGAAGCGGATCACTACTTTGACCAACTTCTGAAAACACTGCCATGGCATCAAGAGCGCATTACCATGTTCGGCAAGTCAGTACTTCAACCTCGTTTACAAGCGTGGCATGGTGATGCAGCATATACTTACTCTGGCTTGACCATGCAGCCTCACCCTTGGACTCCTGAGTTAACTCAGCTCAAAGTGCGCTGTGAGACGATTGCGGATGTAGCCTTCAACTCTGTACTTGCCAACCTATACCGACACGGCCAAGATTCGATGGGCTGGCACCAAGACAATGAACCAGAGCTAGGTAGAAACCCGGTTATCGCCTCTTTGAATTTAGGTGAAACACGTCGATTTTTGCTCAGAAATTTACATTGTAAAACTGAGATTGAATATGAGCTTTCTCACGGCTCCTTACTGGTTATGGCTGGCGAGCTCCAACATCACTGGAAACACTGTGTACCAAAAACCGCGAAAACCAAAGGTGAACGTATCAATCTGACTTTTCGACAGATTTTTAACTATTGACTCAGCTTTTACATTCTTAATTAATATTGATGGTAGGTTTAGATTCAGGACTTCATAGGGAATGGATTTATGCGTATCAAACCTCTTAGCTTAGCGGTCTTACTATCTTGCTCACTTACCTTTGCTGTTCAGGCATCACAGGAAGAGATACCGCTCCTAAATAATGCTCAATCAGCACAGTTGATTCGTAGTACCTACGAGCAGGAACTGTTCACTTTACCTGCGTTTAAAGAGGGGCACTTTGGCTTACGCATGTACCGCCAGACGTTAGATGAGAAATATCACGCTGCCGTTTGGACCGACATGGCACAAGTAGCTAGCCGATTAAACCGATTTGCTAATGAAGTCGTTGAACCTGAAGACATTATTCTTTATTCATCACAAAGACTGACCGCGTATCAAGAGAAAGAAAGTGAGCGAGGGCAACGACGCTATACCGTCACTAAGCACCATCCTGAATATCTTTATCTTGGCGTGGATTTGCTTGGCGCAATGGCAAGAGCAAACGAATATGGTCTGAAACATAAGAAAGACAAAACGCTGAGAAAAATTATTAGGCGCTACGATTTCTCGCGTTACGTTACGGACAAAGAGATGATAGAAGCATGGGCAGCTCAGCTTGCAAACCAAGTCTACTGGCTTCGTCAGCTAGGCGAGCAAGATGTGGTTGAGGAATTCACTCAAACCTTCCGTAACACCTACCCCGACGATAAAGATAAGATGCTTTCAGCTCAGCAGTATTGGAACAAACTCTATGGGATGACGCACATCATCTTTGCCGATTCACAGTATTATCAGGAGCGAGTAAGCGAAAAGAAACACCAATGGATTTATGATTACTTTCGCAACAACATCGACACTATCCTACTGCGCGCCAAAGAAGACGTGATTGCAGAAGTCGGCATTTCGTTTTTGTTAGCAGGCTTGGATCACGATCCGGTCGTCGAGAAAACCCGCCAAGCTATTCGTCACGCAATCAACGCTGAAAAAGGGATGATTCCATCGGTCGATGGGAGTTTTGATCTCAAGTACGGCGAGCACCGTAATGTGCTAGCCATCATGCTGCTCGATTGGAAAGGGGTACATAAAGCGCCAACTTATCAAGAGCACCCTGACGCTTTTAAATCAATACCCTACGGCTTAATACCTAAGCCTTAGAAATAATAAAACCCGCCATTTAGGCGGGTTTTTTAGTGTGCATCTTCAATCTAAATTAGAGCGAGATGAAAATACCCGCTAAACACGCACTCATCAGGTTAGCGAGTGTGCCAGCAGCAACCGCTTTTAGGCCTAAACTTGCTACATCTTTGCGGCGCTCAGGTGCCATCACGCCGATAGAACCCAGCTGAATAGCAATTGAACCAATGTTTGCAAAGCCACACAACGCAAAAGTGATGATGACTTGAGTATGCTCAGACAGCGTCGCTTTGTGCTGTACAAAATCGATGAACGCAACAAACTCGTTCATCACAACTTTCTGACCAATGTATGAACCCGCAGCAAGAATTTCGTGGCTTGGCACACCAATCAACCACGCTAGAGGTGCAAACAAGTAACCAAAAATCGCTTGTAGCGTCACACCAGAGAAACCAAGTATGTCACCTAAGTTTTCTAGTCCCGTGTTCACCATCGCGATAACACTAACAAAAGCGATAAGCATAGTACCAACAGCAACGGCCACTTTCATACCGCCCATGGCACCGCTTGCTAGCGCATCAATAACGTTGCTTTCTTCTGATTTATCTAGCTCAATATCGTTGTAATCGCTTGGCGTTTGGCGTTCAGGAACAATGATTTTTGCCATCATCAAACTACCTGGAGCTGCCATAAAGCTTGCCGCAATCAAGTATTTTAGGTCGACACCTAAACCGGCATAACCACCAAGCACACTACCCGCCACTGAAGCCATACCACCAGCCATCACAGCAAACAGTTCAGAGCGAGTCATGTTCGAAAGAAATGGACGAATAAGAAGTGGGGACTCGCCTTGAGATAAGAAAATGTTACCTGTTGCAACCAGAGACTCTGCTTTACTCGTACCCAAGAACTTCTGGATAGCGCCGCCAATAAATTGAATCACTTTTTGCATGATGCCCAAGTAGTAAAGGGCGGAGATAAGAGCACTGAAGAAGATGATGATAGGAAGGACACGAATAGCGAAGATAAAGCCAGAAGAAGCGAGGTCACCAAAGAGGAATTTAATCCCCTCATCAGCAAAGCTGAGTAGCCCCGCGACACCATTACTTAAACTCGCCAGCGCCGCCTGACCTAACGGGAAATAAAGCACTAAGGCAGCAAATCCCATTTGTAGCATCAAGGCGCGAGATACGGTTTTCCAATTAATGGAAGAACGGCCCTCAGAAAGTAGGAAAGCACAACCTAGCAGTGCAACAATACCAAATAGACTAAATAGAACACTCATGAGCTGGACCTACTGAACGTTGAAAAAGAAAAAAGAGCCAAAGGAATTGGCAGAAGAAAGGGACAACGCAGCGAGTGATAACTCGCCTTCAGATCCAGAATGTAGACAGAACGAATAGTTCGACATCTTATTTTTACCTTATACAAGCAATTGAACGTAGCTGGTCCGGTCCGTGGGGTCATTCACTGCTGGCGAGCGTATTGCTTGGCCTGCTCCATGTGACGGCTTGTATGGGTAAGGGTCCTGAACAACTAAACCCTAATTCCCGCTTAAACGGGACGCAAGTATAGCCAACAAAAAGAGATATTCATCACATTTATTTACGCAAACGTTCAAGCGTTCAAAATTTAGGCAAAAACGTTCTTTTGTCGTCATACTGTTAATAAAAGTAAGGGCATAAGGACAGACTTTGATGGTAAAAAACGCAAAAGTGACCAATAAATACGCAATCAAACTCGAAAGATCCAAAATTCGTCATTTTGCTCTCGCCAACAGATGGATTTTGGTTATACAATTCGCGGTGCTTCTTTTCGAGGCCTCTGAGTATTCAGAGCATCATGATGCCGAGATGGTGAAATTGGTAGACACGCTAGCATGAGGTGCTAGTGCCTTTGGTGTGAGGGTTCGAGTCCCTCTCTCGGCACCATTATCCTTCTTCCCTAATTTTGTTCGAGTGTAATGCAAAGTTCTAAGCAGGCAAGACAGTCTACAGATGCTAACCAACTTCTGAGTGAGCTTGCGGTTCACGCTTTATTGCACCTTCACTTTAAAATTCACGCGTCCTCACATGGTCTCTCCCTTAAAGAGCGTAACGACTTACTGCAGAAATGGCTGAAGCCAAAACTGAAGAGTAATCGCTATAAGCTGATTAAAAAGCCGTTAAAGTCTTTGACTCAACAGGCAAAAGGCGAGAACGGAAATCTGGAAGCGTTACTCGAACGTTGCGTAGGTGCAGATAAACCAAGTAACCCTCAACCTGATCTAGATAGCTACTTGCTGTTGATTAACGAGATTGAGAAGAAGTTGGGGACTACCGTATTATTATCTCGACCGGAAGACGTCGACTTATCTCACGACCAACACGGCTGTTTGCTGTGTGTGCTTTCTGAGAACTTAAATCAGCACTTCGATGATAATAACGCCCTAATCGCTCCTATTTCGATGCTGTTCCGTGGACCCATGAGTCAACGCTCACTTTTCCTTGGCAGCATTTACGCCAGTGGTACATTCAATTATGAAGTGCAGTACCAGGACGATCAGTTCGTTCGCATCACATTAGAGTTGGCGTAACTGTAACGCGAAGAAACAAATCGAAAAGGCCGCGAAACTCGCGGCCTTTTGTTTTTCTATATTCAAACCTTAACTAATCGATTTCTTTAAACCGAGCAGTAAAGTGGCGCAGCACTGGTGGCTCATACTCGAAAGTGAGCCCTTTTAACTCATGTGCACGATTTTTCAGTTCGATAATCGCATCCGCAATGTAATCCATATGATCGTTTGTATAGACACGACGTGGAATGGTCAAACGCATCAACTCAAGCTCTGACGCTTTTTGTTTACCCGTTTCCGGATCTCGACCAAGCAGCAACGATCCTATCTCTACTGCTCGAATACCCGCCTCCAAGTACAAAGCATTACACAATACCTGCGCAGGGAACTGATCCGCTGGAATGTGTGGCAAAATCTTAGCGGCATCCACAAACACCGCGTGACCTCCCGTTGGGTATTGAATCGGAATACCGCCTTCACGTAAGCGTTCACCTAAGTATTGAACTTGGCTAATTCTATAGTGAAGAAAATCCTCATCCGCGGCTTCATACAAACCGCGAGCGAGCGCTTCCATATCACGCCCAGCCATACCGCCGTATGTTACAAATCCTTCCATGGGTACGCAGCGCGTCTGCACCGCCTGGAACAACTCCTTATGGTCACGAATACAACACATGCCACCAATGTTTACCATCGGGTCTTTCTTAGCTGACATGGTGAGCATATCGCCGTATTGATACATCTCGCGAATGATTTCCAGAATTGTTTTACCTTCGTACCCTTCTTCACGCTGCTTGATAAAGTAGGCGTTCTCACAGTAACGAGCCGAGTCAATCACCACCGGAATATCGTACTTGGTTGCGATTTCGTACACGCTGCGCATGTTTTCCATCGACACAGGCTGACCACCGGAGCTATTACAAGTAATCGTGGTGATAATCGCACAAATGTTATGTGAACCGTGCGCTTCAATTGTTGCCACCAGCTTATCGATATCAAAGTTGCCCTTCCAATCATAAGGCGTAGTGGTGTCGAATGCTTCTTCCGTTACCACGTTAATCGCTTTACCGCCATTGAGCTCGATGTGACCCGCGGTGGTATCAAAATGGTAGTTCGATATAAATACTGGCGTTTCACCACCACGAACCTGACGCATACGCTCAATCAAAGCTGGGAACAAAATTTGCTCGGCACCACGCCCTTGGTGCGCAGGTACGGTGAGCTTGTAACCAAAGAAGTGCTCTACTGCATCACACAGGTTGTAGTAATTTCGGCTACCCGCATAGGATTCATCCCCCATCATGATGCCAGCCCACTGATTATCACTCATGGCACCAGTGCCAGAGTCAGTCAGCAAATCGATATAAACATCATCACTACGAAGAAGAAATGGGTTATAACCCGCTTCTTTTAACGCGACTTCACGGTCTGCCAAAGTGGTCATTTTGATTGGCTCAACCATTTTGATACGGAAAGGTTCTGGAATACGTTTCATTGTTAATTTCCTTATACGCATTGCCCTACGCGCTATCACGTAAGACTAAAAAAACAAATAGATAAAATGCTTTTCAATGCGGTTGCATTGAGGAAATCAACGAGAAGAGATTTTACTAAGAAGAGACAAGCAGTAGTCTAGGTTGTACCAGAACGACAGCACCAAACGGCTATCGAGAATATCCTTTATTCTCATCGTCTTCGTCCTCCTGATAAAAATAAAAAGCCAGAAACCCCATGTTTCTGACCTTTTCAATATAGTGCAGTTTTCAATCAACTTTCAGTGAAGTCACCCTCATTTTAAGAAGGTCTCGCCCTTTTCATTCTGCGTTTGATATTACTTTCTTTGACTAAATAATCGAAAAGTGGCGCGAATAAGTTAGCAAATAGAATCGCTAACATGATGCCTTCTGGATAAGCCGGGTTCAGTACTCGGATAAAAATCGTCATCACGCCGATTAATAGTCCGTATGCCCATTTCCCGTTATTGGTAAAAGCTGCCGAGACAGGGTCTGTCGCCATGAAGAAGGTACCAAACGCAACCCCACCAATCACGAAGTGCCAGTAGAACGGCATGGAGAACATAGGGTTAGAGTCTGAACCGATCGCATTCAATAGTAATGAAGCTCCGATTAAACCGACCAACACGCCCGCAACAATTCTCCACGATGCAATCTTCATAAAGATGAGAACCAAGCCTGTTAGTGCGATCAACAACGTGGAGACTTCACCCATCGAGCCTGGTAAATTACCAACAAAAGCATCTCCCCATGAAATTGGTTGTCCTGTCATATTATTTATCAAAGCACTTTGCCCACCTTCATACCATTGGCTAAGTGGAGTAGCGCCAGAGTAACCATCAGCCGCGACCCACACAGCACCACCGGACATGTTGGCAGGATAGGCAAAGTATAAGAACGCGCGCCCTGCTAAAGCTGGATTTAGGAAGTTTCGTCCAGTACCACCGAAAATCTCCTTCGCCACAACAATACCGAAAGTGATACCTAAAGCAGCTTGCCACAGTGGAATTGTCGGAGGAAGGATCAGCGCAAAGAGTATAGAGCTGACAAAAAAACCTTCGTTCACCTCATGCTTTCGCACAATAGCAAACAGAACTTCCCAGAAACCACCAACGATAAACACCGTCGCATAAACCGGGAGAAAGTAAGTAGCACCAAGCCACATTTTACTTCCCCACCCCGCTTGTGAAACCGCATCTAACGAGCCCCATACCCAACTCAGTTGCCATGAAGAAGCCAGCGCTTGCTGAGCTGAGGCTTGATCCATTCCATACAACAAGGCATCACTCGCTTGCTGGCCTATGTTGTACATACCCCAGAACATGGCAGGGAAGACCGCCAGCCACACCATGATCATAATACGTTTTAAATCGATGCTATCTCGAACGTGAGTCATGCCTTGGTTTACGTTACCAGGCGTGTAAAAAATGGTTTCGACAGCTTCGAACAGTGGGTAGAACTTGTGATACTTCCCACCTGGACCAAACTTAGGTGTCGCTTTCTCAAAGTAATGTTTAAGGCTCATAACGCTCCTCCTTTATCTAAAAGATGGTACGCACATGTGTAAAAAGCGATCGTTTTTTAATCTCTTCGTCTTCCTTCTTCGTATTTCACCTTGTTCGCCACTCTTCTGTCTCCTCTTTAAATCCGGCGAACAGTTTTATTCAACGAAAAAGGGACCGCTCATGGACACACTCGCCATTGACCTAGCCAGATTCCAATTTGCCTTTACTGTCTCTTTCCACATTATTTTTCCAGCTTTTACGATTGGTTTGGCAAGTTATCTCGCTGTATTAGAGGGCTTGTACTTAAAAACGGGCAACAAACAGTACATGCAAATCTATAAGTACTGGCTCAAAATCTTTGCCATCAGTTTTGGTATGGGTGTGGTGAGTGGCATCGTGTTGAGCTATCAATTCGGTACTAACTGGAGCGTGTTTGCCGACAAAACAGGCCCAATCCTAGGCCCGCTAATGGGTTATGAAGTTTTTACTGCGTTTTTCCTCGAAGCGGGCTTTTTAGGCGTGATGCTTTTCGGTATGGATAAGGTAGGTAAGAAGCTTCACTTCGCCGCGACTTGTATTGTTGCATTCGGGACGTTTTTGTCTGCGTTTTGGATACTTTCGGTCAATAGTTGGATGCAAACACCAGCGGGCTATAGTATCAACGAAGCCGGACAGTTTATCCCAGAAGATTGGTGGGCGATTGTCTTCAACCCTTCCTTCCCTTATCGGCTCGTCCATATGTTGCTCGCGGCTTACCTCACTACCGCCTTTGTTGTAGCGGGCGTTGCCGCTTATCACTTACTAAAAGCAAACCATAATCCACTAGCCAGAATTATGTTCTCGATGGCAATGTGGATGGCAGCCATCGTGACGCCAATTCAAATCGTTGCTGGAGACATGCACGGCTTAAACACCCTTGAACATCAACCCGCCAAAGTTGCCGCGATGGAAGGGCACTATGAGTCTCACCAAGGCGCGCCATTGATTCTCTTCGGTATCCCTAACGATGAAGAAAAACGTATGGAATACGCACTGGAAATCCCCAAACTCGGTAGTTTGATTTTAACTCATGACCTCAACGGTGAAGTGAAGGGATTAGATGCTTTTCCAGAGGAGGAACACCCTCCTGTCTCTATCGTTTTCTGGTCTTTCCGAGTAATGGTCGCGCTTGGTTTTGGCATGCTTGTTATTGGTTTGTGGAGCCTATGGCTAAGAAAACGTCGCAAACTTTTTGATTCAAGGGCACTTCAACGTATTTGTGTCCTGTTTGCCCCAGCGGGGTTCATTGCAGTTTTAGCAGGCTGGATAACCACCGAAGTCGGTCGCCAGCCTTACACCGTGTACGGTCTTTTAACCACAGCCAATTCGGCATCGCCTATTGATGCCGCCGCGGTGAGCGTCTCCCTGACGGCGTTCATCGTGGTTTACTTTGTGGTTTTTGGAGCAGGCTTCTTCTATCTACTGCGTTTGATGCGCAAATCTCCAACTCGTTATGAAGAAGGCTTAGACAGCCGACTTCCTGATGGCACGAAAACCGATGCCATCACACATTCTAACCATCTAACCTAGGAGCTAACTCATGGATTACGCATTAATTTGGTACGCTTTGATTGGGCTCGCCGTTCTGATTTATGTCGTGTTAGATGGCTTTGATCTCGGTATTGGTATCCTATTCCTCAGCGCTAATGACGATGAAGAGCGCGACATGATGATGAACAGCATCGCTCCTGTTTGGGATGGTAATGAAACTTGGCTAGTTCTTGGCGGTGGTGGGCTTTTTGCCGTGTTCCCCCTCGCCTACGCGGTCATTATGCCAGCACTCTATGCTCCCCTGATTTTAATGCTGCTCGGGTTAATTCTGCGCGGGGTTTCTTTTGAGTATCGCTTCCGAACACAACGCGGAAAGTTTTTATGGGATAGCGCTTTTTTCATTGGTTCACTCACCGCGGCATTGATGCAAGGCATTATGCTTGGAACCCTGCTCCAAGGTATAGAAGTTAGTGAACGAGCATACGTAGGTGGATGGTTTGATTGGCTTTCGCCATTTAGCGTATTTTGTGGCTTGGCGCTTGTTTGTGCTTATATTCTGCTTGGTTCATGCTGGTTATTAATCAAGCTTCCAGAAGAGCTGATGGGGCGTTACTACGTGGTCGCGCGACGATGGGGGCTAGCAATGGTAGCCTGTATATTCATCGCCAGTTTGTGGCTGCCATTGAGCCAACATATCGTATTTGAACGTTGGTTCTCATTACCAAACTCGCTACTGTTTTTCATTTTACCAATTATTGCAGCGGCACTTATTTGGCAGCTATTCAAAGCCTTACTCGACCACAAAGCCGTCCGAGCCTACGTTCTTGCGATCGGCCTGTTTCTTGTTTCCGCGATGGGTTTCGGTGTCAGTACATTTCCTTACTTGGTTCCATTCGCACTCACTTATCAAGACGTCGCCGCGCCAGATAAAAGTTTGGCATTTTTACTTGCCGGTGCGGTGGTATTACTTCCTCTGATCATAGCCTACACGGCTTATTCGTATTGGGTTTTCCGCGGTAAGATGAAACGTGGAGAGGGATATCACTAATGAAACTAAAACCTATTTTATGGTTCATTGGCATTTGGCTGGCAAGCGTGGTCGCCTTGTTTATCGTCAGTTCGCTGATACGAGCTGCGATATTGTAGGCCAAGAGTCTACTGCACCACATCTGAAGCCATTGAGGTCTATACTCAAGCAAGAGTAAAGCAACGGAGTGTTTTTATGACCTTAAAGCAGATTCTGACAACTTTGATTCCTTTGACAGGTCTACTGTTTTCACCAAATGCATTGGCCGTAGACAAGCAGATGTCATCCGCCATGAAAAGTAAAATGCGGTCTATTTGCTCCACAACAGACGATCAGGGCCATTGGCAAGTTGCTCAAGCTACTCCTGACGCTAGACGCTCACTCAACATGGTGCTTTATCAAATGAATGCCGATGATAAGTTGAAAGCGATTCATGAAGTGAGAACGAAAATGGTCGGCGGAACCCATTATGCATTTGAGTTCGAGTTGCAAGATGGCCAAGTCTGGAATGCGATTGTTTTACACAGCGCTCGTGGCGATTACATGATCGAAAGACACGCCAAGAAAGGTGAACTTTGCCCTAAATAAGGCGAGTCATAAAACCTCGCTTCAAATATAGCAAAGGCGACAGTTACGTCGCCTTTGTTTTATACCGTTTTCGCCTCTATCTTTTCATTCACTTTATCGCAAATGTACTCCCCAATGGGCATTGCCGATGTCGCTGCGGGAGAGGGGGCGTTGCAAACATGCAAGCTTCTTGCGCTCTCTGCAAACAAGAAGTCATGAACCAAAGTGCCATCGGATAACACTGCTTGCGCACGAATACCCGCAGGATATGGTTTGAGATCTTCCACCTTGATGCTTGGGCAGTATTTGTTGACCAACTTGAGATAGCCCGGCTTCCACCAAGAGTTCTTAAACTCATCCAGTCCGGTTTTTAGATGCTTTTGTGTCACTTTCCAGAAACCGGAGAAGCTGAGCATTTGCATGGTATCTTGCAAGCTAAAGTTGACCTTATCGTACCCTTCTCGCTTCCAGCCTTGCACCGCATTTGGACCAACAGTCACACTGCCATCAATCATGCGAGTTAGGTGGACGCCCAAGAATGGCAAATCAGGGTCTGGAATTGGATAAATAAGATGATTCACCACTTGGTCGTGTTTGCTATCTAAGCGGTAGTATTCACCGCGATAAGGGATGATCTGAAAGTCAGTTGGAATACCCATCATCTTAGTCATGCGATCCGCCATCAAGCCGCTGCAAGTAACCAAGAACTTGGTATTAAGCTGCATCGTTTGACCGTCTGAAATGCAGGTCAGTTGAACTTCTTCATCCTTCTCTTCGGCAGCCACCACTTTGGTTCTCAGGCTGATTTGACCGCCGAGCTTTTTAAACTCTTCCGCCATCTGCTCTGTGACCAAACGATAATCGACAATACTGGTGGTTTTGACATAAATCGCACCCAAGCCTGTGATGTTTGGTTCAGCCAGCTTGAGTTGGACTTCATCGAGTAGCTTTACGTCGATGCCGTTGACATGGCAGCGCTCATAGAGGGCATTCATGCGTTCGACTTCTTGCTCGTTGGTCGCAACCAGTAACTTGCCACAGTTCTCCACCGGAATATCGTGCTCGGCGCAGAACGAAATGGTTCGCTCTACTCCACGCTTACAAAAATCCGCCTTTAAGCTGCCCGGTGCGTAGTACACCCCGGCATGAATCACGCCGCTATTGTGTCCGGTTTGGTGCTTGGCAAAACCGGACTCTTTCTCAACCAATAAAATGGATTTGTCTGGGTGACGTTGCTGCAGTTGCCATGCTGTCGACACACCAACGATACCGCCACCAACAATGATGTAGTCATAGACTGATTTCATACGACCTCTTATAAAACCGATAGTTGAGATTGTTGCAATTTGAACTTGCGACCACTGTAAATGAACACCGCGACAAATACCGCGCAGCTTGCCACACGAACCAACATTGGGATGTCGTGCCAAACCAGCAATGTACCCACCACTACCAACAAGAGCCGCGTCAGAATGTTTAGAGGACCTTCCAAGTAGCCTTCAATCGCACCAATCAATGCATAAGTACCGATGATGGCGAAGAAGCCCACGGTAATTACCGACGTTACATCCCAACTGACTAAGCCTGTGTAAGCAATCAACAACGGTACAAGATACAAACCTTTGGCGATTTTCCACGCCATTAAACCGGTGCGCATTGGCGGTGTTTTAGCAATGGTCGCTGCTGCAAAAGCGGTCAAACACACTGGTGGTGTTACGTTACTGTCTTGCGATAGCCAGAAGATGATGAGATGAGCAGCCAGCAGTGCTAAACCTACCGCTTCCATACCCAAACTTTGCTCTAGTAGGGTTTCCATAAAATCCGCAGGTACTAGCGCCACCATTTCTTTCGCCGTTTCCAACGCCATTGGTGCATTAAGCAGTTCCAGCTTTTCTGGCGCTGCCAACATAAAGATCGCTTTTGCTTGCTCTGGCAATTGACCTGACACCATCAATTCAAGCAATTGGTTTTCCGCAATCAACTTGTAAAGCGCAGGGGCAGACAATGTGCCCAATACAATATACGCCGCTGTCACGGGTAAGCCCATACCCAAAACAAGAGAAGCGAGCGCAATCAGAACGATCATGATGAACAAGTCACCATTCGCCCAACCGTCGATCATCAATGAGAAGGTGTTGCCGATGCCTGTTGTACTGATCACGTTGATCACCAAACCAATACCCACCAGCAATACGGCGGTTGTCGCCATGTTTTTCGCACCTTGTGAAAGTGCTTCGATGATCGCTTTTGGTCCCATCTTATGATCTTTCGAGAACCAAGAAGCCACCACTACTGAAATGATCGACAAGCCAGCAGCGTAAGTCGGTGTAAAGCCTTGAACCAACAAAGTAACCAATACCGCCAGCGGGATAAGGTTGTGCCAACCGCTGATCAACACTTTCAGTAGAGATTCATCGCTAGTCGTGATTTTTTGAACGCCGCTGCGTTTGGCTTCAATACGCACAAAGAACGCCACAGACAAGAAATAGATAAGAGCAGGAATGAAAGAAACGGCAATAATATCAACATAAGGAATTTGCGTGTAAGACGCCATGATGAAAGCGCCCGCGCCCATTACTGGTGGCATCAACTGACCACCTGTCGACGCTGCAGCTTCAACCCCCGCCGCAAAGCGTGAAGGGAAACCTGCTTTTTGCATCAAAGGAATACTGATAACACCGGTGGAAACCGTATTTGCCACACTTGAGCCAGATACTGAGCCCATCAAACCGGAGCCAATCACCGCAATAAAACCGGGACCGCCGATGATTTTGCCTGCCGCAGCTCGTGCCACATTGATGATGTAATCACCGATACCAGAACGCACAAGAAACGCACCAAACAGAATGAACATGAATACGAAAGTCCAGCTGATGCGCGAGATAGAGCCAAACATGCCCTCAGAAGAATAGAAGCTGCGGTAGAGCAAGGTCTCCATGCTCAACCCCGGGAAGTGGAAAATACCTGTCGCCCACTTACCCCAAAGCACAACGTAACTCAGACACACCACAATCAGCACTGGAATAAACCAGCCCATGGTGCGTCGAATCAGCTCGATAACAATCAGAATTGCCATGATGGCGAAGACCCAATCGCTGGTCACAAACTTCACGCCACGCTCATACAGCGCGTCTTCGGCATAGGGAATATAGAGCAAACACGCGACCGCCCCCATAGCAATTAACACATCAATACCGAGTGCAATCTTACTCTGCTTGAGAGAGATATGAGCCGGATACCAAAGCGCACAAATCACCGCAAAGCCAGCAAAGTGGGTCGCGGAAATCCATAACTCTGGTAACGTCGATAAGGTGTTAAACCAAATGTGCAAAGCAGACAATACCACGCCAAACACTGTAATTGTGGTGGTTACCCACGGAAAGTCAGTGCGCGTGGGCAGCTCAAACTTCTGCAATTCCTTTTCTATTGAGTCGCTCATCTCATACTCCAAGCTCTGGCGGCTTTTTCCATCTTAGAAATCGGTAGGGATAAAATGCCCCGAGCCAAAACTCGGGGCGAAGTAGGCGTTATTTCGCCATTAGATCTGATGGGATTTCGATGCCCATTTCTTTGTAGTAACGCGCCGCACCCGGGTGAAGAGGCACTGGCAAGCCAGCAATCGCTTTCTCAATCGCCATTGCTTTTGTTGCTTTGTGGATGCCTTGTAGGAAAGGCAAGTTCTCGTAGATCGCTTTGGTTAGCTGGTAAACGTCTTCTTCCGAGATATCTTCACGAACTGCCAAGAAGTTTGGCTGTGCAATGGTGGTGATTGGCTTATCTAGACCCGGATACGTGTTCGCAGGAATTTCGTACTTCGTCCATAGGTTGTAGTTACCGTTCGCCTCTTTGATTTGTTCGTCAGTAAACGAAAGAATCGAAATGTCTTTACCCAACGCAGCAAAAGCTTGAGTAACCGCACCAACAGGTACACCCGCAGGCGTGTTCATGCCGTCAATGGTGCCGTTTTGAAGTGCGCTCGCACTGCCGCCGTAGCCCATGTAAGCAAGATTGAATTTATCAGGGTCTACCTTCAGACCTTTCATGATTTGACGACCCGAGTTCTCAGTACCAGAGTTCTTCTTACCGATAGAGAATTTCTTACCGTCTAGATTGTTCAGATCAGTCACTGTGCCCGTTTTTGCTAAGTTAGAGCGAACAATAAAGTGCTCAACGTTTTGCCACAGCATAGAGACTGAACGCAGTTGTTCTTGACGACCGCTCTTCTCATAAGGACCTTCACCAGACCAAGCCCAAGCACCGTAAAGACCTTGTAGGATCGCGAACTGTGCTTCGTTCTCGTTCAGCAATTTGACGTTTTCACCAGAGCCAGCAGAGCTGATTGCAGAAAGGGAGAAGTGGTGCTTTGGTGCCAATTTCACTTTGCTTAACGTCGCCAGTGCTACGCCCACAGGGTAGTAAGTACCACCTGTCGATGCCGTTGCAAGAATGTAGCTACGATCCTCTGCCGCAGCGTTAGCAGCAATACCAAAAGAAGTTACAGCGACAGCCAAAGCTTTTACCAGCTTGTTCATTTTCATTATTACTCTCCGTGTAGTCGTTTCACGATTGGGGGTTTACATCATGTTAAATCTTTATTAACAACACATTCCCTAGAGCAATTGAAATGCCAACTTTTAACCCTTTGTATTTATTGAACTAAGCGCTGAAAGACATCAAAAATGAGCAAAATTCTGCTGATTTGATAGCAAAGTAATGAGCAAAATCTTGCTCATTGAAGAGAAGAAGGTTGCACGACTAGATCGCAAAAGGTTAATAAAATGTGATCAACACAAAACAAATGCCCGATTGGCTAATAAGCAATATTTTGCCGATGCAATTTTGGATTGAACTGCAACTAATGAGCGTCTTAACAATAAGAAGAAAAAGCGCATCATTCTAAACTGCTCACTTTATCAGCGGAGGTTTATAGCCTAAACGACTACAAATAGCACAAAAATACAGCAAAACAGGCCATGTTACAGAAATGAAAAGTCATTTATTCTAATTTTGAATTTAAAAACCAGTTCGATCCACCAGTTCAGAAACAAACATTGACCGTATCAACTTATTTTCTACTTCGGGGTTGTGCCAATAGCCCTATGTTCGTTAGGGTAACAACACACCAAGGCAAACGTATTCCTTGGTATTTTTTCGTCATTAAGGATCACCCATGTCAGCAACTGCGCAATTACAATTCGCTTTAAAACGCCCATCTGGCGTTGCTGCTGCGATCCTCCTGCTCTCTCTGAAACTGATTCAGAGCTGACAGGCTATATCTAAACTTTCTGTCAGCTTGAGAAGAAGCTGACGGGAACACCACATACTCCTCCCATTCCTTTCAGTTTCTTCCAAGCGAAACATAAGAGGAATAACAATGTTAAGCGCACGCAATATCGCCGCTTTGGGCTTCATGACTTTCGCCATGTACTTAGGCGCAGGTAACCTGATCTTCCCTCCATTTTTGGGTTATCAAGCAGGTGAAAACTTTCTGAGCGGGATGTCTGGCTTCCTCTTAACAGGCGTAGGTCTGCCTGCAATGGCGCTGGTGATGGTCGCTATCGTAAACGGTTCAGACAAATTAACCGCCGCCCTACCTAAACCTTTGGCGACCAGTTTTTGGGTGATGGTATTTATCGTGATTGGCCCTGCATTCGTGATTCCGCGCGCAATTACCGTGGCTTACCAATTCAGCTTTGCGCCAATGTTTGGTGATGCAGCTTTGGTGCCTTTCACTATTGCCTTCTGTGCTATCACCATTCTATTTGCCCTATATCCGGGTAAGTTGGTCGACAACCTAGGCAAGATCTTAACGCCTGCATTGATGGCTATCTTAATCATCATGTCTGTGACTGCTTTGGTTTCTCCTGCAGGCGAGCTAACTGCCGCAACGGGACCATACGTATCTGGTGCATTTGCTGAAGGCTTGACTCAAGGCTACATGACAATGGACGCGCTAGGCTCTATCGGTTTTGGTTGGATTATTTTCCGTGCGATTCGCAGCATGGGTGTGGATTGCCCGAAAGCCACCGCAAAATACACGCTAATCGCAGCTTTGATGTACGCGGTTGCCATGGCATTTGTTTACATCTCATTGGCTTACATTGGTTCGACGAGCTCGTACTTGGGTTCTGAGTTCAGCAATGGTGGCGACATCTTAACGGCATTCACCTTCAGCCACTTCGGCGCATTTGGTTCACTATTACTTGGTGCCGTGATGGTATTGGCGTGTTTGACTACTGCTATCGGCGTAACCACCGCAGGCAGTGAGTTCTACGACAACACTTTCAGCAAAGTGAACTACAAAGGCTGCGTTATCACGACCATGGTATTGGCAGGTTTGATCGCCAACGTAGGTCTGGAGCAACTATTGGCTATCACATTGCCAGCGGTTGTGGCGCTTCACCCAGTAGCAATTGCGTTGATGATCATGGCACCAGTGCGCAACAAGATGTCGCAAATCATGGTCGTCGCGACGGCGTTCACTGCTCTAACGTTTGGTTGTGTTGATGCGCTGCACATCCTAGGTTACATGCCAGATTCCACCGATGAGTGGATGGGTAATTACATGCCTCTGTACAATGACTTTGCTAGCTGGATTATGCCTAGCGTATTTATGATGATTGTTGGTCTGCTGTTTACGACGAAAACCAACCAAACCGAACAATTCGAGCTGGTAAATGAATAGCCGTTTAACATAAGACATCACTCAATAAGTAAGTTAATATGTAGTTCGCTTATTGATATCAGGCAAAGGAGTTGCCTGAACTATGGATTGATGTGGAGCGCTTATGGACAATCAGTATTTAGACATCAGAACGCTCAACTTTATCGTTATTCTGTTCTCTTGCATTTACTCAATCAGTCTACTTTGTTACCAATACACACAGAAAAAAATCAAAGGCTTAAAGACTTTTTCTCTCTCGCTGTTATTTATTGGTTTTGGGCCTTTTTTACTGGGATTTAGAGGCTCCGCACCAGATTGGCTTACCATCGTCATAGCTAATACGCTCATATTAATCGGCTTCTTGCTTACGCTTTACAGCGTAAGCATTTTTCGTCAATTCCCTCTAAAACTGGCCCACTCACTCGCTTTTTTAACGCCCATTTTCAGCGGTTCGTTCTATTATTTCACCTTCCATGACCATTCAATTAAAAGCCGTATCATTTACTTAAGTGTTTATATCTGCATCGTTACGTTTTTTAGTGGGATCGCCATGCTGAAAGGCACCAAGCAAGACCAAAAACTCCCAACCATAGTGATGGCGTGCTCCTTCTTTTGCTTCAGTATTTTTATGGGCTTCAGAGCACTTTGGAGCGCTTTCGCCAATGAAGTGCCAAATTTTATGACCGCAGGTTTTATCCACCAGATGACGTTTTTACTTAGCATCTGTCTGATTGTCGCTATGAGCTTTAGCATGTTGTGGCTAATTAATGGCCGCTTGATACAGTCAATCAATGATCTCTCACATTTAGACGCTCTCACAGGGCTTCATAATCGTCGCGCGATGGAAGAAATTGTTCCAAACCTTGTTAATCAAGCGCACAAACGGAAGCAATCAATAAGCATCATCATGACCGACATGGACGAGTTCAAAGCGATTAATGATCACTACGGCCATACGGTAGGCGATTCCGTCATGGCTACGATTGCCGCTATCTTTAAGAAACACCTCCCAGAGTCAGCTTGCACAGTACGATTTGGTGGTGATGAGTTCATGATTGTTTTACTTGAAAAAGCACACCGAGCCAAAATTGTTGCCGAGCAAATTCGCCTAGCGGTAGAAACAGAAGCCTCACTGCAGTCATTCGAAAATGAGATCACCATGAGCTTTGGAATCAGTGAGTTATCTGAGGGACAATCGCTTCACGAGGTCGTTGCTGAAGCAGACGAAGCGCTGTATAGCTCTAAACATACGGGCAGAAACCAAGTCACCTTGTTTGGAGAGGGGGAAGGCCTAACTTATAAGTTTGTCCCGACTCCCTCGAAAAGCGCATAATCATATTTGTGACGCCCATAGCGGTAAATCAGCTTAAAAATTGCATTAAGTATACTCAGAGCGATTTAAACCAAACTTTTGCATCTTTTGATTCAAAGTTCGACGAGGTAAATCCAATTCCTGCATCACCTCGTTAATGCGTCCGTGATGCCTGACCAATGAATCATGCAGCACCTTACGCTCAAAATTATGTAATTGAATAACCAGAGGAACACCCACTTGCGTCTCCTCCGTGGTTGACGAAGGACGGCTAGAGAGAATTTCCATCACAGATACCGTTTCATCCAAAGCAAAACGCATAGCCACGTTTCGCAGCTCTCGAACATTCCCAGGCCAAGCGTAGGAAAGCACTGCGTTTCTGTCGGCATCACTCAATGGTCGGGTTTCAGGGTTAGTTTGCAAGGTGAAGTGCTCAAACAAAATCAGTGAATCTTCTTCTCGCTCACGTAATGGTGGCAAATAGATCTGCGCCACATTGAGTCGATAATACAAATCTTGACGAAACTCATCATGATCATTGAGATCTTCTTTCGCCGCCGCGATCACTCGTAAATCAACGCCGATCTGCTGATTCCCCCCCACTCTTTCAACGGTATGCTCTTGAAGCGCTCGCAGCACTTTCACCTGCATCGACAACGGCATGCTTTCTATCTCGTCAAAAAACAACGTGCCTTTATCGGCGTATTCCAACTTGCCGATGCGTCGTTTGTTTGCACCAGTGAACGCCCCAGCTTCGTGACCAAACAACTCACTCTCGAAAAGGTGTTCTGGAATCGCACCACAGTTTATCGGCACAAAGTGATGAGGTTTTCTTTGGCTTTCATTATGTAAACTGGTCGCCACCAGCTCTTTACCACAACCTGTTTCGCCGTAAATGATCACGTTAGTATCGATTTTCGCCAATTTCGCAACTTGCTCGCGTAATTGCTGCATCACTCGACTTTGACCAATGAGCACCTCTTCTAAACCACTCACGCTAGCTAGATACTCTTGGCGGTGAAGCGTCGATGTTTGCGCGCGATGGCTCTCGACCGCATCTGTCACACGTTGAGACAAACGCTCCGGCTGGAAAGGTTTTTCAATAAAATCAAACGCGCCGTTTTGTAGCGCATTCACCGCCATATCCACATCACCATGACCAGTAATTAGTATCATTGGTGTTGGAATGTGGTTCGCAATAAGGCTCTCTAAAATCGAAATTCCATCAGTATCTGGCAAACGAACATCACTAACTATCGCATCAAACTCTTGGTTCAGAATGGCGGTTTTGCCTTCCTCCCCCGAGCTAAAAGCTATGACGTCAAACCCCGCCAATTGCAGCCATTGGCTTGTTGCTTGACGAACGATATCATCATCTTCAATTAGGGCGATACGCGGAATGTCGTCAAAAGTCATGAGTTACTGCCTGAACGGTGATAGAAGTCTTTGCTAAAGTTAGCAAAAACCATGCTATAGAAAAGGAGCTAGATCCCACTTCTTAATCACAATTCTTTAACATCCAATCAGTTAAGCGCACTCTTTCACTATCAACTACGATAACTATGTTCAGCCAAACGGAGCTCGTATGCAGCGCACTAAGAATGGGAAAATGTGGCTAACCGCCGTATTGATCAGTGCGCTGGTGATCTTTTTCTACGGTGCTAGCCGAGAGGTGGCCCATCAATGGCTGAGCGTCCAAACTCAACAAGAAGCACAACAGAAACTCCTCGACTACATTGGTGAAGTCCGCCGAGCATTAAAACGTTTCTATCACCTTCCCTATCTCGTCACGAATAACCCAGAAACAATTGCGTTTGTGAAAGGCAATTTAAACTACTATGAGCCACTTCAAGCACAACTGACACAGCTCGATAAAGCCGCGAATACAGAGGGTTGGTTGATACTTTCAACCTCGGGAGAAGTGTTGGTATCGAGTCTGATCGATGAGCGGTTCAGCCGCTCTGACCGCCGTGCGATTGTCGAACAAATACAACGTCAGGGAGAAGGCGTCTCACTGGTGAATAAAACAAAAGGTTCTAGTCCGCTTTACTACCTCTCTGCACCAATTTTTGATGGTTTGGAGATAGCGGGCATCGTTGTTGTTCAAATCAACCTGAGTTTGCTAACGGAGCAGACCATCACCAGCCAAGACATCATCACGCTACAAAATCGCCATCAACGCTTCTTCCTCTCCAGCAGTACAAACTATAACGCCGACTGGTTTAATGAACCGAATAACCAAGTCAAAGTCGAAACTCAAACGCTGTATGACAATACGGTGATTCATTTCTGGACTCTCAATCAGCAGCGCTACTTTGCACACACAGTAAAGCTGGACGACTTAAACTGGTTTGTCAGTTACCTTATTCCGACCAAACCTGTTCAGCAAACGATTAGTGTCATTGGATGGAGCATCGCAGCGCTCCTCCTACTCCTTATCCTGTTGGTGATCATTGGTTTACAGCGTCGACAAAAGCATCTCAATCAGCAGCGTATTCAAGCCTTACTAGAAGAATCGCAACGCCGACTTAAACAGATGATCAATAAAACACATGTTGGTTTGTTGTTGATTGATGAACAAGGTCTATTGTTCGACCTCAACCCAATGGCAAAACGCCTTTTTTGTCTTCCTGAAAGTGTGAATCGTCATACCTTCGCCTGGGAATTATTTGATGCAGGTAATTCAAATTCAACCACACTCACTTTGCTTAGAGATCTGCCAAAGCATAAGGAACTGGCAGAGATTAGCGCTGTAGAAACCATGGCGCGACGCAGTGATGGCAGCGTATTTCCTGTACTATTTTCACTCACTAGCTTCCCATGGCACGGTGAGCAGTATTTTCTTGCTACCGTAATCGACATTAGCAAACGTAAAAAAGCGGAACAATCGCTGCAGCTGATTAACCAAGAGCTCGCTCAAAGGGTGGAAGAGCGAACTCAAGCTTTAAAACAAGCCCAAGAGCAATTGATTGAATCAAGCAAAATGGCAGCATTGGGCAGAATGTCGAGCGCGATTACCCACGAGTTAAACCAACCATTGACTGGCCTGCGTACCCTTTTAACCACCAACGAGTTGCTAGCAGAACGTGAACGTGGACAAACAGACATGATGAAAGCCAATAACAAGTTAATTCAAAAGTTGATTGACCGCATGGCAAGCATGACCAGTCAGCTAAAAACGTTTGCCTACAATAAACCAGAAACACTGCACGAGATATCGCTGACAAACGCTTTAGAAGAGACGCTACGCGTCTATCAATCTCAACTCGCGAAGGTAGATGTTCGGGTACGCATTCCCAACGATTTACCCAATATCATTGGTGAAGAGCAACGCCTACAACAAGTGCTCGGCAACCTAATTTCCAACGCATTAGATGCGATGAAAGAGACCCAAGATCCCCAGTTAATGATTGCCGTTACACCCACTACCGATAATGTTGAGGTCGTGGTAAGTGATAATGGGTGTGGGGTACCTTCAGACCAACTCGATACCATGTTCGAGCCTTTCCAAACCAGTAAAAAAATTGGTGAAGGACTGGGGTTAGGACTTTCCATCACCGCCAACAATATGCGAGATATGCAAGGGAAAATCAGTGCGCAGCTCAACGCTGATAAAGGCATGTCCTTCACCTTAATGTTTGAGCTCGCTCCTCATCGTAGCTAATCCAACGCCATCCACCTCTCCAGCTTTTCTCCACGCAATTAAAGAGCAATAAACCCTGATCAACTTTATAAAGCGAGTTGCCTAACCTACGCTTAACTTGATGAATCGCCACATGCTATTCATCAGCACAATTTTTGGTGGTTGACACCAAGTTTTAGCTCCCACCATCTAATTTATTGATAAGTAATTATTTAAAGTAAGAATGGATGCGTTATGAGAAAACTAACTTTAGCAGCAACAGGGGCGCTTTTTATTTTATCACCTCACGCTTTTGCAGCACCTTACGCAGCAGACGCTCGAAGTCACGGAATGGGAAATACAGGCGTCGTTTCCGCTGACTATTTAACCGCTCCTCTACACAACCCAGCCCTAGGCGCTCTCTATCGAGAAAATGACGATATCGGCCTACTCATTCCTGCTCTCGGCGTCAATATTCACGATGAGGATGAAGCTTTATCAGCCGTTGATGATGTTCAAGACCTTTACGATAGTATTCAGGGCATTCCCACACCTGCGAACGAAGCCGAACTTAATCGACTACTCGATCAATTAGATAAGAGTGCTCCAGTCGTCATTAACGGAGGTCTGAGCCTCGCGATTGCGATTCCGACACGCTACATGTCGGTAAACCTTTTTAGCGCTGGTTATGTGGAGATACTTGCGGCACCCGATATCTCAGATTCAACAAACACCGCAGATCGATACCTCAATTCTGCCGTCGACCTAGCGGCTTTCGGTAGTGCGGAATATGGCGTTGCCTTAGCTCGCGCATACACGATAGGTGGGCAGCAATTCGCATTTGGTATTACGCCCAAATACCAACAACTTAAAACCTATACGCAGCGTACAACACTAGATGACTTTGATATCGAGGATTACGACAAAAGTGAAGTATCAAAGAACACGTTCAATATGGATCTTGGGGTCGCTTGGTATCACAACGCATTTAGAGCTGGTCTCTCGTTAAAAGACGTCTTCGAGCAAGATATAGAAACAAAACTAGGCAACTATACCTACGAACTCACGCCACAAGCGACCCTTGGTATCGGCTATGTCGGGGATTATGTCGCTCTGAGCCTAGACGCCGATCTCACCAAACAAAAGCGCTTTAAAGAGCTCGACGATGACACCCAGTTTATTCGAGTTGGTATCGAGGGGAATGCTTGGGGATGGGCGCAACTCCGCGCTGGTTATGAAGTTGACCTAGAAAATAATCTCGATAACTCGGTGACAGGTGGCATTGGCATCAGTCCTTTTGATGTGATCAGTGTAGACCTAGCAGGGTCTTACGCTGGCGATAACCAGTTTGGCGCGGCGGCGAATTTAGCATTTACGTTTTGAATACGAATGCCAACCTAAATTCACTTAGGTTGGCATTGTTAACAACCATCCTATATCTCAATGTTTATCATTACTGACGTTTGGTGATGAACTGATAAAAACACGATCTCGCTACAAGTATCGAGATGTCTCCTACACTATTCTCAAGCAATAAATCCACAAACATTTCCTAGATATAAAGAGTGAGAAACATGATTAAGTTTCCAGATAATTTCCTTTGGGGTGGTGCCATTGCGGCCAACCAGGTAGAGGGGGCATACAACCTTGGGGGGAAAGGTTTATCAACATCAGATATGTTGCCAAACGGCATTCTAAGCCCGCATCAAACGCGTGAAGAACGAACGCCTGGCATCAAAGATCTTGCGATCGATTTCTACAATCGCTATCCAGAAGATATTGCCCTGTTTAAAGAGATGGGATTCACCTGCCTGCGCTTGTCCATCGCTTGGAGTCGTATTTTTCCTAATGGCGATGAGCTTGAGCCAAACGAAGAAGGACTGGCGTTTTACGACAAAATTTTTGATGAGCTAGCCAAACACGATATGCAACCATTTGTGACGCTTTCTCATTACGAGATGCCTTACGCCTTGGTTGAGAATTATGGTGGTTGGAGCGATCGTCGAGTGATCGAGTTTTTCGAGCGTTACGCTCGCACCGTGCTGGAACGCTACAAAGACAAAGTGAAGCTGTGGCTTACCTTTAACGAAATCAACATGTCACTTCATGCGCCATTTACGGGAGTGGGCTTGCAAGAAGACGCCTGTGAACAAGACATTTATCAAGCGATTCACCACCAGCTAGTCGCAAACGCGAAAGCGGTAAAACTGTGTCAGCAAATCGTACCAAACGGCAAGATTGGTAACATGCTGCTTGGCGCAATCAACTACCCATACACCTGCAACCCTGATGATGTGCTTGCTGCTATGCATGAAAACAATAAGTGGTTGTTCTTCGGTGATGTGCAGACTCGTGGTCAGTACCCAGGCTACATGAAACGTTACTTCCGTGAAAACGGCATTGAAATACAAATGGAAGCTGGCGACTTAGAAGAAATTGCATCGGCCAGTGTCGATTTTATTTCCTTCAGCTACTACGCAAGTGGCTGTGCGAGTGCCGATCCGAAACAGAAAGAAGTGGGTAACATCGTCGATAGCGTACCAAACCCATACCTTGAAAAGAGCCAATGGGGCTGGTTGATCGATCCAAAAGGCCTGCGCGTTTTGCTTAACTTCCTTCACGATCGTTACCAAAAGCCGCTATTTATCGTCGAGAATGGCTTAGGCGCTCGCGATGAATTCGATGAAAACGGGGAAATCCAAGACGATTATCGAATCTCATACCTTAATGATCATTTGGTTCAAGCACACGAAGCGATTCTTGATGGCGTTGAGTTGATGGGCTTCACCAGCTGGGGGCCAATCGACTTGGTGGCTAACTCAACAGCCGAAATGAGCAAGCGTTACGGTTATATTTATGTCGATCGTCATGATGATGGGCAAGGAACGCTAGAGCGTAAACGCAAGAAGAGCTTCTACTGGTATCAAGACGTGATTCGTACTTCAGGCGGTTCATTGAAAAGCTAAGCCTGTTGTCTGGATATAAAGTGCGACTGGGCATTCGCCTAAACAATCAAGCCCTGCATTTGCAGGGCTTGAATTTTAAGGTGTTAATGCATTTAGAGATTAAACTGCAATCTCTCCACCGTCTTCACGTCGAATGACAACCGTCGCAGCTCGTGGACGCACAGAAACACCAGCAGGCGTTTCTTCGGCGGCATCTTCACTGTATGGCCAGTTGCCTGGGTGCTGAATATTCACAAACAATGATTTGTAATCAGGGCTGATAGTAAAGCCTGTCACTTCACAACCATTTGGTCCAACAAAGAAGCGTTTAAGCTCCGCTTGGTTATCCGCACCAATCACTGCTTGGTCACCATTCTCATCTGTTAGCTTAGATGGCACAACGGCCAACATTTGATCATTAGTGTAAGACGTAACTTCATCTGCGCCGTTATCGGTCTGAATCCACAAAATACCACGGCCATCAAACGCTAATCCGTCAGGGCTAGCAAACTGGTTTAGCTCATTCAGGCCAGAACGGTTGGTATCTGCATCACCATTTGCTGGCGAACCAAAGACAAAGATATCCCAAGTAAAGTCTGTAGCTGAAGCCCCTTCATCCCAACGAATAACGTGACCAAACTTATTGTTCAAACGTGGGTTCGCAGGATTGGTTTCATCAGTACGGCGCGTATTATTCGTCAATGTTAAGTAAACCGAGCCTGTAAATGGATCAACCGTACACCACTCTGGGCGATCCATTGGAGTTGCCCCAACGAGGTCAGCCGCGCCTGCCGTATTAATGATAATTTCAGCCAATGAGTTAAAGTGATCCGCTAACGTACCACCAGATTTTGTTACGCTATCAAGCGTCAACGGTAACCAAGTACCTGTGCTGTCTTCATTGAAGCGCGCCACATACAGTGTGCCTTTGTCCATGTACTTGTCACCCATCGCCAAACGGTTATCAGGGTTAGCATCTGCTGGATCCCACGCTGCCGCAGATTCAAATTTGTATAGGTACTCAAAGCGAGAGTCGTGACCAGAGTAGAATACCACTGGTTTGCCTTCTTCAAGCTTACCAAAAGTACAGCCTTCGTGACGGAAACGACCTAGTGCAGTACGCTTCTTCGCACGCGAGTTTTGCGTGTAAGGGTCAATTTCGACGATGTAACCGTGACCATTGGCTTCATTACGGTAATCATCCATTGCACTTGCTCCTGTTGGAGCCACGTTAAAGCGAGAGAACTCATCGAGACGCTCTTCTGCATTTCCTGCAAGTGTTTCCCACAAGTAGCGTGTGCTTTGTTCATCAACACCAATGCGATCTTGTTCTTCTGTACGAGTCCCGGCGTTAACAAAGTAACCTGGCCAGTTCTCTTCACAAGTTAAGTAAGTGCCCCATGGCGTGTAGCCGTTGCCACAGTTGTTTAACGTACCACGTGCTTGGCTGCCATCTGGCGAGAAACGAGTGACGGTTAGTGACGTGTGCGCCACTGGGCCAGATAAGTCCATTGCTGTCGCACCAGTATAACGGCGGTTTAGTGGATCAGTATCGACTAGCTTCCACATGTTATTTTCAAGCTGAATACGAACCACTGACACACCGTGCGCGTTAATCTCTTTACGCACTTCATCTACAATGGTACGTACGCCATTTTCAACCGTCGGACCGTTTGGATGCAGTGCTGATGTATCAATGTACTCGTGGTTAATACATAGCAAGCCATCTGTGGTGCTATCGTTCAATGGGAAAAAATGCATGCCGTCATGGTGCATGCCTAGCGCATTTAACTGATCTGTACTGGTGTTGGTACCATCATTTTGCCATGCGCTGCCTTGTGCATTAAGTGGTGTTCCCCAAGGTACCAATACTTGTGCGGTGTAGCCTTGTGGAATTGAAACGGCGTCAGTGAGTGAGCCAGGGATAGATTCAAAGTTAAGAACGGCTTTAGATACGCCCGAGCCACTGCTTACTGTACTTCCTGAGTCAGACGAATTACAACCAGCCAATCCGAAAGCACCAAATGCGGTCATCGCACTGATGCCTAAACCACCTTTCAGAATGCTGCGTCGAGATAGGCTCGCTTCTAATACTTCTTCAAATGGTTTGTTTTCACTTTGGTTATAACGCGTCGCGTCAAAGGTTTCCTTGCTCATTTTTACTTTCCCGATCTTATAGTTTAATTAATAAATAAGTGATTAGTTGAACGGCAAGAAGTTTGGAGAAGAAAAATGACAAAAGTGCTTAAAACATATGAAACTTGTGTTTCAGCAGTGCAGCAAACTCAGCAGCGTTACCAATTGAGCAATTAAGTTTTGGTCACATAATCACCAACTGTATCGCTTCATTCTGATTTTACTTGGGCTAAAGTGTGATAGAAGGTATAAGGTGTACGAATTCAAATCATCTACGAGAGATAATCATGAAATTAGACAAGATCGATAACAAGAGCCGTCGTATCCGTAAAAAGCTGTTCTTAGGTGAGTTCGCAATCCTAGGTTTCGAGATCAGCTGTGAAACAGACATCAACGACTTCGACCGTTACGATGCATTCGTTGATGACTTTATCGACTACATTGATGGGCTTGGCCTTTGCTTCGGCGGCGGTGGTCTAGAACTGTTTGAAGGCTTCCTATGCTCTACTGACCGTTACGGCAGTGCTACTGAAGAGCAAAAAGCACAAGTTATTGCATGGTTAGAAGCACGTCCAGAAGTGAAAAGCGCAAAAGCTGGCGACTTGGTTGACGCAAACTACCTGTAAGTAGCAGAGTCATACTGACAATAATAAAAAGCTGGTCTCCGGACTGGCTTTTTTACTTTTGGAAGTGTGTGATAGTAAAAGTAGAGTTCTGGGAGGTTGTACGGAGTGAATGTGATTGTTGCGTTTTTTGAGCTGGCAATCAGCGGGAAACGGCGTTCCACTGCCAGCTCGTGCCTTTAGGTATCATTAACTATGATTTTTTAGCTGGTGCGTCTTTCGTGTCTTTCCAGTATTGAATACGCACACGATGTAGCTGAGCTCTTCTAGTCTTTTTCATAGTAAAATCCCTCATCTTATATAAGTAACGCTCCTTATGGAGCTTATTGTCTAAGGTCGAATCCCCTTCAATCTATAAGGGAACCAATTATTTAACCGTGACCAATTTCACAACATAATGATAATTACCGATTTCTTGCAGTCACCTTTGACTAGTAAACGGCGTATTATCTCTCTGACACGGTTAACTTACTCACCAGATATGACAAAAAAATGGCAATCAAGTTCCCTAGATTATCTGTCACTGAATCTTAATAATGATTCCTGAAAAATTTTGCAAGTAAGATATCAATTGCCCATCACTTTCAGCCGAGTAACTCTTTTCGCGTTCGTGATCGCAGTTGTGTGCGACCCAATTAAGGCTGGATTCGCTGCTGATATTGCTGACGGTACTCGCGTGGCGTAAGCCCTTTATACGTTTTGAAGTGACGATTAAACAGGGCTTGGTTTCGATACCCTACTCTCTCAAACACAATTCCAATCGGCAAAGGCGTTGATTGCAGCAAATCTGCGGCATGATTGATCCGCAACTTCATTAGGCGTTGGCTAAACGGCTCTTTAAAGTGCTTTTGAAACAATCTTGTGACCGCACTGTCACTCAGTGATAAATGGTTCGCCAAGTTCGCGAGCGTCACTTTGCTAGCAAAGTGCTGTTCGAGATATGCGTTGACACTTGCCACTCGTTCTCTTTCCTGTAATTCGTGTTCACTCATCGATAAGTAAGAGTGAGTCATCAGTGTTTTCGCCCCTTCATCGTGAGCAATCAAAGACAAAACATGGAGAAATCTCGAGAGTTGCTCCATTGCAGGAAACGTCATGAGCTCATGCAGAAGATCCACAACGTGCTGAGCTGTCCGCTCAGAAAACATCACACCTTTGTTGGCCGCTTTTAAAAGCGGATCAAGCTTTCTAAGCTCTGCGCAATAGAACATCAAATTGGCAATCCACTCACGCTTAAACCAAATCACATGAGTCTCGCACTTGCTTTCGACCAATGTGGAGTGAATTGAATGAGGCACACCAGGCGCTATCAATAGCATTTGGTTGTGAGTCACTTCTAATTCGTGATGACCAATATGCAAACTACCAGTGAAGTGGCGATGGATGACTAATTCAAACACATCATCGTGAAAATGGAGATCGTACTCTTTTTCTGGCTCATCAATGCGACGATAGCGCCAAGAAAAACCTGGTCTTTGTGGTACTTTTTCGATGTGTGCCATTGGCTACTCCACAAAATAGTATTGTTTCACGCTCAAATAATATCAGTATTGCCAGCTTAATCTTCATCACGCCGAAATAGTATTGATATTAAGCGGCATACTATCAACTTTGTGTCGTCACGCTCCTTATTGTTGCCTTGAAAGACAAGATAACTAAGGAGGCTTTCATGAGTCACTTCACTGTCAAGCTACGCCAAGTCCTGCACAAAACACGTGATGAATGGGCAACATTCGCCATCAAAGAAATGGAAATTCCACCTAATACTATCGCCAAATTTTATGGCTACAAATCGAGTTGTGATCTTGAGCAAATTCTTAAACAGGATGAAAACGACGCCAATTCGGACATTTGCTCAACACCTTGTGCGAGATCTCTTACAAGCAATGTAAGCAAAACGACCATCATTGACTAAGACAAAATCGAAAAATTAACATAAGCCATTGAAAATTATCAGTTATATCATTTCAAACAATATTCGCTGCCAAAGTTTTTTTACCTAGCTAATTGAGAGTAATCAGCAAAACATCAATACTGATTGTGTCGACAGGATGTTGGCGGGAACAGGAAAAAAACCTAATGGACTAGGTATCTTCAGGATGAAGATTTGGTAGCTTAGGATGAGTTATCAGCAAGGATGTAGTTAAGCTCTAGGATAGAGTTCGCCCGTCAGGATGATAGGCAAGAATGGACACCGCTAGGAAGGCGATGAACAAGGAACTCGGTTAAAGGACTTAACCACAATCAAGGATAGATGCAGGGAGCACCTATAGTAGCCGGATTGCTGCGAAAAAGAATAAGCCCCGTCTGGGAAACCAGGCGGGGTTTTATTTTGTCTGCTATTTATTATTCGCGAGGCACCCGATTCTCTTGCGTCGATTTATTTCGTGCCGTGCTATCATTTTCTCTACGTCTTTCAGCAAGCTCACAGCAAATCTCACATTATGCTTAATCCTGTTTGGTTACATACATTTAAGACATTGATTGAAGTCGGTCATTTCACACAAACGGCAGAAAAACTTTTTATGACCCAACCTGGTGTCAGCCAACACATCAAAAAGTTAGAGCAAAGTTGTCAGCATGCGCTGATCAAACGTGAAAACAAAAGCTTCGAATTAACAGAGCAAGGTCGGATTGTTTACGCCTACGCGCTGGAGTTAGAAGAAAGAGAGAAAGCGTTGCTCGAAGAACTCAGTTTTGATGATGCATTTTCAGGTCACTGTAAACTGGCCTGTTCTGGCGCAATGGCATTGATGCTGTATGGCCCTCTTTTAGAAAAGCAAAAACAGCACCCAGGCTTATCGCTGCATTTAGAAGCCGCACCCAATCACTCGATTCTCAATGCAATAACGGAAGGAAGCATTGATATTGGTATCGTAACTGATGTTCCTCACAAAGGTTTATTTCACAGTGAAAGAATTGGTAAGGAGCAGTTGTGCTTAGTCCTACCTAATCAATACCGCGAAAAGCAGATAACACCACAACTCTTGCACGACTGTGGTGTCATTGCCCATCCTGATGCCAAGCACTACATGACGCTGTTTTTTGACCAATGCGCGGAACAAGATCTCCAAGAAATTAAGATGAGCGATTTACCATTATCCGGCTACGTGAATCAATTAAGCCAAATTTTACTACCTGTGAGTAAAGGACTCGGCTTCACCGTGCTGCCTCAAAGTGCTGTCGACAATTTCCCACAAAAAGATACCTTGCACATCGCACAACTGAAAAACACCGTGTGTGAAGAGTTATTTTTAGTTCGCAAACGAAGTCGTGTTCTGCCACTGCGCTATCAAACAATTAAAGATGTGTTATTGGACGTCATCACAAACTCAAAACAAACTACAGAATAGCCTAGCGTTTTAAACTCGTCGTAATCCGTTTGCTTAAAAAAGTCCACAGACAACTTCCGGCTTACAACGCTGAGAATGCCCGATGATTCAACAAATTATTTTTGTCGTAACGACGAGTTTTTTTCGTTTTCTTCTCGCGAGAAAAAAACCTAAGGTGCGCACCTCTAACGAAGTGGTTGTCCAACCACACATCTAAATCGTTGAAGTCAGTAGGTAATATCACCTAAATATCACATACCTGCTGCATTCTATACTCTATACTTATATTTTTAATTTGGTACTGACTTACTAAGGAATTGCCATGCGTATTGCTATTCTCTCTCGTAATGAGAATTTATATTCAACCATGCGCCTAAAACAGGCAGGTGAAGAGCGTGGACATCAAGTAGACGTCATCGATACTCTGCACTGTTATATGGACATTACGAGCAACAACCCTAAGATCCGCTATAAGGGTGAAGAATTGCCACAATACGACGCTGTGATTCCTCGCATCGGTGCATCCATCACATTCTACGGTACCGCGGTTGTACGTCAGTTTGAAATGATGGGCACATTTTGTGTCAACGAATCGGTCGCGATCAGTCGCTCTCGTGACAAATTACGCTCGTTGCAACTGTTATCGCGTAAAGGCATCGGCTTGCCGCGCACTGGCTTTGCTCACCACCCTGATAACATTCAGGACGTGATCAAAAATGTTGGTGGCGCACCTCTAGTGATTAAATTACTAGAAGGCACTCAAGGCATCGGTGTTGTGCTTGCTGAAACCAACAAAGCAGCAGAAAGCGTGATCGAAGCATTCATGGGGTTGAAAGCAAACATCATGGTGCAAGAGTTCATCGAAGAAGCTAAAGGCGCAGACATACGTTGCTTTGTTGTCGGTAATAAAGTGATTGCAGCGATGAAGCGCCAAGCGAAAGAAGGCGAGTTCCGCTCTAACTTACATCGCGGCGGCTCTGCACAGTTAGTGCGACTAAGCAAAGAAGAACGCGCTACTGCGATTAACGCGGCAAAAGTCATGGGGTTAAACCTATGCGGTGTAGATATCCTTCAATCTAAAAACGGCCCAGTGGTAATGGAAGTGAATTCTTCACCAGGTCTTGAAGGTATCGAGCTCGCTACAGAAAAAGACGTTGCTGGTATGATTTTCGACTTTATCGAGAAAAACGCAAAACCACACGCAAACCGTACTCGTGGTAAAGGTTGATAATTGTTTGAGTGAGAGCCTGCTTAGTAGGCTCTCGTATTACTCATCGCTAGGATGACACTATGAATCAGAAAATGATCATTGGGAACGCCGAAGCTATTTGCTTACCTGAGTTAGGGATTACTCACCTTGAAGCGCGCATTGATACGGGCGCACAAACCTCTTCATTGCATGTAGATAACATTGATTGTTTTGAAAAAGATGGTCAGTCTTACGTTGCATTCGATCTACACCCAGATGTTTATCATTTAGAACAAGTGGTTCGCTGCACAGCGAAGCTAAAGGCAAACCGTAAAGTGAAATCTTCAAACGGTACCTTTGAGCATCGCTGCGTTATCACCACCATGCTGCGCATGGGTGACAAACAATGGCCAATCGACATTACGTTGACCAACCGTGAAAAAATGACTTACATGATGTTGCTAGGCCGTCAGGGTATGGCAGACAAAGTGCTGGTCGACCCTAGCCAATCTCATTTATTGGCATCTTAACCCCGTAGCTTCAGATGAGTGATCGAACGTTTTTGTTGAGCATCACTCGTCTGGCTTTATCTTCGTCTACTTCCTGCGAAATAGCGCAAACAACAAGCCCTTAGCTTTAACCTTTGTTACGCGCCAATGGGTCATCGGCTTAGTCGGCGCAGTATGCAGAATGTGCTGATACGCTTTTTCATCAAAAGTCACCTCTCCCCCATGCGCCAAAAGCAAACATTGCGGATTCATCTCAAACACACGCTTTAATGATTGGCGATATTGGTTTGGATGAAATATGGGAAACGGCGCAATCAGGTGTTTCTTAACCTGCACCATCAAATCCGCCACATACAATACATCTTGTTCAGAATGATAAACCGACAAATCTCTATCGGTATGTCCCTGCGTTTCTAGCACCTGCCAATCATCAAACCCCGGAATACACTCACCATCGATGAGTTCGATATCGGGCTTTAACTTGCGCGAATACCACAGGTTTTGCTTTGGTTTACGCATCCGGTTCGCCATCCAGCGCGCTAACATCAAATCGGTCAAATGCATTAGCCAACCATCTACACCGCTATACCATTGGCTCTCTCGCTTTGCGGCCAATAGCTTACATCCAGTTAAATCACGCAGTTTGTGTGCGCCACCAGCGTGGTCTGGATGCATGTGAGTTACAACGACCAACTTTAGGTCAGAAAAAGGACGATGGAGTTGATGTTCAATAAAATCTTTAAGGTGAGGAATATCTGCTCGACTTGCACCATCAAGCAACATTAATTTATCGGGATATTCGGCGAGATACATGGTCTGAATGTATCCCTGAATTCTGTGCAGCTGCAAAATATGTCCTTATTTGAGTGAGATTTTTCATGACCGCTTCCTTGCTGGTCAGACCAACTATAACAGCTGAATGGACGCTCTGGTAAACAAATGTTCACATCAGCGCACGACAAGAAATCATAATCGAGATGATAGATTTTAATCATTAGACTCAGCGGCACTTTTATCCGTTAATGCGCGCACACGGAGTTCGTGTCAGGGTATGAGGTTAATGCCTCATGATTTGCTTTTTTGTACTTTTCCTTCTAGTTAATTAAGGACTTAAGTACATTTTTGTGAGAATAGAGTTGGAAAAAGCAACTAAATTAGACCGCATCCGCGCGGACTACAACGTTCACTACTGGAGCCAAGGTTTCTACGGTATTGATGACCAAGGCGAGGTTTACGTATCACCTCGTAGTGATCGTGCACATCAAATCCCTTTCAGTGCCATTGTAAATGAGCTAGAAGCGAAGCAGTTAAATCTGCCTGTATTAGTGCGCTTCCCGCAAATCGTGCACCAACGTGTGCATGGAATTTGCCACGCTTTCAACCAAGCAATTGAAGAATACCAATATCCAAACAAATACCTGTTGGTGTACCCAATTAAAGTAAACCAACAACGTGAAGTGGTGGATGAAATTCTAGCGAGCCAAGCTCAACTAGAAACCAAACAGCTTGGTCTTGAAGCGGGTAGCAAGCCAGAATTGTTAGCAGTACTTGCATTGGCTCAACAAGGCAGCTCCGTGATCGTGTGTAACGGCTATAAAGACCGTGAGTATGTGCGTCTTGCACTGATCGGTGAAAAGCTAGGTCACAAAGTATTCATCGTACTAGAGAAGCTTTCTGAGCTGGATCTGGTGCTAGAAGAAGCGAAAAGCTTGGGCGTAAAACCGCGCCTTGGTTTGCGCATTCGCCTCGCCTCTCAAGGTGCGGGGAAATGGCAAGCAAGTGGCGGTGAAAAATCGAAGTTTGGTTTGTCTGCATCGCAAGTGCTCAGCGTTATTGATCGTCTGAAACGCGAAGGCAACCTAGATGCGATGCAATTGGTTCACTTCCACCTTGGCTCACAGATGGCAAACATCCGTGACGTACGTAATGGTGTGAATGAGTCTGCACGTTTCTACTGCGAACTGCGCGCACTGGGTGCAAACATCGAATACTTCGATGTGGGCGGCGGTTTGGCAGTCGACTACGACGGCACACGCAGCCAATCATCGAACTCGATGAACTACGGCCTTGCAGAGTACGCACGTAATATCGTCAACACAGTGGGCGACGTGTGTCAGCAATACGAACAACCGATGCCAGTGATCATATCTGAATCCGGTCGTTCACTGACAGCGCACCATGCTGTGTTGATTTCTAACGTAATTGGTACAGAAACATACCAACCGGAAGAAGTGCATGAACTTGGCGCAGATGCTCCACTTTTACTACAAAACATGTGGCGAAACTGGGAAAACTTACAAGATGGTACAGACGCTCGCGCGTTAATTGAGATCTACAACGATACCCAAAGTGATTTGGCAGAGGTACACTCTCAATTCGCAACTGGCGTGCTTAACTTGGAGCAACGTGCGTGGGCAGAACAACTGTCACTGCGCATTTACTTCGAACTAAGCCGCAAGATGAGCACTAAAAATCGCTTCCACCGTCCGATTCTGGACGAGTTGAGCGAACGTCTTGCAGATAAGTTCTTCGTGAACTTCTCTCTCTTCCAATCTCTACCAGATGCTTGGGGTATTGATCAGGTGTTCCCTGTTCTACCACTTTCTGGCCTTGGCGATGCGGAAGAGCGTCGTGCGGTAATGTTGGACATCACCTGTGACTCTGATGGCGCGATCGATCACTACGTTGATGGTCAAGGCATCGAGAGCACGCTACCTGTACCAGCTTGGAGCAAAGACAAACCATACCTAATGGGCTTTTTCCTAGTAGGCGCATACCAAGAAATCCTTGGTGACATGCACAACCTATTTGGTGACACCCACAGTGCAGTAGTCAATGTTGATGAACACGGTCAATTTGAGATCAGTTACATCAATGAAGGTGATAGTGTAGAAGACATGATGCGCTACGTTCATATCGACGTGGATGCGATTCGTGACAATTACAAACAATTGGTTTCCCAACGAGTTGAAGCCAATGAACAAGCACAAATCCTAGCAGAACTAGAACAAGGTCTAGCGGGATACACCTATTTAGAGGACTTCTGATATGAATGATTTGTTTACTAAAAACGATTATTCGCTTTACTCCAACTCTATGTCGTTTTTACGTCTACCGTACATTCGTAATCCGGTATCGGCAGACGCAGACGTTGTGGTGCTAGGGGTTCCTCTGGACATGGCTACATCTGGTCGTCCAGGCGCGCGCATGGGTCCAGATGCGATTCGCCGTGCCTCAGTCAACTTGGCATGGGAAGGTAAGAAGTTCCCTTGGGACTTCAACGTATTGGATAAGCTGAAAGTGATCGACGCGGGCGATCTCGTGTTTGACTGTGGTGATGCGGAAGATTTCACTTACCGTCTAGAGGCGGCAACCAGTGAAATTCTAAAAAGCGGTAAAACCATGTTGGGATTGGGCGGTGACCACTTCATCACACTGCCTATCCTGCGTGCCTACGCGAAGCATCATGGTCAAATGGCTCTGATTCACTTTGACGCTCATACGGATACCTACGCAAATGGCAGTTCATACGACCACGGTACAATGTTCTACCATGCGCCGAAAGAAGGTTTGATCTCTGCAAAGAACTCAGTACAAATCGGTATTCGTACTGAATACAAACAGCAAGATCACGGCTTCAATGTGATTAATGCGATGCAAGCGAATGACATGTCGGTGAACGAGATCTTAGAAGAGATTCGTCGCACCGTCGCAGACAAGCCAGTGTATGTTACTTTTGACATCGACTGCTTGGATCCAGCCTTCGCACCAGGAACAGGTACACCCGTTTGTGGTGGCTTGAACTCAGACAAAGCACTGAAGATCATTCGTGGCTTAGCCGGTATGAATATTGTGGGTATGGATGTTGTAGAAGTATCGCCTCCGTACGACCACAGTGATGTTACCGCATTAGCGGGAGCAACCATCGCGCTAGAAATGCTTTACGCATACGCATCTGGCCGCGAATAAACATAATCATTTCTAAGGGAGCTTCGGCTCCCTTTTTGTTCATGGTGCCTTCTCCAGTCTTTTCTTCGTTCGAACCATGTCTTGCTCTGGCTAACCAAAACAATTCTTCTCCCCTCGATTTTAACCATAAAAACCAATGACCTATAAGTAGGTTTACATTCACAACAAATAAGAGATTTAACGTAATTCAACAAAGAAAAGCAGCCTATTTCCGAATGCAAATTAAGATTAGTTTTTCTAATGCATATTATAGATTTTTATCTTGCTCAACTTCACACTTTTCGATTGCTAATTGTACACGCAAAGACTAATATCTCGCGCAAATAGCCCCGTAACACCAAAAGTTTGTTGGCACTCTGCATTAGAGCGCTAAGGGTTTTTACGTCTTAAATTTTTTGGAGAGATACGCAAATGTCTGCTTCGTTTCCATTAGCGAAACTTACCTTTTTAATCGCAATATTGACTGCCGTGGGTCAAATGACCCAAACAATGTACGTGCCTTCAATCGGTCATATGGCGAGTGAGTTTTTGGTGTCTGCGTCATCACTTCAAGCTGTGATGGCTTGTTACCTGATTCCATATGGCTTATCGCAATTCGTGTACGGTACGTTATCGGACCGCTTAGGTCGCAAGCCTATCATCATAGCAGGCCTACTTATCTACATCGTAGGTACATTGGTGGCGCTCTTTGCACACCAATTTGAATGGTTCTTGATTGGTAGTTTCATCCAAGGTTTAGGTATTGGCTGCGGTGGTGCGATGTCACGTACTCTGACTCGCGACTGCTTTGAAGGTTCTGAGCTACACAGAGCAAATAGCTTAATCAGCATGTGTGTGATTTTCTCACCATTGTTGGCTCCCGTACTTGGCGGCTACTTAACCGAAGCGTTTGGCTGGCGCTCTAGCTACCTATTCTTAGCGCTGTTTGGCATTGCAGTGGTGATTACCATGATGACCAGCATGATGGAGACGCTACCAAAAGAGAAACGCAAGTTCGAACCAGTAGCCAAAAGCTACAAACACGTTTTGTCTGACCGCCGCTTCCAAGGCTTTTTGATCTGCCTAGTTGCGACGTTTGCTGGCGTAGGTGTGTTCGAGGCAGCAGCTGGGGTATTGCTAGGTGGTGTATTGGCATTACCAGCAACAACGGTAAGTTTGCTGTTTATCTTACCGATCCCGGGTTACTTGGTGGGTGCCGGCTTATCTAGCTACATCGCGCAGCGTCGCTCTGAGCGTCGTGCTTTAAATGTGGGCTTGGTATCGATTTTTGTTGGCTCTGCTATTGTGCTCATCCCAGGCTTGTTTGGTTTAACCACGGCGTTAACGCTGGTTGGTGGCGCAACCGTGTACTTTTTGGGTGCGGGTATCCTATTCCCAGCCGCAACAACCGGAGCAATTGCGCCATTCCCTTACCACGCGGGGACAGCTGGTGCGACTCTGGGTGGCATGCAGAACTTGGGCGCCGGTATTGCAACCTTGCTTGCATCACTATTTCCAGCGCATAACCAGATGCCACTAGGTGTTTTGATGATGGCAATGTCGGTAATTGCAATGCTTGGGCTCATGTGGGTAAATCGAGCGCACAACCACTCAAACGAAGTGCCGCAAGTCATCTGATCATTATCGACTAACGTTCAAAATCCAAAAGGGACACACTCAACAAGTGTGTCCCTTTTTTCATATCACACTATATCGATTTCCCGATGAGAATGATTTAACTTTCGAATTGATATTTGTTAAAAATAACAGCTGCTTACACAATGTGTTTTCAGCTCCCTTCAAATTGAGTAGCCAACTCGGAAATATTGAGGATTCTCACTTTTTGGCATACCTCATAACAAAGAATGAACAACTGAAAACCACTAACGAAATGAAAGCCCAGCCCTCAGGATGAGGCCACTTGGGTGTATAATAAGGACAAAAACAGATGCGTTTCACTTTAACTACGTTGGCCGTCTCGGTCGCACTTGTCGCCGGATGCAGCAATCAAGGAACTCCCAGCATGACTCAATACTCCCAATCACAGATCGTTGCTCAACAAACTCAAGCTCCGGTTGCGAAAAAAGTCCCTCACGCGATGACTATTCATGGTGATACTCGCGTTGATAACTACTACTGGATGCGTGACGACGAACGTAAAGATCCGGAAATTTTGCAGCACCTAGAGCAAGAAAATCAGTATGCGGAAACCGTTCTCAAGCACACTGAAGCTCTTCAAAATGAGCTATTTGAAGAAATTAAAGGTCGCATAGCAAAAGACGACAACTCCGTTCCTGTGCGTAAAGGCAACTACTTCTACTCAAGTGAAGTGACCGGAGATAACGAATACGAAGTTCACCTTCGAGCTAAAGACTTTGCAGGCAAAGACAAGCAAGTCATTTTAGATGTCAATGAACTTGCAAAAGAACATGAGTTCTTCAGTATTGGCGGCTTGTACGTTAGTCCGAATGAAAACTTACTAGCGTATGGCGAAGATACATTAAGCCGCCGCGTTTACACTCTTAAGATCAAAGACCTGAAAACGGGCAATTACCTACAAGATGAAATCGAAGGCGCCTCAAGCGCGATTGCATGGCAGAACGATAACAACGCCTTTTACTACATCAAAAAAGATCCACAGACCTTGCTGGGCTACCAAGTGTATCGTCATGTTTTAGGCACGCCACAAAGCAGTGATGAGTTGATTTTTGAAGAAACCGACAGCGCCTATTACACCTCACTAAGCAAAAGCAAAGATGGCGAAGATATTTATATCTGGCATTCCAGTACAGAAACCAGCGGCGTCTCCATCATCGATGCGAACAACCCTAAAGCAAAGGCGAAGCCTTTTTATCCTCGTGAAAATGGCATTGAATACAGCATTTCTAAGCTAGGCGATTGGTATTACATTTATACCAACTATCAAGCCGTGAACTTCCGTTTGATGAAAGTTAAGCAAGAAGAGATGCACGATCGCTCTAAGTGGCAAGACGTGATTGCCGCAGACGACAACACTCAACTTGTCGACTTCGAGCTATTCGATGATCACCTCGTCTATGAGCAGCGCTCTAACGGCCTAGCAAGCGTCACTGTACGTCAGCTCTCAACAGGAAAAGAATTCCCCCTCACATTTAATGACGATGCGTTTGCAGCCTATTTGACAAGTAACCTAGAGCTGGATAACGAGAAAGTTCGTATTTATTACAGCAGTTTAACCACTCCAGGAACCTACTACGATTTCGATCTAAAAACGGGCGAGTCAGAAATCATGAAGCAAACACCTGTACTTGGTGATTTTAATCCTGACAATTACCAATCAGAACGCATTATGATTACAGCCCGTGACGGTAAAGAAGTACCCGTTTCTTTGGTGTATCGTAAAGACTTATTTAAGAAGGATGGTACGAATCCACTCTACCAATATGGTTATGGATCTTATGGCGCAACCATTGAGCCAACTTTCCGCTCGACACGTTTGAGTCTATTAGACCGCGGCTTTGTTTACGCCATCGCTCACATTCGCGGTTCTGAAATGCTTGGCCGTCCTTGGTATGAGGATGGTAAAAAACTCACCAAGCAAAACACATTCAACGACTTTATTGATGTAACTAAAGGTTTGGTTGAACAAGGCTACGGCGCGAAAGATAAAGTCTTCGCTGTTGGTGGCTCTGCAGGTGGTCTCTTAATGGGGGCAGTCATCAACCAAGCACCAGAATTGTATCGCGGTATCGGTGCACATGTTCCGTTTGTGGACGTGGTAACCACCATGCTCGATGAATCAATTCCATTGACCACCAATGAATATGATGAATGGGGTAACCCAAATAACAAAACATACTATGACTATATGTTGAGTTACTCGCCTTACGACAACATCAAGGCGCAAAACTACCCAAACATGTTGGTAACGACTGGCTTGCACGACTCTCAAGTACAGTACTTTGAACCAATGAAGTGGGTCGCCAAACTTCGTGAAATGAAGACAGACGATAACGTCTTGTTGTTCAAAACCGATATGGAAGCCGGACACGGCGGCGCATCTGGTCGATTTAAACGCTTAAAAGAAGATGCGCTAGAGTATGCGTTCTTCCTCGATTTACTCGATAAAAAATAATCGTTTCAATTGAACTGCATCTCTAACAACAAAAATGCCCGCAACTTGCGGGCATTTTTTATAGACGCGCTCTCTAAACAGAGAGTTGGGGTACCTAAGCACATCATTACCAGTGTCTCTTATAGCCAACGGAAAGCAGAAAGAAAAACGCCTACTCACAACGAGTAGGCGTTAACACAATAAATGTGTTTAGGCAGTAGAAACTGGCCTATTTATTAGAAGTAGTAACGAGCACCTAGAGTCCAGTAGTCGTTCTCTTCATTGTTGTAGTCGTTACCTAGGTCAAACTGGTAACCAGCGAAAGTAACGAATGCAGGAGTTACTGCGTACTCTGCTTGTAGCGCAGTTTCGCTTGAAACTGTCTTGTTGTCTTTGTCGTCTTCTACACCTTCGTAGTTAACGCTGAACGTCCAATTGTTGACTCCGTACGCCAGTAGGCCCTCAAGCTGAGTAGTTTCTTCACGCATTTGGTAGAAGTACTCGTTCATGCCGTATACAACAGCTGCGTACAGGCCAGAGCCATACTCACCGTAATTTACAGAAATAAGGTGTGATTCAGCAGTTTTAGTACCTAGACCAGAATTCTCAACATCACCGCCGCTGTATACATAGCCAAGACCGAAGCCCGCGACAGAGCCGCTTAATGCGATTTGACCACGTTGGTCATACTTGCTGCCTTTAGAGACGTATTCTGGAAGACCTGTGTTAGGGTTTTGTTGTAATGATAGGCCTCTATCATCATTTTCACCTTGCCAACCAAGACCTAGGTTGAAAGCAAAACCTTCGCCAAACTCAAAGCTTTTACGGTAGCTGATCATTTTTTCAGCACGACCAGTACCTAGATTGTTGTGATTGTCGTACAAAAAGTCGTTCGCGAACGCGATTGGTAGATCCGCAACGCCAGCGACATCGTAGTACGGAGACCACTGTGTACCTCCCACTAAACGGCCAAACTGCTGGTGGGTCGCGCCGATATAGCCCAAACGAGTTGAAAACGACTGGCTACCACCATTTAGGTAGTTAAGTGCCCATTCGCCTTTAGCATCGATAGTAATACCGTTGCCAATGTCTTTCTTACCCGCAACGTTAATACGTGGAGATACTTGGTGAACTTTTACTTCTTCTTCGAAATACTCACCCACGCCAACTGAAACGTGACCGCCGATCGATAAAGATGTACCATCGCTGTTGTAAACTTCTGCTGCGAAGGCCTGTGAACCACATGCTAGTGCCGCCACTGCAACGGCTAGAGTTTTCATTTTCATTGTTAACATCCGTATAGTTGTTTGTACCGGTTCGCTTAGAAACAGATTAAATCCGAATCAATCGCAACGAACACATAACAAAGTAGTAATGAAATAGAAATGAAACAAACACTTTCTTATGCAACCAGTGGTATCAATGCTCACATTTTGAACTTAGTCACAAAAAAATAGGGAACTTTTCATTCCCCATCATAAAATCTGTGGCTTTTTACGTGTCACATCTCCCAACGTGCGAGTGGCTTCTCAGTTTTGATACCCTTACTGCCCCAGCGGTCAATAACATCAATTTGCAGTATACGACTCGGTTTAATAAGCGATGTCAAGGTTTTCGACGGTCGTTTATCCGTCACTAACCATAGCGTTTTATCTTGTTCAAACTGAGCTTTTAAAGATAATTTGTCTTCTTCTGTCCACTCGAGTTCTGGCTTAAATTCGCGCCCAACCACAAACAATTGGTTGCCAGAGGCAAAGTCCTCTAGTGACTCACTCATCAGTACCACTGAATCGATGCCTTTATCGAAGATCTCTGCCTGTTGTTGGTTGATCAGTTCACGCACATTGAGCATAAAAGCCTGTTGATTCGTTTGAATCGCCTTTTGGTGTTCAGGATATACACGTTGTAGATCCTCTCCAACAATGCCCGCCATTCGGATTAAGTTTGTAGGGTTCAGCCACGCGTACTTCGATGTTGACCCGTTTTCCAATGTCAGTACTGCAACTCCTTGAGCTCTAGGAGAAATGGCCTGCGATGCATCGATTTCAATCAAGTGAATGTTGCCCTGTCGAGCGTAAACATAAGTCGGGTCTTGTTTCCAAATCGCACCAAGAGTAATAGCAACCGTCGCGGCTTGACCCGCTTGCTTAACTTGCTCTGTACCTTTATTTGCGAACCAGTTCTCAAGACGCTCAACGCCGTAACGCTTTGGAGGCAGATACTGAGTCTCTATCCCTGTACCTTTCATGAGTTGCTCAGACAACATGTACGTGACGGGAGTGCTGGTTAAAATGTCTTTGGCGCTTGCCAACGATGGAAGTGTCGTCGCTATAACCAAACCAAAAGTTATCGCTAATTTTTTTATCTTCATGTTCATTACTTTATAAAAAGGGTTACGCTTTTTGGATAATTCGGTAAACCGTTGCTGTTAGGAAAAAGGCCGCAGAAACAATGATGATGGATGCGCCTGATGGCACTGGTAGCTCAAGCTCCATCGGCAGTATGGTTCCGACTAAACACGCAATGGTTGCCAATAAAGAAGAAAGGAGAACGAAACTGCCCATGCGTTTAGTCAATAACCTAGCCGTTGCACCAGGAATCAGTAGCAATGCACCAACCAATACCGCGCCAATAATCTTTACCGCGGCGATGGTGACCAAGGTGATCATCATGACAAATAAGTAATCATAAAAGCTGGTATTAAAGCCGCGTACACGTGCAATATCCGGGCTGATACAAGTCAGCAAAATGCGGTTAAACGTAGGAATAAGAAGCAGGAATATGATCAAACAACTGATCGCTAAAATAAGGATATCGTTGTCCGTCACAGTCAAGATCGATCCGAACAACACGTTCTCCAACATGTGAATGTTGATCTTACGAGCGACGTACATTAACAGCGCAGCACCAACCGCTAACGCTAGTGCAAGAAAAACCCCAACCAGTGTATCGTAAGGTACATTGGTACGATTACGAACAAAGTGAAGCAACAGCGCAAAAATCATACAAAAGCTAAACAAGCCGATGATCGGATTCTCTGGCGGCTCACCGAGCAACACACCAATCGCGATTCCGGTAAGCGCAGCGTGCCCAACCGCTTCAGAGAAAAAAGCCAGTCGCTTGGCGATGACTAATGTCCCAAGACCACCAAGTAATGGTCCTAATATCAACGCAGCCACAATTGCGTTCACCATGAAGGCATAAGAAAAGCTATCGCTTAACCATCCAGCTTCAACGCCGCTAACCGCTAACTCTCGTAACCAATTCATTATGCAGCCTCCACTTTTGCTGTGTAGTGCTTGAATAATGTTTCTATACGATCAGGACTTAACACATCTGAGTGGTGCCCTGACGCCACAATTTGACGATTTACGACATGGACCTGCGCGTCTAAACGGCGCACTGCGGTCACGTCATGGTGTACTGCCAGTACCGTTTTGCCTTCTCCAACGACTTCATGAATCAAACCTTCAAGATACCGAACACCTTGCTCGTCCATACCAGTTGTAGGTTCATCTAAAACCAATAAATTGGGCTCATCCAGTAAAGCTTGCGCAAACAAAACACGCTGTTGCTCACCGCCAGAGAGTTGCCCCATACGACGATCGCAACGCGTTGCCATGCCCACGCGATCCAGCTGGGCCAGGGCATGTTGAGTTTGTTTAGTTTTACGTCGCCAAAATAGAGGGATACGGGTTTGATTAAGCAGCACAAAATCCATCACGGTTAACGGGAGGCTTGCCTCGAACATCGCCTTTTGTGGTACATATCCTATCTTACCCGATGCAGCTGATTGCTCTGGCCAATTGAGTGCAATGTTTCCCGAAAATGGTGTTAGCCCAAGTATCGAACGAAGCAAAGAGGTTTTCCCACCACCATTCGGCCCCATGATAACGTGGCATTTAGCGCTCTCGAATTCAGCGCTGATGTTCTGCAAAATAATATTGTCGGCGTATTTCAGGCCCACGTTACTTAAGGAAACGGAAGGTCCAGTCATTACGCCTTTTCCCCTGCTCGCTTGCTCGCAACAAACTTCATTGCCTCAATGAGCGTTTCCACGTTATCTCGCATCTCAAGTTCAACTTTATCAGCCTCATACTCACCGTGAGTCATGTGAGAAAAGCGATAAAGCTGCACCCCAGTCGCCTCTTCGATGGTATCAACAAAACGGTTCGGCATATTGAGCTCATAAAACAGCACATCAATGCCCGATTCACGAATTTTCTCAATCGTTTCCTGCAACTGACTGGCACTTGGTTCAACACCATGAGCAGGCTCAATGACAGCTGCGACGTCAACACCAAACTCCTGAAGGATATAGCCGTAAGCATTATGGGTTGTCGCCACCTTCATACCAGCCGTGTCCAACTCTCCAAGAGACAACATTGCATCACGCTTCATCAGGCGGAAAGTTTTCGCGTATTTACGAGCATTTTGGCGATAAAAAGTAGCGTTGTCTGGGTCCAGTTTACTTAGCTCACTCGCGATGGTGTAAACCTTTTGAATAGTGGTCGATAGACCAACAAAGGTGTGAGGGTTCACTGCACCTTGACCAACTGACTGCCCCATCGCCGGTAACAGAGGCACTTCTTTGTTTGCTTCGATAACCACGAGATCATCACGCTGAGAGGCTTTGATCACTTTCAGTGCAAAATCGTCATGACCAATACCATTGATCACTATCGCATCCATTTCATTCAAACGCTTAAGATCATTGGGTTGCGGTAAATAGTTATGAGGGTTAAAACCAGCATCGACCAGAGGAATGATGTTCGCCTTGTCATCAACAACAGCTTTGACATAGCTGTAATAAGGTTGAAGCGTAATACCAATACTGAGTTTATCGGCAGCAAAGCCAGTAGAAGACACCGTCAATAACACGGTGGCTGTAAGAATACGACGTAAAAGAGAGCGTTTGAGCATAGTACTTATCAATTATGTTGTCTTAATGGGCGTGAGAATGGGAAGAAGATAAATCTGACAGAACGATTTGTTGCCAGCCATGCTGGCGGCGTTTTGCTAGATCGCTTAGTACCTCCGCATTTAACGATCGGCTAGAATCACTAAACCAAATATCAGCTTGAGAGCCACGGCTATCCAGAAGCATAGAGGCAGAACCTTGGGCATTTGTCTTCATGCCAATGTAGACTCCGTCATCGATTCGTTTCCACTGATGAGACCCTTTGCGCTTCCAATTTTGGTCTTTTACGAATGGAGCAACCCAAAGCGCCTCCATGTCAGAGACCTCAGGCCAAGTTCCAGTTTCTAGCTGCAAATCACGAATCTCTTCATGAGCAAGCTTAAGTTCAGCGATCAAACCCAACTCGTTTTGATGTAAGTCCGTGATTAAAACTTGATGAGCCTGTATGTCTGGCTTTTCAGTCGCGACCTGATGGTAGGGCATAAGTATGGCTGCAGAACCGAGAATCACTGCTATAGTCAGTGCGACCCACTTTCCTTCTCGGTTACCATCATCAGGGCGAACTTTCTGTACACTCATTTCTCTTTCAGCTCAACGATATCCACTTCCACCGGGCTTTCATGTCCGGCATCAAATACCAAATAGAAATCTGTTTCAGGGTGAGTAAATTCTGCGATGGAACGCTTATCTGTTTTTTCTTTGGCGATCAGATTGTCGTCGTAATCGTACATTTCGACATCGTAGTCGACCGCTGTCGATCCATCCGAGTAGCCCGCTTCACAAATCACTTTATCTTGCGCCAAGTGACAACTCATCAGAGGGAAATGTGCAGCAGCGTGAAAAGAAGCAAATCCAGAAAAAAGCAAAGCAGCTTTGAGAAGAGAAGTGTTATTCATGATGATTCCAAAATGGCCCAGCGATTGCTGAGCCTAATTCGATTAGTTAAGTTGAGTTTCAAACGTAAGGTGAACATTGGCACTCGCTTTATCCGCCAATGGATTATCTTTTAATTCACCTTTGTAGTTCGCTTTCATTAAGTAGCGCCCTGCGACCTCTGGCGTGAAGATCACTTTGCCATCTTTATCACTCACCACATCGATTTGTTCTTGATGGTTTCGATACATGGTGCCTTCACGTGTGATCTCCGCTGTGACGCCCTCTTGTGGCTCACCATTGAAGAAAAACTGGAAAGTGACTGGTTCACCTTCAATGATGTCCGATGGATGCGTGATCGGTTTCATCTCCAGCATTTTGCCTTCAATCTCCAACGCTTTGTCCGTTGGCATACCAACCGTAATGTAGCTTTCTGCTCGGGTGTAGCTTAGTTGAGTAACCACATCACGTGCTTGCTCGGGAAGCACATCACCACGCTCAGCTTTGTTTGCTCGCGCCCACTTCACCGTATCACGACGACCCGCTTTGTATTGGGTGTAGTAACTCGGCTGATTATTGATCGCGACTTTGTGCGTACCTTCTTCCGTAAAAAAGAAATCAAACATAGAACGACGTTTGCCACGAACAACAAAGTTAGGACGCTCAGAACGGCCATCCGGCATCACCACGAATGCTTGGTCACTACCCGCAGGCTTGTCAAAAACAAACGTTCCGTGAGAAGCAGTAACATCAAATGTCAGCCAGTCACCGCCTTCTTTTGAAACCGTAAAGTGAGAAGGCAGAACCCAACGTGGATGCGCTTGTGCGGTGGTTGTTGCAGCCAATCCCATTGCCATTACACTCGCCAATGCCACTGCTTTGATTTTGGTTTTCATTGTTGTGTCCTTTAATCACTTAACTTGATAATTGACGGTGATGACACCCGTCTCTTGTGTTGGTTTAAGCTCATAGCGCACGTCACTGTCCGCTAGCGTTATTTTTTGACGTAAGTAGTTACGCCCACCGTGTTCACGAACGACTTCGACGTACAATGTGTAATTTCCCTGCTCCAAACGCTTTCCTGCATCATTGGTTCCATCCCAGACAAAGCGGTATTGACCAGCAGGACGTGTTGCTGACGTCACCGCATCAACAAGTTCACGATCATAACGACCCGCTTTTCTCCACCAGCTGCGCAGGTCTTTTAGCCATTCGTCTTTTCCTACCCATAGCTGAATGGTTTTAACCGGTTTACGCTGGTCGTTTTCAACCCAAACCGCCACATAAGGGCGTGCGTACATTGAAGTGTCTATCTTTGGAAGTTCGAATTCGAAATCGATCTTCGCGTTATCTGGTAGAGGAGCCGCAGAAAGAGAGAAAGGAGCAAAAGCCGCGATCAAAGCGGCTTTACAAAAGTGATTGCGGCGGAAAAATCTTCTTGTGTTCAACATAAGTGTTCTCTAAAAAAGCTGTTATGGAACAGCAACAAAATAAATCACGAGCGACAGTAACGTACCAAAGCTCATCCATTGCATTGACGCTCTAAGCGTCTTCTTCTTAGGCAGTAACAAGCACACGCCTGTAAGAACAAAAAACACCATCAAAAGCGCAGTGACGTCGATAAACCACTTCCAAATCCCACCACTGTTGCGTCCTTTATGTAGATCGTTCAGCAGCGCAACAATACCGTAGTGCGTCGTTTCAACCTCTGCCGCACCGGTGGTCATATCAATAAAGACCGTAGCGTTATAACCTGGGCCTTTAAAATCCATAGACAGCTCTCCGAGTAACAACTCACCTTGCTCAACTTCGGTATACACATCTAGTGCGGAGGGAGTGCCGCGAAGCTCGGTTTCTTTAGTCAAGAAAGCCACCAGCCCTTCACGATTAGGTTGAAAGGTATCTGAATGTGAGAATAGAACTGAGTGTGGAACCGTAAGAGTATGTTGTTGAATGATAGGTTCACGGCGTTCAAATAATTCGGGGCGATTGAGGGTAATACCAGTTATTGCAAAAAACAGCGTAACTAAGAGAAGAGCCATCGAAATATAGATATGTAGGCGGCGAGCCCAAGTTTGAACACCTTTGCTTTTAAGCAGCATAGAAACAATCATCACCAATAAATGTGGGGCATAATTTAGGTGATAATCATTCGTATTGGCATTTAATTTACATTGTTTACTTTTTCAATTCAGCTTGGCTGGCGCATGTTGTAACTATTTGCGCCAATATGAGTGACCAATTGCCTACCCTCTAGATAATAACCCTATTGATTTTAATGACTCAAAATTTAATGATATTTCCAATACTAAAAAGTGGGATAGACTCCACCAAAATGCGCCTTTATGTATATTTAATGAAAAGCTTAAAAGCTATCGATAAGCTAGATTAAAAAGGTAAGTTAAGAAGTTAGTGTAGGGTTAGATAGAGAAGATTTTCTGATGCTAGCCAAACGCTATGGTGCAGTTCAGAAGGAAAAATATGAACAAGAATGTTGTAATAATTCTCTTATCACTTTTCTCAAGTGTCACTTTCGCAAGTGAAAAGTTTGAAGCCAGTTTGTTTAACAACGTAAGCCAATCTATCGATAATTATGGTGCGAAAATAAAGCAGTGCGAATCTATGGCAGACCAGAATACACCTGACAAACAAACTCTAGAGTATTCAAAGAAGCACATAGAAGCATTTACTCCTGTTCTGCCGTTTTTAAGCGAGAAAGCTTTTGAGGCTTGTGTATTAAAAGAGAAGCAAGAACTAGCGTATTATCTATTAATAGCAAAAAATAACGCTTCAAGAACTTCAACATTAAAGCTTGTAGAATCGACTGAAAGCCTTACTTTTCATATCGAACCTACATCGAGAGAAAAGTTTGAAACACTGAGCAAAGTACATCAAGAATATATAGAGAAAAGCCCCTTTTTCTCCCGACCATTTGATGCGTTAGCCTTTTATGAAAAGCTCATACAATAAATAGCCTTTATGACTTTAGACAAAAAAAATACCCGAGACTGAGCTCGGGTATTTAATAAAAATGTTCGCTATGAGTTCTGCGTCGATTCTACTTTGCGTAGCTGTGATAGATACTTAACCCAACTTTTTGCCTGATTCGACGGTTTAATCTCATTCGCTCTTTTGGCATTAGCGAGCGCATCGTCAAACCGCTTAAGTTTGTAGTAAGCGCGAGTTTTGATAAGTGCAACATCCGCTTTACGACCGCTGACCTTATCGAGCGCGGCAAGGGCATCTTTATAGTGGCCTTCTTGCACCAACAACTGAGAATAGTTCCAGTAATACTGTCGGTCTAACTGAGCAGCAACACGCCAACTATCGATAGACTCTTCCCACTCTTTTGCCATTTGCCAATACGTCGCTTGCTGAGCTTTCAGTTTACTATTCGAGTTTACATCCTCTAGCTCGTTCATCACCAACGCAGCTCTCTCAGGAATACCTCGTTTCGCGTACAATTGTGCCAGCAGCTTTAAGTCATCTTGGCTAAGTTGTAACCCTTTCAGTTTGGCCAACGCCAAAGAATCCAGAGCACGTTTGTTGTTATCAACACGCAGGTAAAGAGCAACAAGCTGACGCCACCATTCAATTCGCTCAGGTTCAATCGCGATCAAGCGTTTGATGGTCGAGATTGCCGGCTTCCACTTTTTCAGTTCTAGCTCAGCAGAAAGCTTTATCGACAATGCGCCAAGCTTGTCTGGCTGACCAAACTTCTCATAACGAGCCATTGCTGAAAGCACTTTCTGCCACTGACTCAGTTGATAATGAGATTGGGAAATACGCAGCCATAGCTCATGCGCTTTTTGACCTTTAGGAATGTTTTTGCTCAAGGCATAGTAATGAGGTAACGCCTTAGAAAAGCGTTGCTCGTTCAGCAGTATATCTGCCAACATTTTTCGGGTTTGCCATGCTTGCTCATCTTGTAGCAAACCACTATTGACTGCCAACTCAAGTTGCTTAATTGCTGCTTGAGTTTGTTCATTCTGCCAGTAAAAAATACCCAACATTCGAGCGACATAAGCTTGGTCATATCCACGAGAAAGCTCCATAGCTTCAAGAGATGAAATCGCTTCTTTTAGTTTCTCCTCTTGAGCCAAGTTGTGTGCTCGTTGAACTCTCGCGGCAGTGTATTGGCTTAACTCACTGGCAATGGTTGAAAGTGCACTCAGGCTTAATACCGTACCGATTAAGAATTTTTTCATCATTTGGCTAACTTGAACTCCACTTTAGCGGTTTGTCCATACTGCTCAATTGACACACCATCCTCAACTTTTGGCTGATACTTCCATTTTTTAAGCGCACGGATTGCTTCCCTTTCGAACATACGCTGTGGCTCAGCCTCGATCACTTCAATATCTTTTGGTCGTCCTGTTGCATCGATCGTGAAACGCATAATGACATAGCCTTCAACTCTACGTTTCAGCGCCTTACTTGGATAGCGAGGATCAACACGATACAACGGCAGTGCTTGTTGGTTGCCCATTGTTCCCTTCAAGTTTGGCGCGCTGATCGCGATACCTTCAAGAGCAGTGTTCAAACCTAAAGCACTGACTGGCGTCATCTGGCTCATTGGCTCCATTTGAGTGTCAGCTTGAGACAGATCCATTGGCTCCGGCGCTTGGGGTGGTTCTGGTTGCTCCGGCACTGAACGCTGACGACGCTGCACGTCTGCTTCATTCTCTACCATCACCATATCAAAACGAACGGCTTCTGAAGCTTCTGGCGCACGCTGGTTGCCTTTATCAACCATCCACGCCATAAAGCTAAACAAGCTCACAGAAATTAACAATGATGCTGGTAGTGCAAGTAACAGCCTGCCCATTAAGGTTTCTCCGCCGCCAATGCGATGTTTTTCACGCCCGCCGCTTTTGCAGCGTCCATCACTTTCACGACAGTGCCATTGTAAGCATGCTCGTCAGCTTGGATAACTAACGAAGCATCAGGCTGATCAAGTAACAAGTGCTCAATAGAGGCCTCAACACGCTCAATATCAACCACTCGTTTGTCGATGTACACGTCATTTGCTGCCGTTACCGCGATAAAAATGCCCGCATCTTTTTGGCTTACCACATTAGAAGCCTGAGGGCGATTCACTTCTACACCGGACTCACGTACAAACGAACTGGTCACAATGAAGAAGATCAACATGATGAAGACGATATCAAGCATCGACGTTAAATCGACTTGAGCTTCATCTTGTTGGTTAGGTCTGCGTCCGAGTCTCACTTTTGACTCCTTAAAGATTGTTCTAACTGGATAGCTTTTCGTTCACACACTTTGCTAAGGCGAGCATGAATAAACATGCCCGCAAGCGCTGCTACCATACCCGCCATGGTTGGCAGCGTAGCAAGTGAGATACCAGAAGCCATCAATTTCGGATTGCTGCTGCCTTGCGATGCCATTACGTCAAACACCGTAATCATGCCTGTCACCGTCCCTAACAACCCTAGCATTGGGCAAACCGCCACAAGTAGCTTAATAGTCGATAGGTTTTGGCGCAGTTCGACTTGCGCTTTTGCAATCCATCCTTCACGGATTTGATGCGCGTACCAAGAGTGGTGCTCTGATCTTGCTTGCCACTGCTCACAAAGCTGTTTTTTTACCCCAGGGAAAACCGTTGTGAGATAAATAACTCGCTCCATAACCAACAGCCAGCACACCGCCACGACGGCGGCCAGCCACCATAGGATTTGACCACCTTGCTGCATAAAGCTCATTAAGGTTGTGGCCCAATCCTCACTGATCAAACCCAATGTGTTGAGTAGGATCTGCTCCATTACGCTGCGTTCTCCGCTAAGGTGTTAGAGTGACTTTTGTTGCTCGGCATATCACGCTCAGCTTGTTCTGCAACTAAACCGATACCTTGCTTTTCTAAGATACTGCGAATATTTTCTGCTTGAGAGCTCAATACGTTGTGCGCCAATAACAATGGCATGGCTGAAACAAGGCCAAGTACAGTAGTTACAAGCGCCATCGAAATACCACCCGCCATTACTTTCGGATCACCATTACCAAATTGAGTGATGACTTGGAAGGTTTCGATCATACCCGTTACCGTGCCCAGTAGACCAAGCATAGGGGCCAGCGCAGCAAGAAGCTTCAGCATCGACAACCCTTTTTCTAGGTGGGTTTGCTCATCAACAACGGCTTCCAAAAGACGTAGCTCTAACGCTTCTACGCTGCGATGCTTATCTTTCTGATACACCGCAAGCACACGACCCAAAGGGTTGTCTCCTGGCTGTGCTGGAGTTTTCAGTTGCTTCATGATTTTCTGGCGCGAAATCATCAGAGATGCACCACGTACGAGAGCAATCAATAGACCGATAGCTAATAAACCAAGGATGATTTTACCGACAACGCCGCCTGCATTTAGGCGATCAGCCAAAGTCGGTGAGTTTGCGAGCTGCTCAAGGAGAATGCCGCGTGACGGGTCAATGACAAGCGCATCAATGTCACCAGAGGAAATAGTATTCGCTGTTGGACCGCTTTCAGGCTGACGAAGATAGTTTACCGCATCTCCGCGTTGACCATTCCACTTAACGTAGCCAGTGTCATCCAGCAGCGCCATAGAACCAAGACGAACACCATTAACCGTTTGTTCACGACCTTCGCCATTTAGCAGTGTGAAAGAGACGTTTGCCATCTCACCACTTGCTTTGATTTGTTCTTCCATGCTGCGCCACATCGCCTGAAGTTGGGTCAACGTTGGCAGTGATTTAGCTGCAACAATAGCATCGATATCTTTCTGATATGAGTTTGCATCAACACCCGTTACTGAGCTCTTGAGCTCTGACTCTAGCTCTTTTGCGTTCTGGCGAACGACGCCAAATAGCTCACCTAAGCTCCCGGTTTCTAGACGTAGCTTTTCTTCTAGCTGCGCCAGTTCCGCTTCGTTTTCACCGAAAGTAACACTTAATGAGTCCGCTTCTGCTTGAAGAGCCGCTCGCTCTGCGGCCAATTTATTCTTTATAGCCTGTAGCTCTTGCTCTGTTTTCTTAAAACCTGATTCACGCGCGACATTGTGCGATTGCTGTTGACGATTTTCTTGCTGCGCCTTTTGTAACAACGCATCACTAGCAAAAGTTGTATGAGGCATTAATGCGGATGTCGAGATTAGTGCAACTGATAACCATTTTTTCATCATTTATTTGCCCTCCGCAGCGGTTAACGACACTGGCAGAGTTAACATACTCGGCGCGATCTGTTTATTCGCCATAGCGAACGCTTTATCTAGCTCTGATTTTTGCTCAGAACCCACTTGTTGCCATGCTTGTTGTTGCTGTGACCAGCTCCAGAATGTCTCACCAGATAAGCTACGTGCTACCAAAGACAAACGCCCTAAATAGAGAATGTCCGCCTCCACAGCTTCATTGTCACCCAGGTTAATCTTGCCTTGGTAAACGCCAAGCTTGGTGCCGTAATCCATTTCAATTTGGTACGCTTCTAAAATACGACGAAACTTCTCTGCATCCGCAACGTCTGCACGCGTCATCATGGAATCCAGCTTTGCAATTCGCTCCTCACGTTGCGCTTTGCGTATAGGCTTGTCGTTAGCGACGAGCACTTTTAAGCCCTCAAGCATGTGATACATCAAAGGCACGACACCTTGACGAGTTTGAGCAATCTGCTCAATTTGCTCGTTCAAGCTATCAACTTCTTGATTTTGGCTCTCAACAAGGCTTGCAAGATGATCGCGATAAATCTTCAAGTTACCGACTTCCTCTTGCAGCTGCTCAATTTCAGCTTCTAGAGTAAGTGATTTTTCTGCGCTTGCATCAATACGTTTTTGGCTTACCGCCGACGACTGGTTTGTTTTACTCTGCACAGCTTGTGCATCGTTTAAGTTCGCCGCGTGAGCGGGAATCAAAACCGATGATATCAACAGAGCGATACTTGATTTCATTAGATTCATACGAGTTATATTTCTGTGTTCCAAAAACGACCAAAGGGGAAGACTACCCTTCCCCTTTAATAATCAAATTGTTATCAGTACTTGAACTGGATTGTTGCCATGTAGTTGCGGTCTTCTCCAACCACAACCCCACTCGCACCTTTTTGCTCGCTATTCGTGCTACCGCCACCTGCGAAGTAGTCGGTATCGAATAAGTTCTCGACATTGAATCGAGCAATGATATCCAAGTTTTCATCGTACTTATGTTTGTATGACACGCCCATATCAACGCGAGCGTAGCCATCTTTCTTGAAGGTGTTCTTTGCATCACCGTAGCGATCACCTTCATAAATCAAACCGAGGTTTAGGTTCGTATTGTCCTGAACCTTGTAGCTAGACCATAGACTTGCCGAGAACTCTGGCACATCTGCGGGGCGGTTACCCTCGAATTTTTTATCCGCTTTCGTCAACTCTGCATCCAAATACATTGCAGAAGCCGTTAGCGACAACTCTGGGGTCACAAAACCTTGAGCCATTAACTCAGCACCTTTGTGAACTTGCTCACCACCTTGCGTTTTCTTGTGTAGGAGATTACCGCCCGCGTCTTTGCCGCTTTCAACATCCAGCGAGATGTTCTCTAATGTGATATCAAACACTGCACCGGATACAAATAAGCGCTGATCGAACAGTTCCCACTTAGTTCCGATCTCGTAAGAGATACCACGTTCTGCGTCTAGCTTCTCGCCATCGTTCACGTAAGTTTTGCCACGACCACTGCTGACTTCACCTTGCGGCATAAAGCTTTCAGAGTACTGAACGTAAACCGAGCCATTTGTCGCTGGGTGGAAAATCACACCAAACTTAGGAGAAACTTGATTCTCTGTCAGGTCATCATCACGCTTTTCATCATAACGAACCCCTGCAAGTACTTGCCAAGACTCGTTGATAGTCATCATGTTTTGCGCGTAGATACCCCAAGTATCGTACTCAGTTGTTGGTGATTTCTTCGAACTACGATAGCCAGGCTTAGGCACCGTTTCTCCTGGCGCAATACTCGCCTCATTATGAAATGCCATAAAGCGATCATAACTGTAATCTAAGTAGTTAGCGCCCACTAACAACGTGTTTTCCGTACCGAACAAAGTAAAGTCCGTCGTCACATCTATATATGCAGTATCAAATACCCAATTATCTTTGCGTTCGTTACCAGAATGGTCGATCTTAGTATCTTGGTCATAAGTATCGAAACCTGGGTAAGACTCTACATCAAAACGCTTAAAGTCTTGACGGTTGTAACCCGCTTTTACGTTTACATTGTCAGTCACTTGAGCATTAATATCGATACCGTAGTTTTCTACTTCGTTGTCAATCTTTGACCACTGGGCATCCCAGATGTGCTTGTCACCGCGAACCGCTTTACCATCCACAATGTAAGCACCAGAATCCACACTACCATCGTCTTTCGTGCGATCGTAATGCGCTGACACCATAAAGTTGTCGGTGATGTCGTACTCAACCACTAGGCCCGCAACCGTACGATCCGTTTCTGGCTCGGTACCATCGCCGTAGCTGCGCCAAGAGCCGTAGCTTTCTTTGGCAAAAATTGCGCGCGCGCGCAGTGTCTCTGCATCATTTAGCGCGCCACTCACATCAAGCACCGTGCGTGAGTGATCATTCGAACCTAGATCTTGACTCAAACTAGCTTGTGTTTGAGTTGTTGGTTTTTTCGAAACCATGTTTACCAAGCCACCCGGTTCAGATTTACCGTATAGCAAGCCTGATGGACCTTTAAGCACTTCAACACGCTCTAAAAGCTCAATTGGCTGACGGTAGTGTGACCAGTGTTGACGGCCATCACGAAGAAAACCGTCTGAACTGCTAAGCTCAAAACCACGTAGAGAGAAACGTTCGCGGTTACGGCTTGTACCACCCGCGCTAACACTTGCATCGTTACGTAGCACTTCACCAAGTGTACTTGCACGCTGCTCATCAATTACCGTTTCATCGATAACCGCTACTTGTCCTGGCGTTTCCAGCTGCGTCATTTCCATGCGCATTGCTGTACTGTTTGTATCCGCCTTGTAGCCGAACTCTCGACCTTCTACAACTACATGTTCGTCTGTTTGAACGTCCGCCACTGCAGGTGTTGCTAACACCGCACCGATCACTAGCGCCAAATGGCTCTTAGTAAACATATCCTTTCACTCCGATTATTATTTTTCGGGTCACATGCTTGTTGAATGCGATTCCCTCTTAATTATTTCGCGGGTGAATATAAGTGATAAGTATTACCATTTGCATTAAATTTACATTCTTTGCATTTGCAAACTTTTGTAAAGTACTCTCTGATGACGAGCCCCAATAACGTGATCAACATCACGGTTAATAAGACTTAACCATACTTACTGCTTGAACACCAAAGTAACACTCAGACCTCCTTGTTCACGATTTTTCGCCGTAACGGATCCACCCATAATGCGCATGGATTCTTTGACAATCGCGAGACCTAAGCCATAACCGCCAAGTTTCTTATCTCTTGATGCATCTAAGCGAGTAAACGGGTCAAAAATATCGACCAACTTGTTCTCTGGAATACCTGGCCCATTGTCGGATACAGACATGGAAATCAATTGCTGCCCATCTTTGACATGATTAGCCAGAGAAACTTCTATCTGAGATGCTTGCCCTGAATATTTGATGGCATTTCCAACAAGGTTATTCAAACAACGAATGATGAGCGTTTCTTCGCAAAAAGCTTTGGCGCATGTTGCTTCTGAACGGAATGACAATGTTTGTTCTGGTTTTAAATCGATTTTGCACCGCTCTACTTGCGGTGCGAGCAACACCTCTAAATCACGGCGTTTCGCACCTTTGTCGAAACGCGCATTTTCCAAGCGACTGAACTCCAAGATATCGCTTATCAAATGGTTTAGCTCTTTAGCTTCGTCTTCTAGCCTGGTCACCAAGCTTTGCTCGTTCTCCCCAACTCGCTTCCGCAAAAGGTGTAGAACTAAATTCTGTCTTGCTAACGGCGTTCGGAGCTCGTGGGAGACATCTCTTATAAGCAATCGCTGCTTTTCGGCAAGAGAATGAATTTGCTGTGTCATGTGGTCGAAGTCTTGCGCCAGCTCGTTAAACTCGCGCGTATTCGATTTTAACTCTTTCACCACACTGACATTAAAGTCACCGCTAGATAGCTTTTTGCTTGCTTCTCTTAAGCGATCAAGCGGCTGTTGTAAGTTGCGTGCCATTAGCAATGAGAACAACGCCAAAATAACTACCGCAATCACCACTTTGAGAATAGAGAAATATAAAATGAAGTCATGTGCGGGATGCAGTCGATGTGGCAGTTGAATTACCAAGCTATTATCTTTTACCAAAGGGATATTGATAATCGGGCGATTTACCTTTCCCTCAAGTTGATCATCAATACTTCTTTTAAATTGAAGCTTGAACTCGAAGTGTGGATGCATTAAACGGTGAGTGACGGGTTGCTGGTGCTCATTCAGCACAAACAGATAAAAGTTTTGCGCGTTCGCCCAGTCAGCAAGTTCATCCATGTCTCCGTGCTCAATCAGCACATTGGCTTGATGTGCAAGATCGAGCATTTCTTCTCGCACACTGTCCGGCACTTTTAGCATGGCTTTCACGAGAGCTTGCTCCGCCATTGCTTGTACGACCAAAATACTTATCACAATTGCAGTCATATAACTAAACAACTTAAACGCTAAGCTGTCTTTACGTTTCGCGATAAAAGGTGGGCACGTGAGCTTCATTAATTGTTTACAGCCTCTAGGTAGCTGTAACCTTTGCCACGGAAGGTTTTGATATGTTGCTTAGAGAGCCCTGCTTCTACTAGCTTGCGACGTATATTACTGATGTGCATATCAAGATTGCGGTCAAAAGGGCTTAGCTCTTTCTTTAATACTTCGGTTTGGAGTTCCGCTTTTGAAATCACCACACCTTGGTTTTTGACTAGATAGCTCAGCAACTCGGCTTCCGTGCTTGTGAGTGGTAAGCTATTGAGCTGATCACTGATCGTTTGAACGGTACTGCACATCGCCTGACGTTGGCGCTCTAAACCAACACGACGAAGAATCGCTTTGATGCGCATCAGAAGCTCAGCAACATTAAAAGGCTTTCCTATGTACTGATCGGCTCCCGCTTGGTAGCCATCAAGCATCGAGTTTTCATCATTAAGAGCAGTAAGCATTAGAATAGGTGTCGCGAAGCGTTGACAGATTCTACGGGCAACTTGCATGCCGTTAAGATTTGGTAACATGACATCAAGCAGTACAAGATCTACCGGCGTTTTTTCCATATATTGCAAAGCACTTTCACCGCAATGTACAGAAGAGACAATATAGCCCTCCTCTTGCAAAACTGCTTCTAATAGCTCACACAAAGGAACGTCATCATCCACTATCAAAACTCGAGACATTACCACTCACCATTCAAATAAAAATGGTTCGCATTCTATTACTCATTTACAAATTAAACAACTACACATCCTAGGGCTTTAGTACAAATAGCTCTATAGCAGTAGACCGGAGTGCTAAGCTAACTAGCACCTGATAATGAGGGTAGATCAGGGCGTTAGCTTCGTCTGCTTAGCGACATTTTCCACGATGTGTTTTAAATGGGTGCTGATCGTTTTTAATGTGACAAGCTCCTCTTCAGTGAAGGGATGCATCAGAACTGAATTTGCTCCGCTTTTTCCAATAACCGTAGGTAGGCTGAGAACAACATCATGCAAACCATATTGCCCCGACATCATCGTACCGACGGGCAACACCGATCGTTCGTTAATCGTCACAGCTTGAATGATTCGAAAGACACTGGCGGCAATGCCATGAACGGTGTTCTGCTTACGCCGAAAGATTTCGTATCCCGCCTGTTTCACCGCCTCAAGAAGTGCGTGCGGATCAATTCTCTCAATGTTATGGGTATCGCAGTAGTAGTCGGCCGGTTGCCCAGCGATAGAAATTAAGCTCTTAGGAGTAAAGCAATGGCTACCATGCTCTCCTAATACATAACCAAACACGTTCTTCGGGTCTAGGTCTACACGGCCAGCAACAATACTCATTAAACGAGCGGTATCAACTACACAGCCACTGCTAATAACTTTACTCGGCTCAAAACCGGTGTTGGTGACAATAAAGTGCGCCACGATATCGCATGGGTTTGACACAACAATCAACACCGCATTTGGCGCTACGCGTTCTATTTGACGCGCAATATCAACTCCAATTTGAGCATTAACCTCAGCAATATCTAAACGAGTTTGTCCTTGTTTAATCTGCGTACCAGCGGTGATAACAACAAGCGAGGCTTCGAGTAAATCTAAGTAATCATCCGACGGCATAATGCGTGTGTTTTTTGAAAAAGTCAGTGCCATCGTGTGACGAAAATCAAACACTTCACCCTCGGCACGTTCTAAATTTTTATCAAGTAGAACAAGCTCGCTAAAACCACCCAGAGTGAGTAAGTAATTACATACTCCCACACCAACAGCACCTGCACCAATAACACCGATCTTCATATTTCTCTCTCCCGATAACCATGATGCACTCGCAACTACCTTGCTCTTTAAAAATGAGCGGCAGGAGAATAAAAGTCCAACTTTGGTTCATGATTCGACAGGAGTGCTTCCAACGACCTACCTTGACGAATGGGCGATGTAGCTTTTATTAAGACGATCTTACAACATGCACCTTGAGGTATATCTTCAAAGCAAAAAGCGAGTACAATCGGCTCATCACAAAGCAGAAGATGAAGAACATGGAAACATTAGTAATTGGTCATCGTGGTGTTGCTGGCTCATACCCAGAAAATACAAAAGTGAGCGTTCAGGCCGCCATTGACCTCGGATTAAATTGGGTTGAAGTTGATGTACAACCGACCAAAGATAATGTTTTAGTGGTTTGCCATGATCACACCATAAATCGATGCAGTAATGGACAAGGGCGTGTCGATGAACTGAATCTGGAAGAGTTAAAGGCGTTGGATTTTGGTAGCTGGTTCAGCGCAGATTTTTCAGGTGAGAAAATCATGACATTAGATGAGCTGCTCACTTTAGCTACTGAGCATAAACTTAACTTGAATATTGAAGTTAAGGTAGATCGCCACCCAGCAGAAGAAGTGGCACAAGCTCTCGCCAACGTACTAGCAAAAAGTCCCATGCCGCAAGAGAAGATACTACTCTCCAGTTTTAGTCATGATGTCATTAGAGCGCTGCATAAATACTGCAATGAGTATCGATTAGGTGTATTGAGTGAATTCTTAACGAGAAAAGATAAACGCCTTTTGGAAGAAGTTAACGCCTATAGCTGCAACCTAAACATTAACTGGGTTCGCTCGCGCCAAATAAACAAACTCCAGCAGGCGGGTTACAAAGTGATGTGTTATACAGTGAACAATCCAAACAAACTGAAGTACCTACCTCAGTTAGACGGTATATTCAGTGATCATCCACAACGCTTTATGCCATAGCACATACCACCTTGAGCTTCAGAGGCACCATTTCGTTACCACTCAATCTGAATTGGTGTCCCCATCTCTACAAGCTGGATAAATTCATCCATCTCTTCATTGGTAATCGCAATACACCCATTGGTCCAATCAAAGCTTTGGATATAAATCGGCAACTGACTCTCACCGTTTTTTAAACCATGAATTTTGATATTCCCTCCTGGGGACACACCTCGTCGCTTCGCTTCCAACGTATCAATCGCATCAGGGTAGCTAATATGCACAGAACGATAAAAAGCCGAGTCTTCTATAACGTAATCTAAGGTGTATTCGCCCTCAGGTGTACGATTGTCTCCCTCTTCTTGTTTATGCCCTTTAGGGCTCGCCCCTAAAGCAATGCGGTATTCTTTTAGTATTGTGCCTTGTTCCATTAAATACATTCGACGCTTTGACTTGTCGACTTTAACAAGATCTACAGCTGCATGGACGCCAGAAGCCAACACACAACACAAGAGCATAGAGCACCATTTCACTGACATTGCCGGAACGCCTAACCTAACTAAAGTGAACAAGAAAAGAGCGATTATGCTAGTCAGTTAGCGCCCGTAAAGCAAACAGTATCTAGGATAGACCCTGTATTACCCCAGGAGCTAATGGAATGAACGCACAAGTGCAGAATCGTAAGATAATACTCATTGAAAGGCGTAATCGTTATCGTTGTTTGATATGGCAAAAGTTAAAGAGAAGATTTCTCTATTCATTCCGCCTAAGTTGCATTACTTTATAAGTATATTTATTTATAAAGTCCGCACTTTTTGAGAGGGAACCATGATTAATATTGCTTTTTTTAGTGCAAAATCCTACGACGAGGCCTCTTTTAATAAAATTAAAAATAACCGAGATTTTGAATTCCACTATCACGACTTCCGGCTAACCGAAAAAACCGCCAAAATGGCACATGGTTGCGATGTCGTGTGTGCTTTCGTCAATGATGACCTTTCAGCTCCCGTTCTTAAACAGCTTTCTCTGGGCGGAACTAAGCTTATTGCCATGCGCTGCGCGGGTTTTGATAAAGTGGATCAACAAGCTGCTAAAGAACTTGGCTTACAAGTAGTTCGAGTTCCAGCTTACTCACCAGAGGCGGTGGCAGAGCACACAGTCGGTTTGATGATGTGCCTAAATCGTCGCCTTCACAAAGCCTACCAACGCACACGTGACGCCAACTTCTCGCTAGAGGGCCTAGTTGGCTTTAACTTTTACGGGAAAACCGTTGGTGTCATTGGTACAGGTAAGATTGGTATCGCGACGATGCGTATCTTCAAAGGGCTTGGCATGGAGCTGCTTTGCTATGACCCTTACGAAAATCCATTAGCACTAGAAATGGGAGCGCGTTACTGTTCGCTTGAAGAAATCTACGCTAATGCGGATATTATCTCTCTCCATTGTCCAATGAGTGAAGAAAACTATCACCTATTGAACGAAAAAGCCTTCGCGCAAATGAAAGATGGTGTGATGATCATTAACACTAGTCGAGGCGAGTTGCTGGATTCACTAGCGGCGATAGAAGCCTTGAAACAAGGTAAGATTGGCGCGCTTGGTCTAGACGTGTATGACAATGAAAAAGACTTGTTCTTCCAAGATAAATCTAACGATGTCATCGTAGACGATGTTTTCCGTCGCTTATCGGCTTGTCATAACGTGCTGTTTACTGGCCACCAAGCATTCTTAACTCACGAAGCACTTAATAATATTGCCTCAGTTACGCTCGATAACGTCGAAGCCTTTTTCTCTGGTAACGTATCGGGCAATGAACTGATTAACTAAAGCCAGACAATCGAGAAGTATAGTAGAGCGTGTGATCTCAGCTATGCTATACTTCTCGACTATTTAAAATTTGAGCCAAATTACCATGAGCATAAAAACTGATATTCAAAAGCTGCACAACCGTTTAGATACATGCCAACGTAAACTTGATGCGGCACGTTCTCGTGGTGATCACGAAATGATTACAAAGTTCACGGATGAAGTAGAACAGCTAACCAAAAAGCTTAACCAGTTAAAGCATAAGCAAAACTATGAGCTGAACAAAGAACGTAAAAGCTTACTTGATATGCCATTCTCTCGTGAAATCACCAAAGCAGAACAAGCGGACATCGGCAAACTGAAAAAACGCGTACGCGGCTTAGTAATCGTTCACCCACTAACAAAAGTTGGTAAAGAGCTTCGCCTCGATGTCATGACAGGCTTTGCGCCAAAAGAGTTTTAAACTCATATTAATACTCGTTGAGCCTAAGCATTTGCTTGGGCTTTTTATTTTGTACTGCTTCATTAAATGTCATCGAAATATCAACCCATAAGCTCCTAAAAAGGCCAGCGACAAAAGCCACGGACCTATTTTCAACCAATACCGTCTGCATTACATCTCAACGCTACGACAGTTGCTGCAACTTGTGCTCCACAACGGGGTCATTCGGAACTAACTGCTGAGCCACTTCCAAAAGTTGTACTGCATCTTGCGGATTGTCATGCTCATGCTTCATCGCAATATCAACAAGTGGCTGAATATCGATTTGCGCTTGATGCTCCTTCACATGTTCTTTCTTTTCTTCAATTAGCACATTATGAGCGGTACTCAGTAGGCTCAAACGATGTTGTGAACTCGCATTCGCCTTGTTAAGACACTGATAGTAATCTTCTTTTAATCGCAGCGTTTTAGTCTGATGACGAAACTGCGCTATATCTATCTTCTGATAACGTATAAAGTCTACAGCCACTTGCTTATAAAAACCGAATTTATTCAAATACGTCGCGTGTGTACCATGTCCCATACCGAAGACTCTCAAGTGAGTGAGCTCTGGGTAGCGTTTGGCGTGAAGACGGTCGATTTCATTGGTTGGATCATAAATGATGTAACCTTTTGCATCTCCAAGGTCGAGGTCGTGGTACTTTCCTTCCCAATCAAATTGTTGGGCAAGTTCAGTACTTGGCCTGTCATCCCATGGCACTAGCACTTTGTTTTTTGTACTGACCGGGTGAAACATCAATACTTGATCCAACTTTAATAGATTGGAAAAAGCGCCAATAGCAAAACCACCGCGGCTAAGGCCATAACCTAAACGGCATTCAAAAGGCTCAAGTAATGTCGATAACTGCTCTAGAAAGAAAATCAAATTACGGCTGCGAAACCAGTTACTTTTCCCAAGGTGCTGAAAAGAAATAATATTTACTTTTTGTTTCTGGGCTAATCGATAGCCCCAAGGCGCAAAGTCTGAGTGTAAGTCCTGTACTTGTAGATTCGTACCAGCAGGGGAAAAGGTGAACAACAGCGGTTTATTTCGGTCGACAAACTCATACTTAACAAACACATCATCAAGTAAGTCCTCCCCGGACATCGGTAGCCTGGTTTGCTGTTCTTCACGAGAAAGAGCCAGCCATTCATCCAACCAGTACAGTAACTTCATTAATCCTCCATCTAAATTGCGCCTAGCAATTGTGTTAAAAATCTAGTTTTTAGTGTGTGATCATCTCCCCCTGGTTACAGGGGACTCTGATATCAGTCCTCTTTTAAAACAAAGCGTGAATTTGCTTATTAAATTGGTCAATATCTATGGTTTGATGACGAACAAACTCCTTCGCCACCAGATTAAAAAATTCTAATTTATCTAATTGTGTGGATTGAGTGCCGTGCCCCATACCGACGACTTTTAAATGAGTTAGCTCTGGGTAACGTTCAGCATGAAGACGATCAATACGATTGGATGGGTCATAAATAATATAACCTTTGGCATTGCCCAAATCTCGATCATGGTAGCCGCTTTCCCAAGCAAACTGCTGAGCAAGCTCAGTGCTGGGCCGATCATCCCAAGGCACTAAAGCTTTATTTTTTGTGCTCACAGGATAAAACAACAAAAGATGTTCTAATTTCAGCAAGTTAGCGAACGCGCCAATTGCAAAGCCACCTCGACTTTGCCCATAACCCAAACGACATTGGAAGGGATGAAGCAACTCAGACAGCTGCTCCAGAAAGAAAATCAAATTCCGACTACGGAACCAATTACTTTGTCCTAAATGTTGAAAGGCAATAATGTTTACTTTTTGTTGTATTCCGAGCTCGTAGCCCCAAGGAGAAAAATTCGGAGTTAAATCTTGTACCTGCACATCAGTGCCGGAAGGAGAAAATGTGAACAACAATGGCTTGTTAAGATCGACGAGTTCATACTTCACAAATACATCATCAAGTAAATCGTAGCCAGAGATAGGTAAAGCCATCTCTTGTTCTTGTTGAGTAAGCGCTTGCCATTCATCTAACCAGTAAAGTAGCTTCATTTTTTCTCCAAGTGCATCCGCAGTATTTAGACTGAAACTCTATCAAAATGCTTTTAAGCATCCCACGTTGAGACTTAACAAAGCTCTACTTAAAGCCTAAATGACCTATGAAGATGTCTTCGATTGCAGATATTACTGCGTAAACTAAACCCAAAGTGAGTACGCTAAAGAACTTAGAGAAAGGGCCGGAGAAAAGCCAATTAGAAGTTTTCGATAACAGCTGTTAAAAAACAGCAGATACAAAAAAACCGCTGTAAGAACAGCGGTTTTTTAAAGGTGGCGGAGAGATAGGGATTTGAACCCTAGATACGCTATTAACGTATGCCGGTTTTCAAGACCGGTGCTTTCAACCACTCAGCCATCTCTCCACAAATTGTCACTAAAACTTAGTCTTATACTATCAATGCTAATTTTTAGTTTTGCCTTCAGTTATCTTAATTAAAAAGAAAACTTGAAAGCGATGTTTAAAGCCTGGCGATGTCCTACTCTCACATGGGGAAGCCCCACACTACCATCGGCGCTATTTCGTTTCACTTCTGAGTTCGGCATGGAAGTCAGGTGGGTCCAAAACGCTATGGTCGCCAAGCAAATTCTTTAATTCGGAAAGCTGTTTCTTAATTCTCGTTCTTACACATTCAATGTTCTTTCATTGAGTCCATCAAAACCCCTTGGGTGTTGTATGGTTAAGCCTCACGGGCAATTAGTACAGGTTAGCTCAACGCCTCACAACGCTTACACACCCTGCCTATCAACGTCGTAGT